>NZ_JAHVAO010000001.1:0-1200000 GCF_019264345.1 Marinobacter arenosus
TTCCTCTCTTTGGTGCGCCCCTGGGGTTAATTCAAATACGGTTGCCATCACAGTTCATGAAGGCAACTAACAAGTCACGGCACTCGGACGGCCATAAAACGGCCGCCGGTGCGTTCGGCGTTAAGTGTAAAGCCATGATTGAAGTTGATACCAAAACTTGGTCTGTCCGCGATCCAGATAGGATCTTGGAGGTAGCCTTGGGAAAATCTCATCTTTCTTCGGGGGTAGAGCCCAGAGAAGATTTACTGTTCTTCGAGCATAAGACCAAGCCAATAAGTGTCGATTTCGGGTTTTATGGTAATGAAACGACATTTAATGGTGAGTGGGTGGTGTACGTTATAAACACATCATTCGAAGAACCCTGGAGTCAGCCGCTTGAGAGAATGGCTTCAAGTAGTTTTTTAAAGGCCATCGAAAATGTTCAAAACACCGTGGCAAAATACACTTAACCAGTCATTCCAGTTCGTTCCGGCCCTGATGGGCCTCCACCGGACGGCCTTTTCTTCGCTTCGCTACGTAAAGGCCGCCGCTGAATATTGGCGTTATGCATATGGTTTTGATCAATGCTTAGATTAGCTGCTTTGTTGGTAATGTTGGTTTCGCATAATGCATCGGCTCAGAGTTTCTTAGACTCGCTAGCCGCAAAGTACTCAGAGATGTTCTGTGAACATGAGGGTTTTCTGGAATGTGCTGCGGCAAAAAAGGGTGAGTGCGTTTCTGCAATTGAGCGTTCGGTTCAGCACTGCGACGATTTTGCTTTGCAAATTTATGAAGAGACTGAAGCAGGTGAGGATTCTAGGCTTTCAGGAGAATCGTTTGCAGACTGTTTTTCAACGACCTTTGCCAATGGAATGGACCTCGAAGAAGAGAAATTTGATTCTTGCAGCTTTCCGGCACTTCGAGACCATCAAAATCAGCTACGAGAAAAACTTAGGTCTAAACGGTCCTAAAATGCATAACAAGTCGCTCAAGTTTGTTCTCGGCCTATCGGCCGTCCACCGGACGCCACTGTCGTGGCGCCGCTTAGCTCAGCGTTAGAAATACCAGGAGTCGCATTCACAATGGACCGTAGTTGCAATGGCAAAACAACTCACTGAAGTTGAACTATCGGAGTTAAGGGCGGCGTTTGGGGACGTGACAAACTATGAGTCTGAAGATCCCGAGGCACCAATAGATCCTCTTAGCTACGTTGCGCCTGACGGAGACACATGCTTGCACATTGCGGCACACCGCGGCGATCTAGAAGCAATTCGGCTATTGCTCAAAGCAGGACTAGATGTAAATGCTCGAGGTGATATGGGGTATACGCCATTGCACTATGCCCGTTCACGAGAGGTATTCGATGTATTGCTAGCCTCGAACGCTGATCCCAGCATCAAAAATGAGTTCGGAAAGGTTCCTAATATCCGAGATCCGGAATAGTTTGGTGCTCAGGAATTTCTAACAAGGTGGTGAACGGGACGCCAACTACGCTGCGCTCCGTTGCCGCCCATTACCACTGGCGTTAGGAGTCAACATGGACGAGACGAATGAAGAATGGATCGCGGACTACCTCCGTTTAGAGTACGGGGAGGACACGGACGATCCTGATTCGGTCAAAGCTGAAGACATCAAGCATATAGGCCATTTCATTATCGACGGAGTGCCAACTGATTACTTCACTTACCCTCAGTCAGGCACCCCCTATATGTGGGCGATCATTGAAACGATTGATGGTAGAGATTGCGTAAGTATGACTAGCGTACCGCCTCCGGTTGGTTCTCATGGGCAGAGCTCCTAACCAGTGCAGGCACGGCGACGCCCATTACATTTCGCCTTTGGCTTCATTCCATGGGCGCGCATGCTGCAAGCGTTAAAGGGAAAGATGGAATATAGAATCGCGAGTTTCCTGGTGGCGGTTTGGGGGTTGGCTCAGGGGTACTACCTGTATCAGATTGGTGCTTCTCTTGCGTCTAATGGCGTTGGTTGGACGATCTGCATTATTGCATTGCTTTTGGCGCTGTCGCTTTTGACTGCTAGGAATTGGGCTCGGTTAATGACGCTTTCCGCCAGTACGCTCATGCTTATCGTCTACGGGTATTTTACGGTTAGGCATGGCGCTCCACCCCCTCTATCCGCATGGATACAGCCCGCGTTGCTGGTAATTGTGGTGGTCCTGCTAGCTAGGCGGCCCTTTAACAAGTCACGGAAGGCGGACGCGTGAGACGCGCCGCTTCGTTTTCGCGTTAAGGGCCAGTGAATGACGACCATCGCCCAAGTCAAAAAGTATGCTAGAGGAAGCTTTCTTCCTTGGATGTCGAGTCAAGGATTTGTGCTTTTTGGCGTTTTTGATTTTTATCGGAAAAGAAACGGCATATACGATTTATTGCAGTTCACTGCTAAAAACGGAGGCTGGAACTTAAAGTGTGTCGCTATGTGCTGGGCCCCTGAATGTAACCCCGAATATGACATGGCAAATTTCCCAAAGAAACTACCCGTCAACACGATGTGGAATGGTGGGTACGTCAGCCAGTTCGGGGTCGATTTTGGTGGCGGGAGTCCCTCGATTCGCTACGAGCAGGATGTGTCAGTGGCTCTGTCATACTATGCAGAGGTAATTGAACAACATGCATTGCCTTGGTTTGAGACTGTTCCAGATCTCGACCACCTACTGGGCTTGATGGACAAGCCTTAACAAGCGGCATCACGGCGACCGCTTTTCCGCCGCTTTGCGGCTCCAAACCGGCGCGTGTGCCGGGCGTTAAGGCAAAAGGTACCAAGTGAATATTTTCAGCTGGTTCTTTAGAAAACGAGCGATCAAAAAACATGTCAGAGTGCTTGGTCCTGCGCTGAGAGAAAGATTTGGCTATCAGAGGAATTACACGGCGACGCAAGTTACGGATACAGCAACTTCACTGAACTTGCCTGACAAGTATCTTTGTTATGCCATCGCGCTTTACTGTACTAAAGAGGAATACGAGCGAAGCACAACTCATCCTCAATCAATGGTTATGGATTATGCAACGGCCAGGGCAGTGAGCTTCAATGTCGCTATTGTTACCGCTGTCGGTGGTGTTTCAGGCGAGAGCGGAATTTCATCAAGTGGCGATTCTGGAGATGGATTTGGCGGCGGTGATGGCATCTAGGGAAATTACTTCGGTGCGAGTCTAGCCTTAACAAGTGCATCAAATTCGTTCCGGGCCGATGGCCCTCCACCGGACGGCTTTCTCTCCGCTTCGCTGCGTAAAAACCGCCGTTTATGCAGGCGTTATGCACTATGAAACTATTTCAGAAAAAACTTGATACGGAATCGCTTTCGGCCCTCAAACTTCTCTCCGAAAGCTGTGTTCAGTTCTTGTACAGCCCTTATGCCCATGTTGATTTTGGTAGTTCAATAATCACTGTTCAGCATATTTCAATCCAGATAGGCTCCAAACAATACTTGATCATAGAGAATGACTGGGCGGATACACCTAAAGAAGCGCATGACTATTATTTTCTGGGAGCTCGAATATCCGATAGGCCTAAAGATGTCACAGTAAGGGAAAGCAAAGATGGGCGTCGCTGGACGTACATAATGGATCATTTTAGCTTTCATCTAGGCAAGCGAAAACGAGTCGTTTCTGTCGAGGTAATGGAAGATTCCTTTATTGGAGAAGAAGAGTCCGTCCGCTACGACGCTGGCATCGTCATAACTTTTGAGGATTCCTCTAAAGTGTCAATTGTGAGAGAGGAGTCTATTACAGGCGCTCTGCGAATCGCAGCTTTGCAAAAGGAAAACAATGACTTAATCGCGGACTTAAAGCCTAGAGTTCGATACAGTGCATAACAAGGTGGTCAACGGGACGCCAACTGCGCGTTGCTCCGTTGGCGCCCATTACCACGGCGTTAGGTAAATTGTGGATATTATTAATCAACTAATTCGTTATGTATTATCGATAAGTCTGATGGTTCCTATGCTGGGAGCCGCGGTAGTTATCGCCCCAATTTCCTTAGATCGCAGTTGGCGAATTATTCGTAGCTGGAGTCAAACAACGATGAAGATATTTGGGGTCGTAGTCGAAGTTAAATTTGAGAACGGTCAGTCTCAGCTCGAGGAAGGTGGAGTTATAGTTGTCCTCAATCAACAAAGCTTAATTGTCCCAACGGCTATTTCCTCAAGATGTGATAAGCGGCTGATGAGTATTTGGAACATCGAATACGCGCTTATTCCATTCTTAGGTTGGGCGACAAGCTTGATGGGGTGGGTCATTGTTCGGCAATGGCCCAAACAATCAAAGAGACAATTACGCAAGGCTGCTCTTTACGCAAAAAACGGTGGTTTAATTCTTATATCGGCAGAGGGAATGCGGAGTATCGATGGAGAACTGATGCCCTATAAAAAAGGTGCGGCGGTTCTGCCGATTGAGTCGCAGGCTCTTATTCATCCTCTTTACATTGCTGGTGCCAGGCATTGCCTTCCGGTAGGTGAATGGAGGATTCGGCCTGGAACAATTGTTCTTCATTACTTAGAGCCTATTCCAACGCAGGGGCTCACCTATGACGATCGAAATTCTTTGCTAGAGAAGCTTCGAGTGGTAGCAGAGGTTGAACATGCTCAATGTAAACAAGCCAATTAATCGTTCACCTAACAAGGCCAGGCATGCTCGCCCACAAAGAAACGTGGGCTGGACTCGTTTCACTCGCCCATGCTGGCGGCGTTAGGTGACAATCATGGATACGGCCTCACAAATTGCTCGGTACGCACTGGTACTTGCGCTGATGGCGCCTCTTTTGGGAGGCGCATTGGTTATTGCCCCTTTTTCCGACCGTATAGGCAGGCGCATGGTGCGGGCTTGGAACCAGGCGTTTCTGTCCACATTTGGCATATCGTTCGAAGTGCAGTACGACATCGGGCCCGAGCAACTGGAACAGGGCGGGATAATCGTCGGGCTGACACAACAGAGCATTATTGACCCCACGGTAGGGTTCGCGGTCTGGGACAAGCCGGTCAATGCAATCTGGAACATCGAGTACGCGTTAATTCCATTTTTCGGCTGGGTCTCGTTTATTCTCGGCTGGGTCATTGTTCGCCAGAATCCTTCTCAATCAAAACGCCAGATTGAGAAGGCGGCGAAGTACGCTGCAAATGGCGGCCTAGTCTACTTGTCTGCTGAAGGAAAACGCAGTGTCGACGGCAGCCTGAGCCCCTACAAGAAAGGGCCAGTTGTCATGGCAATCAGTGCCCAGGTCCCGATATTCCCAGTTTATATGGCGGGCAGCCGACAATGTATGCCGCCCGGAGCCTGGAAAATTCGCCCGGGAAAAATCATCATGAGGTATTTGGCCCCGATACCAACCACTGGCATGACATACGAGGATCGACATTCACTGCTTGAGCACCTACGGATAGTGGGTGAGAAGGAGCATTCACGGTGGTTCAACGATCGTGAGTCTGTCACCTAACAAACGTTTCAAGCCGACCGTCCCGCCGCGCTTTGCGCGCCAGTCCGGCGGCTTAACCTAGGCGTTATGAGGGTAGGTGAAAGTTGATGGAAGGTGGTTGGCAAGTAGTCGGGCTCTCTATTGGCGCTTTTCTGAATTATGCCCTCGCCTTTATCGTGTCTATCGAAATAGCCGAACGAGATTTACTCTCCTTTCGAGAAAAATTGAGTTGGAATGTATTCACTTGGTTGGTGCCCGTAATAGGCCCCTTTTTCACGCATAGACACCTGAGAATTGGTTGGGCAAAGGGCAGCGGTAGCGGCGGTGGAAACGGAATCGTGCCACCTGGTGATAGCGGGTCCTGCTGATGCAACCTCATAACAAGGTGGTCAACGGGACGCCAACTGCGCGTTGCTCCGTTGCCGCCCATTACCACGGCGTTAATTGATACAAGGTAGTTACGTGCAACAACAGTCGGAAGAAGTGCTTGAACTCGCAAAGGAGCTGGTGAGTTCCGTAAATTCCATGTCATCGGAATGGCGAAGAGCATATGTGCGATTTCATCACAATGGCTCAAACTACGGTGTCTGTGGTTCTTATTCTGAGCCAGATAAAGTGAAGCTTTTCGATCCTTTTGCGTGTGGGCCACTGTTCGACGTAATGATCTCGGGGTTTTTAGAGCTCCACGAACTCATGCTAGCTAAAGGCCAGGTATTCTGTGTCGCTTTACTTGTAGTTGATGCCGACCTGAATTTTAAGGTTATGTTTGAGAGTGAAGACAGCTCTAAATGGCCTATAAACAAGTCCGAATTCGATGGTATTCCTTCTGGCTTTGATGACTCATCCCCTTTGACTGAATCGATCTCAGAGGGCAAGCCATGGTGGAAACTTTGGTAATCCCAATTAACAAGTCACGGCACACGGACGGCCATAAAGCGGCCGCCGGTGCGCTCAGCGTTAGGCAAGATCAGTATGGAGCAAATAACAAACTTCGGAGATCAGCGGACGCTAGCTTACTGTGCCTTCTGTGGAGGCAAAACTGGTACCAGGGATCACTGCCCATCACGAGTTTTCCTTGATCAGCCTTTTCCGGAAAATTTGCCGGTAGTGCCTGCTTGCGCTGAATGTAATAGCAGCTTTTCCATAGACGAGGAGTACTTGGCGTGCCTAATTTCGTGCGTGCTAGCTGGCTCTACAGATCCAGATAAAATTGGTCGTGAGAAAATTGCGAAGATTCTTAAGAGAAAACAGGCTCTCCGTTCAAAGATTGAATCTTCTATTTCTGTGGTAGAAGGCAACACGATTTTCGAACCAGAACACAATCGTGTAAAAGCAGTATTAACCAAGCTTGCTCAAGGGCATGCGTTATTTGAGCTTCATGAATCAGTTGCTCGCGAACCTGACGATATTTCCGTATTTCCCATGCTTGCGCTGACAGAACAACAGCGTATGGATTTTGAGCAGCCAGTTGCCGCTGAAGTTTGGCCAGAAGTAGGGAGCAGAGCGATGCAACGAATGTTAACCGGCCAAGATACGGATCAAAGCGGTTGGATTGTCGTTCAGCCTAACATGTATCGCTATGTAGCATCGGCAGTCGGATACATTGAAGTGCGGATCGTAATAAACGAATACATTGGGTGTGTAGCGCAGTGGGAATGAGTACGGCAATGCCTAACCAGGCCAAGCACAGCGACAGCTTTTTCGTTGCGGCTTCGCCTCCACTACAAAGCTGCGCGTGTTGGCGGCGTTAATGGAATACAAGGACCGAGTCTTGTGAAAGCCGCGCATATTGCCATCTTATTTTTGTGCATTTGGGGCTCAAAGGTGCTCGCGTGTGAGAATACTCCCACGGAGTTTGGGATTCCCACCGAGGTTAAATCATGCCAGTCCGAATTTAGAAAAATGTATGACCGATTGGATGTGTTCCAGTCGAATCTTTCTAATAAAGAACTCGACCTGATTGCGAAGCTGAGTTCTTACCTTGAAAAAGGCGCTGACAGAGAGATCGAATGCACTGTCCTCCTGACTGGCTGGCTCCCGGGAGAGCTCTGGAAGGAACAACCGAGCAGTTTCATCATGCTTGAAGGGGATTTTAATCGGTATCTCAAAGTTGCTGATCTGGACGTGCCGCAAAGCTTCAAGGACATGTTGTTTGAAACCGCTTCAACGAACTTGGCAAGCTTAAAGAATTTTTTCGAGAGCTAATCAGCAAAGAACTACAGCCCCGAGAATATAAGATAGGGTCATGTTGAGAGCAGTGTATCCATTAACAAATTGTTGTAGCTTGTTCCGGCCTGCGGCCTCCACCGGACGCCCCTGTCGGGGCGCCGCTAAACAAAAGCGTTAAATTGATATGGAAATTGTCGTCGTCCTTGCAATTATAGGGCTTTTCTATCTCTGGCCCATGCTGTTGTCAGAACTGCATCTCTATCGATTAGGCCAGTCGTCGGCGATCAAGCTGCGTTTAAAGGTCTACAGCTTGAGCTACGGTGTCTGGCTAATTTTCGGGGTGTTGTACTTCCTGGCATTGACTCAGCTAAATTCTGACGCAACGCAGTATGCAGCGACCTGCGAAATAAACGAGAGCGGCTGCAACCGCGCTTACCTTGTGACAGTCGAACGAATTGACGAGTGGGGTTCCTTTATCTTGCATCCCGTTTCAGCACTTTTCGCATGGCTCCTGCTCCAGTGGTACGCCAAGAAAATTTAACAAGTTGTTGTAGTTTGTTCCGGCCTGCGGCCTCCACCGGACGCCCCTATCGGGGCGCCGCTAAACAAAAGCGTTATGTGTGCTGTTAACCATGGAAAATTGGAAGCAAGCGGCAATCAAATTTTTCCCTGATATTGAGGCGGATTTGTTAGCCGTTGAGTCCCCATCGGAGCTTTGGATTGAAATCGAGTTTTGGTTTTTCAAAGCCGTGGAGCGAGGAGACTCCGAGTTTCAGCAGAGAGTGATTGGCTTTCTGAATTACTGTACGAGCGGCGTACTCGGTGACAAAAGCTCCCAAATTCAGCAAGCTGTCTACTGCGGAATCTTAGAGAACATCGGCCGCAACAAGAGGTGTTGGCCTTATTTGGGTGAGTGGTTTGATAGAGCTTCTTTTGACCAGTATCGGGGTTCTCTAATCTACAGCCTTACTGACTGGCAAGCTCAGGAATTAACCGACGCGTATGAGTCTGGTCGCACATAACAAGGCCATCAAATTCGTTACGGCCACAAAAGACGTGGCCTCCACCGGACTGCCTTCGCGCTGCTTCGGCAGCCGTTTATGGCGGCGTTATGTCATTGGTGTAAGGATGTCGTTTAATGCGGAATGTTTCTGAGCTTAAGAAGGCTCTTAAGCAAACCAAATTCCCAGAATTCATGGAACGCTTGAGATTTGAGAAGGGGCCCAATGGTCTCTGGTTCTATAGGAGCCGGGGCATTCTCATTGATGTGCTCCTTATCCAACCTTTGGCAGGCGGCAATGGAATGCGTCTACACCTCTCGACCACTACTCTCGATTTACTTACAGACTTCGATAGGGACAGATTTCCCAGAGGGTTTTACTCTGCCTTTGGCAATGTTTCGCGGTTATTTCTTACTAAAAAAGGAATCCGGTTCGCGGGATATGATTGGCCCACCGAGGATGAAGTCCAGGTACGCGAGTCCGTCTTAAAAATCTGTGAATTTGTCCGATCTGATTTAATCCCCTGGTACAACAATATTCGGACTAGGAAAGATCTCTACGACTCCATCCATGACGACGTTAAATATGATAACGGCTCTTTTTCGGAACACTTGGTAAGGGTTTTACTTGTGGAATAGACATAATCAGTCGCTCAAATTCGTTACGGCCACGCAAAGCGTGGCCTCCACCGGACAGCCACTGCTTCGCAGTGTCTGTCGTTTAGCTTGGCATTATGAGTTTTGGTCATGCCGATAATGTTTCCTGAAACTGGTTGCGATTTTTGTCGAAAGTATTGGACGCATCCATTTCTGGAAAATCGAGACGAGATACTGAAGCTACTGGCAGACCCGAACTGGGAGAGACAGGCGAGGCTCTTCCAATGCAACAAGTGTGGTGCCTACTGGGAAAATCCAAATGGGGCATATCCGGTGGGGCTCACAAAAGAGGAAGTGGAGGAGTTCTATGGGATCAAGAACTCATAACAAGGCGCTGTTGTCGCCGCTATCGCGGCTGGGACGGCTTACGCTACGCTCCAGTCGCCCCAAAGCTTGGCGTTAGGTGAATACATGGATCAGTCCAGGCCAAAGGGAGTGCAAAGGCTTTTCGCAGCGTTCGTACTGATTACGATCACAGAAACCATGGTTCTCTTGGCAGCTGAGCCGCTGGCAACGGCATTTTTGGCTTTCGTCTTGCGCTTTGCCTGCTTGTTGCCCTTCGTTGGCCTCTATTTTGGCTCTTGCAGGGCGTTGTGGCTGGCAGTAGTACTAGCAATATCTTTTGGTTTGGCTTGCTGGGTTGCCTTGCTCTCTTCAGATTTGAGGTTCCCGGAAAGCCTCTTTGTTCTCGTTTGGGCGCTGTTCCTCTCGGGTGCCGCCGCATATTTGATAAGCGTTAAAAATCATGAGTTCTACCAGGCAGCCACCTAACCAGTGTATTAAGTCTGTTCCGGCCCGATTGGGCCGCCACCGGACGCCCTATTCGGGCGCCGCTTATGCAAAGCGTTAATTGCTATGAGTATCGAGATAGAACAGTCGAATGAAGACACCGCTTTCATAAAGCGAAAGAAAGCTTCAGTCTCTAAAAAATATGCGCCTACTCGCTCAAAATCTATCGAAGAGGCGAATGAGTTGGCAGTTTATCTTTTTGCGCTAGGCAGGCTTGACGAGGCAGAAGTCCTTCTAAAGAGCTATAGCGAGAAATCTCCTTTCGTACATCCAAGATATGAGCGCTGGGACGCTGCATGTTATGCGATGTTGTTGCAAGCACATATTATGAAGCTTGTAGGCAATAATAGGGAGTTTGAAAGGCTGGTTGGAAAATCCTGCAACGACCTATTTAATCCAAACCACTGGTTTAAGAACGATGATTTTGATGAGTTCGCTGACTCAGTTAGAGCCGGAGTTGATGTCTTCGATGGAGTAACGAAGTCAGAGAAGCTTTTGGCAAGGGCAGAAGGTATCTTGGCACTGTTAAACGCGATCTACATTTGGCCTAATAAATTTGAAAGCTTTAAAGCTAGAAAATCTGAACTAGAACAATTGCTCACCGAAGAAATCGATAGATTGGCGGAGCTGTTGAGCTAATTCAGCAATTAACAAGGCGTGTAAGAGGGACAAAGTGCTACGCACTCCGCCCCTTCACTTGGCGTTATGTGTAGATAAAATTATGAGGCAAATTAAAGTCAAAATTTTGCCCGGCATGGGTAGCGCCGACGGAAAGTGGGAAATCGTTAATTTCGACGATTTCCTCGTACACTATTCCCCGCGTCTGGCAATGTCTGTCTCATTCATTAAACAGTTCCCACCTCTTCATATTTTGAACGAGGAGCTGCTTTCAGGCGGCACGGATCAAGGAATGAGCGGTGGTTGCTACTGGAAGCCTTTCGAACTGACTGAACAAGAGTACGAAGATATTCGAGAAGAAATGCTCAGATCACCTTCACACGATCTTGAGTATGACCCTGGTCTGGAGGATCGCAAAACCATCAATAAATGGTGTGGTGCCGTGCTATCTCGTCACAACCCAAGGAACCGGAGTGCCACATAACCAAGCAGTCAACCGGGAGCCAAAAGCGTGGCGCTTTTGGTTCCCTCCGCTGTCACTCCGGCGCCGGTTACCCCAGCGTTAGGCGGCATTTAGACACTGTTGTGGAACCACAGGGAGGTTGCCATGAGTGAAATCAATGCGCATGTGCCCGAGACGGGCTCACTTCAACCGCTCGTCGAACCGGAATGGCTGGAAAAACACCTAGACGACCCTGACCTACGCATCGTGGATGCAACGGTGCAAGTCAAGCTCTGGCCATTTCCGCATATCAGAAGCGGTAGGCGTGGGTTTAAGCGGCGCCACATCCCGGGCGCAACATTTGCAGACCTCCTGAAAATATCGGATCCCCAGAGGCCTTCTTACACGTTCACGATGCCAACCGCGGAACGGTTTGCCGACTGCATGGGCCAACTGGGCATCGGGAACGGCACACGTGTCGTGCTTTACGATGGACGGGAGAACATGTGGGCCGCGCGATTGTGGTGGATGCTTCGCACGTTCGGCTTCGACGACGCGGCGGTTCTTAACGGCGGGTGGACGGCCTGGCGGCTTGAAGATCGTCCGGTCTCCTCGAAACCTTGCGCGTATCCGGCTGCCACGTTCACCCCGCATGTCCGGCCGGAGCTCATCGTTGGCAAAGAGGCGGTGCTGACCGCAATTGAGGACTCGACAACGTGCATCGTGAATGCGCTGGGCCGCCGCCAGCATCGAGGTGAACGTAAAGAATATGGGGGACGAGGGCATATTCCAGGCGCAAAAAACGTGACGGCATGGGAAATCCTCGACCGGAAAACGATGCGTTATCGTCCGGCCGAAGAGCTGCGTGAGCTGTTTCGCCCAATGTTGGAGGCCGAGCGGGTTATTACCTACTGTGGTGGTGGCATTGCCTCCTCGAGCGATGCGTTTATCCTCCACTTGCTGGGGCATCCGAACGTGGCCGTTTACGATGGGGGGCTGATCGAGTGGTCGGCGGATCGCAGCTTACCCCTTGAACTCGGAGAATGAGGATTACAGGTACGTCGCCTAACACGGCGCTTCACGGGACGTCAATTCCGCTGCGCTCCATTGCCGCCGTTGAGCTTTGGCGTAAGTGTCAAAGGACTGATCGATGAAAGGTGAATGTCTCTGCGGAAACGTGAAGTTCGAAATTGAAGAGGAGATTCGCAACCTCTATCAATGTCACTGTTCATTGTGTCGCAAAGCCACCGGAGCAGCCGCTAATGCTGCCACTTTTGTGCAGGGTAGCCAAGGAGGGAGCAGTATGCGAATACGGAGTTGTGCGGCAGAGGATATTGAGCAAGCTGCTCTTATTTTCTGTCGGGCTTACGCTGCAGAGCCATACAACGAATTCTGGGAACTAAGCGGTGCTTCCCGCTTAGCTCGGTTATTGGTCCAAAGCGTAAACGGTGGTGCAGGCGATGGAGCTCGGTCGGTTGCTTACAAGGCTTCTGGCCCAGCTGAATGGCTATTTGGGTAGCCGAACGTGAGGAGAGCCCGATTGGACCGGCATCGCAAAGTGTGAACTGAGCAATAGGGAAAAGGGGAGCTCGCCAGGCAGAGCAGTGCTCCACCTGGCAAAGGGGCTAGTGATCAGGAGACCGCGTAGCCAAGGACAATCAGAGAGATAAACGCCAGTGCCGCGCCGATCAGCGCGTACGGGATCTGGGTCAGGGCGTGCTGCATCGGGGTACAGCCGGAACCGGTAGACGACAGAACCGTTGAGTCACTGAAGAAGCAAGCATGGCTACCGAACGCAGAGGCTGAAAGCAGGGCGCCTACGGTCAGCGGCATGGATACGTCCATTGCTATCGCCATCGGGATTACGATGGGCAGGGATACCACGAACACACCCCAGCTTGAACCGGTGGCAAATACCACAGCAGCCATGGTGACGAACACCAGCGCTGGCATCAGCTCCGGAGACAGGTAAGGGGTAATGGTTTCGATGATGTAGGTGGTCATGCCCAGCTGGTCATTGATTTCCTTGATCATGAAACCGGCGGCAACCACGGCGATCGGATGCAGCATCACCTTGAAACCGTCCAGCATCGCATCGGCCAGCTGACCGAAGCTCATCAGTCGCTGGCAGAAATACAGCACCATGGTGAAACCAGAAGCCACCAGTGCGCCCAGAAGCAGGTCAATTTCATAGTAGATGCTGGCTGAAACCAGTACCGCCATCGGCAAGATGAAGTTCATCATGCCAACCATTATCGGCGGGCACTTTACATTCGACGTGTCAAAACCAATAGACTCGACGCCGTCAGGAACCGGCTGGCCTTTTTGAGCCCTCAGTTCCGCTTCTTTCATAGCGCCCAGGTCTTTGAGCTTGCCGGAGGCAACCAGCAGCACCACAATCAGCGCGGCCCAGCCATACGCCATGTACGGGATGGACTCGATGTACAGGGACATTCCCTGGCCTTCAGCAACCGCTCCGTTTTCCTCGAGCAGGGCACCGAAGTAAACAGCCCAGGTGGACAGCGGAACAAGGATGCAAACCGGGGCCGCCGTAGAATCAACCAGGAACGCCAGCTTCTCGCGGGAGATGCGAAAGCGGTCGGTCAGGTTCTTCATGGAAGCAGACACCGCCAGGGAGTTCAGATAGTCATCAATGAACACTGCCAGGCCGAGGAAGGACGTCGTCAGCATGGTGCCGCGCTTGGTTCTCACCCGCTTGGCCAGGAACTCACCAAAACTGAGTACGCTGCCGCCACGCTCCAGGATGTTGATCAAACCGCCCATCATGCCGCAAACCAACACAATCCAGGCAATGGTCTCGTTCTGAACCACGCCCATGGACAGGTCGCCAAGGCTGGTGATCAGGGTGGTCGGCTCAAGCAGGAGCAGGCCGGCAATGATGCCGGCAAAAATCGATTCGAGCGGCTTTTTGGTCTTGATCGCCACCAACACGATCAACAAAGAAGGCAACAGGCTTACAAACCCATAGGATTGCCCATCGGTATACTGCGAGGAGAGGTAAGCGAACCCTGCCATGATGGCGCCGTACACGGCAATGGAGAAAAGAGGGCCCCGTTCTCTGGTTTCCCGAGCCTGATCTTCCATAGAAGGGTAGTCACCCATTGTTTGCGAAGTGTCATGTGTCATTATCGTACCCATCGTCTACTTTTTTTTTGGAATTGCGGCGATTTCTCGCCGCGGTAACTACAGGTCATTGTTGTGCAGCAGGCTCTTTGCGGCCTGTCTCTTACTTAACTTGCTTAAACACCAAGCTGGTCGCGCAGGTTGTAGTACCAGGCGCCCATGGCCGTGAAAGGAATCCGGAACAGTCGGCCGCCAGGGAAGCTGTGCTGGGGCAGGCTGGAGAACACGTCAAAGCGCTCGGCCTGGCCGCGCATCGCGTCACTGATCACCTTTCCTGCCAGGTGCGAGCAGGTCACGCCGTGGCCGCTGTAGCCCTGGGCGTAGTAGACATTGCTACCAATGCGTCCGAACTGCGGCAGGCGCATCAGGGTAAGCAGGAAGTTACCAGTCCAGGCGAAATCCACCTTGGTGCCCTTAAGTTCCGGGAAAGTCTTGAGCATGTTGGGAACAATCAGGGATTCGATCTTGGAGGGCTCACGGGCGCCGTAGGTCACGCCGCCACCGTAGACCAGGCGACCGTCGCCAGACAGGCGATAGTAATCCAGCAGGTAGTTGCAGTCTTCCACACAGTTGTCTTTCGGCAACAGGCGCTTTTGGACGTCTTCAGAAAGCGGCTCCGTGGCAATAACCTGAGTACCACACGGAATGGCCTTGGATTCCAGCTTCGGCAACAGACCGTTCAGGTAGGCATTGCCAGCAACCAGCACGTAATCTGCGGTAACGCTGCCGTGTTCGGTCTTCACGACCGCCATGGCGCCTTCTTCCACGCTGACAGCAGGAGTGCCTTCGTAGATGGTGCCTCCGAGGGATTCGAGGGCGGCAGCCTCGCCGAGCACGAGATTCAGCGGGTGGAAGTGACCGCCGGTGTGGTCAATAAGGGCGCCGGTGTAGCGATCGGAACCAATGTGTTCCATGGTCTGGTTGCTGTCCAGCAACTCCAGGCCCTCATGGCCATGGGCTTCCCAAAGCGCTTTCTTGTCTTGCAGTTCATTGAACTGGCGGCGATTGCAGGCCGCGAAAATGCCGCCGTCCTTGAGGTCGCACTGGATGTTGTAATCGCGAACGAAGCGGCGCAGGATGCGGCCACCTTCAAACGCCATCTGCCCCATATGCTTGCCAACCTCTTCACCGTAATGCTGTTCGATGAAGTCGATATCACGGCTGTAGCTGTTTACGATCTGACCACCGTTGCGGCCAGACGCACCGAAGCCGATCCGGCTTGCTTCCAGCACGGTGACTTTGTAACCAGCCTCAGCGAGGTGCAGGGCAGTCGACATGCCGGTATAGCCTGCACCAATAATGCAGACGTCGGATTTGATGTGTTCCTTCAGGGCAGGACGCAACTGCTTATCATTGGCAGATGCCGCGTAATAGGAAGAAGTGTGTGTCGTTATAGGCACGAGGTCGCTCCCGAAGTCGCTTGAGTTAGAGGTCTTACAATGCCTCTAACGGTACGAGATCCGTGGAAACGCCTATATACCCCCCAGGGTATATTTTGGGACGGAAGGTCAAAAATCGGTT
Source organism: Marinobacter arenosus (assembly GCF_019264345.1). NCBI lineage: Bacteria > Pseudomonadati > Pseudomonadota > Gammaproteobacteria > Pseudomonadales > Marinobacteraceae > Marinobacter > Marinobacter arenosus. The sequence goes on from NZ_JAHVAO010000001.1 coordinate 15,744, forward strand.
CCGGAAACAAGAACGCCACCCCGTAGGGTGGCGTTCTGTGTTAGCCCGAGGCTGTTCAGCTCAGGGCCGCAATACAGCGATCGAGAATATCCATACTCTCATCGATCAACTCATCGCTGATGGTCAGCGCTGGCAGGAAGCGCACAACGTTGCCACGAATGCCGCAGGAAAGCAGAATCAGGCCGTTTTGGCCAGCTTCGGTGATGAGCGCCTTCGTCAGCTCCGGGTCGGGACAATTGACGTTACCATCGACCACTAATTCCATGGCAATCATCGCGCCCAGGTTACGAACATCCCCAATGCGGGCCGGGAAGCGCTCCTGCAGCTTGCGCAACCGAGCAGTCATACGCTCGCCAATCGCCACGGCACGTTCGCACAGGTTTTCTTCTTTGATCACGTCCAGCACCGTTAGCGCTGCAGCGCAGCCGATGGGAGAGCCACCGTAGGTGCCGCCCAGGCCCCCCGGGCCGGGGTGATCCATGATGTCAGCCTTACCAACCACCGCCGCAATCGGGAAGCCTCCGGCAATACCTTTTGCCATGGTCATCAGGTCCGGCTCGATGCCAGAGTATTCGGTCGCGAACATGCGGCCGGTACGGGCGAAACCGGTCTGGATTTCATCTGCAATGAGGAGAATACCGTGCTGGTCGCAACGCTCGCGCAGTGCCTGCATGAACTCCGCAGGCGCCGGATAGAACCCTCCTTCTCCCTGTACCGGCTCGATGATGATCGCAGCAACGCGATTCGGTTCGATGTCGCACAGGAACAGGTCGTCCAGCGCGGCCAGTGATTCCTCAACCGAGACGCCGTGATAGGCGTTCGGGTAGGGCGCGTGGAAGATGTCAGCCGGGAACGGACCGAATCCCGCCTTGTACGGCTTCACCTTACCGGTGAGCCCCATGGTGAGGTTGGTGCGCCCATGAAAACCGCCTTTAAAGGCTATCACGCCGGAACGGCCGGTGTAGGAGCGGGCAATCTTGACGCAGTTTTCCACGGCTTCCGCACCGGAGGTAACGAAGATGCTCTTTTTTGGGGTAGTGCCGGGGGCAATTTCGTTGAGCCTTTCTGCCAGATCTACCGCGGACTCGTAGGGCGTCACCATCAGGCAGGTATGGCTAAAGCGCTCGAGCTGAGCCTGCACAGCCGCCTGAATGCGAGGATGGCTATGCCCGGTATTGTTAACCGCAATGCCGGCACCCAGATCAATGAAGCGCTTGCCTTCCACGTCCCAGATTTCGGCGTTACGGGCTTTGTCGACGTAAACCGGATGAAGCGCACCCTGGCCCTGTGCCATGGCAGCAGAACGGCGCTGATGAAGTGATTGATTGGACATGAGCGTGTCTCCTTGTTTGTAAATGGCGGGTCAGCGAATGCCGCCCATGCACAGATATTTGATTTCCACGAAGTCATCGATGCCGTAGCGAGAGCCCTCACGGCCGATACCGGACTCCTTGATGCCGCCAAACGGCGCCACTTCGTTGGAGATCAGGCCCTCGTTGATGCCGACCATGCCGTATTCGAGCGCCTCGGCAACCCGCCAGACGCGGCCGATATCACGGCTATAGAAATAGGCCGCCAGACCAAACGGGGTGTCGTTGGCCAGCGCGATCGCTTCAGACTCCTCGGAAAAGCGGAATACCGTAGCGACCGGACCAAAAATCTCCTCCTGCGCGATACGCATGGATGGCTTTACGCCCGTTACCACGGTAGGCGGATAGAAGTTGGGGTTGTCGGGCGTACCGGTGTGCTCCTGAGAGACCCGGGCGCCGGAAGACACGGCGTCGTCGACCAGGTCTCGAACCTTGGCCACCGCCTTGTCATTGATCAGCGGGCCGATGGTGACCCCGTCCCCGAATCCGTCACCAACATTCAGCGCCGCGACCGCTGCGTTCAGCTTTTCAACGAACGCATCGTGAATGCCATCCTGAACCAGGATGCGATTGGTGCAGACGCAGGTTTGCCCAGCGTTCCGGAATTTAGACGCCATCAGGCCGGTAATGGCCGCATCAAAATCAGCATCATCAAACACGATGAACGGGGCATTGCCGCCCAGTTCCAGCGATACCTTCTTTACGGTATCGGCACACTGGCGCATCAGAAGCTTTCCGACCGGCGTTGAGCCAGTGAACGACAGCTTGCGCACGCGGGGATCTTCACACAGGGTCCGGCCCACTTCCGGCGCCTGCAGGGTGGTCACCACATTCACTACGCCGGCTGGAATACCCGCCCGCTGGCTGAGTTCGGCCAGAGCCAGGGCACACAAAGGAGTATCCTCGCCGGGTTTGATCACCACAGTGCAACCTGCGGCCAGGGCAGGTGCCACTTTGCGCGTGATCATGGCGATCGGGAAGTTCCAGGGGGTGATTGCCGCCACAATGCCAATCGGCTGTTTGATGGTCACCAAACGTTTGTCCGGGCCGTGAGCCGGAATCACATCGCCGTAGATACGTTTGGCTTCTTCTGCGAACCACTCAACGAACGAGGCGCCATAGGCAACTTCGCCCTTCGCCTCCGCAAACGGCTTGCCTTGTTCGCTGGTCATGATGTGCGCCAGGTCGTCCTGGTGCTCCATGATCAGGTTGAACCAGGCACGCAACCGCCCAGCGCGTTCTTTTGCCGTCAGCGCCTGCCAGGCAGGCATTGCCGCTTCAGCTGCGTCTATCGCGGCACGGGTTTCGTCGCCGCCAAGGTCGGGAACCTGGGCCAGGGTGGTGCCGGTACTGGGATTGAAGATGGGAAAGCTATGGGCTTTCGCTGCGCCTACCCATTCACCGTTAATGTAGGCGCGATCCCGAAACAGATCGGGCTCGTTCAGTTTTAGTGTCATCAATCGCTCCTCAAAAGGCTAAACATCTGGGTGTATGCCGTTGGAAAGATGGTAAACCGAACACTTTGTGTGATAAATCTGACTGATTAGGCGTTAACGTTGAGAGCGATCAAACAATGAAGAAAGACCTGAAGGTCAGCCTGGGGCAAGTAGGTGATTACGAGATCCGATTACTCAAGGTGTTCGAGGCGGTGGTAGAAAGCGGCGGTTTCTCGGCTGCGGAAAGTGAATTGAGCATCGGGCGCTCTACCATCAGTACCCACATTGCCAACCTGGAGGAACGCCTGGACCTTAAACTGTGCCGCCGGGGACGAGGCGGATTCTCCCTGACCGAAGAGGGCATTGAGGTCTACGAACTGATGAAGGGACTCTTTTCAGCGCTTGAAGGGTTTCGCTCGGGCGTGAATGCATTACACGTTCGCCTGACCGGAGATCTGCGAGTAATCGCCAGCGACGCGGTCTGCATGGAGCCTCAATCTCGGCTGCCCGACGCCATCGCCAGCTTCTCCGCAGCAGCCCCGGAAGTGAACGTGCTTCTGGACGTTAAGGCGCTAAACGATATTGAGCGCATGGTACTGAATGGCGAGGCGGATATCGGACTGATCCCGTTCCACCGGCAACTGTCCGGCCTGAATTACGCAACGCTGTACGCAGATCACTTCCACCTCTATTGCAGTCGAACGCACCCACTGTATGATGCGGTGCCCTCATCGGGCTTGCGGGACAAAGTTCTCGCCAGCAAGGTGGTCCATGCCGGCATTCACACCAGCCCGGAGGTGGGCAGCCAGCTGGCCGACATGAATAAGGCAGCTATTTCCTATTTTTACGAGGCGCGCCTGGCCATGATCCTCTCCGGCGCCTACATCGGTTTCATGCCGGACGCATACGTAGAGAACCAGGTGGCCAATGGCGAGTTAAAGACACTCATTCCGGAAGCCAAGCATTATTCTCTGGAAGTCGCCGCGATCACCCGAACCCATGGCCGTGGGAACCGGGCCAGGGATCTTTTTCTTGAAATGCTGACTCAACTGACACAGGCAGAACCACACTGAAAAGAGATATCGAAGCCGTTTCCCTGGCTTGGCGTACCCCCTGGGGGATATGGCCCCTCCCGAACCAGAACGCTAGCCTTGGCGAATAACCCATTTGCTTTCAGGGAGCGTTCCATGAAGACCAAAGCCGAGTGGCAGACACTGAGTCAGCAGATCACTTTCCGGAATCAGGCGTACATCGGCGGCCGCTTCCAGCCGGCAGTTTCCGGCGAAACCTTTGCCTCCGTGAATCCGGCCACTGAACAAACCCTGGCTGACGTTGCCAGTTGCGATCAGGCAGATGTAGATCTGGCAGTGGCCTCGGCACGCAAGGCCTTCGAATCCGGCGTGTGGTCACAAAAATCACCGAAAGAGCGAAAAGCAGTGCTTCTGCGCCTGGCCGACCTGATGGACCAGCACCGCGATGAACTTGCAGTCACCGACACTCTGGACATGGGGAAGTCCATCTCCGAAATGGTGAATATCGATCTTCCGGATTCCATTGATTGCTTCCGCTGGACCGCCGAATCCATCGATAAGGTCTACGGCGAGATCGCACCAACCGGTGGCGACACCCTGGGTCTGATCAGCCATGAGCCCGTGGGTGTTGTTGCCGCCATAACGCCGTGGAATTACCCCCTGATGATGGCCACCTGGAAACTGGCGCCGGCCCTGGCAGCAGGCAACTCGGTCATTCTGAAACCGTCCGAAAAATCTCCACTAAGTGTGCTGCGCCTGGCCGAACTGGCCACTGAGGCAGGCATCCCTGATGGCGTGCTGAACGTTCTGCCGGGCTACGGCCACACCGCCGGCAAGGCGCTTGCCCTGCATCACGGCGTGGATGTGCTGGCCTTTACCGGCTCCAGCCGGGTTGGTGGCATGCTGATGGAATACGCTGGCCAGTCGAACCTGAAGAAGGTCTGGCTTGAGGCCGGCGGGAAATCTCCGATGGTGGTGTTTGACGACTGCGGGGACATCGAAAAGGCGGCACAGACCGCAGCTGCGGCGATATTCTCCAATCAGGGTGAAATCTGCATTGCCTGCTCCCGGCTGTACCTGCAGCATTCCATCAAGGACCAGTTCCTGAAAGCGCTACTGAAAGCGGCATCCGCCTACAAGGGTGGCGATCCGCTGGACCCTGACACCAGCATGGGCGCACTCGTCGACAAAGCCCAACTCGACACCGTGGCACGGTACATCAAATCCGCCATGGACGATGGCGCCACCGTTCTTACCGGCGGCATGCCGGAATACATCGAAGGCAAAGGCTTCTACGTTGAGCCCACCATCATCGACGGCGCCAAGAATGGCATGCGTTTCGTTCAGGAGGAGATCTTCGGGCCGGTACTGGCGGTGTGTGAATTCGACGACGAGGCCAAGGCTATCGCGCTGGCCAACGACAACCGCTATGGTCTGGGCGCTTCGGTCTGGACCAACAACCTGTCTCGCGCACACCGGGTGAGTAAACAGATCCAGAGCGGCATGGTCTGGGTGAACGGCTGGGGTGGCGGTGACTCCACCATGCCTTTCGGAGGTGTGAAAGCCTCCGGCAATGGCCGCGACAAGTCGCTTCACTCGATTGAAAAGTACACAGATCTCAAAACGGTCTGGATCAGCCTTTAAGGGCTGGCCTAGAGCGGGCGCCGGGAACGCGCCCGTATCCGAATAAACAGAGGCTAGTAGTCGTCCAGGCTGTTCAGGTGGGCGATGAACTGGGTGAAAATTTCCGCCTGGGTCGATGTGTTTAGCCGATTATGAATGTTCTTTCGGTGCACTTTCACGGTCCCCACGCTGATTTTCAGTTGGTCGGCGATGGCCTGGGATGAATAGCCCCGCAAGATCAGCTCGGTTATTTCCCGCTCCCGATGAGTCAGCACACCGCTGGCAAAGGTACTCAGGGCCCGCTTCATTGGCCCGTGGGAACGTCCGTATTGCAGATACTCCTGTGATTGAGAAAGCCAGAACTGGCGCACCAGCGCACTCAAAATCGGGTAAAACTCGTTGAGCGTGTTCAGTTCGCTTCGTGGAATGCTATCGAGCGCCGCCTTACGCCCAAGGGTCAGCGTGCAGGTCACCTCGTCATCAAGCTGGATGATCAGGTTGATTTCGTCCACCAAGCCAAAATCCTGGTAGCAGGTCTGAAAGTATTCCGTTTCCTTGAACGAGTCCGGCATGATGTCGGCGAGTCGAATCACGCCTGGTGCAGCGCCGGACTCAATGGCATGAAACAGGGGATCGATAACATAGGCATGATTGAAGTAAAGCCGAAGGGTATCGCTCTGTTCTTCGGGTGCCGTAGGGTGAAGGAGGATAGGGCGCAAGGATGCTTTATACGCCACCATAATAAATGTATCGTAAAAACAGAGTGTTGATAGAAACTCTTCAAGGACTGCCGGAAAGCTGCGCAGGCGTTGGTGTTCGATCAGCACTGCGACATTTTTTTGCCAGCTATCGTTGGCATTGATATGACTGATTCGTTCTCGCATACGCGTTCGCAGCCCGACCTGTTCAAACCTGTGTCTGTGTGGCTCGGGAAACCCGGCAACCGCCAGGCTCCCAAAGTATGGGACTCATCCGGCCTGAGCCTGATCAAGGATCAATGCCCTGACATCATCGTAGGTCAAATCGAAGCATTCGCGCGCTTTTTCCACCATCTCGTCAACTTCGGCAGGAGTAATGACTAAAGGCGGGCAGAACACCATCCGATTGCCACAGGCACGCATGACCAAACCATTGCGGAAGCAATGATCGCGGCAAATCGTGCCAACATCAATTTCCGAATCAAACAAAGTGCCGGACGCCCGATCCCGCACCAGCGCGATGCCCGCCAGGAGCCCAACTCCTTCGATATGACCACTTAGAGGGTGATGGCCCAGACGCTCTCGAATCCGAGTCTGGAAGTAAGGGGCTATGGTGTTGGCGACATAATCGACCACACGTTCTTCCTGCAGCAGGCGGATATTTTCAAGCGCCACCGCCGCGGCAACCGGGTGGCCGGAATAGGTGAATCCGTGGTTGAAATCATCGCCGGCGTTAATCAACGCATTGGCAATGCGATCACCGACGGCCACTGCCGATATCGGCAGGTATCCGGATGAGAGCCCCTTCGCCATCGACATTATGTCTGGCTGGAAGCCAAAAGTTTCACAACCAAACCAGCTTCCGGTACGGCCAAACCCGCAGATCACCTCATCCGCGGCCAGCAGAATGTCGTATTTTCGACAGATACGCTGAACTTCCGGCCAATAGGTTGCGGGTGGAACGATCACGCCTCCTGCACCCTGTACCGGTTCACCGATAAAGGCCGCCACATTTTCCGGGCCGATCTCCAGTATTTTGTCTTCCAGTGCCTTTGCGCACAGCAGCCCAAATTCATCCTCAGACAGACCGCGGCCCTCGCCATACCAGTAGGGTTGAGGAATGCGGTGAATATCCGGCAACAGGGGTGTTGCCTGCCTGTGCATTGGTCCCATACCGCCCAGACTCGCCCCGGCCACGGTACTGCCATGGTAGGCATTCTCACGGGCAATCAGTGCCTTGCGACGGGGCTGGCCATTGAGCGTCCAGTAATGGCGCACCATCCGAATGACAGTATCCACCGCCTCGGAGCCAGAACTGGCAAAGAAGACATGATTCAGATCGCCCGGAGTGATATCCGCGATGGCCTGCGCTAACCGGGCCGCAGGCGCATTGGTGGTCTGGAAGAAGGTGTTGTAATAGGGCAGCACTTCCATCTGTTGCGTAGCTGCAGCGATCAATTCTTTTCGGCCGTAACCGAGGTTAACGCACCACAAGCCGGACATGCCGTCCATCAGCCGCTGGCCCTCGCTGTCCCACAAATAGATCCCTTCGGCGCGAGTGATCACGCGGGCTCCCCTGGCGTTAAGTTTTCCTGAATCGGTAAACGGATGCAGGTGGTGTTGCGCATCGACGGTACGAATGGCGTCCCCGTTTCCCTGCGCTGGGGTTTTCATTGTTGTTGGCATATTGTTTTCCGTAGCTTCCAATGAAGAGCCCGACTGGTGAACTAAGTTGCGGCTCGGTTAAGGCTTTTCTAACAAAACGGGCCAGACTGGGGATATACCTATCGGGGGATATCGGCTCGCCGCCATTCTCTCAACCACCCCATATACCCCCTGGGTTATAGTTACACTACTTATGGGATCGTTTAGTGTTCAGAGACTCATAGAAACGGCAGCGTTCCAAAGAGAGACGTATGACAGTCAACAAAAACACCGAATTCGATTTCTTTATCACCGACCTGAACGGTAATTTACGCGGTAAAAGAATGCCTGCCGGCGTTCTGAAAAAAGTTTTGAGCGAGGGCATCAAATTGCCACGATCCGTGGTCGGCTTCGACTTCTGGGGGGCCGACGTGCTCGATAACGGGCTGGTCTTTGAAACCGGTGACAGCGATGGTGTGTGCCTTCCGGTCTCTGAAACACCACTACCGGTGCCCTGGTCAGACATTCCCCGGCATCAGATTCTGGCCATGATGTTCAACGCTGACGGATCCGCTTTTGAAGCCGACCCACGCCAGGTTTTAAAGCGCGTGGTAGATCGCTTCAAGGCCCGTGGTTTGCGCCCGGTGATGGCCACAGAGCTCGAGTTCTACCTCATGGATGGCAAGTCCGAAACCACCCAACGCCCCATTCCGCCCGTACTTGCGAATGGCCACGGTCGCCGCCTTTCGAACACCGAAGGCTACGCAGTGGAGGAGATGGACGGGTTTGATGCCTTCTTCGCGGATATTCGCAAGGCCTGCGACGCCCAGGGTATCGAAGCAGATACCATCATTGCCGAAATGGGACCCGGCCAGTTCGAGATCAACCTCAACCATGTCGACGACCCATTGCTGGCCGGCGACCAGGCCATCCTGTTCAAACGGCTGGTGCGCGGAGTATCCCGCCGCCATGGCTATGGTGCCACGTTCATGGCCAAACCGTACGCCGATCAAAGCGGCAACGGCTTCCACGTTCACTTCAGCCTGCTCGACGAATCCGGACAGAATGTGTTTGATAACGGCACGGAAGAGGGCAGTGACCTGATGAAACAGGCGGTCGCGGGGATGATGGAAACCATGCCCGACACCATGCTGACCCTGGCGCCCAACCAGAATTCCTATCGCCGCTTCATGCCGGGTGCCCACGCGCCTACCATCGCCTGCTGGGGCTATGAAAACCGAACCGTGGCCCTGCGGATACCGGAAAGCCCATGCGCCGCTCGCCGTATTGAGCACCGTGTCGCCGGCGCCGATGCCAACCCGTATCTGGTACTGGCCTCTGTTCTGGCTGGCGCGCTGTATGGCATTGAACATGGCCTGGAGCCTGCGGCTCCCATCGAAGGCGATGCCTACGCGGAAAGCGACGAATCGTTGGTTCTGCCCAACAAGTGGGAAGACGCCACCAATGCCTTTGCGAACAGCCCGATCCTGAAGGAATACCTCGGCGAGGAGTTTCAACGCGTCTACAGTGCTGCCAAACGCCAGGAACAACGTCTGCTCAACGAGCGCATCACCGACGTGGAATACGAGGCCTACCTCGGGCTGCTCTAAGCGAATCACTGAAGACCCGACCAACCTGTCCGACGCATCAGTTCGTGTGGCACTCAGCCGCCTGAACTGATGGGGCGGGCGCTTTGAACTGGAGAATCCGGATGACTTTGAAGATAGGCATTCTGGCCACCGGCATTACGCCGGATCCATTGATTGGCGAGTTCGGCTCCTTCGCCGACATGTTTCAACGCTTGTTCAAGCAGGCCGGCCATCAATTTGATTACGTCAACTTTGACGTGCGTGACGGCGAGTTTCCTGAATCCGCGACCGATTGCGACGGCTGGATTGTGACCGGCTCAAAGTCCAACGTGTATGAAAACCTGCCCTGGATGCAAAAGCTCAAGGTACTGATCCGCGACATTTACCTGGCAGACCGCCCGATGCTTGGCATCTGCTTTGGCCACCAGATCATTGCCGATGCCTTCGATGCACACGTACACAAGTATTCCGGCGGTTGGGGAGTGGGGCTTCACGAATACTCCCTGACCAGAAAGGTAGAGGGCCTGGACCTGGAGTCAGCGAAATTCACGCTCAGCGTGATGCACCAGGATCAGGTATTGGAAAAGCCCGACGCAGCCGAAGTGATTGCGGAATCGGCTTTCTGCCCGCACGCGGTGCTCCAGTACGACAACCGGATCCTGACGTTCCAAGCGCATCCGGAATTCGATGTAACCTTTGAGACCCGCCTGGTGAAGCACCTTCGTGGTCAATCCGTTCCGGAAGCCGACGCAGACAAAGCGCTTGAAGGGCTTTCAACACCAGAGGCCACGACAGATTCCATAGCGATCGCCAACTGGATGGCGGGATTCCTGATGCGCGACCAAAAAAAGGCCAGCAACACTGCCAAAGCCGAAGAGGAAACAGCGGCAACCTGCTAACGCGGTAAATGACAACTGCTCCAACAGAAAGCCGGCCCAAAGCCGGCTTTTTTTATAAAGGTGTGCCAACGGGCCGTCGCCGCGGGCTCACACGTTCAATGGAATTAGTCGTAGCTGAACCGCCCCGACAGGATACGATGCGACGGCGAGCCTCGCCTTATCAGGTGATCTTCAGCGATATTCATCACGATGGTTAGCCCGCACACCACAAAGACCCAGCCGCTTAAAACTGGCCCCAAGAGGCTGTGCATATTCTTGCAACCCGCTGAGGATAATGCTGTTTCGACAGATACCTTAGTTACAGGTCTCGTTATGGCGAGCAACAATTGTGCATAATGCCTGTAACAAGGAGGCCAGTTTGCGGCCGATGGCTGCCGGTCGCCCCTGGTAGGGCGCCGCTTAACAAATGCGTTAGTACCACAATCCTAGGGACGAGTAATTTGAGAAAAGTATTAATGAGTGCGTGCCTTCTAGGGAAAAAGGTCAGATACGATGGAGGAAGCCTTTCGGTACATGATCAACTGATCGAAAGGTGGGTATCTGAGGGGCGGGTTGTTTCAGTCTGTCCGGAAGTTGAGGCCGGGATGAGTATCCCCAGGAACCCTGCGGAGATTTTCCAGGGTAACGGGTACATGGTATTGGACGGTGAAACCGACGTTGTTGAAAAGGGCGGGAATGTCGTCACCGACGAGTTCATTGCCGGTGCCTCGATTGCCCTGGAGCTGTGCAAGAAGTTCAGCATTGATATAGCAGTACTGGCTGAGTCCAGTCCTTCTTGCGGCAGCTCGTTCATCTATGATGGTAGCTTTTCCGGTAACCGGTCTCCCGGTATTGGCGTTACGGTCGCGTTGCTGCGTCGGCATGGTATTCAAGTGTTTAGCCAACATGAGATAGCGGATGCTAACAGGGCCCTCCACGCGACGAGCGCGTGATGGCAAGCGTTAATCCTATTGGAGACTCTCGGATGAGATTATGGCTTCTTCTGGCAGTTGTGGTTTTCACCGGGTGTGATAACACGACGCTTACAGCCGCTCCCAACTTTTCGCTCTTTGAAACGTCTGCCGGTGTTGTGTATTTGATCAACCAGAATACCGGGGAATTGAAAGTCATTCCTACGAAGCATGTTGTCGTCATTAATGCCGGTGACATTTTTGAGGACGATGAGGGGCACTTCTTCCAATACATCGGGGATGGGCAAGTCGAGAGGGTTGATGAACCTGAGGCTTTAGTCCAGAAGCACAGCGACTAACAAGCCTCACACGCGCCCATTGGAATCGGCGCGTGTGAGGCCAATTAGGGCCGGACTGTTGAGCCCGGCTATCGAGTCCCCGTCCTTGATACCATGATTCGTATTGGCTCGCCCGGATTGCCGGCAAACGGATCGACGTGCTCGGTGCTGGTGAACAACAGCTGATCGTCCTTGAGTATCCTGGCCCGTAACCCGTAGGTCATGCGTTCACTGATCACTGACGGATCGTAGACGAGTCTGAAGGGGTAGGGCGGGGCCTTATCGTCAACGACATAGGTGTAGTCGGTGATGACCGTGGCGGGAGCATCTGCCCGTGATTGGTCTTCAAGCGTCACGATAACTTTGGTGCCGGGCGGCAACGCGATGCGTTCGCGATACCAGACTTCACCGGTTACGACCTGCATTAACGAATTGTCGGGTTGTTGCCGGGATTCAGTCATCGAGACCCCCTGGTTGCTGCATGCCGCGAGTAACAGGGCGCAGATGCCCATTGCCCAACCTGCTTTCACTTTCATTGTTCTCTCCCTGAGTCCCAGGAAAATGGGATAGATCTCTCTGTTGGTAATGCCGTCCGGAAAAACTATAAACCCTATGTTGATAGGTTCACAGTGCGAAACAGTGCGGTTCCGGTCACTCCGTGATGGGCTGTGAGAGGATCCAAAGGCTTAACACGGTGAGTCCGACCATGGCGATTGTCATCGGGACTTGCGACAGCGCCGCGCGCCGAGCATCTTCGAACAGCTGGAGTGCGCGCCGGTGAGCGACCAGGACAGAAAGCGCGTGCCCCGCAATCAAGGCCGTGAAGGCTATCCACCAGATGTGCCTGGCTCCGATGACGCTGACGTCGATGGACCAGTTCCGCGTACCGAACAAATCCCACCCCAGGCCAAACGGATCGGACGCCGCGGGGAAGATCAGCTGGCCGGCAATCAGCAGGTACGAGACATAGTGCGAGAGGTGGTAGGCGACGGCGATAGGCAGGAGCGTACCGGCGAAGGCGCGCGCGAGCTGGCCAATCTGGAACGTCCCGCCGACCAGTGCCCGCATCAGAATCATCAAAAGCCAGTAGGCGCCGTAAAAGCCGGCTATGGTGGTCAAGAGGCCAACAGTGCGAATCACCTGAATCAAATCCGCCCCCTGGTCACGCAACCACAGCAGCGGCGAGCGCAGTGACGGTGAGTTGCTCACGAAATCCAGCACTGCGGTCCAGACCAAGGTCTCGGACAAACCGTCGAAGAGCACAATCCCAATGAGCCCTATGACCAGAGCCACCTCACCGCGGATGGGCTCTGCCTTGCTCAACAGGCCTTCGCCCGGCGGGCGCACGCGCAGGACGGTGGCGCTGGTCACCGAGAGCGGGGCAACCCGACCGAGCGCCGCAAAAATACGGCTCAGGGGGTCTGCCACACGGAACCACTGTTCTCCAAAAGCGAGCCCGCCGACGAGGGCGACCAGGAGGTAGGCGATCAGCAGCAGGCCCACTGTTTGCGGATCTTCCGACCAGTCCGATGTCAGCTCAATCCAGGCGATCGCCAGAAGCCCTGCCGGTGCCATCAGACCGGCGGCCGATGGCAGGTTGGCCGCACTGCCATGCCATGGCCGACCGGTCGCCCGCGCTGACAATGCCGCCAGTCTGCGAAATGGGTCGATCTGCGGCCAGAGGCAGACCACCAGGGCCGAGAAGAGCACGAGACCTACCCAACAGATCACCCAGACCCAGACGGTCGTGAAATTGCGCATGGCCTCCTGCGGTCCGAGGAATGCGGAGCCGAGCAGGACTGCCAGAACAATCAGGCCGACAACGCCCAACATCGCAGAAAATACCTGACCCACTTTGGCGGGCAGCGGTATGTCCAGATGCAGGGGGCGGGTTCGCCCGGTGCGGAGGACGAGCAATGCGCCGACAAACGACGCCGCCACCGCCATCCCCGCCGCGGTAAGGTACAGACTGAGCGGCAACGGCAGGTCGTAGCGTGCGCCGAAGGCATGCGCCTGAACTTGCGACGTCGCCAGAACCGTCGTCGCAAACGCACCCGGCCAGCGCGTCACTCAGGCCGAACCCCATAGCAAGCGAGATGGCTGTCGATCCGGCGCCGCGTCACCCGCCTAGTGTCCGGCCAGGTGGTTCCACTCCGGCAAGAGCGTGAGCGAGTTCGGGTTGAACCCGGCGTTCTTGAGGGTGTCCATCGAAGCGACCACTTCGCCGCTCTCGAGATCCACCACCGATACCGAGCCGTCACTCATGTCCGGCAGGTTGATGAACGAGTTCTGGACGAACCCGTACCGGAAGTCCGGCGTGAACCCGACATGGTGCGCACCGTCGGCCGTCGTGATCTGCTTCAATAGCTTCGGCTTCGTTGGGCCTTCCGAGATGTCGAAGATATGCAGATGACCCGGCTTCATCGCCGTTGTCACGTACATGCGATCGGGGTTCTTGTCGTCGTTGAAGTAGATCTCAAGCGGCACACTGGCACCATGCTTGGCGAAATTGAAAATCGTCTCGCGACTGAAATCCTGGGCGTCCGTATTCCAGACCAGCGCTTCGAGCGTATGTCCGAACATGTTGGTCACGATCGCTGTTGCAGGCTCGGTACCGGGCACGAAGAACACCTCAACGGGCGCCACCTTGGACGGCGACTCGGCATCCGTCATCTTGATCTTGCCAAGCGGCTCAAGGTCAGAGGCACGTACCACCGAGACAAACTCGTCCGGGCTGGTCAGATCCGGCGTGATGGTCGAGGTGACCAGTATGCGATCGATCGCCGTGTTGACGGCGAGGCCGTGGGGGTAGGTTCCCGGCAGATCAATCTCGCCGACCACTTCGTCGCTCGCGACGTTGCCGACGATCACCTTGCCCGAGCCCATACAGGTCAGGTACCAGCGTTCGTTCGCTTCGTCCAGAATCACATCCTCGGCCACGTTACACGGCGGCGTTTCAATCGTGGAGAGGCGGTAGGGATTCTTTGTCAGATCCAGCACCTGAAGCGCCGGCTGTTGCAGGCCGGTGATGTAGGCCTTGCTCATCGTTCGGTCATAGAAGATGTGGTGTGCGACGGTTGCGGGGTCAATCGGAATATCCGAAACAACCTTTCCGAAATTCGGACTCTCCGGGTCGACGTCGATTATGGCCAGACCCTCGCGTCGAGCTGTTTCGCCAGATAATTTGAGGCTCTTGAGCTGGTCCGCAGGCTTACTTTCGTAATTCATGACGGCCAGTATTTCTGCGGTTGCCGGGGCGGTGGGGACGAATGCTGCCAATGCCGCCAAAGTCCAGGGGATTGCGGTTTTCATGGGATGCCCTCCTTAGTGGGGCACGACCAGCCTGAGACAACCCCAGGCAGTCTCATAGAAAGGTATAGTTCCTGCCGGACCGGAAAGCAATGCTTCCGGGGCTGGTCGATCACGCACAGTAGAGGACAGTAACCAATTGATTTTAATTGCGAAGAGGGCGAAAGATTGCGTGGGTAAGTCAGGTGTCGATACCTTGTTTTCTCACTGCACTGAGCTTTTAGGTATGGTGTGTGATCTCTAAAATGTAGGTGTAGGTGCCACTCAACAAAGTGCTCATCTCATGGAATTGGCCCTTGGGCATTGTCCTAACAAAGGAATGTTTCGGGTCTCCACCATTCAGCATCGATTAGCAATGAGAGAGTGTTGAAAGTTCTCAGGCTATGGAGCCACTAGAGTGAGGTATTTTGCTTACGGATCAAACATGTCGCTTCTCAGATTGAGAGAGAGGGTTCCTGGTGCAGAGCGAAAAGGTATGTTCACGCTGGTCGGGCACTCTCTCCGGTTTCATAAGTCGAGCGAAAAGGACGGTTCTGCAAAATGCGACGCGCTTTTCACAGGAAAGGCTGATGATTGTGTCATTGGTGCACTGTTTGAAATACCGGAAGGCGAGAAAGGCCCGCTGGACCGAGCTGAGGGATTGGGTTTCGGCTATCAGGAAAAGCTGGTTACCGTCATTGATGATCAGGGGAATTCCCTTGAGGCTTTTACCTACTATGCAACGAATATCGATCCAACCTTGCTGCCGTACTCCTGGTATTTACACCACGTCATACACGGCGCGCGAGAAACAGGGGTTCCCGCTGACTATCTGGATGCCATTTCAGCCACACAAAGCCAAGAAGATCCGGACAGAGAACGAGATGCAAGGGAGCGGGCAATATACCGTTAAAAAATGGGGTCGCCGGTGGCTTTGACGGCATAGAACAAGCAGTCACTCTTCGCAATAACGGGGTTGGTGGTGATCATAAACGCTTTGATGGCCTGGGCGGGGTAGATCTGCCCATCCCTGACTTGCAGAACCTGCTCCAGATTTTCAGTCCGATTGTGGCTGATCGCTGTCAGGATTCTGAGGCCTTTTTCCCCGACCCATCCGAGCGGTTCATCCGGCGATACAATCCCGAAATTCCGGCGTTCGATGTCGGGCGGAAACGTAAGGTCAGCCTGGCCGGTGGGCTCAAGCCGGTATTCGATGGTCGCTTCGGGCGCCAGTTCCACCCGAATCGGGTTGCGCATGACGGCGACGTCCCAATCCGCCTGTTCCAGTGACAGCACGTCGGGTCTCGAGGCGTACCGAATCAGGCCCTCGTACGCCAGCTGATGAGCGTGATCATCCTGGGACCCTCCACACTCGATCGTCACCGTGGGTACCTCCTGCTCTGAATATTCCATCAGCGCACCCAGGCGAAGATCCGTCATGACGAGGCGGTCGGTGAAGAGAGAGGTCAGTGCCTGATGTGCGGCGTCATTGGTGATGGTCACAGCGAAAGCCGGGCCCGTGCCCGAGGTGTTGTGCAGGTCCAGCAGGCACTCAGGTTTCGCCTTGTGTAGCTCGGCCAGCATGGCGTGTGCAATGGCACCCTCTTCCCCTTCGAAAGGTTCTTTAAAACATCGGTTCAGGTCGAGCCCCTCGGGCAGTTGGCGATGTGAAAGCGGGGGGTGAATTTTGGCGGGATAGACGCCACCAAGGAGGAACAGCATGTTGACCTCGGGCGTTTGCTGTTCAAGCAGCCACCGGTGAAGGGCAAACAGGCCTGAAGGCTCATTGCCGTGAAGCAACGTGGCCATGGCTCGGGTTCGCGAGGGATCGCTGCCGGTAACGTGAATCACCGTGGGCTTGTGCAGCCGGTCCAGCCACTCCAGTGGTGAACGCCCCAGAGTCCGGGGTGATGGGTCGTTCAGATAATCAAGAATGTTCGAGTTGCTCATGGTGACAGCGTCCATTCGTGGAGCGGAATGTTTTTCTTCTGTTCGGCCATGTAGAGAGACAGCATACATCGGAATGCCTCATCGGGATTCAGGGACCTGAGAAGTGACTCGGTGATATGTCGTTGCCATCGGGCGCCCGATATATTGGTCTCAATGCGGCCTTCGATGATGCCCAGCAGTCGGTGAATTTCCGAGTCTTCCACGGCTGTTTGTGTCAACGCTTCCCGGGCTCGCGGCAGCAGTTCCCTGGCTACGGTTAAGAGTGGCATATCCTGTAGCTGAACCTGATCCTTTTGCGGCCATATGATCTCCGCGCCGATCCCGTATTTGGCGGCGCGGTAGAAATTGTGCTCGGTGTAGTGGAAGGGGAGTATCGACGTCAGATGGCGAATGTCATCGAGCACCGCCAACGCCGCCCCGATGACGAACAGCCCGTTCGCACACATATCAACGGCAGTCGGCCCCGCCGGCATGGAACGAATCTCGATGCGCAGATGACCACCGTCTGAATGATCGTAAATGGCCCGGTTCCAGGGCCATGTGGTGCCCTGGTGCAGGCGCATCTCGGAAAGTTTCGGCACGTCTCCACAATTAACCACAGCCATCGGATCTTCCTCCGACATCAGTGGAATGATGGGCGGATACAGTGACGCGGAGGCCGCAAACAGTTCCCACGCGCTGCGTGCCCAGCCGTTGCCGTAGTAGACCCGCGGCGGGTGGCGCCAGGTCTTGTGGTTGGGGGAACGGCTGTCGATGGATTGCTTGAACAGGGCAATACGGGTTTCGTCCCAGAGCTGGTGGCCAAACAGACTGGGCGAGTTGCTGGCCAGAGCCAGGACAACCGGCGTGACCAGCTGGACGGCATTGAAATAATCGGCGAAACGGTGGGCGGGCACCCGCCAGTGCAGTTGGAACGAGGTATTGGCCCCTTCCATGTAGACGTCGTCGGCTTCCAGGTCGATGACATCGTTGCCACCAATATGGATGCTGAATGGCTCGCCCCGTTGCTTGAGCAGTGCTTGGGATAAGGCATGGTACCGCGGCACGTCGGTCATCACGTGCGCGCCCATGTCGGACTGGCGAAGTGTCGGCAGAATGCCGATCGGGACCAGTTCGCCATCCAGTGGTGCGGCGTGCTGGTTGATTCGTCCGATCGCAGCGAGCAGCTCTTGTTCTGTTCTGGCAAACGGATGGCCGCTGAAAGCCTGGGGTTTGAGGTTGTATTCGAGATTGAAGCGATTGAGCTCAACCGTCAGTTGGGGGTCCTGGACCCTGGCGGCGATTTCTGTATTGATGGGCTGAACGCGGAGTTCAGAGTTTACGATGTAGAACTCGACTTCGGCGCCAATGGAACTCTCGCCCTCACCAAAGTCGGGCCGGTCCAGAAGACGAGTGAGTGCCTTGAGGTCGGTTCGGACCTTGGCCGCAAAACGTTCAAACTCATCCGCTGAAAACTCCGTCCTATCGATTGACAGTCCCACAGTAACGTCGTCTCTAACGCCAACTTACCTTGATAGTAGTGGAAGATGGGCTCGACAGCAGCTCAAGGCCACGAAACCATGGCCGTACACACCCGGTCATTGTGCCGCACAATCCGCCGGTCCTTTTCTGGAAAGCATCAATCCGGCCGTGCGGGAGGCCGGACTGGGCATGGGCATGTCGCCATTGCAGGTGCTGATGCGGGTCGAGTTGCCGTTGGCGGGCAGGGTCATCCTTGCCGGCATTCGAACCTCCGTTACGATTAACATCGCCACCGCCGCCATCGGCTCAACGATCGGTGCGCGTACCCTGGGCGACCCGGTTATTGCCGGGTTGGTGAACGGCAACACGGCCTATGTGTTGCAGGGAGCAATCCTGATTGGCCTGCTGGCACTCGCCGCAGGCGGCGGTTTAATACGCTCTTTTTCATAGCGCCCTGACGGGAAGTGGGTGCGAGGGGCACGGTCCTGAACCTCTTAAAATTTGTTGAAAATGGTTCGTTGACGAACTATATTCGAGGGCGATTACTTCAGGGTAGTGGGGCAAGAGGGCGTCAATGAAACTAAGAACCAACGGGATTGTTTTCCAGGTCGCAGAGCTCCGCGATAACGCTTATGACCATGTGTCGAAGGAATTGAGGCGCCTGGGTCTCGATGACCTGGCCCCCTCACACGGCCTGATCCTGATCACGCTGTATCGGGAGAGAGCCCTGTCGCTGAAGGACCTGTCGGTACGAATCAACAAGAAGAAGTCTTCCACCACCGAGTTGGTGGATAAACTCATTCGGCTGGGTTACGTCGAGAAAACTGCATCCAGTGAGGACCAGAGAGTGAAGCTGGTCAGGTTGACCGAGAAAAGCCTGTCCCATAAGCAGGACTTCAAAGCACTTTCTGACAGTGTGAACGGTCGTCTGTATCAAGGTTTCACGGCCGAGGATAAGCGGGAATTGATGCGCTTGATGAACAAAGCGCTCGCCAACTATTCGTAGTTTTAGCTGTTTGGTTCGTTGACGAACTGAAGGAATCAGGAGGAACAGGGGCATGAAAGCAGTATTCCAGACGGTGTACGGCAACAGTGATGTCCTGAGGTATGGAGACCAGGAAAACCCAGACATCAAACCCAATCAGGTGCTTGTCAGGAACTATGCGTCCAGCGTCAACCCGAGAGATTGTCTGATCAGGAGTGGTCGATATCAGTTGCAGTTTCTCGTTCCGAAATTCCCCCTGATCCTGGGGAGTGACCTGGCGGGCGAAGTCCTCGAGACCGGTCGTCGTGTCAAAGGGTTTAAGCCCGGAGATCGCGTCTTTGGGATGAAGAACCCCATGGAGGGACTTTCAACCTATGCGGAGCAGGTCGCTGTGCCGGCAGCAAATGTTGCGTTGATTCCCGGACACTTGTCATACATTGAAGCGGCGGGCGTGCCACTGTGTGGTCTGACCGCCTGGCAGGCCCTTGTCGGCCATGCAAACCTGAGTGCGGGCAAGCACGTGTTGGTTGTGGGTGCCTCAGGCGGTGTTGGCAGTTATTCCGTTCAGATTGCCAAAGCGCTGGGAGCGACAGTGACGGCCGTTTGCAGTGGCGCCAATGCTGAAATGGTGAAGGCGTTGGGGGCTGACGGGGTCATCGATTATCAGCGGTCCGACTTCACCGGGAAAAAGGATCGTTATGACATCATTTTCGATACCGTTGGCCGGCATAACCTCAAACGCTACGGCCCGGTTCTCAAGCCTGGTGGCTTTTTTGTTTCGACCATTCCGAGCCCTGAAAACCTGAAAGCCATGGCCGTAACGCGGGCCCGGTCGCTGCTTTCGAAGACCGCCTTGAGGGCGGAAGTTGTGATGGTCAAAGCCAGTGGGCGGGAACTGCAGCGGATTGGTCAGTTGATCGAGCAAGGCAAGGTAACGCCACTGATTGACCGGGTGTTTCCCCTGGAGGAAACGGCGGCTGCACACGATCTCAGTCGAAGTCTGAGGGCGAAAGGCAAGATCATTCTGGATATCCCGGCCCGGTCTTGAGGGAGAGCGGCGATGATTCGAGTTAAGGAATCGTTTGAATCCCGCATGTGGCGGTGGGGTGGAAACCTGTTTCCCGCCTACCGCCGTGTTGGTGCGCGAGTAACGTATGTATCCCCCGACTTTTGCGAAGTGCACGTGAAAATACCCAACACCTGGCGCACGCGCAATCACCTGGGAATCACCTGGGGAGGTGGCTTGTACAGCGCGCTGGACCCGATCTATGGGGTGATGATCTACAAGTTATTGGGGTATCGGCATCGTGTCGTGGATAAATGTGCGGACATTGAGTTCAAGAAACCGGTGACCACAACCGTTTACGCCAGGTTTCAGCTGAGTCGAGCTGAGATTGAAGGTATCCGTTCGTGCCTGGAGTCCAATCCCAAAGTTGAACGAAGCTATCGGGTGGACCTGGTGGACCGGGCCGGTACCGTCCACGTCTCTTGCCTGAAAACCCTTTGTATTCTCTCTTCGCCCTGATCGCACGGGGTTTGCCCACTACTCTTACTGGAGAAATCTAAATGCTGGAAACGTTATTGGTTCTTAACGCGATCTGGTTTGCGATGGCGTTCAATGTGTTCTCAATTCGTAACAGGATATTCGCAAAGGTTCTTGTGCCAAGGGAACACAGGGATACGCCGGTCTTTGATGTGCTCGCCGAATCGGGCCGTTTTCTCGGTGGATTCAACCTCGCCTTTGCGCTCTTGAATGTTCTGCTGTCGATTAACCTGGAGGCCTTTCCAACGGATGCCCAGCGGTCGATACTGCTTTGGGTGTTTGCGGTCGCCCATGGCTCACAGTTTGCCTTTAACGTGCCCGTTGCCATCCAGAACCGGCGAGGTAAGGGCGTGTGGCAGGTTAAAGGATTGATGCTCTTCATTTTTGTCACTGATTTCATAATGATGGTTTTGAATTTGGCTCTGGCACTCTCGTATTCCTACTAGGTAAATCAGCGCGACCCGTAGCGACTGCAGATGACCTGATCTTAATCAGAACAAACCTTGTCGGTGGATTGGTTGCTGACTAGGCTGGTACTGACGAAGCACGCAAAGGGCAGGCGGCATGAAGTTTCCTTCAAGCACAGCGTTTGCGCTCCTGGGTGCGGCATTGATCGCAATCAGTTACGGGCTCGCGCGTTTCGCCTTCGGTCTGTTTGTCCCCCCGATTCGAGCCGAGCTGGAACTGGCACCGGACGTGATCGGTATCATCGGTGCGCTGCCGCTGATCAGTTTTGTGCTCGCCTCTCTGGTCGCCCCCTGGTGCGCAGATCGTCTCGGTGCCCGTAACACGGCGTTGCTGTCCGGTGTCTTTGGGACGGTTGGGCTGGTCTTGATCAGTCAGGCCGTTGGTGCATTGTCCCTCGGCGTCGGTGTTTTCGCGTGCGGCATCTGCACGGGCCTGATGATGCCGGCTTTGACGGCGGCCATGCAGGCATTGGTGAAACGTTCCCTGCACGGGCGCGTGAGCTCGGTCATGAACGCCGGCACCAGCATCGGCGTGATCGTTTCGGTCCCCACAATTCTCTTTCTGGCTGGCGCCTGGCGTTTTGCCTATGCATCGTTTGCCGTCCTGGCGGTAATGGGCGTCATTGCCACCCGGTTTTTCATTCCGTCGGTTTCCCGTGTCGTGCCGTCAAATGCAGCGCCGCCGCCACCGATCAGCGCTCTCCAGTGGTCGCGCCTGTTCCGGCTCTCACTGTTTGCCTTCATGATGGGCTTCGTCTCTGCCGCCTACTGGATCTTTGCGCCCGATCTGGTGGTCAACCTCGGCTCCCTGGCTTCCGATGCAACCGGTTGGCTCTGGCTCGCCGTTGGCATTGCCGGCCTCGGCGGTGCGGTGGTGGCGGACCTGGCCGATCGCAACAACCCGCCAATCACCCAGGCATTGATGTTGATGATGCTGTCCACGAGCCTGGCATTGCTCGCCGCCAGTCCGGGTAATCTGGCCATTGCGGCATTCTCGGCGCTGGTCTTTGGCCTCGCTTACATGAGTTTGACTGGCCTGTATCTGATGACGGGCATCCGGCTGTTGCCGGGCCGCCTGTCAATGGGCCCGGTACTGCCGTTCATCGCGGTTTCGCTCGGGCAGGCGACCGGCTCCCCCCTGGTGGGGTTGTTTGTGAAAGAGTTCGGGTATGCCGACGCGTTTGCGATGTTTGCCGCGATCGGCATTGTGGTGGCGATGCTGTCGCCGCTTTATCCCCGGTACCTTGAAGAGGATGGAGCGGAGCCGGAGGCGGAGGAAGAAACAGGCCTCCAGGCGGCGTACAACTATCAACTTCTGGACGAGGAAGGGGAGCCAATCGGGCCCTCGTCGTGAGCGCTCCGGCCAGTCCCCGGCAAGGGTGCCGTTAAACCAGCGCTTCGAGTTCTGCGAAACGATCGGCGCCGTCGGTTACCCGTGCAAGCCAGCTCAACGGGATGCCTTTCTCACTCCCAACGCCGTGTATCGCCGCCATGGCAGGCCCGATGAGCCAGGCCCGGCCGCAGGAATCACCGCCACAGTGAATATTCGCCCGGATTGCGTCCGCAAACGTAGGTGCCTGACTGATGATGTGAAAGCAGACGGGCATTGCTTCGTGGAGATAGCAGGTTCGGCCAAATGTGTCTCCGGCTTGAATGGGATTGAGCCTGCTGTCGGAGATGGCTGTCGAAAGGTTTTGAGGCGCGGGGGCCAGTTCCATAGCGGCCTCGATCGCTTGCGCAGGCGGAATGCCCAGGAACAGTCTTTCAAGGAGTCGCGCCGCGCACCGCGCCCAGCCCACGGCTTCGTCGTTGTTGTTGGTCACCCGCACGGCGGCGTCGACGTGCGTCATCAGGTCGCTTTGGCCAAGGTAACAGGCAACCAGGGGAGGGAGCTTGGACACGGCGGGTAACTGCTTGTCATCGGCGCCACTCTCTGGCTGCAGGTTCTGATCAATGGTTTCCGCCAGAAATACCCCCGCATCCTGAATCCGGGCGTCCTGGTAGGTGAGGTTGATGGCCTTGCGAACCGGCGCCGCCAACTGATCGCCGGTCAGCCGGCGGGTGTAGGGCAGGACCTTCTGCACCAGTATGCGCTTCTGTTCATCCGTCAGCTCGGTGTGGATCGATGAAAAGGCCCGTTCGATGGCCCGCTGCTCTGTCGCAATGAGGTTGTTCAGGGTGCCCCGGGTGGGGTTGTCGATAAACCCCTGCCACGCTCCGCCGGGGCCGAAGCAGTTCGCGAAGCGACGCTGGTAATCGCGAATATTGAGTGTTCCCTGGTTCGCGAGAAGGCTGTCGGTTAGCACCTTCGTCGCAGCGCCGTAGTGGCTCACGTCGCCCGGTGTCTTGCCCTCATGGGCGAAATAACCGAACACGCCCTCAAAGTACTCCGCTCGGGGCGGGAGAAACTCCGGTGCCTCGCCACCGACATCGGTTATCCGGGCGCTGTTGTAGAGCCAGTGGAGCCCGAGGCTGGCAGCGTCTGCCACCCAGCCCCCGGCAATGGCTGAGACGATACGTGCACGTTTGTCTTCGGGTAATCTGTCGGTCATGATGCTCCCGCTTGGTCAGGCTGATTCGTTCACTGCGGGTAAGTGTAGTCCCCATCAAAACGAATAGGTGACTGCCCCAAACCCTTTGATCAGCCGATCATCCTCTACAATGGGGCTGTCGGTGATATCGCTGCCCAGTTCTTCCAGGGCCAGGTTGACGACCACGCGCCAGCTTTCGGTCAGCTCATAGAAGGCGCCGGTGCCCACCTCGAACGTTACCGTGTTGCCGACATCGTAGGCGGGCCGGCCGGGAAGAGCCGCGTCAGCAGGTACGCCGAAATCGTGGTTCGCCAGTTCGCTGCTCATCCAGTTAACGCCAATCGTAGGCGAGAGCCGCAGGTTGCCGAACTGGAAACCCCGGGACACTCTGGCCATCGCCGTGCCGCCACCGATCTGATCCAGGGCATCGTGTTCGTAGCCCAGATCAAACTCCAGCCCGACGGGCCCCTCGTAGACGAGGCCAAGGCCGGCCATCAGGGTACTGTCTCGATCCCCTAATCCTCTCAGGAAGTCGCTGTCATCTTCTTCATAGGCGCCAACCCGGTAGGCGGCGGTTACCGCAAGGCGCAGTTGCTCGCTGCCCAGAATGCCGTAACGCAGGCTCGGGCCCACCCACTGAAGGCGCTCGCCGAAGTAGGTGATGGCGGGAATGGGCTGAAGTACGTTGGAATCGGAGCCGACATACGGGCTGCCGCGACCAATCACACCCAGGCCCACACCCCATTGCCCGAACTCCCCGAGAACCCGGTAAAGCTGGATGTCGAGGCTGGCTGTCTCATCCTGTCGGACGGTGAAGGCGGCATTTCGGAAGCTGGGCGGGCCCTTGGGCTGGTAGTTGTTTGACAGGCCCACCGGTTCGCGGGGGATGCCAATGAAGTTTTTATCGAGGGCTTCGTTGCCGTTCTCGTCCAGGTACGCGAGAACGGCGATTCTCCCGGCGGGGACATCGGGAATCGCATAACGCTCGCCGGGCTGGATGGCATAGCGAACCTCCCGCTTCGGGTTGCGAAAGTCGCCAAAGGCGTCCGGGTCATCGTAGACCTGCAACACCAGTGTGCCTTCAGCGGGCAGGTTCCGAACGTTGACAGAAAGGTCGGCGGCATTGACGGCTGCCGCGCTGAACGGCAACAGTAACCAGAGTAATTTCAGGGACAAAGCGGGCGTTTTCATGGAATAACCAGCCATGGAGTCAGGAACCAGTCGAAATACGACCGGTATATCCAATCGGATGGTTGAGGGCAATCCTGCGATTTATACGGAGCCGCCGAGACGACGCCCCCTAAAAACTGGATAATGGCGGCCATTCAGGCCATGGCGCGCCAAATTTTACAAACCGGGTATCTTCGTAATGGAAATCAACGTCAACTTTCTCGACAATCTCAGACTTGAAGCCAAGTTTGACGATTTCACCGTCATTACCGACCAGCCCATTCGCTACAAGGGCGATGGCTCTGCGCCCAGCCCCTTCGATTACTTCCTGGCGTCCTCGGCGCTCTGTGCTGCCTATTTCGTGCGCGTGTACTGCAAGGCCCGCGACATTCCGACGGACAACATCCGCCTGTCGCAGAACAACATCGTTGATCCGGAGAACCGCTACAACCAGATCTTCAAGATCCAGGTCGAGTTGCCGGAAGACATCTCCGACAAGGACCGGCAGGGTATCTTGCGCTCCATTGATCGCTGCACCGTGAAGAAGGTGGTGCAGACGGGGCCCGCGTTCGAGATCGAGACCGTCGAGAATCTCGACGAAGATGCCCAGGCCCTGTTGATGGTGCAGCCTGACAGTGAGCACCAGACGTTCATCGAGGGGAAGGACCTGCCCCTGGAGCAGACCATCGCCAACATGACCGGCATCCTGGCGGATCTCGGCATGAAAATTGAAATCGCATCCTGGCGTAATATTGTGCCCCACGTGTGGTCACTGCACATTCGAGATGCGGCCTCGCCCATGTGCTTTACCAACGGCAAGGGTGCCACCAAGGAGAGCGCGCTGTGTTCCGCTTTGGGGGAATTCATTGAGCGCCTGAGCTGTAACTTCTTCTACAACGATCAGTTTTTCGGGGAAGAGATCGCTAACAGCGAGTTTGTGCATTACCCGAACGAGCGATGGTTCAAGCCGGGGCCCAACGACGAGCTCCCGGAAGGCATTCTGGATGACCACTCTATGGCCATCTACAACCCGGATAACGAACTGGTTGGTTCCAACCTGATTGACACCAACTCCGGTAGGGTGGACCGCGGCATTTGCGCCCTGCCGTTCGTGCGTAAATCCGACGGGGAGGTGGTGTACTTCCCCTCCAACCTGATTGAGAACCTGTTTCTCAGCAACGGCATGAGTGCCGGCAACACCCTGTTCGAGGCCGAAGTCCAGTGCCTGTCGGAGATCTTCGAGCGGGCGGTCAAGAAACAGATCATCGAAGAGGAAATCGCGCTGCCGGATGTGCCCCAGGAGGTGCTGAACAAGTACCCGGACATCGTCGAGGGTATCCAGGCGCTGGAAGCCCAGGGCTTCCCGATTTTGGTGAAGGACGCGTCGTTGGGTGGGCGTTATCCGGTGATGTGCGTCACCCTGATGAACCCGAGAACGGGCGGCGTGTTTGCGTCTTTCGGTGCACACCCAAGTTTCGAGGTCGCTTTAGAACGCAGCCTGACCGAATTGATGCAGGGCCGCAGTTTTGAGGGCCTGAACGATGTGCCGGCGCCCACGTTCAATAGCCTGGCGGTGTCTGAGCCGAATAATTTCGTTGAGCATTTCATTGATTCAACTGGGGTGGTTTCCTGGCGTTTCTTCAGTGCGAAATCCGATTACACGTTCAACGAGTGGGATTTCTCGGGCACCAATGAGGAAGAAACCAGCCGGCTGTTCGGTATCCTCGAGGACATGGGGAAAGAGGTGTACACGGCCGTCTATGAAGAACTCGGCGCGCCGGTGTGTCGGATTCTGGTGCCGGGCTACTCCGAAGTGTACCCGGTTGAGGATCTGGTCTGGGACAACACCAACATGGCCCTGGATTACCGCGAGGACATCCTGAACCTGCACGCCCTGAGCGATGAACAGCTGGCGGATCTGGCCGAACGCCTGGAGGGCAGCCAGCTCGACAACTACATGACGATTATTACCCTGATCGGCATCGAGTTCGACGAGAATACCGTGTGGGGACAATTGACCATCCTGGAGCTGAAACTGCTGATCTGCCTGGCACTTCAGTGGCATGAGGAGGCGCTCGAGTTTGTCGACATGTTCCTGCAGTTCAACGACAACACGGTCGAGCGCGGCCTGTTCTATCGGGCCGTGAATGCGGTTCTGGAAGTGGTCCTGGACGACGAACTGGAGCTGGACGATTACCTTGCCAACTTCCGGCGCATGTTCGGGGATGACACCATGGACGCGGTGGTGGGTTCGGTGAACGGCACGGTGCGTTTCCACGGCCTTACCCCGACCAACATGCAACTGGACGGTCTGGAGAAGCACCAGCGTCTCATCGAAAGCTACAAGAAGCTCCACGCGGCCCGTGCCGCCGTAGCGGCACAGGCGGGTGACTAGGCGCCCACTGCCTGCACCGCAACCCGGGTGCCGTTGAACGCGGCGTTCCCGGTCAACGCGTCGATGCGCCGTGAGTCAGTGACATCGTTGATGCTGACGCCCGGCTGGGATTCGGCCACGGTCATGCCGGTATTTTCCCGGTTGTGACCCCAGCCCTGGGGAATGCTGACGACCCCTTCAAACATGTCGTCATCAATCTCCACCGGAAGCTCAATGCGGCCGACGGGGGAGGACACCAGCGCCGTCTGGCCGTCCTCCAGCCCAAGCTTCCGGGCGTCCGCCGAATGAATCTGCAGTGTGCACGGATTCTTGCCCTTCACGAGGCGATGGGAGTTCTGGGTCCAGGTGTTGTGGCTGCGGGCCAGACGCCGGCTGATCATTGAGAACGGGTAGTCAGAATCGCCTGCCTGGGAGAGGATTCCAGAGGTTTCCAAACGCGCCAAGTCATCAACATGTGGCTGGGGTGCGATATGAACCCGGCCATCCTCGGTCTGGAGTCGTTGCTCGAGGCAAGGCTGCAACGGCCCCAGATCGACACCGTGCGGATTGTCCTTCAACTTCTCCAGGCTCATGCCCTGTTCACCGTAGGCGCCGTGTTTCAGACCGGCGTCCAGCATCATTTCCGGCGTCAGGCCATCGTCTTCGCGTCCGGTCAGGCGCAGCGCCAGTTCCTTGAGAATTTCCCAGTCGTGCCTCTGATTTGCTGCCTTGGGGAACAGGGGCTCCGAGAACTTGGCGGTATTGCGCACCGCGAAGGCGTTGAAGAAGACATCGAAATGAGGCACTTCCAGCCCGGTTGTTGCGGGCAGGATGATGTCGGCGTACCGGGTGGTCTCATTCAGATAGATGTCCACGGACACCATGAAGTCGAGGGCGTCGAAGGCCTCGCCGAGGCGCGCGCCGTCAGGGCTTGAAAGCACGGGATTGCCGGCGATGGTGATCATGGCTTTGATCTGGCCCTCACCGGGGGTAAGGATTTCGTCGGCGAGGGTGGCAACGGGAAACTCGCCGTTGTAGAACGGCAGCTTCCGGACCCGTGATTCGTAGCGCCCGTAGGAACTGGGTTTACCCTTGGTGTTGCGGACCAGATCGAACGCTGGCTGCGTGAACATGGCGCCGCCGCGTTTGTCGAAATTTCCGGTCAGCAGATTCACTACGTTGGTCAGCCACTGGCACAGGCCACCAAACGACTGGGTGGAGGCCCCCATGCGGCTGTAGCATACGGCCGTCGGAGCGTCCGCCATCTCCCGCGCCAACCGGCGAATGGTTGCGGCGTCGATCCCGCAGGCATCCGCCACACGTTCCGGCGGGTAAGGCCTGACAGCCTCTTCGAGTTGATCAACGCCGTCGATCAGGTGCTCAAGGTGGCCGAGCCGGACTCGTCCTTCCTCAAACAAGGTGTAGACCATGGCGAGCAGGAGCAGGGCGTCGGTTTCCGGACGGATGAACAGGTGTTCGTCGGATTTCCGGGCGGTTTCGGTACGTCGCGGGTCAATTACCACCACTTTGCCGCCGCGCTGCTGAATGGCCTTGAGCCGTTTGCCCACGCCAGGCGCGGTCATCAGGCTGCCGTTGGAAACGATCGGGTTGGCGCCGATGATCAGCATGAAATCGGTGTGGTCGATATCGGGTATGGGGATCAGCATCCCGGCGCCGAACATGTAATTGGACGCCACGTGGTGGGGAAGCTGATCGGCCGACGCCGAGCTGTAGCGGTTGTTGCTGCCCAATGCCTTGAAGAAACCCGGAAACGTAACGGCGTTGCCGAAATTGTGGGCATTGGGGTTGCCCAGGTAAGTGCCCACCGCGTTTTTGCCATGGGCCTGCTGAATATCCCGGAAGCGGGTGGTGATTTCCTCGAAGGCGTCGTCCCAGGAGATTTCCTGCCAGCCATCGGCGGTTTTCCTGAGCGGTGTTTTCAGGCGGTCTTTGTCCTTGTAGAAATCCTGGAGAGCGACGGCCTTGGGGCAGATGTGGCCCTGACTGAACGGGTCGTCCTTGTCCCCCTTAATGGACAGAATATCCTCGCCCTGCAGCTTGATCTCGAGGCCACACATGGCTTCGCAGATGTTGCAGGTCCTGTAGTGGGTCTTGGTGTCGCTCATCGGAAGTGGCCTGTTATTGGACTATTTGTCTGGTCAGTATGCCAGTCGACCCCCGGAATTCCAGCGGTCATAATTGACATTAAATTGGTCATTCCCGCCAGCCTTTCCCCTTGCTGGTACCGCTACTGCAGATTTCGTGCTTCCTGTTCGGGAAGGATGCGGTTACGATTTCCTGCATTTGAAATTCAGGTATTTATCGAGGTAAGGCTATGGCTGTGCTGGAAAAACGAATTCCACCCCTGGCGCTGGCACTGGTTGCGGGTGTGGCTATCTGGGCGTTGTCGGCGGCTGTGCCCGGTATGGATTTACCCGGTTGGCTTCGGCTGTCTGCGTCCCTGTTTCTTCTGATGGTGGGCATCGCAGTCTGCGTGGCCGGTGTCGTCGAATTCCGGCGTGTCCAGACCACCGTCGATCCGCGCAAGCCGGAATCGTCGTCGTCCCTTGTCTGTTCTGGCATCTATTCGGTTACGCGGAATCCCATGTACGTCGGTTTCACGCTGGTGCTGCTCGCGCTGACAGTCTTTCTGGCCTCGCCCTGGTCATTGCTGATCGTGCTGGCATTTGTCCTGTACCTTGATCGCTATCAGATCCGCCCCGAGGAACGGGCATTGGCGAATCTCTTCGGGGCGGACTTCAAGGCGTACCAATCCCGGGTACGCCGTTGGTTGTGACCCGACCCTGCTTGGGTGCCGATTAGAAGAACAGAAACGCGCCGTATCCCGCGGCGACCGCCATGGCCAACACCACTGTCACAAACGCCAGCAGAAGGCGGGGAGTGAACAGGGAACGCAGCAGAATGAGCTCGGTCAGACTGGCGCCGGCACTGCCGATAATCAGGGCGAGAACCGCGCCAGCGCCGACGCCTTTGGTCATCAGGGCGGACGCCATGGGGATAACCGCTTCGGCACGAATGTACAGCGGCACGCCGATCACGGCGGCAACCGGGATTGCCAAGGGGTTGTCCTGCCCGGCGTATCTGGCAAGCAGGTCTGTCGGCAGGTACCCGTAAATTGCGCTACCAATCGCGACACCGATCAGCAGGTAAGGAGATACGCGAACAAAATCCGACAGGGCTTCCCGCCATAGCCCGCTGTATTTTCCCCCTGGCGCTCTGGTCCCGGTGCACGATTTTTTGTCCGAACTTGCCGCCGATACCACCGGGTTCTCCTCCCGGCGCAGATAGCGCTCGTAGCCCAGTGCCTGGAGCGACCAGCCAGCTGCCAGTGAAACCGTCAACGCAGCAAGTACATAGATGGCCGTGAGGCCAACCCCGAACGTTGCAAAGAGGAGTACGACGACAACCGGGTTCAGTAACGGTGAGGCAAACAGAAAGACCGTCATCGGGCCGAAACTGACCCGGGCGCGAATAAGGCCTTTAAGCATCGGTATGGTTGAGCAGCTGCAAAAAGGGGTAATTGCCCCGAGTCCTGCGGCAATCAGGTATCCGCGGCCACCGCTGTTGCTGAGCATGGCTTCGAGTCGGGAAGGGGGGATATGGCGCTGCAAGGCGCCAACCAGAAAACTGATTCCGATAAACAGTACGGACAGTTCTGTGGCAAGCAGCACGAACATGTACAGGGTGTCCTGGAGGTGAGCTGACATTTCTTAATCCTACTATTCTAGAGATATCGAAATGATGAGGGTAGGTTGTGCTGACTGAGTTTGTCAACTATTATTCTAGAAATGTAGAAATAATTGCCGGGAGCGTCAGATGACCCATGAAGAAGTAGCCGCCTGTCTCGCTGAACTGGGTAACACCCATCGGCTGGCCGTGTTTCGTTTTCTGGTTAAAGCGGGTCACTCCGGAGCACCGGTTGGCGAGATACAGAAAGCGTTGGGAATACCCGGCTCCACGTTGTCTCATCATCTGGCTCGCATGGCGAGGGTGGGGCTGATTCGACAAGAGAAACACAGCCGGACGATTGTGTGTATCCCTGACTACCAGCAACTTGAGGGCCTGATCAGTTTTTTGAACAAGGAATGCTGTGCGGGCAATTCCTAGCGTGCCGTCCCAATCCAGTCTTACAGGTATCCTCCTTGATAAAACCGGGTGCCTCACTATTCTTACTTAAGTTCTTTCTGATGAACCTCTCCTAGACGAACACTGCAGCAGGTCGCCAACTACGAGTGCAGTAGCTCGATTCCCGCAGGGATGATTTCGTGCTTCGTAACGATGTGTGGATAGACGGGTTGGCCGCGATCACGGCCAATTCAATCTGTTCTGAGCAGCATCCAGAAACGGAGGACAACCGTGATGAAACGGATTTTTCTATACGCTTTTGTGCTTGTCCTGGCATTGCCAGGTAGTTTCCTCTTGATGACCGATTCCGCGTGGGCCCAATTCAAGCCGTCGCGGGAGTCACTGTCTGACCAATACCCGGGCAAGGCCTACTCGCCCTACGCGCAACGGAGCTTCCCGGATCGCGTGTACTGGGGCGACACGCACCTGCATACCGGATTGTCCGTCGATGCAGGCCTCTTCGGCGCACGGCTTGGACTCGATGAAGCCTACCGGTTTGCGCGCGGGGAGGAGGTAATGGCCTCCAGCGGACAGCCTGCGAAACTCTCGCGACCGTTGGACTGGCTGGTGATTGCCGATCACTCGGACGCAATGGGATTTTTCATTGATCTTGCCAATGGCAAGCCTGAGGTTATCAAGTTCGATCAGGGCAAACGCTGGTACGAGGAGTTGCAGAAGGGCGGTGAGGCTTCAGCCAATGCGGCGCTTGACTTGATCGCGACGTTTTCCCAGGGAAAGATTGATCCTGAGATGATGAAGGAGTACTCGCCGGGAGGAAAAACCTACCAGACGATCTGGCAGAAGGTTGTAGATGCTGCCGAGCGCTTTAATGAGCCGGGTCATTTCACAACCATTATCGGTTTCGAGTGGACCTCCCTGGTTGCGGGCGACAATCTTCACCGCAATGTGTTGTTCCGCGATGGTGCCGAAAAAGCGAGCCAGATTGTGCCCTACACAACTCAGCCGCCCATCGGGTCGACCGATCCCCTGGATTTGTACGCGTGGTTGGATAACTATGAGAAAACCACGGGGGGCTCGGTACTCGCCCTGGCGCACAACGGCAATTTGTCGAACGGCATCATGTTCCCCGTAGAAGCCCAGTACACGGGGAAGGAGATCGATTCAGACTATGTTCGCCTGCGTGGCAAGTGGGAGCCCATGTACGAGATCACCCAGATCAAGGGGGATGGAGAGGCGCACCCGCTGCTGTCACCGGATGACGCCTTTGCCGATTATGAAACCTGGGATGCAGGCAACCTCGATCTCTCCAAAGCCAAAACGGACGACATGCTTCAGTACGAGTATGCCCGGGAAGCGTTGAAGAATGGCTTGAAGCTGGAGATGCGGCATGGCACCAACCCTTACAAGTTTGGGCTGATAGGGTCCACCGACAGCCACACTGCGCTCTCGGCTATTGAGGAGGATAACTTTTTCGGCAAGGCGACGAACGTCGAACCCAATCCCAAGCGTATGGAGCATCCCTTCACGAAGACGGAACAAGGTGTGTTCGAGGGCTACGAACTCACAGCCTCGGGCTACACCGGTGTCTGGGCCACCGAAAATACCCGCGCAGCGATCTTTGATGCGATGGAGCGTAAAGAGGTGTACGGCACGACAGGGCCGCGCATGCTCGTTCGCTTTTTTGGTGGTTGGGACTACACACCTGAAGACATGAATAGCCGTCAACCAGCCCTCCGTGGTTATGAAAAGGGCGTGCCTATGGGCGACGACCTGCCAGACCGAACCGGCGACTCAGCGCCAACCTTTATGGTCTATGCGCTTCGCGACCCGATTGGCGCCAACCTCGACCGGATTCAGATCGTGAAAGGGTGGTTGGACAGCGATGGCGAGACCCACGAAAAGGTCTATGACGTTGCCTGGTCGCCGGGCAGGGAGCCTGATGCTGAGGGGGTTCTTCCTCCGGTTGGCAATACCGTGGATATTGAGAATGCTAACTGGATGAACACCATCGGTGCTTCGGAGCTGGGTACGGTCTGGAGCGACCCGGAATTCGATGCGTCCCAGTCGGCGTTTTACTACGCGCGGGTGCTCGAAATTCCGACCCCCCGTTGGGTGGTCTACGATGCCATGCGTTTCGATGTCGACATTCCGGAAGGGGCCGAGACGTCGGGGCAGGAACGGGCTTACACCTCGCCGATATGGTACTCCCCTGAATAGCGGTGGTCTTTTGCCGGTAACGGCGGTCAGCGGCCTTTGCGGGATTCGATGCCGACTACCTTGCCGTTTTTCAGGGTGACAACCTGGCGAAACTGGTTGCTTGAAAAGTCGTATAGCCACTCCTGGACAAGCACAGGTTGAAGCACTTGCCAGGTTTCCGATCGCCTGCGCGGGGTGGGGAGCTGCCATTCAATCCTTCTGGAGGCGGGTTCGCCACAGCGGGCGATCAGTTCGTACTCGTTTTGAACGTGTCGTAGCGTACTGGGAGCACAGGTATCCATGTTCGTGGTATGGAAGCCATATCCCAGATTTTCGACCTGTGCCAGCTTGCCGTTTCGAAAGGTAAGGCGGCGGATAAACCTCTGCGGTCCCGGGTTGTAGTACCAGTGCATTTCGGTTTGAACCACGCCCAGTCCGGGCACGGTTGCGGAAGGGTATTCGGCGATATAGTCCGGCGGCCCGCAGCTCTCCTCGACCTCAATCGGCCAGGCATCGTCGCTTACCAGCGATGAACCGCAGCGCAGTGCGCCCTGCGCACTTGAGGCGAGGGCGCTCAAAACCAGCAGCGCGATAAGGTGTCGATAGTTGCTCATGATTCGGAGTGATACCGGTGCCGAGTATGGAATCTATTGTACTCTCCGGACGTTCCTGTGGACTAATCACGCGCCGTTCATTCGAAATGACATCTTTTGCACTCAGGAACGTGAAAAAATGTCGGGGCATGCTACGGTTAATAATCATGGGCTTTTTAGGGAGTAAAAAGCCATGTTCCGTCGAGCAAAGGTGTTTCTCCACCAAGTGGAGCAGATTCCGTTTATTAATCATGCGCTTGACCGGCATTACGCAAAGGAGTTTGCAAGCGCAACGAATGTAAACTGGTTTAAGGGTGTATACCCGGACTTCGCATCGGCTATCGCCGATGCGCCCGCCAGCAAACCGCTGGGGTATGACAACGACGCCCCGGCTTCCGCAGAGATGTACCGTTTTCGAATGCAGGCGATCTCGCCCTGTGACTACCCGGTTGCATTCTGGTTGAACCGACTGATGGAGCCAAACCAGAAATTGCTGGATTTTGGGGGCCACGTGGGCGTGCTGTATTACGCGCTGAACAAATACCTGACCTTTCCAGAGCCGTTTGAATGGCAGATCTATGACGTGCCGGCGGTCATCCGTGAGGCAAGGAAATTTGCCTCGGAAAACAGCAATTCCGGCCACCTGAGCTTTATCGAGGATCTGGCGCAGGCGGGGGCCAATGATTGGGTGCTGTTCTCCGGCTCACTGCAGTATGTCGACGAGCCGCTGAATTCGATCATAGAACGTCTGCCGTACCGGCCAACGTACGTACTGATTAATATGCTGCCGGTTCATCCACGGGAGAGTTACGTGACCTTGCAGAATATCAGCACAGCGTTCTGTCCTTACCGGATCTATGGGGTCGGGGAGCTGTTTGAGGATATACAGAAGCTCAATGGCGAGGTGATCGACGAGTGGAAGAACGCCGATAAGGAATGTGTCATTCCCTATCACCCGGATTATTCACTGGATCATTACTACGGAATGCTGGTTCGTTTGAAACC
Source organism: Marinobacter arenosus (assembly GCF_019264345.1). NCBI lineage: Bacteria > Pseudomonadati > Pseudomonadota > Gammaproteobacteria > Pseudomonadales > Marinobacteraceae > Marinobacter > Marinobacter arenosus. Next base: position 50,932 of record NZ_JAHVAO010000001.1, read on the forward strand.
ATTGCACTGAACATGCAGTTGGCCCCGCCTGCCGGATCGGTGGCGGGGCGTTTTAGTCTTATCGGCCTTCGATCATCCCTGCTTCATCGGAAATGACGATTTCGACCCGGCGGTTCTGCTGCCGCCCAGAGCTGGTGCTGTTGCTGGCGACAGGGTAGGCCTCACCGTAGCCTTCCACTTCAACCCGGCTGCTGGAGATGCCCATGCCCAGCAGAGCGTCGTAGACGGCCATGGCGCGACGCTCGGAAAGGCGCTGGTTGTAAGCCTCGTCTCCCGTGCTGTCGGTGTAGCCTTCAACCCTGACCCGACGGTTCTCATATTCGCGCATGAATTCAGCCAGCCTGGCCACCGTGCGCTCGCCCGAGGCTTTCAGCTCGGCCTCGTTCAGGTCAAACAGCACATCACCCAGGGTGAGTACCATGCCGCGTTCTGTTTGTTCGGCTTTGAGGGCTGCCATCTCGGCTCGGAGGGCTTCGGCTTCGCTGGTTTTCATCTCCAACTGCATCTGCCGGCGACGTTCTTCAGCAGAGGCGACCTCCTCTTGCAGGGCCGCACGCATGCCTTGCTGCTGGGCAATCTGCGCGTGTCGGAGTGCCAGGTAGGCTGCCTGCTCGACCCTTGGATCATCGGCGTCTTCTTCCAGTAGCTGCTCGGCTCTATCCAGCTCAGTCTTGGCGGCACGCAGCTGGCTGTCGCCGCTGCGCGCCACATCCGGATCGTTTTCGATACTCAGATAGGCTGACCGGGCCTCGTCGAGCGTGGCGTTGTAGGGGGGCGAGCTGGCACAACCGGCCATCAATGTGAACAGCCCGATCACGATGCTTGTGTATAGTGTACGCGTCATCATCTCAATCTCCTTGTCCGGGCTCACTGTTGATCCATCTCGAGTTGATTCTGAAGGTCTTCGATACTACGACTGATCTCAGCCACGGCGCGCTGGGCTTTTTCTGTCTCGGCGCGGGCTCCGGCCAGCTGCGCATCGACTGCAGCCTGTTCCAGCAGCCGTCTCGCTTCGGTGTAGTCCTCCTCATCGGGGTCCGGTTTATCGATCAACTCGCGGGCATCAGCCAGTTTGTTCTGGGCCTGATTCAACAACACGGGATCGAATTGCCGAGCATCGTTCGCTTCAGCCTGCTGGATGGAGGTCTGCGCTAATTGCAGCTCGCTGGTTGGCTTGGGGCCGGGCCCGGCACAGGCCATCAACCCTGAAGTCAGGGCAAGTATCACGAATGTACGTGGTATCAGTTTGTGCGGCTTCATGTAGGAACTCCCTTGTCTACGGTATTACCGTCATCCGACGATACGAACAAGACTGTTAAATAGTGTAAAACCACTGTGTACAACTATAGCAGCGTATTTGGAAGTCGTTGAAAACGAGGCATTGCACCATCATTGAGGAGTAACGATGGTCTCGTACGTCGTGAGTGGCGTATGACAAATACTCGGACAGTGGTCTGCACTGTCTTTATGGTCTTCCGGAGAGGAGCTGCTATGACCGATCCTACCTACACCCCTCCCAAAGTCTGGACATGGGACACTGAGAGAGGCGGCGCATTTGCCAATATCAACCGTCCCATCGCCGGGCCAACTCATGACAAGGAGCTGCCGGTTGGCGAACATCCCTTGCAGCTTTATTCGCTGGCCACGCCGAATGGTGTAAAGGTCACGATCATGCTCGAGGAGCTCCTTGAGAAGGGGATAAAGGAAGCGGACTATGACGCCTACCCGATCCGGATCACTGAGGGCGATCAGTTCGGCAGTGGGTTTGTTGAGGTCAATCCCAACTCCAAGATTCCGGCGCTGCTGGACCGGAGTGTTGAACCTGCCATTCGCGTTTTCGAATCCGGTTCCATTCTGCTCTATCTGGCGGAAAAATTCGGTGAGTTCCTGCCCAGCGACATCGCGAAACGCACGGAGGCCCTGAATTGGTTGTTCTGGCAGATGGGCAGCGCGCCGCTGCTGGGTGGCGGCTTCGGACATTTCTACGCGTATGCGCCGGAGAAATACGAATACCCCATTAACCGCTTCACTATGGAGGTGAAAAGGCAACTCGACGTTCTGGATCGTCAGTTGGCCACTACCAAGTACATCGCCGGGGATGAGTACACCATCGCCGATATGGCGATCTGGCCCTGGTATGGCGCACTGGTAACCAACAAGGTCTACGATGCCGCCGAATTCCTTGAAGCCCACACCTACCGGAACGTGATCCGCTGGACCGAGGAAATCGCGCATCGCCCGGCGGTTCAGCGAGGCAGGATGGTTAACCGGGTCTGGGGCGATCCCGGGGAGCAGCTTCACGAACGTCACGACGCCAGTGACTTTGAAAACAGAACGGAAGAAAAGCTGGCGGCGATCCTCGGTCATTCCTGAATTGGGGCCGAATACGGCAACGGGACGGCAGCCTTCGGGCTGCCGTTTTTCGTTTGCATCGGCAGCCAGATCTTTGAGCTATTCTTGAGGTAATTGCCTGCAGCACAATTTCAGCCAGACGTCGGTCAGGAGGAAGTTGATGAACGGACCCGCAGCGCTGACCGAGGACCAGGTCTATCGTCGATGCCCTCTCGGCCAACTGGATTTTGAAACCACGGATTCCCTGGAAGATCTTGAGCTGCCCTGTGGGCAGGCTCGGGTTTTGCGCGCGCTGGAGTTTGGCGCGAACATGCGGGCGGAGGGTTTTAATCTGTTTGTGCTCGGCCCCTCGGGAGCCGGCAAGCACGAACTCGTGGCGCGCTTCCTGGAGCGGCATGCGGCGACGCAGCCGGTGCCGTCCGACTGGTGTCATGTGTTCAATTTTCAATTCTCAGACCGCCCGAAGGCCATTCGACTGCCGGCCGGGGACGGACGCCAGTTCAAGGACGACATGAACGACCTGGCGGCCGAGTTGCGTACGGCAATCCCGGCGACGTTCGAGAGTGAGGAGTATCAGACCCGCCTGCAGGAACTTCAGGAAGAAATGGCCAAGCGCCAGCACCAGGGCCTGTTCGATATCCAGGAAGAGGCCAGCCGCAACAACATTGCCATGATCACCACGCCCGCCGGCTTCACCTTCGCGCCCATGCGTAATGGCGAGGTGATTGATCCGGAGGAGTACAAGGCGTTTTCCGACGAGGAGAAAGAACTGGTGGAATCGAAGGTCGAGGAGCTCCAGAAAAAGCTCCAGCAGACCATTCAGCAGATTCCCCGGTTACGGAAAGAAGTTCGCGAGCGGGTGCGAGCCCTGAACGAGGAGATGGTGCAACTGACCCTGGGTGGACCCATTGGCGAACTGCGGGCCAAGTGGTCCCGGCTGCAGGGGGTCGTGGAGTATCTCGACGCTGTGCGGGAAGACATAGTTGAGCATGCCGACATGTTTCAGGATCCTGAAAATGGGGTTCCCGGTGGCCTGATGGGGCGTTACCGGGTCAATCTCATCACCGACAACGCCGAGACGGTCGGTGCCCCTGTAATCTATGAAGATTTGCCCAATCATCAGCACCTGACCGGTCAGATCGAGCACCGGGCCCGACAGGGCACGCTCTATACCGACTTCACCCTGATTCGCGGGGGCTCCCTGCATCGGGCCAATGGCGGTTTCGTGATCATTGACGCCCGGCGGGTGCTGTCCCAGCCGATGGCCTGGGAAAGCCTCAAGCGAATCCTGTTCTCCGGTGAAATCCGGATCGAATCCCTCGAACGTCTCTACGGGTTGGTGAGCACGGTCAGCCTGCAACCCGAACCCATACCGGTCTCGATCAAGGTGGTGCTGCTGGGTGACCGGCTGTTGTATTACCTGCTGTCTCATTACGATCCCGACTTCCTGGACCTGTTCAAGGTGGAAGCGGATTTTGAGGACGATCTTGATCGGGACGGCGACTGTTACGGCCTGTACGCCCGGATGATCGCCACCATGACCCGCCAGTTGACATGCCGTCCGCTCGACCGTGCCGCCGTGGCAAGGTTGATTGAGCATGCCAGCCGGCTGGCCTCGGACCAGCGCAAGCTGACTGCTCACGATCGGGTGCTCAGGGATCTTTTGAGTGAGGCGGATCATTGGGCCGACCAGGGCGGTTCCGACATCATCAGCGCCGGGCACATCCAGCAGGCCATCGACGAGCGGGATTATCGGGCCAGCCGGATCCGGGAACGGAATCGGGAATTGATCGGGCGCGGCGTTGTGATGATTGCCACACAGGGTGAGGTGGTGGCCCAGGTGAACGGCCTCTCGGTGTTCAGCCTGGGTGCCTCCACGTTCGGCCAGCCAACGCGTATTACGGCTACGGCCAGGCCCGGAAAAGGGCAGGTGGTGGATATCGAGCGGGAAGCCAAGCTGGGCGGCCCCATCCACAGCAAGGCCGTGATGATTCTTTCCCGCTTTCTCGCGAGCCGGTATGCCGGAGAGGGCGAACTGTCACTGTCCGCGAGCCTGGCGTTCGAGCAATCCTATGGCGGTGTAGAAGGGGATTCGGCCTCGGTGGCGGAAACCTGCGTACTCCTCTCGGCGATCAGCGGTGTGCCGTTGCGGCAGGGCTTTGCGGTGACCGGTTCCATGAACCAGCTGGGTGAGGTCCAGGCCGTCGGCGGGGTCAATGAAAAGATCGAGGGGTTCTTCGATGTTTGCCGGGAGGCCGGTGACGTGCGTCATCAAGGCGTGTTGCTGCCGGCCAGCAATGTCGAGCACCTCATGTTGAAAGAGGACGTCCGCAAGGCGATTGCCGCGGGCCATTTCAGTCTTTATCCGATTTCGGGCATCAATCAGGCGATTGAACTGCTCACGGGAATGATCGCGGGTGACGCAGACGACTCGGGTGTGTTCCCCGAAGGTTCGTTTAACCGTGCGGTGGCGGACCGGCTGCAGACATTCGCTGCCGTCGGCCGAAAGCGGGATGAGACGGACGTCGACGAGGACAAAAACGGTGACAAACGGGGCAACTGACATCCCCGCCGGGCCGCAGGGTTCGCTGCGCGGAGGCGGGCGGATTCTGGTGTTGCTGGATGGTTCCCCCATGAGTTATGCGGCGCTGGGCGCGGCCGCCGATTTGGCCGCGCGCACGGGGGCGGATGTGCTGGGGGTCTTCGTCGAGGAGATCAACCTGCTGCGAAGCGCCGGTTACAGCTTTTCCCGTGAAGTGGGTTCCGTGTCCGGAATCAGTCGTGCATTCGACGCCGTCGGGATCGAGCGTCGACTTCAACGCCTGGCTGACCAGGCACGCCAGGCCCTGGCGCGGGCCGTTACCGGGCGCGACGGCCGACATGGACTGACCGTCGCCCGAGGGAGCGTGGTGGACGAAGTCCTGGCGCTGGCGGGGCCTGACGATCTGCTGGTTTTGGGGCGCGTCGGCTGGTCCTCGACACCGGGCGCCCGGCTGGGCTCGACAGCCCGTAGCCTGATTCAACGATCCCCCGGCCGGGTGATGTTATGGTGTGAACAGCCGGCGACGGCTCCGGGCCGGATCGTGGTGTTTCTCAACGACCATGATCAGGCCAATCAGCGGGCGGTGGATGCGGCCGCAGAGGCGTCGGCGCGATACCACCAGCCGGTTACCGCCCTGTTGTGCCCGGGGGCCACGGTGGCCCCCGAACAGCTGGATGACATCAGGCAGGCTCTCAGTGTTCTGGGCGCTGGTGTCCGATTGCAGGTGTTACCGGCCACAGACCCGGCGACCATCGCGCAGGCGGTGCGCCGGGAGCATGCGTCTCACCTGGTTGTCAGCCGCGAGTGTGGGCTGTTTCAAAAGCCGGGAGCGGGTCCGCTCCTGATCGCGCTCAATCTTCCGGTAACGATTACGCCTTGACCGGCACGGGGGGCCTCCGCTGGGCTCAGTCATCGGGTTCTGTCTGGCCCTGTTCAGTCATGACCTGGTGGCGACCGCCTGAGTGCCCGTTCAGGCAATTTTTCGGGCGTCTTCCTTGCGGAGGATTTCTTCAATCTCCTCAGCGGACAGGGTTTCCTTTTTCAATACCGCTTGCGCCAGGGCCTCCAGTTGCCGGCGATGTTCCGACAGGAAATCGAGCGTGGCTTTTTCGAGGGCGAGGAGTTGAGACTGGATTTCCGTGTCAATCAACTCTGCCATTTTTTCACTGAACTCCCTGGGTAGGCCCATCTCCCGGCCGAGAAAGACGTGCTCCTCGCCAATACTCAGGCCCAGGGGTCCGATCTTTTCGCTCATCCCCCATTGCCCGATCATCCGGCGAATGAGGGTGGTTGCTTCCTTGAGGTCATTCTGGGCACCCGTGCTGACTTCCCCGTAGATGAGCTTTTCCGCAGATCGACCACCCAACATCACCTTGATCCGGTCTTTCAGGTAACTTTCGGTGTAGTTGTACTGATCGTCCCTGGGGGTTTGTTCGGTCACGCCCATGGCCATGCCATGGGGAATGATGGTGATCTTGGTCAAAGGGTCTGCTTTGGGCATGTAATAGGCCATGATCGCGTGCCCGCATTCGTGATACGCCACGGCTTCCCGCTCTTCCTTCGAAAGGTGGGCGTCCCGCTCCTCGCCAAGGATGATGCGATCCCGGGCCAGTTCAAAGCAATGGGCGGTCACTTCGTGCAGGTTTTCTCGGGCCGCCGTCAGAGCGGCCTCGTTCACCAGGTTTTTCAGGTCGGCGCCGGAGAAACCGATGGTTCGCGCCGCCAGCTGTCCCAGGTCAACATCTTCAGCCAGTGGCACTTTGCGGACATGCACCTCCAAGATCGCGGTGCGGGCTTCCTTGTGGGGGCGGTCCAGGGTGATCTTGCGATCGAACCGTCCGGGACGCAGCAACGCGCTGTCCAGAACGTCGGGACGGTTCGTCGCTGCGAGAACGAGGATGTTCTCGTGGGGCTCGAAACCGTCCATTTCAGTGAGAATCTGGTTCAGGGTCTGTTCCCGTTCGTCGTGTCCGCCGCCAAGGCCCGTGCCCCTCGACCGTCCGATGGCATCCAGTTCATCGATGAAGATCAGCGCTGGCGCTTCCTTGCGGGCGTTCTGGAACATGTCCCGGACCCGGGCGGCACCCACCCCCACAAACATTTCGATGAACTCGGACGCACTGATGCTGAAGAAAGGCACGTCCGCCTCGCCGGCAATGGCACGGGCAAGCAGGGTCTTACCGGTGCCCGGTGGGCCGACCAGCAGCACGCCCTTGGGCATTTCGGCGCCCAGTGCCCGGTATTTTTCGGGGGATTTCAGGAAGTCGATGATTTCGCTGATTTCCCGCTTCGCCGATTCAATGCCGGCGACGTCGTCCAGGGTGGTGGTCGACGTTTCTTTCCGGGCAAGACGAGCCTTGGATTTGCCGTAATCAAACGGCCCGCCGCCCTGGGTAATGCGCTTCTGGGCTGCGCCCCAGAACCAGAACATGAGGGCAAGGAGCAGAATCCAGGGCAGGAAGCCCCGGATCATTTCCTGCCACCAGGGCAGTCCCGAGGGCGTCGCGCGTATGGTGATCTCGTGTTCTTCGAGCAGCGGCAAGAGCGATGGGTCTTCCATCGGTGGGCGCACGGTGTGGAACCCGGTGCTGCTTTCCCGGGCGGAGGTGTCCGAGCTGAACGATGCGGCGCCGCTGTCTGTAAACGTCCCGGTAATGCTCTCCTCCATGAGTGTGACGTCCGCCACCTCCTGGTTGACCACCGCCGTCTTGAATTCCGAATAGGCCAGCTCCTGAAGCGCGGGCGGGCCGCTGTCCTGGAGCCAGAGCACCATCAGGAAGATGGCGGCACTGAGCCACAGGAACGAATACTGGTTCGGAATCGCGGGCTGCTGGTTGTTGGACGGTTTGCGGTCACCAGGCTCGTTGGGCGTTGTCATCTGGGCCTCCGGTCTCCCTCCATGATCTTCGCCACGAAAACGGATTTCCCGTAGGTTTCGAAGGACCACTTCATGGTGTCGGAGAGCACCCTCATGACCTCGTCATACTCACCAAAAATTTCCGTACTCATGCGTCCCGGAACCACCTCCAGCGAGGTTTCTTCCAGGCGGGCAATAAGGTCCCAGATCGGTTGCTTGTAGTCGTCTTTGAGTGGGTAACAGCTCAACTGGACTGACAGAAACATGCTCGCCTCCTTGTTCAGCGTTTCAAGTGCGCGGCCGCTTCAGTAGCCCCTGGCCGAGGAAGTGCTTCGCCTCGGATCGGCGCCACCGTACAGCGTGCCGTCCTCACCAATCATAATACTCTGAATGGCGCCCATCGCCGAATTGGTCACCACCGTATGGCCACGATTTTCCAGTAACTCGATGGTATCCGGGCTGATGCCCTGTTCGATCCGGATCTCATCCGGCAACCATTGATGGTGAATGCGGGGCGCGTTGACCGCAGTCTGGATGTTCATACCGTGGTCAATGACGTTCATGATCACCTGAAGGGTGGTGGTGATAATCCTCGAGCCACCCGGACTGCCAGTGACCAGGAAGTTCCGGCCGTCTTTTTTGACGATCGTCGGTGACATTGAGCTTAGCATGCGTTTGCCCGGTTCCACCTTGTTGGCTTCACCGCCGATCAGTCCGTAGGCGTTGGGCACACCGGGTTTGGCGCTGAAATCGTCCATTTCATTGTTAAGCAGGAAGCCGGCACCTTTCACGGTAATGCCCGACCCGTAGCTGAAGTTGATGGTGTAGGTGTTGGACACGGCGTTGCCCCACTTGTCCACCACGGAAAAGTGCGTTGTTTCCGGGCTTTCATAGGCTGCCGGCTGGCCCGGGCTGATCTCACTGGCTGGCCGGGCACGGTCAGGGTCAATGCCATTGCGAAGCGCTTCGGCGTAGGCCTTGCTGGTGAGGCCCGCAAGAGGCACGTCCACGTAGTCGGTGTCACCGAGATACTCCGAACGATCCGCGTACGCCAGTTTCATGGCTTCGGCCATCAGGTGCAGGGTGTTGGCAGAGTTGTGCCCGGATTCGCCGATCGGGTAGCCCTCAAGGATATTCAGTATCTGGACAATATGCGTGCCGCCAGAGGAGGGCGGTGACATGGAGTAGATGTCATACCCACGATAATTGCCATGCACCGGGGTGCGAACCACGGGGTGGTACGCTTTCAGGTCTTCCCGGGTAATCAGGCCGCCATGGCGCTGCATTTCCTCGGTGATCAGTTCCGCCGTCTTGCCTTCATAGAACCCCTTCACGCCGTCATTGGCGATGCGTTGCAGGGTTCTGGTCAGGGCGGGCTGACGAAACAGGTCTCCAGGCTGATAGGCATCTCCGTTGCGCTTATAAAAGGTGTTGAGTGTCGCGGGCCAGCGCTCGAGGCGGGGGCGGGCGGACTCGAGTCCCTCGGTGAAACGCTTGGGCACTGTGAAACCGTCCCGGGCCAGCTTGATCGCTGGCGCCAGAGCTTCTTTCAATGACAGGGTGCCGTGACGTTCAAGTGCCAGTGCCAGCCCGGCGACCGTGCCCGGAACCCCTGCGGCCAGGTGGGTGAAGCGGCTGCGGTCTTTGACCACCTCGCCGTTGTCGTCCTGGAACATGGTGGCGGTTGCTGCAGCGGGCGCCCGCTCACGGTAATCGATGGCTTCCGGGGCACTGCCATCGCCCTTGGAAATCAGCATGAACCCGCCGCCACCAATATTGCCGGAGCGCGGTTGGGTCACCGCCAGTGCAAAGCCGGCTGTTACGGCGGCATCAATGGCATTCCCGCCGTCCTTCAGAACCTTCAATGCGACGTCGGTGGCCAGGGTGTGGCTGGTGGCGACCATGCCGTGGCGGGCAACGGCGGGGTGAAATCGCTCGCCTTCGAGGATGGCTTGGCCGAAAGCAGGCAGGGCGGTGGTCATTGAGAGGATGAAGGTGATGACGCAGAGGTGGTCTGAGCGCGTCCTGAGGTGGGTTTTCCGTGTTTGCCGCTGTGGGGCACTGTCCATGATTCTGTTCCTCGTTTCTGACGTTCAGATAGGCTATGATAGCCGGTCATTTTAATCGGTGCGTACCGTCAACCTGTGGAGTGTCCGCCAGTCATTCCCCGACGCACCTGCTTTCCCGGATTTTAGTTAAGGAAAGGCTTTCATGGAGCATACCTATCGTCTTGTGATTTCCTGCCCCGACCGGGTGGGAATTGTCGCCAAGGTGAGTAACTTTCTGTCCACCTACAATGGCTGGATTACCGAGGCGAGTCACCATTCGGATACCCACACCGGCTGGTTCTTCATGCGCCACGAGATCAAGGCCAGTTCAATACCCTTTGGCCTGGATCAGTTCCGCGCGGCCTTCGAGCCCATTGCCCGTGAATTCAACATGAACTGGCACATTGCGGACTCGGCCCAGCCCAAGAAAGTGATCCTGATGTGCAGCAAGGAGTCCCATTGCGTGGCAGACCTGCTGTACCGCTGGCACAGCAAGGAAATGAATGCCGAGATCGTTGCGGTGATTTCCAACCACGACGATCTGCGCAGAATGGTGGAATGGCATGAAATTCCCTACCACCACGTGCCCGTGAGCAAGGAAAACAAGGCTGAGGCGTTTGCCCACATCTACGGACTGTTCGAACAGTATGACGTTGACGTCGTGGTGCTGGCCCGATACATGCAAATCCTGCCCGCCGAGCTTTGCGCCCGGTACGCCGGCAAGGTCATCAATATCCACCACAGCTTCCTGCCATCATTCGCCGGAGCCCGCCCGTACCACCAGGCCTACAGCCGGGGTGTGAAGCTGATCGGTGCGACCTGTCACTACGTCACCCAGGACCTGGACGAAGGGCCGATCATTGAGCAGGACGTCATTCGTATCACCCACAGCGATTCCATCGAAGACATGGTGCGCCTGGGCAAAGATGTTGAAAAGAACGTGCTGGCCCGTGGGCTGCGGTCGCATATTGAAGACCGCGTGATCACCTATGAAAACAAGACAGTGGTGTTTGATTAAGGCCGCCTCACAGTTGCCCCGGTGCGGGAGCGATTGTGGTAGACTTGGCGGCTTGTTGAAGAATAACTAGGGGGCCCGGAAACGGCCCTGACACGACTTCCAGATAACGCAAAGGAACCTTTCTCGATGGGTGAGTTAGCCAAAGAGATCCTGCCGGTAAATATTGAAGACGAGCTAAAACAGTCCTACCTCGATTACGCCATGAGCGTCATCGTTGGCCGGGCCCTGCCGGACGTGAGGGACGGCCTCAAACCGGTACACCGCCGGGTTCTGTTCGCCATGTCCGAACTGAACAACGACTGGAACAAGGCGTACAAGAAATCCGCCCGTGTGGTGGGTGACGTTATCGGTAAATACCACCCCCATGGTGACTCTGCGGTCTACGACACGATTGTTCGTATGGCCCAGCCGTTCTCGCTGCGTTACCCGCTGGTCGACGGTCAGGGCAACTTCGGTTCCATCGATGGTGATAACGCGGCAGCCATGCGTTACACCGAAATCCGGATGGAAAAGATTGCGCACTCGCTGCTGGCGGACCTCGACAAAGAAACGGTGGACTACGTCGACAACTACGACGGCACAGAACGCATTCCGGATGTCCTGCCCACCCGAGTTCCCAACCTGCTGGTCAATGGTTCCTCCGGTATTGCCGTGGGTATGGCAACCAATATTCCACCCCACAACCTGACCGAAGTGGTCAAGGGCTGCCTGGAGCTGATCAATAACCCGGACCTCACCGTCGACGAGCTGATGGAATTCATTCCCGGTCCGGATTTCCCGACCCAGGGCATCATCAATGGCCGTGCCGGCATCGTTGAGGCTTATCGGACCGGTCGCGGCCGCATTTATATTCGTGCCCGCCATGAAATCGAGCACGACAACAAGACCAACCGCGACGCGATCATCATTACCGAACTGCCTTACCAGCTGAACAAGGCGCGGCTGATCGAGAAAATCGCCGAGCTGGTCAAAGAGAAGCGTCTTGAGGGCATCTCAGAGCTGCGGGACGAGTCCAACAAGGAAGGCATCCGGGTGGTGATTGAGCTGCGTCGGGGTGAAAACCCGGACGTGATCGTCAACAACCTGTTCGCCCAGACCCAGTTGGAAACCGTGTTCGGCATTAACATGGTTGCGCTGATCAACGGTGAGCCGAAGACCCTCAACCTGAAGCAGATGCTGGACGCGTTCGTGCGGCACCGCCGAGAAGTGGTCACCCGTCGGACCATCTTCGAACTGCGTAAGGCGCGGGAGCGGGGCCACATTCTTGAGGGCCTGACCGTTGCCCTGGCCAACATCGATGAAATCATTGAGCTGATCAAAGCCTCTCCATCGGCGACCGAAGCTAAAGAAAAACTGATGGACAAGGGGTGGTCGCCTGGGGATGTTCTGGCCATGCTGGAACGGGCCGGCGAAGACGCCTGCCGTCCGGATGACCTGCCTGAGATCTATGGCCTTCGTGAAGGGCTGTATCACCTCTCGCCGGAGCAGGCCCAGGCCATTCTGGATCTGCGTCTGCATCGCCTGACCGGTCTGGAGACCGAAAAGCTGCAGAACGAATACAAGGAAATCCTCGAAAAGATTGCCGACCTGCTGGACATCTTGGGCGATCCCGAGCGCCTGATGCAGGTCATCCGCGAGGAACTGGAGGCCATCGTCGAGGAATTCGGTGACGAGCGCCGCACCGAGATCACCAGCTCCCGTCGTGACCTCACCATCGCGGACCTGATCGACGAAGAAGACCTGGTTGTGACCATCTCCCACAGCGGTTACGCCAAGACCCAGGCGGTCGAGGATTACCAGGCCCAGCGCCGTGGCGGCCGGGGCAAGGCGGCCACGTCCATGAAGGACGAAGATTTCGTCGAGAAACTGCTGGTGGCCAACTCCCACGACACCATTCTATGTTTCTCCAACCGTGGCAAGGTTTACTGGCTGCGGGTATTCGAAATCCCGCGCGCCAGTCGCGCTTCCCGCGGCCGTCCGATGGTAAATATCCTGCCGCTGGACGAGGGCGAGCGAATTACGACCTTCCTGCCAGTCCGGGATTACCCGGAAGACCAGTTTGTACTGATGGCAACCTCCGCTGGTGTGGTCAAGAAGACGCCGCTGCCGAACTTCTCCCGTCCCCGGAGCAGTGGTCTGATTGCCCTGTCCCTGGATGAGGGCGATACCCTGATTGGCGCCGCCATTACCAAAGGCGATGCGGAAGTGATGCTGTTCTCCACCGCCGGTAAGGCCGTTCGTTTCGCCGAAGAGGCGGTTCGCCCCATGAGCCGGACCGCCCGTGGTGTGCGCGGCATCAAGATGCCGGAAGGGCACCACGTGGTCTCACTGATTATTCCGCAGGAAGGCGGCGTGATCCTGACCGCCAGTGAAAACGGTTACGGCAAGCGGACCGCGATTGACGAGTTCCCGACCTACGGTCGCGGCAGCCAGGGCGTTATTGCCATGCAGTGTTCCGAGCGTAACGGCAACCTGGTTACTGCGCTGCAGCTGTTTGATGGCGATGAGATGATGCTGATCTCCGACAAGGGCACGCTGGTTCGTACCCGGACCGACGAGGTTTCCGTACTGAGCCGCAACACCCAGGGCGTGCGCCTGATCAAGCTCAGCCAGGAAGACGAGCGCCTCGTGGGCGTGGAGCGTATTGCCGAAACCGACGACGAGGCGCTCGACGGCGAAAAGGGTGAAGGTTCCGCTGAAGGCAGCTCCGAAGACGGTGCCGGCGAGGAATAAGCCGGCACCGCTACAAGACCGAACCAGTAAGACTTGAGAGATCACAGGATCATGAGTAGGGCGTATAACTTTTGTGCAGGCCCGGCGACCTTGCCGGAATCCGTGCTGCTGCAGGCACGCGAGGAAATGCTGGATTGGCGCGGTACCGGTATGTCCGTCATGGAGATGAGTCATCGCAGCGACGATTTTGTACAGATCGCCGAGACTGCGGAGAAAGACTTCCGTGAATTGGCCGGTATATCAGATGATTACGCCGTACTCTTCATGCAGGGTGGAGCTTCTAGCCAGTTTGCCACCATCCCGCTCAATCTTCTGGGAGAGAAGTCTTCCGCGGATTATGTGAACACCGGCATCTGGTCCAAGAAGGCGATTGCGGAAGCAAAACGCTATGGCGAGGTGAATGTGGTGGCGAGCTCGGAGGAATCCGGCTTCACCACCATTCCGGATGTGTCCGGTTGGCAACTCAACGCCGATGCTGCGTATCTGCACTACACGCCGAACGAAACCATCGGGGGACTCGAGTACGACTTCATCCCGGACAGTGGCAATGTGCCGCTGGTGGCGGATATGTCGTCCACCATGCTGTCCCGTCCGATGGATTTCTCGAAGTTCGGTCTGATCTACGCCGGTGCCCAGAAAAACATCGGCCCCTCGGGGCTGGTTGTCGTGGCTATCCGGAAGGATCTGCTGGGCAAGGCCCGCAAGGAAACGCCGACCATGATGAACTACCAGGTCATCGCCGATAACGACTCCATGTACAACACCCCGGCGACCTATTCGTGGTACCTGGCCGGGCTGGTCTTCAAATGGCTGAAGGCCCAGGGCGGCGTCGAAGCCATGGGTGAGATCAATCATCGCAAGGCGAGGAAGCTGTACGATTTCATCGATACCAACGACTTCTATGCGAACCCAATTGATCCCCGGTACCGCTCCTGGATGAATGTTCCATTTACCCTGGCGGACGACGGTCTCAACGGTGAGTTTCTGAAAGGCGCAGACGCCCGCGGTCTTCTCAATCTGAAGGGGCATCGCTCCGTCGGCGGCATGCGCGCCAGTATCTACAATGCCATGCCTGAGGCCGGCGTTGACGCCCTGATCCAGTACATGGCGGAATTCGCCAGGGAGCGTGGCTGAGCATGAGTGACGAGCAAATTCGCCTGGGGGAGCTTCGGGACGAAATCGATAGCCTCGACCAGCAGATCATGGATCTGATCAGCGCCCGGGCTCGCTGTGCACAGGAAGTGGCGCATGTGAAAATGGCGTCGAATCCGGACCAGGATGTCTTCTTTTATCGCCCTGAGCGCGAAGCGCAGGTGCTGCGCCGTATCAAGGAGCAGAACCCGGGGCCTTTGTCTTCTGAGGAAATGGCCCGGCTGTTCCGCGAGATCATGTCTGCATGCCTGGCTCTGGAAAAGCCGATGCACATTGCTTTTCTGGGCCCGGTGGGTACCTTTACCCAGGCTGCGGCTTTGAAGCATTTCGGGCACTCGGTGATCAGTGTGCCCCTGCCGGCCATTGATGCCGTGTTCCGGGAAGTGGAGTCCGGCGCCGCTCACTACGGCGTGGTGCCGGTGGAAAACTCCACCGAGGGCATGATCAATCACACCCTGGATATGTTCATGTCGTCACCGCTGAAAATTTGCGGTGAGGTTCAGCTTCGAATTCATCACCACCTGCTGGTGTCGCCGAAGCACAAGGACCAGGAAATCACCCGGATCTATTCCCATCAGCAGTCCTTTGCCCAGTGCCGCCAGTGGTTGGATACCCACCGCTACGGTATTGAGCGCATTACCGTGTCCAGCAACGCCGAGGCAGCCCGCCGAGCGGCAGAGGAGTCTGGTGCGGCGGCCATTGCCGGCGATATGGCGGCGGAGCTCTACGGGCTGGAGAAACTGGCCAACAGCATTGAGGATCGGCCGGATAATACGACACGATTCCTCATTATTGGCCGCGAAGAAGTGCCGGCCAGTGGGAACGACAAGTCTTCCATCCTGGTTTCCATGCGTAACAAGCCCGGCGCACTGTATCAGCTCCTCGAGCCGTTTCACCGGCATGGTATCAGCCTGACCCGGATCGAAACGCGACCGTCGCCCAGTGGTACCTGGGCGTATGTGTTCTACATCGATTTCGAGGGGCACATGGAAGACGAGCCGGTGCGCAATCTGTTGGCTGAAGTGGACGACGAAGCGGTTGAGCTCAAGCGGTTGGGTTCCTATCCGATTGGTGTGCTCTAGAGTCCGGGTCTTCGGGTAAGCAACGAGGTAAGGCTATGGCGTTTGATTACCAAAGCCTGGCAGTGAAAGGGGTTCAGGCATTATCTCCCTACCAGCCGGGTAAACCGATTGACGAGCTGGCCCGTGAGCTGGGGCTGAACCCGGCCGATATCGTCAAGCTGGCCAGCAACGAAAACCCGCTCGGACCCAGTGAGAAGGCGCTCTCCGCGGTCAGGAAGGCGCTACCAGAACTGTGCCTGTATCCCGACGGCAATGGGTTTGATCTGAAGCAGGCGTTGGCCGCGCGCTTCGACGTGGGGATGGACCAGATTACCCTGGGTAACGGTTCGAACGACGTGCTGGAAGTGATTGCCCGATGTTTTGCCGACCGGGATTCGGAGGTCATCTTTTCTCAGTATGCCTTCGCCGTTTACCCACTGGTAACCCAGGCCATTGGCGCGACGGGCATTTCCGTTCCGGCAAAGGCGTGGGGGCATGACCTCGATGCCATGGCGGCTGCCGTAACGGATCGGACACGACTGGTTTTCGTGGCGAACCCGAATAATCCAACCGGCACCGTGCACAAGGCAGGCGCCGTCGAAGCATTCCTGGAGAAAATTCCCGCCCGTGTTCTGGTGGTTCTCGATGAGGCCTATTGCGAATACCTGCAGGGCGATCAGTACCCCGATGGCCTCAAGCTTCTGAGCCGGTTCCCCAACCTCATTGTCTGCCGGACCTTCTCCAAGGCCTGGGGGCTTGCCGCGCTTCGGGTCGGCTACAGCATCTGCTCCCCGGAGATTGCCGATATTCTTAACCGCGTTCGCCAGCCGTTTAACGTCGACACACTGGCCCTGGCCGCGGCAACCGCTGTCCTGGGTGACGAGGACTACCTCGAGCGGGCCCGTGAGGTGAATTCCGCTGGCCTGAAGCAGTTGGAGCAGGCGTTCGACCGGTTGGGTCTCGACTATATTCCGTCTGCGGGCAATTTCGTCGCCGTCGATGTCGGCGGGCAGGCTCAGGAAATCTATCGGTCACTGCTTGCCCAGGGGGTCATCGTGCGCCCCGTTGCCGGTTATGGCATGCCCAACCATCTGCGCGTGTCGGTCGGATTGCCAGCCGAGAACGAGCGGTTTATCGAAGCCCTGAAACAAGCGCTGACGCCATCAGGGCAGGGAGCCGCGGGTGCCTGATCAACAGCCTCTGTTCAAGCGTGTCGCGATCATCGGCCTTGGTCTGATAGGCGGATCGCTGGCCTGTGCGATCCGACGTAATGGCTTGGCAGAGCAGGTGGTTGGCGCCGACAAGCGTGCCGATGAGCTGGCGCTGGGTCAGGAGCTGGGCGTTATTGACGAAGCGGCAAGCTCCATTGAAGAGGCGGTGAAGGGCAGTGATCTGGTGGTTCTGGCTGTGCCGGTCCGGGCAACGCGCGCTGTGCTGGCGGAAATTCAGCCATGGCTCGGAGAGAACGCCGTACTGACCGACGTCGGCAGCACCAAATCCAGTTTTGTCGCCGATGTCGAAGCGGTTTTCGGTGGGCTGTCGCCGAACGTGATCCCCGGTCACCCGATTGCCGGCTCCGAGAAGAGCGGAATCCGGGCCGCCAATCCGGAGCTGTTTGCCCGGCACAAGGTCATCCTGACACCTGGCGACCAGGCCAGTCCATCGGCACTGGAGCGCTTGAAGCGGCTTTGGGAAGGGTGTGGCGCAACCGTACTGACCATGTCGGTGGGCTATCACGACGAAGTGTTGGCTGCCACCAGCCATCTTCCGCACCTGATCGCTTTCTCTCTGGTGGATACACTGGCCGGCGAAGATGAGAACATGGACATCTTCCGTTATGCGGCCGGTGGCTTTCGCGATTTCACCCGGATTGCTGCCAGTGATCCGGTCATGTGGCACGATATCTTCCTTTCCAACCGACAGGCAGTGCTTCGCGTGATCGACCATTTCACCCATGATCTGGATCAGTTGCGCGAGGCCATTGCCAATCAGGACAGTGCCACGCTGTTGCGGGTTTTCAGTCGCGCCAAGGCGGCGCGGGAACATTTTTCAAAGATGCTTTCAGGACAGGCTTACGTGACAAACAACGCTGAGAAACAGGTAACGTTCCGTCTTCAGCCCGGCGGCGCCGTGACCGGTGATATCCGGGTGCCGGGTGACAAATCCATGTCCCACCGCTCGATTATGCTGGGCGCGCTGGCCGATGGGACCACCGAAGTAAAAGGTTTTCTTGAAGGTGAAGACAGCCTCGCCACGCTGCAGGCATTCCGGGATATGGGGGTCACCATAGAGGGACCGGATGCCGGCTTCGTGCGGATCCACGGTGTTGGCATCAACGGTCTTCAGGCGCCGCGGGGCCCGCTCTATCTGGGCAATTCCGGTACCGCCATGCGTTTGTTCGCCGGCCTGCTCGCCGCCCAGCCGTTCGATTCCGAGCTGACCGGTGACGCCAGCCTGTCCAAGCGTCCCATGGGGCGGGTTGCCGATCCGCTGCGGGCCATGGGTGCGGTTATCGACACTGCCGAGGGCGGTCGACCGCCGCTGAAAATTCGTGGCGGCCAACATCTGACTGGCATCCATTATGAAATGCCCGTTGCCAGCGCGCAGGTGAAATCCTGCCTGTTGCTGGCCGGTCTTTACGCCGAAGGCAGCACCTCGGTGACCGAGCCCGCGCCTACCCGGGATCATACGGAGCGTATGCTGGCGGGATTCGGGTACCACGTGCACCGTGATGGCGCCACAGCCAGCGTCAGTGGGGGCGGGCAGTTGACGGCCACCAACATTGACGTACCCGCGGATATCTCGTCGGCGGCGTTTTTCCTGGTTGCTGCCAGCATTGCGCCAGGCTCCGACCTGGTGTTGCGCCACGTGGGAATGAACCCGACGCGAGTTGGTGTGATCAACATCCTCCGCATGATGGGCGCGGATATCGAAGTGCTGGATGAGCGCGAGATTGGCGGTGAGCCTGTTGCTGATCTGCGTGTCCGGGCGGCCGAGTTGAAAGGGATCGATATTCCCGAGGATCAGGTGCCGCTGGCGATTGATGAGTTTCCAGTCCTGTTCATTGCTGCGACCTGCGCCAAGGGGCGTACGGTGCTGCGCGGAGCGGAAGAGCTTCGGGTGAAGGAGAGTGACCGGATTCAGGTCATGGCAGATGGGCTGGCAGCCCTGAGTGTTGAAACCACGGTCACGCCGGATGGTATTGTGATCGAGGGCGGTCAGACCATCGGCAGTGGTACGGTCAACAGCCATGGCGATCACCGGATTGCCATGTCCTTCGCAGTGGCCTCCCTGCGGGCCAAGGGCGAGATCGAAGTGACCGACTGTGCGAATGTCGCGACCTCTTTCCCGGGTTTCGTGACGCTGGCCCGGAGCACCGGAATCCACATCGAGGCCGAGGGAGAGGCAAATGACTGAGCGCGAGGCGACCGTCATTACCGTGGATGGCCCAGGCGGTTCGGGCAAGGGGACCATTACCCAGATGCTGGCCAGGAAGCTCGGATTTCATTTGCTCGACAGTGGCGCGCTCTACCGGTTGACTGCTCTCGCAGCGGTGCGCCAGGGCGTTTCCCTCGATGACGAGGAGGGCCTGATCCGAGTTGCCTCTTCGCTGGATGTCGCCTTTGAGCCGACGCCGGCGGGTGAACCGGCCAGGGTGATCCTGGCGGGGGAGGACGTGACCTCGGAAATCCGGACCGAAGCCTGTGGTGACAATGCCTCGCGGGTTGCCGTGATGCAGCCGGTCAGAGATGCGCTTTTGCAGCGCCAGAGGGATTTCAGGAAGCCGCCGGGACTGGTCGCCGATGGTCGGGATATGGGCACGGTCGTTTTCCCCGACGCGCCGGTCAAGATTTTCCTGACCGCCAGTGCCGAGGAGCGAGCCCGGAGACGATTTAGCCAGTTGAAGGACGCGGGTGTCGATGTTAACATTGATGCCCTTTTAGAGGAGATACGGGTTCGTGACGAACGGGATATGAACCGTTCTGCAGCCCCTCTCAAGCCTGCGGATGATGCGCAAGTCATTGATTCCACAGGATTGAGTATAGAAGAGGTGTTAGACAGGTGTATGGCCGCAGCAGGTCAGGCCTGACTGCACCTTTTTGTCGTTGAAATGCCGGATGTGGCGTTATCGGCCAGCCACTGGCCACACCCGGACATGACTAACAGACCGTGTTGCTGGTAGCACGGAGTAAACTTGCGTTGATCACATAGGACACATAATGAGCGAGAGCTTTGCGGATCTTTTTGAAGAAAGCCTGAAAGAAATTGACATGCAACCGGGTTCCATCGTCCAGGGAACCGTAGTTGACGTCGACAGCGACTGGGTCACCGTTAACGCCGGACTGAAGTCCGAAGGCGTTATCCCCGCCTCCCAGTTCCTTAACGAAAAAGGCGAGTTGGAAATTGCTATCGGCGACGTTGTCGATGTAGCTCTCGATGCTGTTGAAGACGGCTTCGGGGAAACCCGTCTGTCTCGCGAGAAGGCCAAGCGCGCTGAAGCCTGGAAGGTACTTGAGAAGTCCTTCGAAGCGGAAGAGGTTGTCAAGGGCATTATCAACGGTAAGGTCAAGGGCGGTTTCACCGTCGATCTGGCCGGCATCCGCGCCTTCCTGCCCGGCTCTTTGGTAGACGTTCGTCCGGTTCGCGACACCGCGCACCTGGAGAACAAGGAACTCGAGTTCAAGGTTATCAAGCTGGACCAGAAGCGTAACAACGTGGTTGTTTCCCGCCGCGCCGTTCTGGAAGCTGAAAACAGTGCTGAGCGCGAAGCTCTGCTGGAAACCCTGACCGAAGGTCTGGAAATCAAGGGTATCGTCAAGAACCTGACCGACTACGGCGCGTTCGTAGATCTGGGCGGGGTTGACGGCCTGCTGCACATCACAGACATGGCTTGGAAGCGCATCAAGCATCCGAGCGAAATCGTGAATGTGGGCGATGAGATCAACGTTAAAGTTCTGAAGTTCGACCGTGAGCGTAACCGCGTTTCACTGGGTCTGAAGCAACTGGGCGAAGATCCGTGGGTTGATATCAAGGGTCGCTATCCGGAAGGCACCAAGGTTACTGCGCGTGTAACCAACCTGACTGATTACGGCTGCTTCGCTGAGCTGGAAGAAGGTGTTGAAGGTCTGGTCCACGTATCCGAAATGGATTGGACCAACAAGAACATCCATCCGTCCAAGGTCGTCCAGGTAGGCGACGAAGTGGAAGTGATGATTCTGGATATCGACGAAGAGCGTCGTCGTATCTCCCTGGGTATCAAGCAGTGCGTTTCCAACCCGTGGGAAGACTTCTCCAGCAACTTCAACAAGGGCGACCGTATCTCCGGTAAGATCAAGTCAATCACTGACTTCGGTATCTTCATCGGCCTGGACGGTGGCATCGACGGTCTGGTTCACCTGTCTGACATCAGCTGGAACGAGACTGGCGAAGAAGCGGTTCGTGAATACAAGAAGGGTGACGAAGTTGAAACCGTTATCCTGTCTGTTGATCCGGAGCGCGAGCGCATTTCCCTCGGTATCAAGCAGCTCGAGAGCGACCCGTTCGCCGAGTTTGTACAGCTGAACGACAAGGGCTCCATCGTGAAGGGCACCGTGTCTGCTGTTGATGCCAAGGCTGCGACCATCGCCCTGAACGACGAAGTTGAAGCCGTACTGAAGGCGTCTGAAATCAGCCGTGACCGTGTTGAAGATGCACGCAACGCGCTGAAGGAAGGCGAAGAAGTCGAAGCGAAGATTATCAGCATCGACCGCAAGAACCGCATCATCAACCTGTCAGTGAAGTCCAAAGACGTTGAGGACGACAAGCAGGCACTTGAAGGTGTACGGGCGAAAGCGGCTGAAACTTCTGGTGCGACCACCATCGGTGATCTCATCAAGGAGCAGATGCAGCAGCAGAATGCCAACAAAGATTAATATCTCAGGTTGGTAAGAAAAAAACGGGCTCTAAGAGCCCGTTTTTTTTGTGTTTTTTTTTGGTTTGGCTAAACTGGTAGTCATGAGAGTCCGGTAATCATCGGCCGAATAATAATGAAAGAGGGAAACGCCTCATGACGAAGTCCGAACTGGTCGAGCTGATTGCGTCCAAGCAAACTCAGCTTTCCGTTAAAGATGTAGAGTTGGCTGTGAAGACCATCATTGAGCATATGTCTCAATCCCTTGCCGATGGTCAGAGAATTGAAATTCGTGGGTTTGGTAGCTTTTCCCTGCATCACAGGGCTGCTCGCACCGGTCGGAACCCCAAAACCGGTGAAGCGGTTCAGTTGCCCGCCAAGTATGTTCCTCATTTCAAGCCGGGCAAAGAGTTGCGGGAACAGGTAAACGACAGCCTGAAAAAAGGCTTCTGACGCCGGATCGGGGAACAGGTATAATCCGGGCTTTTCCGACGCCCATTTGGGAGCTCTATGGCTATGGCAGGATTACAGAAAATTCTCATTATTCTGTTGGTGCTGGTCCTTGTCCTGCTGGCGTTGGTGTTTTCACTCAATAACCAGATGGCCGTCTCGCTCAACTTTCTGTTGTTCGAAACTCAACCCCACGGCGTGGCTGTCTGGATTATTATGGCATTCGTCATCGGCGCGCTTGTGGGTGTGTTGATCACCATGCTGGCAACTGTTCGTACCTCGGTTTCCCGGCGAGCGCTTCAGAAACGACTTGATCGTGCCGAGCAGGCATTGGAGAAATCCAGGGCCCAGAACGACCGGACTCTTTAATGGATATAGTGCTTCAGTGGCTGCTGCTCACTGCAGCGGTCGCAGCTGGCTGGCTTGCCGGCAGGTTAGGCAGCAATGGCCGCAGGACCCGAAAGACCATCTCCGACGAAGAGTCGGTGCGCGACCGCCTTCAGTTTCTTTTTACCAATTACTCCGATCAGGCTGTTGAAAACTTTGTTCAATCCCTTGCGGTGAACAAGGATACGGTCAGTTTGCATCTCTCCATTGGAAGTCACTTCCGCCTTAAAGGCGAGACAGAGCGCGCCATTCTGATTCACCAGAATTTGTTGGCCCGGCCGGAACTGCCAACGCGTTTCTCGCCACAGGTTACCCTCGAACTTGCCAAGGATTACCTCAACGCGGGCCTGCTGGACCGCGCCGAAGCATTGCTGCATCAATTGATGGGCGATCGGGACTACGGTCGGAAGTCGGCCCAGCAGTTAATTGAGGTCTATCAGCAGGAAAAGGAGTGGGGGAAGGCGGCAGATGTGGCCCGCGCGCTGACCAAGGGCGATGCTGATCCGGGCATGTTCAAGGTGCTGGCGTACATCACCTGTGAACTCGCGGAGGAATCGTTGCGACATGACGATCGCTGGGCGGCACAGAAGCTTGCCAAAGAGGCCCTGGATTACGACCAGTCTTGTGTCAGGGCAACGCTGATTCTGATGAAGTTGCTGATTCGACAGGGCAGATTCCGGGACGCGGCGAATCAGAGTTTGAAGGTGTTTGACCAGAACCCGGAGTTTGGCCCTGAGGCGGTAGATCGACTGATGCGTCTGGAGAATGAGCACGGTGACGTCGGGCGCCTCGGCAAGAAGCTCCGCAAACTCTACGAGAACTACCCCAGTACCAGCCTGCTTCTGGCCCTCGTTGAGTCAGTTGAGCGGTCCTTGGGGCGTCCCGCTGCGATCGATCTGTTGCGGCAGGAGCTCGAGATGCGGCCCAGTGTTCGTGGCCTGCTTCGACTGGTCGAAATGGCCGGTTATGAGAAAGGGATGACCACGGACGAGGGCCGCCTGGTCAGCCGGATTGGTCACCTTATACTCTCTAATCGTCCAGTTTACCGCTGCGCCAATTGCGGGTTCTCCGGTCAACAGCTGCACTGGCTGTGTCCGAGCTGCAAGCAGTGGGAAACGGTGCGCCCAATCCAGGGTGTTGAAGCCGAATAACTTTTCTGACATTCCGCAGGACATTGAACGTGCAAAACGCTAACGATCCAAAGATTATCGTCGCCCTGGATTTTCCTTCCGAGAATCCGGCCCTGGAGCTGGTGGACAAGCTGGACCCCGCAAAATGCCGCCTGAAGGTGGGCAAAGAACTGTTCACCCGTTCTGGTCCCCAGTTGGTTCAGGGGCTGCAACGGCGGGGCTTCGACGTCTTCCTGGATCTGAAATTTCATGACATCCCCAACACCACCTCCGCTGCGGTGGCGGCTGCGGCAGATCTGGGGGTGTGGATGGTGAATGTGCATGCCTCCGGCGGCGAGAAGATGATGATCGCCTGTCGGGAGCGCCTGGAAGCGTATGGTACCGAGCGTCCATTGCTTATCGCGGTAACGGTGCTAACCAGCATGAGCGCAGAGGATCTTTCGGGGATCGGCATTGGTGAGTCGCCGGAGGCGCATGTGTCACGGCTTGCAACCCTGACTCGGAATTGTGGCCTGGATGGAGTGGTGTGTTCGGCCCAGGAGGCGCCAACCCTGAAGGCTGAGCAGGGCGCCGACTTCAAGCTGGTTACGCCGGGTATTCGGCCATTGAGTGCCGCCAGGGGTGACCAGCAACGAATTATGACGCCAAGTGACGCGCTGCGTGCCGGCAGTGATTACCTGGTGATTGGTCGACCCATTACCCAGGCGCCCGATCCGCTGGCGGCCCTGGAAGCGATTCATCAGGAAACGGCGGCTCCCTGAGTCGCCTGAGCTTGTGCCTGGTCAGAAATGAAAAAAGCCGCTGATTCAGAGAATCAGCGGCTTTTTTGAATAGTGGCTCCCCGAGCTGGGCTCGAACCAGCGACAAACGGATTAACAGTCCGTTGCTCTACCAACTGAGCTATCGGGGAACGTCGTCGTGTGACGAGGCGCGTATATTAAGGTGGCTATACGGCCTCGTCAACCCCTGAGCAGAACTTTTTAGCCGAGCGCCTTCTGCAGCCGCTCGATCGCTTTTTGAAGGTTTTCCATGCTGGTGGCAAAGCTCAGGCGCATGTGGCCCGGAGCACCGAAGGCAGAGCCTGGGACGATCGCAACGCCGGCGTCCGTCAGCAGTTTTTCGGCAAACTCCACGTCGGTGCTAACGCTGTTGTCGGCATCAATGGCTCCCTGGAAGCTCGGGAACACATAGAACGTGCCGTCGCCGTTCAGGCACTCAACGCCCGGCAGCTTGTTCAGGGCACCCACCAGCCAGTCGTGCCGTTCCTTGAACGCTTTGACCATCTCGCCCACGCACGCCTGATCACCGTCCAGAGCGGCTGCAGCAGCTGCCTGGGAGATAGAGCAGGGGTTGGACGTGCTCTGGGACTGGATCTTCTTCATGGCGCCGATGATCTTGGCTGGGCCGGCCGCATAACCGATACGCCAGCCAGTCATGGAGTAGGCCTTTGAAACACCGTTCAGCACGAAGGTACGTTCATAGAGTTCGGGACAGGCGTTCAC
The DNA here is from genome assembly GCF_019264345.1 of Marinobacter arenosus. NCBI lineage: Bacteria > Pseudomonadati > Pseudomonadota > Gammaproteobacteria > Pseudomonadales > Marinobacteraceae > Marinobacter > Marinobacter arenosus. Next base: position 76,054 of record NZ_JAHVAO010000001.1, read on the forward strand.
AATGTTGCAGAACGGCTGGCCAGTCCAGAGGATCGGCTCATACATGTCGTCGGTGGCGATCATGATGTTCGGATGCTTCTTCAGCACCTCGCCAATGGCCTTCAGCTCATCCATGGAGTAGGCCATGCCACTCGGGTTGGACGGACTGTTGATCACGAACAGGCGGGTACGCTCGGTAATCGCGTTCTCCAACTGCTCAGGTGTGATCTTGAACCGGGTGTCGGCGCCGGTTTCGATGATCACTGGTTTGCCCTCGGCTACCAGCACCATATCCGGGTAGGATACCCAGTAGGGTGCCGGAATGATCGCTTCATCACCCGAGTTGAGGGTGGCAAGTGCCAGGTTGAAAAAGCTCTGCTTGCCACCACTGGATACCAGTATCTGGTTGGCTTCGTAATCCAGGCCGTTGTCCCTTTTGAACTTCGCAATAATCGCTTTTTTCAGGGCCGGCGTACCATCCACGGCGGTATACTTGGTCTGGCCGTTGTTGATGGCTTCAATGGCTGCCTGTTTGATGTGATCGGGGGTGTCGAAGTCCGGCTCGCCTGCACCCAGGCCAATGATGTCCTGGCCGGCTGCGCGAAGTTCCGCGGCCTTGTTGGTGACTGCGAGGGTGGGAGAGGGCTTGATAGCCTGTACTCGGCTGGAAAGTTGAAGGTCCAAACTTGCGCTCCTTAAAGCTGCGTCTGATAGGGCTGCGATCGGCTGGCAATCGGTCCATGAGCCATGGCATTGGCTGATTTTCGCCCAGCCGTCGATCGCACTGATGGTATCATGAAGCCGGCGTAACGCTAAATTTCTCGATGGTGCAGGCCTGCTAAATGGCTGGCGCTGCCAAAAACCGGAGGTTGTCCGCCTATTATGACCAAAAACGAGTCCAGCGCTGACAAAGCGGGTGTCTTCAAAGTTGACTCGCCCTACAAGCCCGCCGGTGATCAACCGAAGGCAATTGAGGGGCTGGTGGATGGCATCGAGTCTGGCTTGGCGCATCAGACCCTGCTGGGGGTAACGGGGTCGGGCAAGACCTTTACCATCGCGAATGTCGTCGAGCGGATCCAACGCCCGACCATCATCATGGCGCACAACAAGACGCTGGCCGCGCAGTTATACGGGGAGTTCCGGGAATTCTTCCCGAACAATGCCGTGGAGTATTTTGTCTCCTACTACGACTATTATCAGCCTGAGGCCTATGTCCCCTCGTCGGACACGTTCATCGAGAAGGATGCGTCGATCAATGAGCACATTGAACAGATGCGGTTGTCTGCGACCAAAGCCCTGCTGGAGCGGCCTGATGCGATCATCGTAGCCACGGTTTCGTCGATCTACGGTTTGGGTGACCCGCAATCCTACCTGAAGATGATGTTGCACCTGGACCGGGGCGACCAGATTGACCAGCGATTCATTCTGCGGAGGCTGGCCGAACTTCAGTACACCCGCAACGATGTGGAGTTTCATCGGGCCAATTACCGGGTTCGCGGGGATGTAATTGATGTGTTCCCGGCGGAATCCGAAAAGGAGGCCATCCGCATTGAGCTGTTCGATGATGAAGTGGAAAACCTCAGTTATTTCGACCCGCTCACGGGCGAGGTTCTGCGCCGGGTACCCAGGGTCACGATCTACCCGAAATCCCACTATGTTACGCCGCGCCAGACCGTACTCGATGCCGTGGAGAGCATTCGCGTCGAGCTGGACGAGCGCCTTCAGCAGTTGCGGGACAACAACCGTCTGGTGGAGGCGCAGCGGCTGGAGGAACGTACCCGGTACGACATCGAGATGATGATGGAGCTGGGGTACTGCAACGGCATTGAAAACTATTCGCGCTACCTGTCCGGTCGCCGGCCCGGCGAGGCTCCTCCCACATTGTTTGATTATCTGCCGCCCAATGCGCTGCTGGTGGTGGACGAGTCGCACGTAACCATTCCGCAGATAGGGGCCATGTATAAAGGTGACCGTTCGCGCAAGGAAACCCTGGTGGAGTATGGCTTCCGGTTGCCGTCGGCACTGGACAACCGGCCCATGCGTTTCGAGGAATGGGAACGCATCGCGCCGCAGATGATCTTTGTCTCGGCAACGCCGTCCAACTATGAGGCGGAGCATGCCGGGCAGGTTGTCGAGCAGGTTGTCCGTCCCACCGGTCTGCTGGATCCGGAAATCGAGGTCCGGCCGGCATCCACCCAGGTGGACGATTTGCTCTCCGAGATCCATGCCCGCGTGGCCATCAAGGAGCGGGTGTTGGTAACCACGCTGACCAAACGGATGGCGGAAGATCTTACCGACTTCCTCATGGAGCACGACATCAAGGTGCGGTATCTGCATTCTGACATCGATACCGTCGAACGGGTTGAGATCATCCGCGACCTCCGGCGCGGTGAGTTTGATGTGCTGGTGGGGATCAACCTGTTGCGGGAAGGTCTGGATATGCCCGAAGTGTCCCTGGTGGCGATACTCGATGCCGACAAAGAAGGCTTCCTGCGGTCAGAGCGGTCGTTGATCCAGACCATTGGCCGGGCGGCACGGAATGTCCACGGCAGGGCAATCCTTTACGGCGACCGGATCACCGGCTCCATGCAGAGAGCCATTGACGAGACCGAACGTCGGCGTGCCAAACAGATGGAGCACAATGAGGAACACGGGATTACGCCGCAGGGCCTGAACAAGAAGATCGCCGATATCATGGAAGGCGCCGGTGGTGGCGGTCGCGGTCGGCGGAAAGCCGAGCGTCCGGGCCAGAAGGCTGCGGAGGAGGCCGAACAGTACCGGGCCAAGACCGGCAACAAGTCACCGGAAGAGGTGCTTAAAGAAGTATCAAAACTCGAAGACGAGATGTACAAGGCCGCCTCGAATCTGGATTTCGAGACGGCGGCACGAATCCGGGACGAGATTTCCGACCTGAAAGAAGCGGCCTTGAGGACCGGTTAATCAGGCGTCTCGTTTGGGGCCGACGATGACGGCGGCCTGGAGTGGTTGCAGCCGACCGTAACGGGACATCTTGTCGAAGATCCGCCGGTCGATCGGCAAATACTGCTTGTCGGCGACGGTTTCGCCGGCGTCGACATCGATTTCCGGGTCGTGGAGATAGACGAACTGATCGTCGATTGCGCAGACGGTCACCCAGTGGGGAACCCGGCTTCGGTTCAATTGCCAGGTGCTGATCAGGATGACGGGAATGCGGCCGTGATGAAGCGCCTGCTCCATGCCCTCGAGCGTCAACGGGTCGTGATGCAGCTCAATCCCGGTTTGCCCGATGTCGTGCAGAAAGCCCTCGTGAACCAGTTCCAGCACCCGCTTTTTGTCTTCATTCCTGACCGTGTCCTTGAACAGGGCGCCTTCCTTGCTGATCCAGGCACTGGCGTGAAAGCCACGGTGCCAGGCGGACAGTGCCAACCCGTGGGGGCCGCAGCCTCCATGACCTGCCAGCATGAAAATGGTGGTGGCCTCGCGCCAGAGCTTGAGCTCTTCCAGTGTGGTGACCGGTTGCGCCTCATCCAGCGCGGCCATGGCCATGATCAATGCCGCGGGACCACAAGAGAAGTCGGTGGTTTGCGGGTAGTACGGCACCGCGGGATACTGCTTTGAAGGCTCGTAGAACAGAATGCGGCGTTCAAACCGCAAGGCGTTGCCGTGGTCCTCGTAATAGTCCCGATAAGTGCCAAACTGACGGTAGCCAAGGCGTTTGTAGAGGTTGATCGCCGGATGGTTGTCCTCACGCACCTCCAGTCGCATGATGATGCGACCTGCGTCGACTGCTTCCCGTTCAGACGCACGGACCAGTTTCTCGCCAGCGCCAAGGCCACGGGCTTTGGGCGACACGGCGATCGAATAGATTCGGGCAAGCCGGGTGGCTGCGCTCATCAGGACCAGGCAATACCCCACCAGCTGGTTGTCCATAGTTGCGACAAGCAGCCGGTCCCGGGGCATTTCGAGAAACCGGCGGAAACTGCGCCGGGAAATTCGATCCTCTGAGAAACACTGGTTTTCCAGTCGGACCAGATCGTCGAGGTCGGTCTGGATGGCCTGTCTGATCTGGAGTTCGGACATGGTGTTGGAGCCTTGATGGGAGTGTTGGGAGCAAGCTGGAAAGGTTTCTTGCCGGCGCTATTATGAGTCATGGCCGATACTTGAAAAATAGCCGAAGTATGCGTAAAAGCACGCATTAGTTGAGGATTGTTTCGGTTTCGGCCCGAGCGTATCGTTGCCCAAAACAATCAGGCAGAACCTTCAGGGAGGAGCGCCTTCGATGTCCCGTTTGCTTATAGTGGTGGATCGCGCAAAAGACTGGTCTCCGTATTACCCCAGCGAAGATGTTCTGACGTTCGACGAGTACCTGCAATTTTCGGCGCCTGCCTCCAGCCGGGTGCGGGTGATCAATCTGTGTCAGAGCGCCCGGTATCTGAGCCGGGGTTACTACTGTTCACTGCTGGCCGAAGCCCGCGGCCATCATGTGGTGCCGTCGGTGATGACGCTCAATGACCTCAGCCGGAAAGGGCTTTTCTCCCTGCAACTGGACGAATTGGACGACAGCGTCGTTAACTGGCTGGACGCTTCCGGGTCCGCCATTGATCCGGCCACGGACGGGCAAGAGGCGACGCACGAGGTCAGGGTGCGGACCTATTTCGGCCAGGCCGCGCAACCCGAGTTGAAGCCCGTCGCCCGCGCGCTGTTTGACCGCTTTCCCTGTCCAATCCTCGAGGTGGTGTTCAAGTGCCGCAAAGGCTGGCAGATCGAGTCCATGAAACCGGCCGCACCGGCGGATCTGGACGAGCAGGAGCAGGATGCCTTCGCGGCAGCACTGGACCGGTTCAGCAGCATGATCTGGCGAAAGCCGCGTACCCGGCGCCGCTACCGTTATGACCTGGCCATTCTGGTCAACCCTGAAGAAGAAATGCCCCCCAGCGACAAGCTGGCGCTCAAACGCTTCGAGAAGGCCGGGCGCAAACTTGGTATTAACGTTGAGCAGATTACCCGACGCGATTATATGCGGCTGCCGGAATACGATGGCCTGTTCATCCGCGAAACCACGGCAATCGACCATCACACCTACCGGTTTGCCCGTCGGGCTGAGGCCGAGGGCATGGTGGTCATTGATGACCCGGTGTCCATTCTGAAATGCACCAACAAGGTGTTCCTGGCGGACTTGCTGAAAAACAACAAGGTACCGACGCCCAAGACCCTGATTCTATCGAGGGACCAGAAACAGCCAGTGGAGCAGATCATTGAGGAATTGGGTTTGCCGGTGGTCATCAAGATCCCGGATGGTGCCTTCTCCCGTGGCGTAACCAAGGCCGAGGACGAGGCAACCCTTCGCGCCGGCCTGAAGGCTCTGTTCAAACAGTCTGCCCTGGTGCTGGCACAGGAATACCTCTACACCGACTATGACTGGCGAATTGGCGTTCTTGGCGGCAGAGCCATTTATGCCTGCAAATATATGATGGTGAAGGGCCACTGGCAGATCTATCAGCACGGGGAGTCCAGCAGCGAGAGCGGCGATTTTGAGACCATGCCAACGTACGAAGTTCCGCGAAACGTAATTCAGGCGGCACTGAACGCTACCCGGCTGATTGGCAATGGCCTCTACGGGGTGGATATCAAACAGTCAGGTAACCGCGTTGCCGTTATTGAAGTCAACGACAACCCCAGCATTGACGCGGGCGTGGAAGACCGCTTTCTCGGCGGTGAACTCTACACGCTGATCATGCAGGAGTTCCTGTCGCGCATGGAGGACAAACGGCGCCGCTAGGCGCCGTTTGTCCGGTCCTGAGGCGCGCTTATCCAGATCCGCACGCTCCCGAACCAGGTATAATCGGCCAACGCTTCCCGAACCCGGTCGACCGTGATGATGTCGCTGTCCGCGGAATTGTCGAAGAACAGCTCCAGGTAAACCTTGTTCTTCAGGTAGTGCAGGCGCAGGCGAGTGTTCGACGGTAACTCGCCAACGTGTTGGGCGAGGAGCTCCAGGATTTCCTCGCGATTGGGGAGCCGCTCGGACGTTCGAGGTTGATCCTCGTCGTTCTCCGCGTCTATGTGAAAATTGATATCCCGAATATTCTCCAGTGCGTGGCGCATACCGCCGACGACCTGCATGCCGATTTGATGGCCTTCGGAGACGCTGATGTCTGGCCGAACCACGAGGTGGATGTCGAGCAGTATGTCGTGTCCCATCCTGCGGCTGCGCAGTTCATGAACGTTTCTCACGCCGTCGGTCTGGCGGGCAATATCCTTGAGCATGTCGGTGTCTTCCGGAGACAGGCCGGTGTCGACGAGCTCTTTGACGCTGTCCCAGGTGAATCTCCAGCCAACATGAATAATGATGCCGGCGATGACGACCGCCGCGAGCACGTCGAGCCAGAGCATGCCTGCCATGGCACCGAGGGTGGAAAACAGCACGACAATCGAGGAGAACGCGTCGGTTCGACTGTGCCAGGCGTTGGCAATGATAAGGTCGGACCGGATTTCCTTACCCACCCGCCGGGTGTAGTGATAAATCCACTCCTTGCCGGCTACTGACAGGCCCGCTGCAACCAAAACCGGCCAACCGGGGACGATATCGGCCTTACCCTCAATCAGTCTCAGGGTGTTTTCCCAGGCGAGTGCTGCACCGACGGCAATCAGTATGCTGCCAAGCACCAGGGTTCCAAAGGTTTCGATGCGTTGGTGACCGTAAGGGTGGTCGTCATCCGGCTCCTGTCGGGAAACCTTCATGACGCCAAGCACCACCAGATCGGATGCAACATCGCTGAACGAGTGAATGCCATCCACCAACAACGCCTGGGAGTGGAAAAGGGTGCCCGCAATGACTTTGATGATGCCCAGAACGGCATCGAGAATCATTCCTATAATAGTGACGCTGAAGGCGGCCTTCATTTCCGTGGCCAGGTTTTCCCGGTTACGTTTTGCCGGTGAAACGGGCTCTTCCATCAGGTTGCTCCAAAATTTGGATGATGTGTCAGTATAACGTTATTACTTGGGGCTGTAGGGGGCATTTTTCAGGCACCCTGTGCACTATTTATGCACAATGTTGCTGAATTGTGACTGGCTAACATTTTGGTCATGTTTACTCAATACCTTCTCAAAAAAATTATAAGATATTGAAAATAAAGGATAAATTAACTGATCAAAAAATGATCAATTTGTAGAGTGGCGCAGTTATCAAGGGATGGCAAACGTTGCCCCGCGATTTTCAACAGGTTTATCCACAGATTCCGTGGAAAAGATTTTGAGAGCTGCCTCAGTCGGTCATTTAGCACTGATTTTCCATGGGAAAGCGATGCTGTGGAAAACTTCCGGTATACTGCGCGCACTCATTGGCAAGGAGTTTTCAGATGTATGGCGTAATCCGCAACCTGCTTTTCCAGTTACCGCCCGAGCAGGCCCACAACATCGCATTGAACGGTCTGGATGCGCTGGAAAGACTCGGTTTACTGGGGGCGTTCTCCCGGAAGGTAGACGACTTGCCAGTGAAGGTAATGGGGCTGGACTTTCCGAACCCGGTCGGTCTCGCCGCCGGACTGGATAAAAATGCGGATCATCTGAATGCGCTGGGTGCGTTGGGGTTTGGATTTATTGAAGTAGGTACGGTGACGCCCGTTGCGCAACCGGGCAACCCGAAACCGCGCATGTTCCGTTTGCCGGAGCATCAGGCCATCATCAATCGAATGGGCTTCAATAACGAAGGCCTGGCGCATTTACTGGATCGGGTGGACCATCGACGATACCAGGGCATTCTCGGAATCAACGTCGGCAAGAACAAGGATACGCCGAACGAGGAGTCCGAATCCGATTATCGGAAAGGCATTTATTCGGTGTACTCGCGGGCCGACTACATCACGGTCAATGTCTCTTCACCGAATACGCCCGGGCTCCGCGACCTTCAGTTTGGGGATTCTCTCAAGGGATTGCTGGAAGCCATAAAGGATGAGCAGGGCCGGTGCGAGCGTGAATTCGGTCGCTACGTGCCGATCGCCGTGAAGATTGCGCCGGACATGGACGATGAGGGCATACGCTTTGTGGGTGATGCGTTGAAGCAAACGGGCCTGGACGGTGTGATAGCCACCAACACCACCATCAGCCGCGACGCGGTGACGGGGCATCCTCACGTAGAGGAAGCAGGCGGCTTGAGTGGGGCGCCCGTGCGGGGCCCATCCCTGAGAGTGATTCAGGGCCTGTACGCCGAGCTCGGGGAAACCTTGCCAATTATCGGTGTTGGCGGAATCATCGATGGCGAAAGCGCTGCGGAAAAGATTCGGGCGGGCGCCAAGCTGGTTCAGATCTATACGGGTTTCATTTATCGGGGACCTGCACTGATCCGTGAAGCGGTGGAGGCCATCCGGCAGGTAAAAGAAGAGAGCCAGTAACGGCAGGTTTCGGGCCTGTGCGTGCGAGTGCCAGAAAAAGAATGGGCCCGCTTAGCGGGCCCGTGCGGGGAATAAACCCCGTGGCGCTTCTTCGCATGGTACGGGACGGGAGGTCCCGTTTGGGTTATTCAGCGTACTGCGTCAAATTGTCAGTGTACAGAAGATCAGATTAAGATCCGGGGTTTCAGTGAATGTCCGTCACGCCGACGTGACGTTGGAAAGTTTGTGGATGCCGGAAACTCCGGTCATGCCCTCCCAGTTATCGGTGCGGCCTTCGCGCCACCCGTTTAACCATTCCTGGCGGACTTCTGATTGTTCGAGGGGGCAGCTGTCTTTAGGTTTGCCAGACACGCCTGCGAGATAACCCCGCTTGAATGCACGAGCGTACATGTCTCTTTTCTGTCTTTTCATGCCGTTCCTCACTGATGGATTAACAGAACATGCGTGTACACTTCTGCAGTGGCCATGACATGTGGAACCCACTCCGGGGATAACCCACTATTGTCAGTAAAAGCCAGAGCAGTCAGGATCCTGTTAACGGAGGCACTTGGTGACCTCCGGAACGACGCGTCACCTACAAGGTAAGTCGAACGTCGAGCCGATGTACACTAATTATTTCGTCTACGTGACGAATTTTTTATAGTTTTATGACATAAGCGATGGTGGCCGTTTCGGGTAAAAAGCCGCAATTTCGCAAACTTACCTGAAGCCTTTTCAACCGGGAGTAAACCTTGTCCAGACCTGTCTTTTTCGTAACCTGCCCAAAGGGCGTTGAATACCTTTTGGCGGACGAGCTGAGCGCCTTGGGCCTCGAACCGGTGCGCAACGCGCCGGCTGGCGTTTGGGCGGAGGGCACGCTGGAAGGGGGCTACCGGGTTTGCCTCTGGTCCCGCCTGGCAAACCGCATCATCCTGCACCTGGACACTATTGACGCTACCAGCGGCGACCAGCTTTACGACGGGGTGGTCCACATGGACTGGCAGCAGCATATCCCCGTCAACGGCAGCTTCAGGGTGACTTTTCTGGGCCAGAATGACGCCATTCGCAACACCCAGTTTGGCGCCCAGCGAGTGAAGGATGGCATTGTGGACCGGTTCCGGGCCAATGGCGGCCAACGTCCCTCCGTGGATGCGAAATCACCGGATATCACCGTTTCGGCGCGACTGAATCGGGGCCGGTTGTCCCTGGGCATCGACCTGAGCGGCCACAGTCTTCACATGCGCGGTTACCGAACCGAAAAAGGTGCGGCCCCGTTGAAGGAGAACCTTGCTGCGGCACTGTTGATGAGGGCGGGATGGCCCGACATTGCGCGCGAGGGTGGCGATTTTGTCGATCCCATGTGCGGTTCGGGCACCTTACTGATCGAGGCGGCGATGATGGCGCTGGATTTGGCGCCGGGTCGCAAGCAGGAGCGCTTCGGTTTCGAGAAATGGCCGGGCCACCAGCCGGAACTGTGGCTGTCGCTGCGCCAGGAAGCCGAGCGGAGAGCCCACGAGGGCAAGCAGGGAAGGGTGCCAGGAATCTATGGATTTGATCAGGACGGCCGAGTCATTGCGACCGCCCGGAACAACATACAGCGGGCAGGGCTGGATGGCCTGGTGCAGGTCGGCCATTCCCCACTGTCTGAGCTTGCGGCTGATGGCGAGTGGTCATCGAGAGGATTGGTGTTGACCAACCCGCCTTACGGTGAGCGGTTGAGCGAACGGCGTGAACTGGGCGCGCTATACGGGGCTCTCGGCGACACGGTCAAGCGTCTGGTGCCCGGCTGGCGGCTGGGGGTGTTCACAGGTGCCCCGGAATACGGGAAATCCATTGGTCTGCGCAGTTACAAACAGTACCGACTCTTCAACGGCAAGTTGCCGGCCCAGTTGCTGTTGTTCGAGATCGACGAAGCCAGCGCAATGACGCCACGAGAACCGGACGTCCCCGGTGAGATCTCGCCGAGAATCGCCAACGAAGAGCGGGCGGCAATGCTGCGGAATCGTTTGAAAAAGAATCTGAAAACAATAGGGCAGTGGGCCCGCAAACAGGGCATCGGCTGTTACCGTCTTTACGATGCCGATATGCCAGAGTTTGCACTGGCCATTGATATCTATGAGGGGCGGGTGCACGTGCAGGAGTACGCGGCTCCCAAATCGGTTGATGAGCGTGCCGCCCGTGAGCGCCTGGCTGAGGCCCTGGCAATCATACCGGAGGCGCTCGGTGTCGAGCGCGAAGCGATGGTGTGCAAGCAGCGCCAGCGTCAGACCGGTACCAGTCAGTACGAAAAGCAGGCGGTGAGTGGCGAGTTTTTCCAGGTTCACGAACACGGCTGCGTTCTGAAGGTCAATCTCAAGGACTACCTGGACACCGGTCTGTTCCTCGACCACCGCCCGGTTCGCCACTGGATCCAGCAGCACGCCAAAGGCCAGCGTTTTCTGAACCTGTTCTGTTACACGGGCGCAGCCACCGTCCACGCGGCGGCAGGTGGTGCCAGCCGGTCGTTGAGTCTCGATATGTCCCGCACCTACGTGCGATGGGCGGAGGAGAATCTGGCCCTGAATGGCGCTGATCCGAAACGGCATCGGGTGGAGCAGGCGGATTGTCTGGCCTGGCTGGCGGAAAAGCCGTCTCCCGATCAGCGGTTCGATATGATTTTCATGGACCCGCCAACGTTCTCCAATTCAGCCAGGATGGCCGGGGTTCTGGACATTCAGAAGGATCACGGCCGGCTCGTGCGCCAGGCGATGCAGCGGCTCAGTTCCGAAGGCCTGCTGATCTTCTCCAACAACTTCCGTCGTTTCAAACTGGACGAGGAACTGGTATCCGAGTTTGAGGTGGAAGAGGTGAGTGCGAGCACCATCGACAAGGACTTCCAGCGGAACCAGCGCATCCATCGCTGCTGGCACATCCGTCATCGCGGCTGACACTAGAACTCGTAGCGCAGACCTCCGGAGAACTGGAACGTATTGGCCTCCGTTCCAGTGTCCTCGAACAGTTTGCCACCTTCGAACACCAGGAAGGTGTTTTCCATGACCTCGAAGTCCAGACCTGCGAGCCAACTGACACTGAAGCCACTGTCCGGAAACTCGCCTTCGAGGTCCCGGAACTGAAGATTTCGGTCTTCTTCCGGATTTCCGAGTTCCGCGTCGCCACTGATATAAGAGAAACCGAACTGGCCATAAATATTGGCGTAGTCGGTGATCGGATAATGCATGCCGATGTACCAGCTGGCGAAATAATCGACGGAAAGGGTTAAATCGCTGTCCGGGACTTCGGCATCTTTGAAGCCGCCGCCCGCGCGAAGCTCGGCATGGAATAATTCGGTAATGTGCCCGCCGACAATCAAGGTTCCTGCGCTGCCCCACGCTGCCTCGTTGGTGGCCTCACCGATGCTGCGGTGGTTCAGGGTCGTGGCCAGCAACCCAATGTAGTGGAGGTCTGCCCTGGACGCCTTTGCCGCCCCTTCCTGGGCAGTAGCGGCGGGGGAATTCATTAATGTTACTGGCACCAGCGCGGCAAGCAGGGACGTTCGCACAACCTTGTTCATTATTATCGGGCTTCCTGAGGTGAGCAGATACGGGCCTGATTCTGCCTTGCGTAACCGTTTGTTACGTCGACCCGTGTCACACTTCCCCGTGTCGGATGGAAGCCCGGCTCAGTCTTCCTCGAACAGGCCTTCCTCCCGCGCCATCAAAAGCAAGGCGTATACCCCGTTTTCCGGAAGCTGCGGCTCAAGACCCTCATCAATCATGATCTGACGCCGACGGTCTTCAAGTGAGTCACTGTCCAGGCTGGTAAGGAGTTCCGTGATGGGGGCGATTTCAAACGGCGGTTCCTGGCCAATGGCGCTGAACAGTTTGTCGATCAGGATTTCGTCCGGGTCGAGGCCATCCACGTAGACCGTCTGGTCGGGCAGGTCCTGGTGCAGCTCCCTGGCCAGTTCCAACAACGGAACGCCCTGTTCCTCAAGGTACCTGAGGTCAACATCGCCCAGATCGCCATCCTCCGGCAGCCACTCGTCTTCCGGTGTGATCACGACCGTCTTCATGCGGCCATCCGCCAGTGACCACGCCATGGCAACTGGAAACAGGGCGTCGTCTGTCTGGCAGTATTCGATATCGAGAAATCTCGGTACTTGCACGCTGAGCTCCGGTTAGAGAAGAAAAGTCAGGGTCCGGTTATAAGGAATGTCCGTCGACCCGGTATGAGGCTTCAAGGCTTCATGCCATACTGTTCCGGCCATTATCATTCAATCAGGGATATCATGGAACACGCTGAATTTAACAAAGATTTGTTGACGTTTCTGAACTCGTCGCCCACGCCCTGGCATGCCGTGGCGACCATGAAGGCCCGGCTGGACGCTGCCGGCTTCGAAGAGCTGGACGAGAGAGACGATTGGACCCTGGCGCCGCGTCAAGGGTACTACGTCATCCGGAACGGGTCCTCCATTATCGCCTTCCGAACCGGTGATCGGGACGTCACCACCTCGGGCATCCGAATGGTCGGGGCACACACCGACAGCCCGTGCCTGAAGGTGAAACCGAATCCCGAAGTACGGCGCAAGGGGTTTTTCCAGCTTGGCGTCGAGGTGTACGGTGGTGTTCTGCTGAATCCCTGGTTTGACCGCGATCTCTCGCTTGCCGGCCGTGTCACGGTCCTGGATGAGGACGGCGAGGTACGGGACACGCTGGTGAACTTTGGCAAACCCGTGGCCTTTATCCCGAGTCTTGCGATTCATCTGGACCGGGAAGCCAACAACAATCGATCCGTGAATCCGCAGACTGATCTGCCGCCCGTGGTCATGCAGGTGCCTGAAAGCGATACCACGAGCTTTTCGGATCTGTTACGCCAGCAGATTGCCACCGAGTCTGGAATGAAGGCACGCAAGGTCCTGGGGTACGAGCTGAGCTTCTACGATGCCAGGGGGGCTTCTTTTGTCGGTCTGCGCGACGAATTCATCGCCTCCGCCCGACTTGATAACCTGCTGAGTTGCTATATCGGGCTTCAATCCCTGGTCGCAGCTTCCGGCGATGAAGCCGCTTTGCTCGTGTGCAACGACCATGAGGAAGTCGGCAGTATGTCGGCAGAGGGTGCCCAGGGACCGTTTCTCACATCTGTTTTGGAGCGCTGGTGCGGACCAGGCAAATCCCGGGCGATTGCCCGTTCCATGATGATCTCGGCCGATAATGCCCACGGAATTCACCCGAACTACATGGACCGTCACGATGAAAACCACGGCCCCCTGTTGAACGAGGGGCCGGTTATCAAGGTGAACCACAACCAGCGCTACGCGACCAACAGCCGGTCTGCTGCCGTTTACCGCCACATCAGTGATGAGTTGGGGCTGCCGCACCAGACGTTTGTCGTTCGCAGTGATATGGGCTGTGGCAGCACCATTGGCCCCCTGACTGCTGGCAACCTCGGCGTCACCACGCTCGACATTGGGGTGCCCCAGTTTGGCATGCACTCGATTCGGGAGCTCATTGGCACGGAAGACGGCTATACTTTATTTCGGGTGCTGACCGAATTCATGCAGCGCAATCAGATTCTGTGAGGCATGAAACGAAAAATGCCGCTGCTTCGTATGAAGTAGCGGCATTCCGGAATAAGTGGCTCCCCGAGCTGGGCTCGAACCAGCGACAAACGGATTAACAGTCCGTTGCTCTACCAACTGAGCTATCGGGGAACAGCATCAGAGTGGCGCGCATATTAAGTGCTTTGATGGACCGGGTCAACCCCCTGAATTAGAAGGTTAAAAATTGTACGGAAGTCTGTGTTTAGCAGTGCATAGTGACAGGGAGGTGTTGTTATGACCGCTTTTGAATCCGCCCCGTATCCCTTACCCGCTAACGTCAGATTGGAGCGGTTGCCCTACGCGCCGCCGCCCTGGCTTCGCAATGGCCACGTGCAATCCATCTGGCCCACGCTGTTTCGCAAGGTCGCGATGGTTTCGCCCCAGGCCGAAGTCCTGAGAACCGACGATGACGATGAGCTCCACCTGGATTGGTACCGTCAGGGCAGTGACCGCCTGGCCATTGTTTCCCACGGTCTGGAGGGGCACAGCCGAAGGCCGTACGTGCTGGGCCTGACTCGGGCACTGCTGAGTGCGGGTTGGGATGTGCTGGCCTGGAATTACCGTTCATGCGGTGGAGTAATGAATCTGCAGCCCCGGTTTTACCACAGTGGCGCAACCGGCGATCTGGAGCGGGTGATCCGGCACGGTTTGACGCATACCTACAACCGACTCTTTCTCTCCGGATTCAGCATGGGAGGCAACCTGACACTGCTGTACCTCGGTGAACAGGGGGAGCGGGTGGACAGCCGGATTTGCGGTGCCGTTACCTACTCGGTGCCCTGTGACCTGGCCGGCAGTGCAGAGGTGCTTTCGCGACCCAGCCGAAAAATCTACATGCAGCGCTTCCTGAAAGATCTGCACGTCAAAATGAAAGAAAAGGCCGGGAAGTTTCCGGATATGATCGATGTTTCCGGATTTGAATCGATTCGCAACTTTCGCCAGTTCGACGACCGTTACACCGCGCCTTTGCATGGTTTTCGTGACGCTGATGATTACTGGGCACAGGCGTCGGCCCTCGGGCGCCTCCGGGATATCCGGGTGCCCGCCCTGATGGTTAACGCCGTGGATGATCCGTTTCTGTCAGATCGGTGTTTTCCGGAGTCGCGCGATGTCCTGGGGGCCCATGTCCGAGTTGAATGGCCACGCTGGGGCGGGCACGTCGGTTTTGTGGAGCATGCCCGCGACGGATATTATTGGTCCGAGCGCAAAGCCATTGCCTTCCTGCAGGAATCCCTTTGACCGCGGCCGCAAAAGCCCGGGGTCATTCCAGGTTTTGCTTGAGAACCGGCCAGATATTGTCGAGCAGCTTGGGTTGTGCCTCTTCTGAGGGATGGAGGCCGTCGTCCTGCATGAATCCGTCCCGGTCATAAACGCCCTGCAGAAAGAAGGGAACCAACGCCGTGTTGTAGCGGTCGGACAGTTTCGGAAAAATATCCGCGAACATCTGGGTGTAACGTTGGCCGTAGTTCGGCGGGATCTGCATCCCGACCAGCACGGTGCGGGCTCCGGTTTCCTGAACCTGTTCAATCATGTCCGCCAGGTTGGATTCGATAACGTTGGGTGGAAAGCCCCGCAGGCCGTCGTTGCCGCCCAGCTCGATCACCACAACGTCCGGGTCATTTTCCCTGAGCAGATCGGGCAGGCGTCGAGCGCCGCCGTCCGTGGTTTCGCCGCTGATGCTGGCATTGACGACCTGCCACTGGGATAACCCGTTCTGGTCCAGGCGCTCCTTGAGCAGCTGAACCCACGCACGTTCGGATGGCACGCCATAGGCTGCACTCAGGCTGTCCCCTACAATAAGCAAGGTGTTCTGATTGGCCAATATCGGCATCGCCAGCGAGGCGAGTACAACGAAAAGGATTGATCTGACGGTCAGTCGTGCCGTATTCATAGACAATTCGTTCACCCTAATTCAGTTAAACAACCCCAAGATCGAGAGCTTCCGTGAACCAGATGACTGATTTCAACTCCGACCGCCGACAACCCATGTTGCGAGTAGACAACCTGACTCACCGGGTCAGCCTGGAAACCGATACGTTAACGATCTTGCAGGGGGTCAGTCTGGAAATCAATCGGGGAGAGTCCGTAGCCATTGTTGGCCGTTCCGGGTCGGGCAAAACCACCTTGCTTGGCCTGTTGGCGGGCCTGGACACCCCCAGTGATGGCACGGTAGAGCTCGATGGATCCGTGATCAGCAAACTCACCGAAGACGAACGTGCGAAGCTCCGGGCGCGTCGGGTGGGGTTTGTCTTCCAGTCGTTCCAGCTGTTGCCGGCACTGACAGCTCTGGAAAACGTGATGTTACCGCTGGAGCTGGCGGGTATAGAAGCGCCTGAAGCCCGTGCACGGGAGTTGCTGGAGCGGGTCGGCTTGGGGGAACGCCTCAACCATACGCCGCGGCAATTGTCCGGGGGAGAACAGCAGCGGGTGGCCATTGCCCGGGCATTTGCGTCCGATCCGGCCATTCTTTTCGCCGATGAGCCGACGGGCAACCTGGATAACCGGACCGGGCAGTCTGTGTCGGATCTTCTGATGGAACTCAACCGGGAGCAAGGCACGACGCTGGTGATGGTGACCCACGATGAACACCTGGCCGGCCGCTGTGGTCGCCAGTTCCACATTGAGGCAGGCGTTCTGTCGGAGCCGGAAGCAGCGGCCCGGGAGCTGGCTGACTGATGGCGGCTGCAAGCAAGTTGATGTCGGTCCGCCGGGATTGGCGGGAGCGAGACGTTCGGGTCGTGCTGGCGGCCTTGATTATTGCCGTCGCCACCGTGGCTACCATCGCGCTGTTTGCGAGTCAGCTACAGCGCACCCTTGTGTCCTCCGCCAGCTCTTTCCTGGCTGCCGATCGGCAGTTGGAGGCGGAGAACGGGCGCGAAATTCCCGGTGATTGGCTGACCGAGGCCCGGTTCAGGGGGCTCGAAACGGGGCGAATGGTGGAATTTTCCACCATGGTGTTCGGCAGCGGTGGGTTTCAACTGGTGTCGGTGAAAGCCGTCAGTGACGAGTATCCACTGCGAGGTGAAATCGAGGTCCAGAACGGGCCAGAGGCTCCCCGAACAATGGTCGGCGCCGGTCCAAAGCCGGGCGAGGTCTGGATCAATCCACGGTTATTACGCCTGCTTGAGCTCGACGTCGGCGATTCCCTAGAGGTGGGGAACCGGAACCTGACGGTATCGGGTTTGCTGATTCGCGAACCCGACGGCGGGTTCCGGCTTTCGTCACTGGCTCCGCGGGTCATGATGCACGCCGATGACGTAACCTCAACGGGGGTTATCCAGGAGGGAAGCCGAGTCGAGTATGTCTATCTGTTTGCCGGCGACGAAGGTGCGATCCAGGGCTATTACCAGTGGTTGGAACCTCGGCTTGAGCCCAGCCATGAGTGGGAAGGCGTTCGTGACGGGGAGACCTTTTCCCGGTCCCTGGAGCGGGCCGAGCGTTTTCTGCTGTTGGGGGGCAGCCTCGCCGTCCTTTTGGCGGCCGTGGCGGTCGCGGTCGCGAGCAGGCAGTATGCGCTGTCCCAGCGCGACACCGTGGCTCTGCTGAAGACGCTGGGCGTTCGCAGCCGGGGCATCGGCACCTTGTATCTGCGTCGCCTGGCGCTTTGGGGGGTGACCGGCGTGGTCGGCGGTCTGCTGGTGGCCTTGCCCCTGTTCTGGTTATTGACGAGGCTGCTGGGCAACGTGCTTGAGCGGCCCGTTGAGTTTTACCTGGATCCGGCGGCTCTCGCGCCTGCCTTGCTGACGGCCCTGGTCTCCCTGTTTGCTTTCGCCTATCCGCCCATTCGCAGGCTGCGGAATGTCCCTGCCATGCGTGTGCTGCGAAGCCAGCCCGGTGAGGGCGGGCGCGAAGCCTTGCCGGACATCGCGATTGCCATTGTTGCGGTGTTCGGCCTGGTCTGGATGTATGCCGGTGAACTGAGTCTGGTGGGCGCCCTCCTAGGCGGGCTGGTCCTCTTACTCGGTGCGCTTGGGCTCCTGGGCTGGTTGCTCGTGGCCGCGTTGCGAAAAGTTCGAGGTGGTGGCAATGCCTGGCGCCTGGCCTTGGTCGGGCTCTACCGACATCGTCGCGCCAGCTTGTCCCAGATGGCGGTGTTCGCCATGACCCTGATGCTGGCGGCGACCCTGGTGCTGGTGCGGAGTTCGCTTTTGGATGACTGGCAGGCCCAGCTGCCCCAGGACGCCCCTAATCACTTCTTGATCAACATTGCGCCCGATGCCGTTGAGGAGGTCAGTGCTTTCTGGCAGGAGCGCGGCCAACCGCTGAACCAGCTGTATCCAATGGTCCGGGGCCGATTGACCGAGCTGAACGGCCGGCCGGTAAAAGAAGCGGTGAGCAAGGACGAGCGGGTGGGCGCCCTGAACCGGGAGCTCAACCTGACCTGGATGCCCTTCCTGCCAGCTGACAACGAAATCATCCAGGGGCAATGGTTTGGTGACGGCCAGTCGGAGGGTGTCTCGGTTGAGGCGGAACTGGCGGAAAAACTGGGGCTCGCCCTGGGCGACCGGCTGACTTTCACAATCGGTTCCGAGAAGGTGACGGAATCGATCACCAGCATCCGAACGGTCCAGTGGGATAGCATGAAGCCGAATTTCTACATGGCGTTCCCACCGAACGGCGGCCTGACCGATATGCCGGCAACCTGGATTACCAGCTTCTATCTACCGGCTGACAAGAAAACCGCTTTGAACGATTTTTCGAGGCAGTTCCCGACTATTTCCGTACTTGAGATCGACCACATTATTGAGCGAATCCAGCAGATCGTTCGCCAGGTAACCCAGGCCATTGAAGCGATTCTGGCCCTGATTCTGGCGGCTGCGCTGGTCGTGATGGCGGCGGTCGTCAGTGCCACCTTGCGGGATCGTCAGCGGGAAGGCGCACTGTTGCGGACCCTCGGGGGCCGCCAATCGCTGCTGGTGCGCAGTACCATGCTGGAATTTGCGCTTCTGGGTGGGTTTGCCGGGGTGCTCGGTGTCGTTGCCGCGGAAGCGGCGGTGTGGGCGCTTCAGTTCCGAATGTTCGAAGGCACCTTCAGTTGGCACTGGCAGGTGGTGTTGCCCGTGCCTCTGGTCAGCGCCGTGGTTCTTGCCCTGTTTGGGCGGTGGCAACTTCGCCCTGTGCTGAGCGTGTCGCCCATGCTTCTGCTGCGTCGGTTGGAGTAAAGCGGCGCTTACCGGTAGTTCGCGAGAATGGCATCCAGTTCGCCGTTCTCGCGGATCTCTTCCAGCTCGGCGTTGAAGGCATCGGCAAATTCCTGCCAGTCCTTGCGGAGCATTAGCCGAAAGCCGACGTTGCTGATGCCCTGGCGGGTCGTGCGGAAACGGTCCTGCAAGCCTTCCCTGCGAAGAATCCACTGGCCGACAAGCCGATCGGCGATTGCCGCGTCAAATCGCTCACCGTGCAGCACGAACGTGAACATATCGCGATCCCGGGAAACGTCGAAACGCTGGATGGTGCCGGCGTCAAAGTGTTCCTGGAGCAGGGGATACTGGTAACCAAGATGGGTGACAACGGTCTTTGAGAACAGGTCCTCGGGCGTCTGGTAGTTCAGGTCCGAGTCGGTGGGAATGAAGAAGACCTCTTCAATGGGCACTACGGCATCGGTGAACAGGAAACGTTCCGGTTTGGTGGTCCATTCAATGGCCCGTGGCGTGCCGTCGATAAATCCTTCCAGAAGCATCTCATCCACGCGCTTCCTGGGCACTTGCTCGGGCACGACCTTATAGCCAATACGCTCTCCAATCAGCGACACCACATCCCACATGATGCCTGAGGGTTGGCTCTCTTTGACGATCAGATACGGGGGATAGCCATTTGGTGATACGTTGAAGTGGAACGTTTTGTTGGTTGGCGCGGCGTGGGTTCCGGAGCTTAGGGCGATGGCCCCGATCACCAGTGCGACGAGTTGCACGGTAGGAATCAATCTGCGAGACCATTTTCGCATCATTATGCAGGACTCTTAGCGTTGGAAAGTGTGCCCGGCTGACTCCCTGCCAGTGTGGCCACAATTGTTACGCTTTTGTTAGTTAAATTCAATCATTGGTTGTGGGGTGCAAGTAACTGAAAAACGGGGTCCTGTCAGGACCCCGCTATGATTTATGCCCAGGCCCGCCGCAAGACAGCGCGGGCATCTTCCAGGGTGACTTCTTTCGGATTGAACATGATGGAGCCGTCATCCAAAGCCATCTCGGCGATGTGATCAAGCTGATCCTCCTGCACCTTCCCGGTCTCCTTCAGGGTGCGCGGCAACTGGCAACGCTTGTACAGCTGATCCCGGAGTTTGCGTAGGGCAGAGATGCTTGCCTCAGCGCGCCGGCTTGCGGGTGTCGCGGAGTACACTTCGGGACCTTCCAGGTACAGAAGGAGTTCGCCCAGGGGTTCACGGATCTGTTCGAGGTTGTACTCAAGCACGTAAGGCAGGTACAGGCTCATGCACAAACCGTGGGGTAGATGGCATATGGCGCCGGTCGCGTGCCCGAGGGCATGCACGAGGCCCACCATCGAGTTGGAAAAGGCGATGCCGGCCATGGTCGACGCCTGGGCCAGTTCCAGTCGGCCGTCGGTGTCTTTGGGGTTATCCATCACACGTAACAGGGAATGGCTGATTTTCTTCACGGCTGCCGTTGCATAGGCGTCGCTCAGTGGGTTTTTCGCCATGCACGTGAAGGCCTCCGTGGCGTGCGTCATGGCATCCATGGCGGTGGCCGCGGTGATGTGCGGTGGCAGGGTCAGCGTCATTCTCGGGTCAATGATGGCGGCATTGGGCAGCAGGAACGAAGAGGTGAACGGCAGTTTCACGCCCTTGGCCTCGTCGGTGATGACGGCGACCGAGGTTACTTCTGACCCGGTACCTGCGGTAGTGGGGACCACAAAGAACGGCTTCAGCGGGTGCTTGATGATGCCTGCACCGCTGTATTTGGCGATGTTGTCGCCACCCTCGGAAACCAGAATGTTCACCGCCTTCCCGGTATCGATGGCGGAGCCGCCGCCCACGGCAATGATCGAGTCGCATTTTTCCTGACGGTAGATGCCCGCTATGTCCCGGACAACGGTGGTCGAGGAATCGGGAGGCACGTCGTCGTAGATGCTGACAATCTCGAGGCCGCTTTCCTCGCAGGCCGCAATGACGGGGTCGAGCAGGCCGGCGGCCCGAACACCCTTGTCCGTCACGATCATGGGGCGCTTCGCGGCCAGTCCGGTCAATTCGTAGGGAATATGTTCCAGGGCCGATTTACCGGCGATGACTTTTACCGGACAAAAGAATTCATAGTATTTATTGGTCATTACGCTCTCACCGTCTCAACGAAATTGGTAGCAACCTTCAAGTAGATACGCGCCGCGCTGATCAGCTTTTCCGGCAGGTGAAGATTGGCGGGGTATTCCTTTACCGCCCGTTGGGCAATCAGTTTGGGAAGAATGAAGGACTCAAGCCGGTTCAACACACGAGTCATGCGAACGGCGTAGCTGATGTCGCCATCCACGAGCATGCGATCGTTGGCAAAGGCCACCGACGTCTTCTCCTGGAAGGACAGCACCAGAAACGCATGGGCGATGTGCTTGAACTGGATGGACAGGTCGATCGGGCGGGGCGCCGACTCGCCGTGGTAATGGAAGCGGCCAAGGCCGGTATGCTCGACAATCAGTCGCGGTCCATCCGGCATAACCATCATCTCGAATAAAAAACCGTCAGGCAGGGCCTGGGCCTCCTTCCTGACCGAGTCATCCACTTCACTCACCGCCTGCAAAGCGCGTCCCATCACCTGGAACATCATCTCCACGTAGAGGCGGCGAGCCTGGAAAATCATCGGCTGGATACGTTTCGCTAGCATGGCCGTCATCCATTTGTTGTTGGTGTACTCTGATTTTTAGAGTTATTGCTCTAAAAGTCAATGTGGCAGTGACGTTAAATCCGCGTCAGCCCGGCAAACCGGCCCTCCAGATACAAAAAAGCCGACGGATGGGTAGCCGTCGGCTTTTATCGCTACGGGAAGCGGGCAATCAACCGGTGAGCGCTTCCAGTTTCTGGCGTGCCTCTTTGGCCACATCGCCCCCGGCTTCCGCCGCTTTGCTGTAATAGGCAATGGCCTCATCGCGGCGGTTCTGTTTAGCGGCAATGTCGCCCAAGCGCAGAAACGCGATGGATGTGGGAACAACCTGATTGGCGCGAACCAGGTTTTCCTGCGCTTTGTCGAGGTTGTTCAGGGCGAGTGCGTTCAAACCGTTGTAGAGCCGGTAAACGAACATTTCCGGATATAGGGATACGGCTTTCTCGAAATCCGCCGAGGCTTGTTCCAGCTTCTCCTGGTGTTGGTATATGCGACCGCGCAGGCTGTAAAACAGGGCTTCGTCCGGCGCAAGGCGAATGGCCTCGTTGATGTGTTTCAGCGCTGCATCCATGTCCCCCTCTGAGGCCAGTTTCAGTGCCTTCTCATGGGCATCGTAAGCCGGCTGGAGTTTGCGGAGGGTGGCCAGCTTGCGTTCAAAAACATCCTCCCCCCGGTAGCCGCCGGCACCAACCTTATTGACCAGTTCCCGGTTTTTCTGGACTCGCTTTGCCGAGGGTGGGTGAGTTGCGAACATGCCCTGGATAAAGTCGCTTTCCTTTCCCTGGGACAGTTCCAGGAACAACTGCTGGAGCTCAACGGCGGCCGTCGGGTCGTAGCCCGCTTCCTTCATGTACAGGATGCCGTAGTAATCGGATTCCAGTTCGTCGGACTGGCTGTACTGCGCGAGCGCCAGTTGTGCGCCGACAGCGGCACCTCCCATAAGCAGTCCCGCCCATTCATTGTCGGAGAGGGCGAATCCCAGTCCGGCTACGCCGGCACTGATCAGCATGCCCTGCTGCATGCGCTGGACGCTGTGGCGGGCCGCCGCGTGGACAATTTCGTGGCCGATGACCGAGGCCAGCTGGGCCTCATCATCCAGTTCCGTCAGAAGGCCGCGGTTGATGGCAATCTTGCCCCCGGGGAGCGCCCAGGCGTTCGGCACGCTGCTGTTCAGGATTACAAACTCATAGGGAAGGTCCGGGCGGTCACTGACGGCTGCGAGTTTCTGGCCGACGTCCCGGACGTACAGCGTCAGCTCCGGGTCCAGGTAGAACTGGCCACCCTGGGATTGCTGTGTCGGCGTATACTGCTCGGCACCCATGGCCAGTTCCTGATTTTCATCAATCAGGGACAGCTGGCTCTCGCCCGTGACCGGATTGACAGAGCAACCGGTTACCGTCAGGGCAAGCACCATCGGGGCCAAACAACGTTTCAATACGAACTGATTCACACGGAACTCCCTTTACGGCATTTCGCAATGTTATACCACATGATTGCACGGCTCGGGCTGCCTGAAAATACCCCGCGGCTGTGGTGGCACCAACGGCCTTAGCGTATTATAAGTGCCTGTCCTCACACCATTTCACACGGCATTTTCGTTCTAAGGCGTTTCATGGGCAATTTCCTCGAACTGATCGCACTACTCTGGTTTCTGCTCTGTTGGCTGGGCTACAGCGAGTACTCCAAACGCCGGGCCAGCGATCGGCCTTGCCTGTCCAATACCCTGGATCTCTACCGCGAAGACTGGATGCGGGTGATGCTTCGCCGTGAGAACCGGATTGCCGACGCTTCGGTTGTTGGAAATCTGGAGCGAAATGGCGCGTTCTTCGCGTCCAGTTGTCTGCTGATTCTGGCCGGTATCATTACCGCCCTCGGGTACACCCAGGAAGTCATGGAGGTGTTCAGTACCCTGCCGTTTGGTACCTTGCCGAGCCGTGAGATCTGGGAACTGCGGATGGTGGTGTTGCTGGTGGTCTTTATCTATGCCTTTTTCAAGTTCACCTGGTCGATGCGGATGTACAATTTTGTGTCGGTGATGGTTGGCAGTGCCCCGCCGCCGGATGACACTAAAACCAGTCCGGCCGGTCGAGAGGCCTTTGCCCGAAGTGCCGGGAACGTCTGTAACCTGGCCGGCGATGCGTTTAACCTTGGCTTGCGGTCTTACTATTACGCGTTGGCCGTGGTTGGCTGGTTTATCCATCCAGTCGTTTTTATGGCCTCCTCGACGCTGGTCGTGATAGTGCTGTATCGACGGGAATTCTGCTCCAATGCCCTCACTGCACTGCGTTCCGGTAAGGTTTTTGAGGAACCGGTGCCAGGCAAGTCGGATAAAAGTGAGAAATCCAATTCTTGATCCACAGGTTCGTCCGCAATGAATGACGCCATTCGCCTGGACCGGGTGACCCGGTTCATCGACACCCTCAAACAGGCACGGGAATTGGGCCTGTCAGTCACCGAGGCCAGGGAAGGGAACCTGACCCTGTGCCTGCCCTACAGCGACCGGATCATCGGGAATCCTGATACCGGCGTTATCCACGGCGGTGCGATCACCACGCTGATGGATACCACGTCCGGTTCGGTGATTCTGTGTGCGCTGGATGAATTCGAGTTGTGCCCGACACTGGACCTGCGGGTGGATTACATGCGCCCGGCGGAGCCTCACAAGCCGGTCTATGCCCGCGCAGAAACCTACAAGGTTACCCGCAATATCATTTTTACCCGCTGCGAGGCGTACCAGGAGGGTGGGGAAACCATTGCCAACTGTGTCGGTACCTTTATGCGAATTGGCAAAGAGGCCACACCCAAGCACTACCGTGATCTGATCACCGGAGGTGGCCAATGACCGATCCGGACATTTATCGCTACACCCGCGAAACCGGCGATTTTTCCCGTTTGCTGCAAAGCATTCCTTACGCCACCTTTATCGGGCTGGAATGCGACCAGTTCGGCGACGATCTGATCTTCCGCCTCCCGAAGAAAGAGGAAAACCTCGGCAACCCGATTCTGCCCGCCATACACGGTGGTGTGATTGGCGGGTTTATGGAACTGTCGGCGGCGATCTACCTCATGATGTCCCAGGACAGCATGCGCATGCCCCGGATTGTGGATTTTTCCCTGGATTATCTTCGGGCGGGTCTGAACCGGGAAACCTATGCCGAGTGCCGTCTGACCCGCCAGGGCAACCGCGTAGCCAATGTGATGGTCACCGCGTGGCAAAAATCCCGTTCCCAGCCCATCGCGACAGCCCGCGCCCACTTTCTCCTCGAAGACTGATTTCCAACCATCGCCGGGGCTTGAAATGCCCCGGTGCGCCCCCACTTTTCAGCAAGACAAAGAATCTGTGCTGAAGCAGGCACAGAGGTTTTGCTGGAACACGCTGGGAATGCGTCCAGGTACGCTCGGCTCCGCCACCATGGCTCCGCACGGTTTCAGCAAAACCTCTGCGCTTGCTTCTCTGAACTCTGAGTAGATATCAGGAGATATAAACGCCATGACGGTTGAGTCGCAAAAAGAGACCCTGGGTTTTCAGACCGAAGTGAAGCAGCTGCTTCACCTGATGATCCACTCCCTCTATTCCAACAAGGAGATCTTCCTTCGTGAGCTGATTTCGAACGCCTCAGACGCCGAGGACAAACTGCGTTTTGCCGCCCTGAAAGACGACAGCCTCTACGAAGGCGATCCGGAGCTGAAAATCCGCCTGGATTACGACAAAGAGGCGAACACCATCACCCTGACCGACAACGGCATCGGCATGACCCGTGACGATGTGGTCCAGAATCTCGGCACCATTGCCCGTTCAGGTACCGCGGAATTCCTCAAGCAGCTCTCCGGTGACGAGAAGAAGGACAGCAAGCTGATCGGTCAGTTTGGCGTTGGCTTCTACTCCTCCTTCATTGTGGCTGACAAGGTTGATGTGTTTACCCGCCGCGCAGGTACTCCGGCGGAAGAGGGCGTGCACTGGGAATCCAAGGGGGACGGCGAGTTCTCCATTGAACAGGTTAACCGGGAAAACCGCGGAACCGAGATTGTCATCCATCTCAAGAAGGACGCGACCGAGTTCGCCGATGGCTTCCGCCTGCGTAACCTGGTGAAGAAATACTCCGACCACATTTCTTTCCCGGTGGTCATGAAATCCGAATCCGAAGACGAGGCAGAGAAGGGCAAGGACGAAACCGTCAACGACGCCACCGCGCTCTGGACACTGCCGCGTACCGAGATCAAGGACGAAGAGTACAAGGAATTCTACAAGCACATTGCCCACGACTTTGAGGATCCGCTGACCTGGTCCCACAACAAGGTGGAAGGCAAGCTTGATTACACCAGTCTGCTCTATATTCCGGCCCGGGCTCCGTTCGATCTGTACAACCGGGAGGCGCCGCGGGGCCTGAAGCTGTATGTGCAGCGCGTGTTTATCATGGATGATGCCGAGCAGTTCCTGCCGCTGTACCTGCGATTTGCCAAGGGCGTGATCGACTCCAACGATCTGTCCCTGAACGTCTCCCGTGAAATCCTGCAGAACGACAGCACTGTCGAAAGCATTCGATCCGCGCTGACCAAGCGGGTGTTGGACATGCTTTCGAAGCTCGCCAAGAAGGATCCGGAGCAGTACCAGAAGTTCTGGGGCGAGTTCGGCACCGTGCTGAAAGAAGGCCCGGCTGAAGACTTCAGCAATCGCGAAAAGATTGCCGGCCTGCTGCGCTTCGCGTCGACCCATACCGGCGAAAGCACCCAGAACGTGTCTCTGGATGAGTACATCGAGCGGATGAAAGAAGGTCAGAAGAAGATCTACTACATCACCGCCGATAACTTCATGGCCGCAAAGAGCAGTCCGCACCTGGAAGTGTTCCGCAAGAAAGGCATTGAGGTCCTGATTCTCTCGGATCGCATCGACGAATGGATGATGGGCTACCTGAACGAATATGACGGCAAGCAGTTCCAGGATGTTGCCCGCGGTGATCTGGATCTCGGTGAAGTGGAGACCGAAGAGGACAAGAAGCACAAGGAAGAGGCTGCCGAAGAACACAAGGACCTGCTGGCGCGGATCAAGACAGCCCTGGACGACCGGGTTCAGGACGTTCGGGTCACCAACCGTCTGACGGATTCGCCAGCCTGCCTGGTTGTCGGGGACTTCGACATGGGCGCCCAAATGAAGAAAATCATGGAAGCGGCCGGTCAGAAGGTACCTGACAGCAAACCGATCTTTGAGATCAACGTGGACCATCCGCTGGTTCAACGGCTGGAAAATGAAAAGGGCGAAGAGCGCTTCACAGAGCTCTCGGCGGTATTGCTTGACCAGGCCACTCTGGCCAGTGGCGAGCAATTGCAGGATCCGGGTGCCTATGTGACCCGCCTGAACCGCCTGTTGCTGGAACTGGCCAACTGAGTTCCATGCAGCAGATCATCGTGGATCTCAGCATCAGCCCTGATGAGTGGATCAAGCTCTATCAGGGCGTTGCCAAGGATGTTCACACCACGGCCCGGGACGGACGATCAGTCCGTTTCCCGGCCCGTATTCTCTCCCGTTTTTACCTCCGCGATGGTATTCGCGGCACCTTCCGGATACTGTTTGATGGCCAAGGCAAATTTGCCTCCATCGAACGACTTCAATAGCCAGAACCTAAGGCTCTCGTCACGTTCTTTCATTACCCGACCTCGAATTCATCGTCTATCCTCAAGGCATGGGTAGGTGAAAAGGAGCAGTGTCATGGCCCCCTGGATGAAATCGTGGTCTGAACAGTGGAAAAAACAGAGTCAGGTGCTGGCGGATTACTGTGCCAATTACGCGATCTCCCAATAGTGTCCTGCAGGCTTCAATCTGCCACCGAAACTGACTACAATGCCGGCCCGCGCAATCTTTGATCAATTCCGGAGCCGACATGCGAATTATCCTCGCCCCCATGGAGGGCCTGGTTGACGCACCTATACGTGAGACCCTGACGAAAGTCGGTGGTATCGACCGTTGCGTGACCGAATTTGTTCGCGTGACCCATGGCTTGCTCCCCCCGCGTGTTTTCTACAAATACGCTCCAGAACTCCATAACCAGTCCCTGACCAAAGTGGGTACGCCCGTGGCGCTCCAGCTCCTGGGTTCAGACCCTGAGCAGATGGGGATACACGGTGCCCGTGCGGTGGAATTGGGCGCGACCCAGGTGGACATCAATTTCGGCTGCCCCGCCAAGACCGTGAATCGGCACAAAGGCGGCTGCGTGCTCATGCGCGAGCCCGAACTCATGCACGGGATCACGGCGGCAGTGCGTCGGGCGGTGCCAGCCCACATTCCGGTCACCGCCAAGATGCGTCTGGGCTATGACGACCGAACCATGGGCGTTGCCTGTGGCCAGGCACTGGAGTCCGCCGGCGCATCCGAGATAGTGATTCACGCCCGCAGCAAGGTGGATGGTTACAAGCCACCGGCGTACTGGGAAGAAATTGCCAAAGTGCGAGAGGCCGTCTCCGCCCACGTGATTGCCAATGGCGAGATCTGGACCGTCGCTGACTACTGGCGTTGCCGGGAGGTCTCCGGCTGTGACGATGTCATGATTGGGCGTGGATTGATTGCCAGACCGGACCTGGCCCGCCAGATCAAAGCCAGTCAGTTGGGCGAGCAGGTTGAGGATATGGCGTGGCTGGAGGCGGTCGCGTTGGTCCGGGAGTACGCGGAAGTGCTGCAGGGCTGGTTGGAGGATCGTTACGTGACCGGGCGCATCAAGCAATGGATGAACTTTCTGCGTCTGGGCTTTCCCGAGGCGGAGGCGATCTGGCCGCAAGCGCGGAAGATACGCGAAGTGGCCCCCATGCTGGCGTGCCTGGAGCTGAATTCCAAAAACACCGGGGCGTCAACCCGGGCTGCCTGATTGCACACTACACTGGTACGTAATGCCTTTGTGGTCGTAACCGTTGGGGTAACGACGATAAAAACACCAAGGAGGTACGTGCCGTGTTCGAACGAACAAAATCACGGGGATTAGTCGGGGTCGTCAGTGGCCTGTCATTGGCACTTGGTCTCGTATCCGGCGTCGGGGCCGCCGGGGGCGAGGTGAAGGTGACGCCCCTTGGAAGTCACGACGGGGAATTCTGTAGCCGGGATCGCGCACTCGTGTTTGAAGATCCCAATGGCACCCGAATCCTCTACGACGCAGGCCGAACGGTGGCTGGGCCGGATGATCAGCGTCTGGGCGATATCCACGTTGTACTGGTGTCCCACATGCACGGGGATCACATAGGCGACCAGCGCATTGCCAAGCCGAACGCCGGCACCTGTGCCTCACCCGACACCTCGGTTTCCACCCTGCCGCAGTCCAATACCGTGGACATAGCCGTCAAGAAACAGGCGAAGATCGTAACCGGCAGTGAAATGCCCGCGTTTTTTGCGGCCAAACTCTCCGATTCGGGTGGAGATCCCGCCAACTCCCTGCTGGTTCGCTTTGGTGCTGAACGCGAAGTGGGCGGGGTTGCCATCACCACCGTTCCGGCCGTGCACAGCAATGGTGTTTCGCCCAGCTTCCTGACTGGGCCGTTGGCCGAACACCTCAAGGCGGCGGGGGTGGGCGCAAGCGTCGGACCGCCCACGGGCTACGTCCTGACCTTCTCCAACGGTCTGGTGGTGTACCTGTCGGGGGATACCGGCATCACCGCGGAACAGGAAGTGGTGGTCAAAGATCACTACGGCGCGGAACTCGTGGTGATGAATATTGGTGATACCTACACCACGGGCCCGAAAGAGGCTGCCTACGTCATCAACGATCTGATTGAACCGAAAGCGGTCATTGCGTCGCACGCCAACGAGCCGGCTACTGCCGGCGGTGAGTTGAAACAGGGCACGCGCACCTCACTGTTCCGGGATCTGGTTGAAGTGCCTGTGCATGTGCCGTTGAGTGGAAAGACCATGGCGTTTGACGGGGACGCTGCCTGTACCGCGGGCTGCAACTGACCTCAGTCTTCCATCTCCGGGCTGTAGGTCCCTGAGCGGGCTGCGCCATTGAGTCGCGCCCGTTTCAGCATGGCCTCCTGGGCGGCGGGGCCATTGTCCAGGTTGCCCGCCCAGGCTTTCTGGGCAGGCTCCTGGAGCGCCCGACCGTAGGAGAAGCTCAATGCCCAGGGTTGTGCTCCGAGGTTGTTGATTGCGTTCAGGTTCAGGGTGGCTTCCTCCGGTGTCTGGCCGCCAGACAGGAAATTGATGCCCGGCACCGCGGCCGGCACCACCCGTCGGAAGACCCGAACGGTTGCCTCCGCCACCTGTTCCGGCGTGGCTTTCTGGTTTTCCTTGCCGGGCGTAACCATGCTCGGCTTGAGAATCATGTGCTCCAGCTGGACCCTGTGCCTTGCCAGCGCCCAGAAAACTTCCCGAAGGACCGCCTCGCTGACGTCCGCACAACGCTCGATGGTATGGTCGCCATCAATCAGGACTTCGGGTTCAACAATGGGCACGATGCCCATGGCCTGGCAGACAGCGGCATAGCGAGCCAGTACCTCGGCATTGGCTTCCACCGCCTGTCGTGACGGCAGGGTGTCCGAAATATGAAAAACGTCCCGCCACTTGGCAAACCGGGCTCCCGCGTTCTTGTAGATTTCCAGCCGGTCTTCGAGGCCGTCAAGGCCCACGGTAATCTCATCGCCCGGCGCATTCACCAGCGGCTGCTTGCCCTTGTCGACTTTGATGCCGGGGACAATCCCCTGGCTTTCGAGGAGCTGCGGGATAGGAACATTGTCGAGGCTTTTCTGGCCGAGGGTTTCCTCGAACAGGATGACGCCACTGATGAACTCCCCGAGGCCGGGAGCCGACAGTATCAGGCTGCGATATTCCCGACGTTTCTCTTCACTGGATTCAACACCCACGGCATGAAACCGCTTGGCGATTGTTGGGTGGCTTTCATCGGCGGCGAGAATACCCTGACCGGGCTGAACCAGGCTCTGAATGGTTGAGGCGAGTTCGTCCTGAATTCCCATGGTGGCTCCTCCTTTTCGGTTACTGTGTCGTGTCGATTGCCGTTAGCTCTGTTCATTGTAGACCCTGAGCGTGTGAGCGAAATTTGACCTGTGCTAAGGCGGATCCCGATTGGGTGATTTAATCTTTTAAAAGGAATCACAGAAAACGGGGCAGGGACGGAAAATGAAAACCGTTGTCAGCATCAGTCAGGGTTCGTCCGAACACGATTACGAGCTGGAAACCGAGTTTCTGGGGCAATCCTTCCGGATTCTCCGGTTGGGTAGCGACGGTGACCTATCCCGGGCCGAATCGATGCTCGAATCGGTGCGTGAACAGGCCGATGCCATTGGTTTGAGTATGGTCCACGACCATTACCAGGTTGGCCGTGAACAGCTCAGGCATCCGGACACGGCTCGCCTTGAAGCCTGTGTGCCGGACATCCCGGTAACCACCGGCGCGGGGTTGAGAGGCATTCTTCAGGAATGGGCGGTTCGTCATACCCAGTCCGAGCTGGGCCACTTCTTTGACAACGCCCGGGTGCTGTTCATGAATGGGCAGGCCAGTTACCGGATTGCCAAGTCCTTGTCGGAGCATACCGACAACCTGTTCTTCGCCGATCCGTACAACGATTTCGGTGTGCCGCGTATGCTGACGTCGCTCAAACAGCTGGAAACCTATACGTCCCTGACCGCCCCGATCATGTTCCGACCCGCCGCGATAAAAACGGTGGAGACGGTCATGCGCAGCCCGCTCTATCGTCTGGGTGAGGGGCTGGTGAAAGGAACATTGAATCACGCCACCCGGGATGCACACGTTATCGTGGCGGCGGTGGGGGATCTCGAGCATCTAAGCCAGAAACAACTTGATGGAAAAACCATCATTACCTCGCGGGTGACCGAACCGGTACTGGACTGGATGCGGTCCCGCCGGGTGGCGATGGTTGTGGACTACAGTCCTTGGCTGGAGGGCCGACCAGTCGGCATGAATGTGATGGAGGCGATGATCAGTGCAGCGCTGGCACGGACTCCAGAACAGCTGGGCCCGGATGATTACCTGGATGTGATTGACACCCTGGGCATTGAACCCCGGATTCTCTATCCAAACGGGTATCGTCGGGTTAACCGGTTTGCGTTCGTGATCCACCCGCTATCTCAGCAATACCTGACCAAAACCCCGCCACTGGACTGGATCGCCAATGTATCTCCACCGCTCGTGATGAACCTGGTGGAGAAGGCCGTGGCCTATACGCCGCCTTTCGTGTACTGCAGGATTTCCGGCATCAAGTCACCGACGGGGGATGAAGCGGAGGGTTGGCTTATTACGGTCGGGGGGACACCGCGTGAGATCATGGCGCACGGCCCGGAATTCACATACAGCCGATTGCTTGCGGCGGCCCGGCTGGCGAAAAAACTCGGCGCCCAGTTGATGGGGTTGGGTGCGTTTACCAAGGTGGTGGGCGATGCCGGAATCACCGTCGCCAAGCGCGCTCCGCTGCCCATTACCACCGGCAACAGCTACAGCGCTTCAGGGGCGCTCTGGGCCGCTCACGATGCGGTGAAACGAATAGGCCGGGTGCACGTCGGAACGAGTGGCAAGATGGCCGGTAAAGCCATGGTGGTCGGTGCCACCGGCGCCATTGGTTCGGTCTGCGCCCGTTTACTGGCCAAGGCCGTGGATGAAATATACCTGGCTGCCCCTGAACCGGCAAAGCTGCTGGCGCTCAAGGAAAGCATTGAACAGGAAACGCCGGGCGCCGTGGTGCATGTGGCCGGATCGGCCGACCGCGACGTGGGGGGCATGGATATGATCGTCACGGCGACGTCCGGGGCCGGCAAACGGATCCTGGATATCATGAAAGTGAAGCCCGGCTGTGTGATTACCGACGTCGCGCGTCCCCTGGACATACCCGCCGAGGACGTGGCGAAACGACCGGATGTTCTGGTGATCGAATCGGGAGAGATCCAGCTCCCGGGTGATGTGGACATGAAGGATATCGGACTGCCCCGGGGTATTGCTTACGCCTGTCTCGCCGAGACCATCGTTCTGGCCCTTGAGGGACGCTTCGAGAACTTCACGCTGGGCCGTAACATCGAGTGGGAAAAGGTCCGTGAAATCTACAAGCTGGGCCTGCGCCACGGCATGAAACTCGCGGCCATTTCGGGCGTCAATGGTGTGTTCAGTGACGAGGACTTTGAACGGGTGAGGGTACTGGCGGCTGAAGCCGAGGTTCCAGCCTGAGCGCTTGGCCAGACTCCCGGTTTACGGATCGATCACGTTCAAGCGAGGGCTCGTTCTACAGCCTGCTCAGCGTGGATAGCCGTTGTGTCGTAGAGACGGACGTGGGTGGCTGCTTGATCGAGCAGTAATCCGATCTCAGTGCATCCGAGGATAACGGCCTGGGCACCCCGCCCGGAAAGAGATTCGACAATATCAACGAAGAGGGTTCGCGAGTCAGGATTGATGCGTCCTTGGCACAGCTCCTCGTAGATGATGCGATGAACATCGTCCCGCTGAGATTGGTCCGGCACCAGTACTTCAATACCGGACTGCTCGAGGCGTTCCCGATAAAACGCCTGCTCCATGGTAAATCGTGTGCCCAAAAGGCCTACCCGGGTAATTCGATCCTGTTTCAATACATCTGCCGTGGCTTCGGCGATGTGCAGCAGAGGGATCTGCAACGATGCCTCGATCTGCGGTGCGACCTTGTGCATGGTGTTGGTGCCGATCAGCAGAAAATCCGCGCCGGCGGATTCCAGTGACCGGGCATTGGCGGAGAGTATGGCGGCCGTCCTATCCCAGTTTCCCTGATGCTGTAGCGCCTCGATCTCCGCAAAATCAACGCTGTAGAGGATCAGTTTTGCGGAATGCAGACCACCAAGGCGCTCTTTCACACGCTCATTGATCAGTCGGTAGTAGGTCTGGGTGGATTCCCAACTCATGCCACCCAGCAGGCCAATGGTTTTCATGGGATGATGTCTCTCGTCGCGGTGTGGGGTCAGTCCATTGCGAGCGGAGCTTTCTGTAAAGCCCGAGTGAATTCAGAGCTTGCCCGAATGGCACTCATCTGGGAATGGATCCTTTCAAAAAAAAAAGGGCCCGGAGCTTTCACTCCGGGCCCTTTCCTATAGCGATCCGTTACCTTAACCGCATTTACTGTCCCCACAGGACAGGCAGGTCGCGCAACCATCCATCACGATGACCGCCTTGGTGCTGCATTTGCCACACATGGTGGCGTTGGCCGGGTAATCGCTTGCCTTGTCGTCGTTCGTTGCCGTGGTGTGGCTGGCTTCGAACTCCGCACGTTTTTCGGCGAGGATGCGTTTGGTCGTCTCGCTCATTTCCTCGCTTTCCAGCAGACCAATGGCCTTCAGGTGCTTCTCAATCACCGCGCCGATTTCGGCTACCAGGGAGGGCATGAATACGCCGCCCTTTTTGAAGTAGCCGCCGTTGGGGTCGTAAACACTGCGCAGCTCTTCTACCAGGAAGGTCACGTCGCCACCCTTGCGGAATACCGCAGAGATAACCCGGGTGAGGGCGATGACCCACTGGAAGTGCTCCATGGACTTGGAGTTGATGAACACCTCATACGGCTGCCGGCTCTCGTGGTCGGTACCTTCGTTGAGCAGGATGTCGTTGATGGTGATGTACATCGCGTGCTCGGCCACCGGCGGCTTGATCTTGTAGGTGGTGCCCAGCAGGAAGTCTGGCCGCTCGATGTATTCGTTCATCTGAACCGGCTTGGTTTCCGCCTGCACGGGCGCCTGATGTTCGGCGGCTGCTTCTGGGTCGGCTTTCTTTACGCGGTAGCCGACGATTTTGTTGCTGATCTTGACTGTCATGTTCGTTGTCCTGTGTCGGGTTCCCGGATCAATACTTTCCGTAAGTGCCTTCTTTGAGCGCGTCAAACAGGTTGGCGGCGTTGTGGATTTCGCCATCGTACTCGACCTGTTCGTTACCCTTCAGCGTCACTTTGCTGCCGTCGTCCAGAGTGAACTCATACAAGGTGTTCTCCAGATCTTTCTCCTTCACCAGTACACCCTGGAACGCCTCCGGGTTGAAGCGGAACGTGGTGCAGCCCTTCAGACCCTTGTCATAGGCGTACAGGTAAATGTCCTTGAAATCCTGGTATGCAAAGTCTGTCGGAACATTGGCCGTCTTGGAAATCGAGGAATCTACCCACTTCTGGGCGGCAGCCTGGATGTCCACGTGCTGCGACGGCGTTACATCGTCGGAGGTGGTGAAGTAAGACGGCAGCTTCTTGTCCTCGTCTTCGGAGAACGGCATGGCGCCGGGGTTCACCAGGTGGCGGTAGGCCAGCAGCTCGAACGAGAAAACGTCAACTTTTTCCTTGGTCTTCCGGCCTTCCCGAATAATGTTCCGGGCGTAGTGGTGCGAGAAGCTCGGCTCAATGCCGTTGCTGGCGTTATTAGCCAGCGACAGGCTGATGGTGCCGGTGGGTGCGATGGAGGTGTGGTGAGTGAATCGACCACCCTTCTCAGCCAGTTCTTCCACCAGCTTTGGCTCTACACTGGCAATCTGTTGCATATACTTGCTGTACTTGGCATGCAACACGCGACCTTTCAGTTTGTCGCCCAGCTTGTAACCGTCTTCAGAGAGTTGCGGGCACTTGCTCAGCATCTTCGGGGTGATTTCGAACTCATCGTCCATGATCGGTGCCACGCCTTTTTCCTCGGCGAGGCTGAGAGACTGGCGCCAGCCTTCAACGGCCATTTCCCGCACGACGTCTTCGGTGAACTGTACCGACTCCTCGGAACCGTATGGCATGCGAAGCATGGCAAGTGTGGAGCCCAGGCCAAGGATGCCCATGCCGTGACGGCGCTTGTAGGTAATTTCGTGACGCTGTTCTTCCAGCGGCAGACCGTTGATCTCGACCACGTTATCCAGCATTCGGGTGAAGATCCCAACAACTTTGCGGTATTTCTCGTAGTTGAAGCTGGCCTTGTCCGTAAACGGGTAATCCACGAACTTGGTCAGATTGACTGATCCCAGCAGGCAGCTGCCGTAGGGCGGCAGGGGCTGTTCACCACAGGGGTTGGTGGCGCGGATGTCCTCGCAGAACCAGTTGTTGTTCATCTGATTGACCTTGTCGATCAGGATGAAGCCCGGCTCAGCGTAATCGTAGGTAGAGGTCATGATGGTGTCCCAGATGAACTGGGCTTTCAGGGTGCGGTAGATCCGGCATGCCACCTTGCCTTCGCCGTTGACCACGTAGCCGTCCAGAATCGGGAAATCCCGGTACACGAACTGGCTGGCGTCGCTCAGATCCAGGCCTTCGTCCTCCACTTCTTTCTGGGTAACCGGGAAGGACAGATGCCAGTCGTCGTCGTTGCGGACGGCTTCGATGAAATCTTCAGTGATCAGCAGGGACAGGTTGAACTGGCGCAGGCGGCCGTCTTCACGCTTGGCCTGGATGAAATCGATCACGTCCGGGTGGTGAACGTCGAAGGTGGCCATCTGGGCACCACGGCGGCCACCGGCAGACGACACGGTGAAACACATGCGATCAAAGATGTCCATGAACGACAGCGGGCCGGACGTGGTAGCGCCGGCGCCGGCAACGTAGGCGCCTTTTGGCCGAAGGGTGGAGAACTCGTAGCCAATGCCGCAGCCCGCCTTGAGGGTCAGGCCGGCTTCATGGTTCTTCTCCAGAATGTCATTCATGGAGTCCTGGACGGAGCCGGACACCGTGCAGTTGATGGTGGACGTCGCAGGTTTGTGGGCTTCTGCCCCTGCATTGGAGGTAATGCGGCCGGCAGGAATGGCGCCATTTTGAAGCGCCCAGATAAAGTCCTTCATGTGCTTTGTGCGCACGGACTTGTTTTCGACTTCAGACAGGGCCTTGGCCACGCGTTCGTACGTTGCGTTGATGTCCTTGTCGACGGGCTCGCCAGTCTTGGTTTTCAGCTGGTATTTGCTGTTCCAGATGTCGAGCGAAGCTTCCTGCATCGGAATCGTAGTAACCACTGCCTGTGCCTTAGCGTTCATTGCCACCCTCGGTATTCCCAGTATGTCTTCTTTTGACAGCGCTATCCCTTATGACAGCGCTGCACCCCTTGAATATCCTAATGTCCGGTCTTGGCTCCTGGCGCATTAATGACCACTACATATGGTGGCAGCTTGGCAAGCTTTAACGCACCCGGATTATCCGGTTTCTACTATGGATCGTTGTTGTCGGCTTGGCGGAAGCCGGTTTTGGGCTCGCCTGGCGGCGAATTCCCTTGGAAGTCTCTGGCCCTATATATGGGCTTATTTTTCGAAAAGTATAACAGGATATAGTGGTATGTGAACAAGAACGCAACTATTGATTGATAGGATGGCGCAAAGAAAATCAATCGACTTACGGTTGCAAGACTGAAAATCTCGGCAAATCGGGAGCTTGCCCGTAAATATTCAAAAACACTACATGTTGTGTTCAAAAAATGTGCGTTTCTGGTCTCGTATGGTTGTAAATAGCAACCAATTTGTGATCCCTGCACGTACCCCGAGACAACGTGTCGCTAGAGTATGGGGGTGGTGTCGAACAACGCAGTGGCCCACAGGAAGTGATAACTACTATAAAAGGAACGAACAATGAAAGGCCTGAAACCTACCTTGTTAGCGCTGTGCGTTGCAGGTGTTCAACCTGCGGCCATGGCCGAAATCCAGATGCTGGATGATTCCGTGATGGGGAATATCACCGGTCAGGCCGGTGTCACCATTGAACTTGAAACCAAACTGAACATTGATCGCTTCATCTACACCGATGAAGGCTCCCTGGAGATCAATGACATTTTCGTCGGCGGTACCAACCGAACCGATCTGTTCTCCGAAATGCGCTTGAATCTGACAGGTCGAGCAGCGAACACCTTGCTGGATAATATACGCATTGATATTGATGTCATGTCTGATGGGGACGCCATTATCAATTTCCAGCCACAGGATCTTGCTTTCATTGACCTGGGTGTGAGAACTGGAGCCTGGAATCTGGTCGGTCAGACGGACAGCACCACAATCATGGATAACTTCCGGATGGATGCGCTGATCGGTTCGGGGACGATTTCGGTCGATACAGCAACCGACGAACTCAATTTCATCACCGACATTGCTATCGATGATATGGATTTCGACGTACCATTTCTGGCCATTGGAATTCGGGATTTTGAGCTGACCGGTTCCGGGTATGACCTGAGGGCGCCCCGGGCGCTGGATCTTTTTGCCAGAGTGGATATGGATATCTATAAGGCGCCTAACAGCGCGGGTGTGGACAGTCTTGCCGTGGATTTGAACACCTTCGAGGCGGATATTCGCATTGGTGGTGTGATTGTAGGCGGCACATCGATTGGCTCCCTTGCCTTGGATAACCTGGCGATAAGCAACACTGCGATGCGAATCTACGGTCACTGATCGAGCTTCAATCAAGTGCAATAAAAAGCGGGGCTTCGCCCCGCTTTTTATTGGGTATTGCTGGCTTAGCCCAACAGTAGACTGTCGTCGTCCACTTCCAGGCCACGCTGTTTCTCGAACAACCCGAGCAGGTCCTTCACCTCAAGACCTTCCCGTTCCTTGCCGGCAATATCGAACACCACCTGACCCTGGTGGAGCATCACGGTGCGGCTACCGACTTCCAGAGCCTGCTTCATGCTGTGGGTTACCATCAGCGCCGTCAGTTTCTGTTCTTCGATGATCTGGGTCGTCAGTTCCAGCACGAATGCCGCAGTCTTGGGGTCAAGCGCGGCAGTATGCTCATCCAGCAGCAGGATGCTGGACGGGGTCAGGCTGGCCATCAAAAGACTGACGGCCTGGCGTTGGCCCCCGGAGAGTAGCCCCATCTTGTCACCAAGACGATTCTCCAGGCCCAGCTTCAGCGAGGACAGGCTTTCCCGAAACTGATCAAGATACTGCCGTTTCACGGCCGCACTCAGTCCACGACGCTGACCGCGCTTGATCGCAAGGGCCAGGTTCTCCTCAATGGACAGGGCCTCGCAGGTTCCGGCCAACGGATCCTGGAACACCCTGGCGACACGGCCGGCGCGCTTATGGGTCGGAAGTTTGGTGACATCCACGTTGTCGACGATGATCTCGCCGCTGTCCACCAGAACCTCGCCGGAAAGCGCATTCAGGAAGGTGGATTTGCCTGCGCCGTTGCTGCCAATCACGGTCACAAATTCACCCTGGTTGACCGTCAGGCTCATGCCCCGGAGTGCGGGATTTTCCAGAGGCGTTCCCTTGCCAAAGGTCAGTCGGAGATCGCTTGCACTGATCATGTCGCCTCCTCAGGCCTTGTTGCGGGTGAATTTGCCGATTACGGAACTGCGAACGCCCGGAAGGACGATAGCCAGGGTGACCAGAACCGCAGTGATAAGGTTCAGGTCCTGGGCCTGAAGTCCCAGAACATCGGCGTTCAGTGCGAACGCGATGGCGAGCCGGTAAATGATGGCGCCGAAGACGCAGGCGAGCAGGGCGCGAACCACCGTCGAAGGTGTGATCACAGCCTCGCCGCCGATGAGTGACGCCAAACCGATGACAATGACGCCAACACCCATGGTCACGTCAGCGGCACCCTGGCTTTGAGCGAACAGCGCGCCGGCCAGGCCAACGAGGCCGTTGGACAGGGCGACGCCGAGTACGATCATGGCGCCCGTGGCAATGCCCTGGGCCCGGGCCATGCGGGGGTTGGCACCGGTGGCGCGCATGGCCAGACCGGTTTCGGATTTCATGAAACGCCAGAGCAGGATCAGGGACACGACGACCACGATGATAAACAGCAACACCGGTACCTGATGGTAGGCGAGGTCGAGGTTGTACCAGGGTGTGAGGACCGTCTCTTCAGTCAGCAGCGCGATGTTCGGGCGGCCCATGATGCGCAGGTTCACGGAGTAGAGCGCGATCATGGTGAGAATGGAAGCCAGCAGATTGAGAATCTTCAGCTTCACGTTGAGCAGAGCGGTAACCGCACCCGCGGCCATGCCGGCAAGAACGGCTGCGCCGGTGGCAATCCAGGGATTCCAGCCGCCAATGATCAGCACGGCGGCCACGGCTGCGCCCAGCGGGAAGCTGCCGTCAACGGTGAGGTCCGGGAAGTCCAGAACCCGAAACGAGATGTAGATGCCAAAAGCAACCAGGCCATAAATCAGGCCGGTTTCAATGGCACCATAGAATGCAATTTCACTGAGCATGGGTAATCTTCACTGTGAAAGAAAACGGGCGGGCCCTTGTGGGGTCCGCCCGTTTTGGTCAGGCGTTACTTGTCGTTTTTGACGACTTCTTTGGCGTCCTGGATCAGGTCCTCAGACAGGGTGATGCCCATGCGCTGGGCCGCGGCCGGGTTCACAAACAGGTCCAGTGTGTCCATGGTTTCCACCGGCATGTCGCCGGGATTGGATCCATTCAATACCTTGACAACCATTGCGCCGGTCTGGCGGCCGTGATTGTAATAGTCAAAGCCCAACGCCGCGACGGCGCCGCGACCCACCGTGGCGGTGTCTGCGGCAAACACCGGAATGCCGGCGCGCTCACCCACCGAGATCACCGCTTCCGCGGCACTGATAACCGTGTTGTCCGTGGTCAGGTAGATGGCATCTGCCTCACCCACCAGCGACCGGGAAGCGCCAAGCACCTCAGAGGTCTTGGTGGCCGCGGCCTTGACCAGCTCCATATTGCGGGCTGCAAGCCGCTCCTCAAGGAGATTGACGAGGGATACGGCGTTGGCTTCGCCGGGGTTGTACACCGTGCCAATGCGTTTGGCATCGGGCATGACCCGCTGAAGCATGTCGAGGTGTTTCTCGATCGGCAGCATGTCGCTGACGCCGGAAATGTTCGCGCCCGGCGCCTCGAGGCTGGAGACGAGTTTTGCACCAACCGGGTCGGTCACGGCTGAGAAAATGACCGGGATATTTCGGGCCGCGGCTGCAACGGTCTGGGCCGATGGCGTTGCAATGGCGACGATCACGTCCGGGCTTTCGCCCACGAACTTACGGGCAATCTGAGAGGCAATGGCCGAGTTTCCCTGTGCGCTTTCGTGCATCACGGTCAGGTTGTCACCCTCTGTGTAGCCCTGCTCGGCAAGTTCGTCTTTTACGCCCTGGTAAACGGCATCCAGTGCCGGATGTTCGACGATCTGCGTGATGGCAACTGTGCGTACTTCCTGAGCCTGTCCCAGGCCCGCCGCTGCCAGCAGTGTTGCACCAATCAGGGTGCGCAGAGTTCTCTTGGCCATGTGCCTGTCTCCGAGTCAGTGTCTGGTTTTGATGAGTGTTCGACGTTCAGAAATACGAAGGGGCGCAAGTTTACCACAGGCCCGGGGGAATCGGGGTAGCATTGTTGGTCGGGGTGCGACTGAAGCGAAGGAAAGTTGAGAAATGGAATAGTTCTGCGTGCGTCACATTTTGACTGTCGATAGTGTGTTGAAATACCCTACGAAAGTCTAATAATAAGACCGAATAATTCGAATAACGAATGCAAGGAAGATTCATGGACACAACGAATAAGCTTCCGCTGGACATGGTTTACCATTGGGAAACCACCAAGGCGAACTCCCTCTACATGACCCAGCCCATCGGTGATGGCAAGGTCGTCGAATACACATGGGGCCGAGCGGTTGATGAGGCGCGACGCGTCGCTGCCTACCTCAAATCGCTTAATCTCCCGGAAAAAAGCCGGATAGGCCTTATCTCCAAGAACTGCGCGCAATGGATTATGACGGACTGGGCCATCTGGATGGCCGGCCACATTTCCGTCCCGCTGTACCCGACCCTGAACGCGGATACCGTTAACTACATCCTCAATCACGCCGAGTGCGACGTCCTGTTCGTTGGCAAGCTGGATGACTGGGACATGATGAAGGGCGGTGTTCCGGAATCTGTACGCTGCATCTCCTACCCACTCAGCCCGCCCAACGATTTCGAGACCTGGGACGACATCGTTGCCAAGTACCCGCCGCTGGAGGGTCAGGTGCATCGGGATCCGGACGAACTGGCGACCATTGTCTACACCTCTGGCAGCACCGGTCGGCCCAAGGGCGTGATGCTGAGCTTCCGTAACATGGCGTTTGCCGCCGCCGGCGGTACCCAGGTACTGGGCGTCGGTTCGGAAGAGCGGATGCTGTCCTACCTGCCGCTGGCCCACGTGTTTGAGCGGACGTTTGTCGAGCTGGGCTCGCTCTACACCGGGTTTGAGTTGTACTTTGCCGAATCTCTGGACACCTTCGTTCAGGATCTGCAGCGTGCCCAGCCGACCCTGTTCCTGTCTGTGCCACGTCTGTGGGTGAAGTTCCAGCATGGTGTGCTCCAGAAATTGCCGAAGCAGAAGCTGGACCGGTTGATGAAGATTCCGGTGGTCAACAAGCTGATCAAGAAGAAGATCCTGAAGGGCCTGGGTCTGAGCAAGGTCAAGCTGGCTGGCAGTGGCTCGGCGCCGCTCTCGAGCGATGTTCTGGACTGGTATCGCAACCTCGGGCTGGAATTGCTGGAGGGGTACGGGATGTCTGAAAACTTTGCCTACTCCCACATGAACAAGCCGGGTCGTTCACGGACCGGTTATGTTGGTGAGGCGCTCCCGGGCGTGGAGGTGAGGATCAGCGAGCAGGGCGAGGTCCTGGTCAAGAGTCCCGCGACCATGATGGGATACTACAAGGACGAGGAGAAAACCCGCGAGGCCTTTACCGAAGACGGATTCCTGAAAACCGGCGATAAGGGCGAAATCGACGAGATGGGGCGCCTCAAACTGACAGGCCGAATCAAGGAGATCTTCAAGACCAGTAAAGGCAAATACATTGCGCCTGCCCCCATTGAGAATCGGCTTATGTCCCACGACGCCATCGAGATGGTCTGTGTCTCCGGTGCCAACCAGACCCAGCCCCATGCGTTGGTGATGCTCGGGGAGGAAATTCGCCCGAAGACCGCTGATGAGAGCTTCCGTAAGGAACTTGAAGCCAGCTTCAAGAACCTGATTCAGGAGGTGAACAAAACGGTGGATCCCCACGAGCAGTTGGCCTTTATCACGGTCGTGAGCGATGAGTGGTCCATCGAGAACAGTTTCTTGACGCCGACCCTGAAGCTCAAGCGCAACGTTGTTGAGGACGCCTATCAGGAGAAAGTTGATACCTGGTACGCGCAACGTCAGCCGGTTATCTGGCAGTAACGGAAACGGCGGATTCCACGCTGTAAAAAGAGGCCCGGCGATGCCGGGCCTCTTGCCGTCTGGAGCCGACGTAAGTCGCATAGGTTAAGACCTGGAAGAGGCATAAACTGGAGCGTGTTCAGGAGGATGATATGACCCAGTTGGCGCTCTTCCAAAAACGCATCAATGATGAAATTCCGCTCTCCAGGGCGCTGGGCATACGCCTGATCTCCTGGGACGGTCACGCTTTGCTTCTGAGCGCCCCCCTGGAGCAGAACCGGAATCATCAGGGCACCGGATTTGGGGGCAGTGTCTATTCTGCTGCGGTGACCGCTGCCTGGGGACTCACTGAGCTGGCGCTGGCTGATCTTGGGCTCAGAGGCGCCGTGGTTGTGCAGAGTGGCAACATCGACTATCTCGAGCCGGTTGACCAGGATTTCTATGTCATTTGCCGGCTACCAGCTGGGGAAGTTCCGGCCAAATTCCGGAAGAGCCTGGCGC
The DNA here is from genome assembly GCF_019264345.1 of Marinobacter arenosus. NCBI lineage: Bacteria > Pseudomonadati > Pseudomonadota > Gammaproteobacteria > Pseudomonadales > Marinobacteraceae > Marinobacter > Marinobacter arenosus. Next base: position 119,332 of record NZ_JAHVAO010000001.1, read on the forward strand.
GACACGGCAAGGGTCGCCTGGATCTTACCGCCGAAGTGTTTTGCGGCGTTCCCACCACCGAACCCCAGAATGAACCCGTGGCCGTATTCCAGGGGCGTTTTGTCGTCAAGGATGCCCGCTCACGGGTCAGTCTGTAATCCCCGGTTCTGAGGCTGTTCAGCCAATCGAGCGTGTGTTGGATATCGAACGGCTCATCAGAATAATCGGAACGATTCCCGCCAGTACAATGATCAGGGCCGGTAGCGCGCTGTGGTATAGGCGCTCGTCGGAAGCAAACTGGTAGACGTAGGTGGCCAGGGTTTCAAAATTGAAGGGACGGAGAATGAGCGTGGCCGGTAGCTCCTTCATGCAATCGACAAACACCACGAGCGCGGCTGTCAGCAGGGTGCCACGGAGCATCGGCAGGTGCACGTGGACCAGCGTTTTGCCCGGCGTGTACCCCAGCGAGCGAGACGCCATATCCATGCTCGGCGTAATTTTCTGAAGGGCACTCTCCACGCTACCCGCCGAAACCGCGAGAAATCGCACTGTGTAGGCAAAGACCAACGCAAAGGCGGAACCACTCAGAAGCAGGCCTGTGCTGATACCGAAAAACTCGCGCATCAGGCCGTCGAACCAGTTATCGAAACCTGCGAGGGGCACGATGACGCCGACCGCCAGAACCGCCCCGGGCATGGCATAGCCAAGGCTCGATAGCCGCATGAGAATCTGCATGCCGCGGGTGTTGTGCAGTCTGCGGCTGTAGGCGAGGGTAATGCCGATCAGCAGGGTGGTCAGTGCTGCAGTGCCGGACAGGAAAAGGCTATTGAAGGTGTTCTGGATGAAATCCGGATTCCAGCTTTCGCCGAAGTATTCCCAGGCGTACAGGCCCAGTGTGAAGCCCGGGATGAGGAAGCCGAGGGTCACGGGTACAGCGCACACTGCCACGCAGACCAGTTGTCTCGGAAAGGACATGGTAAAACGGCGGATCGGGTCACGGTTGTCCCGGGCTGCAAACTGCTGTTGCCGGCGACGTGAGTAGCGCTCCAGGGTCACCAGAATGACCACGAAGATGAGCATGGTGGTCGCAATCTGTGCGGCGCCGCCCAGGTTGCCCAGGTTCATCCAGGTATCGAAGAGGCCGGCGGTCAGTGTCTGCACGGCAAAAAAGTCGACGGTGCCGAAGTCGTTCAGGGTTTCCATCAGCACCAGCGAGAGGCCAACCGCCACTGCAGGCCGGGCGATTGGCAACACCACGCGAAAAAAAGTACTCAGGGCGGAATGGCCCAGGCTGCGGCTGACGGCAAACAGTGACGGCGATTGCTCGAGGAAAGCGGCTCGGGCGAGTAGATAGACGTAAGGGTAGAGCACCAGGCCGATCATCAGCGTGGCACCCTCCAGGCTGCGGATTTCAGGAAACCAGTAGTCGCTGGCATTTTCCCAGCCGAACCATTCCCTGAGTGCGCTCTGCACCGGCCCGGCGTAGTCAAGCAGACTGGTGTAGACATAGGCGATGACATAGGCGGGAACGGCGAACGGCAGCAGCATAGCCCATTCGAAAAAACGCCGGCCCGGGAACTCGCACATGGTGACCGCCCAGGCCGTCGAAAGTCCGATGACCAGGGTCAGCACACCGACGCCAAGCATGAGTTGAAGCGTGGTGGTCAGGTATCGGGGCAGCGTTGTATCGATGAGGTGAGGCCAGATGTTCTCTTCCGGAAAAAAGGCCAGGAAGACAACGGAGAGCACCGGGAGCACAACAATGGCCGTGGTCAGGGCTGCAGAGATCAGCCACCGCCGAGAGGTTCGTTTTGCCAGCAAGGGCTCGGTTAGCCCTGGGTCAACGCTGGTAACGGCCTCGGTCATAGCTTTCCTGTTGTTGAATCGAAATGAGAAAGGATGTCGATTGTAGACAGCTGACTGGCTGCCTGCAATCACCTACGCCATCTCCAACAGGCATTTGCGGATGAAAAGACGGGCCGAGGTCAGATGAACTGGTCTCGGCCCGTTCGGATTACTCGCCGTCGTAGTCGACGCGATCAACCAGTTTCACCGCTGCATTTCGATGGTCAGCGATTTCCTGCAAGGACAGTTGGTCCGGATTGATGTCCCCCCACTCCGCGACAAGGCCGGAAGGGCTCACATCCGGGTTTGCCGGGTATTCGGTATTCGCCTCGGCATAGATGCGCTGGGCTTCAGGCGATGACAGGAACTCCATCAGTTTGAGCGCGTTTTCACGGTTTGGAGCGCTCTTGGTCATCGAAATGCCACTGATGTTAACGTGGGTGCCACGGCCTTCGGCGTTGGGAAACACCAGGCGAACCTGTTCGGCGATCTCACGCTGGTTTTCGTCCTGAAGCATGTTGCCGTAGTAGTAACTGTTGCCGATCGATACGTCGCATACGCCCTCAGCAATCGCCTTGATCTGGTCACGGTCGCCACCCTGCGGCTTGCGCGCCAGGTTATCCTTGACGCCTTCCAGCCACGCTTCGGTCTCGGCTTCCCCGTGATGGGCAATCATTGAAGAGAACAGGGCGATGTTGTAGGGATGTTTACCGCTTCGCGTACAGATGCGGTTATTCCATTTGTCGTCTGCCAGCTCTTCATAGGTTGTGATTTCACCTTCCTCAACACGATCCTTCGAGGTAAAGATCAGCCGGCCCCGGGTGGTCAGTGCGAACCACTTGCCCTCGGGGTGGCGAAGGTTTTCCGGGATGTTCTCGTTCAGTACGTCGCTGTCGACGCCCTGAACCAGGTCGCGCTCAACCAGCTCGTTAATGCGGGAAATGTCGACCGTCATGACGATGTCCGCCGGGCTGTTGCGGCCCTCACGCTCCAGGCGTTCGGCCAGGCCCTTCTTCGCGAATACGACATTTGTGTCGATCCCGGTCTCCTGCTCAAACGCATTCAGCAGTGGCTTGAGCAGGTAGGCCTGCCGATAGGAGTAGATGTTCACCTCGCCATCGGCGGATGCACTCAATGGAAGCAGGGTCAGGGCAATGGAGGCGGTTGCGGCCAGTTTCATTCGCATATCGTGATCCTTTTCAAGAAATGCTGAAGTCAGATCCCGCGATGTTAGTCACAGGCATTTAAAAACGCCAACTATTCTCATTTGTATTAATGGATGAGTCAATATCACCTTTGGCATATTTCTGTGGAAATGGTGGTATGCTTCGGAAGACTATAAAAACTATGTAAAAAGTAGTGGAATCCGCGCGATGGCAGACAGTGATCGAAGAGAACATGCACGCACCGCGATGAGTGCCAAGGTGAAGGTTGTACACCCGGTTCAGGGTGAGTTTGTCTTCTCGACCCGGGATATTTCCGACGGTGGCGTGTTCATTGTGGTCGATACGGAACCCTTTGAGCCCCAGCTTGGCGACAGGGTAACCGTGCAGGTTCAGGGGTTGCCGGTGCCTGCCCCCATCCTGGATATGGTGATCGTTCGCAAGACCCGTGACGGATTCGGACTTCAATTCGAGTATGGCCAGGATTGATATGAAGCGATTTATCCTGTTTCTGGTCCTGTCCCTGACCCTGCCAGGCTGCGCATCTTACTATACCCATTACGCGATGTTTCCCGCGGCGAATTCATCGGGTGAACCCCGTCAGATCCGGCTCTCCTGGCAAACCGCCGACTACCCCGGGTGGTGGTTCGTCAGTGATAAGGCGACGCCCATGCGGGTCGAAACCCAGTGCAGTGACCGCGTCTGGCGGCTGCGGGATGATGGGGATAAGGCTGCCTGTGGGCAAGGTATCAGGGCCTGCGGTGAGCCGGTTAGGGACGTGTACGCATCTGGCGGTAGTCTGGCAGCGGGCGACCGGCCCTGTATGACGGTCAATCCATCCGATCCAGGCGCCCGTATTCCGGACGTCGGGGAGAAGTTCGAGCTGCTTGTTTCCTGTCGGCCGGTTTCGCCCGTCGAGGGTCAGGGTGACAATTTACGGAACATGGATTATCTAAGGGCCTCTGCGGTGCCCTACACGGTGTATGCCCGGAAGGCGCCCCGCGGCTCGCTCAGGGCAAAAATGCCCGAGTTCGATGAATCGGTGTGTGACGCAGAGTGACACGTTTTGACATTTTCGTGTGATCGCTATCACATTGCTACACTTTGTTTCCCTCTGAACATTAGCGTTACCTTTTGTTGCTCTGAAGTTACTTTGCGCTACCAAACTGTTATGGACTCTTTTCGGCACGCCGTCAGAATGGTACTCATCGATAAGTTTATGGATAGAGGTGGCTTGTGGGCGTCCAGCAGAGAAAAATAGCAGTGCACGATCTGGAGGTGGGCATGTTTGTGTCCGATCTCGATCGGCCCTGGCACCAAACCCCTTTCCCCATTCAGGGATTTCATATCCGCTCCCAGGACGACGTTCGTGCAGTGACGTCTCACTGCAAGTGGGTGATGATTGATGTCGCGGAAGTTCGGGTGTCCGCTGCACTGGAAGACACCACAAAGCCGGCATTCAGTCGCAACGCCAGTCGTCGTGGCAAAGGCCGGGATGTGCTGCAGTTGCCGCCCATCAACATCCGGGAGCCGGTCACCTATGAGACGGTGACCACCCTCAAGAAAGAGATGAAGACGTCGCGTCATCTGCTGGATGATGCTGAGATGGCCCTTCATCGCCTGTTCGAAACCGTGCGTCACGAGGGCGTTGCAGACCTGAAACCCATCGCTGAGATCACCAGCCGGATGGTCAGCAGCGTTATTCGCCAGCCCGACGCATTGCTGTGGCTGAGTCGGACACGCCAGCATGACGATTACATATACCGACATGCTCTCAACACGTCCGTTTGGGCGTTGGTTTGTGGGCGCCACCTCGGGCTGAATGAAGGGCTGTTGAATCATCTCGGGCTTGGCTGTCTGATGTCTCAGGTGGGTAAGTGCGCCTTGCCGAGGGAGCTACTGAACCGTGAGGGACAGCTGAGCACCGAGGAATATGCCCAGTACCGTGAGTACGTATCGAAAGGCGTAGAAATGCTCTCCGACAGTGGGCTTTCACGGGCTGTTCTGAGTGTTGTGCAGGGCCACCGTGAGCGACACAACGGCTCCGGCTTCCCGGAGGGCGTGCGGGGTGACCGTATTCCTCTATTGGCCAAGGTAGCGGGTATTGCCGAGTTCTTCGAGTCGCTGATCGGGCCGCGGGAGACCTCTGAGCCGATAACGCCGGACAAGGCCGTGGCGATGCTCTATGACATGAGAAACATCGAGTTTCAGGAAGACCTGGCTGAGAGCTTTATCCAGGCCATCGGAATTTATCCCACGGGTAGTCTGGTGGAACTGAATGACGGTCAACGTGGGATAGTTGTGTCCCATTCACCAGAGCGCCGACTGTGGCCCCGTGTGATGGTAATGACCGACAGCGATCACCGGCCGTTGAAGTCTGCGAAGGTGATTGACCTGGCCCGGTTCAATGAGACCCGGGATGCCGGGGAAGCCATTACCATCCGTGAGTGCCTGCCCCATGGCACAGAGGGGCTGGATCCCGCCGGCTACGATGTGACTGGCGGGGAATCCCGCTGGAACCTCTCCCGGCTGATCATCGGATAATAACGCGCAGCTGCTTGCGTACCCATCGGTAGGTGTCGTCCGGGCGGAAACTCACGACAAGCTCGGCTTCACCTCCGGTTGCGCCTGCGACAAAATACTCCACTTCCGCTTCCTGCCAACTGGTCGCATTGACCATGACATCTGCCGGTCGGGTGCTGATGGCTTCGATATCCGCCAGTTCCGGGTTCCCCCCAATTTTCCTGATGCCTACCGTTTTAATCTCGGTGTCACTGGCAGGGTGGCTGGCCACGTCTTCATCCAGATAGAAACGGTTTGAGACGGCGGTCGTGATGGACGTGAGTTCGCGCGTCAGGTAAGTCTGTGCATCGTTCGCGTCAATGTCCTCAAGAGACCGGACGGAGCCAAGAATGCGATCTCTTTTCGCCTGTAGATCTTCACGGTACTCAACGTCGGGGTCTCTTTCTTCCTCAAGGTCAGGCCGTGTTGGCGCTGCGGCTATTTCTGAAGGTGTCGGCGGATCCTCGCACAGTTCGTCGCCCTCTGGATAAAAACAGATGGCGGCAAGCAATTGGTTGGCGGGAGAGGGCGTTGAGCCACGCGCGGTGAATTCAGCCTCGGTGACGTTGAAATCGATTGGACCGGTCAGGTTGGGCAGGGCGGCATTCAATTGCTCGATGACCCGGTCCCGAATGTCAATGCCTTCGCCCTCGCGAACGTTCTCCGTCCAGTTTAGGGCAATCAGGAAGCGGGTAAGGTTGTTCAGTGGAATATCGTCGATCAGTTGCTGCTCGGTGATGGTATGGGTGCTGAGGCCCTCATCATCGAATGCCGGATTCGACAGTTCAGCGCGGAGTCCGGGGAAGAATTCCAGTGGCGTTACGTATCGTCTGGCGGGAACGCCGTCGACGATCGGCAGATCACCCACCCGCAGGCTCAGGGTTTCCCCGGGGTAATAGCGGAATTCGCCCTGGGCGTTGGTGGTCCCCGTCTGACTGGCGGTCTGGTAGGTCACTCCGCCAAAACCATTGAAATTGAGACGTCCGGTGCTGGTATCGTCGCTGCTGGAGCTGCTGTCATGGAGGCAGCCAGTGACGGTAAGGGTGGCTAGCAGGGTGAGTGACAGGCGGATCGGGTGAGCGGATCTCATGGTGTGTCGTACATTCCCTTCACTTCAGCCCGCCCTTTTACAAGCGGCGAGCCGTTCGTTTGTAAGTTGTTGTAACCGCATTATAGGGATGGATACCTGGTGTTATCGGGATACCTGTCGCAGTTTCTGTTTTTGGTCAGGGTTCCGATTATCCGTTTGAACCTTGAAAAAATGGCAGCTGCCACAATCAATAGCATTCTACATTTTCGCCCTGGCGGTCCGTCCGGTCAGGCCAGGCTGACCCAGAATTTCAGGATCATCTATGACCCATGCTCTGGAAATCGAAGGTTTGGTTAAAACCTACGGCGACGGCTTCGAGGCGCTCAAGGGAATAGACCTTCGTGTTGCAGAAGGCGATTTTTTCGCGTTGTTGGGCCCGAACGGGGCTGGCAAATCCACAACCCTTGGTATCGTTTGCTCGCTGGTCAACAAGACGTCCGGTAAGGTCCGGGTATTCGGGAATGACATCGACACCCACCTGTCCGATGCCAAGCTGAACCTGGGCGTTGTGCCCCAGGAATTCAATTTCAACCAGTTTGAAAAGGTCTTCGACATTGTCACGACCCAGGCGGGTTACTATGGCATCCCCCTGAAACAGGCTGCGGTGTCTGCGGAGAAATACCTCAAGAAACTGGGCCTGTGGGATAAGCGCGACACCCCGGCAAGAATGCTGTCCGGGGGAATGAAACGCCGGCTTATGATTGCCCGCGCGCTGGTCCATGAGCCCAGACTCCTGATTCTGGATGAACCGACAGCCGGCGTGGATATCGAGCTTCGGCGTTCGATGTGGGCGTTTCTCGAAGAGATGAACCGTCAGGGCACGACCATCATTCTGACCACTCATTACCTGGAAGAGGCGGAAGCGCTTTGCCGGAACATTGCCATCATCGACCATGGCCGGATTCTCAAGAACACCAGCAAGCGCGACCTGCTCCAGGAGTTGAGTGTGGAAACGTTTGTTCTGGATACCGAGGTGCCACTGTCATCGGCCCCCGAGCTGGATGGATTTGCCACCCGGCTTGACGGCGAGGGCGCCCTGGAAGTGGACGTCGAGAAAGGCCAGGGGTTGAATCAGGTGTTTGTCCAACTCGACAAGCATGGGATCAAGGTAGTCAGCATGAGGACCAAAGCCAACCGGCTTGAAGAGCTGTTTATCCGAATGGTGGAAGAGAATGCCCGGGAGTCCCGCAAGGGGCTGGAGGGCGTGGCATGAGAGCTCAGGCCCTGATGACCGCCTTTAACACGATCGTGGTCCGGGAGATCCGGCGATTCACCCGGATCTGGGCGCAGACATTGCTGCCGCCGGCTGTCACCATGACACTCTACTTTATCATTTTCGGCAACCTGATCGGCTCCAGGATTGGCCAGATGGGCGGCTTTGACTACATGGCCTTCATCGTCCCGGGCCTGATCATGATGGCCGTCATTACCAATTCCTACGCGAACGTGGTGTCATCGTTCTTCTCGATGAAATTCCAGCGTAGCATCGAGGAACTCCTGGTGTCTCCGGTTCCGAACTGGGTGATTCTGGCGGGCTATGTCTGCGGTGGCATGGCACGGGGCCTGGGCATCGGGCTGATTGTTACGCTGTTGTCGCTGGCCTTCACCAATCTGTCGATCCACAGCCTGCCCATGATGGTTGCGACCGTATTCCTGACCTCGGCGCTGTTTGCGCTGGGGGGCTTTATCAATGCCATGCTGGCGACAAAGTTTGATGACATCTCCATCGTACCAACCTTTGTTCTTACCCCGCTCACGTATCTGGGTGGGGTCTTCTACAGTATCGACCTGCTTCCGGATTTTTGGCAGGGGGTTTCCATGGCAAACCCGATCCTGTACATGGTGAATGGATTCCGCTTCGGTATTCTGGGCGTTTCGGACGTTAATCCTTTCGTGTCTCTTGGTATGATTCTGGTTTTCATTTCCGTGCTCGCGTTCATCGCCCTCAGAATGCTGTCACGCGGAAAGGGTATCCGGCACTGATCTCAGGACCTCTTATGGCGCTACATGACGCACCGCTGGGCAAGGCCAGCGAGTACCCCGACCATTACGATTCAACTCTGCTTTTCCCGGTCGCAAGGGATGAAAATCGCCGCCGGTTGGGGTTAGGCGATGGCCGCTGGCCCTGGTTCGGTGAGGACCTGTGGCAGGCATGGGAAGTGTCGTGGCTTCGCCACAGTGGGGTGCCAGCAGTAGCCTGGGCGGAAATCCGGTTTCCCGCAGCGTCGCCGTCGATCATCGAGTCCAAATCACTCAAGCTGTACCTGAATTCGTTCAACCAGACGGTGTTCTCCTCCATGGAGCAGGTTGCCGAAACCATGGTTGAGGATCTGTCCAGCGCCTGTGGTGCAGCTGTGCGGGTTGACATGAAAAGTGTCGACGAATCGGGAGAAGCGGTCGGACGTCCTGGGGGTTTTGAACTGATTGACGACGAGCCGGTCACCGATCCCGTCTACGAGTATTCGCCCGAGGTGCTGATGGCCGGCGGCGAGACAGTCACAGAGCGTCTTTGCTCGCACTTGCTGAAGAGTAACTGCCCGGTGACGGGCCAGCCGGACTGGGCCACGCTGCTGATCACCTACACCGGTCCGCGGATTGATCGTGGGGCGTTGCTCAAGTACGTGGTGGCGTTCCGCCAGAAGCAGGATTTTCACGAACACTGCGTGGAGACGGTTTTCAGTGATCTGATGGCGAGGTGCCAGCCCGAACACTTGAGCGTCTGTGCCCGATACACGCGTCGGGGCGGGCTCGACATCAATCCCTGGCGCAGCACCGAACCGGATCCTGACACTACGCCGAGGCTGGTACGCCAGTAGGGGGGCAAGCGGATTGCGCCCGGTTCAGGAAGCGTCTTCCTCCTGGCGCAGGCGATCCGCGGCATCTTCAAGCGCCGCCAGTATCGATTCGCGTTCCTTTTCGGTGATCTTGTCAGAGTCGAGGTACATGGCGAACCCGCTGTGTTCGTGCTCGAGGAAGCTGCGGTTGGGGCCCATATCCCGCCGGAAATCGACCACCTCGTAGATCGGCACCGGTTTGCCAAACCCCTTGACCGTTATCTCGCCCTTGTCCCGGCACATGATCTTGTCCTTGATCAGCGAGAAGGTCTCGTAGGAAACCAGAATCTCGCCCGCCTCGGCCAGAGACTCCAGTCGACTTGCCAGGTTCACCTCCTTGCCAATGATGGTGTAATCCATGCGGTTTTCAGCACCGAAGTTGCCTACCGTGGTGTAGCCGGTGCTGATGCCCATGCGAATTTCCAGCGGGGTTTTGATGCCCTGACTGCGCCATTTCTGCCGCATGATTTTCATGTGCTTGCGCATGTCGATCGCCATCGACACACAGGCGAACGCATCCTCGCGCTGGCCCCTGCTGGTGGGATCACCGAAGAACACCATGATGGAGTCGCCCACGAACTTGTCGATAGTGCCGCCATACTTGAGCGCGACTTCCGACATTTCGTTGAAGTAGTGATTCAGCAGTTCGGTCAGTGCCTCGGGCTCCATTTCCTCCGAAAGCTCGGTAAAGCCCTTGATGTCGGAGAAGAACACCGCCAGCTTCTTCCGCTGTGTTTCCAGGCGAACATCACGCTCGCCGGTAAAAATTGACTGCCAGACTTGCGGCGACAGGTACTTGGAGAGCTTGTGGGAGAGTGCGATGGACTGCTCCCGTTGATTCTGGATTTGCGTCTTTGCGAGCATCAGCGCCCGGGCCTGTTGATGCGAATAGTAGGCGGTAACACAGATGTAGAGCCCGGTCGCGGATATTGACAAGATGCTGGTCAACAGGGGGGATTGCAGCGATTCTGCCGGGCCAATGACCGCTACGGAGGCCGCGACGGCGGCTGCCATGAACACCGTTCCCAATAGCCATTGCCGGATACCGCCAACGATCAGGCAACTGAACATCAGCATCAGCACAACGGAGACGGAGGGAATGGCAACCACGCCGATACAACCGATAAAGGCCCCGCCCACCATGCAGTCGAAGATCAGCATCTTTTGGCGGATGCGCGGAGAGTTGCGCAGGAAAGTGCGCCGGGTCAGCATGTGGGCAACGTGGGGCCAGGTGAGGGCACCGGCTACGAGCCACAGCAACCAGTGGTCGAAGGCGCCCTGGAGAACCCCGGTCACAATAATGGCGGCGGTCGCGGTGTAGGCAAGTATACGCCCGTTGTAGTCCGGCATCGGCGGGATGGCAACGGGGTTGTTGTGGTGATCAACGGTCAAGGTTTTGCCAGCACTGGTGCTGGCGTTACGCAGATCTGCCGGTGCACTCATCATGTTAGAAGCGGATCCGGCCGATAAGCATATCTCTGAACATGACCCAGTCGCCCATCAGGCTGTAGACCGGGTATTTGAAGGTCGCCGGCCGGTTCTTTTCAAACTTGAAGTGACCCACCCAGGCAAAGCCGTACCCGATAATCGGCAGCAGCAACAGCCAGACCAGCTTGCCCGAGGCGATTGCCCAGAACGCGACAACCAGTACCAGCAGGCTGCCCGCGAAGTGCAGCCGACGGCAGGTGACATCGCTGTGCTCTTCGAGGTAGTAGGGGTAGAATTCTGAAAAGTTGCTAAAAGTTCGTTGGTCACTCATGGTGCTGCTACCAAGTCGTTTATAATTTTTAGGTAGACCGGACTACGACTAAAGGTTAACAGTATTACGTATAACCCACAATTAACTGAACCGACGTAAATGTCCCAGACACCCCGCGTCGACCACCCATCCGATAGCGAGACGATATGACTGCAGTCTGTGAATTTCTGCTCAACCGGACCTCGGAACCAAGATTAGAGTCGCCGGCGCCGGATTCTGAAACTCTGGCCCGCGCATTCGCCTGTGCCGCCCGGGCCCCGGATCATGCTCTGCTGCGGCCGTGGCGCTACCTCGTCATCGAGGGGGAAGGCCTGAGCGCATTGGGAGATCTGTTCGCATCAACGTGTGCGAACAACAGCGATGAGCAGGAAATCGAGAAGCTTCGTCGGGCCCCACTGAGGGCGCCGATGATCGTTGTTGGCATCGCGTCACCGAAGCAACACCCCAAGGTTCCGGAAGTCGAGCAGATCATGTCGGCGGCGGCCGGCATGAGTTTTCTGGAGCTGGCCCTGCAGGATGCCGGTTTCGGCGTCATGTGGCGCACCGGCAGTGTGGCCTATCATTCGGCGGTGCATGACGGCCTTGGACTTGAAGAGGGCGAGTCGATCGTCGGCTTCCTTTATGTGGGAACCGTCTCCTCGGAAAAGCCGCCGGTTCCCCGTCCGGAGGTCCACGACTTCGTCCAGCACTGGCCGTCCTGAACAACAGGTACTCTCCCCCGACTGGAATCATGGGGTCTGGGGGAGGGGAAACCGCTTGCCGCTTTTTTCGTGTTCCGCTGCTTTCCTTCCCGCCCAACAGCACATCCAGTCCGTCTCAAGCCCTTTCCCGACAACGCTTCCGAGGAAATTCACAATATTGGCATCGGCCTTGCTTTGTCCCTGTCAGAGAGCAGATTCGGCAAGAACAGCCGGCATGCGGGTGCAGTTTTGGGAGGCAAAATGGCGATTTCATTTGATAAAGCGCTTGGGATTCATCAGTACGCATTGGAAGCCCGGGTCAAGCGGGCGGAAGTACTGGCGAATAACATGGCAAACGCCGATACCCCGGGATTCAAGGCCCGCGATGTCGACTTCCAGGCCGTGATGCAGCGGGCACAGCAGGCCGCTACTGGCTTCGAGATGGCCAGGACGAACGCCGGACACATGGACACATCAAGCGGCGCCCCTGACAGCGAATTGCTGTACCGGACGCCTCACCAGCCCTCGGTAGACGGCAATACGGTGGATGCACAGCAGGAGCAGACCCGGTTCATGCGGAACGCCATGGATTACCAGGCCAGCTTCCAGTTCCTGAACAGTAAATTTTCCGGCCTGACCAAAGCCCTCAAGGGCGAATAAGCCGCAGCGACGCGATTAGCAAAGGAGAGTTTTCATGTCATTGGGTAGCATTTTTGACATCGCCGGTTCCGGCATGACCGCGCAATCACTGCGGCTGAATACAACGGCATCCAACATCGCCAACGCGGAGACGGCCAGTTCCAGCACCGAGACAACCTATCGGGCACGCAAGCCGGTATTCGCTGCCATCCAGCAGTCCCTGCTCAATCCCGACAGCCAGGGCCTTGCCTTTACCGGTGAGCAGGGGCCCGGAGCCGGGGTCCGTGTTGAGGGCATCGTTGAGAGCCAGGCGGATCTCCAGATGCGGTATCAGCCCGAGCACCCGGCAGCGAATGAAGACGGCTATGTGTTCTATCCGAACGTGAACGTGGTGGAAGAAATGGCCGACATGATGTCCTCCTCCCGGAGTTATCAGATGAACGTGGACATCATGAATACCGCCAAATCCATGATGCAGCGAATCCTGACCCTTGGTCAGCAGTAATCCGGAGAGGAGCACGCAATGAGCGCAATTAACGCAACAGACGCTTCGGATGTTCTGAGCCAATACCAGCTGAAACAGCAGAGAGGCGCCGACAGTAAGAGTGAATTGGGCCGCAACGAGTTCATGGAGCTGATGCTGGCCCAGTTGAAGAATCAGAATCCGCTGGAGCCCCAGGACAACGGCGAATTCATTTCCCAACTCGCCCAGTTCAGCTCGCTGGAAGAAATGCAAAAGCTGTCCGGTACTGTTGATGATGTGGTCGGTCAGTTTCGCTCGACCCAGGCCCTTCAAGCATCTGCGATGGTCGGCAAAACCGTGTTGGCGCCCTCCAGTGTTGGCATCCTGGGCGCGGATGGCGAAGTCAGCGGCACGATTGCAGTGCCTGCCTCGACCGGTGGCCTGCGCCTGTCCGTGCAGAACCAGGCCGGTGAGCTGGTCCGTCAGATTGATCTGGGCAGCAGCCCGGCGGGCGTCAAGTCTTTCAGTTGGGATGGTCAGGACGGTAACGGCAATCCATTGCCGCCAGGCCCGTACCGGATTGTGGCGGAGGCTTCCTATCCGGAGGGGACGCAGCAGTTGGGCACCATGGTCAGCGCGAACGTGGACAGTGTTTCGCTGGGCCAGAACGGCTCGATCACATTGAATCTTGCGGGCATGGGCTCGATCGCCCTGTCCGATGTAAAGCAAATCAACTGATACCGGTGTCAGACCAAGGGGTGATTTATGGCATTTAATACAGGGCTAAGTGGCCTTCGGGCTGCATCGGTGGATCTGGACGTCACCGGTAACAATATCGCGAATGCGAGTACGGTTGGCTTCAAGGGCAGCAGCGTTCAGTTCGGTGATCTTTACGCCAACGGCTTCCTGAGTGCGGGCACCAATCCGATCGGTGATGGTGTCCGGGTCCAGGATGTCAAGCAGTCGTTCGGGCAGGGCAATATCAGCTTCACCGATAACGGGCTGGACATGGCCATCAGTGGTGACGGCTTCTTTATCCTCAACAACGGGGGCGAGATTCGTTATTCCCGGGCGGGACAGTTCGGTATCGACAAAGACGGCTTCGTGACCAATAACCAGAACATGCGCGTTCAGGGGTACACCGCCGATGGTGACGGAAACCTGTCCGGTATCCGGGGTGATCTCCAGATTGAGACTGACAACCTGGCGCCCAGACGAACCACCAATCTGACCACGGATCTGAACCTCGACTCCCGTGAGCCGGTACTGGAGAACCGGGTCCGCGATATCGGACCGCTCGGCGTTGCGGGCATCCAGGGTGAGACGTTCTCCGTCCAGTACACCGATGGGTCACCAGACTACGCCGTGACCATCGACCCGGCGGCTTCCGCACGTGAGGCGGCGGATACCCTCAATGGCGTCCCGGGCTTTAATGCGTCGGCGACAACCACGGCGCAGCTCAACGGACTCAATGATGCCTTTATCAACGGCGGCACCTTTTCGTTCAATCTGAACATCAACGGCAGCCCACTGAGCCTGGACACCAGCAGCATTTCTTCTTTGCAGGATCTGGCGGATGCGATAAACAATTCCAGTGAGACCGCGATCTCGGCTTCGGTTGTTGATGACGGCTCGGGCACCGATGTGTTGCGAGTCATTCATAACCAGGGTGAGACACTCGATTACACCTACAGCGATGGCACCACGACGGTAGGTCCGACCCAGGTTCTCGGCGATGTGAATGTGACCGCCGATCGGGTGGTGGCCAGCGTTGATGATCCTGCGGACGGCAGTTTCGAGACGGCGTTCAACAGCTCTCCGATCCGGATCACCAACGAATTCAACCCGCTGGACCAGCGCACGTACAACCATGCGACATCCGCGACAATCTACGACAGCCTCGGTAACTCCCATGAAATTACCCAGTTTTTCGTAAAAGAGCCCTCGCCGGGCAATGGCGTGGGTATCAGCGAGTGGTCTGTTTACCTGCAGATCGATGGTGAAATGGTTGCCGGCACCGATACCACGCCGTACACCGCACGCTTTGACCAGGATGGCAACCTGCAATCCGTGAATGGCGATCCCGCCGGTGAGATCGTGGTGAGTGACTGGATCCCGAAAGATCAGAACGGCCAGCCGAATGGCGCAGATGGCCCACCAGCACCAGGCACGCAGGTCGTTACGCCCATTCCGGAGCCGCCAACCTCGTCCGCCTTTGTGGTTGATCTTGGTGGAACCACCCAGTACGGAGCCGCATTCGGTGTCAATGACCAGCAGCAGAACGGTTATACCACCGGCCGCTTGTCGGGGCTGGACGTCTCCGACCAGGGGGTGCTTTTCGCCCGCTACACCAACGGTCAGTCCAAAGCCCTGGGGCAGGTGGCCCTGGCCGCCTTTAACAACACCAATGGATTGTCTCCGGTTGGCGAAACCACATGGGTAGAAACCTTTGAATCCGGCCAGCCGATTATTGGCGCACCGGATACCGGTACCCTGGGTTCCATCACCGCAAGTTCGGTGGAGGAATCGAACGTGGATCTGTCGGCGGAATTGGTCAACCTGATCATTGCCCAGCGCAATTACCAGGCGAACGCCAAGACCATCGAGACCTCCGATGCGGTCACCCAGACCATCATCAACCTCCGCTAAACCCTAGCACGATAAACATGGCACAACTCCTGCAGGAAGACTGGAAACAGTCAAAATTCCGGCAGGAGTTTTCCCATGGACAAAGCCCTCTACATCGGTATGTCAGGCGCCAAGCAGAATATGCTCGCCCAGCGTGCCCATGCCAACAACCTGGCTAACGTCAGCACGACCGGCTTCAAGAAAGATTTTGCCCAGGCCCGCAGCATGGCCGTGTTCGGGGAACATCATCCGACCCGCGCCTACGCCATGACCGAGCGTCCCGGAAGCGATCTGTCTGCCGGTGCCTTGATGGAAACCGGCCGGAAGCTTGATGTGGCCCTGGAAGGTGAAGGCTGGCTGGCGATTCAGAATGATCGCGGCGAAGAGGTATTCACCCGCACCGGCAGTCTCCAGATTGATGTTAACGGTCTTATGCGCCTGCCCGGCGGTGAGCTCGTTCTGGGCAACGGCGGGCCGGTGGCTTTGCCGCCGTTCGATAACGTCCAGATCGGGGCTGACGGTACCGTCTCTGTCGTGCCGGTCGGTGGCGCGCCGGATGAGTTGGTCGAGGTAGACCGGTTGAAGCTGGTGAATCCGCCCTCTGATGCATTGGAGAAAGGGCTTGATGGCTTTATGCGCCGCAAGCCCGACCAGGCCATCGATGGCGTTGAGCCGCCTGATGCCAATCTCCGGGTGGCGACCGGTTTTCTGGAAAGCTCGAACGTGAACGCCGTTGAGGAAATGATTTCCAACCTGCAGTTGTCCAGGCAATACGAGATGCAGGTGAAGGTCATGACCACGGCCAATGAAAATTCCGAAGCAGCGGCACGGCTGTTGCAGAACCTCTGATAACAACTGAATACATTGGCCTGATGGGCTGAAAGCGGCAAAAAATGGCCGCCCGGTCAGCCCCCGGCAAGGAGTAAGAATCATGCATCCAGCACTTTGGGTCAGTAAAACCGGGTTGAGCGCTCAGGACACCAACATGTCCACCATTTCCAACAACCTGGCGAACGTGAACACCACCGGCTTCAAGCGGGATCGTGCAGTCTTCCAGGATTTGCTGTACCAGATCAATCGCCAGCCGGGCGGCCTGAGCACGCAGAACTCGGAGTTGCCCTCCGGCCTGCAGTTAGGCACCGGTGTTCGTGTGGTTGGCACCGCCAAGCAGTTTTCCCAGGGCAATCTTCAGGTCACCGAGCAGCCCCTGGACATGGCGGTGAATGGGCGTGGATTCCTTCAGGTCCAGCTCCCGGACGGCCAGATCGCCTACACCCGGGACGGGCAATTTCAGCTTAACGCCGATGGCGACGTCGTGAACCCGGACGGGTACGCGCTTGAACCCGCCATCACGGTCCCGGAAAACGCCACTAATATTACGATCGGTAAGGACGGCACAGTATCCGCCGTGACCGACGACCAGTCTGCCCCCGTCAACCTTGGACAGATCACGCTGGTTGATTTCATCAACCCCCAGGGGCTCCAGGCAATCGGCAACAATCTGTTCAAGGCGACCAACGCCAGTGGCGATCCTGCCGAGGGTGAGCCCGGTCTTGCGGGCCTGGGTACCATTGAGCAGGGCTCGGTTGAGGCCTCCAACGTGGAAGTGGTGGAAGAGCTGGTCAATATGATCACGACCCAGCGTGCCTATGAGATGAACTCGAAGGTCGTATCCACCACGGATCAGATGCTGCAGTTCATCACCAACAACATCGGTTAAGCCATGAAACGCATCATTCCAAGCCGCATGTTCCAACGGGCACCGACGCTGACACTGGTTGGTGCACTGATTGTGCTGCAGGGGTGTACGGCCATGAGCCGCCCCCGGGCAGTACCGGACGATCCCGAGTTCGCGCCGGTTCGTGCGCAGGCGATGATGCAGCGGGATCCGGAATCCGGAGCGATCTTCCAGAGCTCCCGGAATTACAACTTCTACGGCGACACCACGGCGCTGAACGTGGGTGATGTGCTGACCATCACGCTTGAAGAATCCACCCGGGCGAGCAAGAACGCAGAAACCAGCATCAGCAAGGAAAGCGAGGTCACGCTTCCGGAGCCGACCATCCTGGGCAAGAGCAACATCGGGCTCGACACCGCCCTCACTCACGACCGGGACTTCGAGGGTGCTGCGGAAGCGGACCAGAGCAATAGCCTGGCCGGCAACATCACCGTAACGGTCACCGAGGTTCTGCCGAACGGTGTCTTGCGTATTCGCGGTGAAAAGTGGCTGTCACTGACCAATGGTGATGAATATATTCGCCTGACTGGCCTGGTGCGGCCCGAGGATATCCAGCCGGATAACACCGTTGCCTCGACGCGCATCGCCGATGCCCGGATCGCCTATGGCGGTACCGGCGATTTCGACCAGGCGAACCAGATGGGCTGGCTGGCCCGCTTCTTCAACAGCGAGTGGTGGCCATTATGAACCTGAAAAAATTGTTGGCTACGGGGTTGATGCTGTCGGTCTTCGCAGGGCCAGTGCTGGCGGATCGACTCAAGGATCTGGCCCGAATCAAGGGTGTCCGTAACAACCAGTTGGTGGGTTATGGCCTGGTGGTGGGCCTCGATGGTACTGGCGACAAAGCGCCGTTCACCAACCAGACCTTCCGCAACATGATGAACCAGTTTGGCGTGACCCTGCCGGAGGGCGTGAACCCCAACCTGGCCAACGTCGCTGCGGTTACTGTCAGTGCCACCTTGCCGCCTTTTGCCAAGCCGGGCCAGGAGCTTGATATTACGGTCTCTTCCATCGGCAACGCCGATAGCCTGCGCGGCGGTACGCTGCTGATGACGCCGCTCAAAGGGGCCGACGACAACATCTACGCCATGGCCCAGGGCAGTCTCGTCGTTGGCGGTTTCGGTGCCCAGGGGCAGGATGGCTCCCGTATTACCGTCAATATCCCCAGCGTAGGCCGGATTCCCAACGGAGCGACCATCGAACGGGAAGTGGTCTCGCCATTCTCCAAGGGCGATACCATCACGTTCCATCTGTTGCGTCCGGATTTCACCACCGCTCGCCGGGTCGTTGAGGCGGTGAACGGCCACCTTGGTCCCGACATGGCGTATGCCCATGACGCAACGTCCATTTCCGTTCGCGCGCCACGGGACCCGTCCCAGCGTGTGAGCTTCCTGTCGATCCTAGAAAACATTGATGTTGATCCTGCACAAGATGCCGCAAAGGTGGTCATCAACAGTCGGACCGGGACCATTGTTGTTGGCCAGAATGTCCAGGTCAGTCCGGCGGCCGTAACCCACGGCAATCTCACGGTCACCATCCAGGAGAACCCGAACGTTGTTCAGCCCAACCCGTTTGCCCAGGGCGAGACGGCGCTTGAGCAGGACAGCCAGATTGCCATCACGGAGGAGCCGGCACGGATGTTCAAGTTCGGCCCGGCGGTCACGCTGAACGATATCGTCCAGGCGGTGAACCAGGTCGGCGCAGCACCGGGTGATGTCATGGCGGTGCTTGAGGCGCTCAAACAGGCCGGCGCGCTGCGCGCCGAACTGATCGTGATCTAGGTGGCGAGATGCAGGACTATCAGGTGAAACAGGCTCAGGTGTATACCGATTTCAGTGGGTTGAATGCCCTGAAATCCCAGGCCCGTACCGACAAGCAGGCCGCGCTTGAGGAAGTGGCGCGCCAGTTTGAAAGCCTGTTTCTGTCCGAGATGCTGAAATCCATGCGCAAGGCTGGCGATGTCTTTGCCGAGGGCAATTACCTCAACAGCAGTCAGTCCGAGTTCTACCGGGACATGTTTGACAGCCAGCTGAGCCTGACCATGGCAAAAGGACAGGGCACGGGCCTGGCCGAGGCCCTTGTTCGCCAGTTGGGGCAGCAGGTTCCGGGCCTGGACAATCAGGGCGGCAAACTGGCAGGCCACAAGGCGACACTTGCCGATTACGATCGCAGCCTGCCAGCGCTGTCCATCCGCCTTCCAGAGCAGCTGGAAAAGGTTGAGACCGTTGCACAGAGCGCAGCGCCGGCGGTGGAAGCACGGGCTTTACCCGAGCGGTTTGATTCGCCGGAGCATTTTGTTCGTGAACTTCTGCCGGTGGCCGAGCGCATCGCCCGCGACTCCGGCATCGATCCCAAGCTAATGATTGCACAGGCGGCCCTCGAAACCGGTTGGGGGCGCCACATGATCAAGGGGGATGACAGCCGGCCGAGTTTTAACCTGTTCGGTATCAAGGCCGACAGCCGGTGGCAGGGCGAGGCCGTCACGATTACCACCACGGAATACCGCGAAGGGTTGCCCTTGAAAGAACAGGCCGATTTCAGGGCCTATCCGGATTACGAATCCAGCTTCCGCGACTATGTGTCGTTCCTTGAGTCCAATCCCCGTTACCGGGAGGTTCTTTCCGTTGCGGACCAGCCCGAGGTGTTCGCGGACAAACTCCAGGAAGCCGGTTACGCAACCGACCCCCATTATGGTGAAAAGATCCGTCGGATCATGAACCGGGATTCACTGATGACGCTGTCCATGGGCAGTGACGGGATGAAGGAGTAACTGTAATGGCAGGACTCATAGGCATTGGCCTGACCGGTATCCTGAGTCATCAGTCGGCTCTGAATACCACCGGCAATAACATCACCAACGCGAACACGCCGGGCTACAGCCGCCAGGAAGTTCTGTTTGAGACCCTGGAAGGCCAGCGCACCGGCGCCGGCACCGTGGGCAGCGGCGTCAGCATTTCCGATATCCGGCGTCTGGCGGATGAGTACCTGGTCCAGCAGGTCCGGGAGGACAGTACCCTGTTCAGCGAGCAGGAAACCCTGAACTCCGAGCTGACGCGGCTGGATAATCTGCTCGGTGGCGAATCCACGGGGCTGAGCAATGCCCTGAATAATTTCTTTGCCGCTCTGCAGAATGCCGCAGAGGACCCGACGTCATTGCCTCAGCGACAATTGGTGCTGAGCGAGGCGCAACAGATCGTCAACCGATTCCAGGCACTCAACCAGGAATTCGTCCAGCAGCGGGAATCCGTCAAAACCCAGATGGAGCAGGGGGTCAAGGATGCAAATACGCTGCTCAAGAGCATTGCTGAATTGAATCTTGCCATTTCCGAATCACCGGGCATCGCGCAGGGCCAGATGCCCAATGAGTTGCTCGACAAGCGCGACGAGAAGCTCCGACAGCTGTCAGAGCTGGTCAACATCAAAGTCACCGAGGGTGAGGGCAGCCAGGTCAATGTGTCCCTGACCAACGGTCTGTCCCTGGTGGTTGGCAGCAATGCCGCACAGTTCGGGACCGAGGAAAGTGCCGAAGATCCGACACGGCTCTCGTTCACGCTCTCCAATGGCGGCCGCACCCTCAATATTGACGAGCAGATTACCGGCGGCAAGCTCGGCGGCCTGCGTCGGTTCGATAATGAAGCACTGAAGCCGGCGTTTGATGAACTCGGTCGTATCGCCATTGCCCTGTCGGCCACGATGAACCATCAGCATGAAATCGGGATGGATCTGGAGGGAGATCTCGGCGGCCTGTTCTTTACTGACATCAACTCGCTGGCGGCGCAGCGCAGCCGGGTCGTCGCCAATGCCAACAACCAATCTCCCCAGACCGGCCAGTTGGCCGTAGAGATTACGGACAGCGCGGCGCTGGGAGCCCGAAGTTACACGCTGCAATTCAGCGGCGATGGTCGCAGCTTTGAATTGATCGACAAGGCCACGGGAGAAACCGTGAACCAGGGCCGGCTGCCGGACCCGGTACAATCCGAGATCTCCATGCCTGGGTTCAACATCCGCGTGGAAGGCGGCACCTTCAATCCCGGTGACAAGTACCTGATCCAGCCTACGCGGAACGCCGCGGAGAGCATAGGTCTTGAAGTATCCCGGGAAGAGGATCTGGCGTTCGCAAGCCCGATTCGTGCCGAGGCGGGTGACCAGAATATCGGCACCGGCGAAATCGATCAGGGCACCATGCTCAATGTGAGGAATCCGTTTACCAACTCGGTTCTGCCGGCGTTCTCCCAGCAGGGCCAGCTGTCGCCGCCTCTGGAAATCCGGTTTCGGGACGATGCCGGAACCCTGGTCTATGACGTATACGACGCCTCCAGCGGCGCCATCCTTGAGGCGGGTGACGCCAGTGCCGTGCCTCCGGTCAACACGTTCACTCCCGGTGTAACGAACAAGCTCTTCCCGGAAGATCCGTCCGACCCGGGATACCGGGGGTTCCAGTTTCAGGTGAGCGGAGAGCCCGCGCCTGGTGACAGCTTCGTGATTGACTACAACAGCAACGGCGTTTCCGATAACCGGAATGCTGAATTCCTGGCGGCACTGGGTACGGCCAACACCATGAATAACGGTAGCCAGAGCTTTGCCGAGGGCTACGCCGGTCTGGTGGAGGACATTGGCGTCAAAACACGCCAGAGTCAGCTCGACATGGATGCCGGCAAGACCCTGCTGGAGCAGTCGACCAATCAGAGGGAGTCGGTGTCTGGCGTCAACCTCGACGAGGAGGCGGGCAGGTTGATTCAGTACCAGGCCGCTTACAACGCGTCCGCCCAGGTAATGTCGGTGGCGCAGGATTTGTTCAATACGCTGTTACAGAGTTTCCGGTAATGGAACGGGTAACGGTTAAAGGCAGCGTGAGGTGATGTGAAATGATGCGAATTTCATCACAACAGATTTTTTCTGGCGGAATCAGTCGCCTTCAGGAGCTCAACAGCAGCCTGAACAACACTCAGCAGCAGATCTCCACCGGTAAGCGGGTGAACAAGCCCTCCGACGATCCCGTGGCGGCGGCCAGGATTCTGAAGCTTGATCAGGAGCTTTCGCGGGTCGAGACCTATCAGCGCAACGTGAACCTCGCGGATAACCGGTTGAATCAGGAAGAAAGCGCGTTGGCGAGCTCCATCGACATCATCCAGCGTATCCGGGAACTGACTGTGCAGGCGGGTAATGGCTCGCTCTCCGCAAACGATCGTCAATCCATTTCGTCCGAGCTCAAGGAGCGCCTGAGTCAACTGGCGGATGTGGCGAACACCCGCGATCCCTCCGGAGAATACATATTCAGTGGCTTCCAGGGGACACGTCAGGCGTTTGTCCAGGCCGCCGATGGCAGCTGGCAGTACCAGGGTGATGAGGGTCAGCGCGTTCTGGAGATCGATGACGGCGTGACGGTGCCAATCAGTGATCATGGCAAGGGTATTTTTGTTAGCGTGCCCAAGGCCATTACCGGGGTAGAGGCGGCCGGCAACAGTGCGGGCTCCTACATTTCCGGGGTTGAACTGGCGGACGGCAATGCCCTGCAGAGTGCATTTGGCGGGGCGGTACCCAATGATATCCAGTTGATCGTGAATGCGGCCGGCGAAGTCGTTGCTGAAAACCGCAACACCGTGCCTGCGACCGTACTGACAACCAACCCCTCGCCAGCACTCGTCGGTGAAGAATTCGAGGTGGCCGGCATCCGAGCGACGGTCAGTGATGCCACGCCCGGCGATGAGTTCACTCTGGCGATCAGTGACAAGCAGTCCGTCTTCAAGACCATCGAGAACCTGATTGCGGGTCTGGACTCGCTGGGTAAGGACACACCCAAGAGTGCGGCCCAGTTTGATACGCTGATCGCGGATTCCCTGAATAACCTCGACAACGCTCAGGAAAGCATCGTGCTCAAACAAACCGAGCTGGGCGGGCGCATGAACGCAGTGGCGTCCACGAAGGACTTTCTGGAGGACTCGTCGGTGTACACCAACGAGATCCGGTCCGAATTGCGGGACGTGGACTACGCCGAAGCGATCAGTAACCTGAGTTTCCAGAGCTTCGTTCTGCAGGCGGCCCAGCAGTCGTTTGCCCAGGTATCCCAGCTGTCCTTGTTCGACAGGCTCTAAATAATTGAGCCAGCGGGCGGATCTGTCCGCTGGCGTTATTGATTTCGCGAGCGAGCTCAGTATAATCGCCTCTCTCTCCGATGGCGGCGTGGTGAAATTGGTAGACACGACGGATTCAAAATCCGTTGGGGTAAAACCCGTGGCGGTTCGAGTCCGCCCGCCGCTACCACCTTCCGGGATGCACCCCGGATCTCTCATATCTGTTTAGCCCTTCAGTCAGAACCCTCCTCAGCGCACAGTTCGAGCAATTTGGATCGCAAAATCAATTGCGTAGGTTCTGAATTGTTCTATCTTTAACAAACACCTGTGTCAGGGAAACACGAGAATCCTAGAGGGACCGACATGTTGAGAGTTGCATACCTTTGCCTGATCGCACTGTTTGCCGGGTGCGCAGGTTCAACCACCGAAGTTCAGCGCATCGAGGCGGTTCCCGAAGTCGATAAGACTTATAAGCGGATTCTCGTGTTTGCCGTCACGAAAAAAGAACAGATTCGAGTTGCCGTTGAATCCGAGCTGGTGTCGGAACTGAACAAGAGCGAGTTCGAGGCCAGCCGGTTTGAAGAGCCGAATGCCAACATTCCGTGGGAGGACCCCGGCGCCATTCAGCAGCTGGTGGCAGAAGAGGCCAGGAGCGGAGACTACGACGGTGTGCTCGTGGTGTCACTGATCCGGAAGAATCGCGAATCCCGTTACGTTCCGGAGCAGGTGGTCTACCAGCCGATCGTCACATCCATCGGTCCGCTGGCGTCAACCACCTACATGGACACCACGGTGGTTCCGCCGTCTTACCAAGAAACCGTGAACTACGTTCTCAAATCGACGCTGTTTGATACCGTCTCTACCAACCCTGTCTGGCAGCTCTATTCAAAAACGGTGAATCCCGATTCTCTCGACGCCGCAGCCAAGGATTTTGGCAAGGTCGTCGTCAAGGCGCTCAGAAAAACCTTGCCGCATGCGGCGGAGGAAAAATGAACCTGATCCGGTCAAAATCGATGTCCCTTGGGCTGGCGGTGGTGCTGACCGGCTGCGCCAGCGATTCGCGGTTGTCCCTGGGGGTGTCTGATCCCTGCGACAGCCTTCAGTCAATCATTGCGGATTTCGACACGGGTTTTGCAAGTTACCGGGGCGCACGCAACGATTTCGACTCCTTCACCCTGTTCCGGGCGAAGGAAGAGTTGGTCAAGGGGCACTGCGAGGTCTGGTTGTGGGCGGGGGGCGACAGTGCCTACGTCTGTTCGGCCAATACGCCCGTGGAGGAAGTTGCCGAGCAGCGGTACCAGAACAGTCTCGCGTTCGTTGAGGGATGCATGGGGAGTGGCTGGCAGCAGGAGACTGAGTCACGGGAACGTGATGGCAAGTACCTCGGGGAGGCAACCCGGTTTACCAGCGCCAGTCAGCCCGGCCTGGTGATCTCCGTGCAAAATATCACGCCTCCGGGGTCTTACCGGAATTTACGCAGCAATTACCTGTTTATTGGCTCGACTGGACGCAGTCCGAAACCAGAATAAGCATTCTTGCTGTTCAGGCGCGACGCATTCCGTGGTAAATTCCGCTTTCTTTTTACAATTGCTGTCGCGCCTCGACATTCCTTTCTATGAACGTCTCTGATTTCCACTTTGATTTGCCGGACGAGTTGATCGCCCGGTATCCGCTCAGGGAGCGCACGGCCTCGCGCCTGCTGTGCCTGGACGGATTGTCCGGTGAGACTGCACACAGGCAGTTCGCCGATCTTCCTGGGTTGCTCCAGCCGGGCGATCTGTTGGTGTTCAACGATACCCGCGTTATTCCGGCGCGCCTGTTCGGGAAAAAAGAAACCGGCGGTCAGGTCGAAATACTTGTCGAACGGGTTACCGGGGATCACGAGATCATTGCTCATGTCCGGGCGTCCAAGGCGCTGAAGGACGGTCAGGCGGTGATCCTCGAAGATGGCACCGTCATGCGTATGGTTGGCCGAAATGAAGCGCTGTTCCAGCTCATCTGCGAAGCGTCTGAACCGGTGCTTGAGGTTCTGGAGCGTATCGGCCACATGCCGTTGCCGCCGTACGTCGATCGTCCGGACGAATCCACGGACCGTGAGCGCTACCAGACGGTATATGCCCGGGAGGCGGGAGCCGTAGCAGCCCCCACAGCCGGCCTGCATTTCGATGATGCGCTGCTTGAAACGATTCGAGCCCAGGGGATCGAAACCGCGTTTGTCACACTCCACGTGGGCGCCGGGACGTTTCAGCCCGTGCGCGTGGATCGGATCGACGATCATGTCATGCACAGTGAGGTGGTCCAGGTTACCCAGGCGACCGTTGACGCTGTGGAACGAACCCGGGCGAGGGGTGGCCGGGTCATTGCGGTCGGCACCACCTCTGTCCGGTCTCTGGAGTCTGCCAGCCGGGGAGGCCGCCTCAGGGCATTCCAGGGCGAGACCGACATCTTCATCAGTCCGGGGTACCGCTTCGAGACCGTTGACGCCCTGGTGACCAACTTCCATTTGCCGGAATCGACACTGATCATGTTGGTCAGTGCCTTTGCCGGCTATCGAAACGTGATGAATGCCTATGCCGAGGCTGTCGGGGAGCGATACCGTTTCTTCAGCTATGGCGATGCCATGTTTATCACTGGTCAGGAGCCGAGCCGGGGTATGCTGCTCGGGGCCTCTGACACCATTAATGATTCAACCTCAGATAAAGCCGGGGAGTCACTTTGAGCCAGTCCTGTTTCATGTCCTTTGAGAAGCTTGGAGAAGACGGCCGGGCGCGTCGTGGCCGGCTGACCTTTCCCCGTGGCACGGTCGAAACCCCTGCCTTCATGCCAGTTGGTACCTACGGCACGGTGAAGGGAATGCTGCCCCGGGATATCCACGAGATCGGTGCCGAGATCATCCTGGGTAACACCTTCCACCTGATGCTGCGGCCCGGGACGGAAGTCATCAAGGCCCACGGGGACCTTCATGATTTCACCCAGTGGAGCGGACCCATCCTCACCGATTCCGGTGGGTTCCAGGTGTTTAGTCTGGGCGATATGCGGAAGATCACCGAAGAGGGGGTTACGTTCCGGTCGCCCGTTGACGGCTCTCCGGTTAAGTTGTCGCCGGAAATTGCCATCCAGGTCCAGCGTGACCTTGGTTCCGACATTGTGATGATCTTCGACGAATGCACCCCGTATCCGGCGACCGAGCGCGAGGCCAAGGATTCCATGGAGCTGTCCCTGCGCTGGGCCGAGCGCAGCAAGCAGGCCCATGAGGGGAACCCGGCGGCACTGTTCGGCATTGTCCAGGGTGGCATGTACGAGGAACTTCGCGATCAGTCCCTGAAGGGGTTAACCGATATTGGCTTTGACGGCTACGCCATCGGTGGGTTGTCCGTTGGCGAGCCCAAAGAGGATATGATTCGGATTCTTGATCATCTTCCGCCAAAAATGCCGGAAGACAAGCCCCGTTACCTGATGGGAGTAGGGCGGCCGGAGGACCTGGTTGAAGCGGTTCGTCGGGGCGTGGACATGTTCGACTGTGTCATGCCGACCCGGAACGCCCGGAATGGTTACCTGTTTACGTCGACCGGAATCGTCAAGATCCGTAATGCCCGGCATCGTCACGATACCGCCCCGCTGGACGAGCGTTGTGACTGCTATACATGCAAGAATTTTTCGAGGAGTTACCTGTATCATCTCGATAAATGTGGAGAAATGCTGGGTTCACAGCTGAACACCATCCACAACCTGAGGTTCTACCAGAACCTCATGGCTGGATTGCGTGGCGCCATTGAAGCAGGTACATTGTCCGACTTTGTAACCGACTTCTATGCTCTACGCGGCGAGACAGTTCCGCCGCTGGGCACTGCCTGAATTATTTGCCAAACCAACGGAGATAGTGAATGAAATCAATCAAAATGCTCGTAGCCGGCCTTCTGGCCATGATGCCTGCACTGGCCATGGCTCAGGACCCGGGTGCTCAGGGAATGGGTGTTATGGGGCAGGTGATCTTCTTCGCCGGCTTTATCCTGATCTTCTACTTCCTGATCTGGCGTCCGCAGTCAAAGCGTGCCAAGGAGCACAAGGCGCTGATGTCCGGCCTGAACAAGGGTGACGAGGTAGTTACCTCCGGTGGTGTTGCCGGCAAGATCACCAAGGTAACCGACGATTTCATCGTGGTAGAGGTTGCGGATAACGTAGAAATCAAAGTGCAGAAAGTCGCCGTTGCAGCGGCTCTGCCGAAAGGCACCTTGAAGGACATCTGAGCCGGAGTCCGAACCTTGCGGACTGATTTTTTCTGGCTGAAACACCAAGGCCGACCTTCGGGTCGGCTAAAAGGGATCCCATGCTGAACAAGTATCCTCTTTGGAAAAACCTGGTCATTCTGGTCGCTCTCGTGATCGGGTTTATCTATGCCTTGCCTAATCTTTTCCCCGACGATTATGCCATCCAGATCACCGGTGCTCGCAGCAGTACCGAGGTCAACTCAACCGTTCTCGATCGCGCTGTCAAGGCGCTGGAGTCTGAGGGCATCGAGGTAAAAAGCAGCACGCTTCAGGATCGGGATGCCCTGATTCGCCTTACCAGTGGAGAGGATCAGCTTCAGGCCCGTCCGGTTGTTCAGTCGGCACTGAGCAACGATTACCTGGTCGCACTTAACATGGCGCCCTCAACGCCTGATTGGCTGAAAAGCCTCGGTGCGGGCCCGATGAAGCTTGGTCTGGATTTGCGCGGTGGTGTTCACTTCCTGCTGGAGGTGGATATGGAAACTGCCTTGAATACCCGTCTCGAAGCGCTGTCCAGCCAGATTAAAGGTGATCTTCGGGAAGAGAGGATCCGGTATCGCGGCGGCGACGTTGAAGGTCAGCGGCAAATCGTTCTTTCCTTCCGTGATGAACAGTCGCGTGCCGAAGCGTTTGATCTGATCCGCGCCCAGTACAACCAGTTCCTGATGGATGAGAGAACGGTGGAGGACGAGCGACAGATCGTGCTCTCGCTGTCCGAGGCCGAGGTTAAATCCATCCAGGAATACGCGCTCGAGCAAAACCTCACCACGATCCGCAACCGCGTCAACGAGCTGGGCGTTGCTGAGCCGCTTGTTCAGCGTCAGGGTGCTGATCGGATTATCGTGGAATTGCCGGGTGTGCAGGATACCGCCCAGGCCAAGCGGGTCCTGGGCGCGACTGCAAACCTCGAGTTTCGCCTGGAGGCCCGTCAGGACGCATCGGCCAGCGAGGTTGAGGAATTCAGTTTCCGTGATAACCCTCAGCGTACAGCGCGGCTTGAGCGTGACGTGATCACGACCGGTAACAATGTTGCGAACGCCCAGCAGGCGTTTGACGAGAACGGTCAGCCTCAGGTCAATATCACCATGGATTCGGTTGGCGGTGATCAGATGAACCGTGCGACCCGGAACGCCATCGGTCGCCGTATGGCTGTGCTCTTCATCGAATTCCGTACAGAAACCGAAACCCGGATGGTGGACGGGGAGATGACGTCCGTCGACAAGCGTGTCGTAGAAAAGGGCATCATCAGCCTGGCAACCATTCAGTCCGCACTGGGCAGCAGTTTCCGGATCACTGGCCTGGATTCCATTCCGGAAGCGGCAGAGCTGGCGCTGTTACTCCGTGCGGGTGCGCTGGCCGCACCGATGTATTTCGTTCAGGAGCGCACGATTGGTCCAAGCCTGGGGCAGAAAAACATCGATGCCGGTGTGATGTCGGTAGCGCTTGGTTTCGGGCTGGTGCTTCTGTACATGCTGGTGTATTACCGGGGCTTCGGTCTGGTGGCCAACGTTGCGCTTACCCTAAACCTGATGTTGTTGATCGCCTGCATGTCCATCCTCTCGGCGACGCTTACGCTTCCGGGTATCGCCGGTATCGTACTGACGGTAGGTATGGCAGTTGACGCCAACGTGCTGATTTTTGAACGAATACGCGAGGAGCTCAAGGCAGGCGTTCCGCCTCAGTCGGCCATCAATTCCGGGTATTCGCGGGCCTTCGTGTCCATTTTTGATGCCAATATCACGACCTTGCTGGTCGCGGTGATTCTGTTTGCCATGGGTTCCGGCCCGGTGAAAGGGTTCGCGGTCACCTTGTGCCTGGGCATCCTGACCTCGATGTTCTCGGGGCTGATGGTCAGTCGCAGCATTGTGAATTTTGTATATGGCGGTCGAAAGATCGAGAAGTTGTCGATCGGAGGAAAGCTGGCAAATGTCTGAGAAAGAGAAGAAACCATTTGATTTCATGGGGTTCCGGAAGCTTGCTTCCGTTCTCTCGGTCACGTTGCTGGTTGCCTCCGTCGTGTTGCTGGCGGTTCGGGGCCTAAACCTGGGCATGGACTTCACGGGCGGTACGTCGGTGGAATTCGAGTATGCCGAAGCACCGCAGCTGGATGAAATTCGTTCCACGCTGACCGAGGCAGGCTACGAGCAGTTCGTCGTGCAGAATTTCGGTGCCGATACCACCGTGCTGGTTCGACTCGCTGAGGCTGGTAACGATGAATTGGCGGTCGAGGTGACCGAGGCGCTGACGGCCGGTGGGGAAAGCCTTGAGCTGATCAGCTCCGAGTTCATTGGCTCCCAGGTTGGCGAAGAGCTGAGAGAGGACAGTGGCCTGGGACTGTTGCTTGCGTTGGCGGTGGTACTGATCTATGTCGGTATGCGATTCCAGTTCAAGTTCGGCATCGCCTCTGTCCTTCCGTTGGCCCACGACGTGATCATCGTCCTGGGCGTGTTCGCACTGTTCCAGTGGACCTTCGACCTGACGGTTCTGGCGGCCTTGCTGGCAGTCATCGGCTACTCCCTGAACGATACCATTGTTGTGGCTGACCGGATCCGGGAAAACTTCCGCAAAATGCGGGTGGGGGATTCCTGGCACGTCATCAATACCTCCATTCACCAGACCATCAGCAGGACAATCAACACGTCCGGTACGACGCTTGTCGTTCTGTTCGCGTTGTATCTGTTTGGGGGCGAAGCTATCAATAACTTCGCACTGGCGCTGATTATCGGGGTGGTTGTCGGTACCTACTCGTCCATCTACGTGTCTGCAAATCTCTTGATTGCGTTTGGTGTGTCGCGGGAAGACCTGGTACTTCCGGTAAAAGAGGGTGCCGCGGACGCCGAAGAAGAGGAGCAGCCGCCGGAGTGGCTGAACCGGATGTAGTTTCTTCTTCGGAAACAAAAAAACCGCCTTCCCAAGGGAATGGCGGTTTTTTTATGACGGCCTGCCGGGGATCAGCGGGGCAGGCGACCCCGGAACGGGTGCAGTGCTTTCAGCACTTCACGGAACAGCTTGGGGTTGGCCACAACCAACTGGCGGGCGCCAGCCGTTGACGGGTTGCCGGAGAAGTCGCCCGTCAGGGCGCCTGATTCCATGGCAATCGTTACGCCAAGATCCAGGTCCACGGTCTCCGGGCGGAAGATGACGGCCGCGTCCAGGTTGCCGGCAGATACGCGGGCAATGTCCAGAACCACACAGCCAGAAGTGCGGAACATCGCAGATTCACGGGCGAGGACGGAGGCCATTTCACCCCACAATTGAGTGTCTTCGCTTCTGCGCGCCTGATCCAGCAGGTTGGTGGCAATGGCAGCCTTGTTGGCGTGCTTGATGTCGGACGCCCGAACTCGACGGCTGTTCAGTGCAGCTCCGTGTCCGCGGCTGGCGGAATACTCTTCGCCGGTTACCGGGTTGATCACCAGAAGGTTCTCGGTACGGTTGTTCTTTTTCTGGGCCAGGGCCAGGGCAAATTCCGGGATGCCTCTCAGAAAATTCTCGCGACCAAGAACCGGGAAGACGTGCCAGCTTCGTTCGCTGGTACCCGCATTCGCTTCATTCAGAGGGGCGATGCTGTGGTCCTTGTAGGCCTTTTCGAGTTGCTCCGCAAAGTTGTCGTAAATCGACTGCTCGACCCGGTCCAACTGACGGCGGCGTTCCTCGTCGTCCTTGCCGGTGGGTTCCTGGCGCTCGAAATGGGCTTTCAGATAGTCGGACCCCTGACGCGCGACGCGCAGGGCCATTTTAATAGCTGGTTGCATCTGAGTGTTCATTATCCGGGTGTGTGAAGGCCGGGTATCATAGCAAAAGATCAGGGTGCTTGTATGTTTTTTGACTTAGCAATAGCACGGATACCAAAGGATTACGGCATCTCCGGACGGGCGGGACATGTTGGTTTTCTGCTATCATGCCCGCCTCAATTAATTCAGTCTGGACCCATACTCAATGCACAAGCCGGCACTTCCCCTGGAGGGCACTGACTCATTTCAGGATCAGATCCGAATCGTTCTGGTCGAGACCTCTCATTCAGGCAACATTGGTGCGGTGGCTCGTGCCATGAAAAACATGGGGCTCGGGAATCTGTGGCTGGTCAACCCGAACTCTTTCCCGGACGAGGCGTCTTACGCCCGTTCCTCGGGCGCGTCCGATGTGCTGGATCGGGCAAACGTTGTGTCGTCCCTGGACGAGGCGCTTGCGGACTGCGTTCTGGTAATGGGAACCAGTGCCCGGGGGCGGAAAGTGCCCTGGCCAGTCATTGCGCCCCCGGAAGCGGCTGTGGCAGCCTCGGAAAATGCCGCCAATGGCCCGGTGGCACTGGTGTTCGGGCGGGAGAATCACGGCCTGAGCAATGAGGAGCTGCAACGCTGTCATTACCACATTCACATTCCCTCCAATCCCGATTACAGCTCCCTGAACCTGGCGATGGCGGTTCAGGTTATGTGTTATGAGCTCAGGATGCATTTTCTTCGTGGCCTTGAAGGTGGTGAGGGGAGCCCATACCTAAAGCCCATGACGTCGCCGGGTGATCCGGGCTGGGACGTTCCACCCGCACCCGTGAACGATGTGGAAGGTTTCTTTGGTCACCTTGAGCAGGTGTTGGTGGACGTCGAATTTCACCGGCGGGAAAATCCTCGTCAGCTCATGACACGCTTGCGGCGATTGTTCCAGCGCGCGAGACTGGACCAAATGGAAATTAATATACTCAGAGGCATACTGACGTCAGTGCAAAAGGCCGCTGGCGCCAAGGCTGACAACAAAACAACCGAGGCCGATCCAAAGGCGACGGGGCAGGACAATGGCCATGTTTGAGCGTTTGAGGGAAGATATCAACAGCGTTTTTCACCGCGACCCCGCGGCTCGGAACACCTTTGAGGTGTTAACGAACTACCCGGGGCTGCATGCGTTGCTGTTTCATCGGCTGGCGCACCGGCTCTGGCGAATGGGCCTGAAGTGGATTGCCCGCACGATCTCCACGATTGCCCGCTGGCTGACCGGCGTCGAGATTCATCCGGGTGCGACCATCGGCAGGAGGTTCTTCATCGATCACGGCATGGGCGTCGTCATTGGTGAAACGACCGTGATCGGAGACGACGTAACGCTCTATCAGGGCGTTACGTTGGGCGGCACCAGCTGGAACAAGGGCAAGCGGCACCCGACCATCGGAGACGGTGTGGTTGTCGGCGCCGGCGCCAAGATTCTCGGACCGTTTGAGGTGGGAGCCGGCGCGAAGGTCGGCTCCAATTCAGTCGTCACCAAGGCGGTACCCCCGGGGGCCACCGTCGTCGGGATACCGGGACGAGTTATCGTCAAGCGTCCGAGTGAGGATGACGATGTGCGTCGTAAGGAAATGGAAGAACGCATGGGCTTCGATGCCTACGGTGTCACCGAGGAAATGCCGGACCCGGTCGCGCGGGCCGTTCGATCGTTGCTGGACCACATGCATGCCGTGGATGATCGGATTGAGAACATGTGCAAGGCCCTTCGGAAGGTGAACAGTGAATACCAGAACGGTGAGTTGCCGCCTTTGCCTGAAGAGGACTTCGATTGCGTCCGAGACGAGAGTGAGGAGACGCGGGGGTGAATACTTGACTGAAATAGTAGGTCAATTCATACTCGCTGCTGTAATTCGAGATTCAATCCCATCACGGGGCTGATGCCATGAAGCTGACCACCAAAGGCCGCTATGCCGTCACGGCAATGCTGGATCTGGCTCTGCACGGAGACCAGGGGCCGGTGAGTCTTGCTGATATTTCAGCCCGTCAGGAAATCTCACTTTCCTACCTGGAACAGCTCTTCTCCCGTCTGCGTCGTCAGAACCTGGTGGTCAGCATTCGTGGCCCCGGCGGCGGCTATCGCCTGAGTCGCGATGCTGGAAAGGTGTTCGTAGCTGAAGTTGTGGACGCCGTCAGCGAGTCTCTGGACACCACACGATGCGGTAACAAAGGGGACTGTCAGAAAGGCGAGAAGTGTCTGACCCACCACCTTTGGTCCGATCTGAGTGACCAGATTCATCAGTTCCTGAGTGAAATCAGCCTCGGCGACCTGATGCAGAAGCACGAAATCCGCCAGGTTGCGGACCGGCAGAACCGCCGTCAGTCTGACAACGGCTCTGAAACGATTAATACCGAACGCCTGTCTGACCAGGCGCCGGCCTGAAACATTACTCCTTGAAATCATGAAAAAGCCCGTATACCTGGATTATGCGGCGACGACGCCCGTTGATCCGTCTGTCGCCGAAGAAATGGTGAAGTACCTGACACCCGATGGAATTTTTGGGAATCCGGCTTCGCGATCGCACGCCTTTGGCTGGAGGGCGGAGGCTGCCGTTGAGGCGGCGCGTCGGGAAGTTGCCCAACTGATCCACGCTGATCCCAGAGAGATCGTCTGGACCTCTGGCGCCACTGAGTCGGACAATCTCGCCATCAAGGGTGCGGTCGCCGGACGCACTGGCGTCCATCTCGTGACCTCATCCATCGAGCACAAAGCGGTGTTGGATACCTGTAAATGGCTGGAGCAGCATGGCGTAGAGGTGACCTGGCTGTCACCGGACCGTGATGGTCGAATTCATCCGGATCAGGTGACCAATGCCTTGCGGGACAATACGGTTCTGGTCAGTCTCATGCTGGTCAACAACGAGCTGGGTTGCGTGACCGATGTTGCCGCCATTGGTCGCGAACTTCGTGAGCGAGGCGTGCTCTTTCACGTCGATGCCGCCCAGGCAGCCGGCAAAATGCCAGTCGATGTGACGGCAATGCCGGTCGATCTGATGTCGTTGTCCGGGCACAAAGTATACGGGCCCAAGGGGGTCGGGGCGCTTTACGTGAGACGTTCACCGGATGTGCGCATCGAGGCCCAGATTCATGGCGGTGGACACGAGCGAGGCATGCGCTCCGGGACGTTGCCGACGCACCAGATCGTGGGCATGGGTAAGGCATTTTCCATCGCCCAGGAGTGCCTTGAATCGGATAGGGAAGAGCTGGAGCGCCTGCGGACCTCTTTCCTTGGCGGCCTCGAAGGTCTGGATGGCGTCAGCCTGAACGGAAGCGCCGAGTTTCGTGTGCCGGGCATCGTGAACCTTTCCTTTGACGGGGTCGAGGCGGAGTCCTTGATGCTGGGCCTGAGGGATCTGGCCGTGTCGTCGGGATCAGCCTGTGCGTCGGCCACGATCGAACCCTCGTTTGTCCTGCGTGGAATTGGTTTGAGCGACGAGCAGGCCCACAGGGCGCTGCGTTTCTCTTTCGGCCGGTTTACCACGGCCGAGGAAGTGGTTTTTGCCAGTTCGCAAATAGTTGATGTTGTTAGCCGACTGCGTGCAGTGCGGTAGGCAGTTGCCCCTGGACTGCGTATAATCGCAGGCCGGAATTTTAACCTGAACCCTAGTGGAGAAAGACCATGGCGAATGAGCGTACGCTCTCGATTATCAAGCCCGACGCAGTTGCTAAGAACGTGATCGGTGAAATTTACAGCCGTTTTGAGAAGGCGGGGTTGAACATCGTTGCTGCCAAGATGATGCACCTTACCCAGGAGCAGGCTGAAGGTTTCTATGCGGAGCACAAGGAACGCCCGTTTTTCAACGACCTGGTGGCATTCATGACCTCCGGTCCAGTTGTTGTTCAGGTTCTGGAAGGCGAAGGCGCCATCCTCAAGAACCGTGACCTGATGGGGGCAACCAACCCGAAGGAAGCGGACGCGGGCACTATCCGCGCTGATTTTGCGTCTTCTATCGATGCAAACGCTGTTCACGGCTCTGACTCAGCAGCGTCAGCTGAGCGTGAAATCGCGTATTTTTTCAATGACAACGAGATCTGCCCGCGCGGCTGATTCAGTTGATCGGGGGGCGGTCGTCGGACCGCTCCCCGAATTGGTTATCTGATCGAGGTTATGAAATGACAGCGGCCGCTGAAAAAACCAATCTTCTCGGGATGCCGAAAGCCAAACTTGAGGCTTTCTTCGATTCCCTGGGGGAAAAGCGTTTTCGTGCCACCCAGGTTTTGCAGTGGATTCATCAGCGTGGGGCTGATGACTTCGATCAAATGACCAATATGAGCAAGGCGCTCCGGGAAAAGCTCAAACAGGTCGCGGAGATTCGCGGCCCCGAAGTGGTCTACGACGAAACTTCCAAAGACGGTACCCGGAAATGGGTTATGCGCATGGACAACGGGAACAGCGTTGAAACCGTGCTGATTCCCGATGGTGAGCGTGGAACCCTCTGCGTTTCCTCACAGATTGGCTGCAGTCTGGATTGCACGTTCTGCTCGACCGGCAAGCGAGGGTTTAACCGGAACCTGACCGCGGCCGAGGTGATCGGACAGGTCTGGGTTGCTCGCAAGGCCTTTATGCCGTTTGAGCCCGGTCCGGACCGCCCCATCACCAACGTTGTGATGATGGGGATGGGTGAGCCGTTGCTGAACTTCGACAACGTGGTTGATGCCATGAACCTCATGATGGAGGATCTGGCTTATGGGATCTCCAAGCGCCGGGTCACGTTAAGCACCTCCGGGGTCGTTCCGGCCCTCGACCGCCTGGCGGAAGTTACCGATGTTTCACTGGCTATTTCGCTTCATGCCCCGAATGATGAGCTCCGTAACAAGTTGGTGCCGCTCAATAAAAAGTATCCGATTTCGGAGCTGCTTGCGGCCACCAAGCGATACTTCGCCCGGCTACCGGACAAGCGCAAGGCCACCATCGAGTACACCGTGATTGAGGGAATGAACGATCAACCGGAACATGCCCGGGAACTTGCGGTGCTGTTGCGGGATCTTCCCTGCAAGATCAATCTGATACCCTTCAATCCGTTTCCTGAAAGTGATTTCCGGCGGCCGAGCATGAACGCAACCCGCCGATTCCAGGCGGTGCTCAATGAGGCTGGATACATCACCACAATCAGGACCACCCGTGGTGACGACATTGATGCGGCCTGTGGCCAGTTGGTCGGCAAGGTCGAGGATCGTACCCGTCGAAGTAAACGATACATTGAGGTCCAGCAGGTTAATCCCTGACACGGCACCGACAACGAGTTGAAGCGAGGAATGCGAAACTGTGACCTATAGATCGACGAGCTGGCGTTTTTCTGTCGTGGCGCTGATGTTGGCCGCGTTGTTTGTCACAGGGTGCGTCACAACCACGGACAGTCGTTTTTCCCGCGAGGCAGATCGCCAGGAAGCTGTCGAGGACTATGTTCAGCTGGCCACCGCCTACATAGGGCAGGGCAATCTTGATCGTGCCCGCCACCACCTCGACCGTGCTCTTGATCTGGACTCCGACAGCCCAAAGGCGAAGGCGGCCATGGGATTGGTCTATAACGCCGAGGGCGAAGCCGAGTTGGCAGAATCGAGTTTCAAGGAAGCTATCTCCTCAGACCCCGGTTACACCCGTGCGCGCGTGTACTACGGCGCGTTCCTGTATGGTCAGGGTCGTATGGAGGATGCGCGGAACCAGTTTCGTGCCGCTTCGCGGGACACGGAATACAAAGACCGGGGCTCAGTCTTCTTTAACCTGGGTATGACCCAGGAGCGGCTCGATGAGCTCGACAATGCGGCTACGTCCTATCGACGTGCGGTCGAGCTGTCTCGTGGAGACGCGCGGTCGCTGCTGGCGCTGTCCCGTGTGCTGGCAGACCAGGGAGACTTCAACTCGGCGGCACGTTATTACTCCCGACTTTCCTCAATGATGCAGAGAGATGAGCGTCTGCGTCACTCCCCTGAAAGCTTGTTGACGGGCATCCGTATTGCCCGCCATCTGGACAACCGCAACCAGGAAGCCAGCCTGGCCTTGCAACTGAAGAACAACTTCCCGGAGTCAGTCGAATACCAACAATACAAGGTGCTGATTTCTAATGACTAATGAAGAAACCTCCCAGCCGGTGAGCGGAGATCCTGTCGGGCAGCAGCTGCAACGCGCACGAGAGCAAAAAGGTTTGAGTGCCGATGACGTAGCCAAGGCCCAACATCTCCGGCCGGCTGTCATTCACGCCATTGAGGCTGGTGATTACAAACAGATTGACAGTGAACTCTTCCTGAAAGGGTATGTCAGGGCCTATGCGAAGCAGGTTGGCCTGGAAGCCAACGATGTAATAGCCGACCTGGACCGTGAACTTGAGCCATTGCGGCAAAAGCGAGAGCAGGAGTTCGAGGCCAACCCACTGGTTGATATCGAGCGTCGACGTCTCAAGAAACGTCGTGCGGCCAAACTGGCGCTGTTATTGTGTGTCGCCGCGCTCGCAGGCTACCTGGTCTTCACGTTTGTACTGCCCCAGCCTGAGTCCATGGCACCGTCGGATGTGGCGGAAGAGGCAGAGCAAGGCGTATCGGCCACCGATGCGCCCGAGAGCCAGACCGAGACGGCTGTTCCGGAAGACGTCTCCGCCGACGTGAATGAGGAGGCGACCGTAGAGCCAATCTCAGAGCCAGAGCCAGACCCCGAACTCGTGGCAGCTGCCCCTGACGAGGAGGTGCCGGCGGCCGAGCAGGCGACGGACGTCACGCCAACAGAACCGGTCGAGCCGATGGGCGACGATTCGGTCACCAGTGACGATATCGTGGATCCAGTCGAGTCTGCCCCCGTGGTCACGCAATCCACGGACCCTGTGCTGGGAGATCCGGCCGAGCCAGTGGTCGTGACGGATACCGGGAGACTACAGATTACCTTTACGGGTGACTGCTGGGTTCAGGTCAGCGATGCCGCCGGCAATCGACTGGTCAATTCACTGCAACGGAATGGCGACCGGATCGACGTGACCGGCGAGGTTCCCCTCAGGGTGGTGATTGGCGCTGTCGACGCGGTCGGCTCGATCAGCTTCCAGGGGGAGCCGGTGGACATGGACGGTTACCGTGTGGTCAATAATCGGTCAGAATTTACCCTGACGATCTGAAACTTGAAACTCATTGAAATCGGTCAGTAAGCCATGAAACACGAATCCCCAATCGTTAGACGCAAATCTCGCCAGATCATGGTGGGTAATGTACCTGTTGGTGGTGATGCGCCGATTGCGGTTCAAAGCATGACCAATACCAGCACGTGTGACGTCGACGCCACCGTCGGACAGATTCGGGCGCTTGAGGACGCCGGCGCCGATATCGTTCGCGTGTCAGTTCCGACCATGGATGCCGCAGAAGCCTTTGGCAAGATCCGGGAGCAGGTCTCTGTTCCGCTGGTTGCCGATATCCATTTCGATTACAAGATTGCCCTGCGTGTGGCCGAACTCGGCGTGGACTGCCTTCGAATCAATCCGGGAAATATCGGTCGGGAAGACCGCGTCAGCGCGGTGATCAGTGCCGCGAGGGACCGGAATATTCCGATTCGCATCGGCGTGAATGCGGGTTCTTTGGAGAAAGAGCTTCAGCGTAAATACGGGGAGCCCACCCCGGATGCCCTCGTTGAATCCGCAATGCGTCACATCGATATTCTCGATCGCCACGATTTTCAGGATTTCAAGGTCAGTCTGAAAGCGTCGGAAGTGTTCATGACCGTCGCGGCATACCGAAAGATCGCCGCACAGATTGAGCAGCCGTTGCACCTTGGTATCACCGAGGCAGGCGGCTTCCGTTCCGGAACAGTGAAGTCTTCCATTGGCTTGGGAATGCTACTGATGGACGGTATTGGCGATACCATTCGTGTATCCCTCGCCGCAGACCCGGTTCAGGAAATCAAGGTGGGCTATGACATCCTGAAGAGTCTCCGTCTGCGCAGTCGCGGTATTAATTTCATCGCCTGCCCAAGCTGCTCCCGCCAGAATTTCGATGTGATCCAGACCATGAACGACCTAGAGGCGCGCCTCGAGGACGTGAATACGGCCATGGATGTCGCGATCATTGGTTGCATTGTGAATGGTCCCGGTGAGGCGAAAGAAGCGGATATCGGGCTGACCGGTGGAAGCCCGAAGAACCTGTTCTATATGGCGGGCAAGCCGAATCAGAAACTGGATAACGCGACGCTGACCGACGACCTGGAGCGCCTGATTCGCGAAGAAGTCGCGCGGCGCAAGGAAGAGGAAGACGCAATCATCGCCCGTTCGGGCAGCTGATCCCGTCTGGTTTCCCGGCATGAATACTCAGAAATACGTTTAAGGGTTTAACTTGGCTAAGATTCAGGCAATTCGCGGGATGAACGACATCCTGCCCGAACAGACGCCCGTCTGGCAGTTTGTTGAAGACACCGTACGCAAAGTGCTCGCGCAGTATGGGTATCAGGAAATCCGGATGCCCATCGTTGAGCAGACCGAACTGTTCAAACGTTCCATTGGGGAAGTCACCGATATCGTCGAAAAGGAAATGTATACCTTCGACGACCGAAACGGCGACAGCCTGACCCTCAGGCCCGAGGGAACCGCCGGCTGCGTGCGGGCAGCGGAAGAGCATGGTCTGCTGTTCAACCAGACTCGCCGGTTGTGGTACACCGGCCCGATGTTTCGCCATGAACGGCCGCAGAAGGGACGCTATCGCCAGTTTCACCAGATTGGGGTGGAGTGCTTCGGCATGGAAGGGCCGGATATTGATGCGGAACTGTTGGTCCTGACGGCTCGCCTCTGGAAAGCGCTTGGTCTTCAGGAGCATACCCGCCTGGAAATCAACTCCATTGGTACCTCGGAAGCGCGCAAGGTCTATCGTCAGGCCCTGGTGGATTACCTGAGCCAATACAAGGCCGAACTCGAC
This sequence comes from Marinobacter arenosus, assembly GCF_019264345.1. NCBI lineage: Bacteria > Pseudomonadati > Pseudomonadota > Gammaproteobacteria > Pseudomonadales > Marinobacteraceae > Marinobacter > Marinobacter arenosus. Next base: position 159,692 of record NZ_JAHVAO010000001.1, read on the forward strand.
GCAGACAGTCAGCGCCGGCTGGACACCAACCCACTGCGCATTCTCGATAGCAAGGACCCGTCAACCCGAAAGATCCTGGAAGGCGCACCGAAGCTTGACAGCTATCTGGACGATGAGTCCCGGGCACACTTCGACAGGTTGCGGGAACTGCTGGATGCCGCTGGTATCCGCTATTCCGTGAACCCGGCGCTGGTTCGCGGTCTCGATTACTACGGCAAGACCGTGTTCGAATGGATTACCGACAGCCTGGGCGCCCAGGGAACGGTCTGCGCCGGTGGGCGTTATGACGGGCTGGTTGAGCAGCTTGGCGGCAAGCCGACCCGGGCCGTTGGCTTCGCCATGGGGCTGGAGCGGCTTATTCTCCTGCTTGAGACCCTGGGGCTCGTCCCAGCGCACGTGAACAGCAATGCGGATGTGTATGTGACGGCAATGGGTGAGGGCGCCGTTGCCTCTGCACTGGCGCTGTCAGAGGAACTTCGAGGGGCCTTGCCGGGCACCGTGGTGATATCCCATTGTGGCGGGGGAAGCTTTAAAAGCCAGATGAAGAAGGCTGACAAGAGCGGTGCCCGGTATGCCGTCATCCTCGGGGAGAACGAGGTGGCCAATGGCACCGCCGGACTCAAGCCCCTGCGGTCCGATGAGCCCCAGCGAGACGTTGCTCGCAATGAGCTCGCCCCAGCCCTGGCGGAAGCGCTCAAGTACTGAACCCAACTTAAACAAAAGCAAAGTAGTCGACTACAGGAGTCATCATGGCTGAACTGCGCACCGAAGAAGAACAGGTCCAGGCGATCAAGGACTGGTGGAAGAATAATGGCAGCTCTTTGCTGATCGGTATCGGTGCCGCCCTGGCCATCGTTTTCGGTTGGCAGGCCTGGCAGAACCATCAGGCACAGCAGCGTACTGAAGCTGCTAACCAGTTCGCCAATCTGCTCAACGCCTTTAGTGAACAGGCTGACGAGAACAGCGCAGAAACCGTGGCCTTTGTGGCGAAAACACTCCGGGAAGATTACACCGACAGTGCCTACGCGGTTTACGGCAACCTTATTCTCGCCAAGCAGCAACTGATGTCTGACGATTCGGCCGGTGCGATCGATTCCCTTACCTGGGCGCTGGATCAAAGTGGTGAGCAACAGGCGTTGGCGTTGGTTGTTCGAAGCCGTCTTGCGCGAGCCCAGTTTGAAGCCGGGCAATACGAGGACGCGCTGGCGACGATCGACGCTGCGACAAGCGCCGATGCGTTCGACGCGATTTTTTCCGAACTTCGCGGCGATATTTTGCTGGCCCAGGGTGACAAAGAGGGGGCCCGCGAGGCTTATCTGGCGGCGCGTGAGCAGAGCCAGCAGGGCCGAAGTGGTGTCCTGCAGCTGAAATTGTCGGATCTCGGTGTTGGGGAGGACGCCTGATGCGATTCCATCGCAACAGGTTTGTGCGTGCCGGACTTGTAAGCGGCTTGCTTGCGGTCATGGGGCTGACCGGTTGCAGTACCACCGACACCTTTGAACAACCCGCTCCGGTGCCTGAGATCGAGAGCTCGGTGGAGTTCAAGCAGGTCTGGAGCATGTCGGTGGGAGACGGTCATGATGAAGACTTTCTCTACCTGGCGCCGTTGAATACCGGCGACCTGCTGTATGCCGCTTCGGCCGACGGCGAACTCTATGCCGTTCAGTCGGAAGACGGCAAGGTGGTCTGGGAGACCGAACTCAGCGACCGTATTTTCGCGGGCGTTGGTGGTGACGGTGAGCGGCTTTACCTGGCAACCCGGGAAGCCGAACTCATAGCCCTGTCGCGGGAAGACGGCACGGAACTCTGGCGCGCAGCATTGCCGACGGAAGTTCTGGCCGCGCCGCAATCTAACGGCAACCTGGTGGTTGCCCAGACGACCGATGGTCGGGTCCTGGGATTCGATGCAGAGAGTGGCGAGAAACGCTGGCAATACGATGGCGTCGTCCCGGTTCTTTCAATCCGGGCCGCTGCGGCGCCGCTTGTGGGTGGCGACATAGTCCTAGCCTCCTTTGCCAATGGTAAGCTCATTGCGCTGAGTGCAGAGGCCGGGCAGCCGCTGTGGCAATATGAGGTAGGGCAGCCCCAGGGCCGAACCGAACTCGAACGACTGGTGGACATAACCGGTCAGCCACTGGTCCTCGAATCGGCGGTGCTCGTGGTCGGTTACCAGGGCAAGCTGGCTCTCGTGGATATCCGAACCGGCCAGGAGATCTGGAGCCGAAAGGCGTCGAGCCTTTATTCGCCGATGATCGGCAATGGCGATATCTATCTCGCCGCTGCCAATGGCGATATTGTGGCGTTGCGGGGCTCTGACCGGAGGGAGCTCTGGGTCCAGAACCGGTTGTCCTGGCGTCAGCTAACCCAGCCGATGGTGGTGGACGATTACCTTGTGACCGCTGATTTCGAAGGTTATCTGCACATCCTGTCCCGGGAAGATGGCCGCCTTCTGGGGCAGCTGGAATTCGATGATGAGGGTATACGCGTACCGGCACAGCGGCTGGGCAATGGTAACCTGCTGGTCTTCGGTAACAGCGGAGACATGGCGGTTCTCAAAATCCGACCCATTGAATGAATACGTTTCAGCCCGGCACAGAAGCCGGGCTGTTTTCCTTTTTGCATAGCGACTTATTATGACCCCAGTAATTGCCCTTGTCGGCCGCCCCAATGTTGGCAAGTCGACCTTGTTTAACCAGATGACCCGATCCCGGGACGCCCTGGTCGCGGATTTTCCGGGACTCACCCGTGACCGGAAGTATGGTGAGGGCAACTACGAGGGCCAGCGGTTCATCGTGATCGACACCGGTGGTCTGACCGGTGATGAGCAGGGACTGGATGCCGAAATGGCCCGGCAGTCACTGCAAGCGGTGGAAGAGGCGGACATCGTGTTGTTCCTGGTGGATGGTCGCGCCGGACTGACAGCGGGTGATGAGACCATCGCCAATCATCTGCGGCGGTCGGGCAAACAGGCCCATCTGGTGGTTAACAAAACGGATGGCCAGGATCCTGATATTGCCGCGGCCGATTTCTACAGCCTCGGTTTTGAATCCACCTTCCTGATTGCGGCCTCCCACAACCGTGGCATCCGCTCCATGCTTGAGCTCCTGCTTCCGTCAGAGGAAGAGCGTGAGGAAGCTGATCGGGCGGACCGCTATCCGGGTATCCGTATTGGCGTAGTTGGCCGGCCCAACGTGGGCAAATCGACGTTGGTTAACCGGATGTTGGGTGAGGACCGGGTGATCGTGTATGACATGCCTGGCACCACGCGGGACAGCGTCTACATTCCCTATGAGCGCCAGGGGCACGAATACACCCTGATCGACACCGCTGGGGTCCGCCGACGGAAAAATGTCCGTGAAACGGTCGAGAAGTTCTCGATCATTAAAACTCTGCAGGCCATCGATGATGCGCATGTCGTCATTCTCGTTATCGATGCCCGGGAGGGGCTGGTCGATCAGGATCTCCATCTGATCGGTTTTGTCCTGGATGCCGGTCGCTCACTGGTGATCGCGGTCAACAAGTGGGACGGCATGGACCCGGAGGACCGCGCCCGTGTCAAAGAGCAGGTCCAGCGTCGTCTTGATTTCCTGGACTACGCCGACAAGCACTATATTTCGGCGCTTCATGGCTCAGGCGTTGGTGTCATGTACGACTCCGTGCAGGCCTGCTACGAGTCTGCCATGGCCAAATGGCCAACCAACCGTCTGACGGCCATTCTTCAGGATGCAGTTGCGCAGCACCAGCCACCGATGGTTCATGGTCGAAGAATCAAACTTCGGTTCGCCCATCAGGGGGGCTCCAACCCGCCGGTGATTGTTGTTCACGGCAACCAGGTTGATGCGCTTCCGGGTGCCTACAAGCGTTACCTGGAAAATACGTTCCGCAAGGTTCTCAAGGTGACCGGTTCACCCATCCGCTTTGAGTTCAAGTCGGGGGAAAACCCGTTTGCTGGTAAGGTTGACCGGCTCACGCCACGGCAGAAGGTCAAGAAAGATAACGACCTGAAGAAGGGTAGGCGGATCAAGAAAACCCGCCAGAAGAGCCTCAAGCGCTAATCCGGGGCCGGAAACGTCCGGCCCGAGTCACTTCGATTCTGCCGAAGCCACCTGTTTCGCCTGGACCGCCGTCAGCGCAATGGTGAACACAATATCTTCCACCAGAGCGCCACGGGACAGGTCGTTGACCGGTTTCCTCAGGCCCTGAAGCATGGGGCCGATGCTGACCACATTGGCACTTCTCTGAACCGCCTTATAGGTCGTGTTGCCGGTATTCAGGTCTGGAAAAACGAAGACGGTTGCTTTCCCCGCCACTTTGCTGCCCGGCGCCTTGCTCTTGGCAACGCTCTCTATGGCCGCGGCATCGTACTGCAACGGCCCGTCGATGAGCAGGTCCGGGCGCCGTTCCCGGGCAATCCGGGTGGCTTCCCGCACCTTGTCGACGTCCTGTCCGGTTCCCGATTCGCCGGTGCTGTAGCTGATCATGGCGACCACCGGTTCGATGCCAAAGGCTTCCGCCGATTCCGCACTCTGAATGGCGATGTCGGCCAGCTCTTCGGCGTTGGGGTCCGGGTTGATCGCGCAGTCGCCGTAGACGACCACCTGCTCCGGCAGAAGCATAAAGAACACCGACGACACGACCCGGGCGTGCTTATGGGTCTTTATCAGCTGCAATGCCGGTCGAACAGTATTGGCAGTCGTGTGTACCGCGCCGGATACCAGGCCATCTGCCTCGTCCTGGGCCACCATCATGGTGCCAAGAACCACGTTGTCCTCGAGCATGGCTTCGGCCATATCAGGAGCCAGTCCCTTGTGCTTTCGCAGTTCCACCATGGGGGCGACATACTCGCCACGCACCTCGGCTGGGTCGATGACCTCTATGTCGTCAGGCAGGTCTAAGCCCTGGGAGGCTGCCACGTTCCGAATCTCTGCGGGGTTTCCGATCAGGACGCAACGGGCCAGTCCACGCTGATGACAGATGATGGCCGCCTGTATGGTTCGCGGCTCGTTGCCTTCCGGCAAGACAATTCGTTTGTTGGCAGCCCGGGCGCGTTCAGACAGCTGATGGCGGAACGCCGGCGGAGACAATCGGCTCTGGCGCTGGACCTTCAGGTGGTTCTGGAGCCAGTCAGTATCGATTCGGGTGGCAACCATCTCCATGGCCTTTTCGATGCGGTCGGGATCGTCGATCGGGATCGCCGCGGATAGGTTGGCCAGCATATGGGCGGTTTCGTAGGTGTTGTTGTCGGAGCCAAGGACGGGAAGCCCCGTATCCAGAGCCCGCCGACACAGGTTGATGACCCGGGAATCCGGCATAAGGCCACCAGTCAGCATGAGGCCGGCCAGCGGCACACCGTTGAGGGCCGCAAGGGCCGTGGTCACCACGATGTCCTCCCGGTCCCCAGGGGTGACCAGCAATGTTCCTGGCCTGAGCGTTTCGGTCATGTTCTGGATCGTTCTGGCACAAACGGAAACACTTTGCACCCGACGGGTATCTATCTGCCCCTCGTTGAGCACCGTGATGTCCAACTCGCGAACGATGTCCGACACCCTCGGAGCCAGGAGGTCCGGCTGCCAGGGAATTTCGGCGAGCAGGCGGAAGCGATTCTCGCTGAACACCTTGCATTGGCGACGGTAGTCGGTCGAATCCGTTGCCTGGGTGGGGGAGCGCTGCAACGACAGGCCGGATTGCTCCGGCTCGCCCACCTTGTTAAGGATGACGGCTATCACGTCCGGATCCGAGGGGGCGGCAAAGAGCCTTGCCGAGAAGTCGAGCTCTTCGTCCAGCGCCTCAGGGTCACTGCTCTCGGGTGTACTGACCAGGATAACTTCCGAGCCGAGGTTGCGGGCCACCTCGACGTTCAGTCGGGCAATGTAGGCTTCGCTCCGATCGGGGACCAGGCCCTCGATGACCACGACATCCACGTCCTTGGCCACTTTCTGGTACTCACCGACGATGGTTTCCATCAGCTGATCGGACTTGCCCCGGTTCAGCAGGTGTTGTGCCTGTTTCAGGGAGATGGGCTCCGGTGGCTCGAGGTTGCTTCGGGCCCGAACAAACTCAACGGAGGTGTCCTTGCCAGCGTTATGGCTGGATTCGCCATGATGCACCGACTGGTGGAAAGGCTTGTAAAAACCAACGCTGACGCCAACCCGTTCCAGCGCCCGTAACAGCCCCAGGCAGACAGAGGTCAGGCCGGAATTCATGGACGTAGGCGCGATGAAAAGACTTTTTGCCATAACAGAATCCTTGGAAAGCCGGTCAGACCGTTTGTGATGTTTCAGCGAGGCGTAGCGCTTCCCGGGCGATAACCAGCTCTTCGTTGGTCGGGATCACCATGATCGGAAAGCGAGAGCCTTCGCTGTCGATGCGACCGTCGCTGTAAAGGCCGTTGCATTGGTTGAGTTCCGGGTCGAGCTCGAAGCCCAGAAGTCGCAGGTGACTCAATGTCTGTTGCCTGACTCGCGCGCTGTTCCCTCCAATACCACCGGTGAAGACCAGCGCATTCAGCCTTGTTAACGAGGCCATCATCGAGCCTATGTATTTCGCCAGGCGGAAGCAGAAAACGTCGATCGCCAGCTCGGAGGGCTTGTGTCCGTGATCAGCCAGTTCGCACAAGGATCTCATATCGTTTGACTGGCCAGACAACCCGAGCAGTCCGCTCTTCTTGTTCAACACCTCGTGAAGCTCGGTTGCGGAAATGCCTTTGCCGGCCAGGAAATCGAACAGGCCGGGATCAACATCCCCGCTCCGTGTGCCCATCACCAGGCCTTCCAGGGGAGTGAGCCCCATACTGGTATCCACACTGATGCCATCCCGGATAGCGGCGATGCTGCAGCCATTGCCGAGATGGGCCGAGATGATCGAAGTGCCGGCCGGCGTGATGCCCAACAGTCGAGCGGCTTCCTGGGTCATGAAGTAGTGGCTGGTTCCGTGGAAGCCGTATCGCCTTACTGCCCAATCGCGGTAATAGGCTTCCGGCAGGGCGTAGTGAAACGCTCTGGGCGGCAAGGTCTGGTGGAATGCGGTATCAAAAACGGCGACCTGGGGCACATCGGGGAACAGGGCACGTGTGGCCGAGATGCCAGACAGGTTGACGGGATTATGCAGGGGCGCCAGACCCGAGCAATCCCGGATGGCGGTGATGGCATCATCATCGAGCAGCGCCGCCTCCCGGAAGGTTTCGCCACCGTGGACGACTCTGTGGCCAATAGCCACGGGGTCCCGTTCCAGGATTCCACGAGCCCTCAAGGCATCGATCAGCGCCTGAAGGGCAGCTTCGTGAGAGGCGCCTGACGGCAATGACAGCGGCGCTTCATCACCGGCAAAGCGGGCGAAGGCGTCGTCTGTGCTCAGTCGTTCGGCGAGGGCCGAGACGACCTTATTGTAATGGCTGTCGAATACGGCAAGTTTCAGCGACGAACTGCCGCAATTGACGACCAGTATGATGTCTTCCATGGTTCCAGAGGTCCTGATTCAGATCTGTACGCGCTGGTTGGTCTTGAGCCAGCTCTCGAAGTCACGCGCGGGAAGGGGGCGACTGTAGAAGTAGCCCTGGGAAAAGTCGCAGCCTTCCTGCTTGAGGAAATGCGTCTGCGCTTCTTCTTCGACACCTTCGGCGATCACGCGCAGCCCCAGACTGTGGGCCATGTTTATGATAGCTCGGACCAGCGAGGCATCTTCGGGTTCCTTCATGACATCCTGGACGAAGGATTTGTCGATTTTCAGGGTGTCGAAAGGGTAACTCTTCAGGTAGCTGAGCGCCGAATAGCCGGTGCCGAAGTCGTCCACTGACAGGCGTATGCCGGCGCGGTCGAGGTGGCGCAGTATTTCCGCCGTCTCAATGGAGTTATCGAGAATCAGGCGCTCGGTGATTTCCAGTTCGAGCTGATCGGCGGCTAGGCCGCTATTCGTCAGCGCCCGCATGACAATATCGGTAAAACCGGGATCGCGGAATTGCCGGGGCGACACGTTGACGGAGATGCCGACGTCCCGGCCGGCTATCTCTTTCCACTCGACCGCCGCTTTGCACGCTTCCTCAAGGACCCATTCGCCGATCGGGATAATCAGGCCGGTTTCCTCGGCCAGCGGAATGAATCGGTCGGGCATGACCATACCCATGGTCGGGTTATTCCATCGGAGGAGGGCTTCAACGGCGCACAAGTTGCCGGAATCGGTGTGGACGATCGGTTGGAAGTTCAGTTCGAACTCCTGCAGTTCAAGCGCTCGCCTCATCCGTGATTCCATCTGCAATCGCTCGTGGGAGACTTCTGTCATCTCGGGCGCAAAGTGGGCATAGGCACTCTTGCCCTTGTGCTTGGCCTGGTACATGGCCGCGTCTGCGTGCTGCAGCAGGGTTCCACTGTTGTCGGAGTCCGTGGGGAAGATCGCAATACCGATACTGGTGGTAACGAAGACCTCCTGGCCATTGAGAATGTAGGGCGGTGCAAACGTCTTCAGGATCCGGTCAGCAACCTGGTAGGAGGCTTCGGGGCCGTTCAGGCCAGGCAGGATGACCAGGAACTCGTCGCCGCCCAACCGGGCAACGGTGCTGGTTCCCCTCAAACAGCTGGAAATCCGACGCGCGGCTTCTATCAGCAGGTTGTCGCCGGCATCGTGCCCCAGGGTATCGTTGATGTGTTTGAAGTTGTCGAGATCCAGGAACATCACCCCAACCAATGTATTTTCACGCCGTGCCTGGGCCAGCGCCAGCTTGAGCCGGTCCAACGCAAGCATCCGGTTGGGCAGGCCCGTCAGAATGTCGTAGTTCGCCTGACGCAACAACTGTTGCTCATAGCGTTTGCGGATGCTGATGTCCTCGCCAAGAATGAGGTATCCCGTGGCCTGGCCCGAGGCATCCTTGATCGGAGTCACGATCAGCTGCTCCCAGAACCGCTCGCCGCTCTTCCGGACACTATTCACTTCCCCCTGCCAGACACCCACGCGCTGAACCTGGAGTCGGATCGACTGCCACAGATGCCGGCTTTCCCGGTTCTCGACACTGCTTTCCCCCAGTGCTCCTGGGTGCTTGCCAAGGATGGACTGGGCGTCGTAGCCGGTCAGCTGCGTGAATTTCTGGTTGGCAAACTCGATCCGCCACTGGCGATCACAAATCAGGACCGACGAGGGGCTCTGTTCTATGGCTTTGGAGAATTTGTGGATTTCGGCCGCGTCCCGCTCCTGGCGTGCGAGGTCGTCGTTCAGGCGCTCGCGCATCTGATTGATGGCTTCGGTCACTCGGCCAAGTTCATCATTCCGGTTTGATGGGGTGTCAGGACGGTCCAGAACCAGAGGCCGGGAGAGATTGGAGAGGGAAAAGTCCCGGGCATAAACCGCCATCGAAGACAGGTGTCGGGTCACGAAATGCTGGAAGATCAGGATGATCAGGATCGATACGAAGAACGTTTTCAGAAACTGGGTGGCCAGAATCACGCCGACTTTTCGTTCCATCTCTTCATAGACCCGCTTGAGGTCGGCGGTGACGGTGAGTTCGCCCAGCTTGAACATTTCGTCGCCCTGATGGACCAGGCTGAAACTGTGTGACCGGGTTTGTGCGCCCCGGTCTATGTCCCCCATCACCAGCTCTGAGTCCGGCTCGATCCTCAGTCTCAGGTGCACGATATCCGGAAGGCTGAGTATGCCCTCCATCTGTGTTTGGAGCAGTTTCTGATCGAGGGCCCAGAGGCTTCTTGCAAGGCTGGAGGCATACCCTGACTCCACAACCTCCATGCGATTATCAATCTGGGACAGGTCTTTGCGGTAGTCAGAGTAGATCTGGATGCCGGAAGCGATCAGGGTAAAAACCGAGCTGAACAGAAGTATCCACGCCAGCAGCCGGAAGGATAGGGGAGAACCTTTTCGGAATCGTTGGAGCCGTGTCGACAGTTTTGGCATGCCGTGAACTTCTGCCACCCAGTCTGGTTTCGGGGAACGGAGGAGTCGTTACCTTTTCGACTATAGCAGCAGTTTCTTTTCATTGCTTTGCAAATACAGGAAAAATCGAGAGAAATGTGGTCCGGTTCAGTATTTTGAACCCGTCTTATGACGGCTTTCCGTTGATGTGGGTCAATACCCCTGATTCGCAGCCGGCGTATTCTGATTTCAATGAATTAGATCGTTGGTAGGAGAAGACAAAATGTATATGGATGCGGTTGTTATTGCTGGGATTGTTGCCGTACTGCTGGTTCTGGGTTTCTTCGTGGGCGTCGGGATCTTCGTTATGAAAGACCAGAAGGCGCATGGCCGGGGGGCGGAACGCGGAGAGCGTGGCGGTAAACCAACCTGACAGCGGGAACAGTGCCCCGCCGGTCAAGGAAAAGAAATGGCGTCCCCTAGGGGGTTCGAACCCCTGTTGCCGCCGTGAAAGGGCGGAGTCCTAGGCCACTAGACGAAGGGGACGCAACGTTTTCAAAACCTTGCCTCGTCGAGGTGGCGCGTATATTAAGAAAGCCTCCCGGGAGTGTCAACGCCTTTTTTAAAAAAAATTAGGGCGTACGCCTCCCGGCCTGCCTCATTTCACGCAAGCCGCGAGTGCCGGCTCAAGCTCCGGGTAACGGAACTCAAATCCCTGCCCGGTCAGTTTGGCGGGGATGGCGTGTTGGCCCGTCAATAAGAGACGGGACATTTCGCCAAGCGCCACTCGCAAAACCGGAGCTGGCGCCGGGAAAAGCGTGGGCCGATGGAGAACCCGGCCAAGGCAGCGAGTAAAGTCGGCATTGGTCACCGGATTCGGGCTGACAACATTGTAGGGCCCGGCAGCTGTTTCGGTTTCAGACATCCAGATCAGGGCGTTGACCACATCGTCTCTATGCACCCAGGGCATATACTGCAGCCCGCTGCCAAGTCTGCCGCCCAGTCCAAGCCTGAACGGCGGCACCATCCGGGACAGGAAGCCACCGCCCGGTCCTGCCACGACACCGGTTCTGGACAGGCAGATTCGAACCCCCTCATCGCTCAAGGCCAGCGCCGCATTCTCCCAGTCCCGGCATAGCTGATGGGTGAATTCGTCATGGGGCGCGGTCTCTTCGGTTACCACTGACGAACCCTGGTCGCCGTAAAACCCCACCGCCGATCCTGAAACCAGAACCGTCGGGCGCGACTCCCAACTGCGGATAACGTCGACAAGCGTTTCAGTCACGCCTATTCGGCTGTCCCTGAGCTGACGCTTGCGCTGCTCAGACCAACGCTTGTCCGCTATCCCTTCGCCGGCGAGATTGATGACGGCGTCGAAGCCAGGGTGGGATCGGAGCTGATTGAGGTCCTGAGTTGGTTCCACCCGACCGCAGCTGGCCAGGACGTCTTCGGTCGTCTGGCGGCTGAAGACAGTTAGCTCATGCCCACGCGCAAGCAGTTCCCGGCACAGAACTTTGCCTATGAAGCCAGTGCCCCCGGTAATCAGAATGCGCTTTGTCATTGGTCTCGTGCTCCTTGGTCGTCGTCCCTGGCGGAAGGTTTCCGGGAAACCCCGGCTTACCCGGCGGTTTCGGTCAGTTGGTGAACAACCACGTCTTTGATGGCCTCCCCAAGTTGCGGGTTCTCGCCAATTGGCGGCGCGAGTTCGATGTGAACGTTGTGCGTTTCCTCGAGGGCTTTGATCATGGCGGGGACATCCTTGCGAAGGTGGCGCCCGGCCGCAAGAAAGAGCGGCACAATGGTGAATCGGGAGGCACCGTCGGCGACGCCGTCTGCCACAACGTCATCCAGTGAGGGCTCGGCCAGTTCCATGTAGGCGATGCGGGAATCCGCCACCGCTTCGAGGGTGGGAGTGGCCAGATGTTCGAAGGTGTCACACCAACGCTTGTCACTGCTTCCATGTGCCAACAGAATAATGCGGTTGCTCATCAGCGCTCCTGAGTCATCGTAGTTAGGGGGCCTGTCGTAAATTTTCACCGTTCACCCGAGAGTGGGGTGCGCAGACCTTCAAAATAGCAGGGTACCCGGTAATGTTCGATTGGAAAGAAATTCTGGATTTCTGGTTCGGGGAACTGGATGACCATGGACTCCCCGACAGGGATCACCGTAACCGGTGGTTTCGGTCAGACCGACGTTTCGATCAGGAGATCCGGCGCCGGTTTCTGTCCATGGTGCTGTTCGCCTCGGAACAGGGGCTTGATCACTGGCGGCGCGAACCGGGTGGCGTCCTTGCCGAGATCATTTTGCTGGATCAGTTTTCCCGGAATATTTTCCGTGGCGTCGCAATGGCCTTTGACCAGGACGTTCAGGCGCGGAAGCTGTGCCGGCAGGCGATGAACAAGGGGCAGGATGTCGTCCTTGAGCCAGTACACAGGGCTTTTCTGTACATGCCTTTGCAGCACTCCGAACGCATCGAGGATCAGCGCACGTCTGTGGAGTGCTATGAGCAACTGGCTGCGTCGTCATCCGGTATCCTCCGTGAATTTCTTGAAAGTTTTGCCCAATCAGCCCGGGACCATCACGACATAATCCGTCGGTTTGCCCGATTTCCCCATCGGAACAAGGCCCTCGGACGTGCGTCTACGGCCGAAGAACAAGAGTATCTTGCCGGCGGGTCCCGATTCGGCCAGTGATCCTCGCTGCGGGTAGGTGAAAATTGCAGAACCTATCAATGTTTGGGGCGGGGCGTTACGTCATACTGGCGGTGAAAACAGCAACAGGTATTGACGGAACGACGCATGGCAGAGGATCAGGCTGGGTTTGAAGAGGTTTGCGGTACCGGTTCAGGTCATTACGACAGGGAACAGTCACCGGGTTACCGAGGGCGCCGCGTAGCCCGTGCCAAGAGTGAGGTACGCAGACGCGAGATCCTTGAGGCGACGTTGAGAATTGCCGCCCGGGACGGTATCCGGGGCATCAAGCATCGCTCTGTGGCGCGCGAGGCTGAGGTTCCTTTGGCGGCCACTACCTACTATTTCCGGGATATCGGTGAGTTGATCAGCGATGCGTTTCTGCTGTTTGCCGAAAAGGCGAGCGGCGACCTCGAGGCCTTTTACGAGACGATCAACCTTGTCCTCGATAGCCAGCCGCCAGAGCAACTGTCGCGAACCAGTCCGGAACGCTGGAATCTTGCCCGCCGCCTTTCCGCCATAGCGTCGGCCTACCTGGAGAGTCAGTTTACGGAAGGACGCGAGCGAATCCTTGCGGAGCAGGTCTTTCTGATGGAGGCGCTGCGCGATGAGCGACTGGCAAAATTGGCGCGTAGCTACCGGCAGGCATGGATGGCCGGCCTGGAAAAACTGCTTGCTCGACTGGATTCGCCACTCCCGCAAAGGGATGCCGCACTGATCGTCAACGTGGCGCTTGGCATGGGGTACGACATGCTCCTGGGCCTGCCCGAGGGCGAGGAGGATTCACTCCACAAAGCCGTCGACAGGATCGTTGATCTCGCCCTCGGTGTGGGTGTCTAGCAGCTTCAGTCGTGCCTTTGATGTCAATTCGTATAGAAATTGTACATCTTGAGGGATGTATCAAGCTGGCCTGATAGAATGCGCATCATCTCTTGAGGTGGGGTTTCCGTTGCGGCACCCCCGCGTTTTATTGGGGAAACTTGATGGTCTGTTTGGGACGATGTCTGCGCCCAGCGCTCGCTGTATTCATTTGCTCCTTCTTTCCTGTCTCTGCCCAGGCTGGATCTGGTTCTTTGAACGATGAACTTCTGGATCGTTTGACGGCCGCTGCGCCACTGCTTGATGGCTTCGTACTCGAAGCCGCGTTCAACGCCTCCCGTTGCGCGGTGTCTGCTGGGCTCGCGGTGCCGGAACGGCTTGCTGTTATCGACTTCTCGTTACCTTCGGCGAAAAAGCGGCTCTGGATCTTTGATCTGAACCTTGGAAAATTGGTCCTGAGTGACCTGGTGGCGCACGGAAAAAACTCCGGGAACGTTCTTTCAACAGAGTTTTCGAACGTCGAGGGTAGCCACCAATCCAGTATTGGCCTGTTTCGAGGCAGCGAATCCTACTATGGCAAACACGGGTATTCGCTTCGTCTGGATGGACTTGAACCGGGGTTCAACGATCGGGCTCGTGAACGGGCCATTGTCATCCATGGCGCTGGATACGTGAATGAGACCTGGATAAACCGTTATGGCAGGATTGGCCGAAGCCATGGGTGTCCGGCTGTTGATAGCCGGGTCATTGAGCGAGTGGTGGATAACCTCAAGGATGGCCAGTTTGTGTTCAAGTATTACCCCGACCAGGAATGGCTTCGCGGCTCGGAATACCTGAATTGCACCGATGGCACTGTGGCAGGCGAGGTTGACGGCACTGAAAGCGGGGCAGGCGGGATCGCTGACAAAGCCGAAATTGGTTACCCCGTAAACAGTTAATCGGCGGTTCGAAAAGATCCATAAAAAGTTCGGAAAAAGAGGTTGACGACCGCCGCCTGATCCGTAGAATACGCCTCCGTTGTCGGTATCAACCGTTCAGCACTGCGGGAATAGCTCAGTTGGTAGAGCACAACCTTGCCAAGGTTGGGGTCGCGAGTTCGAATCTCGTTTCCCGCTCCAGATTACAAAACCCGGTTTCGCGAGAAACCGGGTTTTTTCGTTTCTGCTACCCTCAAACTCGGCGTTGCCAAGCCCGGTCAGGTATAATCGGCAGCCTTGATCGCTGCATGACGACGGCTCCGGAGGCGCACCCCTATGAAAGTCCACTCGCTCTGGGTTTATCCCGTGAAATCTCTCGCAGGCATTCCGGTGGATGAGTTTGCGCTGGACGACTTTGGTCCTGTCGGAGACCGGAGATGGATGATCATTGACGCCGACCGGCAATTCGTCACCCAGCGAAACCATCCTGAGCTCGCGCGGATCGGCGTCTTCCGCAGGGGCGACGACGTTGAAGTCGCAATTCCGGGGCAGGGCCGGTACACGCTGTGCCCGTCAGGCGAATCCCTCCGGGCGCTGGTCTGGCGCGACTGGACACAGGCGATTGTTGGGCAGGCTGAGGCTAGCGAAGCTCTCAGTCAATTCTGTGGTAAAGCTCTCCGATTCGTTTACATGCCGGACGACTCCTTTCGAAGGGTTGATGCCGCCCGTGTCCGGGACTTGCGTCGGGTCAGTTTTGCCGATGGGTTTCCGCTGTTAATCACCAATCTCGCGTCCCTCGAGGAGCTGAACGGTCGCCTGGACAAGCCGGTAGAGATGCGCCGCTTCCGTCCGAACATCGTCGTCGAGGGGGCTACGCCATGGGCAGAGGATCATTGGCGGGGACTGCGTGTGGGAGAGTGTGAATTCGATCTGGTCAAACCCTGCTCCCGTTGCGTCATGACCACCGTCGACCCGGATTCCGGTGTCAAAGACGCCGCCGTTCAGCCACTTCGAACCCTGTCCAAGTATCGGCGCACCGACGATGGTGTCATGTTTGGCATGAACGCGATTCATGAGTCGGAAGGATGGGTTCGTGTGGGCGATCCAGTCAAAATCACCAAAACGGAGTAATACCGGACGTGCCATTGTTAACGTTGGATTCAGTGTCCCTGGCTTATGGAATGCAGCCCTTACTCGATCAGGCCTCGCTGGTTGTTGAGGCCGGTGAGCGAGTGTGTCTGCTTGGGCGAAACGGGGAGGGTAAATCGACCCTGCTGAAGATCGTCAGTGGCGAGGTGGTTCCCGATGGCGGCCTGGTGCGCCTTGAGGATGGGGCGGTGCTGGCGGTCCTGCCGCAGAATCTGCCAACCGAGGATGCGCGAACCGCCTACGAAGTTGTCTCCGGAGCCTTTCCGGAAACCGGAGGGTTGCTGGCTGAATTTCACCACCTGTCGCAACAGGCTGATGAAGCCAGTCTCGATCGGTTGATGAAGGTTCAGGAGCGACTGGAGGCGCTGGATGGGTGGCGCCTGGACCAGAAAGTGACCACCATTCTCGCCCAGTACGGAATCGATCCGGAGCGGCGGCTGGATACGCTTTCCGGTGGCTGGCAACGTCGCGTCCTGTTGGCCAGAGCGCTGGTCGGGGAGCCCGATATCCTGCTGCTGGATGAGCCCACCAACCACCTCGATGTTCCCGCCATCGCGTGGCTCGAGGAAGCGCTGGGACAGTTCCGGGGCGCGATGCTGTTTGTCAGCCACGATCGGGCGTTCATCCGCCGTATGGCGACTCGGATTGTGGAGCTGGATCGTGGCCACCTGGTCAGTTTTGCGGCCACTTACGACAAGTATCTTGAGTTGAAAGAAAAGGCGCTCGAGGAGGAGGAACGACAGAATGCCCTCTTCGATAAGCGCCTGAAACAGGAGGAGGCCTGGATCCGCCAGGGTATCAAAGCCCGGAGGACCCGGAATATGGGGCGTGTGCGGGCCTTGAAAGCGATGCGGGAAGAGCATCGCCAACGCCGGGTTCGCGGCGGCACAGCCAGTTTCGCGGTGGAAGATGCCGCTCGCTCAGGCAAGCTGGTGGTTGAGACCCGGGATGCCGGTTTTGGCTACGGACAGGGTGCAGACATCATTCGGGAAATGAACCTGACGGTGCTTCGCGGAGACAAGATCGGGCTTGTTGGAGAGAACGGAACCGGAAAGACCACCCTGGTCCGCCTGCTGCTCGGGGATCTTAAACCGACGGAAGGGGCGGTTCGGCTGGGTACCAATCTCCAGGTCGCGTACTTCGATCAGCTGCGCGGAGAACTGGATCTGACCAGGAATGCGCTGGACAACCTCTCGGAGGGCCGCGAGTTCATTGAGATCAATGGCCAGAACAAACACGTGCTCGGGTATCTGCAGGAGTTCCTGTTCACCCCGGAGCGGGCCAGGTCTCCGGTGAGGGTATTCTCCGGTGGGGAGCGGGCACGGCTCCTGTTGGCAAAACTGTTCAGCAAGCCCGCCAATATCCTCGTTCTGGATGAGCCGACCAATGATCTGGACGTGGAAACGCTTGAGCTGTTGGAAGAGCAGCTTGCGGAGTTCAAGGGGACGGTCATTGTTATCAGTCACGACCGTGAATTCCTGGATAATGTGGTGACCGAGACGGTTTTCCTGGATGGAACGGGCCACGTGCGTGAATACGTTGGCGGTTACAGCGATTGGCGCCGCCAGGGTGGTAGATTTCCGTCAGAAGCCGGCGGGAATCGTCCGGACAAACAGGATAAGCACACCGGGACTGGCCAGAACGGTAAGTCCGCAAAGCAGGCTGCCAAACCTGTGGGCCAGTCGACAAAATCAAAGCCCGCAAAACTCAGTTACAAGCTAAAACTTGAGTTGGATGAATTACCTGGAAAAATTGAGGCATTGGAACAGGAAATTGCCACACTGCAGAGTACAATCGCAGACGCAGATTTTTATTCAGGTCCACCGAACGAAGTATCAGCGACTCTCGAAGAGTTGGCGGACAGGGAAGCCCGGCTGGAGCAGGTGATTGAGCGGTGGATGGAGCTGGAGGAACAGGCAAGTCAATGAATGTTAATTACAGTTTCAGGTTTCAGGACGGGCGAGCGGTTGAGTTCAAGGTGACCGACGAGCCGACAAAGGTGTCGGAAAAGCAGCCCTCCTGGGTCAAACTGGAGCACTGCCAGTGTTCGAATTGCCCATTGAAGGCCAGTGAAGCGGCGAATTGCCCGGCAGCGACAGAAATCCTGCCGGTTGTGGAAGCCTTTCAGGCCGAGGACGCCTATCAGAAAGTTGAGGTCACCGTCACCGATGAGCGCCGGAGCTACGTAAAGCACACGGCGCTGGAGGAGGCGCTCCGGTCGCTGCTGGGACTGAAGATGGCGACCAGTGGCTGCCCGGTGCTGACCGAGTTGAAACCGATGGCGGTTCATCATCTGCCGTTTGCCAACAGTGATGAATTTATTATGCGCAGCGTCTCGCACTACTTGCTTCAACAGTATTTTGCCAAGCGGAATCATCAGGAACCGGATTGGGAGTTGAAGGGGCTTGTAGAGCGGAACCAGCGGCTTCAGTTGGTCAATCAGGCGCTGTGGCAGAGAATCCACTCCGTCTGCAAAGGCGACAGCAATCTGAAGGCGCTGCTGAATTTCTTTTCAATGGCCTCGAGTGTCAGCTTTTCTTTGGAAAGCCAGCTACGAAAACTGGAAGCCAAGATGGGCGGGGAAGTGCAGTAACGGTTTACGAACAATCGAATGCCGGAATAAGCCCGGGACGCATTCCCGGGCTCTCACTTCGGTCAGTTGATTCTTACCGCGAGTACGTCGCACTCCGTGCCATGCAAAACGCCATTCGCGGTGGATCCCAGCAATAGCTGAAAGCCCTTCCGGCCGTGGCTCCCGACAATAACTAGATCCACTTCCTGTTCCTTCGCAAGCCGATGAATTTCTGATTCCGGACGGCCAACGGTGACAATCTGGTGACTCTTGGGGATGCCGTACTGGTCGCCATAGCTTGCAAGCTGCTCATGGGCAGCCTTGTCCAACTGGTCCTGAAGTTCGGTCAGGTCCATGGGAATGTCGCCGCCATACGCGTATCCAACCGGCTCTACCACGTGAATCAGCATTAATTCAGCACCGTGTGCTTCGCATACGGCCTTGGCTTTGTTCAACACCTGCGGAGCTTCTTCAGTGAGATCAATGGCAACAAGCATTTTCTTGTAGGCGGACATCGCATCACTCCTTCGTACGCGGAAATATGTTTAGAGTAGTACTTGGAATCTATTCCGAAAAGTTTAGCTGGTAACTGATGCGCATCAATTAAACGGGGAGAAAATTGAATTCTGACGGGCAATTACACCCGTCAGAGATCATCGGGGAGGGGCAGGTCAGACGTTGCTCTGCAACAACTCAATGGTCGTTGAAAGACCCTTGAGAATTCCCTTGGAGTATCGATCAATAACGAAACCGACGTTTTTCTCGTTGTAGTTGATGTAAGAGCCGCGGATAAACTCCCATTTCGACGATACGTCTTCCATCACATCTTTCAGTTCCGCGCCCGATTCGCCCCGCATGACGGTCGCAAGCAGTTGGTCGAACTCCCGAGCCTGCTCGTCGAGCGGCTTTTCAGTGGCGGAGCCCTGGAAGGTCTGTGAGACGGATGAATTGGTACGAACCGAGTATTTGGCCATCATCTGGGCCATTTTGACCGCGGCTGATCGGGCGGCTTCGATTCGGGGGCTGGTTTCCGTCTGACCACTTTCCTGGGCAACCTGGTAGAGATCGGTCGCCATGTTGTTCATGGTCAGTGCCTGGTTGGCCATGTCGGACACAAGGCGGAGATCCGGGTAGCCGGTCTTGCGAACGTCGTTGATGTTGCTGCGCATCAGGCTCTTGAACTTGTCAAACTCCTGGTTCAATCCTTCGATCTGTTCGGCCGACAATACGCCCGTGGTGCTTCCGATGATCGTGTTCATGGCGTCATTGGCGGAATTAATGCCGAGCACAATCTCGTTCAGTGTCTCGGTGTCGCCGCTGGCGCTGAATCGGTAGTAAGCGTCGAGCGCCATGTAGTTGTTGACGCGGAATTCGTGCAAGTCCGAGAGAAATCCGCCGGCAGTTTCCTGGGCTTTGACACCCAGCGACGTGAAGGCGAGCAGTACCAGGGCAGCTACCAGGGAGCGAACCCGCAGGCGAGTGTCTTTCATCGGATGGATCTCCGTAATGCTGTTTTATTATTGTGGACCAAAGTCGTAGCTCGAAGTTAAAGTAAGTTCGACGGCCAATCAAGCGGTTTTGGCCGCCTAGCGGGCGACAACTGTAAACAAGTATGAAATTTAAGAGATTGGATTCGTCAATCGTCTCAGCGGTCTTTCGTACGCCTGTGAAAAAGCAGAAAAGTAGTGAATTCATTCCCGGCGTTGCCCGAGGCGCAGTGACTTTTCTGCCTCCCCAACAAGAAACAAATTGACAAACGTCCGTTTTTTTTTCATCGTGTGCCCTCACGATTCAAACGACTGTATGAATTTTGGATCGAATGATCGGGCAGTGACCGAAATCTCGCTGCACAAACAGCCATTGCGATCACCGGGTTGAGGGATGGTCGGGTGGCTGGAAGCAGTTCCAAACACAGACTGGAGATCAGTTGATGATTTACGAAGGTAAAGCCATCACGGTTAAAGAGATCGAAGGCGGGATCGCTCAGTTGAACTTTGACTTGCAGGGCGAGTCAGTGAACAAGTTCAACCGTCTCACTATCGAAGAGCTGGGTGCCGCTACTGACGCAATCAAAGCGCAGAAGAACCTCAAGGGTCTGGTAGTTACCAGTTCCAAGGACAGCTTTATTGTTGGCGCCGACATTACCGAATTCACCGAGCTGTTTGCCGGCTCGGAAGAGGATCTGGTAGCCAACAACCTCAAGGCCAACGAAGTGTTCAATGCGGTTGAGGACCTTCCGTTCCCGACCGTGACCGCCATTAATGGCATGGCGCTGGGTGGTGGTTTTGAAATGTGCCTGGCCACCGATTACCGCGTCATGGACAAGAAAGCGAAGGTCGGGCTGCCGGAAGTCAAGCTGGGTATCTTCCCCGGCTTCGGCGGTACTGTACGTCTGTCTCGTCTGGTGGGTGTGGATAACGCCGTTGAGTGGATCAGCGGTGGCACCGAGAACCGGGCTGACGCGGCACTGAAAGTCGGTGCTGTCGACGCGGTTGTCGAATCCGACAAGCTGGTAGAGGCTGCCGTTGGCATCATCAATCAGTGCAACGACGGCAAGCTGGACAACCAGGCCCGTCGGGAAGAAAAGAAAGGCAAGATCAAGCTCAATGCCATGGAAAGCATGATGGCGTTCGAGATCTCCAAGGCGTTCGTTGCCGGCAAGGCTGGCAAGAACTACCCGGCTCCGGTTGAGGCCATCAAGGTCATGCAGAAGCATGCTGGCATGACCCGCGACAAGGCGATTGAAGTTGAAGCCAAGGGCTTTGCCAAGATGGCGAAGACCAACGTTGCTGCCTGTCTGGTTGGTCTGTTCCTGAATGACCAGGAGCTCAAGAAGAAAGCCAAGGCCTGGGAAAAAGAAGCCAACGAGGTCAATCTGGCCGCGGTACTGGGCGCTGGCATCATGGGTGGCGGTGTCGCCTTCCAGTCGGCTCTCAAGGGCACGCCGATCATCATGAAAGACATCAACCAGGACGGCATCAAGCTGGGCCTGGATGAGGCCAAGAAGCTCCTCGCCAAGCGTGTGTCCAAGGGCAAGATGGACGCCAGCAAGATGGCGGACGTGCTGAACAGCATTACGCCCACGCTGAACTACGGCGACTTCAAGAACGTTGACCTGGTAGTAGAGGCGGTTGTTGAGAACCCGAAGGTGAAGGACGCGGTTCTGCGCGAGACCGAAGATGCGGTTCGTGAAGACGCCATCCTGACCTCCAACACGTCCACGATTTCCATTGATCTGTTGGCCAAGAACCTGAAGCGCCCGGAAAACTTCTGTGGCATGCATTTCTTCAACCCGGTACACATGATGCCCCTGGTTGAGGTTATCCGTGGCAAGAAGACCAGTGATCGCGCTATCGCGACCACGGTTGCTTACGCCAAGGCCATGGGCAAGACGCCGATCGTCGTCAACGACTGCCCGGGCTTCCTGGTCAACCGCGTTCTGTTCCCGTACTTCGGCGGCTTTGCCGGCCTGGTTCGCGACGGTGCTGACTTCCAGAAAGTCGACAAGGTAATGGAAAAGTTTGGTTGGCCGATGGGCCCCGCGTACCTGCTGGACGTGGTCGGCATGGACACCGCCAAACACGCCAACGAAGTGATGGCCGAAGGTTTCCCGGATCGCATGAAGGACGAGAACAAGTCCGCCATTGATGTGATGTTCGAGAACAAGCGCTACGGCCAGAAGAACGACAAGGGTTTCTACAAGTACGAAACCGATAAGAAGGGCAAGCCCAAGAAGGTTGTAGACGAAGAAACCTACAAGCTGATTGAGCCTGTTGTTCAGGGTAAGAAGGACTTTGATGAAGAAGACATCATTGCCCGGATGATGATCCCGCTGTGCCTCGAGACCGTTCGTTGCCTGGAAGACGGCATCGTTGAGGATCCGGCCGACGCGGATATGGGTCTGATCTTCGGTATCGGCTTCCCGCCGTTCCGTGGTGGCGCCCTGCGCTATATCGACGACATGGGTGTAGACAAGTTCGTCGAGCTGGCAGACAAGTACGCAGATCTTGGTCCTCTTTATCACCCGACCGAGAAGCTGCGTGAAATGGCCAAGACTGGCAAAAAGTTCTTTGGCTAACCCTGAACGAGATTTCCGAACGGAGAAAGATCTATGAGCCTTAATCCGAGAGACGTTGTCGTCGTCGATTGCGTGCGGACTCCGATGGGTCGTGCCAAGAATGGTTGCTTCCGTAACGTGCGCGCAGAGACTCTGTCCGCTGCGCTGATCGAAGCACTGTTCGAGCGCAACCCGAAGCTCGACCCGAAAGAAGTTGAAGATGTGATCTGGGGCTGTGTAAACCAGACCAAGGAGCAGGGCTTTAACGTGGCCCGGCAGATTTCCCTGCTGACCCGTATCCCTCACGAGTCTGCAGCCCAGACCGTCAACCGCCTGTGTGGATCGGCCATGTCAGCGATCCATACCGCTGCCCAGGCTATCCAGACTGGCAACGGTGATATGTTCCTGGTGGGTGGTGTTGAGCACATGGGGCACGTACCCATGACCGAAGGCTTCGACCACAACCCGGCGGCCTCCAAGTACTCTGCCAAGGCATCCAACATGATGGGCCTGACCGCAGAAATGCTTGCCAAGATGCACGGCATTACCCGTGAGCAGCAGGACGAGTTCGGCGCTCGCTCCCATCGCCTGGCCCATGAAGCCACCGTTGAAGGCCGCTTCAAGAACGAAATCGTGCCCATTGAGGGTCACGACGAGAACGGCTTCAAGGTGCTGATTGAGCAGGACGAAACCATTCGTCCGGAAACCACCGCTGAGTCGCTCAGCCAACTGCGCCCCGCCTTCGATCCGAAGAACGGCACAGTGACGGCGGGTACTTCCTCGCAGCTGACTGATGGCGCTGCCGCGATGGTTCTGATGTCTGCAGAGCGTGCCGAGGCCCTCGGCCTGAAGCCGATTGCCAAGATTCGCAGCATGGCGGTGGCCGGTTGTGATCCCGCAATCATGGGTTACGGCCCGGTTCCAGCAACCAAGAAGGCGCTCAAGCGCGCAGGCCTGAAAGTCGAAGATATCGACTTCTGGGAACTCAACGAAGCCTTCGCCGGTCAATCGCTGCCGGTCCTCAAGGACCTGAAGCTGCTGGGTGTTATGGAAGAGAAAGTGAACCTGAACGGCGGCGCGATCGCCCTCGGCCACCCGCTGGGCTGTTCCGGTGCACGTATCTCCACAACCCTGCTGAACGTAATGCAGGCCAAAGGCGGTAAGCTTGGTGTTTCCACCATGTGTATCGGTCTGGGCCAGGGCATTGCGACCGTTTGGGAGCGCCTCTGATTCTCGGATGAGAATTGGTAGCGCTCTCCCAGAAGGCCCGGCTGCACGCCGGGCCTTTCTGTTTCCGGTGGGCCAACGGCCGTTCCGGGTATATAAAAAAGCAGGGCAGAAACCAAAGAATGGGTTGTCTTGCTATTCTTGACCCTGTAAAACAGTGAGCCTATACAGAATGGCGGCGTGTGTTTGTTTTCTAGCCGACTGTTTTTACAGCGAGTTTACGGTTTGCTGATTTATTGACCGATTTATCGCCAAGGATACAGATCTCCGATATGGGTAAAAGTCTCGTAATTGTCGAGTCACCAGCGAAAGCGAAGACCATCAACAAATACCTCGGCTCTGACTTCATTGTGAAGTCCAGCGTAGGGCACATCCGTGATCTTCCCGTCAGCGGCAGCGGGTCCCAAAGCGATCCGAAAGAGCGCGCAAGGCAAGCGGCGCTTACCCGCAAGATGAATCCGGAAGAGAAGGCCGCCCATAAGAAACGCAAGGCCCGGGAGCAGTTGGTAGCGCGGATGGGGGTTGATCCGGACAAGAACTGGGACGCGCGGTACGAGATCCTTCCTGGCAAGGAAAAGGTCGTCAGCGAACTCAAGCGGCTGGCGAAGTCCGCGGATCATATCTATCTCGCAACGGATTTGGACCGCGAGGGGGAGGCCATTGCCTGGCACCTCCAGCAAACCATTGGCGGCGAGCCTGAGAAGTACCGTCGAGTGGTGTTCAACGAGATCACCAAGCGGGCTATTCAGGAAGCGTTCAATGATCCCGGCGCGCTCGACAACAACCGGGTGAATGCGCAGCAGGCGCGTCGATTCCTTGATCGCGTCGTTGGCTATATGGTCTCTCCATTGCTCTGGGCCAAAATTGCCCGGGGTCTGTCTGCAGGCCGGGTTCAGTCTGTTGCGGTGCGGCTCATTGTTGAGCGCGAACGCGAGATCCGGAAGTTTGTACCGGAGGAATTCTGGCAACTGCATGCCAATCTGGCGTCGGCGCAGGCGGAGCAGCCCGTACGGTTCGAGGTTACCCGTCATGCGGACAAGCCCTACCGTCCGGTCAACGAAAAGCAGAGCAACGAGCACGTGGAGCGCCTTAAAAGCGGCAGCTTCAGAGTCGCCAAGCGCGAGGACAAGCCCACCAGGTCCAGGCCTTCGGCTCCGTTTATTACCTCGACGCTGCAACAGGCGGCCAGTAACCGCATGGGGTTCAGCGTCAAGAAGACCATGATGCTGGCGCAGCGTCTGTACGAAGCTGGCTTCATCACCTACATGCGTACCGACTCCACGAATCTGAGTCAGGACGCCATTGCCGGTTGCCGGGATTACATCAACAAGCAGTTCGGCGAACGTTACCTGCCGGAAAAGCCGCGGGTTTACGGCAGCAAGGAAGGCGCTCAGGAGGCTCACGAGGCCATCCGTCCGACGGAAGTTAGCCGCCGGCCTTCGGATATCAGCGGGCTTGAGAAAGACGCTGAGAAGCTCTATGACTTGATCTGGCGGCAGTTCATCGCCTGCCAGATGTCGGATGCCGAGTTCCTGAGCACCTCAATTGTGGTCGCCAACGGCGATTACGAACTGAGAACTCGTGGCCGGATCATCAAGTTCGACGGTTTCCTGAAAGCCGCTCCTCAGGCGGCGAAGAAAGACGAAGACGTGGCGCTCCCTGATATTCAGGTGGACGAAGTGCTCGATCTCAAGAAGCTGGATCCGAGCCAGCATTTCACCAAGCCGGCTCCACGCTACACGGAGGCAAGCCTGGTGAAGGAGCTTGAAAAACAGGGAATTGGGCGACCGTCCACCTATGCCTCGATCATCTCCACCATTCAGGATCGCGGCTACGTCAGGCTTCAGAATCGTCGCTTCTACGCTGAGAAAATGGGTGAGATTGTCACCGAGCGTCTGACCGAGTCGTTCCCGAACCTGATGGATTTTGATTTCACCGCCAAGATGGAAGATGAGCTGGATGAGATCGCCGAGGGGGATGTGGAATGGAAGAAAGTCCTCAACGATTTCTACGGCCGGTTCCGTCAGCAACTCGAGACCGCCGAGGGCTCGGAAGGCGACGGCATGCGTGCCAACACGCCGACGGAAACCGATATTCCATGTCCGACCTGTGGCCGGAACATGCAGATACGCGTGGCCAGCACCGGTGTCTTCCTGGGCTGCTCGGGCTATTCGCTGCCGCCCAAGGAGCGATGCAAGACCACGATCAACCTGGTTTCGGGTGATGAAGTTGTCAGTGCCGATGACGACGTGGAAGGTGAAGGCGAGACCCGGCTCTTGCGCAAGAAACGTCGTTGTTCCAAATGTGGCACGGCGATGGACAGCTATTTGATTGATGAAACCCGGAAGCTGCATGTCTGTGGTAACAATCCGGACTGCTCGGGCTATGAGGTCGAGCAGGGCACATTCCGGATCAAGGGTTATGACGGGCCTACGCTTGAGTGCGACAAATGCGGTTCCGAGATGCAACTCAAGACCGGCCGCTTCGGCAAGTATTTCGGGTGTACCAACACCGAGTGCAAGAATACCCGCAAGCTGTTGAAGAATGGCGAGCCGGCACCGCCCAAAATGGACCCGGTACCGATGCCGGAGCTGCAATGCCAGAAGGTGGATGACACCTATGTGCTGCGCGACGGTGCCTCCGGTTTGTTCCTGGCGGCCAGCAAATTCCCGAAGAATCGGGAGACTCGTCCGCCGCTGGTGAAAGAGATCAAGCCGCATCGCAAGGAAATCGATCCGAAATACGACTTCCTCATGGAGGCGCCCGAGGCAGATCCTGAGGGTAATCCGACGGTCATACGGTACAGCCGCAAAACCAAGGAGCAGTACGTCATGTCGGAAAAAGAGGGCAAGGCGACAGGCTGGTCGGCGTGGTACGTTAACGGCAAGTGGCAGCCGAAAGAAAAATAAGATCGACCGGTTGTACAAAAAAAGGGGGCTTTTGCCCCCTTTTTCGTTACATTTATCGGAATTTGCGCAATCGTTGAATCAGCGAGGAGGTGTCCCAGCGGCGCCCACCCATTTCCTGGACATCGCCGTAGAACTGATCCACGAGTGCCGTCACGGGTAGGGAGGCCTTGACCTTGCGGGCCTCCTCCAGGCAAATGCCGAGATCCTTGCGCATCCAGTCAACGGCGAAGCCATGGTCGAACTCACCGTTGATCATGGTGCCCGAGCGGTTTTCCATCTGCCAGGATTGGGCCGCGCCTTTCGAGATCACATCCACGACTTTGGCAACGTCCAGTTGGGCTTGCTCGGCAAAATGCAGGGCTTCCGAAAGGCCTTGAACGAGGCCGGCAATGGCTATCTGATTGACCATTTTGGTTTTCTGGCCGCTGCCGGCAGGACCGAGCAGATTAACAGCGCGGGCGTAATGATCCATCAGTGGCCGGGCTTTGGCAAAGTCGGATTCCGAGCCGCCGCACATGACGGTCAGCTTGCCATTCTCCGCTCCCTGCTGTCCCCCTGACACCGGCGCGTCAATGAATCCCTGATTTCTGCCAGCTGCGCCAGCGGCCAGTCGTTCTGCAATACCCGCCGATGCTGTCGTGTGATCGACTAGGATGGCGCCCTCCGGGGCGTTGCTGATGATGCCCTCGTCGCCTTCAAAGACTTCGATCAGGTCCTTGTCTGCGCCGACACAGGTCATGACAAAGTCTGCGTCTTTCACCGCCTCGGCAATCGACTTGCAGGCCTCACCAGGGTAATCCTTGGCCCATTGCTCAGCCTTGGCGTGTGTCCGATTCCATACTCTGACGTTAATCCCGGCGTTCGCCAGGTGTCCGGCCATCGGGTAACCCATAACCCCGAGGCCAATAAAAGTTGCCGTAGTCATAGTCCGCTCCTGAAGTCGTGATTCGGTTCTTGTGATCAGAAGTTATCACAGTCGCGTTGTCTGCTTTGGTAGAACTTTAGTGTAGGGGATGGCACAAAAAAAAGGCCGCTGATTTCAGCGGCCTTTTCCGATTGCTCCAATGAGCAGGTACCGGGCTTACTTCTTCGGGTAGTCCCGAGCGTCGGACCCAGTGTAGAGCTGGCGCGGACGGCCGATACGGTAGTTGCCGCTGACCATCTCGTTCCAGTGGGAGAACCAGCCAATGGTGCGGGACAGGGCAAAAATGACGGTGAACATCGACGTCGGGATGCCGATCGCCTTGAGGATCAGGCCGGAATAGAAGTCTACGTTCGGGTACAGTTTGCGCTGTACGAAGTACTCGTCTTCCAGGGCGATTTTTTCAAGGCGCTGGGCGATTTTCAGGAGCGGATCGTTTTCCAGGCCAAGCTCAGTCAGAACCTCGTGCGCAGTTTCGGCCATGACCTTCGCGCGCGGGTCGAAATTCTTGTAAACCCTGTGGCCGAAGCCCATCAGGCGGAACGGGTCGTCCTTGTCCTTGGCTTTGGCGATGAACTTCTCGATGTTTGATTCGTCGCCGATCTCCGCGAGCATGTCCAGAACGGCTTCGTTTGCGCCACCGTGCGCGGGGCCCCAGAGTGCTGCAATGCCGGATGCAATGCAGGCGTACGGATTGGCGCCGGTAGAGCCTGCCAGGCGGACCGTTGACGTCGAGGCGTTCTGCTCGTGGTCAGCGTGAAGGATAAAGATCTTGTCCATGGCTTTGGCCAGGACCGGGTTAGGCTTATATTCCTCGCAGGGAACGCCAAACATCATCTGAAGGAAGTTTTCAGAGTAAGACAGGTCGTTCCGCGGATACATGAACGGCTGGCCAATGCTGTATTTGTAACACCACGCAGCGATGGTCGGCATCTTCGCAATCAGGCGATGCGCAGTGATGTCCCGCTGGTGCTCGCTGGTGACGTCCATCTGATCGTGATAGAAGGCAGACAGGGCGCCGACCACGCCGCACATGATCGCCATCGGATGGGCGTCGCGACGGAAACCGTGGAAGAAGTTCCGCATCTGGTCATGCAGCATGGTGTGGTTCTTGATGGTGTCGTGGAACCGCTTGTTTTCTTCCGCCGTCGGCAGTTCGCCCTTCAGCAGCAGGTAGCAGACTTCGAGGTAGTCCGAATGCTCTGCAAGCTGTTCAATGGGGTAGCCCCGGTGCAGGAGAACGCCGTTTGCACCATCGATGTAAGTAATGGCAGATTCGCAGGCTGCAGTGGATACGAACCCTGGGTCATAAGTAAAAACGCCTTCCTGGACCAGGCCTCGTACGTCGATAACGTCAGGGCCGACGGTGCCGGAATATACAGGTAACTCAATGGACTTATCACCCACCGAGAGCGTGGCTTTCCTGTCGGTCATGGTGCTCTCCTATATGTCAGCTTGTCAGCTTTATCTGCATTTATAGATGCGCTAGAAGGCGCGTATTATCGCAAAACTGGCGGCAAAATATAGGGCGTTGGCTTTTTTTGTCAATGGAAGAGTCCGGAAAAGGCAGTTTTTGGCAGTGCCTGTAAATCAGTGATATCCCGAATAACCGCCGAGCCAAGGGCGAATAGCTTTTGTCAATAGTCCATATAGCTGCGTTAAGCCCCTGAATTCCGTGGTTCGAGCCACGTTGCGCGTTTGTAATTGCCGGGGGTACTCCTTATAATCCGTAGCCCGGAATCGGGGTTATGCCTTGCTCTAGCGCCACTGGCTGCCGGCATTCAAGGGTATGATCCGTCCTCCTGAGCCAATCGTGTGCCGGTCTCGTATCAGCACGCTGATCCTTACATACCAACTATCCGCAGCCGGTCGACCGGTATCGTGGAATCAAGAGAGAGTGTGAGAGCGCTGTGAATAGCAAACGACCAGTAAATCTCGATCTCGGCAAGTTTCATTTTCCGCTGCCAGCCATTACGTCCATCCTGCATCGCATCAGCGGCATCATCATTTTCGTTGGTGTTGCGTTCATGCTGTACGGACTTCAGCTTTCCCTGTCCGGGGAAGCCGGCTTCAGTCGT
Organism: Marinobacter arenosus; assembly: GCF_019264345.1. Taxonomy (NCBI): domain Bacteria; kingdom Pseudomonadati; phylum Pseudomonadota; class Gammaproteobacteria; order Pseudomonadales; family Marinobacteraceae; genus Marinobacter; species Marinobacter arenosus. The sequence goes on from NZ_JAHVAO010000001.1 coordinate 188,881, forward strand.
GTCAATGAACTGCTGGACAGCTTCCTTGCCAAGCTGATTATCTGGGGCATCTTGTCTGCTCTGCTGTACCACCTGGTTGCAGGTATCAAGCACCTGCTCATGGATATGGGCATCGGTGAAGAGCTGGAAAGCGGTCGCCTCGCCGCGAAGATCACGATTGTGGTTTCCGTCATTCTCATCGTTCTGGCAGGAGTCTGGGTATGGTAAACAGCGTCACGAATCTGGGTCGCAGCGGCGTATTTGATTGGCTGATCCAGCGGGTAACCGCCTACGTACTTGCTTTGTATACAATTTTTTTACTCGGGTTCATGGTGACTTCCGATGTCAATTATGAGTCCTGGTCAGCTCTGTTCGGTCAGACCTGGTTCCGTATCTTTACCCTGATGGCGCTGCTGTCTATTGGTGCGCATGCCTGGGTGGGCCTTTGGACCGTAACAACGGACTACATCAAGGCCATGGGTCCCAGGTTTATCGTGCAGGCGGCATGCGGTTTGACCATGTTCGTCTATGTCGTCTGGGGTATTCAGATTCTTTGGGGGCTTTAATCGATGGCTAACATCAAGACCATGTCTTATGACGCGATTGTTATCGGTGGTGGCGGTGCCGGTATGCGTGCCGCCCTGCAGTTGACCGAATCCGGCGTCAACACTGCTTGTATTACAAAGGTTTTTCCGACTCGTTCCCATACCGTGTCTGCGCAGGGTGGTATCACCTGTGCGATCGCCAGTGCGGATCCGAACGACGACTGGCGCTGGCACATGTACGACACCGTCAAGGGGTCTGATTACATTGGCGACCAGGATGCGATCGAGTATATGTGTTCGGTCGGCCCTCAGGCCGTCTTCGAGCTCGAGCACATGGGGCTGCCATTCTCCCGGACGGAGCAGGGGCGCATCTATCAGCGGCCTTTCGGCGGGCAGTCCAAGGGGCCGGATAATCCGACCCAGGCAGCCCGGACCTGTGCTGCAGCCGACCGGACTGGTCACGCGTTGCTCCATACCCTCTATCAGGCAAACCTCAAGGGCGGCACAACCTTCCTGAACGAGTGGTATGCGGTCGATCTGGTCAAGAACGGCAAGGACGAAGTCGTTGGCGTTGTGGCGATTGAAATTGAAACCGGTGAGGTTGCCTATATCAAGTGTAAGGCTACCGTGCTGGCAACCGGCGGTGCTGGCCGTATTTATGCCTCCACCACCAATGCCCTGATCAATACGGGTGACGGCATCGGAATGGCCCTTCGGGCCGGTTTCCCGATGCAGGACATGGAGATGTGGCAGTTCCATCCCACTGGTATCCATGGCGCCGGTACACTGGTAACAGAGGGCTGCCGGGGTGAGGGTGGATACCTGATCAACTCCGAGGGCGAGCGCTTCATGGAGCGGTACGCTCCGAACGCCAAGGATCTGGCCGGTCGGGATGTTGTGGCCCGGTCCATGGTTATCGAGATCCTGGAAGGTCGCGGTTGCGGTCCTGACAAGGATCACGTCCTGTTGAAGCTGGATCACCTTGGCGAGGAGACTCTGAACCTGCGTTTGCCGGGTATCTGCGAGCTGTCTCGCACCTTCGCTCACGTGGACCCGGTGAAAGAGCCGATTCCGGTGGTTCCGACCTGCCACTACATGATGGGCGGTATTCCAACCAACGTGGGTGGCCAGGCGCTGACCCAGGACGAGAATGGAAATGACAAGCCGATTCCGGGGCTGTTTGCCTGTGGTGAGGCGGCCTGTGTGTCTGTGCATGGCGCCAACCGTCTTGGTGGTAACTCACTGCTCGACCTGGTGGTATTCGGCCGTGCGGCGGGTCTGCACATCGAAGAGCAGCTGCGAGGCGGATTTGAAGTCGATGATGCAAGTGAAGAGGACATCAAGCGTGCGATGGCGCGTCTGGATCGTCTGAACAGCGCTTCCGAGGGCGAGAGCGTGGCCGAGGTCCGTAAGGATCTTCAGAACTGCATGCAGCTGTACTTCGGTGTATTCCGGGACGGTGATAGCATGGAAGAAGGCCTCAAAAAGCTGGAAGCCATTGGTGAGCGTGTTCGCAACACCAGGCTGGCTGACACCAGTAGTGCGTTCAACACAGCGCGCATCGAGGCCCTCGAACTGGACAACCTCTATGAAGTCGCCCTGGCGACCGCCATTTCCGCATACGAGCGCAAGGAAAGCCGAGGTGCGCACGCCCGTAACGACTTCACTGAGCGTGATGACGAAAACTGGCTGAAGCACTCTCTTTATTTCCCGCTGGACAAACGTGTTGGCAAGCGTGATGTGAACTTCGCGCCCAAAACCGTCGAGACCTTCCAGCCGAAGATCCGGACTTACTAAGGGGGACGCAGACAATGTTGGTAAGCCTTTATCGTTATAACCCGGAAACGGATAACGCCCCTTACATGCAGGACGTGGACGTTGAGCTTCCGGCGGGTAAGGACCTGATGGTTCTGGACGTTCTGAACCTGATGAAGGAAAAGGATCCGTCCGTTGCCTATCGTCGCTCCTGCCGAGAAGGTGTTTGTGGCTCTGATGGCATGAACATGAACGGCAAGAACGGTCTGGCCTGTATCACTCCGGTGTCGCAGGTGGTCAAGGGAAACAAGCTGGTTCTGCGCCCGCTGCCAGGTCTGCCGGTTATCCGGGATCTGGTGGTGGATATGAGCCTGTTCTACCAGCAGTATGAGAAAGTCATGCCTTACCTGGTGAACAACAAGCCAGCGCCGGCGATCGAGCGCCTGCAATCACCGGAAGATCGGGAGAAGCTGGACGGCCTGTACGAGTGCATTCTCTGTGCCTGCTGCTCCACGTCCTGCCCGTCATTCTGGTGGAATCCAGACAAGTTCATCGGCCCTGCGGGCCTGCTGCAGGCCTACCGTTTCCTCGCTGACAGCCGGGATACCGCCCAGGCTGAGCGTCTTGCAAATCTGGATGATCCTTTCAGCGTCTTCCGCTGCAGGGGGATCATGAATTGCGTTAGCGTTTGTCCGAAAGGCCTGAACCCCACAAGGGCAATCGGCCATATCCGCAATCTCCTGCTGCAACGGGCTACATAAACAGCAGGTTTCTGCGAAGACGCTATACTGTTCTGACCAGGTTAGGCACCCCGAAGGCCCTGCAACGGCGCAGGGCCTTCAACCAAAGGCTTATATTCAAAAGTCTTACCCGGGTGCACACTACGCATGCCGTGACGGGAGCTTAAAAGGTTGTCGCATGGTTTGCTGAGTATAAACACCACCGGGGAATGGAAAACATCCACGTCGGGTGTGGTGGCCAAAGTCGATCCCGTAAAAACCCGTATTGACTGAGATTTACCCCTGGCCGACCATATCGGGCTCCCCGCACCAGCCCAAGGTGAGCTATTCAAAATGCACGAAAGCATCATGGAGCAGTTATGGCAGACTTCCCACCTTCAAGGTGGAAATCTGGCCTATGTTGAACAGCTTTTTGAAACCTACCTGACAGACCCCAATGCCGTCCCCGAAGAGTGGCGGAGCTATTTCGACAAGCTCCCCAGTGTTGACGGCTATCACGGCCGTGACGTTGCCCACTCTTCCATCCGCGAACAGTTCGAACATATCTCCCGTAATCAGCGTTTCCTGGCCAGTGGTGGTGTTCCCGCCAGTGCGACCACTGATGCCGACAAAAAGCAGATTCGTGTTCTTCAGCTGATCAACGCATACCGTTTCCGTGGTCACCAGGAAGCCAAGCTGGACCCGCTGGGTGTCTGGCAGCGTCCGCAGGTAGAAGATCTGGACCCCGCTTTTCACGAACTTTCCGATTCGGACAACGATCTTGAGTTCCAGACCGGGTCCCTGAATTTCGGCTCCGAGACGATGAAGCTCGGCGACATTGTCGACGGTCTGCGCCGCACCTATTGCGAGAGCATTGGTGCCGAGTACATGCACGTTGTCGACACCCGGATTAAACGGTGGTTTCAGCAACGGATGGAGCCAGTTCGGTCCCGTCCGGACTACGAGGCAAAAACCCGCAAGCACATTCTGGAGCGTCTGACCGCTGCAGAGGGACTGGAGAAATATCTTGGGTCCCGTTATCCGGGCGTCAAGCGCTTTGGTCTCGAGGGTGGTGAGAGCCTGATTCCCTGCCTGGATGAGCTGATTCAGCGAGCGGGCTCCTATGGAGCTAAAGAAATCGTCCTGGGCATGGCTCACCGTGGTCGCCTCAACGTCCTGGTAAACACCCTGGGCAAAAACCCCAAGGAACTGTTTGACGAATTCGAGGGCAAGAAGCTGGCCGATTCCGGCTCCGGTGACGTGAAATATCACCAGGGCTTCTCCTCCAACGTGATGACTCCGGGTGGCGAAGTGCACCTGGCAATGGCTTTCAACCCGTCACACCTCGAAATCGTGTCGCCCGTGGTCGAAGGGTCGGTTCGCGCCCGCCAGACCCGGCGTAATGACACCGATGGTACCCAGGTGGTGCCCATCATCATGCACGGTGACGCCGCATTCGCCGGGCAGGGCGTGGTGATGGAAACCTTCCAGATGTCCCAGACCCGGGGCTACGGTGTTGGCGGTACGATCCATATCGTTATCAATAACCAGGTTGGCTTTACCACCAGCAAGCAGGAAGACGCGCGCTCCACCGAGTACTGTACCGACGTCGCGAAGATGGTCCAGGCGCCAATCCTGCACGTGAACGCGGACGATCCGGAAGCGGTCATGTTCGCCACTCAGATGGCGATGGACTACCGCAACGAATTCAAGAACGATGTGGTGATTGACCTCGTGTGCTACCGCCGACGCGGCCACAACGAGGCGGATGAGCCGGCAGCGACCCAGCCGGTCATGTACGAAAAGATTCGCAAGCTCAAAACCACCCGAAATCTCTACGCTGACCAACTGATTGCCGCCGGTGTCATCACCGAGGAAGAAGGCAAGCAGATGGAGAACGATTACCGTGACGCGCTGGACGACGGCGAGCACGTGGTCAAATCGCTGGTCAAGGAGCCGAACAAGGAGCTCTATGTTGACTGGACACCTTACCTGGGACACGAATGGACGGCGAAGTGCAAGTCCAGCGTTTCCCTGAAAACGATCCAGAGGCTCGGCAAGAAGCTGACCTCCGTTCCGGAAGGGTTCAGCATTCAGCGGCAGGTCTCCAAGATCGTCTCTGATCGCGAGAAGATGACGGCTGGCGCATTGCCGATCAACTGGGGCTACGGCGAGGTGATGGCCTACGCCACCCTGCTGGACGAAGGGCACCCGATCCGGATTACCGGTCAGGATGTGGGCCGGGGCACGTTCTCGCATCGTCATGCGGTGTTGCACAACCAGAAAGGTGGTTCGACACACATTGCGCTGGAAGAACTGTCTGAGAACCAGCCGAAGTTCGAGATCTACGACTCGCTGTTGTCTGAAGAAGCGGTCATGGCCTTTGAGTATGGCTATGCCACCACGGCTCCGAGCGGACTCATTGTCTGGGAAGCCCAGTTCGGCGATTTCGCCAACGGCGCTCAGGTTGTGATCGATCAGTTCCTGACCAGTGGCGAGCATAAGTGGGGCCGCCTTTGCGGCTTGACCCTGCTGTTGCCGCACGGCTACGAAGGGCAGGGACCGGAGCACAGTTCGGCCCGACTGGAGCGTTTCCTGCAGTTGTGCGCCGAGCACAACATCCAGGTGTGCGTACCCACGACGCCGTCGCAGGTGTTCCATATGCTGCGTCGTCAGGTAAAGCGCCCGCTGCGCAAGCCACTGGTGGCGATCACTCCGAAGAGTCTGCTGCGTCACAAAGAGGCGACGTCCGATCTTGAGGACCTGACATCGGGCACCTTCCAGACGGTACTGCCGGAGAAGGAGCCTTCCGATCCCAAGAAGGTTACGCGCCTGATCATGTGCAGTGGCAAGGTGTACTTCGACCTGCTGGAGAAGAAGAAAACGGATGAGCGAGAGGATGTGGCCATTCTACGCATCGAGCAACTGTATCCGTTCCCCGGGGACGATCTGGACGCACTCATCGGCCAGTACACCAAGCTCAAAAATGTGGTGTGGTGCCAGGAAGAGCCCATGAACCAGGGTGCCTGGTATCCAAGCCAGCATCACATGAGAAATGCGCTTCAGCGCCTGAATCCAAAACTGTACCTCCAGTATGCCGGTCGCGATGCCTCGGCTGCTCCGGCTTGTGGACACATGTCTGTTCACATTGAAGAGCAGAAGAAGCTGGTAAACGACGCGTTTGAAATCTGACGAGCTACCGAACTAAGGATCCGTAATGTCAACTGAGATTAAAGCCCCCGTTTTCCCGGAGTCGGTCGCAGAAGGTACCGTTGCGACCTGGCACAAGCAGCCGGGCGAAGCCTGTTCACGTGATGAACTGATTGTCGATATTGAAACCGATAAGGTTGTACTGGAAGTTGTTGCCCCGGCAGACGGCGTGATCGAGGAGATCGTCAAGGGCGAAGGCGATACAGTCGAGAGCGGTGAAGTCATCGGCAAATTCAAGGAAGGGGCTGCAGGTGAGTCCAAGCCTGCCGAGAGCAAAAAGGAAGAAGCACCAGCCGCCGAAGCCCCGAAGGCGGAAGCCGCGGCCTCTGGTGATGCGATTCTGAGCCCGGCAGCACGCAAGCTTGCCGAGGAAAACAACATCGATCCCAATGCCATCAAGGGTACTGGGAAAGATGGTCGGGTCACCAAGGAAGACGTGCAGAACCACGTTGAGAACAAATCCTCGGGCGGTGCTGCCGCGCCACAACCGGCTGCGCAAATGCCGGAAGTAAACGTGGCTGCAGGTGAGCGTCCCGAGAAGCGCGTCCCGATGACGCGTCTGCGTGCCAGCATCGCCAAGCGTCTGGTGAATGCCCAGCAGAGCGCCGCCATGCTGACCACCTTTAACGAGGTGAACATGGCGCCCATTATGGAGCTGCGCAAGCAGTACAAGGAAAGCTTCGAAAAACGCCATGGCATCAAGCTCGGCTTTATGTCGTTCTTTACCAAGGCAGCGACTGAAGCTCTGAAGCGTTTCCCGGCCGTTAACGCGTCCATCGACGGCAACGACATGGTCTATCACGGGTACCAGGACATCGGTGTTGCAGTATCGACGGACCGCGGACTGGTTGTGCCGGTTCTCCGCGACTCCGACGCCATGGGACTCGCAGATATCGAGAAGAAGATTGTTGAGTACGGCACCAAGGCGAAAGAGGGCAAGCTGGGCATCGAGGAGATGACCGGCGGGACCTTCACGATCACCAACGGTGGTATTTTTGGCTCCTTGATTTCAACGCCGATCCTGAATCCGCCGCAGACGGCGATTCTGGGTATGCACAAGATCCAGGAGCGCCCGATGGCGGTCAATGGCAAGGTGGAAATTCTGCCGATGATGTATCTGGCGCTGTCCTATGACCACCGGATGATCGACGGTAAGGAAGCGGTGCAGTTCCTTGTGGCTATCAAGGAAATGCTTGAGGACCCGGCGCGTATTCTGCTGGACGTCTGAGCTGACACTTAACGAATCAGAAAACAGGATCGAATATGTCTGATAAGTACGACGTAATTGTCATTGGCGCGGGCCCCGGTGGGTATGTTGCCGCGATCAAAGCCGCTCAACTGGGCCTCAAGACCGCCTGTGTTGAATCATGGACATCAACCGATGGCAAAAGCCAGGTGCTTGGTGGCACCTGTCTGAACGTGGGTTGTATTCCGTCGAAGGCGTTGCTGGAGATTTCTCACAAGTTCGAGGAAACCACCCACGACTATGAGATGCAGGGCATCATCGCGAAAGACGTCAAGATGGACATCGCGAAGATGATGGAGCGCAAGGGCGGCATCGTTAAGCAGCTCACCGGCGGTATCGCCGGCCTGTTCAAGTCCAATGGTGTTACCTCCATTCATGGCCACGGCAAATTGCTGGCCAACCGCAAGGTTGAGGTCACCGACAAGGACGGCAAGGTCACGACCTACGAGGCTGAGAACGTCATCCTGGCGTCCGGCTCCAAGCCGATCCAGATTCCGCCTGCGCCTTTTGATGGCGAGTACATCGTTGACTCCGAGGGTGCCCTGGAATTCACCGAAGTTCCCAAGCGCCTTGGCGTAATCGGGGCGGGTGTTATCGGCCTGGAACTGGGTAGCGTATGGGCTCGACTGGGCTCTGAAGTAACCGTTCTGGAAGCCCAGGACACGTTCCTGCCGGCTGTTGATCAGCAGGTTGCCAAGGACGCGCTGAAACAGTTCAAAAAGCAGGGCCTGGACATCGTAATGGGTGCGCGAATGACCGGTGCTGAGGTCAAGCGCAAGCTCGTCAACGTGACTTACGAAGATTCCAAAGGCAAGCACGAAGCCAAGTTCGACAAGCTGATCGTCGCCGTTGGCCGTCGTCCTTACACCGACAACCTGCTGTCCGAGGATGCGGGTGTACAGATGGACGAGCGCGGTTTCATCTTCGTTGATGACAACTGCAAAACTGAAGCGCCAGGCGTCTGGGCAATCGGAGACGTGGTTCGTGGACCGATGCTCGCGCACAAGGCCTCTGAAGAGGGCGTGATGGTTGCAGAGCGTATTGCCGGCCATAAACCTCAGGTGAATTACGATTGCATTCCGAACGTCATCTACACGGCTCCGGAAGTAGCCTGGGTCGGTATGACTGAAGAACAGCTCAAGGCGGAAGGTGAAGACTACAACGTCGGTACCTTCCCGTTTGCTGCGAACGGCCGTGCCATGGCTGCAAACGCCGCCTCTGGACTGGTCAAGATCATCGCTGACGCGAAAACAGACCGTATTCTCGGTTTCCATGTGGTCGGTCCTCAGGCGTCAGAAATTGTCGCCCAGGGTGTGATTGCCATGGAGTTTGGCTCCAGCGCTGAAGATCTGGCCCTGACCTGCTTTGCGCACCCGACTCTGTCGGAGTCTGTGCACGAAGCGGCCTTGGCCGTCGGCGGTGGTGCGATTCACATCGCCAACCGCCGCAAAAAGAAGTAACGCAAGCCAGGAAGCAGGGGCGCCAATGACGGCGCCCCACTGCCATAAAACGGCTGGCTTCCGGTTGCGCTCAGGGTGGGTTGAGGTGATCCCCGGCCCGCCAAACCGAATTCGCAAGAGCAGCGCCCGACAGGGTGTTGCGCGGGTTCATTTCCGTACGTGGTTATCCTCCATCAATAAGCGGGACATTAACTATGAATTTGCATGAATATCAGGGCAAACAGCTTTTCGCTGAGTATGGCCTGCCGGTATCCGAGGGCATTGCCTGTGATACTCCTCAAGAGGCCGTAGCGGCTGCTACCGAAATCGGCGGTGACGCATGGGTAGTCAAGGCACAGGTTCACGCGGGTGGCCGTGGCAAGGCTGGCGGTGTAAAGCTGGTCAAGAGCAAAGATGAGATTCGTGAGTTTGCCGAGAAGTGGCTGGGCAATAATCTGGTGACCTACCAGACGGACGAGCACGGCCAGCCGGTCAGCAAGATTCTGGTTGAATCCCTCACTGACATCGACCAGGAGCTGTATCTGGGCGCCGTTGTCGATCGTGGTACCCGTCGCATCGTATTCATGGCGTCCACCGAAGGTGGCGTCGAGATCGAGCAGGTTGCTGAAGAAACCCCGGAAAAGATCCTCAAGGCCGAAATCGATCCGCTGGTTGGCGCACAGCCGTACCAGGGCCGTGAGTTGGCGTTCAAGCTTGGTCTTGAAGGCAAGCAGATTGGTCAGTTCACCAAGATCTTCCTGGGTCTGGCGAAACTGTTCGAAGAGCGCGATCTGGCGCTGCTGGAGATCAACCCACTGGTTATCACACCGGCCGGCGATCTGCACTGCCTGGACGCCAAGATTGGTGTGGACGGCAATGCGCTGTATCGCCAGAAGAAAATCCATGAAATGCACGATCCGTCCCAGGAAGATTCCCGGGAAGCCGAAGCTGCCAAGTGGGAACTCAACTACGTGGCACTGGAAGGCAACATCGGTTGCATGGTTAACGGTGCCGGCCTTGCCATGGGCACCATGGACATCATCAAGCTGTCCGGCGGCCAGCCCGCCAACTTCCTGGACGTTGGTGGCGGCGCGACCAAAGAGCGCGTATCCGAAGCGTTCAAGATCATCCTGTCTGACGACAACGTCAAGGCCGTTCTGGTTAACATCTTCGGCGGTATCGTTCGCTGCGACATGATTGCAGAGGGCATCATCGGTGCCGTCAAGGAAGTGGGTGTCAAAGTCCCTGTGGTTGTGCGCCTTGAAGGCAACAACGCCGAGAAGGGCACGCAAGTACTCCAGGAAAGTGGCCTGAACATCATCGCGGCTACCAGTCTGGCTAACGCCGCAGAGCAAGTCGTTAAAGCCGCAGGGGGTAAATAATGAGCATCCTGATCAACAAAGACACCAAGGTTATCTGCCAGGGCTTTACCGGCGCACAGGGAACCTTCCACTCCGAGCAGGCCATCGAGTATGGCACCAAGATGGTGGGTGGCGTTAGCCCGGGCAAGGGCGGCACCGAGCACCTTGGCCTGCCGGTGTTCAATACCGTTCGTGAAGCGGTGGAAAAAACGGGTGCCGAGGCAACCGTTATCTACGTACCGGCTCCGTTCTGTAAGGATGCGATCATCGAAGCGGCTGACGCTGGCATCCAGCTGATCGTCTGCATCACCGAGGGCATCCCGACCATCGACATGCTGTACGCCAAAGAGTACGTGGATCGTAAAGGCGTCCGTATGATCGGTCCGAACTGTCCGGGTGTCATCACGCCGGGTGAGTGCAAGATCGGCATCATGCCTGGTCACATTCACAAGCCGGGCAAAGTGGGCATCGTGTCCCGCTCTGGTACCCTGACTTACGAGGCGGTCAAGCAGACCACAGACTTCGGTTATGGTCAGTCCACCTGCATCGGTATCGGTGGCGACCCGATCCCGGGCTCCAACTTCATCGATATCCTCCAGATGCTGCAGGATGATCCGCAGACCGAGGCGATTGTCATGATCGGTGAGATCGGCGGTACCGCGGAAGAGGAAGCGGCCGCGTTCATCAAGGAGAACGTGACTAAGCCGGTGGTTTCCTACATCGCCGGTGTCACTGCGCCTCCTGGCAAGCGTATGGGTCACGCTGGCGCCATCATCTCTGGTGGTAAGGGTACGGCCGACGAGAAGTTTGCCGCCCTGAACGATGCCGGTGTGAAAACCGTGCGTAGCCTGGCCGAAATCGGCAAGGCGCTGAAGGAAGCAACTGGCTGGTAAGTCGGTCTTCTTTCAGGAAACCCCCGTTTCTGCCCTGCAGAGCGGGGGTTTTTTATTTATAATGCCGGGTCGCCTGAACTATGATGGCGGTTCCCATTCAAAATAAGGAGTTCGTGCTTTGAGTTCTGTAGATTCCCAGCAAAGGGTTCTGTCCGGCATGCGTCCGACCGGCAAGCTTCACCTTGGTCATTACCATGGTGTGCTGAAAAACTGGGTGAAACTCCAGCACGAATTTGAGTGCTTTTTCTTTGTGGCCGACTGGCACGCACTGACAACCGAATACGACAACCCTGCCGGGATTGAGCAAAGCGTCTGGGACATGGTGATTGACTGGCTTGCGGCCGGCGTCAATCCTGGCTCGTCGACCATGTTTATCCAGTCCCAGGTGCCCGAACATGCGGAACTCCATCTGTTGTTGTCGATGATTACGCCGCTCGGTTGGCTGGAGCGGGTCCCGACCTTCAAGGACCAGCAGGAAAAGCTGCGCGAAAAGGACCTCGCGACCTACGGTTTTCTGGGTTATCCGTTGCTGCAAAGCGCCGATATCCTGGTCTATCGTGCCGGCAAGGTCCCGGTGGGCGCCGATCAGGTCTCTCACGTGGAGATTACCCGGGAAATAGCCCGTCGGTTCAACCACATCTACGGTCGGGAGCCGGGCTTTGAAGAGCAGGCCGAAGGCGCCATCGTAAAGATGGGCAAGAAAAATGCGAAGCTCTATCGGACCCTCAAGAAACGGTACCAGGAAGAGGGCGATCTCGAGGCCCTCGAGACGGCCCGGGCACTGCTGAAAGAGCAGCAGAACATCTCCCTGGGCGACCGCGAGCGCCTGTATGGCTACATTGAGGGTGGCGGTAAGGTGATTCTGCCGGAACCCCAGCCGCTGCTCACGCCCGAGTCCAAGATGCCGGGCCTCGATGGCCAGAAAATGTCCAAGTCTTACAACAACTACATCGGCCTGCGTGAGGAACCGGACAGCGTTGCCCAGAAGATCCGGACCATGCAGACGGATCCCCAGCGGGTGCGCCGGACCGATCCCGGTGATCCTGACAAGTGTCCGGTCTGGGACATGCACAAGATCTACTCCGACGCCGAGACGCAGGACTGGGTGCAGCACGGGTGTCGGAGTGCCGGGATCGGCTGCCTCGACTGTAAGAAGCCCCTGATTGACGCCATCGTCGAGGAACAGCGACCCTTGCATGAGCGTGCCCGTGAATATGAGGGCAATCCCGATCTGGTCCACTCGATCCTGCAGGAAGGCCGTGAGCATGCGCGTGACGCCGCCCGGGATACCCTGGAGGAAGTGCGCGCAGCGATGGGGCTGCATTACCGCTAGTCTGACGCCAGTAGGGACTTGAGTGTGAAGCCCGACCGGTTTCCGAGGAGAAGCGCATGACGGATGAGTCAACCGGCACGGTGGTGCCAGGTAAGGAGGACGGAGCCGCAGACTCGGCGGCACTGGCCCGTGTTTCGGGGAAACCGGTTGTTGATCTGCCGAAGGATCTTTACATCCCGCCGGATGCGCTGGCGGTGTTCCTCGAAGCCTTCGAGGGGCCCCTGGATCTCCTGCTTTACCTCATCCGCCGCCAGAATATGAACATTCTGGATATTGATGTCAGCGAAATTACCCGGCAGTACATGGACTACATCGGGGCGGTAGAGGCCATGCGCTTTGAACTCGCTGCGGAATACCTGGTGATGGCGGCGACCCTGGCGGAGATCAAGTCGCGCATGCTGTTGCCGCGCCAGGAGAGTGACGACGAGGAAGAAGTTGATCCGCGGGCTGAATTGATTCGCCGGTTGCAGCAGTACGAACGGTTCAAGAAAGCTGCCGAAGATATCGACGAGATTCCCCGTCTGGAGCGGGACAATTTTGTGGCCTCCGTGGCGTTGCCCAAGCTGCCCTCCAGTCAGCCACACCCGGATGTGGATCTCCGGGAAATGCTGCTGGCGCTGCAGGGGGTCCTGCAGCGCGCGGACCTGTTCACGAGCCACCACGTGGAGCGGGAGAGACTGTCGACCCGTGAGCGGATGTCGGCCATCCTGTCAGTGCTTCAGGACGATCATTTCGTATCGTTCGAAAGTCTGTTCACGCCGGAAGAGGGCAAGCTGGGCGTGGTGGTGACCTTCCTGGCAACCCTGGAGTTGGTCAAGGAGCAGTTGATCGAGGTGGTGCAGGCGGAAGTTCTGGGACCGATTCATGTTCGGGCCAGGGCGGTCAGTTGATTGTGGTATCCGGCCGGTAACGACAGCAGTGGGGGAAGCGGGTAACCGTTATGAATGAAGAGCATCTTTTACGTATTCAGGCCATCACCGAAGCGGCCCTGCTGACTGCCGGGAAGCCGCTGTCCCTCGAACAGCTGCGCGAACTGTTTGCCGAGGACGAGCGCCCGGCCCGGCAGGTGATGGAACATGTGATGATGCTGCTGGAGTCCGCCTGCGAGGGCAGAGGCTTCGAGCTGAAAAAAGTGGCCAGTGGCTATCGCCTCCAGGTCAGGGAGGAATACGCCCCCTGGGTTGGCCGGCTGTTCGAGGAAAAACCGCAGCGCTACTCCCGCGCCCTGCTGGAGACCCTGGCGCTGATTGCGTACCGGCAACCCATCACGCGCGGCGAGATCGAGGACATTCGGGGTGTCACGGTAAGCAGCAATATCATCCGGACACTTCTTGAGCGAGAGTGGGTGCGCGTTGTGGGGCATCGGGATGTGCCGGGTCGGCCGGCCATGTACGCGACCACCAAACAGTTCCTGGATTACTTCAACCTCACAGGCCTCGACCAGTTGCCGCCGCTGTCCGAAGTGCGGGATCTGGAAGAAATTGGCCGTGAGATCGAAAAGAATATGCAGGCTGAAATTGAATTCGAGTCCCCGGCTTCCGGCGACTCGGATGAGCAGACACTTCACTGAAACCATCAAGGTTTCAGGCAGTTACTAAGGATTTTTTAATGGGTTCAGAACGCCCGAGAAAGTCGGCCAAACCGGCCGCAGAACAGACCAGCGACGGTGGTCCGGAGCGCATTCAGAAGCTCCTCGCCCGAGCGGGAGCCGGTTCCCGGCGTGAGATTGAAGGCTGGATGGAAGCGGGGCGGCTCACGGTTAATGGCCATGCGGTTTCCCCGGGCCAGAAGGCGACGGTTGCAGACCGGTTTGAACTGGATGGAAAACGTCTGGACGTCGCGGGAGCTGCCGAAGTTGTTCGTCGGGTACTGATTTACAACAAGCCTGAGGGCGAAGTGACGACCCGAAAGGATCCCGAGGGTCGGCCAACGGTTTTTGATCGGCTGCCTCGGCTCAAGGATCACCGTTGGATTTCTATCGGCCGCCTGGATATCAACACCACCGGACTGGTTCTGTTCACGACCGATGGAGAGTTGGCCAACCGACTGATGCACCCCTCGCGGCAGATTGATCGGGAATACGCCGTCCGGATCTTTGGCGAAGTGGATGACGCCATGATTGAGCGTCTGATGCAGGGTGTCCTGCTGGAAGACGGCATGGCAAAATTCACGGATATCAGTCCGGCCGGTGGCAGCGGTATAAACCGTTGGTTTCATGTGACCCTTCTTGAAGGGCGCAACCGGGAGGTTCGCCGCCTCTGGGAATCCCAGGGGGTGAGAGTGAGTCGCCTGAAGCGGGTGCGTTACGGCCCGATTTTCCTGCCAAGCCGGCTGACCCTGGGAAAATGGGAAGAGCTGGACCAGAAAGCGGTTGATACCCTAAGCCGTACCGTGGATCTGACCCCGGTTGAGATTCCCCAGAAAACGCCCAGCGAAAAGGCCGCTCAGGACCGGCAGCGCCGGAAAAGCCCGGGTCGGAGCCAGAAGCGGAGTGGCAGCCGGTGGCAGGTCAGCGATTCCCGCCCGCCGAAATCGTCGGGAAAGCCTTCAACGGGTAGGCGCAGGAGCCCGGGGAAGTAACGCCTAACGAATGGACGCGAACACCCGCGT
The DNA here is from genome assembly GCF_019264345.1 of Marinobacter arenosus. Taxonomy (NCBI): domain Bacteria; kingdom Pseudomonadati; phylum Pseudomonadota; class Gammaproteobacteria; order Pseudomonadales; family Marinobacteraceae; genus Marinobacter; species Marinobacter arenosus. Next base: position 203,971 of record NZ_JAHVAO010000001.1, read on the forward strand.
ACAGTTCCGGCCCTGGCGCTTGGCCTGATACAGTGCGTCATCCGCCCGGGCAAGCCATTGTCCGGGCGATTCTCCTCCCAGGTGCATGGCCACCCCGCAGCTTGTGGTGACAGAGAGCGTCTCATCGCCGCAATCAACAACGATCCCGGTGATTGCTTCGCGAATCCGCTCTGCGACATCTTTCGCACCCGCTTCGCCCGTGTGGGGAAGCAGGATTGCAAACTCTTCCCCGCCAAAGCGGTAAACGCTGTCAGACGTCCGAAGGGAGCGCTCAAGGCATTCCGCCGCCAACTGCAGCAAATGGTCGCCAACCACGTGGCCATGGTTGTCGTTGACGGACTTGAAGTGATCCAGATCGCAGAGGATCAGCGAGTATTCCTCATCGTGTCGGTCAGAAAGCTGGCTTGCGCGCAGCAGGGCTTCATCCAGTGCCCGTTTGTTGGGGATTCCCGTCAGAGCGTCGGTGAGTGAGGCTTTTTCGATGGTCAGGTACTGGCAGGCATTGCGGAGCGGGCAGATGGCTGTGCCCAGAATGGTTTCGACGCCTTCGAGTTCTTCGTCGGAAAACTTCCTGCGCCGATAGAGGGTGAGCACGCCGTACGCGACGCCCTCAAGGTTCAGTCGATATTCGCAGCGATGTTGCCCGCCCAGACCCGTGGCGAAGACAAAGTCCTCGCGGGCAATCCGATGGCGGTAGTGGAGTGAATCGAAAGGCACGATATCGCCCAGTTCCTCAGCCAGGATGCCGAGCTGGGTTTCAAGGGAGAGTGTCGTGGACAGGCGACGGGTAAGTCTGGTGAGAACATCCGACGGATTGTTCCAGTCTTGCCGAGCCTGCCGCAGTGCGGCAAGTTTCCTGGGCTGTGAGACTGGTCGTTCGAGGGAGGGGATGTGTTTCACTAAATCTACTCTGTCGTTGGGTTTTCGGCGTTGCCGGACCATTGAGGTAGTGATTAAGCACTAACTGTGCCCATGAGAAAAATTGTTTAAAAACCAATAAGTCAGGGGCATAAGCTGCGAAGGTTGTAAGCAAGAAAGGCCCGGGGCCGGGCGGCTCTGTCAAATTACCGGCATACCTTTGCCGCTCGGGATTGAAGGCTGCAGCCAAATGTCAGGAAAGGGATTGGGCTGGCGATTGCCTGTGGTAAACTCTTGCGCTTGTACCTACGCCGTCTGAAGAAGTGAGCGACCCGATCTATGAGGTTTCAGGCCCCGGAAAGTCTGTCCGAACAAATCGCCCAGCACCTTGGCCAGCGGATCATCACCCGGGATCTGTCGCCAGGTGAACGAATCCAGGAACTCAAGGTGGCCGGTGAGCTCAATGTCAGCCGCGGGTCTGTGCGTGAAGCCCTGCTCATTCTCGAACGGCGCCACCTGATCGAGATTTTCCCCCGGCGGGGGGCGGTGGTATCCAAGCTGACGCCGGACAGTGTCAATAGCCTCTATGACATCTACATTGACCTGCTGTGCATGCTGGGAAGAAAGGTTCTCGAGCGTTGGACAGGCGCCGAGCTTGGCGGCGTTATGGGGCAGGTCAAAGAACTCCAGGCGGTTATCGATGCTCTCAATTCCACTGGCGCCGACGCCGCAGAGAAGGTCATAGATGCCGGTTTCGGGGTGATGCGTTACGCCTACGGACTCGTTGAAAACCCGTTTCTGGAAGAGACACTGGAAAACTTCCGACCGGCAATCAGTCGAACTTACTTCGTCGCGCTGGAGAATTTTCGCGATGAAATCGAAGAAACCGCAACGTTCTTCAGGCAGCTTGCCGAGGCGGCGGTCAGCGACGATGCCACTCGGTTGCAAGCGGTGATCCAGGCGTTTGGGGAACATCAGCGCCAACAGGTTCTGACCATTCTCAGGGAGGAGGCAAACGCCTGATATGCGCCTGAAGTCCATCAAGCTGTCCGGTTTCAAGTCCTTCGTTGATCCAACAACGGTGCCGTTCCCATCCAACATGACCGCAGTCGTTGGCCCCAACGGTTGTGGCAAATCCAATATTATCGATGCCGTTCGCTGGGTGATGGGCGAGAGTTCCGCCAAATACCTGCGGGGCGAGTCCATGACCGACGTCATTTTCAACGGGTCCAGTGCCCGAAAGCCGGTTGGCCAGGCGTCGATTGAACTGGTCTTCGACAACAGCGACGGGTCGGCGCCGGGAGAATTTGTCCGTTTCAACGAAATCTCGGTGCGTCGGAGGGTTTCCCGGGAAGGGCAGTCGGAGTATTTCCTCAACGGTTCCAAGTGCCGTCGCCGGGATATCACGGATCTTTTCCTTGGAACCGGTCTCGGACCTCGCAGCTACGCCATCATTGAGCAGGGCATGATCTCCAGGCTGATCGAGGCAAAGCCTGAGGAACTTCGCATCTACATTGAAGAAGCTGCGGGTATTTCAAAGTACAAGGAGCGTCGCCGGGAGACCGAGAACCGGATCCGTCGTACCCAGGAAAATCTGGAACGTCTGACCGACCTGCGGGACGAACTGGGACGTCAGCTTCAACACCTTGAACGTCAGGCGGCCGCTGCGGAGAAATACAAGGCCTACAAGCACGAAGAACGTCAGAAGAAAGCCGAGCTGACGGTGCTGCGCTGGCAGTCACTGGATAACGATCTTCAGACGTGGCGGGCAAAAATCCGCGACACGGAACTGGAGTTGGAAAAGCTGCTGACCGAACGGGTGAATCTGGAAACCTCGCTGGAATCCCTGCGAGAGAACCATCTAGACCGGACCGAGCATTTCAACAAGGCCCAGGCCCGCTATTACGAAGCGGGTGCGGACATTGCCCGGATCGAGCAAAGCCTGGAGCACCAGCGCGAGCGCAGTCGTCAGACGGCGGCCGAACTCGACCAGGCCATGGCCAACCAGCGGGAACTTGCCCGGGAACTGGAGCAGGACGAAGACAAGCTTACTGGAATCCAGGAAGAGCTCGACATGATGGAGCCGGAGCAGGAAGCGCTGGCGCTTCGGTCTGAGGAGTCGGGTGAGAAACTGCAGATGGCGGAAGACGCCATGAGTGAATGGCAGCAGAAGTGGGAAGACTTCAGTAGCCGCTCGTCGGATGCGCGGCGGCAGGCTGAGCTCTCCCAGTCCCGGATTCGGTCGCTGGAAGAGGCCATTGAGCAGCTTCGAGGCCGTTATCGGAAGCTGGAGGATGAGCAGGCCCTACTGGATGGTCAGATGGACCGGGCTGAACTCGAGGAGTTGCAGGAACAAAAGGAAACGCTGGAGCTGCAGAGAGAGGAAGCTTCCGAGCGAATTGCGAGCATCCAGGAAGACCTGTACGAAGCGAGGCAGGACCAGCGCGAGGCGGAACAGGCCGCAGGTGAGGAGCGCCAGAGAGTTCAGAGCCTGAGGGCGGCTCTGGAATCGCAGCAGGCCCTGCTTGATGAGCAGCTCGGAGGGCAGGACGACGCGCTGCAGGGTTGGCTGTCTGAGCATGGGTTGACGGATGCGCCACGGGTCGCCAGCCAGCTACGAATTGATAACGGTTGGGAGTTCGCCGTCGAGCAGGTAATTGGCCGGTTCACCCACGGTCTCTCGTTGCCGGGAATCGATCACCTGGCGGCGGCCATGAGTTCGGCGCCGAAAGGTTTGGCGCTGGTCAGCGCCGGTTCGGCCGAGGCGAGTGCTTCTGAGCCTGACGGCCTGGCTGACAAGGTGTCGGGCGTTCCGGCTGTGTCTGCGTTAATGGCGGGCATCCGGACCGTCGAAACGTTGTCCGATGCCCTTGGTATGCGGTCTGGCCTGGCGGAGCGCGAGAGCGTTATAACGCCCGACGGCGTGTGGGTATCTCGTGACTGGGTTCTGATGCCGGATTCCGATGCGGGCCAGGTGGGTGTCATTGAACGCCAGAAGAAAGTCAGTGAGCTGGAGGCCCAGCTGGCCCAGGCCGAGGCATCGCTGGCGCAGGCCAGTGACCGGCTGGACGGCCTTCAGGAACGGGTTGAAAGGGCTGAGTCGGCACGGGATGAAGCCCAAGCGAAACTCAGTGATGCCGATCGGGAACTGAGCGGGTTGTCATCGAAAATCAGCGGGCTCCGGGCGCGGGCGGAGCAGATCGATGCGCGCCTGCAGAGAATCCGGGAAGACCTTTCGGACGTTTCCCTCAACCTGGAGAGCCAGGAGGAGAGTTTGCGGGAAGCCCGGGAAGAGTGGCAGCAGGCGCTGGCCTCCACCGAAGACAGCGACGAAGAGAAAGAGCGCCTCTTGGAACAGCGTGATGGTTTGCGGGAAAACCTGGATCGGCTCCGGCACGACGCCCGGCACGACCGGGATCACGCCCATCAGCTACAGCTGCAATTGCAGTCCCTGAACAGTCAACGGGACGGGCTCAAGCAGACGATTGAGCGCATGCAGTTGCAGAAAGAACGGATTGAGGAACGCCTGGAGATACTGCGGGAGTCCCGGGAAAGCGCGGAGGAACCGATTGAGGACCTCCAGATGCAACTGGAAGGCTTGCTGGACCGGCGTCTGGCCGAAGAGGAAAAGCTGGGCGCGGCCCGTGACGGGCTCGAAGAGATCGACCGGGAGGTCCGGGACAAGGAACAGGGTCGCAGCCGGATTGATCATCAGATTCAGGACGTGCGCTCGAAGCTTGAGAAACTCAAAATGGAGTCGCAGGCGCTGGAGATCCGCTCCGGCAACCACATTGAGCAGCTTCAGGAGCTGGATGTGAAGCTTCAGGAAGTCCTGGAGCATTTGCCAGAGGGCGCCAATGAGAAGGACTGGGCCGACGAACTGGAGAAAATTGGTAACCGGATTCAAAGGCTCGGCGCAATCAACCTTGCCGCGATCGAGGAGTACCAGGTTCAAAGTGAGCGGAAGACCTACCTGGACAGCCAGAATGACGACCTTATGGAGGCGCTGGAGACCCTGGACAATGCGATCCGCAAGATCGACCGGGAGACCCGTCAGCGTTTCAAGGAAACCTTCGACCAGGTTAACGGGGGGCTACAGGCCCTTTTCCCGAAAGTATTTGGAGGGGGTAACGCCTACCTGGAGCTGACCGGGGAGGACCTGCTGGAAACGGGCGTTGCCATCATGGCCCGCCCCCCTGGTAAGAAGAACAGTACAATCCACCTGCTTTCCGGTGGAGAGAAGGCGTTGACCGCCATTGCGCTGGTCTTTTCAATCTTCCAGTTGAATCCGGCACCGTTCTGTATGTTGGACGAGGTGGATGCTCCGCTGGATGACGCCAACGTTGGGCGCTACGCCAACATGGTCAAGGAAATGTCGAAACAGGTTCAATTCATCTACATCACCCACAACAAGATTGCTATGGAAATGGCCGATCAGCTTATGGGGGTGACCATGCACGAGCCGGGTTGTTCCCGTCTGGTGTCGGTGGATGTGGAAGAGGCGGCAGCGCTGGCGGAAGCCTGAGTGCCGGTGTTGGACATAAAAGCAGCAAGGATGACAATAACGCCATCTGGCCCGGCTGCGCGTTGTATTCATTACGGGCTTTTCTTAGAGTAACAGTGTTACCCGATCCGCAAACAGGACAGCAGGACTATGTCACTTAGGGAATGGTTAATCGCCATCGGTACCCTCGTTATCATTGGGATTGTCATTGACGGCATTCGCCGTGTGCGTCGTGCCCGCAAGGAATCGATGGCTATCTCTTCCGGAATGGGGGCGGATAAGCTTGAGGATTCGCCGCTAGACGACCATTACAACCCGGAGCTGCCCAACGGCGGAGCCAGGACCATCTCCCGTGACACCCTGGAAGAGCGTGGCTATGTGAAGCGTGAGAGGTCAGACCGTTTCGGCACTCCCAAACCCAAGCCGACACGCCCGGTCACCGCAACGAACAGCGCTCCAAAGCAGCCGGAAACACCAGTCGAGCAAGAACCACAGCCCGAGGAGCCTTCCTGGGAATCAGGCTTTTCCGCCCACGATGACTCGTATCCGGATCCGGAGCCGGACTCTGGCTGGACCGCGTCCGAAACCGATCTGGATGCCGATGACGGCATTGTTGGAGAACCTCGAACCGTTTCACGTCATAAGAATCCGGCACCCGCTGCGGTCCCCGAGGTTCATGACGAGCCGGTCGAGGCACCCGTGCCGCCTACCATCACCACAGAGGTTGAGGAAGATACCGCTCGTCGGGATCCGGTCGACCGAAAGACCGGGCAGCCGCTTGCCGGCGCCAACCGTCCGGAAGCCCGGGAAGTGGTGGTGATCAATGTGCTTGCCCGCAGTGGTGAGGATTTCAGCGGTGTCGCCCTGAAAAAGCTTTTTGAAGCCTGTGGCCTCGAGTATGGCGATATGGACATCTACCATCGGCATGAAGCGGCTGATACCACCAGTCCTGTCCAGTTCAGTGTTGCCAACGCGGTTGAGCCGGGAACATTCAAACCGGCCGACATGCCCCGTTTAACCACCCCGGGCATCAGCTTTTTCATGAGTCTGCCGGGCCCGACGAACGGGTTGCAGGCCTTTGAGTTCATGCTGGAGACCGCCCAATGCGTGGTCAGAAACCTTGGTGGGGAACTCAAAGATGAGCGTCGCAGTGTGATGACCCCGCAAACGATTGAACATTGCCGTCAACGCATCCGGGAATTTGACCGCAAGCAGCGGTCGCAACGGGTCTGACGCCAGATCGAAGTATTGAAGAACGGTGCCCGGATTGTTCCGGGCATTTTTTTGACAGGTGAGAGCGCAACCCCATGAGCAAAGCCACGCCCGAGATTGTTCAGCGTGTCGAAGAACTCCGGTCTTTGATTGAGGATCACAACTACCAGTATTACGTGCTGGATGATCCTCGAATACCGGACGCAGAATACGACCGGCTGTTTCGGGAACTTCAGAGCCTGGAAGCCGATTACCCGGAACTGGCCTCGGACGACTCGCCAACCCGGCGGGTCGGAAGCAGTGCCGAAACCAGTTTCGACGAGGTGGTTCACCGCATTCCGATGCTGTCCCTCGATAACGCGTTCAGTGAAGAGGAGTTGCGGGACTTCGACAGGCGAGTTCGAGAACGCCTGTCTACGGACGAAGATGTCGATTATGTCTGTGAACCGAAACTGGACGGGCTGGCGGTCAGTCTGCATTACGAGCACGGCGCTCTGCGCACGGCAGCTACTCGCGGTGACGGCTATGCAGGGGAGGACATTACCTCGAATATCCGGACCATTCCTTCCGTACCGCTCAAGCTCAGGGGGGAGGATATTCCCGAGCTGGTGGAGGTGCGCGGTGAGGTCTACATGCCCAAGGCCGGTTTTGAACAGCTGAATAAGCGGCTGGCTGAACGGGGCGAGAAAACCTTTGTGAATCCTCGAAATGCCGCTGCCGGTAGTCTGCGCCAGAAGAAATCCACGATCACGGCCAAGCGTCCACTGGAAATGTGTGCCTACAGTGTGGCCGTGACCGATGAGACACTGCTTCCGGACAATCACTGGGCGGGCCTTCAACAAGTGAAGAACTGGGGGTTTCGCATCAACCCGGAAATGCGCATGGCCACTGGCGTCGAGCAGTGCCTGGCCGCCTACCGGGAGTTGATGGATAAGCGGGACTCTCTGCCTTACGAAATCGACGGCATTGTCTTCAAGGTCAACAGTCTGGAGCAGCAGAATCGGCTGGGATTCGTGTCCCGGGCGCCCCGCTGGGCGATCGCCCACAAGTTTCCAGCCCAGGAAGAGCTGACGGTGATCGAGGATGTGGAGTTTCAGGTCGGTCGCACCGGGGCGGTCACGCCGGTGGCACGCCTGAAGCCGGTTTTCGTGGGTGGGGTCACCGTGAGCAACGCCACGCTCCACAATATGGATGAAATCCGCCGACTGGATGCCCGAATCGGCGATACCGTGTTCATCCGTCGTGCCGGGGATGTCATCCCCCAGGTGGTCAAGGTGGTCGTGGAGAAAAGACCGGCAGATGCCCGCGAAGTCGAGTTACCGAAACATTGTCCGGTCTGTCATTCCGATGTGATCCAGATAGACGGTGAAGCGGTCGCCCGGTGCTCCGGCGGCCTCTACTGCCCGGCGCAGCGAAAGGAGGCCATTCGGCATTATGCGTCGAGGAAAGCGCTGGACATCGAAGGTCTCGGCGACAAGTGGATCGATATTCTGGTGGGTCACGAGCTGGTGGAGACGGTCGCGGACCTGTATCGATTAAAAAAGCAGGATCTGATTGGTCTGGAGCGGATGGGTGACAAGTCCGCGAGTAACCTGATTGCTGCCATTGATGGAGCCCGCAAGCCAGTACTCTGGCGTTTTCTCTATGCGCTCGGCATAAGGGAGGTCGGTGAGGCGACGGCAAAATCCCTGGCTTCCCATTTTGGCAGTCTCGAGGCCATCGCCGACGCGGACGAAGGTGCACTGCAGCAAGTGGCTGATGTCGGGCCCATTGTCGCTGGCCACATTCGCAGCTTCTTCGATCAGCCTCATAACCAGGAAACGCTGGCCGCGCTGAAGGACGCGGGGGTGGAATGGCAGCAGGAAGCAATAACGGAAGGGGAAAAACCGCTCCAGGGGCAGACCTGGGTGCTGACCGGAACCCTGTCAGAGATGACCCGGGACGAGGCCAGGGAAAAGCTGGAGCGTCTCGGTGCCAAGGTGGCTGGCAGCGTGTCCAAAAAAACCGCCTGCGTCGTTGCTGGTGAGGCGGCGGGGTCCAAGCTTGCAAAGGCCGAACAGCTTGGGATTCCGGTTCTGGATGAACAGGGATTGCAGGCCCTTCTGAAGGAACACGGCACCGGCTCCTGAACGGGGCCGCTTACGTTTATTTAAGGGCCGCTCGGGAAGGGGACCCCCGTTGGCCGATGAATCTGAGAACTCGCGCAGATCGCAGTTACCGCAAATTGGCTACCATGGCGTTGTTCTGTAACGGTGTGTAATCCGGCTTTTGTATGAAAGCCCAGACACTGCCATAACAACAACGTTTGAACGGATTTCTTCATGCGCGCCGATTTCATCTCAGGCATTGTTTCCGCCATCCGCTTTACCGGTTTGATCCTGCTTGCCCTGGGGCTGGCCGCGTGTAAAACCGAAAAAGCCGCTGACCAGCCCACGATTCTCGGCATTCCACCCTCCACCGCGTACCTCGGGGTGGAGTACTACTACAATTTTGGCGCCTATGGCGGCGAGACGATTCTCGACTACTCCCTGACCAATGCACCGTCCTGGCTTGCTCTGGAAGACACCAGCAACAAGGCCCGTCAGGGCGTCATCATGCGGGGGGTCCCGGGACTGACCGGTGGTAATCGCGGCGAACTGGATCTTGGCAAAGAGCAGGACATCAACCTGGTCACTACGGATGGCCAGATGTCGGGGGTACAGCCCTTTGATATTGAGGTGAAGTACAACCCCTTATCCCTGGAAGTAGAGACGTTTACCGAAGGCGAAAGCCCTGAAATCGCAGAGACTGCCCGCGAAAGCTGTGATCAGCCTGATCTGGAGCCTGCCGGCGAGCATCGCTTTACCATCAACCAGTACGATGAAGATGGAAACGTCACCGGCACCACTGAGGTAACCCGCCCAACCCGGCCCGTGGTGGCCAAGATCATTCTTAAACGCCCGTCGGTAACCCGCGTTGGTGTCGCTTTTGAACTGAGCTCCGAGTACGACCCAAGCCGCTGTGATTCTGGATTCGATGACCCCCATCAGCGTTGTGATTACAGTGAGGCAAACGTCGGGGATGCCAATGTTGGACAGGATATTGTCGCTCTGGGCAGCAATAGCGCGGCCAAACTCGAGGGGCTTGAGTACCTGACGTACCGGGAAGACGGTCTGGGTGGGCTCGTCACATTGGAACCTGGCGTGACAGAGTGCTATATCCGGCTGGAAGTGATCGATGACACCTTTCCTGAGCCCTCGGAAGTGGCGCGTCTGACCCTTACGGAAGTTCGCAACGGGCTTGCTGGCCTGGGTGAGAACAACGAAGGCACAGAAATAAACCTGATAATCGATGATGACGAACCCGTGCTGACGCTGAAAACAATAGCTGGCGGCACCCGCGACGCTCTTAACATCAATGGTGTTCGCGAATACGTCGGTACCCTCTCCGGTGACCGTGACGGGACCTTCCGCGCCCGCCTGAAACATTCGGAGGACGCGACAGCCAGACTGGGTTCTGAGTTCGTGATTGAACAGGAACAGTCAGAGAATGTCTGGGTTGAAAACGATGAGCTGGTCTTCCCGGAGGCCGTAGATGAACGTCGTTTTCGCATTCGTGTTTTGACGGACACATACTCCAATCCGGGGCTGAATGACCGTTTCATCCTCCTCGGCCTGGATGAGGCGTATCAGGCAGGCCGTGAAAATTATGCTCGAGCAGCGGATGGCAGCGTACTCAGGGTCAGTCTCAACGAACTGACGTCGGCGCTTGTGTTGAATGGCTCGGACGGCTTTGTCGCGACGGACTTCGACATTGCCCATTCCGGCCGAATCTTCATCGCGGGGTACGACAGCGCCGACAACGATCGGGTACGGGTAAGAATCTTCGACCAGAAGGGCAATCTGTTGCAGGATATTGCCGTGTCGGACGTAGGTGAGGTGAATAATTCGCCCCAGCCCGTGATCGGTACTGTGGTTCGAAAAGTATCCGAAGGAGCAGCCAAAGTGGATCGTTTCGAATTCGCTGTGGCCTATAGCACGGATGCCACGGGTACCGATGCCAACGGTGGGCTGGACGTGATGGTTTCGCGCTACTGGTTTGATTCGGCCACCGCCGGAGGCTCGTACGTCAACAACTGGACCATCAGAACCGGCACCAGTGGCGATGATGTCGTTCGCTCAATTGGCATCAATGCCGAAAGCGGGTATGTCTCCGTCGCCGGTGAAACCGACGGCACATGGCCTGACCAGAACCGGGCAGGAGCCGTGGACAGTTTCCTTCAGCGAATTGACACCGAGCTTGACGGCGACACCGAAGTTGGTGCGCTGGCCTGGACGCGACAGATCGGATCCTCCGCCGATGACTCCGTCGCCGGTGGAAGCTCCGTGTCCATCGCCCCGCTGCTATTTGGTTCCGCCGCTGGATCCGTTAATGGTGAATCGGTCATTGGTGGTGTCGATGCGTTCTTCTACAGCGCTTCCGGTTCCGCAAGTACGATAGCCGTAAAGCAGGTTGGAACAGAAGCCGACGAGCCCGTATCTGGCGGTCTTTACGACAATAACCTGCTCTGGTTGGTGGGAACCGGAACCGGGGATTACTCGGTGGAGGAGAACGAGGAGGGGGTTAACACGCTTGCCAGGAGTGCCCTGAACAGTGGATCAGGGTTCGTGTTTGCATACTCGTCTGGCGGGGTGCTGAATCGTGCGTTTTCTGTCAACGATGACGATGACGTGTCTCAGGAGCGATTCGGGGCCATTTCCTTATTCGACGGCGACGTTGTTGTGGGCGGTGCCACCAATGGTGCGTTCGAGGCAGGCGTTACGCCCGTAACCGGAGACCAGGCCATCCTGGCACGGGTTTCACTGACTGAGGCGTCAGATGGCGCTGAGGACACGCCGTTCCGTAACGAGTGGCATTACCAACTGCTGGAAGCAGACTCGGAGATCCTGGCACTGGGCAATTACCGGGATGACGAAATCGCTGCCTTGGCGAGGCGCGGTGGCGATCAGTTATTGCTGGTATTCAGTCCGGAAGGACGGCTGCTGTCCGAGTTGAATTAGACACTGCCTTCGTGGCGACCGGTACTGGCGTAGAGTCGAAGGTAATCGGTGCTGGTGACAATCCCGCAGGGCTTGCCACTGGCATCCACGACGAGCGCCGCGCTGAGCTGGTGAGCAAGCATCAGCCGAGCCAGCTGGTGAGCGTCGGTTTCGGGCGATGCCGTCAGAAATGCCGGTAACTCCACATAGACCATACTCTGGTTCAATCCATCCGCCGGATTTGAGTGCAGCCAGCCCAGTAGCCACCGCAAATCCACCAGGCCCGCTATGTTGTCTTCAGCGGTGATCACCAGATGATGCACGCCATGTTCATCCATGCTGGTCAGGGCATCTGATATGGTTGAGGCCGCTGGCAAAGAGTACAGGGCGGGCGAGCAGATGGCGGACACCGGAAGGTAGGTTCTCTGCGCTTTCGGCTCACCGGCGGCTGCGCCGTATTCCTCCAGAGCTCGATGACGGCCGGAATTGGCGGCCTGTTGGAACTCCGCATCCGTTACTTCGCTGTGGCTCGGGCTGATAGGAGGGCTGTCCTTCAGCTCAGTGACGTCGCCCACCCGGCGGCTCCTGAACGCCTCCGGTAATCGGGTCCCCACCGGGCGCCCGGGTTCACTGACGAAGATTGACATGGCTTGATTCCCCACAATGAAGATAGGTATTACTGTGTTATCGGCCAGCTTCCGAATTTCTTCAATGAACTGTCAACTTGATTCGCCCCCTTGGGCGCGGTGAATGCGGCGGCTTTCCAGCCGGCGCTTGAGCTGCGCGGAGAGGCATTGGGGTTGATCGGAAAGCCGGTCTGCGAGGTATTCGGCCAGCAATGGCGCATAGCTCAGACCTTTGCTCCCCAGACCGGTAAACAGGTACATCCCAGCCACACTGTTGCCCTCACCATCGCATAACTGATCAGCGACAGGCTGATAATCGTGCGTGGTACATCGGAATCCGACCCTTCCCTGAGTTGCCCCGGTTGGAGCGGAGGCACCGGGCTGGCGGGTCAGGATGTCCGGCAGCATGGTCTGCAGTTCTGACAGGTTCTGCTCGTTGCTCGCCTGTGTGGGTTCGGGATTATCGTCCCTGAGATCAAAGGTTGCGCCAGTGACGGCAACCCCCTCATGGACAGGATTCAGGTACCGTGGGCCGCAGATGACAGCCTTCGGGGCCTGTACGCTGCTTTCCTCCAGATGACTGACCTGACCCCGGATGCTTTTGAAACGAAAGCTGCCCGGAAACGGAAGCAGGTCCGGGGACAGGTGGCCCGCACACACCACAACCCGCTCCGCGACAATGTCGGTGCCGGTGGATGAGGAGAGATGCCATTTCCCTGCGGAGAAGTCCAGTTTAGTTACATTGACGTTGAACGCCGTTTGGATGCCGGGATGCTGAATCAGTTGTGTGCACAGCTTTGAGGGCTCAAGCCAGCCGCTCCCGGGAAACCAGAGTCCCCCGGTCTGCGTCGGTACGCCCGTCAACTGGCTGGCGCGCTCCCGATCCACGGGGTAGAGAATCTCCGTCGGGTATTTGTTCCGTGCCAGAAACCGTTGTTGGCGATCCTGTTCCTGTTCGTTCCATGCAAGCTGAAGCAGGCCTGTTGGATGCCAGCAAGACTCCCGGTAGGGCCCGTAACACCGCTGGCTGAACATCAGCGCTGACAGTGCCAGTTCGGTCTGGTCGTTGAATTCCACACCCAGCTTGACGTATGTGGCTCCCTGCCGGTTGCCGGAGGCGCCCGAACCTGCCCCGGGGGACGAGTCCACGAGCGTCACGTTTACACCGCGCTCGGCCAGGTTGCGCGCCAGCAAGCAGCCAGCGATGCCTGCACCAATGATGGCAACTGAGCCCAATGTTGCGGGCTCTTCAGCGTCCTCACCGGTCGGTAGTCTGCCCACCAGCATGTCTCGTTTTCGGCCATATCCCCGGACTTTTTCCATTTGAAATCCGGTTGATGCCAAGGCCCTCCGAATCCTGCCAACGGATGTAAACGTTGCCAGCGTCGTTCCCGGTTTGCTGTGGGCCCGGATGTCGGTCATGGCCTGATCAAGCCACATTTCCGGATTGGTCGAGGGCGCAAAACCATCGAGGAACCAGGCGTCCGCCCGAAAATCGAGCGCCTGCCAGGCATCAAGGATGTCCCCAAAATACAACGTCAGTCGCACCCGTCCGCTGTCGAACAACAAGCGGTGTACGCCCCTGGTCAGAGGAGGGTAATGTTCGACAAGTTGCGAGGCGAGGGGAGAGAGCTCCGGCCAAGACTCAAGGGCTGTGCAGAGATCGTCCCGCGTCAGCGGAAAGCGCTCCACGGAAATGAAATGCAGTGTGGCGGGATGGTCCGGTTCTGTCTCCCGCCAGGCGTGCCAGGCCGCAAGAAAATTGAGGCCAGTCCCGAAACCGGATTCTGCAATGACAAAGCATCCGCCCTCGGGCACGGTGTTGAATCGGTCCGGCAATCCATTGTGTGCCAGAAAAACGTAACGGGTTTCTTCCAGCCCGTTATCGCGGCTGAAATAGACATCACCGAATGTCGCCGATTCCGGGACACCGTCCCGCCAAATCAGCTCTGCTGGCTCTATAGCCGGGGGGAGAAGATCGGAAGTCATGACCTTGCCGGGATTACTCCAGGATTGAGATGCTTTCGATGACCACAGGCTCGGCCGGTACGTCCGCCATGCCTTTTGAGTAACCGGTTTCGACGCCACCGATTGCATCAACGACCCCCATGCCTTCGGTTACCTTGCCGAATACGGCGTAACCGGCACCCCGCACCCCGGCGTCCAAAAAGCCATTATCGACCAGGTTGATGAAAAACTGGGACGTCGCGCTATCGGGTGCGCTGGTCCGGGCCATGGCAATGGTACCCCGGAGGTTCTTGAGGGTTGGGCTGGCCTCATTCGCAATGGGGTCGCGAGTGGGTTTCCGGGTAAGGTCAGCGGTAAACCCCCCGCCCTGGATCATGAAGCCGGGAATGACGCGATGAAAGACCGTGTTGTCGTAGAAGCCGGTTCGGGCATATTCCAGAAAGTTCTCTACCGTTTCTGGCGCGACGTCCGGGCGCAATTGCAGAGTGAGCGGACCTTTGTTGGTGACGATCTTCACTTTGGGGAGCGGTTCGACGTTGTCCTGCGTGGCGCTTTGGGCAAGGGTCTGAAGTGGAAACAGCGCAACGACAGACAGAATCAGGGCAGGGATCACAGATCGGGACGGTTTTACGGAATTTGGCATTGTTACGGTGCTCTCGTGGTTAGCTGCAGAGATGTTTCCTGCAATAATTCAAGGTATCTGCTTTCTGGAGCACGATCTTAGCAGAATGCAGCGTTATTTCGGCGATTGCATGGGCGCGGTCAATGGCAAATAGACTACGCTCAGTGGGTGTCGGTTATAACAACAATCCATACCGGGCCGAGTTGTACGGTTTTCACTATGGAAAAGGAGAATCGAGTGAGAATCCGTCAGGGATTTGAAGAGAAATCGCGGCTTGGTCGGCTACTGATCAACCGTGGGTATTTGTCCGAAGCCCAGCTTGAGGATGGGCTACGTTTGCAGCGGGAAACCGGTCAAAGACTGGGGGAAGTGTTCATCCAGTCTGGCTGGATCACCGAGCGGGAGCTGCATCGGGTTCTCAAGCACCAGTCACGCTACCGCAATGCAGCGGCCCTGGTGACCGTGGTCACCCTGCCACTTCAGCCTTTGGTCAGTTTCGCGGCAAGCGGTAATGCCAGCGCCGCACAGAGCGCTGACGAGGCCGGAGAGCTATACGAACGCGGTACCCTGATGCCCATGCCAGACTCGGAGCTGGACCTTGTCATGGGTCAGGGGGATCCGACGTTGCTGGATCGGATCAAAACAGTTTCCAGGATGGCGGATGCCGCGTCAGAGGAGGGCGGTGGCATTTCTGTCGATGTTATTGAGGGATTGAAGCTCACTGCCAACACCTTTGTTCCCGTGCTGAACTTTCTGGATTCTGACCTGACCATCTCGGGCGTCCATTACCGGGACGGAGAGCAGCGCTATGTCGTCCGGGCGGATGGGGCACTGACAATGGCCTTTCCGGAGCGAATCGAAGAGATACGGATGGATAATATCCGGGTCAGTGGCAGCCGGGGGCCATCGATGGGTAACGTCAGCATCCACGACATCCGCTTTCACGCCGATTCGCAGATGACGATCTACACCCGATAAAAAAACGCCCGGAGATCCGGGCGTTTTTTTCATGGCGCCTATCAGGCGCTGGCAAGGATGGTTCGGCTTGACACCGTTGTATGCTCGCCTTTCTGGCCGTAAAGCTTCTGCTGGCCGGTCGCGCCCCGGAAGATATCGGTCAGGCGTGAAAGGCGTTTCTGCAAGTGGGCCACGACCCGCCCATTGTGCTGATTCAGGGACTGGCACTCGCGCATTTGAGTATCTGCCTGCTTCCAGAGGTCGTACAGCTCCGTGAGTCCGGCGCTGCGTATGAATCCGGAGGGTTCTCCACTGTCTGGCTTGTAGCCCATGGCGACCAGGCAATGAATTTTCTGCCGGGCACGTCCCCGAACCTGTTCCAGAAGCTGGTTTTTCTCTGATGTCAGGCCCTGCAATGCCCGCACATCTGAGGCAGAGAGACAGTCTTTCTCTTTCTTTAAAAGTTCTGCCAATACCCGCAGTTGATCAACATCCTGCGACAGCAGGTCTTTCAGATCATCGATTGTGGCCATGATTCATTCACCCGAAAATGCTTTCATCCATCTCAAGCATTTTCTGGGCCAGCTTCTCAGCATCGATCTTATAGGTTCCGTTTTCCAGCGCTGAACGGATTTCTGCAATCCGGTCATCATCCATCTCGGGATAATCACCCAGCTTCTGCTCAAGCTGCTTCAGGTCTTTGGCCTGGCTGCTGAGACTGACATTGTCGCCACGAGCCCCCTGGGCCTGAGCTTTTGCCGGATCACTGGGGGCCGGCTGTGTGTTCTGGCTGCCGGTGGACTTGTCGGCCGTGGTCCTCTGGGTGTTGACCTGGCCTGGGCCAATTCCATTAAAGTCAACTGACATATCGTTACCTGCTTACCTTGTGGTGTCACGCTGGAGCATGACGTACTCGAGTGTGTATCTATGTAACGGCCTCGCCGAACAGATCTTTAACGAAATTTTTCAGAATTTTATTACGTCTCGTTCATTTTGCGTGCGGCGGTCGGAAGCCGGGTGGCAGCCGTTTGCCGCCTGGCAGATCTTTGCCGTTTCAGGCCATTACATCGGAATTTCGACCCGCCCGGGGGCAACAACATTGGCCCGGATGGTGCGTGCGGTTCTCAGGTTCTCCACCATCACCTGTTCGCCGATGGAGGCGTTGGCGAGGGCTTTGCCCCGGGACGTCACCGAGAACCCACCACTTCTGGCGGTAATCATAACATGGTCGCCGCGCTCGACGGCATCCGGGGCGTCAAGCAAATCGGGCGTCAGTACCGATCCGCTGTTGACGGGACGGCGCACTTCCATGCCGGTTACGTCATCGGCATTACGCATCACGCCGCGACGACTGGCATTAACCACCACCTGCTGTGTCGTGACCATGTCGGCTGTCAATCGTTCGCCTCGCGCGAGGGGGCGGGCTGCGATCAAGGCCGGCCCGTGGATGGAGACGGAGGCGGTGACAAACATCCGCCAGGGTTTGTTGCCATCACAGGCGACCTGAAGGGAGGGGTGCGTACTCTTCCAGGGGTCGCCAGTGAACTTGACGCTGAGGGGCGTATCGCAACGAGCCAACGACAGCCGGTCGTCCACTGTTCCGGCTTCGAAGGTGACCTCATAGCCTTCCTCTGCCTGCTGCTCGGAGAATTCCTCAAGGAAACGGCTCGCGGCCTGTTCGATGTCGTTTGCGGTGGTCTTGGCGTTGGCCCCGCACATGCCGGCCAGGAGCAGGAGGAGGGCGAAAATGGTGATGCGCATATGTGTCACTTTGTCCTATGCTGTCATGAACCGTCCATAACGCCCGGCCTTGACTAAGGATTCGGGGCGGGCAGCCGTTAAACAGACTGATGACGGAAGTAACGACAGAAATTTGTCGTCTTCTTCGTGTAAAAGTAGATCAGCAAAATACATGCCGGTAGTCGTCCGGTGAGACGGGAGAAAGAGGATGGCAGGGGTACTGGATAGTGTGAACCAGCGCACGCAGCTGGTGGGGCAGAACCGCCTTGAGCTGCTGCTGTTCCGTCTGCGGGGGCGGCAGGTCTACGGTATCAACGTGTTCAAAGTGAAGGAAGTGCTTCAGTGCCCGAAGCTGTCTTCCATTCCCAACAGTCGCACGGTTGTTCGGGGCGTTGCCCACATCCGGGGTGAAACCATTCCGATCATCGATTTGAGTATGGCGATTGGTCTTCCGGGGATCCCCCAGGAAAGCCTGCCAACGAGTTTCGTCATCATTACCGAGTACAACCGCAAAACTCAGGGCTTTTTGGTCACCGGGGTTGACCGGATCATGAACATGAACTGGGAAGACATCCTTCCGCCGCCCAAGGGTGCGGGTAAGGACGTTTACCTGACGGCAGTGACCAAAATTGAAGATAAACTTGTAGAAATCATTGATGTAGAGAAGATTCTTGCAGAAGTTTCTCCGCTGAGGGAAGATGTCACAGAGACTGTGCTCAGCAAGAGCTCGGAGCGCGCCCCCGGCCTTCTCCCGATCCTTGTGGTGGATGATTCGGCCGTTGCGCGCCGCCAGATCGAACGCTGTCTGACGGCAATCGGGATGACCGTTGTCACTCGAAACGATGGCAAGCAGGCCCTTGAGTATCTCAAGAAGGTTACGGAAGATGGCTCAAGCGGACGGGATCACCTGGCGCTGGTGATTTCAGATGTTGAAATGCCGGAAATGGACGGGTACACGCTGGTGTCCCGATGCAAGAGCGATCCCGCACTCCGGGATCTGTTCATTATGCTTCATACATCGTTGAGCGGTGTGTTCAACAGGGCGATGGTTGAGAAGGTTGGTGCAGACGACTTCCTGGCCAAGTTCAGTCCGGATGAGTTGGCTGAACGGGTCATGGAGGTCATCGATCAGGCCTGATGTCACCGCAGAGCGAATCACGCAGAACAGAGATCCAATGAAAGCGGAAATAACGCCACAGGAATACGAAGCCTTCAAGACATTCCTGCAGGATGCCTGTGGTATTTTGCTGGGTGAGAATAAACAGTACCTGGTGAAGAGCCGCCTTCGCCGAATTCTGGAAGAGAACGAGCTCGATTCCCTGGGTAAACTCCTAGAGCGTTTGAGGCGCCCGGGCAGGGCGAACCTTCGTGAGACTGTCATCGACGCGATGACAACCAACGAGACTCTGTGGTTCCGGGATAACCACCCCTTCCGGATTCTTCAGGAAAAGCTGCTCCCGGAGTTCGCCGAACGAAAAACCACCCAGCCTCTGCGTGTCTGGTCCGCGGCTTGTTCCACCGGCCAGGAACCCTATTCGGTGGGCATGGTCGTGGAGGAGTTTCGGCGCCAGCGGCCCGGCCGGCTTCGCGATGTGAAGATCACGGCCACCGACATTTCCAAGAGTGTGCTGGAGGTTGCGCGCCGCGGTGAGTACGAGATGATCGCCATTGGCCGGGGACTGTCACCGGAACGCCAACGCCAGTTTTTCACGCCGTCATTGAATGGCGGCTGGCAGATCAAGCCCCAGCTGAGAAGTATGGTGGAGTTCAAGGAGTTAAACCTTCTGGAGCGCTACATGCTTGGCAAGTTTGACATTGTCCTGTGCCGGAACGTATTGATCTACTTTTCGGCCGACCTCAAGAAGGACATCCTGACCCGGATTCACGCCGCCCTGAATCCCGGCGGCTATCTGATTCTCGGCGCGTCCGAATCGCTTAATGGTCTGCCCGACCTGTACGAAATGGTGCAGTGCCACCCGGGCATCATCTACCGGAAAAAATAGCCCTATGCCCCTTAATGTATGGGTTCTGGTTGCGGCCCAGGCGCTGGCCATGTGTACGGCGCCGTTTATTGTATTCATCGGCAGCATTCAGGGGCGGCTGCTCGCGCCGGCTCCCGAATTCGCGACCCTCCCGGTTGGATTGGTTGTGGTGGGAACCGTGCTTGCCATCAAGCCCGCGACCTGGCTGATGGAAAAGGTCGGGCGGAAGCAAGTGATGCTGCTGGGTGCTTTCATGGGCATCCTCGCCGCTGCTCTGGGCGCCGTGTCCAGCTGGCAGGCAAATTTTTCACTCCTCTGCGTCGCGTCTGTCGTTGGTGGTACCGGGCTTGCGGTGGTCCATCAGTACCGGTTTGCTGCGATGGAGTCGGTGCCGGCCGGCATGGCCGGGTCTGCCGCTGCCCGGGTTTTGCTCGGCGGTCTGGTGGCAGCGTGGTTGGGCCCGGAAATCGCGGCCATTGGTAGCGGGACCGAGGAAGCCTATCCGTTCCTGACCAGTTGGGTGGCGCTCGGGGTGGTCCAGGGCTCCGCTTTCCTCATTCTCGGCGCCGGTTACCGGGCGGGAGGGGAACTCGTCCGGGAAACGCCCGCCGGCGGCGGGCGGCCGTTGTCCGAGATTCTCCGCAATCCCCTGGTATGGGCGGCGATCAGCGCCGCCGCGGTGGGCTATGCGGTCATGAGCTTCATCATGACGGCGACGCCGTTGAGTATGACCGAAGTTGCCGGCCACGATCTTGATGACGCCAAACGGGTAATCCAGTTGCATATCATGGCCATGTACCTGCCTTCGCTGATCAGTGGCTGGCTGACCCGGCGGGTCGGAATTCCGCTACTGATGGCAACGGGACTGATTGCGTATCTGGGGTGTGTTGTCCTCGCAGCCAGCGGCATCACCTTTCACCATTACCTTGGCGCGCTGCTCTTGCTTGGGATCGGCTGGAACTTCCTCTTCGTTGGTGGCACGTCTCTGCTTCCGGAGGGCTATCACGATGCCGAGCGTTTCCGGGTGCAGGGCCTCAACGATATGATGGTGTTTGGTTCCCAGGCGACTGCCGCTCTCACGGCCGGCGCCGTACTGAGCTGGATGGGGTGGGGCGGACTGGTACTGGTGGCGGTACCGTTCCTGGTGCTTCACGGAATACTGATGGCCGTCTGGTTGTTCCGAACCCCTTCACAGGTTCAGGACGCTCACAGGAGAGACTGATGTTTATCGACTTTGACGGAATGAACGCCGCGGATATCTACCACACGCTGACCCAAACCGTAATCCCCAGACCGGTAGCCTGGGTTCTCAGTGAAAATCCGGACGGTGATTACAACCTTGCGCCGTTTTCGTTTTTCACGCCGATCACCAGCAATCCTCCGCTGCTGATGTTCTCGGTAGGGCGAAAACCAACCGACAACGCGTTCAAGGACACCCGGGTCAACATTGAGCAGCGAAAGGATTTCGTGGTCCACATTGCTCACCGGGAGCTGGCCTCAGCAATGACCGAAACCTCGCGCACCCTGCCGCATGGAGAGTCTGAGCTGGCCACGCTCGGGCTGGAGCTTGTGCCGTTCGAGGGGTCGAGATTGCCCCGTTTGAAGGATTGTCACGTTGCGCTGGCCTGTGAGTTGTATGACATCAAGGAGATTGGCGCTGCGCCCCAGAGCCTGGTCTTCGGGCTTGTGAAGGGGGCCTATGTTTCGGATCAGGCCGTCGATTACGATGACCAGAATCGGCTCAGAATAGATGGTGCCGCCATTGATCCGATCGGCCGCCTGGGCGGCAGTGAATACGTGACCTTCGGTGATATCGTCAAGGTGCCGCGTCCTTCCTGACAACAATGCGATGGTGGCTTCTGTGGATCAACTCAATCTCAGGCACCTTTACTATTTCTGGATGATCAGCCGGGAAGGCTCCATTGCCCGGGCCAGCGAGGTACTGGAGCTGGCGCCCCAGACCCTGAGCGGGCAATTGGCGACGTTCGAATCGTCCGTTGGTGGACTCTTGTTTCAGCGGGAGCGTCGCAAGCTGATCCTGACAGACCTCGGACGCACGGTCCTCGGGTATGCCGAGGAGATCTTTGCGCTCGCCGGGGAGCTCAATGAAACCCTCCGCCTTGCCCCGTCGGATCGCCCTCTGACCCTGTCCGCCGGTGTCTCGGCCTCCATTCACAAGCTGATCGCCTACTACCTCCTGCAACCGGCGATGGTTCTGCCAAGACCGGTGCAATTGAACTGCCAGACCGGCGGCCCTGAAGATTTGCTCTTAAGGTTGAAGCGCAAAGAACTGGATGTCGTTCTGATTGACCGTATGCCGAGTGTGGATGAGCGTGGAGGTTTCGCCGTGCACGCGCTGGCCGGCTCCACCATCAGCCTGTTTGCTTCTCCGGTCCTGGCAAGGCGACTGCGAAAGGGCTTTCCAGCCTCCCTGAATGGTGAGCCGCTGTTGGCGAATGCCACTGATGCTCCGTATTTCGAAAAACTCATGAACTGGTTTTCGCTCCAGGGGGTTCGAATGAATCTCGTGGCCAGAATTGACGACAGCGCGCTGATCAAGGTTTTTGGCCGCCAGGGGCTTGGCGTATTCGCTGCGCCAACGGCCATCAGCAAAGAAGTTTGTCGGCAGTATGAGGTCGAACAGATCGCTTCTATTGCGGAAGTGAAAGATGAACTCTTTGCGATCACTCGTGGAAAGAATCCGGCCCACGAGGGCGTGCGAGCGATCTGTCAGGGCGACGTGAGTTTTCAGCCGATCCAGAAAACCTCGAAAAAATCGAACTAATGCGCTTAGAAAAGCCTATTTAGTCGACCTCAGAATCTGTCCATGATGAAACTGTGTTGGGCACGATGACAGAGGAGCACTAGCCATGAAGACTATCCATAAATTTCGACTGGAGGCGGGTAAAGAGCCGACGACACTCCTGCTTCGCGAAGGGTTCCGGGTGGTTCGCTGTGAGTACCTGGTTCCCGATAAATCGGTGTACCTGTGGGTTGAGCAGCCGCTGAGTGTTGGGGCCCGCACTCTTGAGAGGCAATTCCGGGTGGCGTATTCGGGTGAGCCGGTTCCTGATAATTATGAATATCTCGGAACAGCGCTCGATCCGTTCGGCCCCGAAGCCTACCACGTGTTCGCACTCCCGACCGCAGAACGCGAACTCGGGATGAGCGGAGCCGGTGTCATCTCCGGCTCGGACTGGCGTCAAACAGCATTATCCTGACGATCTGATGGGCCCTGCCGGGGCCCTTTTTTTTGCCCTCTTTTCCTGGAGCCTGCGTACATTGGTAGTCAGTGTTCAGAGAGGCGGCAGTTGATCATGATGCGCACGTTACTTGTCGTTGGGTGTGTCTTTATCGCGTCCTGCACCGGGGTGCCCGACGGCATTCGGCCAGTTACCGGCCTGGATGTGGATCGCTACCTAGGTACCTGGTACGAGGTAGCGCGCCTCGACCACTCCTTTGAAGAGGGTCTGAGCAGGGTAACCGCCGAGTATTCGCTAATGGACGACGGCAGTGTTGAGGTCGTCAACCGGGGTTATGACGACGAGGAGGGGGAGTGGAGCGTTGCCGAAGGCAGGGCGGTTTTCGTTGATGACCGGGAAACCGGCCACCTGAAGGTGTCGTTCTTCGGCCCGTTCTACAGTTCCTACGTCGTGTTTGAGCTGGATAAAGCCGGGTATCAACACGCTTACATCACTGGCTACAACCGTGACTACCTCTGGTTTCTCTCGCGCAGCCCCAATGTGTCCGAGGCCGAAATGAGCGCATTCCGTGAGCGCGCACGGGAAGAGGGTTTTGATCTCAGAGACCTGATTGTGGTCGATCAGAGTCCCTTGCCAGACCCGTAAGCGGGCGCGTCAGAGTGGAAGGTGGCCGGTTTTTACCCAGATGATGGTTTCCTGCTCAACGAAGGGGTGATGCTCGCTCAGGTGCGGGCTCCGTATCCAGGTACCAGGGGGGTATCGGCCATGTTCATCGCAGAATTCCCCGGATAGCACGAAGATTTCTTCGCCACCGAAGTGACGATGAGGCTGGAACCGTTCCTGGGCTGGCCATTTCACCAGCGCAACGTGTTCGTGCTCAAAATCATGGAGGGGCATGACCTCCAGTCCGCCAATGCCCGGTAGCCAGGGCGTCGACGTTGTATCAACTCTCACGGTGTCCAGATCCCTCGGATCGAATTGATGTAACTTTACCAGCAGTGTGCAGCCTTCTTTGCTGAATGGCGCATGCCCGCTTCCCGGTGGGTTTCGAAGATAGGATCCGGCAGGGTAGTCCCCGGTCTCGTCAGAAAACACGCCGCTGAGCACCAGAATTTCTTCTCCCAGCGGGTGCTCGTGGCGATTGAAAGACGCGCCCGGCTCGTAACGGACGACACTGGTGGCGTGGCCACGCTCCGCCTCTTCTCGGGCCAGCGGTTTTCTGAGTACGCCACCGGCCGGGCTGGGAATCCAGTCTTCGTCGTCGGAGCGGATGACCACTCGCTTGGAAAAGTCCATGTTCAGCACGGAATACCTCGCGTCGTACCGTTACTTGATGAGCTTCTGGATGTCTCGAAATTTCGGATGCTGACAGTCTCGCATCCACTCGAACGCCGCCATCTCCACGGTGACGATTCTGGCCCCGCTCTGGTAAAGCCGGTCGAGGGCGACATCGCGGTCGAATTCATTGCGAGAGCCGGTCGCGTCCGCCACCACCCATACCTTGAACCCGGCATCCAACAGACTCAGGGCGGTCTGGATCATGCAGACGTGGGTTTCGCAGCCACCAATAACAACCTGTTGCCGACCTTCCGGCAGGCTGTCGATCAGCCCGTCGGGGCAGGCGTCGAAGTGATGCTTTGGGATAACCTGGTTACAAAGCTCCCGGACAGCCTCCACGTTGTGCCCAAGCTTGTCCGGCAACTGCTCGGTGGCAAGAACCGGAACATCCAGCAACCCGGCAATCGTTGCGAGCGTGACACACTGTTCCACGACCTCCTCGCCATGACTGATGGCCGGCATCAGCTTTTCCTGCACATCAATCAGCACCAATGTGCATTGATCAGCTTTCATCAGCATGCGGTCGCTCCTTTGGCCTGCCGGACACGCCCGGCTTACCCGTCGTTGTACGTGTGGAACACCATCGCGTATTTGTTTTGGTGGTGCTGAATTACCCTCCATTATCATTCTTTTTGGCAAGGGCATTCAAACTGATCAGCCAGTCATCGATCCGGTGCTGTACCTGGAAAATTTTCGGGGATTTTGTGAAAGGGAGTTGCCAAACGCCAGAAAAACCATTAGAGTTTGCGCCCTCAAATGAGCGACAAAATCGCTGATTTGAAACAGTTTATTGGAGAGGTGGCCGAGTGGCTGAAGGCGCACGCCTGGAAAGTGTGTATACGTTAATAGCGTATCGAGGGTTCGAATCCCTCCCTCTCCGCCATACTAGAGCCCTGACTTTATTATAGAAAGTCGGGGCTTTTTATTTTTGGGCAAATTTAGGGCCGAATCCGAGGATTTTGTCTGCCGTTGTCCGTGTTGTAGCCGAGCATTTAAGACATCTGATCTGCCATATTTGGTGTGTCAGTATGGATCCACCGGCCATAGTGTTTTGCGACAATGATGGTGTCAGTGTGTCCCAACTGCTTGGAGCATTTCTCCCGTGATGCTCACCAGCCGCTCACCGGTATTCGCATGAGGGGCAGGGGGATTCCAAACTTATGAGCGGCCCACCAGGCAGCCAGAACAACGACCGCGACGCTCGCAGTCGATGCAGCTCGCCATATCATTCGACGGAAGCCCTGATCGTTTTCGATAGATCCCAGTTGTGCCCGCTCATTTAGAGCAATTTGGTAAGCGTTGGCCAAGAATTTCACGTTCTCTTCTAAGTCAGCCAACTGGCTCTTCACGTTAGCCTTTTCCAGCACCCTTCGATTGATCATCCCTTGATCGTTACCCTCTTGTTCCTTGGAGATCTTTGTGCCTTCTGGGTCACAACTCTAACCAAGCTGTCCAGCCGCTCAGAAACTTCTTCTGGCATCCGAGGCTTTCTACCACGCGGCGTCGCAATAATTTTTCGATTATGTTTTGGGCGACTGTTCGTGGAACGTTGGTCATCTTACGCCCTTATTTCTGAATGGTATCGCCAATATAACGCCACCAACCTGAGAGCTACAGTAGGTGCATGGGTAAGGTTCATTGCGTTTTGTGTGAGCAGAATTGAATAGGATTTGAGAGAGGAGTTTTTGAGTTTTTTAAGTTGACCCCTAGACAAAAAAGGGAGACCCCGTGTAAGTGCCTGCATTCAATTTTCCGGATACTGTATAATCGATTCGTCTCGAGAAGATATCGGGAAAGAAAAAGCCAATTCTTACGGGGCTTAAAGGCGAATGACTTTTCTTCAGGAATTGGTAGGGCCACCCAGATGCGAACTGGGGGCCTCTACAATGTCAAAATTACGGTGTAGGGCCCATAAACACCTCAAATTTCGCGAAAAAGTGCGACGTATTTACCGCACCAAACGTCGCCACGAGAAATCAATAACTTAGATACTGTATATTGAGAAGGATAGTTATTGGAATCCGCCGGATTAGTAATTTCAGTTTTAGTATGAGCTTAAGGGCTTGCCGCATCTTCGTCTGGAAGCGGGACTTAAAGAAGCTAAATCAGCTATTCACTTGGCTCCGCCTGGAACTTTATTTAGCACCAAGAAAACACCGATTGTCATCACGCCCAACCCCGCAAGCCGTCTTAGGCTCAGCGTGAACTTTTGAACGCCCATCAAGCCAAAGTGATCGATGAGGCTCATTGCGATGAGCTGTCCCAGCAAAACGAAAGCAATTGCATTGGATATGCCGAATCTAGGCGCTACCCAGGTAATTGTTAGGATATAGAAGAGGACAAAGAAGCCTCCGAAGTAGAAGTACACGGGAACATTGGCCAAAAAAATTTTCTCGGGAAAACCCTCCGTGGTGATCAAATAAGAAATTGCCAGAACCAGGGCAACGAAAAAGAGAATCGTTGCGGCAAGGGCCGGGCTCTGCAATCTCGCGCCGAGTCCGCCGTTAAGCGTTGCCATCACAGGTATTCCTATTCCTGCGACCAACATGAGCAGGGCATAGGCAAATGAGCTGTTCATTTTTTATCCTTAGCAGGCTCTTAAATTTCGTCTGCACTAACCTTTGGGGTCAAGATTTCCTCAAGACAGTGGCGAATTTTTGCGGGTATCGGTACTGAGCAATTTTGGTCACGGTCCACAAAAACGTGCACCACTTGACCATAGGCGGCGGCCTCTTCTTCCGATTCTCTGAAAATGCCGAGCTCATAAGTAACGGAACTGTTTCCGAGCTTCGAGACCCTGAGACCGACCGAAATTGAATCAGGATATGCGACGGGGCGTCGGAATTGGCAAGATGAGCTAACGACATACCCCACTATTTTGGCTGAGTGAATATCGAGGCCACCTTGTTCAATTAGGTATCGATTAATCGTTGAGTCGAAGTAGGAGTAATAGGTCACGTTGTTCACGTGCCCGTATACATCGTTGTCCATCCAGCGGGTAGAGACGGGGTAGAAAACTGTGAAATCGTGACGATTCACCTTAGCCCTCCGATTGCATGAGTGTGGGCGCCTCGATTTCTGACATCGGGGCGCCTTGGTTTATTTAAGCTCTATTTCATGCCACCCAGACACAGGTATTTAAGCTCCATGTACTCGTCCAGACCGTAGTGGGAGCCTTCCCGACCAAGGCCGCTTTCCTTTACTCCGCCAAATGGAGCCACCTCCGTAGAGATAATGCCCTCGTTGACGCCAATCATTCCTGATTCCAGTTCTTCCGCTACGCGCCATACCCGATGGATATCCCGGCTGTAGAAATAGGCTGATAAGCCGAATTCTGAATCGTTCGCCATGGAGATCGCCTCGTCATCGGTTTCAAACCGAAACAGCGGCGCCACGGGCCCGAACGTTTCCTCGCGGGCGATCAACATGTCCTGAGTGGCATCGGTGAGGATAGTGGGTTCAAAGAAGGTTCCGCCGAGGGCGTGAGCTCGACCGCCCAGAGCAACCTTTGCACCCTTCGATGTAGCGTCTTCTATGTGCCGTTTGACTTTGTTTAACGCAGCGTCGTTGATCAGTGGTCCCTGCTGGGTTTCGCCTTCAAGGCCGGGACCAACGACCATTTTGCTGACAGCAGTCTTCAGCTTTTCGGTAAAGGCGTCGTAAACGCCGGCCTGGACGTATACTCGGTTTGCGCAAACGCAGGTCTGTCCTGTATTGCGGTACTTCGAGGCCATCAGGCCTGCAACAGCCGCGTCCAGGTCGGCATCATCGAACACGATGAAGGGGGCATTGCCACCGAGTTCCAAACTGACCTTTTTGACGGTGTCGCTCGCTTGTCGCATCAGGAGCTTCCCGACCGGCGTAGATCCGGTAAACGACACTTTGCGCACAATAGGATTACCTGTCAGCTCGTTACCCACAGAAACTGCATTAGGTTTGGAGCAGGTGATGATGTTGATCAGACCGGCCGGTACACCGGCCTCTTCCGCCAGTGCGGTAATGGCCAGCGCGGAGAGGGGTGTATCCTCGGCGGGTTTCACTACCACAGGGCAGCCGGCAGCGAGAGCTGGAGCAACTTTGCGAGTAATCATTGCAATCGGAAAGTTCCATGGAGTGATAGCGGCTACCACACCAACCGGTTGTTTGATTACGACGATGCGCTTGTCCTTTCCATGCCCGGGAATAACATCACCGTAGGCCCGTTTTGCTTCTTCGGCGAACCATTCGATGAAGCTTGCACCGTAACCGACTTCGCCTCGGGATTCCGCCAGAGGCTTTCCTTGCTCAGCGGTCATCAGACGAGCAAGATCCTCTTGGTTGGCCATGAGGAGATTGAACCATTTGCGCAGTATGTTGGCGCGCTCTTTGGCGGGGGTGGAACGCCATGCGGGCCAAGCGGCTTCCGCCGCCTCAATCGCTACACGAGTGTCAGTGTCATCCATGTCTGGCACCGTTGCCAACTGATCACCGTTGGCCGGATTGGTCACGGCAAAAGTCTTCCCCGACTTAGCCATTATCCATTGGCCATTGATATAAGCCTGTTCGCGCAGAAGTTCGCGATTCTTTAATTCAAGAGACATGAGTTACCTCAATCAATTAACAGTGTGACCGAATCAGAAAGCGGCCTTGTAGATTGCCAAGGCATCAATTTCAGACACTTCCCTGGGGTTGTTCACAAGCAGCCGAGTTTGCTTCATGGCATCTGAAGCCAAGGTGGCCAGATCTGCCTCCCCAATCCCGACCTCACGCAGAGTTTGCTCTAGCCCCAAATCAGCACTCAGAGCCTCAAGACGGTCGATGAACTGATTCACCCTCTTATCGGCAGGTGCAGCTGCCAGATCCGGAAAGACATCGGTGGCCAGAATTGCATAGGCTTCGCCACAGCTTTCCGCGTTAAAACGCATGACGTGAGGCAGCACCAGTGCGTTGGAAAGGCCGTGGGGTACATGGAAAATTCCGCCGATCGGGTAGGCAAGAGCATGCACTGCAGCCACTGGCGAGTTCGCAAAAGCCTGGCCGGCAAGCATGGCTCCGAGCAGCATGTCAGAGCGAGCCTTGACATTACTGCCATCCTTCACGGCTGTCTCGATATTGGCTCCGAGCAAGCGGAGGGCTTCGCGAGCGAGGGCCTTGGAAACCGGATTGTTGTTTGCGGAAGCTGACGTATAGCTTTCAATTGCATGAACCATGGCATCGATTCCGGTAGCCGCGGTCACGTGAGCCGGCAGCCCGAGAGTCAACTCGGCATCCAGCAGAGCAATGTCCGGAAGCAGCTGAGGCGCAACAACGCCTTTTTTCTCGGTTTCACCAACAGTAATAATTGAGATCGGGGTAACCTCTGAGCCTGTTCCTGCTGTGGTTGGAATCTGAATCAGAGGCAAACGGTTGCCTTTGGCCTGACCAACACCGTACACGTCGTCAAGCTTTTCTCCACCGCCAATAAGAAGCGCGATCAATTTGGCTACATCCATGGATGAGCCGCCACCAAATCCAATGACCCCATCCACCTCTGCTTCTCGGGCGTCGGCTAACGCTGCTTCTACGACCGACACGGGCGGGTCGGCAACCACGCCGTCGAACAACTCGTACTGCACGCCTGCCTCGTTGAGAGACTTTGTAGCTACGTCGAGTAAGCCTGCCTTTATCAGCCCCGGATCTGTGACTAGCAGTACTTTATTGCCCATGTGCTCTTTAACGATTTCCCCCAGGCGCTTTATAGCGCCGGGCTCGCAAATAACGCTTTTGGTGGTGTTAAAAGTAAACGCAGTCATTTTTCCCCCTAAGTCAGAGACGTGAGCGGCTCAACGCTGCCACGTTCAATCTGAAACGCTTTGTCGACCAGATCTGCAGAGTGTGATTGGTCCGATTCAGACAGCAAAACAGTCAGGCCTTCATCTTTGAGCGTGCTCAAGACACTGGCGAGTCGTCTTGATAGTGCAGGTGCCACCCCCTCAAATGGTTCGTCCAGTAGCAACAAGTTGGTGCCGGTCATCATTGCACGGGCCAGTGCAACGAGCTTTTGCTGGCCGCCTGATAACTGAAGCGCTCGGCGATCGGAGAAAGACTCTACCTCGGGCATCATTTCGTAGATCCACGCAAGCCTGGCCTCTGCGTTAACGAGTTGGCAGGCCCACGCCGGTGCCATGATGTTTTCCTCGACCGTAAGATCAGGCACGAGACGACGATCCTCTGGCATATAGCCAATGGACATGCCGGCGCGCTCAAAAGAACCCTGATTGGTCATGTCTTCGCCATTGATCAGTATTTGGCCGGCTTTCGGCTTGATAAGGCCCATGATTGATCGGAGTGACGTCGTCTTTCCGGCGCCGTTGCGCCCGATCAGACCAACCATAGAACCCTTGCTGACGGAAAAGCTGACGTCCCGGAGAATAGTGGTGCCGGCAATCTCCGTCGTAACATTCTTAAGTTCTAACATGGGCAGACTCCTTGCTTGTACTGACCTCGCTTTCGCCAAGATCGAGGTGATGCCCAACCACTAATTCCTGGACTTTGGCGTCAGACAAAACGGTTTGGGTGGGACCGTCCGCTAGAACCCGGCCGTCGTAAAACGCGAGAACTCGGTCGGCGTAACGCAGAACGACTTCCATATCGTGCTCCACGAACATTGTTGCAGCATCACTTTTCCGGACAGCCGCCATAACGGTGTCCATCAGCAGGAATTTATCCTCGATGGCAACGCCTGAGGTTGGTTCATCGAGTAGCATTAGCCCAGGCTCAGCGAGCATTGCCATGGCAATGTCCAACAGCTTGCGAACTCCCTGGGGCAGAGTAGATACAACCTCCTCCGCATACTGCTCGATCTCATATTCGCGCAGAACGGAGAGAGCCTTTTCGACTTTTTCCTTGGATCTGAGCGGCTTCAGAAAGCTCAATTTGCGGTCGACTGAGAAACCGAACGCGATCAGCATATTCTCCAAAACCGTCAGTTCCTGGAATAGTTGAGGCACCTGAAAGGAGCGACCAACGCCAGCCAATGAGACGTCCCTGGGTGACTTCCCAATGATGGATTTACCACGCACGAGAATGTCGCCACCGGACGGTTGGATATAGCCCGTTACCATATTGATGAAGGTAGTCTTGCCAGCCCCGTTGGAGCCGATAACTCCAACTACCTCGCCTGTATTCAGTTCAATATTGATGTCGGTAGCGGCAGTGACTGCGCCAAACGTTCGCTCCAGATTGACCGTTTTCAACAAAGCGCTCATGACGTTTTCCTCGCTTTCTTGTTTTGGAATCGTTCAACCAGGGACCACAGACCGGACGGCATGAACAGGATGATTGCTAGCAGGGCAAAGCCCAGAATCATTTGCCAGGTGTAAGGCGACACGGCGAACGCATAAGTGCGCAGCGCTTCGAACAGAACGGCTGCAACGATCGGGGCGGCTACATGAGCAGTCCCACCCATCAGGGCTATAAATACAAACTCGCCCGAAGTGGTCCAATACGCCATCTCTGGATCAACGTGACCACTTACCAGAGCGGTAATAGTGCCACCAATAGCCGCCAGAGCCGCCGCGATTATGTACTTTACATACACCACACGGAACACAGAGCCGCCCAGATACTCCAATCGAATTTCGTTTTCTCGAACGGCCTCACCGGCGTAACCGGAAAGAGATTTCAGGTATCGCCATGCGACAGCTCCAAGAACGATTACGAGGAATACTGCGACAATCAGAACCAGGTCGGATGAAGCTTCAGCACCGGGAGTCCATCCCAATAAGCTCGGATTGGCAACGTTAAAACCATCGGTAGATCCAAGGAACTGATTGCGGACCAGCAAGCCGTAAAGAATCATCGAGAACGCCATCGAAAACATTGCGAAGAAGATCTCGCGATATCGACACAGTAGCAGGCCAATGATGGCTGCTATGGCAACGCTGACTGCAACAGACGCAAGCATGATGACGAGAATGTCAGTGACTCCCACGAACTGGGTCAGCATGCCGGCAACGTAGGCGCCTACGCAGTAGTACAGGCCTTGGCCAAAGGAAACCAGGCCAGCGCGCATGAGAAGGACCAGACCGAGCACTACCAGGCCTTTGCCCATCGCGATGGTAAACAGGTAGGACATCCACTGCGGTAGCAGGAGGCCGCCAGCAATGACTACCAACCCGAGAACAAATAAGAGCGCTAGGGATCTTGTTTTCATTAGATTTTCCTCGCGTTGGCAACGGCAAACAGGCCTTGTGGGCGAAATGCCAACACGAGGCCCATGACCGCGTAGATAACGAACAGTTCAACCTCTGGGTACAGATGCACGGCCGCCGCTCGCGCCATGCCAACGATCAGAGCACCGACCAGAGCACCGGTAATGCTTCCAAGGCCTCCAATCACGACCACAGCGAACGCCAGTACAATGACCTCTATGCCCATGCCTGGCACGACGGAGAGACCCGGGGCAGTCAGAGCTCCAGCGAGTGATCCGATACCAGCTCCAATCAGAAAGGTTATGGTGAAGATTCGAGCAACGTTGATGCCGAGTGCGCTGGCTATTTCACGATCGTGAATGACTACTCGAAGCAGTTTTCCATTGCGTGTGCGGTTCAGGCCATACCAGAGCGCGAGACCGATCAGTATGCTCACGCCGATAAGCATGAAATCGTAATTAGCGAAGGATAATCCGGCGAACTTGGTTCGACCCAGTAGGGTGTAGGGTTGGTAAGCAAAGTAGGGCTCAACCCCCCATATCAGCTTGATGGCATCTTCCATGATGAGCAGGACGCCATAGGTGACCAGAATCATGACGACCTCGTCCCTGCCGTACATGAACCGCAGAAGGCCACGTTCAACCAGGAGCCCCACGGAAATGCCGGCGACAAGGGCGGCGGCGATCAGCGCGACAAAACTGAACCAGGGAACAGAACCGGTAGAAAAATACCAACCAACCATAGCAGCACCAGAGTACGCGCCAAGGGCGTAAAAGCTGCCATGGGACATATTGAGGATTCGCATGACCCCGTAAATCAGGGTCAGACCGGCAGAAATGATGAACAGCCATGAGGCGTAGACCGAGCCATCCACCAGTATTGCAAGAAGTTGTTTCATTGTAAGACTCCCGATGCTTTGCACAGACCTCGCCTGCAGACCGGGCCATCTTC
The DNA here is from genome assembly GCF_019264345.1 of Marinobacter arenosus. NCBI lineage: Bacteria > Pseudomonadati > Pseudomonadota > Gammaproteobacteria > Pseudomonadales > Marinobacteraceae > Marinobacter > Marinobacter arenosus. Next base: position 237,121 of record NZ_JAHVAO010000001.1, read on the forward strand.
CGGTCGGGGAGGGGTGAAAGATCGTTGGAAAGTCTCATCGGGACCGGATGGTCCCGATGAGCATGTTGCTAGGTCAGTAGGCTCAGTTACACTCGGCACCTGGCATGCCGGCTTTGATCCACTCTACAGTCTCTGCGCCTTCCGGCGGGTTGACACAATCTGCCGGGTAGCGGGTAATGTCGGTAAAGGTAATTTCACCGTCCACGCGTTTGAGGCGACCGTAGACCATCTCTGTTGCAGCCTGATGGCCCTTGCCTCGACTCATTTCAACCCGGCCGCCCGGGCCGTCAAATTCGAGACCTTCAAAGGCAGTGATTACCTCCTCAGTAGACGCACCAACTCCGGCCTTATCTTGAGCCAGCTTTAGGCCAATCAGCGCATGAGCCATGTGGTAGGCAGGGAAAGTCGGCGGTGTGCCGAAACGCTCAGTGAATTCGGTCTGGAACCAAGTGTTCAGTTCACTTTCCGGAGCAAATGGACCGAAGGGACCACGGGCACCAATGATGGCGCCGTCTGGCAGGTGCTCGCCAAGGCTGTTGAGTGCAGTTTCGCCAGCAGTGAAGATTACCTGGTTGTCCGCGAGCAGACCACGAGCGGCCGCCTGGAGTACGAATGCGTCTGTGTCACCGCCCCAGAAAGATGTGTGAATGACATCTGCGGAGTTCACTTGCAGGGCAGAAATCTCGGCGCCGTACTGGCCCGCGAACAATTTGGGGAACTGTTCCGTAGTGATTTCAATGTCCCCGCCGCGAAGAACCTTTAGAGTCTCGGTAAAATCGCGCCAGCTGTCGTGGCCCCAAGAGTAGTTTTGGTTTATGCCTGCGACAGATTCCAGGTTGGGAACGTTTTCGTGAACGTAGCGGGCCGCCGCGATGTTGTCCATGCTGGCGGTAGAGTGGGTGCGGAAAACATACTCGTAGTCAGCCTCCTCGAAGACCCGAGGTGTGCCGCAGTCGAACAATACGGTCAGCATCTTGAGCTCTTCAGCGACCGCCGGGATGGCGAGACAGTCGCCGGAAGAGATGTAGCCTACGACCGCATCGACGCCATCGCGCTCAACGAGGTTTCGAAATTCTGAGGTTTGTTTTGTCGCACCACCAGCTTCGTCAACGTAGACAGGTGTAATCATACGTCCGTCAATTCCCTTGCCCTCAATAGGGGCGGGTAGGGTGCCGTCGTTGATAGCATCGATTACCAGGTCGGCAGCGTTCTTTGCGGGAATTCCGAAAGGCCCGGAAGCGGCGCCTGAGAGAAAGGTTACAAGGCCCAGTTTGTATTCTTCATTGGCGTAAGCATTGAGACTCATGGCACCTGTAGTCATGGCACAGGCGACCGTCGCTGCGGTAAGCAGGGGACGTTTCATATCAGATCTCCAGACTGTTGTTCTTGTGTCGTTTGGTTGGACAGCCAGTGTTGTTTTTTTCCGGTGTCCTGCCCGACGTTTTTCAAGCCGGCCTGAGTCTGATAGCACGCTCTATGCCAGAAATCCTACATTCCTAAGTTGCTGTTTTTTTTGAAGATAGCATTTAGCGTAAAGTTTTTTGAAGGCGATGAGCGCAATCCGCTCATGTTGGGTGAGCGTAGATGAGCGATTTTCGCTCATTCTGTTGCAGAATGAACTTGCTCGTAATCAGTCGGGTAATAGATTCGCCAATTACCGAGCATTACCTTAGCTGGAGGGTAGCGCGGATCCTTCACCGTCTCACCAATCGCCATTACTTGGCGGATTTGATGAGTTACTGGATCCATCGAGGATTGGAAACCTGGCGGATCCTCTGGCGTAGTCAGACTCAACTGTTCGAAAGCTCGCTCGATGCCTTCGAGATCCTTGTAATTCCCGCCTGCCTGGCGTGCTGCTTCGGCAATTGCGAGTATGCCGGTGAACGCGCCTTGCGCCCCGGATGAGGGGTAGTAGCCGGTTTGCCGTTGGAATTCTTGGACAAACCACCGATTGAAATCAGTTTCGGGCCAGTTGTTGTGATGACGAGATGCTAGTAACAATCCCAGAGGCATGCGATCCCCGAGGTGAGCAAAAATCTCGTAGTCGCCTCCTTTCTCAAAGTTTGCGAAGCGTGAAACGTCAAACAACCGGGTGTCAGTAGCCTGGGTGACGAAAGCAACGAAATCTCCTCCCCAAAGGCTATTAACGACCAGGTCGGGTTCTTGGCGTATCAGCTCGTTGATATAGTGGCTGTAGTCTGGCTCACTCAACCTCGGCCAGAGCGCACCAGCAATTTCGTAATTCACGCCCAATCGATCCAGAGCCTCGCGAAAATCGGCCCACACCTGATAACCGTACTCGTAGTCGGGACCTAGGTACGAGATTCGAAGCGGTTTTTTCTTCAAGTGGTCATCAAAGTAGTCTCTGATGAAGAGCGCTCCTGCAGTCATCGATTGACGGGTGTCGTTCGTCACACGGAAATAGCGATCGTGGAAAAATTCATCGGTTAGCCTGGATGAAGCGTGGTCTGTACCGACAAAAAACGCATTCGCGGAAGCAGCAATTTCTGTAACTTGAATGGCAACCGAGGAGTTAACTACGCCACAGAGGAAAGAGGCTTGCTCTTCTTCGACAAATCGTTTTGCAATCGTAACGGCGGTTGAACGTTTGGATTTGGTGTCCCCAAGCAAAACCCTGAGCCGTGGCAGTGTCGCCAATCCTTGCTGTTCAATATATTGAAGCGCGAGCCGTATACCCACCACTGAATCTCGACCCAAGACACCTGCTCGTCCGGACATGGGGTAAAGGCATCCAACGATAATATCCGCTGTATCCTCGCTTGCCCCCAAAGACTCCAGCGCCTTGGAAGGCATTGCAAATGTGACGAGGACCACCAGACAGATTCCAACAAGGATACTGATAAATCGGTCGTGGGAAATTGGGATCACAGTTCGTCTCCGGTGAGCCCCAGTTTCTGCATTCTTCTTTTCAATGCATGTCTGGAAATTCCGAGGGAATTTGCGGCATCGCCCTTTCGGCCGTTGGATTGAGCCAATGCGTCCAAAATGCACTGGGCTTCCCGTTTTGCGATTTCACTGGTCAAGGATCCATGGCTTTTGTTGCTCTCAGAACCCTTTTCGGTCACTGAGGTGTTTGTCTGAGCAGCTGAAGCAATGATTTCGGGTGGCAGTCGATCAACGTTAATGCTTTCACCGGCATGTAATATGGTCAGTCTCTCGATTGTGTTTCGGAGTTCCCTGATATTTCCCGGCCAATCGTAATTACAGAGTTTGGTAAGTGTTTCGGGTGTAAGTTTGATCGGCTTGCAACCCTCTTGCGCCGCAAGCTCTGTAGCGAAGTTCGATGTCAGCACTGGGATATCGTCCTTGCGCTCAGCCAGAGACGGGATCGTCAGTGGCATAACATTCAGACGGTAGAACAGGTCCTCACGAAATGTTCCCGCCTGAGCCTCAGTCTGTAGATCTCTGTTACTGGCCGCTATGACACGCAGATCGGCATCAATCTCTTTCTGGCCGCCCACCGCGCGAAAACGGTGTGTTTCCAGGAAGGTTAATAGCTTTGCCTGGAGGGGTAACGGCAGCTCACCAATCTCATCCAGGAAAAGAGTACCCCCGTTGGCTAACTCTACCAAGCCAGTTCGGCGCTTATCGGCACCGGTGTATGCCCCTTTTTCCGCGCCAAACAGCTCAGCTTCCAACAGGTTTTCAGGCAGCGACGCGCAATTTACGGATACGAATGGCGCGGCTTTGTCTTTCGTTGCGTGCAAAGCTTTAGCAATGAGAGTTTTCCCGCTGCCAGATGGTCCCTGGAGTAGTATGGTTCGCGCTGAGCTCTTTCCGATGCGATCGACTTGATCGAGCAGCTTGCGCATGGCCGAGGAGTTGCCAACAAGACCGTGAACGTCAGCTTCCCGCTCTCTCCGATATGCCACTTCCTCTTTGAGTTGGCGATGCTTGTGATTGCGCTGAATGAGAAGAATCAGTTCGTCGAGGTCAAACGGTTTAGTGATGTAATCCTGTGCCCCTTTCTTGACTGCTTCAACAGCAGCACGAGTATCGCCATGGGCCGAAATCATGATCGTGATGGGCGGAGCCGGGAGTGCCTGAACCTGGTCAAGAACTTCAAAACCTGATTGGTCAGGCAATTTAAGATCGAGCAAGACCACGTCTGGTGTCCGTTTTTCAATTTCGGCGAGTCCACTTTTCCCGTCATAGGCGGCAAAAACCGTCATTTCTTCTTCCTCGAGCGAAAACATCAGACTACTAACAAGATTTTTCTCGTCATCGATGATCAGGACGGTAGGCGTTCGCATTAAACGGTTCCCTGGTTTTCGTTGTTCAAATAGAGCGGTAGTTTCAGAGTTACTTTTAGGCCCTCGCCAGAAACGCTTTGGAAACGGAGGTTACCTTGATTAGCTTGCGCGAGCTGTCTGCAAATGGCCAGACCGAGGCCGGTGCCGTTGGTTTTCGTTGTGAAGAAAGGCTCAGTCAGGTGACTCAGGTGGTCCGCGCTTACACCGGGGCCGTTATCGGTGACAGAAACATAAACTGCCAAGCCCTGCTGCTTGGTTCGTATGGTAACCCGGCCCCCAATACCTTCCATTGCCTGAATCGCGTTCATCACCAGATTCATAACTATCTGGCGGACCTGTGAAGAGTCGGCCCATGCGTATAGCGGTTCGTGCTCAACTTGCACCAACTCAATCCCATGGCGATGTGCCACTGCGTCGGCGAGAATTTTTACTGTTTCAACAACGTCGATAATATTAACCTTGCTTGCCTTGGCTTCTCTCGGGCGAGCGTAATCCAAGAGCAGTTGGACAACGTCGTTTACTCGGTCGATCTCATGGTCAACTGATTCCATTAATTTTTGGCGTTTGGGATCCGACTCCTTCCTCGATAGGGCCTGAATTGTAGTCTTTATGGTTGCGAGAGGATTTCTAATCTCGTGTGCAACGCCCGCAGAGAATTGTCCGAGTATGGCACGACGCTCAACGTCCACCATACTCTTCACTAGCCGCCTAAGACGAAGACGCATACGTTCGAGGGCGAAAGCCAGATAGCCTATTTCCGCTGTACCGTCAGTGTGAAGCGGAGTATCAAAATCTCCTCCAGCAACCCTGTCAGCTCCCTCAATCAAAGGCGTAACCTGCTTTTCCAATCTTTTAGAGAGGTGACGGGACAACAGAATAACGGCCAAAGCTGCTCCAGAGGCCAGAAGGATCAACCCGAATCTCGCTGACTCCAAGGGACCTAGCAGAGGGTCGCCTAGCCATTGAAGGCGTATATGCCAGCCCTCGATGAAATCATTTGAGTTGATGTCCTTGGCCGAATGGGAGGTCTTTCCGGGTATGTTTCCTACTGCCGTAATAGGTACGCTTTGGGGCGTTACGACAAGAGGACTTTGCAAGCCAGTGAGGCTTAGGTCCTTTACCTGATCGGTAAGGCTCGCCAGGCGGACAACCAGGCCGACCCAGGCATCCGGGGCCGGATTAAGTCCTGTGGGACTGAGTCTAAGAATAAACCAACCGGGCCGACTATCGGTTGGTAGGGCGGGGCCGATTATTTCTCCGTTGGTAAATGGAGTGAGGGGCAGTTCGTCTAACTCCACTTGGTTCAGCAAAGTCTGGGTTAGGTACCATAGTGGCACCTCGAACTTGGAGGGTTTGACCACTACCCCATAAAGATGAGGACTATCGAGAGCCTGGCGAAGCTGTGCCATTACTTCCGCACTTGGCTCCTCATTGGGTCTGGCCGTGGTTAACCAGTCGAAAACCTCAGGTATGTCGGCAAGAGCCTCAAGCTCATAGATTCTTTCTTGGAGAAATGTTCTTAAGAGGTTCTCCGCACCAGCAAGTCGAGCGTTCGTCCGGCTTTCTGTCACTTTTTCCAGTGCTTTCACATACTGTGTGTCGTACATGAACGCGAGGACGACAAGCGGCACCAGAGCGATCAATAGTGCGCTGAACAAATATCGCCTTGCTAGGCCATTTCGACGGAGAACCTTCAAACGAGGTGGGGTAGAGGCGTCGTGTTTTATTATGCTTTTCATGGAGCGATCATATCGGGAGTTCGGCGGTCTTGGAATATTCCACCGAGATGTCCTGCTGTCTTCTGCGAGTAAGGACAAGCAAGGGGAGTGATTAAATCTTGTGATATGGCCAACTTTCGCTGTAAACATCCCCGCTTCAGTTGCACCACTGAATTAGAGTTTTCTGCCCGTTGGTGTTTCGCCAGATAATCCCATGGCGTCAGGTCTTCCAATGAATTGTGGGGGTGGATGGTGTAAGTGCTGACCATCTTGAACTGGCTGGTAAGCAACTTGGCTGGGAGCTTATGTTTCAAAACAAGCTCATCTCATTGGTAAAACTACTGGAGATCGAAAGGTAGCGAATGCTATCTAACCAAGTCAGACTTTATTGTCCGTTGGGGTTAATCGTGGTCTTCGACCAAATGCGGTTTTTTTGCGAAAGCAGAGACAACTAGAGTAGGAACTTCCAGCTCTAGATAGACCTAAAATTGAATCAACTGGAGTAAAAGTTGGGGCGAAAAGGTGTCCCTCCCTCTCCGCCAATAAGAAACCCCAGCATTTGCTGGGGTTTTTTTTATGCCCCCGGAAAAATCCGGTCATTGCCGTCGCCAGACGAGCAACCGGTTGTTTGCCGGCATCTGGAAGTCTTCCTCCAGAGTCATCCGGTGGCTTTCGGCCAGCTTCTCAAGATCGTCCATGTCGCGGATGCCCATCACCGGGTTTCGTTGGTTAAGGTAGCGATCAAACTGAGCGTTACTTTCGCTGGTGTGGACACCCGAGTACTTGAACGGCCCATACAGGCAGAACGCCTCCCCGGAGCCCAGTGCCCTACCGATGCCGGCAAACATGCATTCAACTTCGTGCCAGGCCATGATGTGAGCCGTGTTGGCCGAGAAAACGCCATTAATGGCGGGAATGCTCCAGTCTGGCTCGCATACATCGAGTGCCAGAGGCGGATGGAGGTTGGGAAGGCGTGATTCTTCAAGCCATGGCAGGCAGAGATCGGAGTTCGCCGGGTGATCACTTGGCTGCCAGTGAATGTGGGGTAGGTGGCGGGCAAAGTGAACCGCGTGCTGGCCTGTCCCCGTGCCGATTTCAAGCACGGTCGCCGGCTGGATAAATATCCCGGCCAGTTTTTCCAGAATCGGCGCCTTGTTGTTTTCGCACGCCTGCGAGAATGGTTTTTCCGCGCTCATGACGGGGGGCCTAATGTCGGATGCCGAAGTCCGGGTACTCCCCGGTGGCTGCGGCTTCCTCCACGTCAATGTCATCCACTCGGGCTGCGGGAGGGCCGTCGCAGCACCAGGCTTTCAGTCGCTCGAGCTGAACCTGGGTGCCTTCGGCGACGATCTCGACACGGCCATCCGACAAATTGCGTGCATACCCGGTCAAGCCGAGCTCGGTGGCTCTGGTTGTGGCGGAGGCGCGGTAATAAACGCCCTGGACCAGACCTGAAACCAGCAGCGTCCATCGTTTAGAGGTCATAGTTTGTCCTTGTTCGTTGGAGATGGCAGGCTTCAATGAATCTAACGTTTGATCGTGTGTTTGTTCAAGGAGCAATGCAGCGAATGTCAGGCATCTACACCAAACGGAATGTCACGACCTATCCGGACGCTCTGATCTGTGAGGCCGAAGGCCTGGAACAACTCGCTGAAGCCCTGGAGCAGGCCGGTGTTCGCGGTCTCCGGATTCCTGAGATTAGGCGGGTTGACAGCGAACGCCTGGAAATAACGGCCATTCAGGCCACGGCGCCGGATGAACATACCCTGGAGAAGCTGGGGGAGGGGCTGGCGTACCTGCATAAAATCGAGCAACCCGATTATGGCTGGGGTCGGGATAACTATATCGGGCTTTCTCCGCAACCAAATCGTTGGACGGCCAACTGGGGTGAGTTTTTCGTGCAGGACAGATTGGGTTACCAGGTCGCCAGAATTTCAGACCCGAATGTGAAGGCGGCGTTCCAGAGATCACTTGATCAACATGGACCGGCGCTGATGGAATGGCTCCGTGATCATTGTGATCATCCGAGCCTGTTGCATGGGGATCTCTGGAGCGGAAATGCCCTGTTTGACGGGGTGCAGGCGTGGCTGATTGATCCGGCCATTTACTGTGGCGACCGCGAAGCCGACCTGGCCATGACCGAGATGTTCGGTGGCTTCGGTGCCGCCTTCTATCAGGCCTACGACCGCGTCTACCCGAGGACAGCCCGATACGACGCGAAGCGGGACATCTATAACCTGTACCACTACCTGAATCATTACAACCTGTTTGGCGGTGGCTATCTGTCAGGGTGTGAGCGCGGTTTTGACGCCTTGGGCCGGGTGGCGCGTGAAGCTGGTTAAGCCACCCCCAGGCTGCGGAGCACGAAAACGCCGGCGGTGACCGTGATGCTGGCCATAAGCGTTGTCAGTGCAATGATGTTGGCGGCCAGGCGATCGTTTCCGCCCAGGGCTTTGACCATCACGAAGCTTGCGGCTGCCGTAGGGCTGGCAAAGAACAGGAACATCAACCCCAGTTCTGCCCCCCGGAACCCAACGAGCCAGGCTGCCACGGTGCACACGGTGGGTAGGACAACCATTTTCATCAGACTGGAACTGGAGGCGGCTCTGCTGTCGCTGCGGATTGCGCTCAGTGACACCGTTGCGCCGATGCACAGAAGCGCAAGGGGCAGGGTGAGGGAGGCGAAGTAATCCCCCGACGTCATGACCCAGGTCGGTAGGCGAACGTCGAGCCAGGCAAAGGGGATCGCCACCACCACGGAGATGATGAGCGGATTACGAACGATGTCGTGAAAGATTTTTTGCCAACTGGCGGATTGTCCCGGTTGATAGGCAATCAACACAATCACCGACAGGGCGTTGTAAGAGATAATCACGAGCCCCAACAGGATGCCGCCCGCGGACAGTCCGAAATCCCCATAGAGGTTGGCAGCCAGAGCCAGGCCCACGATTCCGCAATTGCCGCGGAAAGCCCCCTGGACATACACGCCGCGGTCTTCGGGTACGACTCGCCACAGCGACCAGAGCCAGGCAATGCCGAAGCTGGCGAGTGTTGCGAACAGGAAGAACACCAGCAGGCCTGGATTCAGCGCGGTGTCCAGATCGGCGCGAATAATGCTCAGGAACACCAGGGTCGGAAGCGTGGCTTTGAAAACGAGGGCAGAGGCCGTGTTGATGAAGGCACTGTCAATCCAGCCAACGCGCCGCAGTCCCAGCCCGATAAAGACCATGGCAAAAACAGGGAGGGTCGTCTCCAGCGTTTGCAGGAAAATCGCAGTCAGTGTCATGCGGAATCTGGATCCGATGGTTGGCGAATGAAGAGCGGAACGAATCACGCCGCAGGATCTGAATATTGTAAGCGGATGTTAGGTAGTAAGCTATCCTCATCACCACAAAAACGGGGTCCGCTCGGGACCCCGTGTCACTGGCTCCTGCCGACAGACAGATAGTGTTCAGGCTTTCAGTTGATCACCCACGGGTAATCGACGGATCCGTTTACCTGTTGCGGCGTAAATGGCATTGCAGAGGGCTGGCGCCACCGGCGGCAGACCGGGTTCGCCCACGCCGCCCATCGGTTCGTCGGGGTTATCGACCAGGTGCACACGAACCACCCGCGGGGCGTCTGGCATGCGAGGTATCAGGTACCGATCAAAATTGCCTTGTTGGGCAACGCCATCCTTGAAGGTGATTTCGCTTTGCAGGGCAATGCCGATCCCCATCACGCAGGCGCCTTCCAACTGCGACCGAATCCGCTCCGGGTTGGCCTGCGGCCCACAATCAAACGCAATGTCGGCCCGATGAATCATCAGGTTGCCCTCTGCGTCCACCTCGACATCGAACACGACGGCGGTGTAGGAAACAAAACTGTGGTGGAACGCAAGGCCCATGCCCCGACCTTCGGGAAGGTCCTTGCCCCATCCTGCTTCCTCGGTCGCGCGTTCGATAACGCCTCGCATTCGCCCGATGTCGATCGGGTAAAGATCCGGATCTTCACCGTAGTTCCAGCCGTCGCCAACCGAAAGATTCTGGATTTGCCGGTCGGGTCCGAGCAGCTCCAGGAGGTAGTCTCGGTGGTCTTTTCCGGCAGCAACGGACATTTCATGTGCGAAGCTCTGGATCGCCCAGGCATGGGGAAGGTTGTAAACCGCCCGGAACCAGCCGATGCGGACATGGGCTGGCGCGGGAGGGTTTTCCAGGCGCAATGCCGGCACATTGAAAGGCATGGTGTTGAAGCCCATGCCCAGCTCGAATTCGCCCTTATGTTCAGGGTCCGGCGCGAACAGGGAGCCGATGCTGGGTGAGAGGGTTCGATGCAGCCATGCGGTCGCCTTGCCCTCCGCATCCAGTCCCGCTTCGAGATGGTCCACGGAAACGGCATGGAAGTAGGCGTGGTGAATGTCATCCTCGCGGGTCCACTGCAACCGGATCGGCCGACCGTTGAACGCCTCGGCGATACTGGCAGCCTCGATGGCGAAGTCCGGCTTGGATTTGCGGCCGAACCCGCCGCCCAGCAGGGTGACGTGAACGGTGACGTTTTCGGCATCCAGGCCGAGCCGGCCGGCGACGGTATCCCGGGTGGCTTGCGGGTTCTGAACCGGAGCCCAAACCTCGGCTTTTCCGTCTTGCACCAGCACGGTAGCGACCGGCGGCTCCATCGGTGCCTGTGCCATGTGGGGCATGTAATAGGTGGCAGACACCCTTTTCTGCGCGGATTCCAGCGCAGCATCGACATCGCCATGATTGCGAACGACCTTGCCGGGGGATTGAGCGGCTTTTTCGAGGGCCTCACGATAGGCCTCTGAGGTATAGCTGGCGTTGTCCCCCGCCTTGTCGTTATTCCAGTTGATCTTGAGTGCCTTCCGGCCCTCTATGGCGGCCCAGGTGTTGGAGGCGATGACGGCAACCCCTCCGAGAGGATTGAAGGCGGCGGGCTGGCCTGTGCCTTCGATGGTCATGACCTTCTCAACCCCCGGCACCTTCAGGGCATCGGAATCATCGATGCTGTCCAGCGTGGCACCGTACACCGGCGGGCGGGCAATGACGGCGAACAGCGGGTTCTCTACCGGTACGTCGGCGCCGTAGATCGCCTTGCCCGAAACAATGTCCTCACCGTCAATGGCCTTGGGGTGAGCACTTTTCAGTTGCCCGTTGATCAGTCCCGTCTCCTTGCCGATGAACCGCAACTCGTCATGGGATTTCAGAACGAGGGCCTTTCGCCCCGGTACTTCCAGTTCACGGGCCGCTGCGGCCAGCTCACCAAAGCCGAGTTCCTTGCCGGAGGGGATATGGCGAACGGTATGAACCGCGGTTTTGACTTCGGACGCAGGCACCTGCCACTGGTCGGCGGCGGCCTGTTCCAGCATCAGTCTTGCGGCAGCGGCAGCCCGGCGCATCGGGTCGAACCAGTGCCGCATACTGCGGGAACCGTCGGTGTTCTGGTTGCCGAATCTGGCATGGCTTCCCTCGGCCTGGCGGACCCGGACTTGATCCCAGTCGGCCCCGAGCTCATCCGCCGCCACCATGACCAGGCTTGTGCGAATTCCCTGGCCCATTTCGGAACGGTTGTTGACAATGGTTACGATGCCGTCAGGTCCGATGTGGATGAATACGTTCGGGTCATCAACCCAGCCTCCGGGCATGGCGCCGGCCCCGAACTGGGCTTTTTCATTGGCCAGCGCCAGATCCCAGCGCGCGGCCAGCACGAGTGCGGAACTGCCTGCCAGGCCCATCAGAAATCCCCGACGGCTGACGTTGGCGAGCATGAGTTTATCGTGGTCTGCACTCATGATTTCACCTCCTTGCCGGCAGCCCGTTCAACCGCGGCGAGAATCCGGTTGTAGGTGCCACAGCGGCACAGGTTTCCGGCCATGGCATCAATGATTTCCTGTGTGCCCGGTTCGGGGGTCTGCTTGAGCAGGGCCGTAGCGTTCATGATCTGGCCACCCTGGCAATAGCCGCACTGGGCCACGCCAAGGTCCAGCCATGCCTGCTGGACCTTCTGACCGACGGGATCATCCGCCATGGCTTCGATGGTCGTTATCTCTCCGGAGGCGGCCGACACTGGTGTGACGCAGGACCGAATCGCCGTTCCATTGAGATGGACCGTGCAGGCGCCGCATTGCGCCATGCCGCAGCCAAATTTTGTTCCTTTCATTCCGACGACATCGCGAATGACCCAGAGCAGGGGCATGTTGTCCGGAACGTCGAGTTCGTGCTTCTTTCCGTTGATCGTAAGCGTGGCCATGTGACTCTCTCGATGAATGGATTTAGGCGCTCCCTAACCCTAGCCCTACGACGCAGAGACGTAAAAGGCTCAGCCTGAACGAAAGGTAATGAAATGGATTGCATTCCCGCCTGCAGGCTGGGCTATAGTAGGCGCCGGATACCGCAAAACACGAGGACCAGGATGGACGCCGCAAACCCTACGCCCGAGCAGCTCCAGAAGGTGCTCGCGGATACCCCCAAAGACCAACCCGTGGTCATGCTAAACCTCCTGAGGTTCCGGGATCGGGCCAGTTACACCGACGAGTCGACAGAGCGGTCGGGTCGAGAGGCCTATAAACTGTACATGCAAGAGGCAGCTGCCTGCGTAAAGGCCGTTGGCGCGGAAGTGATCTGGTCCGGCCACAGCGTCGGGTCCCTTATTGCACCCCCGGAAGAGTCCTGGGACCAGGTCCTGCTGGTTCGCTACCCGTCCATTGATGCCTTCTTGGCGATGATTGAAAGCCCGGACTACAAAGGGGTGGTCAAGCATCGGACAGCGGCTGTTCGGGATTCCCGGCTCGTCGCCAATCTGGAAGACCGGCCCTAGGCTCCCAGGATGGCGGTTTGCTGCAACATCATGTAGCAGGCAGTACCGGCGGCAATGGATAGCAACGCATTGCCCCGCCACAGGTGTATGCAGATCACCAGAATCCCGGGGAGCAGGGCGTCGAGTCCGGGCAGGGCACCCGTCCAGGACGTTGAGCGTTGGAGGAAGATCACTGCCAGCAGCGCCATAACGGCGGCGGGCAGGTAGCGACCAAGGTGTTGGACGAGTGGGTGTTCAGTGTGACGCTCGAAGAACAGGAACGGGATGACCCGGGTGGCGAACGTGGCCACGGCCGCGACAGCGATAAACGCGGCGATATAGGTTGTCTCATTCATGGCTCATGCCCTCCTTGCCAAGCGTCAACGCCGTTCGCCGGTAATGCAGGAGCAGGGCGAGGGTGACCATGGCGATCGCGCCAATCAGTTGGTGCGCTGGCGGAACCATCACCATCGCCATGCCCGCCGCCGCGGCACCGATCCAGACCGGAAAACTCTCCCCCAGTGCCTTTAACTGTTCCAGGGTCAGTACGATGAACAGGGCCACCAGGGCGAATTCGATACCCGTGCTATCAAACGCCACGTTGTCACCGAGTAGGGCCCCCAGGGTACACCCAATCACCCAGTAGCATTGGTTGAAGGCGGTAATCCGAAAATCCAGCCATTGTTCGTACGCCTTGTCCGGTCCCCGGGTGCGACTGGTCAGGAGTGAATAGGTCTCATCCGTCAGCCCAAAGATCAGGTAAAGCTTGCGCCAACCCGCTCCCCGGAATTGCCCCAGTAATGACAGGCCATAAAACAGATGCCGGGCGTTCAGGACGAACATGGCAACGAACACTTCCACGAGCCCTGCGTTAGCGGCGATCAGGCTCACCGCAAGGATCTGACCGGCGCCGGCAAAGATCAGAATGCCCATCAGCGGGGCGATCCACCAGGCATGGTCCAACTGGGTGGTGAAGAGCACGCCGAAGGCCATGCCAAGCGGCAGGTAGCCGAACAGGATGGGCAGTGTCAGTTTGAAAACGGCGTTCTTCATTAGCATCCAACCTATAGTGAGCCGGGGATAATAGGCAATCGAGGCGGATTTTTGAAGCGAGCTCTGAGCGGAGGTGGCGGGACCTAGGTGGAATTGACATTCAGACCACAAAGTCGAAATAAAAGTGTCACGAAACGGGAATAATCTCCAGGCCATAGCCCGCTGTTGGAGTTGTCATGCTAGGCACTGTTCGTACCCGTATTCTCTGTTTCGCGTTTCTTTGCGTCTTTGCCCTTGCTGGGCTGGCGGCCCTGTCCTGGACCATTATCCTGAAGGCTGAAGACGCCTCTGGAACGCTGATCCGCACCAACCTGAAGGAATCCTGGCTGTTGGTGGATCTAGAGCAATCGCACCGCCAACTCCAGGACCTGGCCTACAAGGTAAAAGCCCAGCTGTTGCTCTGGGATGAGATCGAACCGGCCTTTGCGGATCTGGAGCAGACGATTCCTGCGAATTGGAAGGCTGTCCAGGACAATGTGGCGCTGGGGGAGTGGGCCGAGGAGCACGCGCAGGATTACGAACGCGTCCTGGCGTTGATGGCCTCCATGAAGGAGGGTATTCAGCAGAAGAGCTACTACCGGGTCGGGCAAGTCGTGGATTTCGATCTGTTTCCCGCGCTCGGGCCGGTTCTGGAAGCGATTAGCCAGCAACAGCTGGAAAGTCGGGCGGAGGTCAGAGCCCAGGCCGATGAGCTGTTGGCCTTTCTGTCCAGTCAACAGCGATTTCTTGTTGCTGGGTCGGTGACTTTCCTGGTGTTGGTGGTGTTGATGACCCTGTGGTTGCGGCGTTCGGTCATCCAGCGCCTTCAGCGCATCGCCATGGAGCTGAAGGTCATGGAGGAAAACAGCGACCTGACTCGGGTTCCCGTTCTCACTGGACGAGACGAAGTCGCCGGGGTCAGTCGGGCGCTGGGAGCTCTGGTGAATCGGTTCGAGCACTTCATTGCCGATGTTCGTGGCGCCGCCAATGGGGTTAACACCCGCTCCGGCATCCTCGATGAGGGGGCTGAATCCCTGCAGCAGGCGTCTGAAAAGACCCGCATGCAGATCCAGGACGTCAGCCAGTCGATGGCGGCCATCGCGGATCAGGCTTCCGCCATTGATTGCGCCGCGGAAAGGTCCGCTGAAACGGTCAGTGAGGCGGTGTCGGCCAATGCGGAAGTGCAGCAGCGACTGGTCATCAGCGACCGGGCCGCTGAAAAGACCGTTGATGTGATCGGGCGGGTTTCGGCGTCGATTCAGGCACTGAATGAGTCCACGGCTAAAATTGAGCAGGTCATTGGTGTGATCGCCGACATTGCCGAGCAGACCAACCTGCTGGCACTGAATGCCGCCATCGAGGCTGCAAGGGCCGGGGAATACGGGCGCGGGTTTGCCGTGGTTGCCGATGAGGTCCGGACCCTGTCACGGAGAACATCGGATTCTACCCGCGATATTTCGCAGTGGGTTCGGGATCTGGTTGACGGTGTTGGCAGCGTTGATGGCTTGCTGGCTGAAATGCGCGCCGCGGGAACCGAAAACAGGGAGCACTTGCTGGCCCTGGGCACCCACCTTGAAAACCTTGGGTTACGGTTCGAGCAGCTTGAGACCCACAGCGTTGAGATCAGTGCCGCGGTGTTGGCCCAGAGGGATGAGATCGGCCGGGTAGGGCGTCGCAGTGCGATGCTAGATGAGAGTGCGGATTTCCTGGTCGCCAATATTGAGAACACCCGGTCGATCAGTGAGGCCCTGCGTCGGGACTCGTTGTCGATGCGCCAGCTAACGGCTCACTTCAAAACCTCCAATGATGCGTCTTGATGGGTTGATCGCCGGATTTCGTAACAAAGGGCTTCTCTCGCTCGACCAGAGTCCTTACCATGTTCAAAGAAACAGGAGGACCCATGGACGACGACGCATCCCATCAGCCCCAGCCGGATCCGAGACAGGAAAAGTTCATTGTAGACAGCCACTTATTAACCGACGATCAGATCAGCGGTCTGGTTGAGGAGTATTGCACCCGGTATCACGGGCTGAACGATACTGAACAGCCCCTGGCTGAGCGAGACCGCGTCCGGACTGCGGTGAAACGGGGTGACCTGGTTGTCTGGTTCGACCCGGTGGAGAATACTGCTGGGCTGGGCACGCCCTCATGAGGTATGGTCTAACTAAGGAATTTCGGGTTGGTGCTACCCGGATGATAAGGTACTCGGTACAATCCCGCTGTTTTCCCGTAGTCCGGTTACGAGGTGAATTTTGATCAGGGTATTGGTTGTCGATGACCACGAGCTGGTGCGTTCCGGGATTACCCGGATGCTGGCGGATAACCCCGACCTGGAAGTCATAGGGCAGGCGTCCTCAGGAGAGGAAGCCATTGACTCTGTCCGCAGGGAACGGCCAGACATCGTCCTGATGGATATTCGAATGCCGGGGATCGGAGGGCTGGAAGCAACCCGCCGTATTCTCCGAATCGACGACTCGGTACGTGTGATTGTGGTCACGGCCTGCGCAGATGACCCCTACCCAACCCGCGTCATGCAGAGCGGGGCGACCGCCTACATCACCAAAGGCGCGGATATCAAAGAAATGGTGCGCGCCATTCGTATGGCCCACGCCGGTCAGCGCTACATCAGCCCCGAAATCGCCCAGAAAATGGCGCTCAAACAGTTGAGCGGCGACCGGGACGACGATGGGGAGCTCTCCCTCTTCGAGCGGTTGTCCGAGCGCGAGATGCAGATTGCCATGATGGTCGTGGATTGCCAGAAAGTGCAGGACATCTCGGACAAGCTGTGCCTGAGCCCGAAAACGGTAAACAGCTAT
Source organism: Marinobacter arenosus (assembly GCF_019264345.1). Lineage (NCBI taxonomy): Bacteria > Pseudomonadati > Pseudomonadota > Gammaproteobacteria > Pseudomonadales > Marinobacteraceae > Marinobacter > Marinobacter arenosus. The sequence continues at coordinate 253,750 of NZ_JAHVAO010000001.1, forward strand.
CGGTACCGCATATTCGAGAAGCTGGAAATCTCCAGCGATGTTGAGTTGGCCCTGATGGCCGTCAGGCTCGGGTTGCTTGATGCCGACAAGGTCTGACCCCGCCAGTTACCCAGCGGAGTTCGACAGCAAGAACTTCCTGAAACAGCTTACGGAACGGCCTGGCGTCTATCGTATGTACGACGAAGACGGTTCGGTTCTGTATGTTGGTAAGGCCCGAAATCTGAAAAAACGGGTCAGCAGTTATTTTCGCAAGACCGGTCTGGCGCCGAAAACCGAAGCCCTGGTGGCCAAAATTTCCTCGATCGAGGTCACCATCACTGGAAGCGAAACCGAAGCACTTCTGCTTGAGCAGAACCTGATCAAGTCCCTTCGGCCACCGTACAACATCCTGCTTCGGGACGATAAATCCTACCCCTATATTTACCTTTCCTCGCACAGCGACTACCCCTCGCTGACCTTTCGGCGAGGGCGCACGAAAAAGGGCGGCGGTACCTGGTTCGGGCCGTTTCCAAGTTCCGGAGCGGTCAAGGAAAGCCTTAATGTGCTGCAGAAGGTATTCCGCATAAGATCCTGTAGTGAAAGCTATTTCAGAAACAGAACCCGTCCGTGTCTGCAGTACCAGATTCATCGTTGCACGGCGCCCTGTGTCGAGTACATCAGTCCAGAGGACTACCGGGAGGATATCCGGCATGCCACGATGTTCCTGGAAGGTAAGAATCCGGCCATTCTTCATGACCTGATGAATGCCATGGAGGCGGCCTCGAAAAACCTCGAATTCGAGAAGGCTGCAGCCTATCGGGACCAGATTAACCACCTGCGCCACGTTCAGGAGCAACAGTCGGTGGATGGCGAAGGTGGGGACGCCGATGTGATTGCGATTGCCCAGGATGCCGGTATTGTATGCATTGTTGTCATCATCGTTCGTGGTGGCCGTGTGCTTGGCACCAAAGACTATTTCCCTCGCTATTCAATCGAGCAAACCGAAGGCGAGCTGTTAAGCGCATTTCTGGGGCAGTATTATTTTGGTGGCAACACCCGGCGGGAAATACCCCGGGACATCCTGGTGCCGGTGGACGTTGACGGCCAGGAGCTGCTGGCGGAAGCGCTCTCCGAAGCCGCCAGCCGGGAAACGCGGATTCGTGGCAACGTACGGGGTGAGCGCCGCCGCTGGCTTGAACTGGCGATGACGAACGCCCGCCAGACCTTACTCACGCATCTGGCGAGCAAGGAAACGGTGTATCGACGGTTACTCGCCCTGCGGGACCTGCTGGAGCTGGCTGAAACGCCTTCCCGGATGGAATGTTTCGACATCAGCCACAGTCATGGGGAAAATACCGTCGCATCCTGTGTGGTTTTCGACGAGAATGGCCCGCTGAAAAGCGACTATCGCCTCTATAACATCGAGGACATTACGGCCGGGGATGACTACGCGGCCATGCGCCAGGTTTTGACCCGTCGTTACAAACGGATGGTGGCGGGTGAGGGCAAACGGCCCGATCTGGTGTTCATTGACGGTGGTAAAGGGCAGCTGAACATTGCCCGGGAAGTCTTTGACGAACTGGGAATTTCGGACATACCGCTGATCGGTGTAGCCAAGGGCGTAACCCGTAGGGCGGGCATGGAACAGTTGATCGATGCCATGACCGGCGATGTGTTCCGGGTGCCAGCGGACTCGCCGGCGCTGCACCTGATCCAGCACATTCGCGACGAATCCCACCGGTTCGCGATTACCGGCCACAGGGCCCGACGGGACAAAAAACGGCGTCAGTCGACCCTCGAGGGCATCGAGGGCGTCGGCCCCAAGCGTCGACGTGACCTGATCCGGTATTTTGGCGGGATACAGGAAATCCGCAAAGCCAGTGTGGATGAGATGACCAAGGTTCAGGGCATCAGCAAGTCATTGGCGGAAAACATCTACGCAGCGTTGCATGACGAGTAAGGACAGCATGAATTTACCCAACATACTCACTCTCTCCCGAATCATCATGATCCCGGTCTTCGTGATCATCTTCTACCTGCCCGTGGAGTGGAGTTACCTGGTTAGCGCCTGCATCTTCGCCCTCGCGGGCCTGACCGACTGGCTGGATGGCTACCTGGCCCGGAAACTGGATCAGAGCACACCCTTCGGGGCATTTCTCGACCCGGTGGCCGATAAACTGATGGTGGCAGTGGCCCTGGCCGTGCTGATCGAGGAGCACGCGGCGATTCTGTTGACCATTCCCGCAAGCGTTATTATCGGGCGGGAGATCGTGATTTCGGCGTTGCGGGAGTGGATGGCGGAGATCGGAAGCCGCGCCAGCGTCGCGGTGTCCTACATCGGCAAGATAAAGACCACGGCCCAGATGGCTGCCATTGTCGGCTTGCTGGCCTTTCCTCCCGGGGTTGTCTGGGCAGACGTTTCCATCGGCTTGCTTTACGTCGCGGCGGGTTTGACGCTCTGGTCCATGGGGCTCTACCTCAAGGCGGCCTGGTCGGACCTGTTTCCCGCCTCCTGATTTCCCACGCCATTACACCTGGCCGCCCACTCGGTGATGGTTTGTGAAAGCCGTTCACCGGCCAGGCTGAACGCCTCGACCACCGCTTCGATGTCGGGTCCTTCCGCCGGTTGTTCAATCCGGAAACTGTCTGAACACAGGGTGGCGCGGGACCGGTTGTTGATGACCTGGCCATGCAGGGCAATCACCGCAATCACCGTCTCGGGATTGTTTTCGGTGTGAAACGCAGACAACTCGCTGACCAGAGTCCAGTCGGCATCGGCAGGATTGGTGTCACTGATGACGTTTTCAAAGCCGCCACTGGCCCGAATGGTTTTGACCAGTAAATCACGGACGATGACCGGGACCGTATCCCGCCAACGGACACCGTCGTAGACCTGAAACTCCCAGGGCGTAGGCTTGGCCAGGATGCGGTTGCTACTCATGGGATAGGAGGCGTAGGGCGTGTCCACACGAAACGAGTAGGGGCGCGTTTCCTCGGCCCGAAAGGTGGGGTTCGGCACGGAGAAATCCATGACCCGGGGAGGCTCTGGCGTTGGGAATACCGTGCAGCCGCTCAACAGGGCCAGCACGCTTGCGATGAGCATCGACGAAGGCAGAATTCCGTTCACTGTGACAGCTCCTGAATGGTTTCACCGCCCCAGATGGTGCGGGTGGGGTCTTCCCCGAGTCGGCGGGTGAACTGGTTGAGGTTTCGGAGGGTGCTGCGCAATTCACGTAACGCTGGCGCCAGTTCCCCCATTCCCTGAAGGCCTGAGTCCATGGCGCCCTCGTTTTCCCGGGTCAGCCGGTCAATCCGGGAGGACGTCGCCTGGATGGTTCGCAGTGCCTCGTCCAGTGACGTCAGTACGGCCCGGCCTTCGTTCTGAAGGATGTCGTTGGCATTATCGGACACCCTGGCAACTTTCACAGCGGCTTCGCCCGCCCGTTTGCCCGCCGAATCGAGCCGTTCCAGCAGGGCGTTCAGGTGCTCTCGCTGGTCAAGCAGGGCGTCGGTGGCCTCGCGGGTGTTGGCAAGGATCACGGTCAGGTTCTCGGTGTTCTGGTCGGAGAACATTCGGTTGGCGTTGGTGAGCAGCGACTCCGCTTTTTGCAGCAGGTCTTCGCCATTGGCCAATAGACTGTCAAACGCGGAGGGTTTGGCTGTGATGAGCGGGGGATTCTCCCGGTCTCCCTTGAGCTCGGGGCTGTCCGGCGTGCCGCCACTGAACTGGATGCTCATACTGCCGGTAATGTTAGCCAGCACCAGCCCGACCTGTGTGTTTGCCCGGATCGGAATCTGCTGATCCACTCGAATCAGTACCCGGACATGGCTGGGATCCTGCGGATCCAGCGTCATTTCAACGACGTCACCGATCTGTACACCGCTGTAAAGCACCGGGTTGCCCTCGGAAAGACCACTGACCGGATGGTTGAACCCAATCTCGTAGTAGGCCCAGTCACGATCGGCTGAGGATTTGCCCAGCCACAGGGCAAACACAAGGGCTGCAGCGAACGCCGTAACCGTAAACAAGCCAATGATCACATGATGGGCCTTGGGCTCCATAGTGCTTACTCCTTGGACCTTTGCGATTGGGCCCGGAAGGCGCTGTCTGCAGCGCGTCCTCGTGGCCCGTTGAAGTAGTCCTGTATCCACGGATCATCAAACGCGGCAACCCGTTCCAGTCGGTCTGCTACCAGGACCTTTTTCTGGGCGAGCACCGCGATACGATCGCAGGTTGCGTACAGGGTATCCAAATCGTGGGTAACCAGGAAAACCGTGAGCCCGAGCGCATCCCGCAAGGTAACAATGAGCCGGTCGAAGGCGGCTGCGCCAATCGGATCGAGTCCGGCGGTAGGTTCGTCGAGAAACAGGATTTCCGGATCCAGTGCGAGTGCGCGGGCCAGGGCGGCGCGCTTCACCATGCCGCCGGATAGTTCGGCCGGGTACTTCAGGGCGGCCTCGGGGGGTAGGCCTGTCAGGGCCAGTTTCATCCGCGCCAGGTATTCTGCTTCGCGACGGTTCAACCCCGCGTGCTCGATCAGGGGCACCGCGATGTTTTCCTGAAGGTTCAGTGACGTGAAGAGGGCACCGCCCTGGAACAGGACACCGAGCCGCTGCTCCACCAGGGAACGTTGTCGGGCCGGTAACTTTTCAAGATCCCTGTCGAACACCCGGATATGGCCGGAGGCAGGGGTGTTGAGCCCGACAATACTTCGCAGCAGTACCGTCTTCCCCGTGCCTGACCCGCCAACCACGCCAAGAATCTCCCCGGTCATCAGGTCCAGATTCAGGTTCTGGTGAATGATGTGGGTACCAAACTGATTGCAGAGGTCCCGTACCTGGATGACAGTTGGGCCTATGGCGGACGGGTGCGGTTCAAGCTGGTGGTGTTTCATATGCGCCTACCACCCCATTTCCATGAAAAACAGCGCGGCAATCGAGTCCAGCAGGATCACCATGAAAATGGACTGGACCACACTGGAGGTCGTGTGTTCGCCGACCGATTGGGCGCTGCCGCTGACCTTGAAGCCCTCAAGGCAGCCGATGACGGCTATCACGAAAGCGAAAACCGGCGCCTTGGACAGTCCGACGAGGAAGTGCCGGAGTTCGATGTCTCGCTCGATGATGGCGATGAACTGGGCTGGGTAGATGTCGAGAGCCAGAGCGCAGACAGCCGCACCACCCACCATGCCGGCGATCATACCGATAAAGGCCAGGATCGGCAGACTCACCATCATTGCCAATACCCTGGGCAGCACCAGGAGCTCAATCGGGTCAAGGCCCAGAGTCCGGATGGCATCAAGCTCCTGGTTGACCTTCATGGCGCCAATATGGGCGGTAAAAGCACTGGCAGTCCGCCCGGCAAGAAGTATGGCCGCCAGCAGGACCCCGAATTCCCGCAGAAACGAAAACCCAACAAGATTCACGGTGTAGATGGTCGCACCGAAGCTCTCCAGCACGGTAGCCCCCAGAAATGCGACAACGGCACCGACCAGAAAGGTGAGCAGAGCGACAATGGGTAATGCGTTTAGTCCGGTTTCCTGAATGGCGGCGACGAACGGGGTCATGCGCCAACGCCAGGGGCGGGGCAGAACCCAGAACAGGGTGGCCAGTGTCTGGCCGATGAAGCCGTTAAGGGCCTTGAGGAGTTGATAGATGCCGTCGGTCTTCTGACCTGTGTCGGCAAGGAAGCGGGTCATTCTGGACATCTGCTGGGGCGCGGGTTCGGGCCGGTTCGCCATGGCGGAACAGACGGCGCAGAGCAGCGCCGATTTTTCGGGAGCTACAGCGCCGGTGCGGGAGGCCAGGTCATGAAGGCGTTCAGCGCCGATCAGGGAAACCAGTTGAGACGCGCCTGCCGTGTCCAGCCGTCCGAGTCCCGACAGATTGAACGTCTTGATACCGGGAAGGCTCGCCAACGCGGAGGAGACGACCCCGTTCAGATGTTCGTAATCGGACAGCGTCCAGTCGCCACGAATGACGAGGGAAGTGCCGTCCACGACAGCTTCACCGGGGGTTGAAGCGCTCGCCGCGAACACAGGGTTTTCCTCACTGGCGGAGCTGGTCACGTTATTTGACAATCCGTTGTTTGTTTTACTGACTAATCACAAGCTTAGAGACTCCCGCGAGTATCTGCCAGTGAGGGCTCTGTAACCTGTCGAACAGAAATTGGCCAGAAATCGATATAAAACAGAAAGTTGAAAAAATAGGTTGACGCAAACGGCCGAATCCGTAGAATACGCCCTCGTTGACCAAGCGGGAATAGCTCAGTTGGTAGAGCACAACCTTGCCAAGGTTGGGGTCGCGAGTTCGAATCTCGTTTCCCGCTCCAATTTTTCCAGTGTTACTGGTTGAAAAGTCATCACAGTCTCTCAATGCCCACCTGAGAGCATGAAAGTCCTACTCCTTTCGGACTTTTTCCCGGCGCGGTGGCAGAGTGGTTATGCAGCGGACTGCAACTCCGTGTACGCCGGTTCGATTCCGACCCGCGCCTCCATTATTTCCCTTGTTTTCCAGTACCTCTTGAGTTCCTGGCAGGTCTGTCTCCCTATCCAGTCGATTTACGATCTGCTGGTTGCACCACACCCTGATATGCTTCAATGACTCGTAAATAGTCAGGCCAGCCAACACGGCTGTCTTATGAACTCGGGGCCTGGTCAAAAACAATGAAAACGGACGAAGAGAAGATCAAACCCCGGCGCGGCTCGCTTCGTGGCCGTCAACTGGAACCGACCGTACTGTCGGGACTGCGGGGCCTCATCGGTGACGAACGTGTGGACGCGTCGTTGCGAGACCGCGATCGCCTGATCGAGCACCTGCATATATTGCAGGACGCAGACGGTTACCTCTCGATGCCCCGGCTCCGGGCCCTGGCGGCATTCATGAATCTGCCCATGGCCGCCATTTATGAAACTGCCACGTTTTACGCCCATTTCGATGTTATCCACGACGACCAAACCCCACCGCCGGCAATAACCCTGAGGGTATGTGATTCGCTTTCGTGCCAACTGGCGGGGGCGGGCGCACTGTACGAGGCGTTGGCCGATGGGGCTGACCCTGGCCAGGTGCGCGTGGTCCACGCGCCTTGCATGGGGCGCTGCGATACAGCACCGGTTGTGGCCGTGGGGCACCATCACGTAGGCAACGCCACTGCCCAGACGGTTGGTGCGGCGGTCGAGCAAAAGCAGGTTCAACCCGACGAAAACCACTGGCAGAAGCTGGCGGATTATCGCTCGACAGGCGGTTACCAGTTACTGAAGGATTGTCGCGACGGCCGGGTTACCGTCGAGTCCCTTATGGAAGAACTTGAGCAAGCGGGCCTGCGCGGGCTCGGCGGAGCCGGATTCCCCACCTTCCGCAAGTGGCAGGCCGTGCGGGCAGAGCAGGGCCCACGCTACGCGGTGATCAATGCCGACGAGGGTGAACCGGGCACGTTCAAAGATCGCTACTATCTGGAACGCGAACCCCACACCTTTCTGGAAGGGGCGTTGGTCAGCGCCTGGGCGGTTGAGGCGAAGGCCCTGTACATCTATTTGCGTGACGAATACCCCGGCCTGCACCGTGTGCTGAAAGAGGCCATCGCTGAGCAGGAAGCAGCCGGCATCGTCGAAAAGGGCTTTGTGATCCTGCGCCGTGGCGCGGGCGCCTACATCTGCGGCGAGGAATCCGCCCTGATCGAATCCCTGGAAGGCAAGCCCGGCAAACCTCGCCATCGACCGCCGTTTGTGGCCCAGAAAGGCCTGTTTAACCAGCCCACCCTGGTGAACAACGTCGAGACCGTTTACTGGATTCCGCGTATCCACGCCCAGGGTGCCGAGTGGTTCGCCAGCCAGGGCCGACACGGTCGTAAGGGGCTTCGCAGCTTTTCGGTCTCCGGGCGGGTCGCACGCCCTGGCGTGCATGTTGCGCCTGCCGGCATCACCCTCAATGAGTTAATTGAGCAATACTGCGGCGGCATGGCCGAAGGCCATCGCCTGCTGGCCTATCTGCCCGGCGGAGCGTCCGGCGGCATACTGCCGGACAGCAAAGCCGACATCCCCCTGGACTTCGACACCCTCCAGGAACACGGCTGTTTTATTGGCTCTGCTGCTGTGATTGTTCTGTCCGATCAGGACGATCTACAAGCGGCCGCCGCCAATCTTCTGGGCTTCTTCGCGGATGAGTCCTGCGGCCAGTGCACCCCCTGCCGAGTAGGCACCGAGAAAATGCTCACGTTATTGGAGCGGGATGCCTGGGACGAGGCGACGCTTCAGCAACTGGCCGGTGTGATGGTCGATGCGTCTATCTGTGGGCTCGGTCAGGCCGCACCCAATCCGGTGCTGAGCCTGCTGCGGGATTTCCGCGGCGAACTTGCCAGCCAAAACCTGATCGCCAAAGGGTAGGGAGGCCGCCATGAATGATTCCAACGAAAGTTTTACCCTGACCCTGGACGATGTCGAAGTCCAGGCCTTTCCCGGTGAAACCCTGTGGCAGGTCGCCAAGCGGGCAGGCGAGACAATCCCCCACCTGTGTTTCAAGGACGCTCCGGGCTACCGTGCCGATGGCAATTGCCGGGCCTGCATGGTGGAAGTGGAGGGTGAGCGGGTGCTCGCGGCGAGCTGTATTCGGGAAGCTACGCCCGGCATGGTCGTTCATAGCGCAGGCTCGCCTCGGGTTCAGGCGGCTCGCAAGGGTGTGCTCGAATTGCTGCTGGCCGATCAGCCTGAGAGAGAGGAAAGCCCGGATCGGTCCAGCCACTTGTGGGATACGGTGGATCAATTGGCCATTGATGCCGGTGCCGTGCGTCAGCGTCTACCGGCACGTTCAGATCGCGAAGGGCCGACGGTCCACCATGTTGAACCCCGTTCCGATTCACTGCCTCACGCCGGCGGCCACGACGCCACCCATTCGGCCATGAACGTTAACCTGGACGCCTGCATTACCTGCGGCTTGTGCGAACGCGCCTGCCGGGAAGTGCAGGGCAACGATGTGATTGGACTGGCACACCGGGGGGCCGCGTCTAAGGTCATCTTCGATTTTGATGACCCCATGGGGGATAGCACCTGCGTTGCCTGCGGGGAATGTGTGCAGGCCTGCCCGACCGGGGCGCTTATGCCGGCAACCCTGATGGATGATCAGGGCCGGGGAGACTCCGCGGTGGCGGACCGCACCGTGGATTCGGTTTGCCCCTACTGCGGTGTGGGATGCCAGCTCACCTATCACGTCAAGGACGAACCTGTGGGTGCCGAAGCAGCATCAGGCAACCAGCGAGGAAAGATTCTGTTTGTGGAAGGCCGGGATGGCCCCTCCAACCAGGGAAGGCTGTGCGTAAAAGGGCGTTTTGGCTTCGATTACCCCGCGCACCCGGCCCGGCTGACCCGCCCACTGATTCGCCGGGAGGGCGTCCCCAAGGGGCTTGACCCGGAATTTGATCCCGCCAATCCGTTAACCCACTTTCGAGAGGCAAGCTGGGACGAGGCGCTGGACCTGGCGGTACACGGATTAACCCGACTCAAAGCCGAGCACGGACCCGCTGCGCTCGCCGGCTTCGGTAGCGCCAAGTGCTCCAACGAAGAAGCCTGGCTGTTCCAGAAGCTGGTACGGACCGGTTTTGGCTCCAACAACGTCGACCACTGCACGCGGCTCTGCCACGCCAGCTCCGTGGCCGCCCTGATGGAATGCCTGGGTTCCGGCGCCGTCACGGCCTCGTTCATGCAGTCGCTGCAGGCCGATGTGGTTATCCTCATCGGCTGCAACCCGGCGGTGAATCATCCGGTGGCCGCCACCTACTTCAAGCAGGCAGTACGCAACGGCACCAAACTGATCATCATCGATCCCCGGGGCCAGGCGCTGGACGCCTATGCCTGGCGGAGCGTGCGATTCACTCCGGGTGGTGATGTAGCATTATTGAACGCCTTGCTCCACGTGATAATCGATGAGGAACTGTTAGATCAGACCTACATTGATGCCCACACAGAAGGATTCGCAGCCCTGGCCCAGAGCGTTGCGCCCATGACGCCAGAGGTAATGAGCCCAGTGTGCGGTGTTGCGCCGGACACCATTCGCGAAGTGGCCCGCGCCTATGCCCAGGCGGACCGCGCGATGATCTTCTGGGGCATGGGCATCTCCCAGCACGTGCACGGCACCGACAATGCCCGCTGCCTGATTTCGCTGGCACTGGCATGCGGCCAAACTGGCAGGCCCGGTACCGGCCTTCACCCGCTGCGTGGGCAAAACAACGTGCAGGGCGCGTCTGATGCCGGCTTGATCCCTATGGTATTACCGGACTACAAACCGGTCGGGGATGCCCAACTGCGGGCCGCCTTTGAAGAACTCTGGAGCACCGAACTGGACCCGAATCCGGGCCTCACCGTTGTGGAGATTATGGATGCGATCAGGGCGGGCACCATCAAGGGCATGTACATCCTGGGTGAGAACCCCGCCATGTCCGACCCGGATCTGACCCACGCCCGGGCCGCGCTCGGTGCCCTTGAGCACCTGGTGGTACAGGACCTGTTCATCACAGAGACGGCCCAGTTCGCTGACGTTATTCTCCCTGCCGCCGCCTGGTCAGAAAAAACGGGCACCGTCACCAACACCAACCGCCAGGTGCAAATGGGTCGAGCCGCGCTTTCGCCGCCAGGGGAGGCAAAACCCGATTGGTGGGTTATCCAGGAAATGGCCCGACGTTTCGGGCTTGGTTGGAACTACGCCGGCCCCGAGCAAGTGTTTGAAGAAATGAAGCAGGGCATGCACTCACTCGATCACATCTCCTGGTCGCGGCTGCAGCGCGAAGGATCGGTCACCTACCCATGTCCCGCTGATGACGCGCCGGGACAGGATGTTGTCTTCGCTGACGCCTTTCCCCGAGCGGGAGGCCGGGCCAGGTTCTCGCCAACCCGGCCGCTGCCGCCGGACGAGCCGGTGGATGAGGCTTATCCCATCGTGCTGACAACCGGGCGATTGCTGGAGCACTGGCACACGGGCGCCATGACCCGTCGCAGCCACGTGCTGGACGAGCGAGAGCCCGAGGCCGCAGCCTACTTTGCATCCGCAGAGCTGGATCGCATGGGCGTCGCACCGGGTGATGCCATCCAAATCGCCACGCGACGTGGCAGCATTACCCTGACGGCGCGGGCCGACCAGACCATGCCCGAAGGCATGGTGTTCGTGCCTTTCGCGTTCGTGGAGGCGGCAGCCAACGTGCTCACCAACCCGGCGCTGGATCCGGACGGCAAGATTCCGGAATTCAAGTACGCGGCGTGCAGGTTGAGCCCGGCCTAGTCTTCGAAACCAACTGGCGTTGCCCAAGCTCTGTTCGAATTCTGCCCGAACGACAGTCGTCGTCGCATCGCGTCTGTAAAGTGTGCACAGTTGGTCTAAAATAGCGCCAAAATTTCCAGATTTCTCAGGGACATAAAATGCCAAAGTTTTTGCATACGGCAGACTGGCAGATGGGCCGGGCGTTTACCCGTTTCGAAACGGAGGACGGTGCCGCCCTGGTCGAGGCCCGGTTCGAGGCCATTGAAACGCTTGCACGGCTGGCCAATGAGCATCACTGCGATGCGGTACTGGTCGCCGGTGACGTCTTTGACGCCCAAACGGTGTCCGACCGCACCATACGGCGGGTATTCAACGCCACGAAGGGATTTGCCGGTCCCTGGGTCATGCTTACGGGTAACCACGACGCCGCTCTGGCAGAGAGTGTCTGGACGCGAGCCCAGCGCCTGGGTGCGGTACCGGAGAATGTGCATCTCGCGCTGCAGCCTGGCGTGATAGATCTGGAACCCGAGCGCCTCAGCATCCTCTGCGCGCCGCTGACCCAGCGCCACACGTATGGTGATCTCACCGAGCCATTCAGTGGTTACGAGACGCCGGAAGGTTCCATCAGAATCGGCCTGGCCCATGGCAGTGTCCAGGGCCTGTTGCCGGACGAGATTGATTCCACCAACCCCATCGCACCGAACCGTGCTGAAGCCAGCAGGCTCGACTACCTCGCCCTGGGCGACTGGCACGGTACCAAACAGATTGATGAGCGCACTTGGTACAGCGGGACGCCCGAGCCGGAAAGGTTTCGTAACAACGAAGCAGGCAATGCCCTGATCGTTGAGGTCTCCGAGCCAGGGGCAGCACCGACAGTGACGCAACTACCAACCGGTCGGTATCAATGGCACCAATGGCAGGAAACCCTCGCGGTACACTCCGATCTTGAACAGTTGCTGGAACGTTTGAACACCTTGCCCGAATCCGCCGTTGTTGATCTGCGCCTCGAAGGCTCGGTGACCCTGGCCGGCGAGGAAACCCTGTTGAAGGCGTTGTCGGTTGCGGAAGCACGATTCCGCAGCCTTCGCTGCGAGCGAAGTGGGCTTCAGCTTGCCCCGACGGACGAAGACATCGCGGCTCTGAAAGCGGATGGCTACGTGGGCGAAGTGGTCGAGAGCCTGCGCGATCGGCAAGAAGGCGCGCAGGATGACACCGCCCGGGATGCACTGGCTATCCTGGCGGGGTTACTGCGGGAACGTGAACAGGAGGCGGGGCAATGAAGCTGCAGCGAATGCGCATCGAACAGCTGCGCCAGTTCCGCAAACCCTTTGTTCTGGACAACCTGCAGCCCGGCCTCAACCTGATTCACGGCCCCAACGAGTCCGGTAAAAGCACGCTGGTACGTGCCATCCGAGCGGCGTTTTTCGAACGCTATCGTTCAACGGCCGTTGATGACCTACGTCCGTGGGGCGACTCCGCCGCGGCGCCCACCATTGAGCTGGATTTCGAGCACGACAACCGCGTTTGGCGGCTCACCAAAAGCTTTCTGCAGCGCAAACGGTGCGACCTGGTTGTTGGCACCGAGTCATACAGTGAAGACGATGCGGAAGAAAAACTGGCTGAACTGCTGGGCTACCAGTACCCGAAACGGGGCGCCAGTAAAGCCGAGCACTGGGGCATACCGGGATTATTGTGGGTCGAGCAGGGCACCGGGCAGGACATTGAGCAGGCCATAGAACACGCCGGAGATCATCTGAAATCCGCCCTGAATTCCATGGTCGGAGAGGTGGCCAGTTCCGGGGGAGATGATCTGATCGAGACCGTTCGCAGCCAGCGGGACGTCCTGCTGACCGGAACCGGCAAGCCCCGGGGCGATTATCTGAAACTGGAAAAAGACCGCGCCCAGTACCAACTTGAAATCGAAGAGCTGAAGGAGCGAGTTCATAAATACCAGGAGCAGGTCGACCGGCTTGGCAAACTGACCCAGGACTATGAGCAGGCGGAAGCCGAACGGCCCTGGGAAGACGCTCAACGCCATCTGGAGGAAGCCAGGGCGCGCTATCAAAAGGTTGAGCGCCTGGAGCAGGAGCAAAACCAGGAGAAGGCCACGTTTGCACAGCAGGAGCAAAACCATCGATTGTTGCAGCAGAACAAAGAGCATCTGGAAGGGCTCAGTCGCCAATTGGAGAGCCGAAAGGCAGAGCTGGATCGCGCTGAGCACGACCTCTCCGTGTCTCAAGCACAGACGCCGGCCGTCACAGGCCGTTTAACCGAAGCCAGAACTGCCTACGAGCAGGCAGAAAAGCAACGGAAACTGGCGGGCCTGCTGCAAACCCGGCAGCGGCTGGAGCAGGATCTAAGGCGGCTGGAACAGCAACAACAAGTGATCAGCCAGAACCTCGCCAAAGCCAGGGAATACCAACAGCAGTTGGAGCAAGCCAGGCAGCAGGTCAGGGAAAACCGGATCGATCCAGAGTTGGTCAAAAAACTGCGAGCGACCGGGAGCCAGCTCAACGAAGAGACCATTCGTTCACAGACCATCGCCACCCGGTTGAGCTGGCAGCTGGACGCTGACGCATCACTGACGCTGAACAACGAACCGCTTGTCGGGCAAGGCGAACAGCAGCTTCTGGAAGAATCGACGCTGGTTATTCCCGGCGTTGGTACCCTGGGCATAACCCCCGGCGGGGAGGAACTGGCCAGCACGCGGAGGAAGCTCAAGGCGCTGGAGGAGAACCTCGCGGAACAGCTGAAGACCCTTGGCGTCGAATCGGTGAAACAGGCAGAGGATCGTCTTTCCACGTTCGAAACTGCCGAAAGAGCCGTAAAGCACGCTGAAGATCTGTTCAAAACCGTGGCCCCGGCGGGCATGGAGCAACTCGTCTTTGAGCAAAGCGAGGCCGAAAGCGAACTGGAAAAAGCCAGGAAACAACTGGAATCCACGCCGAAACCGGATTCGAACGAAACAGTTGCCACCCTGGAGGAAGCCGAGGCCGCGTTTAACCAGACCAGCGCCGCCCTGGATAAAGCGGAATCCGATGAGCGAGCGCATCAGTCCAGGCTGTCGGCCCTGAAGCAGGCGCGGGACAATGCCAAAACGGAATGGCAGCGGCTGGCGGATGAAGAAAAGAGCCCGGAACGCCAGCAGCAACTTCGCCAGATAATCACCGACCTGGCAAACCTCGAAAAGCAGCAGGCCGAACTGGAAGCCAGCCTTGAGCGTCGCGAACGGGAAATCCGCGATGCCCGCCCGGAGTTTCTCCGACAGGACATCGAACGCTATCAGAACGCGGTCAACCAGCTGCGTCAGACCCAGGAAAACCGTGGCCGCGAACTCCGCGATATCAAAGTCAGGCTGGAAGCCTGGGGCGCGGAAGGGCTGGAAGAGCAGCTCAACGAGAAAGAGGCGGAGCTCGACCAGTGCAATCGGCGGTACGAGGAACTGCACCGCCGTGCCCAGGCGCTGGACCTGTTGCTCAATCTGCTCACTGAAAAACGCCAGGCCCTGACACGCCGCCTGCAGGCGCCCCTGCAAAAACACCTCAACCACTATCTCTCTGTGCTTTTCCCGGAAGCCTCGCTGGAAGTGGATGAACAGCTACGGCCGGGCACCTTTAGCAGGGGCACCGAGCTTGGGCTGATCACCGAACTGAGCTTTGGCGCCCGCGAACAGATGGGCCTGATCAGCCGTCTGGCCTATGCCGATCTGCTGCGGGAAGCAGGAAGGCCGACTCTGGTGATACTGGACGACACCCTGGTACATAGTGACAGCGACCGCCTGGAAGACATGAAGCGCATCCTGTTTGATGCGGCCAGCCGGCATCAGATATTGCTGTTTACCTGCCATCCAGAGAAGTGGCAGGACCTGGGTGTGCCGCCTGTGGATATTCAGGCATCGAAGGAGTTGGTGGCTTAGTCTCTTCCGTGGGATCGTTGCGTTGTTCAAAAGCTTTTTCATTCAGAGGTAAATAAACGTGTCGTTCGATTCTGACGATTCAATTTCCCAAAGCACATCGCCCCTCGCCCAACCCCTAAAACTCCCCTGCGGAGCAGTCCTGCCTAACCGCATTGCCAAGGCTGCCATGACCGAAGGCCTGGCAGACGACCGGCTACACGCTACTCACTGCCATGAAACCCTTTATCGGCGCTGGTCCGATGGCGGTGCAGGGCTGTTGATTACCGGCAACGTGATGATTGATCACCGGGTGCTGGAGCGGCCGGGTAACGTGGCGATTGATCCGGCGCCCGATTTAACAAAAGGGAAGGGCGAGCCCGAGGGTATGGCGCAATTGCGTGCCTGGGCTGAGGCGGGCACCCGCAACGGCAACCATTTGTGGATGCAGATCTCCCATGCCGGACGGCAGTCGCCGCGTTACGTTACCTCGCGCCCGATGGGGCCTTCGGCGGTGCAGCTATCGCTGATGGGCAACTACGCGCGCCCTCGGGCGCTCTCGGAGCCGGAGATCCTCGACTTTATCCAGCGCTTTGCCAACGTGGCCCGGATCGCCAAGGAGGCGGGCTTCACCGGCGTTCAGGTGCATGGGGCCCATGGGTATTTGTTGTCGTCTTTTCTGTCGCCGGTCACCAACCAGCGCACCGATCGCTGGGGTGGCTCGCTGGAAAATCGCGCCCGTTTCCTGCTCGAGGTGGTCCGCGCGACTCGCGAAGCTGTGGGGCCGGAGTTTCCGGTAGCGGTGAAGCTCAATTCCGACGATTTCCGCAAGGGCGGCTTTTCACTCGATGAGTCTGTGAGTGTGGTGCGCTGGCTCAATGAAGAGGGTATTGATCTGCTGGAGGTGTCCGGCGGCACCTACGAACAGCCGCGGCTGCTCGGGTACAGTGGCGATTCCGAAACCGCGAGCGACGGGCCGGCCATGCGGGAAAGCACTCGCAAACGGGAAGCTTACTTCCTGGATTATGCCCAGACGATTCGAGAGGTGTGCGACTGCCCGCTGATGGTCACCGGTGGATTCCGGACGCGCACGTTTATGGAAGAGGCGATTGCCAGCGGCGAAACCGACGTGATTGGCCTTGGCCGGCCGCTCTGCACGGATCCGGATACACCCAGGGATCTGCTTGAAGGGCGCATCGAAAAGACCGTTTGCCACGAAGATCACGTCAAGCTTGCCCAGCGCGGATTTTTCTCTCCGGCCAGTCCGCTGATGCCACTCAAAATCATAAATGTACTGGGCGGCCAGGCCTGGTATTACCAGCAGATTTTCCGGTTGGCGGATGGCAAAGAGGCTGACCCGGAGCTGGGTCTCCTCAAGGCCGTCGGGGCATACGTGAAGGATGAACTGAGCCGGGCCCGGCGGGTGAAGAAGGCCCGGCTTATTGCAAGATGATTCTCTGGATCGAGCGGGGAATAAACCGGGTGATAAATTCGGCAAGGTAGGTCTGTGGTGTAACCAGATATCTGGGTTTGGGTCGTGTCGCCTCTGCGGCCCTGTAAATCTTTTTCGCGACGTCCGATGCACTGGCGGTAAAAGGCTTGATGCTGGCGCCTGGCGCGAGCGCTGCTTCCATCGCTTTGTACTTTTCCCAGTGCACGGCGCTTGCCCGGCCAAGCAGGGGCTGCAAAGCCGCGAGTGCATGTTCTCTGAAGCGTGTCTTCACCGGCCCCGGGAGCACCAGCGAAACACTTTCCAGGCTTTTGCTGCCCTGTTCATCAAACCAGAAGCTTTCATGGCCCGTGTTCATCGCGGATTTGGCGGCACAGTAAGCGCCTTTCATTTTCTGGGGCGTGATGGAGAGCACGGAGCTAACCGCGATGACCCGCAAGGGTATGCCGTGTTGTTCGCAGAGCTCCAGGCAGACAGCTGCCAGCTTGATGGGGCCGAACACGTGTGTGCTGAATTGCTTGCTCCACATGGATTCGGACAGGTCGCGAAGCGCGCCGAATTGCCCATAGCCGGAGTTGTTGACCAGGATTACGCTTTCGGCCGCGGCGATTTCGCTGTCCAGCTCGCCTGCAAGGCCCTCGATCTGATCAAAGGACTCAAGGTCCAGTGTCATCTCGAGGGCTGCGGACTCCACGCCTGTTGGCTGTCGTGAGAGGGCAATAACTCTGTAGCCTTGCCGGGCAAAAAGGTCGCAGGCCTCACGGCCAATGCCGGCGCTGGCGCCGGTTATCAGGGCCAGTTTTGTCATCGCAGTCTGCGCATCCGAATTTCATCCATTCAACGTGTCTTAAAGGGAGACAACCGCGCCGTTCGATTCTGCGGATTCGAAAAGCGCAGACATTACCCGGTGGCAGGCCAGGCTGCGCTTCGGCCACGTGTCCTCCAGCTCACCCGTCAGGATAATGTCCGAGAACTTCTCGACGAGCTTCACCACGTGGTCGCACGGCTCCACCTCCTGCACCGTGTCCTTGCCCTCCACGTCACCCAGGATGTACCTCGAGCTTCCGGTGAATCGTTCTCCGTAGGCGGCGAAATTGCCACTTCTGCCTTGTCCGCCAACCAGATCGTCGATGCGGATAAGGCCGGCGTCGCCAACCATTTCTACCTGCGAGCGGTGCGCGAGTTCGCAACCCGCATCAAAGGTTGCCATACGGCCGTTGGCAAACCACAGGGTGCCACCACAGGCGACGATGGTATCGATGGAGTTCTTTGAGACGAAGTTCATCTGGACGCGCTCGGGCAGTTCGTACCCGTAGCTCCACAGTGTGGCACTGATTGGATACCAGCCCTGATCACCAAAACAGCCCATGGGTTCCCGGGATTTGTCGGTGCGGCCGTTGCCGCCTTCATACCATTCCCTGGAGGGTGCCTTGAAGGTGAACGCGCTGGTCACACGCCTGACATCGCCGATGTCGCCGTTTGCAATACGCTTCTCGATCTCTTGCGTGCGCGTGCTGTGCAGCCACATGGTTCCGTCCATGAACTGGACGCCGTTCTCTTTGCAGACTTCGATGGCTTTTTCGATGCCGTCAGCCAGGGGCTTTTCGGCGTAAACGTGCTTGCCGGCGCGGGCTGCTTTCTTGATCCATTCGTTACGCAACGCTGTCGGAACAGGAAGATACACGGCGTCGATACTGTCATCAGCGAGAAGCTCATCGTAGGAACCGAAAGCCTGCGGCACGTTGTGCTCGTCTGCCCAGGCCTGGGCACGGTCGAGAGCACGGCTCGCAACGGCGGCGACCTCAGCGTTTTTGGCATCGTGCATTCCCGCCACCACCTTGGTGGCAATTTCGGCGGTACCAATGATTCCCCAGCGGATTTTGCGATTTTCCATAGTCAGTCTCCAATCAGGTTTTCCTGGTCCACGATCCGTTTGAGCTTATACCCCGGAAGCCGATACTGCCCCCGGTATTGGAAGGCATTCTGGGCATCCTGACTCTGAACCCGAGTTAACACTCTGCTGCCAATCGCTCGGGTCCATGACATACCCAATGGGACTCGTTTTCTGATGGGTATGAGTTGTCCTCTTGGCTAACCACATTACCGAAAAACCAGCCCCGGAGTAACGGTGGTACGCCCTTGAACGACGACCTTTGACCTTGCCAAGATTGTCCAGACGTTCCAGTCGCTGTTTTTTTGGCCACTTCTCATTGAACGGCTCCTCAGGATTCCTGTTTTGTGATTGTTACTAACCCGTTGATACGCCCGCAGAAGGGCTTCTCGCTCAACCATTCCAGCGAAACCAATGCGACAGATCCATCAATATTCAGCTTGACATGTAGCTGGGCACTACCTATGCCTATATAACGGCTGGTTAACAACAAAAAGAACCGGTCGTAAAGAAAGTTGACAGATGTCAGGGTCAATGCGACGGAGTGCGTACCATGGAAAAGGCTACCATTGTGCTTTTGGATGCCACCCAATACGGAGCTGACCAAGAGCTTGCCAGAATTATTGATACAAGGTTCCCTTTGGAGCGCCGTGACAAAAATGCCGGACTGGATGACATTGGTGCAAACGGTGAGAATGTCATTCTCTGTTTTGAATTCGACTTTCCCGATATCTCGACACTCTCTCTTCTCAACGAGACGAAACACGATCATCCCTCGATCCCAATCCTGATGTTTACCGAACAGCACTCTGAAGCGCTGGCGGTCTGGGCATTGCGGGCACGCGTGTGGAATTACTTTGTCAAACCGGTTGCACCGGAGGCGGTTCTGTCGTCGCTATCGATTCTGGCCAGCATGATGGCCACGCCGAGAATACGAGATTGTCGGAATCTCGTTATCCCGCCGCAGCGTTTGCCGGACGATGCCCGTTTTCAGAAGCATCGGGCAGAGGACAAGCTTGTTGAATTGGCCGTTGCCCACATAGAGCAACACTTGCACGAGAAATTGTGCCAGAGCGACATCGCAGACCGGTGCAACACAACCAGCTATCACTTGAGTCGGGCGTTCAAGCAGCTCTATGGAATCACGTTCCAGGATTACATCATGCGCCGCCGGCTGGACCGAGCCGGTGAGCTTCTTCGTAATGCCAGTGCGACCGTCTCGGATGTTTGCTGGACGGTTGGTTTCAGGGATGCGTCCTATTTTTCCCGGATGTTTCACCGCCACACCGGGATGACACCGTCCCAGTATCGACGTAAGTGGCTGAATACACGGGTTGAGCATGAACAAACCGACCTTAATGTCCCGGTGGCCCTGCGTCCCTGAACATTAACTTTCTGCAAGATTCTCCTGTTTTTTGCCCAGAATAGTCCTAACCCACCTGTAACACTCCTGACTAATCTGACCTTACGGCGAACGGAAACGCCGCCGTAAGGAAACTCAGATAATCAATAGCAGGAGCTAGATGATGAAAAACCTCAAGTCAAAAATTGCTCAGTTTCTTCGCGATGAAGAAGGTCTGGAACTGTCCGAGTATGCGGTAGCGGGTTCTCTTATCGTCATTGGAACCGTTGCGGCCTTTGCCGCTCTGTCAACTGAAATCGGTCTGGCGATCGACGAGATCACCGGTGTGATCAGAGACGGAGCGCCGGCGGCTCCATGAGGAGCTAAACCAAGGAAGGGGTGGCTACGGGATCATCCAGATTCCGTACCGCCAGCTCACAGGAGTGTGGACTCTCATGACCGATACAAACTGGATGTTGCCCGTCCTCGCTGTTGCGCTTGTGATTGCCGTCGTAACCGATCTGACCGCTCACCGAATTCCGAATTGGTTGACGCTGAGTCTGGTTGTAGTGGGGTTGGCTGGACAAGCTGTAGTAGGGCACTGGCAGGGATTGCTGGTCGGTCTTGGAGGCGGGTTGGTGGGGCTGTTGTGCTTTCTGCCCCTCCACATTTTTGGAGCAATGGGAGCCGGCGATGTGAAGCTCATGACCGCCGTGGGCGTGCTGTTAGGCCCCCAGACCGCCTTCGTCAGTGTGTTGGCGACCATTGCCTTTGGTGGCGGGATTGCTCTGGTTTTTATCGGGTTGCGGGGTGGGCTCGGTGCGTTTTGTCGCCGTTATGGCCGAATGGCGGTCATGCTGGCATCGCGAAAGCCCGTCTATCTGGCGCCGGCCGTGGGGGAAGCGGCAGCTGAGCGTTTCCCATACGCCCTGGCCATTGCCTGTGGATCGTTCTTTTCAATCTGGTATTTGGCCTGATACCGGCACGGCAGCCTCTGGGAGTGTTTAGCAATGGACGCAGACTATCTATCTCTGGATGAGCCTTCTCTTTCTGTTCACCGTGCGGCCAGATGCCCACGTCCTCACAACATCGAAGAGACCGGGCTCGACACCTACTTCATTGCCGACCTGGTGCTGAAGCATCTTCATCACCTTGGCAACCAGACTCTGGCCCAACTATCCAAAAACGTTTGTCTTCCGGGCGCAGTCGTCGAACCGGTTCTCCTGATGCTCCGAAAGGAAGCCCGGGTAGAGGCAAAGGGCGCCGATTCCGGTGGCCAGGGCATTCGCTATGCGTTGACCGACCGAGGCTTCTCGGCTGCTTTGGATGCCTTGTCACGGGACGGATATGCCGGGCCTGCGCCGGTCCCCCTGGACGACTACGCCAGGCTGATCCGGGCGCAATCTGTTTCCGATTGCTCGGTGACGTCTGCGGATATTCGGCGCCTGTTCCAGAACACGGTTCTGGAAGAGTCGCTCATTGATCAATTGGGCCCGGCGGTACACTCCGGCCGTGCCGTGTTTATCTACGGACCTCCCGGGAGTGGAAAGAGCTACATAACCCGGCAGTTGGTCAAGCTGTTGAACGGTCCGATCTTTGTGCCTTATTCCATATTGGTTGGGGGCAGTGTGGTGGCCATTTTTGATCCGGAATTCCACCATCCGGTAAACCGCTCGGAGCAGGATCCCGTTCACTTGATGGATGGCCACGATCCCCGCTATCAACTCTGCCATCGTCCGGAGGTTGTCACCGGCGGCGAGCTTACCATGGATCTCCTGGACCTGACCTTTGATGCCGACCGAAAACAGTACCAGGCGCCGCTGCAACTGAAAGCAAGCAACGGCATGTTCCTGATTGACGACCTGGGGCGTCAGAAAATGCCTCCGTTGTCCTTACTGAATCGCTGGATCGTCCCGATGGAGGAGAAGCGGGACTTTCTCCACCTCCGGGCCGGCCAACACTTTGCTGTGCCTTTCGACATGCTGCTGGTGTTTTCCACCAACCTGAACCCTCTGGATCTGGCCGATGAAGCGTTTCTGCGTCGGATTGGTCACAAGATCCGCTTCAACACCCTGGAAAGTGCCCCATACCTGCAACTGTGGGCGCAGGTGTGTGAGCAGTACGGAATTGAAAACAACCCTGAAGTAACCCGTTACATGATGACGGAGCTGTACCCCATGCAGGGAAGCGCTTTGCTGCCATGCCATCCCCGGGATCTCTTGAGCCTGGTCAGTGACTATTGTCGCTACCGGGGCGAGCCTCCGGAATTGAGTATCGAAGCCATTCGCTGGGCCTGGAAAACCTACTTTGTGCAGTTTGCGGATGAGAGGTGATCGCTATGTTTAAAAAACGGACTTTTGTCATGTTGACCTTTGCCCTTGCCATGGGCCTTGCAGCCGCGTTTGTGGCCAAGGGCTGGGCGATAAAACGGCTGACCGTCTCAGAAGAGGAGGCTGGAATAGCGGTGGTGGTGGCGTCCATGCAGATACCCTTTGGGAAAAAGCTCGAGGAAACCGATCTGCGGATCGAAACCATGCCAAGCCACTTGGTGCCTTCAAGCGCCTACAACGACATTGAGAGCCTGACCGGGACCGTCGCAATGGGAACGATCTATCCCGATGAGATTGTGATGAAGGAAAAGGTCGCGCCATTTGGTGGGGGCAGTGCGTTATCCGCAGTCATTGGGCGCAACAAGCGAGCGGTAACCGTTCGGGTGAATGATGTTGTCGGGGTCGCCGGCTTCCTGATGCCGGGTAACCGTGTCGATGTCGTTGCGGCCAAGCCGGAGGGTAATCGCCGAGACTACCGGACCGAAACGCTGCTGGAAGACGTCAAAGTGCTGGCGGTCGATCAAAGCGCCTCGCCCGAAAAGGACAAGCCGGTCATCGTACGGGCAGTGACTCTCGAACTCTCACCGGTCGAAGCTGAGCTCCTCGTTGAAGCTACCCAGGAAGGCATGGTTCAGCTGGCGCTGAGAAACCCTCTGGATGACAGCAAAAAGCCAAAACCTGAAGTCAAGCCGGAAGTCGTCGCTGAAGCACCGAAGCCAAAGCCAGCCCCCAGAAAGCGGGTGGTTGCGACCTCTCAGCGGGTCACTGTAATCCGGGGAACCGATGTAAGCACCTCAAAAGTATCGATGTAAGAGACCTGTCCGCGAAGAAAAGGACGTCACGCAGGGAGAAGTTGGTGATGAAAACAATCATGAAAATGGCAAGGAAGAACCGGACGCAGTGGCTTCAAGCCGGAGTGATGGGGCTCTGCCTGCTGGCATTGGCTCCGGGTCTGGGCGCCCAGGTCATGGTGTCCTCCGGCATTGAGCGGCAGATGGTCGATGTGGCTCTCAATCAGTCCCAGATTCTTTATCTCGATGAGCCCATTGCGAAAGTGTCGCTGGGGAATCCGGAGATAGCGGATATCCTTATTCTCCGGTCACGGCAACTCTACGTGGTTGGTAAGAAGCTGGGTTCGACCAATGTGACCCTCTGGGATAACAACAATACCGTCGTCAGTGTCCTCGGAATTGAGGTGACCCACGATCTGGAGGGGCTGAAAGCCCGGCTGCACCAGATTCTCCCCGATGAAACCATCGAAGTTCGCTCCGCCCAGGGAGATATCGTCCTGAGTGGGGAGGTGAGCAGTGCGCCCCGGGTTGATACTGCCGTCCAGTTGGCTCGCAGTTTTCAGGGCGGTGGTGAGGTCCCGGGCAATGTCCTGAACATGATGCAGGTGGGTGGTGCCCAACAAGTGATGCTCGAGGTTCAGGTGGCCGAAGTGTCCCGGGATCTCCTGAAAAACATTGGCGCGCGGTTCGAGGTTCTCAACGTGGCCAAGAACGTCACCTCGGGCGCCAGTCGAGGCGCGACCGCTCTGATCGGGGCACCGATTGCCGGTGGGGGTGCCGGAATTACCGGTGATGTCACCGCGATCGTCCGGGAGCCACTTGGCTATGACACCAGCGGCCTGTTCGCCAGTTTCCTCGACGGTACCACGCTGTTTGACCTGGTGATTGAAGCCGCGGAAGAGAACAACTTGGCGAAAGTGCTGGCCGAACCAACCCTGACGACCCTCACCGGACAGGAAGCCACGTTTCACGCCGGTGGCGAGTTCCCGGTTCCGGTAGCTGGCGATGAAAATAGGGTCACCATTGAGTTCAAGGACTTCGGGATCAGTCTCGGTTTTCTGCCCACCGTTCTTGACTCCGGCACCATCAGTCTGAAGCTCAACATCAAGGTGAGTGAGCTGAGTAACCAGAACTCGATTGCGCTGGATATCGAAGACGCCGGGGCAACTTTCTTTATTAACTCACTGACTAGCCGAAGCGCTTCTTCCACGGTTGAGCTGGGTAACGGTCAAACCATCGGCGTCGCTGGTCTGATTAACGAAACGCTCCGGGAGCGCGTGAACAAATTCCCGGGCCTTGGCGATATTCCGGTGCTTGGACAGCTTTTCCGGAGTCAGGAATACATCCAGGGCAAAACCGAGTTGGTGATTCTTGTGACGCCGCACTTTGCCAAGCCCGTCGATCGCGAAAAATTCACCCTCCCGACCGACCGCTTTGTTGAACCCAGTTCTCTCGAATTCTACCTGCTTGGATTTACCGAGGGCTGGGGAGCAGGGGATCGCCCGCAATCCAAACCCATGCGTAAGGGCGGCGTTGAAGGTCAATTCGGACACGAACTCTAAGGTGGACACCATGAAACTGATGAATAGCAAACCACGATTCGTACTGTCCGCCATCGTTGTGGCGGTGTCCTTGGGTGGATGTGCATCGCCGTCCTCCGAGTGGGATTTCGGAAACTCTGTTCGCACCATGGTGGCCTCTCAGAAGTATGTG
This sequence comes from Marinobacter arenosus, assembly GCF_019264345.1. Classification (NCBI taxonomy): domain Bacteria; kingdom Pseudomonadati; phylum Pseudomonadota; class Gammaproteobacteria; order Pseudomonadales; family Marinobacteraceae; genus Marinobacter; species Marinobacter arenosus. The sequence continues at coordinate 278,379 of NZ_JAHVAO010000001.1, forward strand.
CCGCCGGGCCAGGAGCCGCCCGCGATTCCCACGATGGATGGCGCTCGTGCCACCGGTGCGGTGGAACGCAACCGAACAACTCCACCTTCACCGCAACGCATCTATGACGGAATGGGTGGCGCTGAGCTGTAAAACCAGTGGGTGGATGATGACAAGGAGGCAGCATCATGCAGGGTATCAGCTGGATGAAACCGGAATATCGTAAACAGCAGGGCGCTATTTTGCCGCTGGTCGCGATATCGTTGCTGGCCATTCTCGGAATGGCAGGGCTGGCATTGGATATGAGCCATGCCCACCTCCAGAAAACGCGGTTGCAGAATAGCCTTGATGCCGCCGCGCTCAGCGCGGCCAAGGTGCTCGACCAAACCGGTAACACACTGGTTGCCGAGGCGGCCGGTCTTGATACCTTTGCGAGCAATGCGGACGAACCGGGAAATACGGCCTTAGGGAATGCGCTTACCGCCGGAACGCTCACACTCGCTGTCGAGTTCTCATCAACACTGAATCCGTTCATTCCCGCCACCGTGCCGGCGCAGTACGTCCGGGTACGGGCTACAGGATTTGATGTCGATCACTGGTTTGCCCCTCTGCTTGGCGTCAACAGCACGGATATACCAGGATCAGCCGTCGCTGGTCCGAGCCCGACCCTCGGCAACGTCTGCAATGTTGCGCCAATGATGGTGTGTGGTACGCCTCCAGAGACCGCCCCGACAGGCACCACCTACGGCTATTCCCGAGGTGACGTTGAAATGCTGAAAATCGGCGCTGGGGACGCCTCGTCGGTGGGAAACGGGAACTTCTATCTCGTGCGCCTTGATGGAGATGCTGGCGGAGCGGATGTGCGGGAATCGGCAGCGGGCAAATACGACAGTTGCCTGAGCACCGGGGAGGCCATTGAGACAGAGCCCGGCAATACCGTGGGCCCCTTTGCGCAAGGCATCAATACCCGTGTGGGTGTCTACAACGGACCTGTCAGTGCCGATGAATACCCGCCCGATTGGTTCCCGGACCATGCAGCTTATACCGAATCGGACTACGAGACCGGTGTAGCCCCAGATTTCGACCTCGATTGGTACCTCGGCCAAATGGCCAACGTTGATCCGGCCCTGCCACCATCGGGCGTTCCCGGTCGCCGAATTCTGACCCTTCCGGTCGGACACTGTGATGGTCTTGCCAGCGGACAGAGCTCTGTCGACCTCCTCGGCTTCGCCTGCTTCTACATGATCACAAAGATGGAGCAAACGGGGCAGGCCGTGTTTTTTGGGCAATTCAAGGATGATTGTGGCGGCAGCGGTGTCCCCGGGCCGAACCCGGTGACAGGGCCAGGTCCCCACGTGATTCAGTTGTATAAGGATCCGGACACTCGGGACAGTTGACGAGTTTTTGAGACGAAAAGGACAGGATCTGTTTTCAAGGGAGTGGCCAGGCGATGAAAAAGTTATCAACGGACAAACGTAAGCAGCGTGGTATTGCGGCGATCGAGTTCATGGTTTCCGCGCCCTTGCTGATTGTGGTTGTGTTTGCCGTCACCGAATTAGGCTGGGCGTTCCATCAATACCACACCATGACGCGGGCTACCCGCGATGGCGCCAGGCATATGGCCTCCGGGGCCCTCATTGGCAGTGTCGGAATCATCTACCTCGAAACCGGGCGCGTTCAGGAAACCGGAAATCTGGTGGTTTATGGCAACGTTGCCGGAACGGGGGATCCCCTGCTACCACAGTGGTCAGCCGCCGATGTGACGGTTTCCAGCCCAGACGCAAGCCATATCCGGGTTTCGGCCAATTACAACTACGTCCCGCTGGTCGGAAGGATCCCCGCTTTCTATGGCGGCGAGCCCCTGACCCTGTCTTTTCAAATGCAAAGCACTGTAGAGATGAGGGCCTTATGACTATCTGCGCCAGGGCACAGCGTGGTGCCCATACTGTTGAGTTCGCATTGGTTGGTTCTCTCTTCTTTGTATTGCTGTTCGGATCCGTTGAGTTCGGCCGACTGATGTTTGTCTGGAACACCCTTGGCGAGGTCAGCCGACAGAGCGCCCGGGTGGCGGTGGTCTGCCCGGTAAATCACAGTGCGATTCGCCGCATCGGGATGTTCGATGTGGCGGGTTCCACCGGCTCCAGTCCCGTCCTGCCGGCGCTGAACGAATCAAACATTCAGATCGATTACCTGGATGCCAATGGCACGCCTGTCGATCCCGCCATCAATTACCTCGATATCGTGTTTGTGCGGAGTGAGGTCAACTCAGTGCGCCATCGGTTGATCATTCCGTTCTTCTTCCAGGAATTTGATTTGCCGTCGTTCGTGACTGTTTTGCCCCGGGAAAGCCTGGGCGTTTCACCTGAAGGAACTGGCTGCTTCGGAACAGTGAGCTGAATCAGCAGGGATGAGGAAAGCTGTATGAAACCAAGTATGAGAGTGTTGCTGGCGGGAAGGGATGCCAGCCAATTAGCAGAGATGGAAAAGCTGATGGTCAGCGGAACCTCGCACATCCTGAGCCTGCGCCATATCAGCAATGGCAATTCGGACCCTCTCTATAATTTGCCAGAGATGCCGGAAACCCTTGTTTTTTGTCTCACGGGTGCCTGGGAGGAGGAGCTCAGGGCATTGGATGAGCGGCCCATGGCCCGACGCCCGCCAACGATTGTCGTCGGGCCGGAGAACATTGCAGTCATGAGAATGGCTTTACGAGTGGGTGCGCGAGATTACTTCAGTTTCCCGATGCCGGAATACGATCTCAGGAACTCGCTGAACCGCATTGCGGAGGGCCTCCGGGCCGATGCGGGTATTAATAACGCCAAACTAACCGCCGTCATTAACGCCAAGGGTGGCTCCGGGGCCAGCATCATCGCGGCAACCCTGGCACACAGCCTTGTCGCTCGGATCGGGCAGCGTGTTTCATTACTGGACCTCGATTTCCAGTTTGGTCACCTGTCCTCCCTGTTCGATCTTCCTCCCGACGGTGGTCTGGTTGATGCCATCGTGCGCTCGGACAACATGGATGCCATGGCGCTTGAAGGCCACATGCTGAAACACAAAAGCGGGCTTCACATTCTGGGCGATACCTCGCAGCAACTGATCGTGCCTGGTGACATCGAAGAAGGGCAATTGAAGAAGCTGATCTCGGTCGTTCAGTCGGGTTACGACCATGTGATTGCGGATCTTCCAAGACAGATCGATCCGGTGGCCGGGGTGGTATTGGAATCCGCCGACGTCATTCTTTTGGTGGTTCAGCAGAGCATTGCCCACGTGCAGGATGCGCGACAAATGGTGCGGTACCTCAACACCTATCTGGGCATCCCCCCGACTCGCATGAAAGTGGTGGTGAATCGCTGGGATAAGCGTCTCGACCTGAGTTTCGAGGATATCCGGAAGAGTCTCGAAATTGAGGACATCTGCTGCATCCCGAATGATTTTTCGAAGGTGGCCGAGAGCGCCAATCTCGGTACGCCTCTTCTGGAATTCGCGCCATCTTCACCGGTGAGCAGAAGCATCGTGAACCTGGCCGAAAGTCTGAGTGGAAAGAAAGCCGAATCTGGCCAGTTCGGGCTAGGCAGGGTTCTTCGCAAACTGGCCCGGACATGAGGTGGATGACATGACTACCAACGGAATGAACGATATCTCCTACGCGCGATTCGGCATCAATGGCCACAGCAACGATGGTGAGCAGGCCCGGCGGGTCGAAGAGGAGCAGGAGCGCATCTGCAAGAAAAACCTGCGCCAGAAGTTGATGAAGGTGCTGGATCTTTCATTGATAAGCACGCTGGGCCGTGAGGAGGCCGAAAACCAGATTCTGGCGATCGGTCAACAAATCATGAACGAGGATTCGGTGCCCCTGAGCCTGAACTCCCGGCAGCGGGTACTCAAACAGATCCTCGACGACATCCTGGGGCTCGGCCCACTGGAGCCTCTGCTGGCGGACAAAAGCATAGCGGACATCCTGGTAAACGGGTTCAACAGCGTCTACGTGGAGCGAAACGGCAAGCTTGAGAAGGTGGACGTCACGTTCAGCAACGACGCTCATCTGCTCAATGTGATCGACCGGATCGTTTCGAGCGTTGGGCGACGGATCGACGAATCCTCGCCGATGGTGGACGCCCGACTGCAGGATGGGTCGCGGGTCAACGCAATCATTCCGCCGCTGGCTGTCGACGGACCGTTACTGTCGATTCGACGATTCTCGATTGGCCGCCTGTCTGTGGATGCCCTGATTGAGAAAAGCACCCTGACGCCACCGATTGCCGAACTTCTCGAGGCCATCGTCCAGGGCAGGCTTAATGTCCTGATCTCTGGTGGCACAGGTTCGGGTAAGACCACATTACTGAATGTGCTTTCCGGTTTTGTTCCCCATGACGAGCGGATCGTGACCATTGAGGATTCCGCCGAGCTGCAACTACAGCAGCCCCACGTGGTAAGGCTGGAAACTCGTCCTCCCAACATTGAAAGCAAAGGTGAGGTGAATCAGCGGGATCTGGTCAGAAACAGTCTCCGTATGCGGCCGGACCGGATCATTGTTGGCGAGGTCCGGGGGGCTGAAGCCCTGGATATGTTGCAGGCCATGAACACCGGGCACGATGGCTCCATGACGACCCTGCACGCGAATTCCCCCCGCGATGCCCTGACCAGGATCGAGAACATGGTGTCCATGGCGAGTGCAAGCATGCCCATGAAGGCGATTCGAACCCAGGTCGCCTCTGCCATTGATGTGGTCCTTCAGGTCGAGCGTCAGGAGGACGGCACCCGACGGCTGGTGAGTGTCCAGGAAATCAACGGCATGGAAGGCGACGTCATTACCATGTCCGAGCTATTCACGTTCCGCCGTCGCGGCAAGGACGAGAAGGGCAAGGTTATCGGCAGTTACGCCGCAACCGGCATCGTGCCTCGGTTCCAGGAACACCTCCAACAACGCGGGATTGTGGTCCCGTTGTCTCTCTATAACCCGGACCTGGAGGACTGAGCCATGGAAGTGCTCGGCGAGAATCTATGGATATTTGTCGCACTCGTGTTTACCGCGGTGTTCCTGCTTTCCCAGGGGTTGGTCATTCCCGTTTTCGGTGAGAGTCGGAGTGCCCGAAAACGCATGCGACGGCGCATGAAAACGATGATGGACGATGCTGTCAACCAGCAACGGGTATCCCTGCTTCGAGAGCATTACACGCGGAACCTGAACCCGCTGGAAAAGCGTCTCGAAATGCTCGATGTACTCGAGCCCCTGCGAAATCTTATCGCCCAGAGCGGTATGAAGACACCAGCCTACCGGGTGGTATTGCTTGCCCTGCTAATGGGCGCCCTGACTGCCGGTATTGCCTGGAGTCTGAACAAGGCGTACTGGGCACCGGCCGTGGGAGCACCACTGGGATCGATTCTGCCGTTTCTCCACATCCGCAAAAAAAGGGCAAGCAGAATCGCACGGATCGAGGAGCAGTTACCGGACGTTGTCGACGTCATTATCCGGGCGCTCAGGGCCGGTCACCCGTTCGTTGAAGCCATCCGGCTCGTGTCCACGGAAATGCCCAGTCCCGTCAAGGAAGAATTCAGGACCACCTTCAACGAGATCAATTACGGAGGCGACGTCCGCACGGCGTTGATGGGACTGTTACAACGCGTTCCGAGCATTCTGGTTATGGCCTTGATCACGGCAGTTCTGGTGCAGCGTGAGTCCGGTGGCAACCTGGCGGAGGTGTTGGAGAAAATTGCTGCCGTCATCCGGGGACGATTCCGCTTCCAGCGCAAAGTGAGAACACTCTCGGCGGAAGGCCGGATCTCTGCCTGGGTTCTTACGCTCACCCCGTTTGTCCTGTTTCTGGTCATCTCCGTGGTGAATCCCGATTACATGCCGATGCTCACGGAAAGCCCGCGGGGCGGGGATATCATCCTGGTTGCGCTGGTTCTGATCGTGCTCGGTGTGTTCTGGATCAAGAAGATCCTTAATCTCAAGGTGTGAAGGAGAAACGCCATGGATTATCTGATTGGACTTCTCAACTCTACGCTGCAAAACCAGCAGATAGCGGAATGGGTCTTTGTGTCTTTGATGGGGGCGACGGTGTTCTGCGCTGGCCTCGCCGGGATATTCCTCATCTCGACGATCTTCAATCCGGTACGGAACCGCCTGCAAGAGGTAGTTGGCACCGAGCAGGAGGGCGCGCCGGCTAAAACGGGGGCCATGGTCATCCTGATGGGCAAAGTGGCTCCCTTCGTATTGCCCAAGAAGGAAGGAGAGCGCAGCCGGACCCGGGAAAAGCTGATGCATGCGGGATTTCGGAGCGATAACGCCCTGGCCAACTTCTATGCGATCAAGACATTGTTGTTCATAGGCCTTCCCTTATTGATTCTGCTGGTCATTAACTGGCTACCTTCAGTGACGTCGGCCCTGGCCCTGCAGTCCGCCGCAGCGGCGGTGCTCATCGGTGTCGCGGCCCCGAACTATGTGTTGGCGAAATTGATTCAGCGCCGTAAGCGGCTGCTTTACCACGGGTTCCCGGACGCTCTCGACCTTCTGGTGGTCTGCACAGAAGCCGGCTTTGGCCTCAAGCCGGCCCTTCAGCGCGTGGCTGACGAGGTGTCCGTGGGCCATCCGGAACTGGCCGAGGAGTTCGCCCTGGTGAATGCGGAAATGAGGGCGGGTGTTGAACGGTCGGAGGCCCTCCACAACCTGGCGGATCGTACCGGCCTGGAGGAAATTGCGGGTCTCGTCACCCTCTTGAGCCAGAGTCTTCGGTTTGGCACCAGCATTGCGGATTCCCTGAGGATCTATTCCGAAGAGTTTCGCGACAAAAGGATGCAGAAAGCCGAGGAGGAAGCCGGAAAAATTTCCACGAAGCTGATTTTCCCTCTGGTTTTCTGCATGTTCCCGGCGTTCTTTGTGGTGGCCATTGGGCCGGCGATTGTCGGGCTGATGGATCATTTTAACATTCAATGACAGGGCTGATTCAAAGCCGTGCCGAAACGGTATGAGACTTTCAATAGGACACAGGAGTAACGCCCCATGAAAGGCATGAACTGGATGATGAAAGGAAGCAGTATCGTTCTGACGTGCGCGTTTCTGGCCGGATGCGCATCGACGCCCACAGGCGCGGAGGGGGATTTCTCCGGTTTGTACAGTGGCAAATCGGAGCTGACATTTTCGACACTGATGCCGATTGAATCGGCGGCCGAGGGCATTGCCCGCGGTGACGCCGCCCGCGCCAGGGGTGAGCTTGACCAGGCCATTTTCGAGTACATCCGAACCCTTGAGTTGGAACCGGACAATCCGGAGAGTTTTTATAAAATCGGCGCCATTAACCTCCAGAAAGAGGAGTTGGGCAAGGCTCATACCGCATTCCAGAGTGCCCTGGAACATGACCCCGACCACGCTGGCGCCCTGGAGGGCATGGGTTTGGTACTGATGCAGATGCGCCAGCCAGATCGGGCCCGTATCGTGCTGGAGAAAGCGGTCAGTCTGGATCCAAAGTTGGGTAAAGCCCATAACGCGCTTGGCATCCTTGCCGATCTTCGTGGCGATTTCGTCCGGGCGGGCGAGCACTATAACGACGCCTTGATGCTGTCTCCCTTGAGTGCGCGCATTCAGAATAACCTGGGCTATTCGCATTACCTGGCGGGCCAATGGGATCTGGCCGAGCGGGCCTACCTTGCCGCCCTCAATGTTGATCCCTGGCATAAGCGAGCCTGGCAAAATCTGGGGCAACTCTACACACGCCAGGAGCGTTACGATGAGGCGCTTGAGGTGCTAAGAGAGGTGATGTCCGAAGCGGAGGCTCTTAACACCGTGGGCTACATCTGTATGAGCGGCGAAAAATTCGCGGATGCGGAGCGGTTCTTTACCCTGGCTGCAGAGGCGTCGCCGAGTTACTACGTCACGGCCAATGAAAATCTGGAGCAGGTCCGGCGGCTGATCGCCAGGAACGATCCCTGATTGTCTCGTCACCCAGCCAGCCTATCGATCGTATCCGGCCATCTGATCGTTTCAGATGGCCGGATCGGGCAACCGTCCGTCGATGAGGAATTGGCCCCGGGAAAATTCCAGTACCTCCCTGGAGCCATCCTCCGCGGTGAGACTCATCGACACCGAGTCGGTGGCAGTCACAACGATTAAACGCATCTTTTCCCGTGGCGTGTGGTCCTTCAGTGCGCCGGGCTCAAACAGGGCGGCGTTCACTCCCTCCATGCCGTCGCGGGCGTGGTAGGGCAAGGAGTACAATCCGGCCTGAAGGGCGCGGGCTGACAGGAACTGAAACGCCTTTACCCCGCACGCACGCATTTCGCTGCCCAACGATTGGGTCATTGCATAACTGGATGGGTGCGTCAGATCTTCGTGAAGCTCGTTCCAGGCCTTGCCCTGCAACCGAACGCCATGCTCGGTTCGGATTCTGGCCCCAAACACGGTATGGAGTGTCCGCAAGGGTTTGGGAAAGGGCACGGCGACGTGACTGATAAATACGAACCGATAGAACGCGGTTTCAGCCAGCGCGGTGTTTACGGTCATGGCGCCATAGAAAAGGCTTTTTTCGAAGGCCTGCCCAAAGCGCGAGCCGTGTTTTAGCGGCGGGTAGCGAAAGGGTGTGGCGAGCAGGTAGTGGAGGCGGCCCGTTCCCCTGGCGCGGGCTGGCTTGGTCTTTTCCAGCAGTTCCTCCAGCCGTGCCTGCTCCGGAATGTTGTCGACAAGCCGGGTGGTGGCGATCTCTTCCTGGGATTCAACAACCCGATAGACGGTACCCTGTAACGGTTCAAGACACCGGGCAATCCGGGCTTCGTGCGTCAAAGCTTACCCCGCATGGCATCCAGGTAGTGATTGACCCGGACGAGCCCCTCCGCGGATTTGACCAACTCACGCGGGATCGCCTCGAAATACCGGTTCTCGGTGTTGATCCAGTGTTTCATGGCGTCGGGCTCGCCACCCGTCAACGCATAGACACTGCGGTAGAGCCGGATAAAGAGCAGGGCCAGTTCTCCGGACTTGCTCTCCGGGTCAATGCCGTCCCGAACCAGTCCCGTCCGGTTTCGGCCAACAATGTCTGCCAGCTCGGTCTGATTGAAGCCAAAGGCCTTTCCGGCATTCAGTAATGCTTTCGAGAGCAGTACCTTGTCCTGGGTGGATTCATCCTGAAGTTTTGCGGTACTCATGACTCGGGACCCCGTGTTGATTTTTCACAGTATAGCCTAATTATGTGAAAAAATGACAGTTGGGTTGCTGTGCCTGACTCACTCGGGGTACCCTGTGATCTCCCGAATCTTGCGGTACAAGGGCTGGAGCTGGGGGTACATTTTTAGGTAGACCTCTGAATAGAGCCGCTCGTACAGCGCCTGGGTTTCCGGTCGCGGCTGGAACACCTCGCCGACCCGGGTCATGGCGGCGACGGCGGTCGGAAAATCAGGGTGCAGGCCCAAGCCCACGGCGGCATCAATCGCGGCGCCCAGACCAGAGGTTTCGTAGGTGTGCGGTCGTTCGGCCGGCAGACCGAACACGTCGGCTGTCAGTTGCATGGCGGCATCACTTTGAGAGCCGCCTCCGGCTACCCGGAGGGTTCGGATGCGCACTCCGGTTCGCTTTTCGATCTTTTCCTTGCCTTCCCGCAGGGCGTAGGCGAGCCCCTCGAGTATGGCCCGATAGATGTGCGAGCGGGTGTGAACGTCGCCAAATCCGATGATCGAGCCCTTGGCTTCGGGCCCCGGTTGCCTCACGCCGGGGGACCAATAGGGTTGCAGCATCAGGCCCATGGATCCGGGGGGTACGGCGCGCACCAGCTCATCGAACAGCTCCTCCGGTTCAATGCCCCGTTGTTCGGCAAGCTTGCGTTCCCTCAAGCCGAATTCCCGCTTGAACCAACTTACCATCCAGAAGCCCCGGTAGATCATCACCTCTGTAGAGTAGTGCCCGGGTAGCGCGGATGGGTAGGGCGGCATCAATCTGATGGGCTCCACGTACCGTTTGCTGGTGGTATTGATGGTCGCGGTCGTGCCATAGCTCATGCAGCCGACATCCGGTGCGAGGCCGCCTGAGCCCAGAATCTCGCAGGCTTTGTCCGAGGCGGCCGCAATGACCGGAAGGCCTGCTGGAAGCCCCAGGTGTTCAGAAGCTTCGGAGGTGAGGGAGCCCAGGGGTTCGCCGGGTTCGACGAGTTCGGGCAGCATGTCCCGGGTGATTGGCATGGTTTGCCATTTGAAATCCCGGGGACCTGCCCATTGGTGTTTTCGGTAATTGAAGGGCAGGTAGCCCACCTGGCTTCCGGTGGAATCCCGGAGCTGACCGGTCAGTCGATAATTGAGGTAGCCGGACAGCAAAAGAAAATGCCGGGTTTTTTGCCAGATTTCCGGCTGATTCTGAGCAATCCAGTTGGCTTGGGCTTTTTCCCGGAAACGGTTGATGGTGTCTTCCAGGCGGGCCAGCTTGAACAGCCAGCCCCAAGGGCCTTTGACGGGGCCATCCACCCGGGCGTGCCGCTGATCAAGCCAGATGATCGCTGGGCGCAAGGGCTTACCGTCCTCACCCAGGTTAATCACCGTGCCACGCTGGGTGGTCACGGTGACACCGGCTACCTGATCCGGGGTGGCCTCGGTCGTTTCCCACAGCAGCGTGCAGGCGTTCCCGAGATTGTCCCAGAAATAGTCCGGGTGTTGTTCGGCCCATCCCGGCTGTTCGGAGAAATAGGGATCGAGATCCTGTTTGCCTTTGCCGACAAGATTGCCGCGGGTGTCGAACAGCAGGGCGCGAACGCTCTGTGTACCGTTATCGATGGCGAGAATTAAGGGGTCACTGGTCATCGCCAGACTCCTTGTCAGGCAATGCGTAAGCTCGCATGCGGATCTCGCGGTAACGGATTTCCTCCTGTTCCCAGCGCTCATCAGTCCAGCCCAGTACCGGCTGGCAATAGCGTCTGATAGTGGGAAGCAGATCTTGAGCGCCGTTTTGGGCGATCAGGCCCAGTCGGGTCCGCCGTAAGAGAAGGTCGTCCAGATGGTGAACGTCTTCATGGCTGCACGCCCAGCGTAGCTCTGACCAGAGCAGGCCAGAGGGCTTCCCGTCGACCGGTACGTCGTCGAGACACCCGTCCGCCAGCATTGACTCCAGGTCGGGGCCGTAATACCCCGTTAGTCGGTTCCAGGTCAGATGACCGATGGAGGGTGGGCGCTGCCGCTCTGCGCCCGCTGTAAAGACGGGACACTGCGGATCCCGGAGGCACCGTGCGCCCTGGTCACCCAGGCCCCTGGCAAGGGCTTCGCGAGCGATCAGGCGGAAGGTGGTGAGTTTGCCCCCGGAAATGCTGATCAGTCCCTCGTGTTCCTGAAACTCGTGCTCACGATTCTCTTTGGACGGCGCTTTGCCGGAACCGTCGGTGACGATGGGGCGAACACCGGCCCAGGTCGAAAGAATATCTTGCCGGGACAGGTTACTGGACGGGAACAGGCGTTCGGAGATTTTCAACAGGTAGTCGACTTCCTTGCCAGAGATCCGGGGCTCGTCGTCGAGATTGCCGGAATGGTCGAGGTCGGTGGTTCCCAGAACCGTTGCGCCTTCCCAGGGAAAGGCAAATACCGGGCGCTTGTCCTCGGGGTGCAGTAGGGATATGGAGCAGGAAACAGGAAGTCTGGTCCAGGGAACCACAAGATGGCTGCCCCTGAGAGGACGGATGTTCATGACCGGTTGATCGGGCGATGCTGTCTGCAACCGGTCGGCCCAGGCACCTGTGGCGTTAATGACGAGCGGACTGGACACGTCAAAGGGCTCGTCACTTCCTTCAGCCTGCAGACGAACGCCCGACACCTTGCCGTCGGTCCGCTTTACCTCCAGGGCTTTGACGTAATTCAGGCAAACGGCGCCGTCTTTTCGGGCTTCGGCGATGATGCGCTGAACCAGGCGGGCGTCATCGGTTACGGCATCGGAAAAAACGCTCGCCCCGATGAGATCGTTGGTGGTCAGCCCGGGGGCCCAGTGTGTGGCTTCGGCACGGTTGAGTAACCGACGTGAATGGACGCCCGAAATCCGATCGTAAACGGCGAGCAGAATCTGGAACAGTCCTGGACTGGGGAACTGCCGGTGGAAGTGCGGCATCAAAAAACGCAGGGGCCGTATAAGGCCCGGGGCCTCTGCCAACAGGCGTTGACGTTCCCGGACGGCATCCCGTGTCAGCCGGTATTGCCCACTACCAAGGTAGCGAAGACCGCCATGAACCATCTTGGACGAGCGGCTGGACGTTCCCCAGGCAAAATCCTTTTGCTCCACCAGGAGCGTTCGCAATCCACTGCCGGCCGCTTCCCGTGCGACCCCTGCGCCGGTAATCCCTCCACCGATGACAATCACATCAAAGCAGCGCCTGGCGGCCCTCAGTTCACCGAGAAGCTGGTCTCTTGGGATGGTCATGGTCCTTCCACCAGGGTTCCGGGATTCAGCAGGGCGTCCGGGTCGAAGGTGTTGCACAGTGACCGGATGGCCAGCATGCCCAGTTCTCCCTTCTCAACCGGCAGAAAGGGCGCATGATCCTTGCCCACACCATGTTGGTGACTGATGGTGCCCCGATTGGCGACGATCAGTTCGGACGTGCTGTGCTTGAGAGACTTCCAGCGCGCCAATGTCTCTTCATAGGACTCCGCGACCCGGAACACGTAAGTGGTGTAGATGCTGCATCCCTGGCCATAAAAATGGGAGAGATGGGTGAAAACATGGACGGATTCGTTCCTGTCGTCGAGGCCATGCCTCAGGTTATTTTCCATTAGCCCAAGCAGGTTATCGACATTATCCCAGTCGGTTGCGGTTTCCAGGGTGTCGACGGCATAGCCAAGCTCCCACAGCGCCTCCCGGAGGTAGGGCATAGTAAACCGTTTCTCAGCCCATTTAGCGCCCAGGTGTGTACCGGTATAAACGCCCCCGTATTCCGAGCAGATTCGGCGGGCCTCTGACCGGGCACTTTTGCATTGCCGGCGGCTGCCGGTCAGGCCAAAGGTCATCATGCATTTGCCCTCGCCGGAACCACGAAGGGACAGGTATTGCTCCAGCAGGCCAATCAATCGGGGGTGGCCCGCAAGGGCCAGTTGGGTTTCCGTTTCAACGGCGTTGCTGAGGCGCAGCATCGACAGCTGTGTCCGATTCTGGACCAATTGCTGGCAGGCGGCCCGGGCGCTTTCCCAGCTGGGGAAGAACACGACGTGAAAGCTCTCGTGCTCGGGTAGCCGGCTGACTCGAACCTTGACCTCGGTTATCAGCCCGAGCCGGCCTTCCGAGCCCAGTATCATCTCCCGGATGTCTGGGCCCGCACTGGAGGCTGGGATGGTTGGCAGGTCCAGGGTTCCCTGAAGGGTTTCAACCCGCCCGCCTGCAAACAGTTGTTCGATCCGCCCATACCGGAGAGACTGTTGCCCACTGGATCGGGATGCCACCCAACCGCCGATCGTGGACAGCTCAAACGATTGGGGAAAATGACCGAGCGTATAACCGTGGGCACGGAGCTGAGATTCCACCAGCGGGCCGGGTGTCCCGGCGCCGAAGGTTGCAATCTGACTTTCCCGGTCCAGATCGGTGAGTCGATTCATTTCGCCCATATCGACGGTCAGAACCGGGTTGTCTGCCGCAATTGGATTGATATGGCCTGCAACGCTGGTGCCTCCACCGTAGGGAATGAGGTGGACATCATTCTCGCTTGCGAACTGGAGCAGGGCCTGTATGTCGCGGCTGGAGCGGGGGAACGCGACACCATCGGGGAAGACGCCGAACTCTCCGCTGCGCATGGCCAGCCAGTCCGCAAGGCTTTGCCCGCGGGCATGCCGCACCCGCGCTTCGGGCCCGGAGTCAATCAGGTTGTCGAGCCGCTGGTCTGGCAGCGAGGGGAGTCTGGATTCGGGCACGCGGTCGCACACGTCTTGGAGAGTGGCATCCGGAAGCGGCTTCCCGGCACCGATGCGCTTGGACAGAAATTCGTTGCCCTCCTGCGGCAGCGCCATATTGAACGTTTCGTCACCCCAGCCGTTCCAGCGTCGCATCCGTTTGTTCCCTTGTTAGTGGTTAATGTCGCCATTCTAGAGGGTCGGGGAGCGAATGCGCTGTCGCTTGGCGACATTCCGGATGTCATTTGCCGCCAGCGGGAAAGGTCAGGGTCTGAGTGAATCGATCAATCGGTCGTTGAGTTCCTGCCATCTGGAAAGCTTCTGAGCTTCCCCGATCCGTTTCCGCTCGCCACCTGTATTGTTCAGCCAGAGGCCTTCACCGTTGAAACTGTAAACCGGTTCAAGATCAGTGCGTTGGGATGCAGGTTTAATCTCGTTTATAAGGTTGTCCAGAATGAGAGGGTCGGCATCCGGCTCCGGGTACCAGGCAAGCACCATGTGAGCCTGGTTCAAGTCCAGGGCCTTTACGTAAACCACTCGCATCTGATCGTCAGGGACCCCCATGGATTTCAGGGTAAGGTATTTGGCGATGGAGAAATCCTCACAATCGCCGGCATTTGTGGTGAGAAACTCAACAGGCGTGGCCCAGTAGTCCTCTTCGCCCCAGTGCTCTATGTCACTGACAAACCGTACCCGATTGAAAAACCGGTTCACGAGCTGGAGCTGGCGGTCAACGGGTGCGTTGGCCGCGAGGGTATGGAGCCGTTGCCAGTTCTCCAGGCGCTCGTGAGCTTCCGAGCCGAACTCTTCCTGAACGTAGGTCATCAGCCGGCTGCTGAGTTCCAGGGCGCCGAAAACCGCAGTAGCCAGAAGGAGTGCAGGCATTATAGTGGTTCGACGCCGGAACGCTGAAGCCGCCGTAACCATGTCGGGCCTCAGTTACTGTTGTTCCGGAGGCGTTCCCTGAGCTGCTCAAGGCGCCGGCGAATTTCCTCTCTGCGCTGTTCATCGTTTGCGACCGGTGAGGACTGTTGGGCGGGAGAGGACGACCGTGAAACCGGGGTCGACTGCGGGTCCTCCTCTTGATCGCTTGCTGCGAACGACATGCCCGACCGATCCTCATTTTCCGGGAAGAAGAGGTTTTCGAGCTTGCCACCCCTCTCTATGACGACTCGGTTGGGGTGCACGGAACGAAGGGTGGCATTGCCCGGTAATTCGTCACCCACGGGGTAGGCTTCGGTGTTGCCTTTCTGGTCCTCAATAAGTGCGCTGCCGGGAAATTCACCGTCTGCGGCAAGAACCCCCCTCAGGTAAAGGCGCAGGTTGGTTTCCGGCAGGTTCTCGGTTTCCTCCGGTTGCGCAGCGCCATCCTCGCCGGCAATGCCGAACAGGGTTAACGAGGCCAGATCAATCTCCGGTGGCTCACCCGTTGCCGACGCATCCCGGGTGATCGGTTGGGTGTCGCTCAGGACGGCGGGCTGGTTTTTGGTCAACACGAAACTATAGATCTGCCAGGCTGTCACACCCACCATGGCCGCGCCCGCGACGAGGGCGAGAAGTAGGGGAAGCCGTTCATTGTATAAGGGCATTGATCATCCTGGATGCTATGGGTGGGCGGCGAAAAAGCCCACAGGTTATCAGACGGCAATGTTTTATTGGCAGTATAGTGTATAGAGTTATTCAGCGGGTCCATATCCTGTGGTAGCCTTTCTGAATTGATTGAATCAAAAAGAATTTCAGGACGGGGAAGACCTTGACTACAGAATCCGAATTTCAGCAGCAGGATGCTCCGCTGGGCCGTCTTCCTTTCACGTTCGCCAAACGCAACGGCGTGATACTGACACGCTCTGACGATGGCGATCCAATCATACTGATTCGGCCCGGAGCCTCTCATTCGGCGCTCGCTGAAGCCAACCGGGTGAGCGGTGGCCGTGCGAAATTTTCCACCATCGATCCAGACCGGTTTGATCACGCGTTGAATGCCGCCTACCAGAACGATTCTGCGGAAGCCATGCAGATGGTAGAAGGCATCGGTGATGATATGGATTTGGCGTCGCTGGCGGATTCCGTACCGGAAACCGAGGATCTGCTTGAGCAAGAAGACGACGCGCCAATCATCCGCCTGATTAATGCGATTCTGACGGAAGCGGTCAAAACCAGCGCCTCGGATGTCCATATCGAAACCTATGAGAAGCGATTGGTCGTCCGGTTCCGGGTCGACGGGGTTCTGAGAGAGGTGGTTCAGCCCAAGCGCGCGCTCGCGCCGCTGCTGGTGTCGCGGATCAAAGTGATGGCCAAGCTCGACATCGCCGAAAAGCGGGTGCCCCAGGACGGTCGTATTGCGTTGCGCGTGGCCGGTCGGGAAGTGGATATCCGGGTCTCAACAATGCCGTCCTCTAGTGGCGAGCGCGTCGTATTGCGTCTGCTGGACAAGCAGGCGGGTGCGATTCGTCTGGAATCGCTGGGCATGTCGGACGATGACCTGAAGGTACTTCGGAAGCTGATTTACCGTCCTTATGGCATCCTTCTGGTGACGGGGCCGACCGGTTCCGGTAAATCAACCACACTCTATGCCTCGCTGCAGGAAATCAACGACCGCAGCCGTAATATCCTGACCGTTGAGGACCCGATCGAGTACAACCTTCCGGGGATTGGTCAGACCCAGGTCAATCCCAAGGTCGATATGACCTTCGCCCGGGGATTGCGGGCCATTCTTCGCCAGGATCCCGATGTGGTTATGATCGGTGAGATCCGGGACCTTGAAACCGCAGAAATTGCTGTCCAGGCGAGTCTGACCGGTCACCTCGTGTTGTCCACTTTGCACACCAATACCGCTGTCGGTGCGATAACGCGCTTGATGGATATGGGCATTGAGCCATTCCTGATTTCGTCGAGCCTGGTGGGCATCGTCGCCCAGCGCCTGGTCCGGGTATTGTGCAAGGAATGCCGGGAGCCTTATACCCCGACGGAGGAACATTGCGAGTTCCTTCAGCTTGATCCGGCCATGCCCCCCACCATCTACCGTGCCAAAGGTTGCGAGCACTGCAACGACCTGGGCTACCGCGGCCGAATCGGTATCTATGAGGTGGTGGAAATCAACGACGAGATCAGCGCACTGATCCATAAGCGGGCGGGCGAACTCGATCTGGAGCGCGAAGCCCGCCGGCGTGGTCCGAGCATCCACGCGGATGGTGTGCAGAAGATACTGGATGGCGTGACCAGCGTGGAAGAGGTTCTGCGCGTCACCCATCGGAGTCCCTGATCCATGCCGGCATACGATTACAAAGCGCTTGATGCCCGGGGCAAACAGAAACACGGGGTAATGGAGGCAGACGCGCCTCGCGCTGTGCGTCAACAGCTTCGGGAAAAGGGCATGACGCCGCTTGCCGTTGAGCCTTCAACGGAGAAACAGGCGCGTTCCAACCCGCTCAGCAGTCGTGGCTCTCTGGCTGCAGCCGATCTGGCGCTGGTCACCCGGCAACTCTCG
Source organism: Marinobacter arenosus (assembly GCF_019264345.1). Lineage (NCBI taxonomy): Bacteria > Pseudomonadati > Pseudomonadota > Gammaproteobacteria > Pseudomonadales > Marinobacteraceae > Marinobacter > Marinobacter arenosus. The sequence goes on from NZ_JAHVAO010000001.1 coordinate 295,678, forward strand.
ACGCTGATTCAGTCAGGCATTCCCGTGGAACAGGCGCTGTCTGCGGCGGCCCAGCAATCCTCAAAGCCCAGGATCCGCAGCATGCTGATCGCAATTCGGGCAAAGGTCATGGAAGGGTACACCCTGGCGGACAGTCTCGGGGAATTCCCGAGAGCGTTTCCCCGTCTGTACCGGTCCACTGTGTCGGCCGGCGAGCACGCGGGTCACCTTGATCTGGTGCTTAACAGGTTGGCGGATTACACCGAAAGCCGGCAGGAAGCGCGCCAGAAAATTCAGTTGGCCGCCATCTACCCGATCATTCTCAGTGTGGTCGCCATTTCCATCGTTGTGTTTCTGCTTACGTACGTCGTCCCGGACATCATCGAAGTGTTCGTTAAGCAGGGGCAGCAGCTTCCCGCACTCACGACAGCCATGTTGACGGTCTCGGAATTTCTCGCGGATTACGGTGTCTACCTTCTGATTCTCCTGATTGGCGCGGTGGTCGCGTTTCGAATCGCCCTGAGCAAGCCGGGTTTCCGGATGCGTTTTCACAAGCGGCTTTTGCATCTGCCCCTGGTGGCCGGAATGGTCCGGGGCGTGAGTACAGCCCGTTACGCCAGTACGCTCAGCATCCTGACAACCAGTGGCGTCCCCCTGGTGGAAGCCATGCGGATTGCCGGGGAGGTATTATCGAACGATTTCCTGCGCAGTGAATTGCGGGTTGCTGCCCGGAAGGTCAGTGAGGGGGGATCCTTGCACCGGTCCCTTGATCAGACCGGATATTTCCCGCCCATGATGCTGCACATGATTGCCAGTGGCGAGGCCAGCGGAGAATTGGACAGCATGCTGGAACGGACCGCCCGCATGCAGGAAAACACGCTTCAGTCCAAGATTGCCGCCATCGTCGGCCTGTTTGAACCGATGATGTTGCTCATCATGGGGGTGGTGGTGCTGATTATTGTGCTGGCCATCATGCTGCCTATTCTGAACATGAGTAACCTGGTGGGTTAAGCCTGCCGGCGACCAGGAACCTGATAATGCAAAAAGGGATTTCATGCCAATGACGAGTGAGACTATGACGATTCCAAACCTGAAAATTCGCGCACACAACCGCGGCTTCACCCTGATCGAAATCATGGTGGTCATGGTAATCCTTGGCCTGCTGGTGGCCATCGTTGCCCCGAATATCATGGGCCGAAGTGACCAGGCAAAGGTGACCGTCGCGGAAACCCAGCTTAGCAACATTGCCAACGCGCTTGACCTGTATCGCCTCGATAACAGCCAGTATCCCTCCACCCAGCAAGGCCTGGAAGCCCTGGTGAGCAAGCCCAGCGGCAGCCCCGAGCCCAAGAACTGGAATCCCGACGGCTATCTCAAGAGCGTTCCTGAAGATCCCTGGGGCACTGAGTACCAGTACGTGAGCCCGGGCACCGAAGGGCCCTACGACCTCTACTCCTATGGCGCAGATGGCCAGGAAGGCGGAGAGGGTGATGCGGCTGACATCAGTGCCTGGAATACCAAGGACTAAATCATTGTGCGCTCCAGGACCCAGCAGACCGGTTTCACACTACTCGAAATACTGGTTGTCCTGATCATCGTCGGGCTGCTGGCCTCCCTGGCCGTGTTTACCATGGGAGGCAGCTCCCAGCAGCGCCAACTTACGAACGAGGTTCGAGATCTTTATCTTTTGATGCAGACGGCGTCCGAGCAAGCGGTCGTCAATAACCTCGAATTGGGGTTGTTGGTGGAACCCGACAGCTACCAGTTTGTTGCCTATCAAGACCAGACCGGTGACTGGAAAGCCTCCGGTGAGCGCCTGTTTCGAGAGAGAACCCTGCCCGAATGGCTCGTGGTTACAGAGTTCATTGAGAATGACGCCCCCAGGCTGGCCTCGGCAGAGGACGAACTGAGACCGGATGTGGTCTTCTTTTCCAGTGGTGAGACCACCCCGTTTGAACTCGAATTCACGATCGGAAAAAGCAGCGATTACATGCACGTGCTGGCCTCTGACGGTGTGTCTCCTCTTGAATGGCGACAGCCGGGTGACGAAGAGGCCGAGCCGTGAGGTATCAGAAGGGCTTTACGCTGATCGAGGTTCTGGTGGCCTTGCTGGTTTTCGGGCTTATTGCCACTGCCGCGGCGGAAGTGGGCAGTCAATACATCTCCAGTTACGAGCGAATCCGGGATAAAACCCTGGCGGGTTGGCTCGCGGATAACCGCATCAATGAACTCCGTCTCGAGGAAAACCTGCCGGGCATTTCTGAAAATTCCCGTGACATGGATTACGGACCCTACCGCTGGCAGGTGACAACAAAGGTCCTTGCAACAGAAGAGCCCACGATGAGACGGGTAGAGGTGACGGTAGCCCGGTATCGTGACGAAGGAACCGAACCGGCACCAATACATACGTTGTCGGCTTTCCTGGGGCAGAACTGATGATGCCAGCGACTGTTCAACCGAGGTATCAGCAGGGTTTCACACTGCTTGAGGTCCTTATCGCCGTCACCATCACCGCGGTGATTGGCCTCGGTGTCTGGCAGGTCATCAGTGGCGTTGTCACATCACGGGATCGGGTCAACGAGCTGGCGGAGGATTTTGATGGTCTGCAACGAGCCATGCTGCTGCTCGAGCGGGATATCACCCAGATCGTCAATCGATCCGCCCGGGACATCTACGGCGACTACAAGGCCGCGTTAACGAATCGCGAAGAAGACTTTGCGTTGGTGCTGACCCGCCAGGGCTGGCGCAATCCCCTGGGCACTCGCCGAAGTGGATTGCAGCGCGTGGCCTGGGAGTTTACCGGCGACGAACTTCGCCGTCGCTACTGGCCAATGGTGGATCAGGGTCAGGAAGATGACAGCCGGGATGTGCTGCTGCTCGAAGAGGTTTTGGCCTTTGAGGTACGTTTTCTGAACGATGAGCGGAGCTGGCAACCGGAGTGGCCGACGGACGAGATGATGGCGGGAATCAATCCGGGCAGCCGACCAGAGACCCCGCTACCTATGGGCATTGAGATAACGCTCGAGCATGAGCGGTTTGGGGAGCTGGTGCGGACCTTTGTTCTGCCGGACTTTGACCGCGAGGAAGCGCAAGGCGTCGTTAACCAGGCGAACCAGGCCGTTACCGAAACGGATACCGATACCGATACCGAGGCCGAGGCCGAGGAAGAACCGACGGATACCACGGATCCCGCGGCTCAGGGGCAGGGAGGCTGATGGTGGCCAGAGTCCGGTTCAAAGGTGCCAGCCGTGGGCAGCGCGGTGTCGCCCTGATCATGGTGTTGCTGGCGATGGCGCTGGTGGTGATGCTTGCGGCAGGCATGACACAGCAACAAAGCATCCGGGTGTTCAAAGCTGGGCATTACCTGGCCCAACAGCAGGGAACCAGCATCGCCCTGGGCGCCGAGGCCTTTGCCAGTCAGATCCTGGTCCGGGATTACGAGGAGGACAAGGAGGCCAACGAAATGGTCGACAGTCTTGATGAATTCTGGGCCATGAATGCGGCGATCCTGCCACTTGATGAAAATGGTGTCGCGGAGGTCCAGATTGATGACCTGGGAGGGCGACTCAATCTCAATGACCTGGTGGCTTCCAATGGTCAGGTGAATACGCTTGCGAAGGAGCGGTTCTCCCGTCTCTTCGCGGCGCTGGAAATTTCTGCTCTGAGCGTGGATACACTCATTGACTGGATCGACGAGAACGACCAGACCATCAGCGCCTACGGCGCAGAAGACGGTCAGTATCTCTCTGCTGAGCAGGCCTACCGGGCGGGAAACCAGCCATTTGTCAGTGTCACCGAATTGCGTCTGATTGAGGGTATGACGGAAGAGATCTATCAAGCCTTGCAACCGCACGTCGCAGCACTGCCCGTATCCGGGTTGGGGATCAACGTGAACACCGCCACGGCAGCGGTATTGAGGTCCCTTCATGAAGAGCTGACGGATGCCGAGGCGGCGGCTATTCTTGAAAAACGGGAAGAGGAGCGTTTCGAAGACCTGCAGGACTTCCTGGCGTTGCCCGAGTTTGCCGGCCTGGGACTCAAATCGACCGGGCTGAGCCTGCAAACCCGTTTTTTTGAAGTTGTCTCACGGATTACCTACGATAACCGGGTTGTGAACATGGTGGCTACGGTTTTCCGCAATCCGGAAGGTGAGGTCCGGACGGTTCGAAGGGATACCGGACAGAAGAACAGAATCACCAAAGAGCCTTTCACTATTTCAGAAGGATAACCATGTCTTTTCGCCTTTATGTGCGGCCAGTGCCTCCGTTAGCGGATCCGGAAGTCAATCCCGAGGCACAGTTGTTTAACTGGGTATTGCACGATGCCAGTGGGGATACTCAGGCACGTGGGACTGGCGATACCCAGGTCGAGATCGAGCAGACGCTTGGCCAGAATGCGCTCGACAATGTCCTGCTGATCGGTCTGATCCCGGGTGATGAGGCGTTGTTCTGCATCGCCGATATACCGGCCAAACAGAGCCGCTTTATCAATCAGGCGCTTCCCTATGCGGTGGAAGAGCAGATTGCCCAGGATATCGAAACCGTTCACCTTGCCCTCGGCCGCCACACCGAAGCAGGATACCGGGTTGCTGCGATAGACGACCACCGGATGGCACAGTGGGTTGCGCTGTTCTCCGGCTGGGAACATGCCCGCCTTGATGCCATCTATCCGGACGCTGCATTGCTGCCGTTGACCGAAGGTGGCTGGTCCGTGTGCCTGGACGGTGAAATTGCCCTGATGGTCAGCGATCGGGGCGAGTGGCTGAGCATGCAGTCCGCCAATCTCGGGATGTTCGCGCATACCCTGGCGGTACCACCCTCTGAAGAAGTGGTTGCGGAAGTGCCGGTGACGCTCTTTGCCACGGAAGAGGAGTTCGAGTTTCAGCAGTCGGTCGTGGGGGAATTGAAATCCCCGGGCCGGTTGGCCATACACCGGGAAACTCTGGAGTTAATGCCCCTGGAATTATTGGCGCACGCCCATCACCACCATCTGGCCTATCCGATCAACCTCTGCCAGGGAAATTTTTCCGCCAGGGTCAACAAAGCAAGCCCGATGAAACCCTGGAAACCGTTGATTGCTGTTGCGGCGGTCTGGTTTGGCATTCAGGTCGCCCTGCAAATCGGAACGGGGTTCTATTACGAAAGCAAGGCGAAGAACCTGCAGGAACAGGCCATGGTCATCTATCGCGAAGCGTTTCCCGGGGACCGGCGTACCCACGCGGGCAACGTCCGTCGTGTAATAGAAGGGCAGTTGCGGGTCGCTGGGGCGGATGGGCCTGACCTCGATTTCATCACCCTGATGAAGTACACAGGGCAGGAATACTCGGAGCTGCCTGGTTCCCAGTCCGTGAGTTTCAATTCGGTCAATTTCAGCCGCTCACGTGGCGAACTGGTGGTTGATGTGAGGGCCGACAGTTACGACCGGCTCAGTACGCTGCGCAATGGGCTGACGAATCAGGGTCTCGAAGCCCAGATCGGATCGGTTGTTAATGAATCCAGTGGCGCCCGTGGCCGCCTGACGGTTTCCGGAGGTTAACGGATGTTCGAGAAGATCAAGGATCAGCCCGCCGTTGGCAAGTTGATCGCCCAGTACGACCAACTCCCGCGGCGCGACCAGCAGGCGCTGACCGTCCTGGCCATCGCGGTGTTGGTGGGAATACTGTATTTCGGGATCTGGAAACCGGCCTCGGATTTTCACGACAATGCGATTGCCGAACGGCAAAGCGCGGCCGAACTGCTCGCCTGGATGGAAGCCAACGAAACCACCATCAAGCGGCTTGGTACCGCGGGTGGCCAGACCGGGCAAGGGGCTGCCGACGTCGCCGATGGCCGGGCGCTGATGGCGTTGGTGACCGGGTCCGCGCGCGAGGCCGGGCTGGCGTTGCAGCGGTTCGAACCCAGTGGCGAAAACGCGATCCGCGTATGGCTCGAGGATGCGCCATTTGCCGAGGTTGCTGCCTGGTTGGAGAGACTCAACTCCGGCCATGGTGTGATCGTGGATCAGGCCGCGATGGATCGGGCCGATGAACCGGGCCGCGTTTCCGTGCGTTTAACACTGACAATCTGATTCCGTACCACAGTTTCCGGGGCTGTCTCTCCGGATCACCGCAGGAGAGGGTAAGGATGAGTAACGGCAGCGAAAACAACAACAAATCCGAGCCGGTCATTGTTCGCCTGGATGAATCCGCGACCAATGAGGCGCGATCGATTCTGTACCATGCCTACCGGAATGAGCCGACCTTTCAATACCTGTTCGATCATCGCCGCGCAGGCTATGATCAGCGAATCCGAGCGACGATCCGCGAGTTGATCGACCTGTATTTCGGGTTCGAGCAGGAAGCGATTGGCGTAATGGTCGACGACACACTGGTTGCGGTAGCGTTTATTGGCGATCCGGAGTTACGGATGAATCTGGCCGACCAGTTCAGTTGGCGTATTCGAATGGTGCTGACGACGGGGTTTGCCTCGACACGCCGGTACCTCGATTACCACGAAAAGATCCGGAACATGTTGCCTCAGCCCCTCGCTCATCAGCTTCCGTTGATGGGGGTTAATCCCAAGTATCAGAACCGTGGCTACGGCCGCCTCCTCCTGAAGACGGTGGAGAAACTTTGCTCCGAGAATCCAAGGGGGAGCGGACTGGTTCTGGATACCGGAAACAGCCGATACCTGCCGTTCTACGAATCCGAAGGGTTCCGCAGCCTCGGCAAGATCAAGCTGGGAGACTTCGAGGATCACGTTCTGTTCCGGGAAGTTCACCCGGAAAGCAAAGCGGCCGCTACCGGCCAACGTTAGAATTTTTCAAGCAACAGGAGCCACAGTGTCTGACAGCCACGATTTTGATCTCATTGTAATTGGTGCCGGCTCGGGTGGGGTTCGTCTGGCCCGGATGTCGGCCCAGCGAGGCGCTCGGGTCGCCGTGATTGAATCCCGTTATCTGGGTGGTACCTGTGTCAATGTGGGCTGTGTCCCGAAGAAGCTGTTTGTCTACGGCGCCCATGTTCATGAAGAACTGGAAGATGCGGCAGGTTATGGCTGGAACGTGCCCGTGCAGGATGTGATGTTCGACTGGCCCACATTGGTGGCGAACAAGAATGCGGAGATTGAGCGGCTGAACGGTATTTACGGCCGATTGCTGGAGAACGCCGGTGTCACCATTATCGAGGGTACGGCGACGTTCCACGATGCCCACACAGTGCTGGTGGGTGAAACGTCCTACAGCGCCAGACACATCACGGTAGCCACCGGGAGCTGGCCGGTCGTGCCCGATATTCCGGGGAAAGAATGCATCCTGACCTCCAACGAAATGTTTTATCTCCCCCAACTTCCGAAACAGGCGGTTGTCTGGGGCGGCGGTTACATTGCCGTTGAGTTTGCGGGCATACTCGCGGGTCTCGGTGTTGAAACAACCCTGCTGTACCGCGGAGACCTGTTCCTTCGGGGGTTTGATACCGACATTCGTCGTTTCACCGAACAGGAAATGCGCAAAAAAGGCGTCAATCTCAGGTTTGGCGTCACAATTGAATCGGTTAAATCCGAAGGCGCGCATTACCGGGTGGACCTGAATAATGGCGAAACCCTGGAAACTGGGTTGGTGATGGCTGCCACTGGCCGGCGGGCGCTGGTGGAGGGCCTCGGGTTAGAAGCTCTGGGCGTTGAACTGAGTGATTCCGGCCACGTACGAGTGGACAAGCATTTTCAGACGACGGTGCCTTCCATTACCGCGCTTGGCGATGTGATCGGCACGCCTCAACTAACCCCGGTTGCCCTGGCCCAGGGCATGGTTCTCTCCCGACGTCTGTTTGGTGACGGGGAGGGCCAAATGGACTATTCGGCTATTCCGACAGCCGTGTTCTGCCAACCCAACATCGGGACCGTTGGCTTGACCGAGGAAGAGGCCAGGGAAGCCGGGCACCGACTGAGAATCTACCGGTCAGAATTCCGGCCCATGAAGCACACCCTGAGCGGTCGGGATGAGCGATGCCTGATGAAACTCGTGGTCGATGAGGACAGTGATAAAGTGCTCGGCGCCCACATGGTGGGGCCGGACGCGGGTGAGATTACCCAGGGTCTTGCGGTCGCCATCAAGGCAGGCGCCACAAAGGCACAGTTCGATGCCACGCTCGGCATCCATCCGACCTCGGCCGAGGAATTTGTCACCATGAGAGAGCCGGTGGCCTGAGGTCCATTGGCCCAGGGAAGGGCCGGACCACATGACTTACAGTTGAACCCAGCGCTTCAGGACTTCCTGGAGGTTTTCTTTTCGTACCGGCTTCGCCAGATAGTCGTTCATACCACAGTCCAGGCAGCTGTGTTCGGTTCCCGGCAGAACATCCGCCGTCAACGCAATAATTGGCGTTCCGGTTTGCCCATTCCCCTGTTCCCATTCACGAATGTGCCGGGTGGTTTCATACCCGTCCATCACCGGCATCTGGCAGTCCATCAGGATGACGTCGTAGCCCGAATGGTTCGTTTGAACCATCTCGAGGGCTTCCTTACCGTTGTTGGCTGAATCGGTCTGGAATCCCAGTCGGGTTAGCAGAGCGGTGGCCACGCGCTGGTTTACGGGATTGTCTTCAACAACCAGGGCACGGGCGTTTCCCGCACTGAGGCGTCGGGTGATTGGTTCAAAAGAGGTTCCGAACCCGGTCTCGGTTGCCAGCTCAAACGGGAGCTCAAACCGGAAGGAGGAGCCCTTGCCAAGGTCAGTCTCTACCTGAATGTGCCCCCCCATCAGTTCCACCAGTCGCTGAACCAGTGATAGCCCAAGGCCGGTCCCGCCATAGTGCCGTCCATCTCCCGTGTCGAGCTGTTCAAAGGAATTGAAAATGTCCGGCAGTCGCTCAATGGGGATGCCGGACCCCGAGTCGTTGACCGTGCAATTCAGAATGATGCAGTTGTCTTCAATGCCAAAACACCCGGCCTGAATATTGATGAATCCGTCTCCGGTGAACTTGATGGCGTTGTCGATCAGACCCGCCAGAATCTGCCGGAGCCTCGGGGCATCACCAATAACCGTCGGGTTGTCCGGCCAATCGCCAAAGAAACTGAGGTTGAGGGCAAGTCCTCGTTCCTCGGCGACATGGCGGTAGGTGGCGGTGCAGTTGGAGATCAGCCTTCGAAGGTCGAATTCCTGGTTATCCAGTTTCAGGGACCCGTTGTCGATTCGGGAGTAATCGAGGATGTCGCTGATGACCGTCAGAAGATCCTCCGTGGACTGACGCGCGGTGTTCAGGAAATCCCGCTGGCGATGACTGAGGGCTTCTTCCTGCACCAGGTCAATCATGCCCAGCACCCCATTCAGGGGCGTTCGCAACTCATGACTCATGGTTGCCAGAAACTCCGATTTCGCCTGATTCGCCGATTCGGCCTTCTGACGCGCGCTTTCCGACGCCAACAGGGTCTGTTCACGGGCCGTTTCCAATCCCGAAAGATGCGCGGCAAGTTCGTTCAGCTGTTTCTCTATCTCCACGACTTCCCGTGAGCTCCGGTGGCCACTGAGTGGTTCCTCCTCGTAATCGCGTTTGATCAATCTGCCCACCCGTCCAGACAGCTCTCGAATGGGGGACAGGATTGTGTTCAGGTAATGGTGGATCAGCAGGATAGTGAACAGGAGCAGAGCAATACCCACAGCCAGTGATGTCCAGAGGATATCCTGCTGTCGGTTATCAAGCAGTTCGGTGCTGACGCCGACCTGCACCGTGCCCACTCTGAGTGCGCCCGAGCCGAATCCGTATTCGGGCGTAAACCAATCGCTCTCGCGCCCAGCGCTGAGTTGAAGCGGCTGTTGAAGGATCTCGGTTTCGTAGACGTCGTATTGGCCGGACTGCAACGGGTTGCTGGTTGCGCCATTGGCGACAAAGCCGATCTGCTCTCCCATCACATCGGTAACGCGAATCCAGTCTGCTTTGCTGCGGCGCAGAGACTGGGACAGAACCTGCTCCAGCGCCACGGTATTTCCGGAAACCACCGCATACTCCAACACGGGCGCAAGGCTGTCGGCCAGCATCTGGCTGCTTTCTGATAGGTCCTGCCGGGCATCCTCCAGCCGGGCGGACGTGAAAAAGCTCATCAGGACAATGAACATGACAATGGCAGGGATAGCGCCAAGAAGCAGAAGCTTCCGCGATAGGGACGCTTGGGTCTTTTCTGGCTTATTCACCCGTTGGTCCTCCTTTGCCCATTAACTGATCCTGAACAAACTGGTTGATGTGGTCACGGTCTGGCACCGGAATGTTCAATGAGCGGGCAACCTGGTTATTGACCTCAACCCGGAATACTGGCGAATAGGCAGGATCGGGAAATTTTCCGGTAGCAAGGAACTGCTCGATGAATTCGGCGCCCTGATCGGCCATCGCCGGGAAGGGCGCATAGCTGGAGGCAAGAGCTCCGGCTTTTACATAAGCCTGGCTGGGGCCGATGACAATTTTATTGCGCCGGTACGCGGTCAGCAGAATGTGCTTGATCGTCCTCGGGTTGTAGACGGCGTTGTCGGGGGCTGCGAGCAGGAAGTCGCCATAGCCCAGAGCCCGAACGAGGGAGGGTATCAGGTCCTCGTCATTATCCACCACGAACACCCGGGCGCTCATGCCATGGTCGGGAAGCTGGTCGATCAGTGGTTCGTACAGTTCAACCGAATTGGTGGTGGCGAGAATGGCAATGGTGTTGGCGTGGGGCAGGATGGCCTTCCCCGTCAGGGCCTGCCGCAGCAGTGGAACATCGTAGAAGATTCCGGAGATCTGTCCCGGTGCGATCTCGGCAAAACCGTCGATAAACGATTTCTCCACCAGCATCGCGAGAATCGGAACAGATCGGTTGGCCTGGCGGACTCGGGAAAAGGCGGAGGGCCCGATGGAGACCACCGGGGTGCCCTCTACCATCGGAATCTGTTCATCGGCAATCGCCATCAAGGTGACGTTGTTACCGAGCCTTTCTTCAAGCAACACCTGAACGTGTTGGTCCAGAGCCGTATTACCGGATCCGGCGATGTAGACGATGCGATTGGAGGGCTCCTGGGCGTTGACGGACGTGAATATCACTAACCCGGCAATGGCCCAGATGGCCTGCCTCAAATAACGGCGTGCGACTGACAGCATCAGGGTTCGCCATCTGAAACTGAGGTCTCGTGTCATACCGTCCCGGGTCACTTACTATCCTTGATCAATGTTCAGAATCGAATGCCGGCCTCAACAAAATACTGGTTAGCGTCCTCAATGATGTTGTCAGGGCTGATCCATGGCTCCATGTCGATGTAGTGCTGGATGGTCAACGCCAGCTCGTAGCTGAAGTTCGTGTGATCCACCCGCCGTGCAAGTCTGAAATCGGCGCGCTTGAACCGCGTGTCACGGACTTCCTGCGCGATATAGAACGCGGCAGAGGAGGTCAGGCCCAGTGGTAGATCCTGGATCCATGCAGCACTTCCTGAATGGCGGGCGGACAGCCGGCCCAGCAGGTCCACCGCGCGTTGCTGCGTGTTGGGGGGAAGCTTGTCGGGATCACCAGTGTATCGACCCTCCTGGTCAAGATAGGCGTAGGTTGCTCTCAACAGGGTGCCAGAAAACTCCAGTGATGCCTCCAGCTCGACACCTTCCTGGTCCAGCGCGACGTTGTTGTCGATGTACCAGTCCTCCTCGTTGATTACACCGCTGATCATATCTCGAAGATAGTCGTCGAAATATCGAACTTCAACGCTCATCAAGGCTTTATCGAGATGGAACTGGCCGAAATAGCTGATCTCCCTGGAGGTGATCCATTCCTCTTCCAGTGTCTCGCCAAAGGTCGACGTTTCCTGGTCGACCAGGTCGGCCACGAGGAAGCGCGCTCCCTCAAGGGCTGAGAAGGGGGGTTGAACATTCCTCGGGCGGTAGGACCAGTCCGGGCTCTGCTCAAACGCATCCGGAGTCCTTACCGCCCGGGAGAATACAAACCGGATAGCATGGTTGTTGTTAATGATGAAGTTGGAGGCGATCCGTGGTGAGAAATACCCTTCGCCCGTGGTGGTGGTCTTTTCCCAGTTTCCGCCCGCGTTGAAGGTCACCCACGTCCGTGGCGAATACTCCGCATTGGCAAAAACCCGGGTTTGATAATTATGCCCTTCACCATTGAAAAAGGTTTCGGACCGATAGGTGTCCTGGCGATAACCCAGGCCTGAAACCAGCTTGAATTCCGGGCTCAGTATCACCGTGTCCTGCAGCTCGAATTCCAGTCTCGATTCTTCGGCATCCTCGTTCAGGTCGGCAATGAAGGGCCCCTGATCCGTTGGGAAGGTCACGCCAGGTGGCAGCAGGGTTACGAATTCCTCCGCCGGAATCGCCACGGTCCAGCGTTGCCGCCGTTCCTGGTTCTGGTAGTTGGTCTGGAAATGGTAGAAGTGGCTGTCCGACGTGGCGCCATTGAACCTGGCCTGAAGGTAGTAATCGTCCATGACGATATCGGGGTCGGTGGTTGCTCCGAGCTTCCCGGATTTGAACTGGTCTTCTTCGTTGATACCGTCCAATACGCCGGCCCGGATATCCACGGAATGCCGGGTGTCGATGGTCACGATGCCGTCGAAGTTGAAGTTGTTGACGTCGTAACCATCGTGGAAGGGGCGTCGTTCGCCGCCCTCGACCTGGGCATCAAAACCATTGGTCTTTCGTTTTTCGTACGAAAGGCGCCAGCTGCCATCCTGACCGGCGTCCCCGACGGAGGTAAAGGCCCGGAGGTGGCCACGTGAGCCGACCGAGCTGTACGCCTCGATTCCGGCCGTATCCTGTGGTGAGCGGGTAATGATATTGATGCTGCCAAGGAAGGCATTGATCCCGTAAGCGGCGGCATTGGGCCCGCGGCTGACCTCAATACGCTCTATATTGTCCAGAGCGACCGGCATGGCTATCCATTCGACATCGGAAAGGCTGACGCGGTAGGCAGTACGGCCATCAATCTGAACCTGGAGTCTGCGTTGCTCGTACTGTGATGTACCATGGTACGAGGTAACCTGGTTGTTGCTGCCTCGTTCGCCAACAACCATACCCGGCACAAGTCGGAAAACTTCAACCAGATTCATGATGCCGAGATCGCGGATCATATCGCCGGTGATGATGGTCGTTGTGCCGGGCACTTTCAGTTTCGATTGTCGAAGTCTGGTGGTGCTGAGAACCTCAGGCAACTCAGAGTGCGCTCCGGGAACACCAATAAATTCCGGATAGAGAGCTGGCTCGGAGGATTGACCCCATGCCTGGGCGGACGTTGCCAAAGCTATGGTCAGTGCACAGCCTAACGTGGTGAGGCGTGGAGCGGGGGTTGTCCGGAATGCCATATGTGTCGAAATGCTGCTGGGTGACATTCTATAATCTGCCGATCTGGAAAGTTGAAAGCTATTTTTGTGTAGTGTCTATCGTAGGGAACTACACACTGTTTGTCTCTCAAAAATGTAATGAATCTAAATGCCGGGAGTTGCAGCTACATGAATTGTTGGGAAATCCTTGGAATCGAGCCGACCGGTGACCGTCAGCGGATCAAGCAGGCGTATGAACAACAGCTGAAGTTTGCGTCGGATGACGAGGCCATGAGGCTGAGCCAGGCCTTTCGGGAGGCAACCGGTGATAGCCCGCAGACAGTCAACGAAGCGGCTGAATCGGTCGTGGCAGATGGTCAGGACACCCATCAGCGGCAGGACACCGAGGAGACAGGACAGACTGATCGTCCCCTCGACGGAACCGAGGGGCAGGTGGTCCGTGAAGTCGTCATCCAGATCAAGGCGCTTATGAATGATTCATCCCGCAGTCGGGATGTCGGGATCTGGAAAGCGATACTCTGCGAGCCACCTGCAGACCAGCTTCCGGTTCGTCGGGAGATTGGCCGTCAGTTGGAGCCGCAGATTCGCCCACTGGCTGAGAATGGCAGCCTGCCGGCTTCCGTGGCCCATTTTCTCGGAGGTTGGTTCGAATGGTTCAGCCTGCAGGAGGTGGCCGACCAATCAGAGGAGCGCACCTACGTTGAAACAGAGTCCGCCGAGGGCGAGTCGGACCAGCCCCCTCAGCTGGTCAATTTCTGGCCCGCGGTGATCGGTTGGATCGTCGGCCTGGCCATTCTGGCCAGCCTGTTCAGCGGAATGGGCGGTGGGGGCTAGGTCGTCTCGTTTGCGGCGGCCGCGGCGTCTATTCTGGCCCGGTACCGCTGCGCCAGAATAGCGCCCACAATCACCTGAATCTGGTTGTAGCACATGATGGGCAGAACGATCATGCCGAAGCCGGGGTGGCCCGAGAACAGAACCTTGGCCATGGGAAGGCCAGATGCGAGGCTTTTCTTGGAGCCGCAGAAGACGACGGCAGCCTCGTCTTCAAGGCTGAACCCGAATCGCCGTACCAGTACCCTGGCCATCACCATGAACAGGGCCAACAGGCCAAAACACAGCGCAATGGCAAACACGATGGCCTTGGGCGGAAGGTTCTGCCACAGCCCACTTTCAACCGAATGCGAGAACGCCGAGTAAACGATCAGCCAGATAACGCATTTGTCGTATCTGGCCATCAGATTCTCGTTGCGTCCGAGAAATCCGCCCAGCCAGGGGCGGAGTGCATGTCCGGCCCCAAATGGCAGCAACAGCTGCACAATAATGTCCTGCAGTGCCTCTGCGATCGAGAAGTTCCCCCCGCCGGAGGTGCTGACCAGCAACAGCAGCAAAAACGGCGTCAGCATCATGCCAAATACGTTAGACGCGGCGGCACTACAAATGGCCGCCGGTACATTTCCCCTGGCCATGGCCGTGTAGGCAATGGACGAGGATACCGCCGACGGCAAGACGCCCAGGTAGAGAAAGCCCAGGCCCAGGTCCGCGGGCATCCATGAAGGGGCGATGTTGCTCAAGCCATTGATGGGCAGTACCGCAAGAGGGAAAAAGACGAACGTCAGGGCAGTGATCAGGATATGCAGGCGCCAGTGTGTCGCGCCCGAAATGATCTGTTCCCGGGATAACGCGGCGCCGTGAAAGAAAAAGAGAAGGGCGACGGCAACCGTACCGGCCGTGGCAAAGACCTCGGCGGTGTTCCCTGTCACGGGCAGAACCGACGCCAGAACAATGGCGCCGAGTAACAGCAATGTGAAGGTATCGATCCGGAACTTCATGGCTCAGGGCACCTGTTTCTTGAGAGCCTGCAGGCTGGGGCGGAGCAGGGCACGAGCAAGTTGTTCGGCCTTGCCAGGATCACCCCGTCGAATCGCCGCGAGCAACAACTCGTGGTCCTCTTGCGAGGGTTCCGGCAGATCAGCGTCGGTTTCTGTCCGCTCGATGGTCTGGCTGATGGCATGGGAAAAATAGTCATACAGCTCGCAAAGCGCAGAGTTGTGTGAGGCCGCGACCAGGCCGTGATGAAAACGTTCGTCGTGCCGGATCCGCTCGGCGAGGTCATCACCGGCCTTTGCCCGGTTGTCCAGGGCATCGGTCATGACTCTGAGATCCTCGTTCGTCCGCCGTGTCGCCGCGAGCGTGGCCGCTTCCGTTTCCAGCATGATTCGAACCTCTAACTGCTCGGCCAGCTGCGTCCTGCCAATTCGTCGGAGTGTCTCGCCGGCGTCCCGGGTTGCGCGAACGTAGGTGCCGTCTCCCTGCCGGGTCTCCAGCATACCGACGTGCACCAGCACCCGAACCGCTTCTCGTACGGTATTTCGGCTGACCCCCAGGGCCTCTGAGAGTTCAGACTCAATGGGCAGTTTGCTGCCCACCGCCCACTGGCCGGACTGGATAGCCTGGCGGAGGCTTTCGATGGCGGTCTCAACCAGAGACCCTTTACGGATTCTTTCAAGCATTGGGGAACATCCTGCAAACCGGTCACCCAATCATCCTATGAATATCCAACAACTGCAACTGGAACTGGCTCTGCAAACTGCCCGGGAAACGAGTCTAGGCGGGTTTTGAGGGGTAAAAGAACTGGTAATCCGCGGTATCGATGTGACGAGTGGCGAACCGGTAGGTGAAGGTAAATCCCGGCCAGTTCACCGTGTTCTTGCCATTTGCGTCGAGGTACCAGGAGGTGCATCCAGCGTCCCAGACACTGCCCTTCAGGCCGCTCTGGATCAGGTTGGAGAAGCGTTCCTGGCGATCCTGACGAACATCCATGGCGGAACCCGGGTACTTCGCCAGTGCCCGAAGCGCGTCGAGTACGTACCGGAACTGGGATTCCAGCATGAAGATAATGGAGTTATGAGCCAGGTTGGTATTCGGACCATAGAGCATGAACAGGTTGGGGAAGCCGCTGACGGTAATGCCTTTGAACGCGGAGGCGCCCGACTGCCACGCTTCATTCAGGGTACGACCTGATCGGCCGGTGATTGTCATGGGCGCCAGGAATTCAGACGCCCTGAAGCCCGTGCCGAAAATGATCGCGTCGACCGGATAATGGGTACCGTCCGCGGTAACCACACCGCCCTGGTCCACCCGCTCGATGCTGTCGGTTATCAGGTTCACGTTGGGCCGGTTGATGGCCGGATACCAGTCGTTGGAAATCAGGATGCGTTTACACCCGATCTGGTAATCCGGGATGATGTGTTTGAGCTTGTCCGGATCGGTCACGTGCCTCCGGGCCTCTTTTCGCGCCTCACGGGCGAAGAGCTCCAGCAACCCGTTGAATTTGGTAAACGCGAGGGCCCGACTCTCGTTTTTCCAGTAAATGAGGTAGCGATAGATCCTGTCCCAGATCGGGAGTGCGCGGAAAAGCGCCTGCTCCCAACGTTTGAACGGGCGGTCAGGTTTCGGCAGAACCCACGCCGCGGAGCGCTGGAACAGACTCAGGGATTCGACCTGCCGGGCGATCTCCGGAACGAACTGAATGGCACTGGCTCCCGTTCCAATCACGGCAACCCGTTTATTTTTGAAGTCGTAATCGTGATCCCATCGGGCAGAGTGAAACATCTTGCCAGCAAAGCAATCCATTCCGGGAATCGTCGGCCAGGTAGGCTGGTTCAGTTGTCCGGTCGCAGTGATCAGGACGTTGGCTGACAGCACCTCGCCATTGGTCAGCGTGACCGCCCATTCGTTGCAGGCCTCATCGAACGTGGCGTCACGAATTTCGCTGTTTAAGCGAAGGTGATCCTTCAGCCCGTATTTGTCGACGCAATGCTCCATGTAGCCGAGGATTTCGTGCTGAAGTCCGAACTTGCGCGACCAGTCGTGTTTGGGCTCAAACGAATAGGAATAAAAGTGGGACTGGACATCGCAGGCGGCGCCCGGATAGGTATTGTCGCGCCAGGTGCCACCAACGGAAGCGCCTTTCTCCAGGATCGTGAATTCCCGGAACCCGGCGTTTTTGAGGGTGATGGCCATACCCAGGCCGCCAAAACCGGCACCGACGATCAGAATGGAAGGAAATCGCGACGAAGCGTTGTCAGACATGGCGTTGATCCGTTCGTTATTGTTTTGATCGTTCTATGGAAAGTATACGGGGCCTAAGCGGGTCATTGGATGCCTTTTTGGGACAAGCAGGTTCGTTTTTCCCCAAGAGTGCCAGTTTTTGGACTGAGGCACCGAAATTGCCCGGCCAGATTTCGGTCATGACGACTGCCGATTAAAGGTTTAAATGTCATCCGCCTTCACCATTTTCGAGCCACGTGAAATTCCTATCTATGCAAACAACTTGATATAAAATCTGGCCGTGTAAAGTCGTGCCCTGATCGGTTTATCGAAAGCCGTAATCCCTCCAGACCGCCTTAATGAGCGGGTTTTACAAGCTTCTAATGACCTCCCCGACAATCTCACGGCGTCGGCCGAAGCCCGAAAACACTGGGTAAATCTGACGGCTTTGCTTTCCTTCAGCTTGAACCGCCGAGTCAAAACCACTTCAAAAAAAGTCTTGTAACTTGTCGCTTTCCGTTCTATAAATAAGTTATATCCTTATAACGAAAACAACAAGACCGGCATTCAGTGACAACATGATTGCTGGCCGACTGGCCCGAAGAGGCATCGAAGGAGGAGAAAAGTATGCTCGGCAAACTCCGCCGACTTAATCAGGCAGTATCCGAAGTTGCCCTGAAAGAATCTGAACGTTTACCGTCAAATGAGCGCAGGCGTTTTCTCCGCAGTGGTCTGTTCACGGCGGGTGGTGCGATGGTGGGAGGCGCACTTGGCGGGCTCTCCCCGAAGCTCTGGGCTTCGGAGACTCAATACCCGCCCGAGATTCCACCATGGACCCGCTCCCTCGGGCCGGGTGTGGTCAGTGAGCCCTACGGGGTTCCGTCGCCTTTCGAGAAAGACGTTATTCGCCGGAACGTCCCCTGGCTGACCGCGGATAAGATATCGTCCATCAGTTTTTCGCCGTTGCAGAATCTCAAGGGCATCATTACGCCCAACGGGCTGTTCTTTGAGCGTCACCACGCCGGCCGCCCGGAGATCGATCCGCAGCAACACCGTTTGATGATTCATGGCCTGGTGGACCGGCCGATCATCCTCTCAATGGAAGATCTTCAACGCTTTCCCAGCGTTTCCCAGATCAACTTTATCGAATGCCCCGCCAACGGAGGCATGGAGTGGCGCGGCGCTCAGTTGAATTCGCTGCAATTCCTGCACGGAATGGTGAGTTGCGCTGAATGGACCGGAGTGCGTCTCTCGACCCTGCTGCAGGAAGTTGGAATGAAGCCGGAGGGCAAGTGGCTGTTGGCAGAGGGCGCAGACGGTGCGGCCATGACGCGCAGCATTCCTATGGAAAAGGCGCTGGACGACGTCATTGTGGCCTTCGCGCAAAATGGTGAGGCCCTGCGCCGTGAGCAGGGGTATCCGATTCGGCTCGTGGTCCCGGGCTGGGAGGGCAATACCCATGTCAAGTGGCTACGTCGTCTCGAAGTGGGCGATAAGCCCTGGATGCAGCGGGAAGAAACCTCCAAGTACACCGACCTCATGTCCGATGGCACGGCCCATGGTTTTACCTGGGTGATGGAAGCCAAATCTGTGATTACCTCGCCATGTCCGGAAAACCCGGTGCGAGGAACGGGCATCTGTCAGATCGAGGGTCTGGCCTGGAGCGGGCGGGGCAAGGTGAAAGCCGTCGACGTCTCTGTGGATGGCGGTCGTAACTGGCAGCAAGCCCAGCTTCACGAGCCCGTGATGTCCAAATCACTTACTCGATTCTCATTGGAATGGAACTGGAACGGCAGTCCGGCGCTGCTGCAATCCCGTGTGGTCGATGAAACCGGATACGTGCAGCCCACACTGGCGCAGCTCAAGGGCGTGCGCGGAACCAATTCGATCTACCACAAGAATGCCATCCAGACCTGGCAGATCTCGGGAGACGGGAGTGTGAACAATGTTCAGCTATGAAAAATCGTCACGTTCCTTGACCCGTTTTTGTTCCGGCGTGCTGTTGGCCACGTTGCCGATCATGGGGCTGGCCCAGTCGGCAGGTCATTACGGGTATGGCGAACCGGCCACCGAAGCGCAGATTCAGGCGTGGGATATTGATATTCGGCCTGACGGCAAGGGGCTTCCGGAAGGCAGCGGCAGCGTCGAAGAGGGTATGGGCATCTACGAAACCTATTGCTCATCCTGCCACGGCGCGTTCGGCGAAGGCATGGGTCGTTATCCAAAACTGTCCGGAGGCGAAGGCAGTCTCACGGAGGACCGACCGGAAAAAACGGTCGGCAGCTACTGGCCATACGCCAGCACACTCTGGGACTACATCCATCGGGCTATGCCGTTTTTTGCGCCACAGTCTTTGACCGACGACCAGGTCTATGCGCTCACGGCCTACGTGCTGAACCTCAACTACATCGTGGATGGTGACTTCGTTGCCAACAAGGACACCCTCCCGCAAGTGAAGATGCCCAACGAGGACGGCTTTGTCTGGGAGGACCCGCGACCGGAAGTCGTCAACGTCCGGTGCATGGAGGACTGTAAGGAAGAGGTGACCGTCAGCGATTCGGCGGCGGACAAAAACCTGACACCAAGCACGACTGGCCCACTTGATGAGGGGCTCACGGAGTAACAGGCGGCGGGGCCGGGCGCCCCATCAAACGTGCGGAGGAGGAACACGAGATGCGAAACGCATTATTGGCGATCGGCCTGACCACACTCGCGCTGGGTGGTGCGCCGGTGGTGGTGGCGGAACCTACCCAGGCCGACATAGACCGTGGTAAGGAGCTCGCTTTCAGTCGCAAGGACGGCAACTGTCTGGCGTGCCACCAGATGGACGACGGCAAGCTGACCGGAACCATCGGGCCGGAGCTGGCGGACATGAAGGCCCGTTATCCGGGCCGGGACATGCTGTTCAAGCGAATCTGGGACGAAACCCAGTTCAATCCGGTGACGGTCATGCCGCCATTCGGCAAGCACATGATCATGAGCAAAGACGAGATCAACCGGGTAATCGATTATTTGTACACGCTGTAGAGCGAGGAGGAGTTGCCGTGATTGACCAAAGGCGAAGAGGGTTTTTGAAAGGGGTCTTGGGGGCGGGCGTTGCCAGCTTTGCCCTGGGATCCGGAATCGTG
Source organism: Marinobacter arenosus (assembly GCF_019264345.1). Lineage (NCBI taxonomy): Bacteria > Pseudomonadati > Pseudomonadota > Gammaproteobacteria > Pseudomonadales > Marinobacteraceae > Marinobacter > Marinobacter arenosus. The sequence goes on from NZ_JAHVAO010000001.1 coordinate 316,110, forward strand.
CCGCTGAGGGTGGAGGCTGCGGCCTCACTGGATACCTCTGACTGGCCAAAGAAGGCGTTCAGCACGCCGGGTGTGGATGCCACCATTTCTGAGCTGTACGGAATGGAAGCGACAGAGTCCGACAAGATCTCGATGGACCTGCCCACCATCGCGCAGAACGGGGCCGTGGTGCCGGCCACGGTTGAAACCACGTTACCAAATGTCACCAGTATCGCCTTACTGGTTGCCAAAAACCCCAATGCCCTGGCGGCCTCCTTTGACATTCCCGAGGGCACCCTGCCGTTCGTATCCAATCGCCTGAAAATGGCCGAGACGACGGACGTCGTGGCCGTGGTGATTTCTGACGGCAAGGCCTACAAGGCAACTAAAAACGTGAAAGTGACCGTGGGCGGTTGCGGCGGTTAACGCCCGGACGGACAGGAGAATAACAATGGCATCAAGTATCAGAGTTCGAGCAGTGGAAAACGGGGGAGTAACCTCCCTCAAGGCGTTGGTTCGGCACCCGATGGATTCGGGCTTCGTCAAGGACTCCGCAGGCAACGTCATTCCAGCCCATTTCATCCAGTTATTGACGATCACTCATAACGGCAAAGACGTGTTTGTTGCCAATTGGGGGCCTGCGGTGTCGAAGGATCCGTTCCTGGAGTGTCGTTTTAAAGGCGCCAAGAAGGGCGACAAGCTGACCATCAGTTGGACCGACAACAAAGGTGAGAGCGATTCGACAACCGCCACGATCGCCTGAAGTTAGAGGGCGGCAGGGCCGGAAGGTTCTGAACCGCTGCGGAGGAGGATTGGACATGCTGAAAACAAAGGTCATTCTGGCTGCGCTCGGAGCGGCACTGATAGTTCCCGCGGCAATGGCGGGCAGCACACCGGAAGAGGATCGGAAGGAAGCGGTTGAATACTTCAAGCAGATGTTCCCGGATGTGCCGTACGAAGAATACGTGAACGGCCAATACGCGCTTGACGATGATCGCCGCTCGCAGTGGGAGTCCCTCCAGGATTTTCCACCCTATGAGTTTGCGGTCGCGGAGGGCAAGGAGATGTTTGAAACGCCATTCGCCAATGGAAAGACCTATGCCAGCTGTTTTGAGAATGGCGGTATCGGCATTCGCCAGAACTTTCCGTACTTCGACGACAAGAACGATGAGGTCATCACGCTGGAACTGGCCATAAACCGGTGTCGAGAAGCCAATGGCGAGGAGCCCCTGAAATACAAGAAGGGGGATATCGCGTCGATCTCCGCGTACATGGCGTCTACCTCCCAGGGCAAGAACTTCAATATCAAGGTGCAGGATAGCCCGGAAGCGCTCGCGGCTTATCAGTCCGGAAAAGAGTTCTACTACAGTCGCCGGGGCCAGTTGAATTTCTCGTGCGCCAGCTGTCATGTCCAGAATCCGGGCAACTGGATCCGGGCAGACCTGCTGTCGCCAGCACTTGGTCAGCCCTCCAATTTCCCGGTTCACCGGTCCAAGTGGGGCGAGCTGGGGACCTTGCATCGGCGTTTTGCCGGCTGCAACCGCAACGTTCGAGCCGAACCACTGCCGGCCCAGAGTACGGAGTACCGAAATCTGGAGTACTTCCTCACCTACATGAGCAACGGCCTCCCAGTTGTGGGCCCATCCACCAGGCCGTGACGGCAACGCTGACCGGAGAATTGCTATGAACAGATCACTCGTGACGTTTGGAATGGCACTTGCGCTGTCGGTCCCACTGTGTGCCCAGGCAGGACCACAGGACGATTTTGATAAGACCTATTCGCAAGCAGAGCGAACGCACCAGGAAGCCGGCACCTTTCAGTGGACCACCACCTCAGACCGACTCAAGGCGGCCAAGGAAGCCGCCGGTGCGAACGATTACGAGGCTGCCCTGAGGCTGGCGGAGGAAGCTCTGGAGCTGGCGAACCAGTCCGTCGCCCAGCAGCAGGGCCAGAAGGAGGCCTGGCGAATGACAGCCATCGGTCACTGAACCGATGGTGCGTCCATCAGCCTCCCTTTCGGGCTCACGGTAAGGCCCTGAAAAGGAGGCCATCACTCCAATAACCAGAAACAGAGGAGAGTACAGTGTCCATATCCCGCCGAGATTTCCTGATTGCCATGCAGGCGGCTGCTCTTGCCGGTCTTGCTCCGAAACTAGCGTTGGCGAAAGGGGGAGAGGGACTGTACGACTTACCCAAATTCGGGAACGTTCGACTCCTGCACCTGACGGATATTCACGCCCAGTTGTTACCGGTTCACTTCCGGGAGCCCAACGTGAATCTGGGGATCGGTCCCAGCCGGGGCAAAGTGCCTCACCTCGTGGGTTCGGCGTTCCTTGATCACTTTGGCATTAACCAGGCGTCCCGACGTTCCCACGCATTTACCTACCTGAACTACACGGAAGCCGCGCAGGAATATGGCCGGCTCGGCGGTTTTGCTCACCTGAAAACCCTGATTGACCAACTGAGGGAGCAGGCCGGGCCCGGAAATTCCCTGCTGCTGGACGGTGGCGACCTGTGGCAGGGCTCAGGAACCGCATTCTGGACCAACGGCGAGGACATGGTGGATGCGAGTAACCGCCTGGGCATCGACGTCATGACCGGTCACTGGGAATTCACCTATCCGGAAGCGCAGATTCGCAAGAACATCGACCGGTTTGACGGTGAGTTTCTTGCTCAGAATGTCTTCCTCTCGGATGAGGCCATGTTCATGGGCGCCGAATCGTTTGACGAGGCGAGCGGGCGGGTGTTCAAGCCGTATTCCATCCGGGAGCTTGGCGGCAAGCGGGTGGCCATCATCGGTCAGGCCTTCCCCTACACGCCCATTGCAAATCCGTCCTATTTCATACCGGACTGGCGTTTTGGTATCCGCGAATCCGAGATGCAGGAATTGGTGAACCAGATCCGCGAGACGGAAAAGGTCAACGCGGTTGTGGTCCTGTCCCACAACGGCATGGATGTGGATCTCAAGATGGCCAGCCGGGTTTCCGGAATCGATGCCATCCTGGGCGGCCATACTCATGATGCGGTGCCTCAGCCGTCAATCGTCAAGAATCCGGGTGGTAAGACACTCGTCAGCAACGCCGGGACGAATGGCAAATACGTCGCCGTGCTTGATCTGGACATTGGCGATAACGGCGTTCGCGGGTACGACTACAAGTTGCTGCCGGTCTTCTCGGATCTGATCAAGCCAGATAGCGGTATGGAGCGCTTCATTCATGAGGTACGAGCCCCGTACCTGGATAAGCTCGGAGAAAAACTCGCAATAGCGGACGAACTCCTTTACCGCCGCGGTAACTTTAACGGCACCATGGACCAGGTGATCTGTGACGCGCAACGAATGGTATTGGATGCCCAGATCTCCCTATCACCGGGGTTCCGCTGGGGAACCACCGTACTTCCGGGCGATGCCATCACCATGGATGATGTCATGAATGCCACCGCCATCACGTACCCGGAAACGTACGTGCGTGAAATGTCCGGCGCCGACCTCAAGCTCATCATGGAAGACGTGGCCGACAACCTGTTCAACAAGGATCCCTACTACCAGCAGGGCGGTGACATGGTTCGGGTTGGCGGAATGGATTACACCTGCGACCCCACCGCGACCATGAATGCTCGGATTTCGGATATGCGACTCGATAACGGCGAGCTGATCCAGGCAGACAAACTGTACAAGGTGGCCGGATGGGCCACGGTCAACTCCAGGGCCCCTGGTCGCCCAATCTGGGATGTGGTTGCCGATTACCTGAGATCGGAAAAGACGGTGAAGATCGACAAGTTCAATACCCCGAAGTTGAAAAACGTGGCGGGTAACCCGGGCCTGGAAAACTACTCGGTATGAACGCGTCCCTCGGTTTCAGGAAGGTTGCAGGCGCTCTGATGAGCCTGGCAATCGTTCTTTCCGCTCCGGGACTCCGGGCCGAAGAGCCGATCAATCCGGACAAACCATTCGCGGAGACCTTTCTCCTTTTGCAACTGAGCGATGGCGACCCGGAGAAGCAGGACCTGGTGCTGAGTGTCGCGGGCAACCTCCTGGAGCACTATCAGCCGGATCTCGTCGACATTGAAATCACAACCTTCGGGCCGGGGGTCACGCTTCTCTTCGCTGACAATGATCGGCGCGAGAGGGTCGCGAGTTTGATGGCCCAGGGCGTCCGGTTCTCGGTGTGCATGAATACCCTAGATACGATTGAGCGGAGCAGCGGCGCCAGACCAGAGCTGCTTGGGGACATTCTGCCGGTGCCGGTGGGAGTCGCCCACATTCTTGAACGGATTGACCAGGGCTTCGTGCTGGTCCGTCCTTGAGTCACTGGTCCCGGAAAAGGGAGATGACAATGCGACCCACGTTAGCAAGATCTCTGGCCTTCATGTCTGTGCTTGCCGTCTCAGGTACAGCCGTCGCGGCAGAGGGCGATCAGCCGGTCATGATCGAGGTCAAGCGATTGTCCATGGACACCGCGCTGACCGTTGCCAAAACCGCCATTGAGGCCTGTCGGGAACAGGGCGTCCAGGTGGCCGTTACGGTCGTTGACCGCGGCGGTCACCCACAGGTTGTGCTTCGGGATGTTCTGGCCATGGATCTGGCGCTGGAGGTGAGTTACCGCAAGGCCTATACAGCCATGACGTTCACGAGCAAGACCTCGTCCCTCGAGGATCGTTTCACCGGTCCGTTTTCGGTCGGCAAGCTTGATAATGTCCTGTTGTCGGCGGGCGGGGTGCCGATCCAGGCCAGTGGTGAGACGGTTGGTGGGGTAGGCGTCAGTGGTGCTCCCTCCGGCGACATTGATGAGAGTTGTGCCGTAGCGGGTGTGGCCGCTGTCGAGATGGATCTGGAAATGGCCTCCTTCTGATTTCTTAAGAAACTGATCAGTAAAAACAATATGATAGGGAATACTCTTAAAGTCATTTTGTTCTTTCTGCCGGGGCTGGCATTCGGCCAGTACCCCGATGCGGTCCAGGTTCTGGTGGATGAGGGCCTGACCATCGACGCGCAATTTGAAGCGCCGGGGGGGCTCGCCGGTTTCGTCGGTCGCAGCAATGGTCGGGCGGTGACGTTGTATCTGATGCCAGACGGTGAGCATGTGGTGGTCGGGACAATGATGGACGGCTTCGGTCAGGATCTCAGCCAGGCGCAGATCCGCGCCTGGGCGCCCAGGATCGACTTGAATGGCGTCTGGTCACGGCTTGAGAAAGCGACGTGGGTTGCAGAGGGGCCCGCTGAGGCCGAACGGATCGTCTATGTTTTCACCGACCCGAATTGCGGGTATTGCGTTGTCTTCCGTGAAAAGGCGCAACCGTTTCTCGAGCGGGGTATTGAGCTCCGGCACATCCTGGTCGGGGTGATTCAGCCCTCAAGCCTGGCGAAATCGGCGAGCGTGATCGCCTCCCCGGAACCCGTCGAGATGCTGGATTTTCACGATGGCCAGTTTCCTCGGGATTGGCTTGTAACGCCGGCCTCAGTGCCGGAAGAGCTGAAAACAAGAGTAGAGCGGAATAACCGATTGATGGAGACGCTCTCGGTTTCCGCCACGCCCGCGGTTTTCTATAAGAACGCCGAGGGAGACGTACAGCGTATTGTAGGCCTGCCGGATGACTCGGCCTTGGCCGAGGCCGTGTTCCGCACTGTGGACCAGACGGGAGAGTTATGAGCGAGGGACGGACGATGCGATTAAACGCGGTCTTGCTGGGATTTTTGATACTGGTGACAGGGAATGTGCTGGCCGGTGAAACCGGTGTTCCAGAGCATCTCGAGTTAACCAAAGTGTCTGATCGTGTGTATTCGGCCATTGGCGCAACCGCACCGGGTACCTACGAAAATCATGGCCATAACAACAACCTCAGCTTCGTCATCACCGAGAAAGGCGTGGTGGTGATGAATGGCGGAGATAATTATCTCCTGGCCAGGGCGCTCCATCATTCCATTCGACGTGTGACAGACAAGGAGGTTGCGTACGTCGTCAATGAGAATGGGCAGGGGCATGCCATGTTGGGAAACAGTTATTGGCGCGACAAAGGCGTCCCTATCATTGCCCACGAATCGGCCATCGAGGAGTTTCGAGACCATGGCGACATCAAGCTCGCGGCCATGCAAAACCGCAACCGTGAGAAGGCTGAGGGCACCTATGTTGCGGTCCCTGATATCGGCTTCTCGGATCAGTATGTCCTGGACATGGGTGATGTAACGATCGAGCTGCGCTACTTTGGCCCCGGGCATTCGCCTGGCGACATTGCGCTCTGGATACCTGACGAGAAGCTCCTGATTACGGGCGATCTCGGATTTCATCAGCGGCTTCTGGCGGTGTTTGACGATACGGACACCGGCGCCTGGATTGAGTCTTTCGACAGGATGAGCCAGCTCAATCCCGAGCGAGTGATTCCCGGGCATGGCGAACCAGCCTCTCTGGATATAATTACAAAGGAAACAAAAGGGTATCTGGTCTTTCTGAGAAACTCGGTGATCGACATCCTTGAGCGTGGCGGAGGGCTGGACGAGGCGTATAACCTGGATCAGTCACAGTGGTCCTACCTGGATACCTTTGACGAGTTGGCCAGTAAGAATGCGGGTCGTGTCTACCAGCACCTTGAATTTGACTTCCTTTAGGGCGGGATGGTTGAGCGGATGGCAGGTTGGGGCAGGTTGCCTGCCCCGGCGATGGTCGGTTCAATCCTGTGGGGCGTTCAATAGCTCGGGTTTTTTCAAAGCCTTCTGAAACAGGTCTCGCTCTTCTGCAATCGCCATGGCGCAGAGTTCCGCCTGGTCATCGCTCAAACCCTCTACCTTACGGCTCAGAAACACCTGGATTTCTTCAGCCAGTTCCAGAACCTTGTCGCGGGCGTCGGCTTCTGCCTTCGAAGTAAAGAGCATGGTTTCAGGATGTTTCAACGCCATATCCAGGCCGTCCCTATCGGAAAAATAAACTGCTTGTACCGCCATGGTCACTCCTCGCAGTGAATGTGCGTAATGCTGTATAAAAAAACAGTGTATCGGAAGGCCCTACCTTCCCACAACAAAAATCATGATTCCGAGGGCGTTATTGCGTTACAAAAACCGTTATCTCGGCCTAGAGTATTAACGTAGGGACGAACGCATATAACGGGTTCCGAATTGTGAGGCTGTGGGTGCCATGTCTATCGAAAAACCGATGTTCGTCGATCCGGGCCTCTGGCCATGAAGCACAGTACGATGTTCGGCGCCATCATTGCGCTCGTCGTCGGCATCGGTGTCAGCATTGCTCTTGGACGAACCCTCTACGTCGAGGAGTCACGAGCGATCGAGTTGGAGTTCAGGTCCGACATTGATCAGATGTCCGCTGTGTTTGAGCGAGAGGTCTTGCTGAACCTCGAGATTCTCTACGCCTTGAAAGAGGCGGTCAGCGTATTGCCGGAAATGAACTCCGAGCGGTTTGGCACCATGACCAGGCGAATTCTGGAACGCTCTCCGGCGATCCAGGCGTTTGCCTGGGTACCGGTGGTCCGGCGAGAAGATGTGCCGGCGTTTGTTGGGGAACAGCGTAAGGAATTCGTGAATTTCATGATCCGCGAAACCTCTACCGCCGGCCTTCGGGAAGCGGGCGCCAGGGATTGGTATGTGCCGGTGCAGTTTATCGAGCCGCTTTCTGAAAACCGCGCTGCTCTGGGGTTTGATCTTGCCAGCGAACAATCCCGGTTAGCTGCGCTCCTGAAAGCGCGAGACACCGGCAACATGGCGGCCACGGCTGGAATCCGGTTGGTTCAGGAACCGGAGAACCAGAGAGGTTTTCTCGTGTTTGCGCCGCTATACCGGTCGGCACCCGACAGTCTCCATCCCGGTTCGGCCCTTCAGCACTATGGCTTCATCAATGGCGTGTTCAGGATTGGAGAATTGGTGGACCTCGCCATTGGCGATGAGTTCAGCGGCGACATTCTGTTTCAGGTGTACGACCGGTCAGGGCAGGAGAATACGTTGCTGTTCAGCTCCGGCAATCCGATGGACGAGGGCTGGGAAGCAGAAGGTCGGTATACGTCCGCTGTCTTTGATATTGGCGGGCGTGAATGGGTGGTGGAGGCTTTGCCCTCAGCGACATTTATAGGGGACAGGCGAAGCCAATTCCCGCTGTTCGTTGCGATGGCTGGTATCACTCTGGCTTGTCTGATCGTGAGCTATTTCGTCATCAGCGTTCGAAAAAATGCCGAACTGACTGAGGCGAAGACCGAGTTGGAGCGGATTTCTTTTACGGATGCGCTCACCGGACTTGCCAACCGGCGGCATTTTGACATTTATCTGGAGCGTGAGTACCGGCGTGCAATTCGGCAGGGAAGTGCGCTGTCACTGGTGATGATTGATATTGACCATTTCAAGGAATACAACGACGAGTACGGTCACCCGGCAGGCGATGCCTGCCTGAAGAAGGTGGCCGACTGTCTTCGTCAGGTGGTGCACCGTCCGGCTGACCTGGTGGCAAGGTATGGGGGGGAGGAGTTCAGTATCGTGCTTCCGAATACCGAGACCCCGAAAGAGTTTGGTGAGTTCTGCCGGCGCGCCGTCGAAGCGCTTGGCATTCCTCACAAGGCCTCAAGCGCCGCCAATGTGGTGACGATCAGCGTCGGAATTTCCACCCTGACCCCAGAGACCTGGCAACAGAACCTGACCGATTTGCTGCACCGGGCGGATGAGGCGCTCTACCAGGCCAAGGAGACAGGCCGCAATTGGGTTTGCGAGGCCTGACTCAGTAACGAATCAGCGCCGATCCCCAGGTAAACCCGCCGCCGAAGGCTTCGAGCAGCAAGACATCGTTGCGCTGGATTCGGCCATCCCGTACCGCCACATCCAGAGCAAGGGGAATGGAGGCCGCGGAAGTGTTTCCGTGCTCATTGACGGTGACCACAACCCGATCCATCGACATATTCAGCTTTTTGGCCGTCGCCGCGATGATACGCAGATTCGCCTGGTGCGGAACCAGCCAGTCGATGTCGGATTTCTGCATCTGATTGGCGTCGAGGGTTTCATCCACGATTTTGCCAAGGGTATTGACCGCGACCTTGAAGACTTCGTTGCCCTTCATCTCTACGAAGGCAAGCCCGGCTTTGACTTGATCGTAGCCGTCCGCAATACCGCACGGAACATGCAGGAGTTTTTCGTACTGACCATCGGCATGGATGTGGGTGGACAGAACGCCGGTCTCTTCATTGGCCTCAAGCACCACCGCGCCCGCGCCGTCACCGAACAACACACAGGTTCCGCGGTCCTCCCAGTTGATGATGCGGGAGAAGACCTCCGCGCCAATGACGAGGGCTTTCTTACTGCTTCCGGTTTTGATGAACTTTTCGGCAGTCGCAAGGGCGTAGACAAATCCACTGCATACAGCCTGGATATCGAAGGCGGGACAGCCATGGATGCCAAGGCGGGCCTGCAGGATGCAGGCACAACTGGGAAAGATCTTGTCCGGTGTCGAGGTGGCAAAGACGATAAGGTCGATGTCTTCGGGGACCATGCCGGCGGCTTCAATCGCCTGACGTGCGGCGGGCTCGGCCAGATCGACGGTGGTTTGGCCTTCGAGCGCGATGTGTCGTCGTTCGATACCGGTTCGCTCACGAATCCACTGGTCAGTCGTGTCGACCATCTTTTCGAGGTCTTGGTTGGTAACAATGTTCTCAGGCAGGTAAGAACCCGTGCCAGCAATTCGTGCAAACGTCATTCGTGAGAGCCCCGGGGCGTAGCTAAACTGTGTATCGTTTTCCCATGCTATACCCACATTCGATTGAGCGTTATTAGCGATTTGTCAAAGGTGCCCTGAAAATGGCAGTGTCGTCTATTATGTAGAAGTCAGTGATCCGACACTCTGCAACCAAGAGGAGAAAGCCGCGATGGGAATTTCGAATCATGAGCTCCATAGGGAGTTTCCGCAGTACAGCGATTTGATTGATGAACTGAAAAGTAATGACCCGCGATTCGGGGATCAGTTCAAGCAGTACGCAGAGTTGGATCAGGAAATAGAAGGATTGGAAAAAAGGGATTCCCCCATTGGTGACGACAAACTTCACCGAATGAAGCAGAAAAGGGCACATCTAAAGGACCAGCTTTACCAGGCACTGGTTCAGAATGGTGGTGGTGCCTGAGTTCAATACCCCCGCAACTTGCCGGGCATATTCAGGAGCCCGGCAGCAGCTCTGAAAAAAACGGAAATCGTCTGAAATGCCCCGCTGATAGGGGTTTCCAAGTATTCAGCAAACGGTGTGACGGCACTAGAATAGCAGCCTAATCAAACACGGTTCCAGGAATCGATTCCCGGACCTTTAACTGCTGAATATGGAGATAGGATATGAAACGAGCTGCTGCTATCTATCAGGGCTGGAGAATGAAGCGAAACTTTGTTCACCTGGTGATGACTATGGATCGTCGTCTTCTCAATGACGTCGGTTTTTCCCCGGACGTTGTTCACCAGAAGCTGAATACGCCTTTCTGGAAGTTCTGATGGTATTCAGGCGTGCCCGGAGTTGAAGTGTTCTGGAGGCTCAAGCCTCAGTTCGCTCCGGGCAATCCCCCTTCTGATCAAAACCTCTCCCCCCTGACGCTCCCAAGACTGCCTATTTGGGAAACAGAAAAACGACGTTAATCCGAGCGCCCCATCCATCCGGTCCACTTTCCGGACTCTGGGCGTAATAGCGCGGCCCCGCCCCGATCTGCATGATCTGTTTGCCCACGGTAAATACCTGTCCGGCGAACACCCCGACCGGGATGGTCCAGTCACTGGTTTTCCAGTTGTAGACAGAGTCTGCCGTGAGCGTAAGGCTGAACGCCTTGGGTGTTGTGTACGTGAAGAATGGTTGAACGAATGACTGACTGACATCCTCGCGGTTGTTATCGCCTGCCACGGACCAGATGTGATTGGCGAGGCCTCCAGCTGTCCAGGGCCCTGTCTGTCTCAGTGCAACAGCGGTTGGGCCTGCGCCCCATTTTTCCGTTCCCAACAGATCGTCGGTCGCAGTCGGCAGCAAGAAGACGGGCCCGGCGCCCCAAATCCAGCCATTGGCCGTGGGTTTGACTGGGGAAAAGAAGAGACTTTGCACCGTATCGCCCAGCCCGCTCTGACTGCCGGCACCCGGGAAAATATCACTTTGATCAATAACCGGCAGAATGGTCCGGCTTATAAGATTCCAGTCCTCATTGAGTGAGAAAGGGATAACCGGTTGTATGTTGAGTGTGTAGCGGTCGCCGTCCTCTCCGGGGCCAATGTTGGAATCGAAATTCGACTGGAAGGGAACCGACACCAGGCTTGCAATGGGGTTCGCCAGCTGTTTGGCTAGGGTGGAAGAGTCTTGGGCCGAGGCGAGGGAGCTGATCAGCGCAGCCGCCACGGCAGGAACAAATCGTCTGACAGGCATCATTTGAGCACATCCTCTGTGATCTCGGGACTGCTTAAGGAATAGTCAGTGTGCGCCAAGAACGCAATATTTCCTTCAATATTCTCTTGCGTGTGAGACGTTCCTGCCCCGGGCTCTTCTCGGTCAAGCCATCCAGCCAAAAAGGAAATCGAACAGGGAGCCAAAGATGGACCGATCGTCACCCGTCGCCGCAGGTCGGTGCTCCGGACTCTCCAAAACAGGGCCAGCGTTTTCTTCGGCCGGGGTATGTGCGGTCATGCCGGTGGCCGTCGGTTCACTGGGCAGCTGTGTGCTTGGATCGGATTGCTCTGTCACCTCCGCAGTCAATACCTGCACATCGTCTGTCGTGGTAGATTCTTCATTATTTTCGCTGGTTACAGCTTTAATCTCATCTGATTTCGAGATCGGCGCTTCCGGCTCTACGCGCACGGTAGCAACGGACGTCTGCTCAACCTCAGCGGTTGCCTTTACCGTCACGCCAGTGCTTGATTTAGCGGTTTCCGGTTTCTTGACGGAGACAGGTTCGGGAGCCGGTTCAGGCTTTTCGGCTACTTTTTTCGGCTCTGGCTGGTCTTCCGGTTTGGGCTGCTCTTTCGGTTCGGGAGCCGGGGGCACCGTGAATGCCTTGGCCACAATTTCTTCACGCTTGGGCGCTGGCTTGGCGGCCGGTGCGGGCCGGACTTCGGAGATCCCAAGGGCTGCGAGGGCGTCGGCTTTGCTGGCGACCGAGTTGCCGGAAATGCTGGTACCCGCTTTGTTGGCGATTCCGAGAGACGTCAGCGTGTCTGAATCCAGGTTTCCGCTGGTTCGTAAGTGGCTGGCCCGGTCCTGATACTGGCGAATGGCGTTCTTCAAGGTGGTGTCCATCCACCCGTCAGCGCGACCGATGTCGTAACCGGCGCCGTATAGGGCATTCTCTGCGGAGAAGATAACGTTTACCGTGTTTGCATGGGAGACGGTGCTGGCGGTCAATGCAAGCGAGATGACCAGAGCACGCTGGGTATTGCGGGATCTGACGACGTTCATGATGAAACCCTCCGTGGTCGCGGCTTTTTGTAGGATTGGTTGAGTATTGAACATATTTGTCCGTTGTTCCGTGCACGACCACACAGAGTTCTGATCCCGTGGAACGGTTCAGACAGTGAAAGTTCGTCGTTCACGTGCAAGAAACGGATGGCATCCGGGCACCAATTCCCGTTTCATTGCACTATCCGGTTCAACATGAGCGCAGGCCATGCCAATGCCAACTGACATCGATCGATCCGACCAGATGATCCGACTTGCCCGAACGATCGAGGAACGGGCAGAGGAACCACTGACACTGGATACTCTCGCCGGCATCGTTGGACTGTCCCCGAGCCGGTTGCAGAGGGTTTTCAAGGACGTCATCGGTGTCTCGCCAAAAGACTACCAGGAGGCCGTCCGTCTGAGGCGGCTCAAAGCATCGCTGAGGGAGGGGACACGAGTGACCGACGCCATTTTTGCGTCCGGGTATGGTTCCGTCAGTCGGGTCTATGGCGAGCAGGGCAGGAATCTTGGGATGACGCTGAAAGAGTACCAGACCGGTGCGAACGGGGAGACTATCGCCTATGCCTGTCGGCAAACCTCCCTGGGCCTCATTGCGATGGGCGCAACCCGGAAAGGGGTGTGTTTCGTTGAGTTCGGCGAGGATGCCGATTCACTGGTCGCCGCATTACGGCAGGAGTTCCCGGGCGCCAGCGTGGTTCCGTCGCCCGCGGCTGAAACGCCCGAACTTGATGACTGGATAGATGCCCTCGACCAGCACGTCAGCCAGGGAGAACCGAGCCCGGATATCCCGTTGGATATGCGTGGGACCGCCTTCCAGATTCAGGTATGGCGGTTTCTCAAGAGTATTCAGGAAGGGCAGGTACTCAGCTACGGCGATGTCGCACAGCGGATTGGCAAGCCCAAGGCCATCCGTGCCGTAGCCTCTGCTTGCGCGCGTAACCGCATCGCTCTGTTAATCCCGTGTCATCGGGTGCTGAGGGCGGATGGTCAACTCGGCGGCTATCGCTGGGGGCTTGATCGCAAACGAGCCCTGCTGAAGGTCGAACAGGAGGGGCGGTCGGAATAGTGCCAAGGGAACAGGAGTTTGTGTTTTTGGGCCAAATTACAATTTGTTGTGAGATGCCGGGCGGATTGAACTATTTTCTTAATAGCGAGCAGTGAGAGTGGTCATCTGGTATCCGCTCCTGTCAGAGAACTGCAGTCGAGTTCCGGCGGCGCCCCGCGCCCTGGAAATCAAAATTACCGAGGGCGTGCTGCCCCAGGATTCCGCCAGGCCAAAGCTGCCGTGGAAAGTCTCAGGAGCCAGGGCTTCCTGTTCTCAAAACCGATGCCGTTGCCGCAGCACCTGAAATGAGGGAGTGCCCTGGCAGCAGATACCAAGCCGGTTAGCGCCGGTATCACATCTAGGAGGGTCTCTATGCTCCGTTGGTCGACTTCAACACTCATGCTCGCCGGTTTGCTGGCGTTAAATGGTTGCGCATCGCCTGATAACGCGGACCTGGTGGTCGGCAAAGAGTTGTCTCCCGGCGCCAAGGGGCAGTTCCAGTGCGCGGATAGAAACCTTAACGACTACATCGATCAAAGCGAGCTGATCTACCTGCGTCAATGCGGAATCGGAGAGGATCTCAAATGCGGTGAGGTCCCGGAGGGTTTTGGGGAACGGCCACCGGCGGAGGATTTTGACCTTGGCTTGCGAATGCTGCAGGTCACCGATGCCGACGGCGATAACCGGATCAGCCGGTTGGAGTTCCGCGCCCACTGCAACAGTGCCGGTAAGGCCGAATAAGGGGCTAGATCCCGATATCGATCACCACCTTCAAACCGTTATTGGGCGCCGCTGAGTACCGTTTTCGGCCGCCGTATCGGTCAACAATGTCCTGGACGATGGACAGACCGAGGCCGTGCCCGGGGGTCTGCTCGTCAAGCCGCAACCCACGTTGGCCCAGTTTATCCAATTCGTCTTCATCAACACCCGGGCCGTCGTCGGTTACGACAATCCGGGCCAGGTTGTGTTCTTGCTCCAGGGTCAGCTCTACGCACTGGGTTGACCACTTACCGGCATTATCAAGCAAGTTGCCAAGGATCTCGTTGAGATCGTGCTCTTCGATCGGCCAGCGGGCCTCGTCGGTGAGCGAGGTGGAGAGCTCGAATGATTTTTCCGGGTACAAGCGTCCCAACATCCACAACAGATCCCGTGCCTGCTTGACCGGACTGGCGCTCTTGCCCACCTGCGGTCCTGCGAACCGGCTGCGCCGCATTTCCGCTTCGAGTTGCTTATCGATATCGTCGAGCCGGGCGGCCATCTGATGCCTCAGGTCATCGTCGAGCGGGCGACTGGTGTCCTCGAGGATCTGCCGGACCGCCGCGATGGGCGTTTTCACACTGTGGGACAGGTTCGCCAGCGCGTCCCGTGAGCGTTCCAGCCGTTGATCGAGGGAATCCAACAGTTGATTTAACTGCTGAACGAGGGGACGGAATTCTTCAGGGCTCTGGACATGGATTCTAGAGATTTCGCCGCCCTGGAGCCGTTTCAGGGCCGCCTGGAGCGATAACACAGGACGCATGGAGTAGCTGATGCCCAGCCAGATGACGCCAACCAGCAAGAGAATCAGAAGTACAGAGAGGATGGCGGTCCAGAGGTGAAGTTCGGCCTGACTGCTTTTCAGGGCCTCCAGATCCTCCGAGACAATCACCACAATGGGCGTTCCGTCCACGAAAAAGGACGCCCGGTAGGCAAGGATCTCCGACGGTGCATCGTCGACGACCGCGTCTTTTACCCGGATGGTTCCGGCTTGCCCGGACGCGATCAGGGGCATCAACAGGGGCGTCCAGGATTCCGGCGATACCAGGGTCTGGGTGGGCGATTGAATGGCGAACGCATGGTGAAAGACATCCTGAAAGTAGTCTCCGGTCTGGAGTGCGTCCAGGCGCCCGCTCGATTCGCGTATCTGGTGTTCGAGGAAAGCCACTTCGTCCTTGAGCCGGCTCTCGACAAATTCCCTCGACATGCGATCAAGTAGCAGGCCGTGTACCAGCCAGGCCAACCCCATCAAACCGATACCGGCCGGTAACAACAGCACGAGCAGGGCATTTTTGACCGACGCGGGCTTTTTAATCCAGGTCATTAAACAGGTATCCCTGGCCACGCCGGGTTGAGATGGTGTCGGTGCCGACGAGTTTACGAAGCCGCCTGATATAAGCCTCGATGACGTTCTCGCTGGGGTTGTCGTTCAGGTTGTAGAGCTGTTCCATCAGTTGCTCTTTTGAAAATACCTGCCCCGGCCGACTCATGAGGCACCGAAGCAGCCGGAACTCGGTGCCCGTCAGGCTGTGTTCACTGCCATCACCGACCTTCAGGCTTTGGCGGTTTTCATCCAGTTCGAACCGACCGGTTCGAACCACTGAGAAAACCCTGCCTTCGCTTCTGCGTACAATGGCGTTCAGGCGGGCAATCAACTCCTCGGTCTGGAAGGGTTTTGCCAGATAGTCGTCGGCACCGGCCTTCAACCCATTCACCTTATCCTGCCAGTCTCCCCGGGCGGTCAGGATCAGGACCGGAAACGTCACCCGGTTTAAACGCCACTTGCGGAGTACCTCGAGCCCGTTGCCATCGGGTAAGCCCAGATCCAGGACACCGACGCGGTAGTCTTCCTGTTGGCCCAGCAGATGAGCCTCTCTGGCAGTGTGGGCGGTGTCGACGCTGAAACCCGCCTTTTCCAGTTGTCTCGCCAGCCCGTCAGCCAAGAGGCGGTCGTCTTCAATGAGCAGTAAGCGCATTCGTCCGTTCCTTCGTGGATCAACAAAGCGTTGCCAGTGTCGGTAATCAACCTGAACTGTGCCTGAATGATAAATTGTTTGTCATTTTCAGTAAGGATTCAGGTTGATGCGAGATCGTGTCTACCGTTCTGTACTATTGCCTCGTCTTCAGGGCAAGGCAACTGATGTTTCGTACCGGATCAAGTCACAGGAGAAGATGGAATGAAAGTATCAAAGTTTATTGCTGCAGCAGCAGCCATGTCCATGACCGCCACGGTCTTTGCGGCTGGCAGCCACGGCGGTGGTCATGGTGGGGACATCGGTGAGCCCGGCAAGGCAGGCGATGTGTCACGGACCATCCAGGTGGAAATGCACGATAACTACTATGAGCCCGAGGCCATCGACGTTACCCCAGGTGAAACGGTTCGTTTCGTCGTCGAGAACAAGGGTAACCTTGTCCATGAATTCAACATCGGCACTCCGGACATGCACGAGGCCCATCGTGACGAAATGAAGATGATGGTTGATCACGGCGTGATTCAGGGTGGCAAGCTCGATCACGACATGATGAACATGGATATGGGCAACGGCCATTCCATGAAGCACGACGACCCCAACAGCGTGCTGGTTGAGCCGGGCGACAAAAAGGAAATCGTCTGGACCTTCAGCACCAAGACCGTCCTCGAATTCGCTTGCAACATTCCCGGTCACTACCAGTCCGGAATGTACGGTGATGTGAACTTTGAATCCGCTGCAGACACCCAGGCCAGCGCAAACTGAGCCAGACGGGAAGAGTATGAACGGAGCACCCATACGGTGCTCCGGTTTCCAGTATTTCAGGAGCAACCAAGCGATGAAAAAAGTCCTTTGGGCAGGGGCTCTCGGCCTCCTTATGCCTGTAATCGCGGCTGCCGGTGAGTACAACATCACTGTAGACCGCGTGATGATCGATACCGGTGATTTTGTCAAAGAAGGTATTGGTTACAACGGTGCCTCTCCGGGGCCGGTCCTCCGGTTCAAGGAGGGGGAGACCGCGACAATCAATGTCACCAATAATCTGGATGAGGCTACGTCCATTCACTGGCATGGACTGATTCTGCCGTTTACCCAGGACGGTGTGCCGGGCATCAGCTTTGCGGGCATCCCCGCCGGGGAAACCTTTACCTATGAGTTTCCCGTGGTTCAGAGTGGCACCTACTGGTTTCACAGCCATTCGGGCTTCCAGGAGCCGAACGGCGCCTACGGGGCGATTGTGATTGAGCCGAAAGGTCGCGAGCCGTTCCGCTATAACCGTGAGTACGTTATCCAACTGACGGATAAGCACCCCCATGATGGGGACCGGATCATGCGCAATCTCAAAATGATGCCGGACTATTACAACCGTCAGCAGCAGACGGTTGGCGATTTCTTTTCCGATATTTCCAACCATGGATTCATGGCCACCGTTCAGGATCGTCTCGCCTGGGGCGATATGCGGATGATGAAGGCGGACGTGGAAG
The DNA here is from genome assembly GCF_019264345.1 of Marinobacter arenosus. Taxonomy (NCBI): domain Bacteria; kingdom Pseudomonadati; phylum Pseudomonadota; class Gammaproteobacteria; order Pseudomonadales; family Marinobacteraceae; genus Marinobacter; species Marinobacter arenosus. The sequence goes on from NZ_JAHVAO010000001.1 coordinate 333,735, forward strand.
ACGTTCAGGGCTTTACGGGGTTGATCAATGGTAAAGGCCCGGACCAGAACTGGACCGGGTTGTTCGAGCCGGGCGAGCGAATTCGTCTGCGGTTTATCAATTCATCAGCCATGGCTTACTTTGATATTCGAATCCCCGGTCTGGAAATGACTGTGGTGCAGGCGGATGGCAATAACGTGCAGCCGGTAACCGTGGATGAATTCCGGATTGGCGTCGCGGAAACCTACGACGTGATCGTCCGTCCGAAGACTGCTGAGGCCTACACCATCTTTGCCGAGTCCATGGGCCGGTCCGGTTATGCTCGGGCCACCCTGGCACCGGAAGAGGGCATGGAAGCAGAGGTTCCCGAACTGCGGGATGCTCCGCTCCTGACCATGGCCGATATGGGCGGCATGCACGGAATGGACCACGGAAACATGGATATGAGCGGTTCCGGAGACATGTCCGGAATGGATCATTCGTCGATGGAGGGCATGGACCATTCAGCGATGGGCGATATGGAAGGCATGGATCACTCGGCAATGGCCGGGATGGATCACAGCGCCATGATGATGTCCGAAGGCGGCGCGAGTGACCCGTTCTATGCCGCTGGAAGCGGTCTTGTTCCGGTTGCGGCCAATGGCGGCAAGTTCCTTTCCTATTCCGATCTTAAAGCCCAGAAGCCGTTGTACGAGGAGCGTGAACCGACCCGGGAAATCGAGCTTCGCTTGACTGGAAACATGGAACGGTACACCTGGAGCATCAATGGGGTTAAGTACGAAGATGCTGAGCCACTGAGACTGCAGTATGGCGAGCGCGTCCGCTTCAAATTCGTGAACGAAACGATGATGACCCACCCGATGCACCTGCACGGCATGTGGTCGATCCTCGACGTGGGGGCGGGTGAGTGGAACCCGGTGAAGCACACGGTCAGTGTTCAGCCAGGCACAACGGTTTACATGGAAACGGAAGTGGATGCACCCGGCCAATGGGCCTTCCATTGCCACCTGTCCTATCATGCGGCCTCGGGCATGTTCCGGAAAGTTGTTGTGGAAGGCGGTCCTGACCAGGGCAACACCGCCGACATTGCTGTCAAGCAGGACGGAGGTGATGCATGAGGTCTCTGACCCTTTCTGCGCTGGCTCTGGCGATTGCTGTGCCATCGGTTCCGGCGTTGGCCAGTGACATGCGAGAGGATACGTCGGGTCGGAAAGATCCGCTGACCGTTTGGGGTGTGCAGTTTGAAGAACTGGAGTACCGCTATAGCGACGACGATGAGGAACTGGGTGTCTGGAATGGCGATGCCTTCTACGGAACTGATGCACTCAAATTCCGGTGGTTGGGCAAGGGTGAGTACGCCATTGAAGAGCAGGCGTATGAGCAGCTTGAGAACCAGCTACTCGTCCAGACCCCGATTTCTGACTTCTTCGACGCCAAGGCCGGGGTGAGGTTCGATACCCCGGAAGGGCCGGATCGGACCTACGCGGTTATTGGCATTGCCGGCTTGGCACCGTACTGGTTCGAGGTCGATGCGAGTTTGTATGTCAGTGACGAGGGCGACACCTCGGCCGAGTTTGACGCCGAATACGAACTGCTCCTGACCAACCACCTGATTCTCTCGGCCGGCGTGGACGCGACGGTCGCGTTCAGCGAGGATCGGGAAATAGGACTGGGTAAGGGCTTGAGTTCGACGGAAACCGGGCTTCGGCTGAGCTACGACCTGATCGATCGGTCCTTCTCGCCTTACATTGGTGTGGTCCACGAGCGCAAGTACGGTGATACCGCCGATTTCGCCAGAGCGGAAGGAGGCAGCACCGAAGACTGGTTTGCCGTAATCGGAACCAGGCTCGCCTTCTGATCCTACCTTTTACGGGCCTTGGTGCTCCACCTTGGCCCGTTTTCTGATTCACTAATTGATGTGAATCAAATCGCGTTTATCCCGCTTACAGATTTTCAGTCCCAGTTCAGATTCGAATGCTGTCATAGCAATGAAGGGCGAACGAACTGCGGGGTAAAATCTCATGATCAAAGCCCACAAAGATACAAGCCAGAAGCCGTTTTTACTGCGCAGAAAGTTGGGGGTCGATGGCCTCGGCGAAGCTCAGTGGGACGACCTGATCTATGAACTCGATCATCATCCCTGTGTTGATTTTGCCGAGCGGCGGCCGAATGACATCTTGTGTGTCACCTACGACGGAACTCATTGGTCCATGGAACCGTTGCAGGCATTGATCGAAGCCCGGGGAGGCCGAATCCGGGCCGGTTGGTGGGCACGCCGAAGGCTTGCCTGGTATCAGTTTACCGATGACAACGTCCGGGTTAATGCCGGCCACGAGTCGTGAGGAAATGGGAAATTGTTCAGGAGAGTCACACCATGATGCAGGATGACATGTTTGGTTACACCATGTGGGCGGGGCACTGGCTGTGGATGCTGGTTATAGCCATTGTGGTTGTGATTCCGGCCTGGCGAATCTGCCAACGCACAGGGTATCCGGGCTGGATGGGAATTTTGATCCTGGTCCCATTCCTCAATCTTGTTCTGCTTTATTTCATCGCATTTGCGGAATGGCCGGCGAATCGGGCAGGGGACAGCAATGGGTGAGCATCAACACGTGCATGATCATCAACATCAGGCCTGCCACGATCACAGTGAATGGAAACACCCAGAGGTCGTTGAGCCGGGAACCATCTACACCTGCCCGATGCACCCGGAAATCCGTCAGCAGGGACCCGGCCAGTGCCCCATCTGCGGTATGGCGCTTGAGCCGGAGCAGGTGAGTCTCGAGGAAGGTCCGTCCGAAGAACTCAGGGACATGACCCGCCGATTCTGGATCGGCCTGGTGCTGACTCTGCCGGTCCTGATGCTGGAGATGGGGGGGCATCTGCTGGGAATCGACCATATTATCGCCCCGCAGGTGTCGAACTGGGTCCAATTGGTCCTGGCTACGCCTGTTGTCGCCTGGTGCGGCTGGCCATTCTTTGTCCGGGGCTGGAAATCGGTCATTAACCGCAGCCTCAACATGTTCACGCTGATTGCCATCGGTACCGGGGTCGCGCTTGTCTACAGCCTGGTAGCAACGCTGATGCCGCAGATATTCCCGGGGGCTTTCCGGCAGGCGGATGGCTCAGTCGCCGTGTACTTCGAAGCCGCTGCTGTCATTGTGGTGTTGGTGCTGCTTGGACAGGTGCTCGAGTTACGAGCGCGGGAGCGGACTTCGGGGGCCATCAAAGCGTTGCTGGACCTCGCCCCCGCGACCGCCAGAAAGCTGGACGACGAAGGCGGCGAGTCGGACGTTTCGCTTGATCAGGTCAAGGTTGGAGACCGCCTGAGGGTTCGCCCGGGCGACAAGGTGCCGCTGGATGGTGAGGTACTGGAAGGCAGTTCCAATATCGATGAGTCCATGGTGACCGGCGAGCCCCTCGCTGTTTCCAAGCAAGCCGGTGACACAGTGATTGGCGGTAGTATCAACCAGCAGGGCAGCTTCATCATGCGGGCCGATAAGGTGGGCCGGGATACCATGTTGGCCCAGATTGTCCAGATGGTGTCCAAGGCCCAGCGTAGCAGGGCGCCGATCCAGGGGTTGGCGGACAAGGTTGCCGGCTGGTTTGTGCCTGCGGTTATCCTGATTGCGGTCATCGCCTTTGTGGTCTGGTCCGTCGTTGGACCAACGCCGCCTATGGCGTTCGGCCTGATCGCTGCGGTCAGCGTGCTCATTATCGCCTGCCCCTGTGCGCTCGGGTTGGCGACGCCTATGTCTATAATGGTCGGTGTTGGCCGGGGCGCCCAAAGTGGCGTATTAATCCGGGATGCCGAAGCCTTGGAACGGATGGAGAAGGTCGACACCGTGGTGGTCGATAAAACCGGGACGCTGACCGAGGGCAAACCCCAGGTCACGACGCTGGTTTCAGCCGAAGGCATCAGTGACGAGGATCTGCTGCGCTACGCCGGCGGACTCGAGAAGGGCAGTGAGCACCCTCTCGCCCATGCCATTCTGGAGAAGGCCAAGGCCATGGACCTCAGCCTGCCAGACGCCAAAGATTTTGATTCTCCGAACGGTAAAGGGGTCACAGGCACCATTGATGGCCGAAGGGTGCTCCTTGGCAACCGCTTGCTGATGGAATCGGAGGGCGTGGACACCTCTGCCTTCGAAGAGGAAGCAGATGACCTTCGCAAAGCCGGTGCCACCGTGATTATTACGGCTGTGGACGGGAAGGTGTGCGGATTGCTCGCGATTGCCGATCCGGTGAAAGAAACCACGGAGGCGGCGATTTCGGCCTTACAGAAAGACGGTATCCGGGTGGTGATGCTGACCGGCGATAACCGCACCTCCGCTGAAGCCGTGGCCCGGAAGCTCCACATCGACGAAGTGGAAGCGGAAGTCCTGCCGGAAGACAAAGGCAAGATTGTCCAGCGTCTCAAGGACGAGGGGAGGGTCGTTGTGATGGCAGGCGATGGTGTGAACGATGCGCCGGCGCTGGCGACGGCGGATGTGGGCATCGCCATGGGAACGGGCACCGATGTGGCCATTGAAAGCGCCGGTATCACGTTGCTCCGGGGAGACCTGATGGGCATTGTGGAAGCAAGACGCCTGTCGCTGGCGACCATGCGCAATATACGCCAGAACCTGTTCTTTGCCTTCGTCTATAACTCGGCCGGCGTACCCATCGCGGCGGGTATCCTGTACCCGTTTGCCGGCATCCTCCTGTCACCGATTTTCGCCGCAGCGGCCATGTCCCTGTCGTCGGTGAGCGTCATCGTCAACGCGCTCCGCCTGCGCGTAATCACACTGGGCGAACGCACCTGAACTTCCGATAAAAGGAGAACCTTATGTCATACACCATCAACCGAGTCATCAAGAACGTGGATTTTGAGGACGCCGACAAGAAGGTTCGTGAGGTCCTGACGGAACACGGCTTCGGAGTGCTGACGGAAATCGACGTCAAGGCAACGATGAAGAAAAAACTCGACAAGGACATGTCAGCCTACCGGATTCTCGGGGCCTGTAATCCGACCATGGCCTGGGAAGCCATCGGCCTCGAACCCCGCGTTGGCGCCATGCTGCCGTGCAACGTCATCCTCCGGGAGGTGTCTGACGGCGTGGAGGTCAGTGCGATTGATCCGGTCGCGTCCATGACGGCGATCGATAACGACGAGCTGAAGCAAGTTGCGGGTAAGGTCCGTGAGATGCTGTCGGCGGTCGTCCAGGCCATCTGAAACTTTGCGAAACACAAGGCTGCCTGGTGACGGTAGCGTCGACCGCGCCCGCCGAAACGGTAAAGCATGACGGCGAATTGACGGTCATGGGCAGTTACATCAAAGCTGACCGTGAACGGACTGATGAATGCGGGTCAGCAATCAGAGTTATTTGTGGTTCTCGTTTAGACAACGATTGGTGGCTTGAGCCACAGCTGTACAGTGAGGTTATAGAAACGGGCGAGAATGTAGGGCGGGATTACTACCAGCAGGGATTGGGTGCCGATATTCATTATCGCTATCTCAATGGCGAGGATGCTTCTGTCCGGGGCAACATATTGGACCTCCCCCTGAAAAGCTCGAGAAAAGAAAATTTCCTGATACACATCCAAAGAACATGCCGTATAGTTTAGTTTCTATTTGCACATAAATGGTTCCTTTACAATGCAGCCTAGAGTGGCAGCTTTTTGCTTCGTCTTTTCTCTTTTATGGGCTTCAAGTTCCCACAGCTTGGCTGGTGATTTTCGGATCGGGATCGCTGAGGAATACACACACCTCATTGCCGTTGAGGACGGCCGGCTAAAAGGAGACATCGCTTCAGGGTATGCCTGCGCGCTCTCTAAAAGCGGCCACGAGTTCAGTTTCAAGGTTTTCCCCCTTGCTAGATTGCTTCATGAGCTCAGGAATGGGGGCGTAGATGCCGCTCTGCCTCTTGCCCACAATAGTGCCCGTGATTCTTATGGGACGATTACAAGCACTGTCCTTCATTCCCATTATTTGTTTGTATCGTTGCAGGGTAACGAATTTGACTCGGAGAAAAAGGGAGGTCGCTTTGTTTATGTTCGTGGGTTTGCGGGGGAATCAATGCTTCATGAACTGGAGGGGACAGGGGTTGCTGTGAGCGAGTGGGATCAAGGGATAAATATGCTAAGGCTGGAAAGAGTTGATTTTTTACTTGCTACTGAAAAGGCTTACCTTGCCTTGAGTGCGGAGCAGCGTATGGGTTTGGCCCATGAAGTGGTTGCGGGTGTCGAAGCCGCATTTTATGTCTCAAACAACAGGATGGAGTTGTGGCATTCGTTGAACGATGCAATCGCCCAATGTGAGAAAGAAGCGTCTGAATCCTGAGGGAATGGGTATGGAAGTTTTGGTGATCCGCCGTTAATTCAGAAAATCCTCGGGTGTTGAGGCAGTGCTTCGAAGCCACGCAATTTCTTCGTTTTTTCCAGCCAATAGCGACGTAACAGTCATACCCTCGCAACATTTCACTGTTTCAATGGCGGCGGTCTAGAGATCGACCTCTCTTTTGCAGCTACTTCGAGCTGCGCCGCTCAGGAAGAGCCCTTTCAATCCGGTTCTAGCCCGGTGCTGTCATTGAACAGGGAACAGGCATGTCCATTGAAATGAAAGCGGTCCAGGCAATGTGTGTGCGGGTACTCTGGTCCGGAGATTGCGTTGAACTTCTGGAACTGGGCGTTCGCCAAGCCTGTGGCTATCTGACGCCAACCGCCTATGAGGTACACATACCCGGTCAAAGCGTCCTGTATAAGTCGGCAAGTCTGTTTGCCGCACAGCACTACATCGAAATTCTGCTGGGCTGCCAGTCAGATGCAGATCCGCGCCCGGATAGAATCCCGGGTTCGCTCAAGACGGCGCACGAATCGACTGTAGCGCCCGGGCCCATTTGACCAATTCCGCAAGCATGGCTGTGGCCGAGTTCTCATGGTGTTCACTGGCCTGGAAATTCCTGTTGTCGTCCAGGGAATTCCACGGCATCTGGACCATGACGCCTTCCATCATTGGCATCATTTTGAGGGACGTCACCAATTGTTTGGCAAGCTGCGCGGATCGCAAGCCCCCGGAAACGCCGCCATAGCTGACGAAACCGCAAGGTTTGTAATTCCATTCGTTGTACACGTAATCGAGAGCGTTGGTAAAAGATGCGGGTGGACAGTAGTTATACTCCGGGAGAACGAACACATAGGCATCGGCCTCACTGACGCTTTTCGACCAGGCTTTGGTGTGCTCGTGCTCGTACTTCTGCATTCGGGGATGGTTAGGCTCGTCGTACACTGGCAGGTTGAAGTCAGCGATATCAATCAGCGTAGACACGAAGCTCCCGTCTTCATTCGCAAATCCATGAAACCATTCCGCGACCGGAGGTCCGACCCGGCCAGGGCGGGTACTGCAAATGATGGTTTGTAGCTTCAGGTCCATGGAGAAACCTCCCGTTTCAGACTGATGGTCGGCAAAAATATAAGAGTAGTCTATTTTCAGGCGCGGGGATTTCGCGGGTAAAAACGCTCGGGCAGGCGCTCGATGTGCGGGAAAAAACGGGTGTCCTTGTACGGCATTTTCATGAAACCGGATACACCAAGACCGGTGATCTCTTCGACCGCAGACAGGATCTCGTTCAGGAGTCGGCTGAACGCCTGTTCCTGGTCCGGGTCAAGCAGTCGGTAATGACTGTGAATCTTGAGGTGGCGGGGCAGGGCTTCGAAGATGATCATGCCCGTGTGATGGATGGTATTCAGCGTCTCAAGGGCCCGAATGATTGTTTGGGGCAGCACCAGGAACTCTTCCGGATCCGGGCCGTCCTCAAAGTACGAGTGAACCCGAGTCTCATCCTCCACCTCCGGCGCCGCGCTGACCTCGTAATGAAGCTTCATCCCGGGTGACACCAGGAAAGGCTGATCCGGATCATCGCGATCAATATGCAGGGTGTTTCGGGCATTAAAAAGGCAGCTCTTGAAGATACCCTTGCGGTAAATCGCCTGGGCCAGATACACCATGTTGTTCACGGCCTGCACGAACGCGGACTTCAGGGCCGGGTCGTGAAGGTTCAGGGACGTGTCGATGTAGATGCCATCGGTCTCCCAGCGTACGGCAAGGCCACCCTCGACCGGGTAGCGACCAAGCCGGCTGACGGCGGCGAGAAAGGCTTTTTCGGTCTCGCCCATGCCTTGCATGAAGTTTTTGTAGTAGCGGTCCAGTTGCACGTCATTGACGTCACTGAGGGTTTCCGGCGCGCCTTCCTCCCGGAGAAAGGATTTCCGGGAACTGTAAACCACCGTATCGATTTCCTGCTCGGATTCCCGCACCCAGACCGGTACCTGGGCCACGACGGGTTGTTCCGGAAGATCAATCATGACGGTGCGCGCCATGCGTGGCATTTCCCGCAGATAGTAGTCCCCGGCTTTCCTGCGGGTGGCGGGGTCCGGTGCGAGCATACCGTCCAGCATGCGGGCAAACTCCATCGGTAATCCCAATGACGTCGCCGGAATCGCACGATGGCCAAACCGGCACGACTGGGCGGATGCGAGAGCATAGAGCGTTCCAGCGGCCCCTTGCTCATCAAAACGGGGCGACGACAGTCCACCGTTCAGCTGTTCCTCACCAATGAAGTAGACATCCCCCAGCCGGGCGTTGGTCTGCTGCAGGTTGTCGGACATCAGTTCCATCACATTGGCGGTAATGAACTGCTGGTTCGCGTCCAACTGGGCAAAGACGGACGAGCCCCAGTCAATCAGGGCGATGTTCTCGGTGCGGGCGTCAAAGACCAGGTTTGATGGTTTGATGTCGCCGTGGACAATGGGCCGCCCGGCGGGACCGTTCTCGCGCCGGAGGTTGCGCAGTATGTCCGCAATCTGGTCGGCAATCCGCATGATCAATCGCGGTTTCAGGCGCCCCTCGCGCAGGGACACTTCCTCCAGGTTCAGGCCCGCGGCGCGCTCCATGACCAGGATGGGCTGATTGTTGGCACGCTGATAGGAGATCAGGCGGGGCACCCTGGGGTGCCGGACCTGTTCGAGTATGTAGGCTTCGTCTTCCAGACGATCCTGGAGATGTTGGGGCAGGTTGATGCGGGTGAACTTGAAAACGTGTTCCGGGCCGCTGCTGCATTGGCCCGGAAGTCGACCAGCAAACACAAAGCCATAGGCCCCTTTGCCGATCAGTTCGATGTCCCGGTAACCGAGTTGGCGGAGCTGGGTGGTGCAGAGCGCCACCCAGTCCTTGAGCTTCTTGGCGTCGTCATGGCTGAGCAGGTAGATCGACTGCTCTTCGGGAATGTAGAACTGCTGCAGTTGTGTCTTCTGCGCCATGATGCCTCGTTAGCCCATATGCAAAAGCATGGATTGGGGCGATTCGAGGTAACCTTTCCAGCGATTGCAGAAACGCGCGATGGTGCCACCATCAATGATCCGGTGATCGCCCGCCCAGCTTACGGTCATGATCGCACGTTCAACCACCTGACCATTGGCGTCGAAGCGGGGCAGTTTCTGTGTCCTGCCGAGGGCAACGATGGCGACCTCCGGGGCATTGATGATAGGCGAGGCGTAGGTGCCGCCCAGGGCCCCGATGTTGGAGATGGTGATCGTCCCGCCTTTGAGGTCCTCCTGGCTGACACGGCCAGAGCGGGCCGCCTCGGTCAGGCGCGCGACTTCATCCGCAATGCCAAGTAAGGTCAGGCTCTCTGCCTCTTTGACATTCGGCACCATCAATCCCGCCTTGCCATCCACAGCCATACCGATGTTGCAGTGAGGCAGGTAATGGATCTCGGAGACGTCGTCGTTCAAACGACTGTTGAGAACCGGGAACTCCTGAACGGCCAGCGCCATGGCCTTCATGAAGAACGGCATCAGGGTCAGCCGCGTGCCACGGGCTTCGGCCTCGGGCTTAAGCTGTTCCCGGAGGCTCAGCAGATCGGTCATATCAATTTCCTCACTGTAAATAAAGTGAGGAATGGTGGTTGCCGATGCCACCATGCTCCGGGCCATCGCGGCTTTGATGCCTTTGATCGGTTCAACCCGTACTTCCTTTTCACGCTCCGGCTGTCTGCGGGCGGTCACCGGTGTTTCAGGTCGTGAGCCTCCGGCTACCTCGGTCACCGGTTCGGGTTGTTCGAGGTGGGCGAGCACATCCGCCTTAAGCACCCGACCGTCTTTACCAGAACCGGGGATATCACCAAGATTCAGCTCGTGTTCACGGACCAGTCGGCGGACGGCCGGGCTGGCCGGAACCCGCTGGCGGCTTCCAGAGGCAACCGGGGTGGCCGTGGCTGGTGCGGGCTCCGGAGACGGCGTTGCTTTCTTCGTGCTCTCGTCCGGCTCTTCGCGATCCCGGGGGATGAAGGCAAAGAGCGGAGAGTGTACCCGTGCCATGGCCTGTTGCTCGTGGTAGAGCTTGGTGATGCGGCCGGCTTTAGGTGCCGTGATCTCGACCATTGCCTTGTCGGTCATGACATCGACTACCGGCTGATCTTCTTCGATCTCGTCACCCTCGGCGACACGCCATTCCACGACTTCACACTCCACAATGCCTTCGCCAATGTCGGGCAGTATGAAGTCTTCGGTCGCACTGTCGCTGTCGCCGGTGTCAACGGGCTTGCCAGCTTGCCCGTTCACTGTCTCCGCTTTGGGTGCGGGGGTTGATTCAGCCGTCTGTCCGGCGTCATCTCCGGTCTCATCAACCAGCTCAAACAGGGGGGCATGAACTTTCGCGATGTCGCCTTCCTTGTAGTAAAGGCGGGTTACCCGGCCTTTGTAGGGCGCCGGTATTTCCACCAGCGCCTTGTCGGTCATCACTTCGGCGACAGGCTGATCTTCCTCGATCACATCGCCCTCACTCACCAGCCATTTGACCAGCTCGCATTCCACGATACCTTCACCGATATCGGGCAGTATAAAATCACTCATCTTTGGTCTCCTGTCCTGATATCAGCCTAGAATTCGACGCTTGCCCTGATGGCCTCGTAGACCTTCAGGTGGTTGGGCAGGTGCTCTTTTTCCAGCACCAGCGGGAAGGGGGTATCCATCCCGGTAACCCGTGCGATCGGAGACTCCAGATACAGGAAGCAGCGCTCCTGAATGGTTGCGGCGATTTCACCGGCAAATCCGCCAGTCAGGGGAGCTTCATGGGTGACGACCAGGCGCCCAGTCTTGAACACGGAATTCGCCACGGTTTCCACATCCCAGGGCAGAATCGTTCTCAGGTCGATGACCTCACAGGAAATTCCGTCCTTTTCCGCGCGTTCCACGGCCTGTTCGATCACTTCCAACTGGGCACCCCAGCCGAGGACGGTGACGTCCGTCCCTTCCTTGATGATTTCGGCTTCGCCCAGCGGCAGGCGGTAGTCCTCATCGGGCACGTCGCCGACCGAGGCCCGGTAAAGCCGTTTTGGCTCAAAGAACAGGGTAGGGTTGGGATCGTGGATTGCACCCAGTAGCAGACCTTTGGCCTGATGGGGGTTCCGCGGAACCACGATTTTCAGGCCCGGGGTATGGGCAAAGTAGGCTTCCGGGGACTGGGAGTGATAAAGGCCACCGGCAATACCGCCACCGTAAGGGGCGCGGATGGTCAGCCCGCCGACATCGAACAGGTTACCCGAGCGATAACGGTACTTGGCCGACTCGTTAACGATCTGATCGAACGCCGGGAAGATGTAATCCGCGAACTGGATTTCGGCAACCGGTATCGAACCCTGGGCGGCAAGTCCATTAGCGAAGCCAATAATGCCCTGTTCCACCAATGGTGTGTTGAAACAGCGAGCCTTGCCGTATTTCTGTTGCAGGTGACTGGTTGCGCGGAAAACGCCCCCAAACACGCCAACATCCTCGCCAAAACAGAGGACCCGCTCATCGGCACCCATGGCGGTATCGAGGGCATTATTGATGGCCTGGAGCATATTCATCTTGGTCATCTCAGGCCCCTCCCTTGGCGTGTTCAGCGCTCTTCGGATACTCGTCAGGGTACCGGCGGATGTGAGCTTTGAGCTTTTCAAACTGCTCGGCCAGCATGGGTGGCACTTCGTCGTAGACATCCGTCACCAGGGATTCGAGCGGAGGTGGTGGCCGCTTCTGCGCGCGTTTCATGGTCTCAAGCACCTCGCGTCGCATGCTTTCCTGAAGCTTTTTCTCGTCATCCTCACTCCACCATTTCTTGCTTTCCAGCCAGAGGCGCATGCGAAGGATCGGATCTTTCTCACGCCACACGGCTTCTTCGTCTTTGCTCCGGTAGCCCGAGGGATCGTCCGAGGACGAGTGGGCCGCCAGCCGATAACTCATGGCTTCGATCAGCACGGGACGGTTGTGCTCGACAGCCAGTGCGCGAGCTGCGCGCGTGGCTTCGTACATGGCCAGAATGTCGTTGCCGTCCACCCGGATCACGTCCATCTTGTAGCCGTAGGCCCGAGGCGCAACGCCGTCCGCCGCGAACTGCTCCGCGGCCGGAGTGGAAATGGCGTAACCATTGTTACGGCAGAGAAAAATGACGGGAACACGGTGAACCGCGGCCATGTTCAGTGCCGCGTGAAAGTCGCCTTCAGACGCCGCACCTTCCCCGAAATAGGTTATGGTGCAGTGGCCTTCGCCGGCCATCTTCTGACCGTAGGCGTAACCGGTGGCCTGGGGGATCTGGGTGGCCAGCGGCGACGAAATCGTCATGTAGTTCAGCTTCTTGGAACCGTAATGAACGGGCATCTGGCGCCCTTTGCCATAGTCCAGTTCGTTGCCGAACAGCTGGTTCATGAATTCGTCGATAGAAAAGCCACGATAGGCGAGGGCGCCTTGTTCACGGTATTGAGCCATGATCATGTCGCCGTCATCCAGCGCAGCCGCGCTGCCAATAACAGCCGCTTCTTCACCGGTACATTGCATGTAGAAGCTCAATCGCCCCTGTCGCTGGGCTGCGAGCATGCGCTCGTCCAGAATACGGGTGGTGATCATGGCCCGGTAGATTCGGAGGGCTTTCTCTTTATCGAGGTCAGGAGCCTTGGCGCTCTTGTAGAGCTTGCCGTCCTGTTTCAATAGCTTGAAAGTGGGAATACGAAATTCCGCACCGTCGGTAAACACTGGGGAATACACAACTTTGGACTTTGTTGTTGTCATAATCCTCTTCCTGGGGTGTCGGCCTGAGGAACAAAACACTCCTTTTGGGAGTGTAGTTAATGTCTGTGAAGACAGCCTGTTGGAATCGGGTATGATTCCACTCAGGGTAGGTTTACCTTAACGTAAACTTCCATGCGAGGGTAGACCCTTGGTCCGGATTTTAATGTTGACTTTCCGGTCATACAGCAAGGAATGTGAATCTACACTCCAGGTAAGAAACTCATTACCCGATCGGGTGCTCTTATGTCCGTATCTGTATTTGATCTCTTCAAAATCGGCATTGGCCCCTCCAGTTCGCACACGGTTGGACCCATGGTGGCTGCCGCAACGTTTGTGCAACAGCTTGAGGCGGCCGATTTGCTTTCGTCGGTCCGGCGAATCCAGATTGACCTTTATGGCTCGCTAAGCGCCACCGGGAAAGGCCACGGTACCGATCACGCGGTCGTGATGGGGCTCATGGGCAACCGTCCCGATAGTGTTGACCCCGACATCATTGGCCCGACCGTGGAAACGCTCAAACAGGACCGGGTTCTTAACCTGGTCGGCGGCTACCCGGTGGCTTTTGATTGGAGCCGGGACCTACGGTTCCTCGACGAGACCCTTCCGTACCACCCCAATGCCCTTCGATTCAGAGCCCTGGATCAGGATGATCAGCTGCTCTCTGAGAATACCTTCTATTCCGTCGGGGGCGGCTTCGTGATTGAGGAAAGCGCGGCCGTCGAGGGAGCGAATCTGGTGCCGGTGGCAGAGCTACCCTTTGGATTCAGTCGATCGGCTGATTTGCTCGACCTCTGCAGCACCCATGGGCTTCGGATCAGCCAGTTGGTCCTGGAAAACGAAAAGGTCTGGCGGCCTGAGTCCGAAATCCGACAAGGCGTCATAGAGATCTGGACCGCCATGAAGGACTGCATTGCGTCAGGCCTGCGCAAAGAGGGGCCGTTGCCGGGCGGACTGATGGTCGAACGCCGCGCCAGGGGCCTGTATCAATCCTTACTCAGCTGTGCACATCCCAACGTGATCAGTTCGACCCTGGGCGCGATGGACTGGGTAAATCTGTACGCTCTGGCGGTCAATGAAGAGAATGCCTGTGGTGGTCGCATGGTGACTGCGCCCACCAACGGTGCCGCCGGTATCATTCCGGCAGTGCTTATGTACTACATGGAGTTTGAGCCGAGTGCTTCGGACGATCAGGTGGTCGACTTCATTCTGGCAGCGGCCGCGATTGGTGCCCTGTGCAAGGAAAACGCGTCCATATCCGGTGCTGAAGTTGGATGCCAGGGTGAAGTGGGCTCCGCCTGCGCCATGGCTGCGGCGGGTCTGTGTGAGGTGTTGGGTGGCTCCCCTGAACAAGTGGAGAATGCCGCGGAAATCGGCCTGGAACACAACCTGGGGCTGACCTGTGATCCCGTCGGAGGGTTGGTCCAGGTGCCGTGCATCGAGAGAAACGCAATTGCCGCGGTCAAAGCCATCAACGCCGCTCAAATGGCTTTGAGGGGGACCGGGAAACACTTCATTTCCCTCGACAAAGTCATCCGGACAATGCGCCAGACCGGAATGGACATGCAGGATAAATACAAGGAAACCTCCAAGGGCGGCCTGGCAGTCAACGCGATCGAATGCTGAGTGGTCCTGATGTTCGATGAAGGACCGGGCGCACATCACGATCAGTGATGTATCAAATTCGATTTCATAATTAGTTTTATTAATACCCGAACGCAAGAATGAGCGCATTCAACATCACCAATCAGGTTCAGGTGACAACATGCGCACATTCAAACTCGCATTCTTCTCCGCCGCCGTATTGCTATCGCAGACTGTGTGGGTGACTCCGGCTCTCGCTGATGAGGGCGACGCGCAACGTACGTTAACGCTATCAACGGACAATGATCTGTTTGCGCCAACGCAGACGGACCAGGATTACACGGCAGGTGTGGCGCTGACCTACTCGGGCCCGGAATTGAAGGGAAACTGGAACGTCCTGGGTCGGAGCCTTGATGGGCTGAACGCGGCCCTTCTTGGCGACCGCGCCCAATCGGGTACGGATCTGAGAACGTTCGAGTTCGGGGCCTACGGTTTCACGCCCGAGGACATCACCATAACCGATGTCATTGAGGATGATCGCCCCTACAGCAGTCTGGTGTACGTTTCCGTGAGCAACCGCTACAAGGCCCGGGGCAGCCGCAATGGGTGGACCAGCTCATTGACGGTTGGCGCGCTTGGCCTTGACCTGTTCAAGGCCGGACAGAACGCCATTCACCCGCTGGTCGGAAGTGACCAAGCCGAGGGGTGGGGACACCAGGTGTCCGAAGGCGGTGAGCTGACCGCTCGCTATTCACTGGCTTACCACCAGTACCTCGATGCCAGCGAGCCCGACAGCCAATTCAAGCTGACCTACTTTGGCTCCGCAGGCTACCTGACCGAAGCAGGTGTGGCGCTGGTCTTTCGAGACGGGCTGATTTCGTCACCGGATAACCGCTTCAATCCCGAGCTGAGTACCTACGGCGAACGCACGGCCGAGGTGGCTGCCGGCCAGGCGCGTGAGGACTATTTCTGGGGTGGCATTGCGTTCAAGGTTCGCGCTTATAACGCCTTTCTCGAAGGACAGTTTCGAGACAGCGAGCACACCATCGACCGGGATAATCTTAACATCGCGTTGGCGGAAGCCTGGCTGGGTTACACCCATTCCTTTTCAACGGAATACAAGCTGAGTTACGTGCTTCGGGTACAGAGCTCTGAAATCAAGCGCGGCAGGGGCGACCGAACGCTGGCATGGGGTGGGCTGGTCCTGACCAAAACGTTCCCATGACCAACCGGGTAACGACTCATTCGCCAAATGAATGTATGCCATATCAACTGATGATTATTCAACCCGATCCCCGGGTTCCATCATTGAGCCAGGGTCAATGAACCGGACAAGATAAGGAGTTTGCAATGACCAACATTGTGCAGGTTAGCGATGCTACCGTTGAAGCCGAGGTGTACCAGAGCGATCGCCCCGTGCTTGTGGATTTCTGGGCAGCCTGGTGCGGGCCGTGTAAAGCCGTTGAGCCTGTTCTGGAAGTGCTGGCTGACGAGTTCGAGGATGAACTGAAAGTTGTTAAAGTGAATGTGGACGACAATCCGGGGTTTGCCGCCAAGATGGGCATTCGCAGCATTCCCACACTGTCACTGTTTCGGGACGGTCAGCTCAGTGCGACCAAGACCGGCGCCGGCAGTTTGAGCGAGTTGCGTACCTTTCTGAGTGCGAACCTGTAAAATTGACGGCTCTAATACAGATCGGGGAATAACTGCTCGATGAAAAACCAGGAATTGCATCTGCTGTACGTATTCGATGCGATCATGACGGAACGCTCGGTTACCCGCGCGGCGGACAGACTGGCAATGACGCAGCCGGCCGTATCGAATGCGATCTCCCGGATGCGTCAGGTCTGGAATGACCCGCTGTTTGTCCGGAAGGGGCGCCAGATCGAGCCGACCTCCTATGCATTCAGCCTGTGGGACCGAATTCGGGGGCCGATCTACGATCTTTCGACCGCCGTCAGCTCAACGACGTTTGATCCCTCTCAGGCCAAGCGCACTTTCCGCATTGCGGTCAGCGATATCATTACGGATATGATCTGGGGAGAACTGGCCGAAGTTCTGGAACGGGAGGCGCCGGGCGTCGACTTACACGCTGTGCCTTACACTCCTGAAGGAACCTACGCGGATCTCCGTGAGGCCAATGTGGACCTTGCCATTGGCCTGATCACCCAGCATGACCACAGCTTGCGAAGTATCTGGCTGTTCCAGGGCGGCTACCAGCTGGCGATGCGGTCTGACCACCCCCTGGCAGGCAAGCCGGTCAGTCTGGACGATTTTCTAAACGCCCGGCACCTTCTGGTGTCTCTGTCCGGCGATGCCCACGGATTTGTTGATTCGTATCTTGACCAGAAAGGCCTCAGTCGCCGTGTCGCAGTGACGGTCAACGAATTCGTGACGGTGCCGAGCTTACTTAAACGAACGGACCTGATTTGTGCAGTGCCGGATATACTGGTCGGGTGCGAGGAATTCAGGGACGACCTTTCGATTTCGCCCTTGCCGTTTGAACTGGATCCCACCAGCCTCTATCTGATGTGGCACGCCCGGCACGACCGCGACCCCGGAATCGTGTGGATTCGGGAGCTTATTGAAGACCTGCTCAAGGAACGCCACTCCAGCTTTATAGGTGCAGCTGCCTGAAACATCATTTTCAATGATGTTATAAATGCCGGTTCTCAATTATTCGTCATCGCCTCTCCCCGAAATAATGGCCTCAGTCGCAACTCATGAGAGAGGCGGGGGAGGCCCACCGCTACATCCGCCCTTTCATGGATTCCTCGTTCACTGATGCACAGCTCAGAGGTTCCCCATGAAGACAAGACTACTCCTCCTGACCGCTATGTCGGCCCTGTTACTGGCCGGCTGTGAAAGCCCCGGAAGTGCCGATACCCAACAACCCCAGAATCAGGCGCCATCCATCGAGGTGGTGAAGGCCGAAGCCTTCGAGGTCCAGCCGTGGAAAACCTACACCACCCGCATTGAGGCGCCCGAGCAGGTCTCCCTTCGCCCCCGTATCTCCGGCGTGGTGGAGAAGGTTCATTTTGTGGAGGGACAATCCGTTCAGGAAGGCGACCTGCTGATCTCGCTGGATAAGCGGCACCTTGCGGCACGTGTGGATCAACTTCAAGCCGAGCTTGTCAGCGCAGAAGCGGCATTTCGCCAGGCCCAGAATGAATACGAGCGTGCCGAGCGCCTGATTCAGCAGCAGGCAATCTCAAGGGAACAGGCCGAACTGCGTGAATCGGCGGCCCAGCAGCGCCGGGCGGATGTCGGTTCCATTAAGGCCCGCCTTGCCCAGGCAGAGCTTGATCTCAGCTACGCGTCCATCCGTGCCCCGATCTCCGGGACGATTTCCCGCGCCGAAATTACGGCCGGCAACACTGTGTCTGCCCATCAGAGCCTGCTCACCAACATCTCGTCGGATCAGAAACGCTACGCCTATTTCAACATGGAGGAGCGCACGTGGTACCGCTACTACGGCAAGCGGGAAAACGCGATCAGCGCGCCAGTCGTGGTTCAGCTCATTGGCGAGCAAGGGTATCCCCATCGCGGTGTGATTGATTTCGTCGACAACGAGATCGAGCAGGGGTCGGGCACTCTTCGAATCCGGGCGGTGTTGCCGGATAACGAGGGGCAGTTGTTGCCGGGTGCCTTTGCCCGCGTACGACTGGCTGTAGCGAAGGCCAGCGCCAAGGTGCTGGTGCCAGACCGTGCAATTGCCACCGACCTGGAGAACAAGTTTGTCCTGACCGTCAACGACAACAACCAGGCCACCTATACGCCGGTAACGCCGGGCGAACGTTTTGGCGAGTACCGGGTTATTGAAGAAGGGCTTGAGAAGGGCCTGAACGTTGTGGTCAATGGCACCGCCAAGATCGGACCGGGTATGGCCATCCAGCCCGTGGAGGTCGATCTGGATACCGAGGGCTTGCAGCTTACCCTGAATAAACAGTCGTTGGACGATCCCCAAACCGCCGCGATTCCCCGATAATCGGAGAAACCATGAAATTTGCCCATTTCTTCATTGATCGGCCGATCTTTGCGGCCATGCTTTCCCTGATTATCCTGATCGGCGGCGGAATCTCCCTGTTCCAGCTGCCGGTGAGTGAGTACCCGGAAGTGGTGCCACCCACCGTGGTGGTGACTGCGAATTATCCGGGCGCCAATCCGAAGGTGATTGGCGAAACCGTTGCCTCACCGTTGGAAGATGAGATCAACGGTACCGAGAACATGCTGTATATGTCGTCCCAGGCCACGTCGGATGGCCGGATGACCCTGACGGTCACGTTTGCACTGGGAACCGATCTGGACAAAGCCCAGGTGCAGGTACAGAACCGGGTGAACAGCGCATTGCCGCGACTGCCGGAAGAAGTGCAACGACTGGGTGTGGTTACCGAGAAATCCTCGCCCAACCTGGCGATGGTGGTTCACCTTTATTCGCCGGATGAATCCCGTGATATCAAGTACCTGGCAAACTATGCGGAACTGAACGTCAAGGATCAGATCGCCCGTCTGGGAGGCGTCGGCGACGTCCAGTTGTTCGGCGGCGGTGAATACGCCGTGAGGGTATGGCTGCAGCCCGACGAGCTGGCGTCCCGAAACCTGAATGCATCAGACGTGGTTGGGGCTATCCGCAGCCAGAACCAGCAGGTTGCGGCGGGTTCACTGGGCGCGCAGCCTTCACCCAATGAAAGCCAGTTTCAGGTCTTGCTGAATGTTCGAGGCCGGCTGTCCACACTGGAAGAATTCCGGGACATCATCATCAAGGTCGGTGAGGAAGGCGCAGTGACCCGTCTGAGCGACGTGGCGCGCGTTGAGCTCGGCCAGAATACCTATGCGTTGCGGGCCATGCTCAATGGCCAATCCGCGGTGGCCATGCCGATTTTCCAGCGCCCGGGTTCCAATGCCATTGAGCTGTCTGATCAGGTCAGGGCGGCCATGGCTGAAGTCTCGGAAGACTTTCCCCAGGGGGTAACCTACGACATCGTCTATGACCCAACGGTGTTCGTTCGGGGCTCGATCGATGCGGTCATCACCACGTTGCTTGAGGCCATCGCGCTTGTGGTCCTGGTGGTGATCCTGTTCCTTCAGACCTGGCGCGCCTCCATTATTCCGCTGGTCGCCGTTCCCGTTTCCCTGATCGGCACCTTTGCGGTGATGCAGTGGTTAGGGGTGTCCATCAATACCTTGTCGCTGTTCGGCATGGTGCTGGCGATCGGCATTGTCGTGGACGACGCGATCGTGGTCGTTGAGAACGTGGAACGGAACATTCACAAGGGCCTGTCGCCCAGGGAAGCCACGAAAGTGGCGATGACGGAGGTGACCGGGCCCATCATTGCCATCGCCCTGGTGCTGTGTGCGGTCTTCATTCCCACCGCCTTCATTACCGGGCTTTCCGGCCAGTTCTACAAGCAGTTTGCCCTGACGATCACGATTTCGACGCTGATCTCTGCCTTCAATTCGCTGACCCTGTCACCCGCGTTGTCCGCGTTGCTCCTGAAAGGAGAGCACGAAAAGCCGGATCGGCTGACCCGGGGGCTGAACCGGGTGTTCGGTCGGTTCCTGTTCCGGCCATTCAACCGTTTGTTTGATGCCAGTGGGGCGGCGTATGAGCAGTTAGTGAAGAAGCTCATTCGCTATGGCGCCATCGTGGGCGTGATCTACGTGGGACTGACGGCGTTTTCAGGGCACCTTTTCAATCAGGTCCCGGGCGGATTCATTCCGGCCCAGGACAAGCAGTACCTTGTTGCCGTCGCCCAGTTGCCCGATGCGGCCAGCCTCGACCGGACCACCGACGTCGTCCGGGAGATGGAGGACATTGCTCTGGCAACCGACGGCGTGGAAAACACCGTAGCGTTCCCGGGCCTGTCGGTGAACGGGTTTACCAACAGCCCCAACAGCGCCATTGTTTTCGTTCCGCTCGCGGACTTTTCAGAGCGCGAAAGCGCGGAACTCTCGGCGGGGGCCATTGCAGGCAAGCTGAATGGGCAATTCGCCGGGATTGATGAGGCCTTCGTTGCCGTGTTTCCGCCGCCTCCAATTCTCGGCCTGGGGACGACGGGTGGCTTCAAGCTTCAGATTGAAGACCGTGGCAGCAAAGGGTTCGAGGCCCTGTTCGACACCCTGCAATCGGTGATCGCCAATGCCCGACAGCATCCGGCCCTGGTGGGTTTGTACTCCAGTTTCCGGGTGCAGGTGCCGCAGCTGGATCTGGAGATCGACCGGGAGCAGGCGATTCTTCAGGGTATTCCGATCGAATCGGTGTTCAGCACCCTGCAAACCTACCTCGGCTCGGTGTATGTGAACGACGTGAACCTGTTTGGCAGCACCTACCAGGTGATGGCCCAGGCGGAAGCGGATAACCGGTTGGACCCGGAGGATATCCTGAACCTGAAGGTCCGCAATGCCCGGGGCGACATGGTGCCCCTTGGTGCCGTCATGAACGCAGTGCCGACCACCGGCCCGGATCGGGTCATGCATTACAACGGCTATCCCAGCGCGGAATTGAACGGCAGTCCGGCTCCGGGGTTCAGTTCGGAGCAAGCCCGCCTGGCCATTGAACAGGTCCTGGCCGACACACTGCCAGAGGGCATGGAATACGAATGGACGGAAGTAACCTACCAACAGGTTCTGGCCGGCAACACCATGGCGTATGTGTTTCCGTTGGTCGTGCTATTGGTGTTTATTGTGCTCGCAGCCCAATACGAAAGCCTGCGGCTGCCGTTCGCCATCATACTGATCGTGCCCATGACGTTGCTTTCAGCCTTGCTGGGTGTGTCCCTCACAGGTGGCGACAACAACATCTTTACCCAGATCGGGTTGATCGTCCTGGTCGCCCTTGCCAGTAAAAACGCGATTCTGATGGTGGAATTCGCACGGGACCTGAATCACCAGGGCAAGTCCCACCTGGAGGCGATTATCGAAGCGTGTCGCCTGCGGTTGCGTCCGATTCTGATGACGTCCATCGCGTTTACCGCCGGTGTTGTGCCACTGGTGCTCGCCAGCGGGGCAGGCTCGGAAATGCGCCATGCGATGGGCGTCGCCGTTTTCTCCGGCATGATCGGTGTCACCGTTTTCGGGTTGCTGTTCACTCCGGTCTTTTATGCCGCGGTCACCCGCGCGAGGAAACAGGCGGCTCTGCAAACTACCCTTGACGAGGAACGCACAGCATGAGGAATACGAGGTTATGGGCTGGCCTTGTCAGCCTTCTGGTGCTGGCCGGCTGTGCCAGCGCGCCCAACTACGATGCCAAGGTGGCCCACACCCAGGATTACCTCGCCGGGTTGAGGTTCGAGGCATCCTCAACGACCAACGAACAGACTCGCTGGTGGGAAACGCTGAACGACGCCCAGTTGAACCGACTGGTTGAGCAGGCACACCTGGTCAACCTTGACCTCCAGGCAACCGATCGACGCCTTCAGGAGGCATTGGCGCAACTGGGCGTCAGCGAATCGGAACGCCTGCCTCAAGGAGGCGGAGTTGGAGAGTACAGCGTCACCGATCGGGATGACGAGCGGTTGGAGTCCGCACGAGCGGGGGCCCAGATTACCTGGGAGCTGGACCTGTTCGGACGAATTCGCTCCGTGATTGATGCCCGCGAAGCCGGAGTAGCCAGTGCCGAGGCACTGGACCGGGCCGCGTTGAAAGAGGTGACGGTTGGGGTAATTCAGGCCTACCTCCGCTGGGAGTCGTCGCGGCAGCAGGTCGCCCTGATTGAATCGGATCTTGAAGCGCTGGACGCAAGCCTGAAACTGGTCAGAAACCGTGTGGAAGCGGGGCTGTCACCGCGCCTGGATCTGGCCCGGGCTGAGACACTCTATCATCAACAGCGTGTCCTGCTGCCGGTTGCCCGGAACAATCAGTTCCGCACCCGAGCCAGCCTTGC
Organism: Marinobacter arenosus; assembly: GCF_019264345.1. Classification (NCBI taxonomy): domain Bacteria; kingdom Pseudomonadati; phylum Pseudomonadota; class Gammaproteobacteria; order Pseudomonadales; family Marinobacteraceae; genus Marinobacter; species Marinobacter arenosus. The sequence goes on from NZ_JAHVAO010000001.1 coordinate 356,257, forward strand.
GGTTCTGCTTGGCCAGGATCCGGATGACCTCAGCCTCACGGCAGCGCCGGCTACCCTGAAGCAGGCGCGTGCATTGCCGGTCGGTGACGAGCCCGGCCTGGCTCTTCAGTCACGCGCGGATATTGCCGCCGCACTGGCGAGCCTGGCGCAGGCGGCTGCGCTCTCCGAGGCGGCGGTGTCGGATCTGTATCCCCAGGTGACGGTGGAAGGGTTTGCCGGATTCAGCAACATCGAGGGTGTGGGCGACGGCTTTGAGGATACCTTGAGCGCAATCCCGAGAATTTCCTGGGCGGTGCTCAGCTATCCGGCCCTGCTGAAACAGGTCGAGGTTCAGGAAGCCCGCACCGAGGCGCAGTACGTTGCCTACCGTAAGACCGTGGTAGAGGCGGTCGGGCAGGCGAGGGTGGTCGCCGATCGCTTTTCACGGACGGAGCAGTCCGAGCGGGCCAGCGCCCGGGCTCTGGAGGCTTCACGAGTCGCCTTCAATACCTCGGAATCCCTCTACCGGGAGGGCGCTATTGGCTACCTGGATTATCTTGACGCCAATCGGGAATGGATCGCAGCTCAGCGAGCTCATCTGAATGCCCAGTTCGATCTGGCGGATTCGCGTCTGGGCTTGCTCAGGGCGTTCAGCGGGCTTTGGAGTCACAGCCTGTACCGGCAAATCAGAGAGACGGGCGCCTAGGTCGTAACGGTCAGTTGGCCTGGCGGTTTTCAGTACGCAACGGAATCATGGTAGGTTCAAGGAAGTAAAACGGCTTGAATTTAACGACTTGGAACGGGTGAGCAGACCTCATGAATGTAATCATTATTGGCGCAGGGATTATGGGCACCACATTTGCCACACTGGCGAAGGAGCTGGCTCCCGAACTGGACATTACCATTCTGGAGCGGTTGGAGCGCCCCGGCGCAGGTAATTCCTGGGTCTTTAACAACGCCGGTACCGGGCACGAGGCGAATTGCGAGCTGAACTACACCCCCGTTGATGAAGAAGTGATTTCGGTCGAGAAGGCATTGAAAATTCATGCCCAGTTCAATGTCGCCAAGCAATTCTGGGCCTACCTGATCGACAAGGGTGCGATCAAGGATCCCAAAACCTTCATCAACCAGACCAAGCATTGCACCATCGTTTCTGAATCGGATATTGAGTTGCTCAGATTGCGGTTCAAGGAGATGTCCGCTCACCACTTTTTCGAACAGATGCGTTTTTCGGACGATTTTGACGAGATACAGAGCTGGATTCCGTACCTGATGGAAGGGCGCCCGCGCCATGAAAAAATGGCCGCGACCGTCATCGAAACCGGCACGGATGTCAATTTCGGTGCCTTAACCGAGCAAATGGCCAAGTACGCCGTGAACGAACTGGGTGTCAAGATTGAATACGGCACCCATGTGAAGCGCGTGCACCGTAGCCCGGCCGGAAGCTGGCTTGTGGAAACGGAGAAGAACGGGGCACCGGTTCAGCACCGAGCTGACGTGCTATTTGTGGGCGCCGGTGGTGGGGCATTTCCCATCCTCAAAAAGAGCCATCTGCCGTTCCGCGCCCGGTTTACGGGCTTCCCGGTAGGCGGGCGATTTCTTCAGGCCCCCATTACCGAGGAACAGGCCAAGCAATACCGGGCCAAAACCTATGGCAAGGCGGCAGTGGGGGCGCCACCCATGTCGGTTCCGCACCTGGACCTCCGGGTTGCGGACGGTCAGCACTACCTGCTGTTTGGCCCGTTCGCTTCCTTCAAGCCTGTGCTCGAGAAGGGCCGGGGATTCCTGGACTACCTTCGCTCCATGCGCCTGCACGATATTCCTGGCTTGCTGAACGTTGCCCTGGAGCATTTTCCGCTGGTGAAGTATCTGGTGTCAGAGACCTTCAAAGGTGAGAAAAGCATGTTCGAGGAGCTGGAAAACTTTGCGCCCGGCATGAGCAAAAAGTTCAACTGGAAACCGGTTGAAGCGGGCCAGCGTGTGCAAATCATCAAGGATGGGGATCTCCAGATGGGCACCGAGATTCTTGTATCCAGTGACAAAACGTACGGGACCCTGCTCGGCGCCTCACCGGGGGCATCCGTCTCCCCGGAGGTTATGTTGCGCTGCCTGGAGCAACTGCTCCCTGCGATCGTGTCAAAAGACGACGCCAGGCGGAAACTGAAAGAGATCTTTCCTGAGGATGACCTGGAAATCTTGATCCACGAACCGGATCGGTATCGGGAGATCCGAGATGCCATCAACAGTAAGCTCGGAATCACCCGGGCCGAGGTGGGCTGAAAGAGAAGTCAGGTCGTATATGGAATAAATCGTCTCGCGATCTAAACTGAATGTGCGAATAATCATCCACTCTATTTGCAGCTGTTTTCCGCGATTGAAGATGTAATGGTCATGGAAATTGCAGAGTTTGATTAACTCTGACGCGTAAGGGCATGGAGCCTATCGCATGGCCGTAAGCAACTTTCCTGCTGAGTTACCGCATTTCCCTGAACGTACACCGGGGCTCACCCAATGTGCCCCGGCGTCTTTGGGCGCAGCATTGCCCGCATCGCCCGCCCACCTGAATTATCACAGTCCGCGCATTGCAGTGTTCCTACCAGCGCCCAATCAACATGGAGAGTGAAACTATGAGGACGTCAACCTTATTACTACTGACGGGGTGCCTGCTGGCCCCTGCCGGGGTATTTGCTCAGGAGAGCGGCGATAAGCCGAACATCCTCGTCATCTGGGGTGATGACATTGGCACCTGGAACATCAGTCACAATAACCGGGGCATGATGGCCTACAAAACACCCAACATAGACCGTATTGCTGAAGAAGGCGTGGCCTTCACAGACTATTACGGCCAGCAATCCTGTACTGCCGGCCGCGCCGCTTTCGTCGGTGGCACCGTTCCGGTACGTACCGGCATGACCAAGGTCGGATTGCCAGGCGCTCAGGAAGGCTGGCAGGAATCCGACATTACTATCGCGGCGGTGATGAAATCACTCGGCTATGCGACCGGCCAATTTGGCAAGAACCACTTTGGGGACCGGGATGAACATCTTCCCACCAACCACGGTTTTGACGAGTTCTTCGGCAACCTCTACCACCTGAACGCCGAGGAAGAGCCGGAGCATCGCGATTATCCTGGTGATTACGTGCTACCGGGCGGCGAGACGTTCAGAGAGAAGTGGGGGCCTCGCGGCGTGATTAAAGCGACGGCTAACGATGACGGTACGCAAACCATAGAAAACACCGGTCCGCTCACCAAAAAACGCATGGAAACCATTGACGAAGAGACGCTGGAAGCCGCGAAGGACTTTATCGAACGGCAACACGAGGAAGGCAAGCCCTTTTTCGCGTGGTGGAACGCCACACGCATGCACTTCCGCACACACGTGAAGGAAGAACACACGGGCCTTAGCGGCGCAAGCGGCAATGAGTACCATGACGGAATGGTTGAGCACGACATGCAAGTCGGCGAACTGCTCGATCATCTTGACGAGCTTGGCATCGCCGATAACACGATCGTGTTCTATTCAACGGACAACGGCCCTCATTACAATACCTGGCCAGATGCCGGCACCACGCCGTTCCGCAGTGAGAAAAACTCGAACTGGGAAGGCGCCTACCGCGTTCCCGCCTTTGTACGCTGGCCCGGTAAATTCCCTGCGGGCACCACAATCAACGGTCTGGTCGCCCATGAAGACTGGATGCCCACGTTCGCCGCAGTCGCCGGTAAAGACGATCTCAAGGAGGACCTGCTCGACGGCTATGAGGCTATCGGCCGTGAGTATAAAAACCACCTCGACGGGTACGACCTGACCGAGTATCTGTCAAAGGCGGGCAGCTTCGAGTCGATTAACGACGATATCGCCGCGTCGCCTCGCAAGGAATTCTGGTACTTCAATGATGACGGTCAGGTGGTCGCCATCCGTTTGGGAGACTGGAAAGGTGTGTTCTTTGAAAACCGGGGTGTGGCATTCGAGGTCTGGCGAGAGCCGTTCACTGAGCTGCGGGTTCCGTTGCTTTTCAACCTCCGACGCGACCCGTTCGAGAAGGCGCAACACAACTCCAACACCTACAACGACTGGTTCCTGGATCATGCATTCATCCTGGTTCCGATGCAGGCGGCCGCCGCCCGTTTCTCTCAGAGCTTCATCGACTATCCGCCGAGCCAGAAGCCCGGATCGTTCAACTTGCAGGGCATTGTCGACAAGCTAAAGGAAACGAGTGGAGCTCGCTGACCCGCCAGCGACTTTCATTAATAGCGCCCGGCGTTTTGCATTCGTCGGGCGCCTGTGAGATTTCTTTGGGGCGTGAAGAGGCTCAGCTTTTCATGTGAATGTCGCGCTGCGGGTAGGGTATCGAGATCCCGGCGGCATCGAAAGCCTCTTTCATCTGATGGGTCAGATCCCAGTAGACGTTCCAGTAGTCCTTTGTTTTCACCCAGGGGCGACAGACAAGGTTAACCGAACTGTCAGAGAGCTGGTGAACCCGTAAGACCGGTTCGGGATCCCTCAGGACCGCGGGATGGTTTCTCACAACGCGCTCCATGACCTCAAGCGCGTTGGGAATGGAATCCTCGTAGGAAATTCCGAAGACCAGATCGACCCGTCGAGTGGTACTGGCCGTCACATTGGTAATTATATTCCCCCACACGTTTTGATTGGGGATTATGATCACTTGATTGTCCGGGGTGGCAACCGTTGTTGCAACGATGCTCACAGACTTGACCGTACCCGAAACACCACCAATCTGAACGTAGTCGCCTTCGTCGAACGGATTGTTAACCATAATCATAATGCCACTGGCGAGATTCCCCAGTGTATCCTGCAGCGCGAACGCCAGAATAAAGGATGCGCCCCCAATCATTGCGAAAAGAGGCGCGATCCTGACACCGAGGCTGGCCAGGACAACCAGGATACCAATCGTAAGAACCAGCCAGAAAACCACACCAACAAGAAACCGTTCCAGAAGCTTTGAGATGGTTGGAACCCTTCCAATCCATTTGCGGGCGGCTCCGCCAGCCGTTCGGGCAAGTGCCAGCAGCCCCAGTAAAGCCATCAGGGCAATTCCTAGGTCCTTCAGTATGGATATTCCGCCATCACTTCGGGTCGCCCAGTTAAGAATGGCCATAAACAAGATGCGGGGATTTGCCAGGACAGTTTCATTGAACAGAATCGAATCACGGTAGGTACGTAATTCGGTGACCAGAGCAGGATCTCCACCTTTACTTTCGAAAGCATCCACCACCAGTGAGTAGCGCTCGAACACTTCCATTCGTGCTTCCACCATGTCTATGACGCCCTGAATAGCTTCCTTGGTAGCCGCTTCCGGATTCAGATTCAGGCGGACTTTCTCATCGGAGATTTTCAGGGTTTCGGCTTGAACAATAGTTTGCCAGGCAAGCGCGAGGGGTTTGAGCTGCTCTTTTGTCATGGGCACGACGCGATGGGCGAGTTCCTTAATCGAGATCTGAGGGTTCGCCAGAGCCTGGTAGTTCACTGGAGCTACATTCGTTTCCGAGGGCGCCTGCGCCATGGCGGCATTGAGGAGTGCGAGAGTGCATGCAATAAAAAGCAGCAGGGGCCTGAGTACACGCATTGGTTTTCTCTCTAGCTATTTCAAGCTGATCAATCTGACTGAGGACACCTTTGTTTACGGAAAGGCTTTGCAAACACCTTCCAGGCGGGGTCATTGGGCCCTTTGCAGCCAGGCAGGATAAATGGATTGCGCCTATTCAGTGTAGCCCATGGTCGGCCCCGCTAGGCGAACGAGCAGAGGATCAAACTGAATCAACAGGTTTGCGCGGGTAACCGTGCCCTCCGGAGATATATTATGCTTTTTGCCTCCCATGAAGACCGGCTGCTAAGACCGGTGCAGGGCCTGACCTTGGCCCTCAGAAAGTCGAGTGCAGCTGCGTGCCGGCAATATCATCAGCGTTGAGAAAGCCCGCGCCTAGTCCGGCAACGGAATAAATTCCGTTTCGTCGCCGGGAACGACCGGGAATCGACCAGCCTTCCAGTCCGATTTGGCCTGTTCGATTCGTTCCGCCCGGCTGGACACAAAGTTCCATTCCATATGCCGGGGCGAGAACGGTTCGCCGCCTATCAGGGCAATTCGGGTTTCTTCTTTCGCCAGGATTTGGACACCGTGGTCGGGCCCCAAAACCGCCATAGTAAATTGCGGAATGTCGACGTCCCGTGCGCCCAGCGAGCCTTGAGCGACATACAGGGCACGTTCCTCGGCGTGGGGCAGGGTGAGCGTCTGCCCTTGTTGCAAATGGGCTTCGATGTACAGGGTGTCTGCAAAGACATCGACGGGGGAGGTCAGGCCATAAGCGCTGCCCATAATGACCCGTACGGGAACGCCGTCGACCTCCTTGGCCGGAATCATTTCGCTGGGATAGTGCGTGAACGCGGGGTCGATTTCCTCTTTCGTCTCGGGCAACGCCAGCCAGAGCTGAAGCCCGTGCAATGTATGATCAGAGGCGGTTACTTCGGGACGCTCCCGTTCGGAGTGGACGATACCCTTGCCGGCCACCATCAAATTAATGTCGCCGGGCCTGATGGCCTGCAGGTTACCCAGAGAGTCCCGGTGGAGGATCTCACCCTCGAACAGATAAGTCACTGTCGCCAGGTTGATGTGGGGGTGAGGTCGTACGTTGATGCCGTCACCGGCTTTAAACTGCGCTGGCCCCATGTGGTCAAAGAAAATCCAGGGGCCGACCATCTGGCGTTCCTTCGTCGGCAGGACCCGTCGCACGGAGAACCCACCGAGATCCTTTTCTCTGGGCTGAATCAAGAGCTCCACGGCACCACAGGATGGGGCGACGGTGCATTCGAGTGCCAGGGATCGGGTGAGATTGCTCATGGTCGTGCCTCCTGTGACGTTTTAAGTGAGTTATGTCGAGGTGGGCTTGGTTCAATAAATCTAGCCGATGGTTTTGTGCGACGGTAGGCAAAAGGTTGGGCCATCACCTTTCAGAAAATAGGCAAAAATTTTGAACAACGAACGCTAAAAAATACGCACTCACATCGGCTGCCTGCGTTAAATGACGATGGTTTTCTTCTCTCGCACGGCACCTCTTCCGCCGGCGTATAGACCTTGGATCCTGCCGTTGTGGTCAATTTGGAGCCGCACAGTCAGCACACTGGGAGAGGGCGAGGGCATCCAGCGACCCTGCTCTATGGCAAATTCCGTTTTTTCTACGCCAAGTGTATCGTGCAGATAGCACGCAAGAGGACCAGCCGCCATGCCGGTTGCGGACTCCTCGCGTATTCCATACCGAGGGGCGAACATCCGGGTCCCGGCGTCCCGTCCATCAGCGACGCCGTCCAGGCAAAAAACGTAGAACCCGATCAGATCCAGCGCCTTGCTCAGCCTCTCGATCATTGAAAAATCAGGTTGAAGGGCTTTCATCGTCTCGACGTCGCGAATGCCGACCAGTACAAAGCTGTTGCCCGTGTTCACGATTGTTGGTTCGGTGCCATCAATGAGATCTGATTGCGCTAACCCCAGTGCCTGTAGAGTCAAATGAAGATCAGGTTCGCTGAGCGGCGTATAGACAGGCGCCTTTTGCTCCATGAACGCAACGTCGCCTTCCATCTTGATTGATCTGTTCCCATCAATCGTCTCCTTGGATGACTGATCGTTTGCCAGCAAACCGTTTTGACGCAGATAGCTGAAGGTCGCGATGGTCGCGTGCCCGCAGTGGGCGATCTGCTGCGTTGGCGTAAAGAACTCCAGCTTTAGATCGGCTGAATCGGATGGAGACACAAACGCCGTTTCGGACAAACCGACAGCGGCTGCAATCTTTTGTTTTTGGCTTGCGCTGAACCGGTCTGCGTTCAGAACAATGCCCGCCGGATTCCCACCAGAATTGCCGTCAACAAAAGCACTGACAATTGGAATCTCAATGTTCATGACCGTCACGCCTCCTTCATGGGGTTGTACACCTGTCGTGTTTGACAGGGTTAGTGTTCCAATCGCAGGTCCATGGAACAAGAGGGCAAGTCAGCTTACGTGGCGCAATTTCCCCCGAAAAAGCCTCGCCCGCCCATCAAAAAAACCACTGGGCTTCCAACAAACCCAGGTTGTTGAGGGCCCCGTATTCACTGTTGTCATTGCCGCCAAACAGCTGCACGCCCGCTGTCAGATACACCTCCATGGGTATCGGCAGTGCCCAGGTGGAGCGGGGATAAAACACCCAGCTGTGGTCGTCGGCATTGCGGATCGCGACCACTCGGTACTGCCAGAACGGATTGATGTCCTGCCAAACCAGGAGGCCGGTGTAGTGGCGGTCCGCGTATTGGGGCTCCCCGGCGGCCAGGCGGCTGAAAGACAGTCCCGGATCGGGCGCGGGCCGGCCGTTGTAGAAGTATTCCAGGGCAAGATTGACACCGTTACGGAACGACCAGTTGAGATCCGCCACCGCCTGCCAGTAGCTGGCTTCCTCGTCGGGCCCGCTCCACACCGCTTCCATGCGCCAGCCGGTGCCGGCCAGTGAACCGCTGCCGCCGATACCAGCCTTGGTGACATCCGTGAAGGTTCCGGCCATCACACTGGCATCCACACCGGCCACGAAGCGCTTGACCCGGGCGGCGGTGCTGGCCTCGTCGTCCTCATGTTGCGGGGCATGCACGGCACTGATCCGGCCCAGGGCGCCCCAGGGCATATCCCAGAGCAGGGCATCGACGCCGATGCGCTCATCCGGTTCCAGTTGAAGGGGGCTCACCGGGTTGAGGATATCCATGGGGTTCCAGATCAGCGCCGTGGACCAGTTCACCTGCTGCCGTCCGAAACGCCAATCCCCCGCCGGTGAACGCCACTGCACCGTGCCCCGGTACAACTGGTGGCGGGCCACAAGATCGCCGGATTCGGTCAGCTCGCCCTGCAGGTCCCAATAGCGTGGATCCGGGGCGTCCTTGAGCAGGGCGAATTCGGGGCTGTCGAGGAAGCTGCCGGTAACCAGTTCCACATCGTAGGCCGCCTCCAGGGTCCAGTCGCCCTGGCGATAGCGGGGTTCCAGGCGCAGACGGGTGAGGTTCGACACATACGGATCGTCGTCCACCAGCGAACGCGAACCCACAGTGAGGTTCTTGAGGGAGCCGGAATGGCTGAAGTCGGCCCCGGCGGGCGGCGCCAGCATCAGGCTCACCGCGATTGCAGCGCAGGTGCGCTTAACCATGGCGAATCGCCTCCACCGGATCCAGTCTTGATGCCCGTCGCGCCGGGTACAGGGCCACCAGAACGGAGCAGATGAAAAGCAGCAGACCAGGCAGCCAGACGTGGTCGAAGATGAGCACCGGGTAAATCACGTCCGTGACTCCGGGAACGGCTTCAAATGAATGAGCGACGGCCGAGAGGTCGATCCCCCTGCGGTTATACCAGGCCACGATCAGTGTTCCGACCACACTGCCGGCGGCCATGCCCAGTAGCGCCAGAAACAGCGCCTCAAAGAGGATGGTCAGCACCACCTGGGAGCCGCGCGTTCCCAACGCCAGCATCACACCCAGCTCACGGGTGCGCTCCATCACCGACATCACCATGGTGTTCATGACACCGATCGCAACCACGACGAACACCACCGACAGGATCAGGTAAAAGTCGATCCGGGTCATGTCGATCATTTGCATCACTATGGGTAACAGGGTTTCCCAGTCCTGGGCCACCAAATCATCAGGCAGGGTGCGGTTAAGGTCCCGGGCCAGAGGTGTGCTTTGGCTGCGGTCCTGCAACCGAAGGGCGATACGCGAGGCCTGGTCCGGCTGGAAACTGAGCAGAGTCCGGGCCTTGGTGAGGCTCGTGAAGACGTACTCACTGTCGAACAGGTCGCTACCGGTGCGGTAGATGCCGGCAATCGGGTAAGCGCTGGAGGCGAGGTCTCCGCTGGCCTGCTGGACGGTGACGACCAGCTTGTCGCCCAGACGGGCGTCCAGTTCGTCTGACAGTTTCTGGCCGATCACGATGCCGTCGCCGGCCGGCTCCACGTAATGGCCTTCAACGATGTAATTCGCCAATCGGGTCACCTGTTGTTCCCGCTCCGGATCCACACCCACCACCTCCACCGGGCGGCTGGTCTTGGGATTGGCAACCATGGCCTTGACGTGCACCCGCGGGGCGACGGCTTCGACGTTGGGCTGCTGCACCAGCGCCTTTACGCGGGAGGCGGTATCGGAGATACGCAGGGCCGGGGACAGGTCGACATCATGGCCCCGCTGCATCACCTGCACATGGCCACTCAACTGCTGGGTGGAGTTGCGGATCATCTGCTCGAAGAAACCATCGGTGAAACCGTACAGGAACAGATAGGCGGCGAGCCCGAACGCGGTAGCCGACGCGGTGATCAGGGAACGGCGCGGGTTGCGGAACACCGAGCGCAGCGCCATCTGGGCAAAAATCAGGAGACGATTGTTGGCGGTGACCTCGGCATGGACGCGGCGCAGACGGTTGCTGGCGCTGCGATGGGCATCCATGGCTTCCAGGGGCGTATGACGGCTGGCAATCCAGGCCGGCACAACGGCGGCCAGTAGGGCCACAATGATCACCACCACGCCAATGATCAGCCAACGGACGGGACTGGTGGTGGGATAAACGATACCGCTCAGCCCCGGCATGGTGTCCATGGCCTGGATGTAGGCGGTGAAGTCGAGGCCGTGGCTGGCGTAATAGGTGGTCACGGCCAGGCCCAGGAGCAGGCCAAGGGCATAGCCCACCAGGGCCAGCAGGGTGGTTTCCATCAGCACCAGTTGCACAATCCGCGACCCGGAGGTGCCCAAAGCCATCATCACCCCGAACTCCCGGCCGCGCTCCATCACAGACATCAGGATGGTGTTGACGATACCGGCCGCCACAACCACAAACACCACGAAGATAACGATGTAGGTCACCGCGTTGTGAAAATCGACCATTTGCATCAGCGACGGCATCAGGGCGGGCCAGTCGAGGACTTCCACACCACGCTCGCCCAACTGTGTCTCCAGGGTTGCCACGACACCCTTAAGGAGGTCGGGGTCGTCCACCCGGGCGGCGACCTCCGTTACCCGGCCCCAAAAGGCATACAGGGACTGGGCTGCATCAAGAGGGATCTGGGCCACACCGCCGTCTATGCGTTTCACGCCGGTTTCAAACAGACCCACCACCCGGAAGCGGTCGGCGCCAATGGAACCGTCCGCTGCCTGCACCACCAGGGCCAGTTCGTCGTCCAGGGCCACCTCCAGTGCCCGGGCGGCGCCCGTGCCAAGGACGATTTCGTTACCGGATTGCAGATAGCGGCCCTGGACGATGGATCGGTCCAGCCGCGTGACGGAGCGCTCCTGCTCGGGCGCCACCCCCATTACCTGCAGGGCCCGGGACTGGTCGGCGAGACTGGCCAGCGCGTGGCCGGTGACCCGGGGCGTGGCGGCGTCCACGCCGGGGAGATCGGCGACAGCCTCTGTCAGCTGCCATTGCTGCGGGAGAGCGATGTTCATTTCCCGCTCGTCGTGGAAGCCGCGCTTGTGCACCTTAAGGTCGCCGGTCACGTAGCCGGTCATGTTGTTGATCATCTGGGCATTGATGCCGTCGATAAAGGCCCACAGGAACACCAGCCCGGCCACGCCGACGGTCAGGGAGAGCAGGGTGATGCCGGTGCGGCGGCGGTTGGCGCGCAGGTTGCCCAGGGCCAATCGCAGCCAGGCCATCATGACCGGTGCTCCTCGCGTTCGATGCGCCCGTCCTTGAGGTGCACCACCCGGCGGGCCCGCTCCATCACCATGGGATCATGGGTCGAGAAGACAAAGGTAACGCCGTGCTCGTCATTCATCCGCCTCATCATGTCCAGCAGGGCGGCGCCGGTTCTGGAGTCGAGGTTGGCGGTGGGCTCGTCGGCCAGAACAATGGCCGGCTGGCTGACAATGGCCCGGGCCACCGCCACCCGCTGCTGCTGGCCTCCAGACAGTTCGTTGGGCAGACGACCTTCCATCCCCTCCAGACCGACCTCTGCCAATATCTGCCGAGCCTTTTCGCGTCGCTCGCGGAACGGCACGCCGCGCAGCATCAACACGTATTCCACGTTTTCCTGGGCCGAAAGCACGCCGATCAGGTTGTATTCCTGGAACACGAAACCGATCTTCCACAATCGCAACGCGGTACGCTTCCTGCGGTTGAGGCCGGTAATCTCCTGGCCATCGATCTGGATGCGGCCGGAGGTGGGTTCATCCAGGGCACCGATCTGGTTGAGCAGGGTGGTCTTGCCGGAACCGGACGGCCCCACCAGGGTAGTGAATTCGCCGGCCTCGATCGCCACGGAAACGTCATCAAGCGCTTTGACCGCCACGCTGTCCTGACGGTAGATGCGCGAGGTTTTTTCCACATTCACAATCGCCATGACGTGTCCTCACTGTGGATTGCGCAGGCGGCGCAGGGAGAAGAGGTCGTCCTCCAGGGGCACGTTAAACTCGATGGACTCGATCTCGATCACGGTGCGGGATTTGGCGTCGTCGGTCTCCACCATGGTCCAGCGGGTGGGAATGCGGCGCCCGCCTACGGTCTCGATGGCGCTGTAGGTCATTTCCTTGACCGCCTGATCCCGCTCGCCGAAGTAAGTCACGGCTACGGGTATATGGTCCTCGCGGATTTTGAATTCCAAACGGCTCCACACGACCGGCGCGTCCGGCTTGGGAGTAGAGCGCACGTGGTAGACGGTCACCCCGTCCTGCTCTTCGCTGCCGGTGATTTCGTGGCTGTAGTCGTTGACGAACGAACTCTCCTTGACCAGGTCGTCATTGCTGAAGTTGGAGCCCATCCAGGGCTGGAGCATCATCGAGGGCGGGATCTTGATGGTGCGATCCACCTTGGGCAGGTAGTTCCACATGGCAGCCTTGATGCGCAGCGAGCCGATGCCGGCTTCTTTCTTGGGCGCGTGGATGCGGATCAGAGTGTTCTCTGGCCGATCCATCCAGGCTTCCAGGTCCAGCTCCCGCGTCCAGTATTCGGTTTCGATGCGCATGGTAAAACGGCCATGATTGGAATCGCCCCAGAGGGTGTTTTCCATACCATCGACGAGCTCCGCGCCACCAGGCGACGACTCGGCAGCGACCGCAAACAAGGATAACAGGAGCAGGGCTGGGAGAAGCCTTTTCATCACGAAGTCCTTTGTCGTTTGCTGGTGTTTTCGTCAGCTCGAACCCTTGAGTCACTCAAAGGCTAAGAAACCGGCGAATTCTCCCTGAGACACGACTGCGTCCAACGATTACTCGACTTCTTTTTAGATTGAATCAAGTGACATTGCCCCGTCATGACCTCCATCAAATCTAGGGGCTGAACTCATTTAAAAGCGATGAGGGCTCCGCTGCGGCCATCGAGGCTCGCTTGAGCGGGTTGGGTTGGCACGATCAACCTAACGGGAAACAGTCCGGCCCACTAGAAGTAAAACGATCCGTATATCCGTGCGCCCCGGTAGAGGTCGTCCACACGTCCATCGAAATCGTCGTCATCTACGTCAACCGCAATGGCCAATCGTGATAGTGAGGCACCCAGCGCGAAATTCCGCATCAAGCGGTACTCGGCGCCAACCTGAAGTTCGAGCAGGGAGCCACGGATTTTGTCTTCGAAGTCGAAGTAGAAGCTGTCAGTTCGGAATCGGGCCGTTAAGCGTGGTGTTACCGCGTAATCCATCCTGAAACCGAAAACCGGCATGGGCGCGGTGGTCGACGCCGTTTCCACGAAATCTCCCGCAGATGAGGCCAGCCGAACCTCATAGTCCAGTACGTTGAAACCCGCAGATACCGCCAGCTCCACTCTATCTACATGATAAAAACTGTAGGCGTACGCAAGTTTGTAGATATCGTTATTAATAGAGCTGTCGATCTCGACACTGCGGGAGAACGTCCGATCCCGAAAGGTGATTTCCCGCGTGATCACTCGGCTGCCATCACGTTCAAGCTGGAAAGCTGCCAGCTCCAGCCGGTGCCGGCTATTGAAGCGATAATAGGTCTCGAATGACGGTGTGGTAATGGTGGAATCTCCATCAAGATCATTCGCGAAGTCAATGGTTGTGCCAATGCCAGCTGTTGCGCCGCTCGCGGAGACTGTCGTGTCTGAGTCGAAGACAAACAAGGCCCCCAGCTGGATCATTCCACGATCGGGAAAGGTCTTGCCATCGGCCTCGGCCGAAAATGCTTCATCTGAGGTCAGGGCGGTTCCGAAAAGTATTGGTAAGCAGGCGATCTGCAGTAGCTTTTGCAGTTTCATGCGATCAAGCCTCCGGCCTTTTTGTGTTCTGACAGGACGGCTTGATCTGTCTGTTGAGTTGATTTTAGTTTAGTTCGGCGATAGCAATGAGCAACTCATCTTCCGTATAAAGACGGGTCGAAACCGGCTTTTGATGAAGGCTTTACAAATAGGTGCAGGTGTATGAAGTTGCCGATGCATCAGGACAGGGTAAGGGCCATAAATGACTGACGAGTACCGCTATCAGCAACTGGAAGGCTGGTTATTGAAGGGAATCCTGGAGCAGCGCTGGCGGTTGGGAGAGCGCCTTCCTTCGATCCGAACACTGTGTGCCGAACAGAAATTGTCCAAGGCAACGGTTCAGCACGCCCTGCAGCGACTGGAGACCCAGGGCCTGATCGAGGCTCGCCCTAAAGCTGGCTATTTTGTTTCCTTGCGGCCGGATGAAGTGAAGAAGCCGGTTAGTCGTGCCCGGATAGAAGCCCCACGCCCGGTAAATGTCAGCGATCTGCTGCTGGATATCATGGGCCGTAGTGCGGCGTTTGATTTACTGCCGGACCTTCACAGTGGCGACCTTCCGCCAGGCATAGTGACTCTGAACCGTTCGATAGGCCGGGCACTGAGACGCCAGAAGGGCGAAGACTTCCAGTATTACGATAAGCCTGCAGGGTTTGACGGCTTGCGGGAGCAGTTGGCGCTCCATCATGCCAGGCGAGGGTGGACTGCCTCACCGGAACAGCTTTGCATCACCTCAGGTTGCCAACATGCCCTGTTCCTGGCGCTGATGGCATCCTGTGAGCGTGGGGATGTGGTCGCTGTCGAATCCCCGGGATTTTATGGTGCCTTGCAACTTCTGGAACAGCTTGGCCTTAAAGTGGTGGAAGTGCCCACGTCCATGGAGACGGGCATGGACATGGACAGCCTTGAGGAAGTACTTGAGCGTTGGAAGGTAAGAGCCTGTATTGTATCGCCTTCGTTTTCGACACCGGGAGGTGCGTTGATGCCGGAGTCAGCCAAAAATCGCCTGCTTTCGTTGGCGGAACGGCATGACCTCGCGGTGATCGAAGACGATATCTATGGAGATACGGCACTTGGTCGTTCTCCTGATCCGCTGAAGGCCATGGATGTTGAGGATCGGGTTATCCTGTGCAGCTCTTTCTCCAAATCCCTGTCCCGGGATTTGCGACTTGGCTGGATATCCGGTGCGCGTTGGCACGACAAGATCCTTCACCTGAAGCTGGTTACCCAACTGGCCAGCAGCCGGTACCTCCAGCAGGGCGTGGCGGACTACATGGCCGATGGCAGTTTCACCTCCCACCTTCGCCGTCAGCGCCATGAACTGAGGGTTAACAGGGACAGATTGATTGCGTCGCTCCATACCTGGCCCGGGGAGGTACGGGTCAGTACCCCGCAAGGTGGCCTCACCGTCTGGGTGGAGTTGTCGGAGACGGTCGACACACTGGCGGCATACCCGAATGCCCTGAAGCACGGCATCATCATCACGCCGGGCCCGCTGTTTTCGGTCTCTGGCCAGTTCGAAAACTGCCTGAGAATAAGCTTCGCCCATCCCTGGAACGAATCCCGAATGGACGCTCTCCGGCAATTACCCGGTTTACTGCACAACGAGTAGAAACGTCTGACTGTGCCTGCATATCTGTACCCATCAAGATTATATTAATTGAGCCTGTGCCCATTGGGTGCTGAGCATTACTCTCCCTGACAGTCCAATGATTGTCGGGGAGAGTATCCGTTGAGTAACGCCATTCCTGTCCGTAACCTTGCCGTAGGGCCTGATGACAACGGCAAAATCCACACCCGTAAGTTCCAGGGCTTTTTCAGACGCTTGAGAATTGCCGGCGGAACACTTCTGTTTACCCTGTTTTTCGGTACCGTGTGGTTGTCCTGGGGCGACCGGCAGGCGGTGTTGTGGGATTTGTCCGAAAAACAGTTTCATATCTTTGGCAGCACCTTCTGGCCCCAGGACCTGATACTTCTGTCCGCTATCCTGCTCATTTGCGCCTTCGGACTGTTCTTCATAACGGTCGTTGCCGGTCGCGTATGGTGTGGCTACACCTGTCCACAAAGTGTCTGGATGTGGGTATTCATGTGGGCCGAAAGGGTGGCAGAAGGTGACCGAAACCAACGCAAAAATCTGGACAAGGCGCCCTTGTCACTGTCGAAGATCCACAAGCGGGCGTTAAAGCACGGAATGTGGCTGGTAATCAGCTTGGCAACGGCAGTGACGTTCGTTGGCTACTTTGCCCCCATCCGGGAACTGGTTTCGGATCTGTTCACCCTGCAGGTCACTGGCATGGCCGCATTCTGGGTGTTCTTCTTTACCGCCGCCACCTACCTCAATGCCGGCTGGCTTCGCGAAAAAGTCTGCCTGCACATGTGTCCTTATGGGCGCTTTCAGTCCTCCATGCTGGACAGGGATTCCCTGGTCATCAGCTACGATGCCCAGAGGGGGGAGAGCCGGGGTGGCCGCAAAGCTGGCTCGGATTATAAGGCTGAAGGCCTCGGTGATTGCATCGATTGCCAGATGTGCGTTCAGGTCTGCCCAACCGGCATCGATATCCGCGATGGCCTGCAGATGGAATGCATCGGGTGCGCGGCCTGTATTGATGCCTGCGATTCCATCATGGACAAAATGGACTACGCTCCGGGCCTTATCCGTTATACCAGTGAGAGGGAACTTGAAGGCGGACGACTGAGAATCCTACGCCCAAGGTTACTGGGATACGGCGCTCTGCTGGTGTCGTTTATTGCCATCTTCTCCTTGGCGATGATGGCCAGGCCCATGGTCGAGTTTGACGTGGTCAAAGACAGGGGACTGTTCCGGTTCGATGGACAGGGGAATATTGAGAACAGCTATATTCTGAAAGTGCTCAACAAAAGTCAGGATAGTCAGACCTTCCAGTTACGTGTCAGTGGCATGGACGGACTGAGCCTGATCGGACCTCAGAACATCGTCGTGGGTGCGGGCGAATGGCGTGAAATTCCAGTATCGGTGACTGCGGTACCGGAGGCAGTTGATCGTGGCGTGACTGATATGGCGTTTCATCTGGACTCCGTCAACGCCGGCGGCGAACGGCTGGTCGAAACCAGCCGCTTTATCGGGCAGCCGAACCAGTGATCGACGTCAATACGACCAGGCATCATCGGCGCCGTAATCGGTGTGTTCATGGAAGGACCTGGTGTGGGCCCTTTCACTCACTCTTTAATGCATCATCCAGACTGGCACCTTCGCATAACCAACCATGTGTCGGGTCACCCCGCCGAAGATCTGCTCGTGAACCCTTCGGTGGGTAAAGGCACCCATAACGATAAGATCACACCCAACAGATTCTGAGAGACGCAAAAGACCTTCACCGGCAGAGCAACGACGGCTATCGAAACGCTTGCCGACAGCCGTTACCCCATGATGGGCGAGATAATGAACCAGTTTATCAATACCCGGTTCACGGAAAGCGGAGCGATTACTGCACCCAACCACAACTTCTTTCGCTTGCTTCAGTACTGACAGCGCGCTTGTTACAGCGCGCGCGCTTTCAGTACTGCCATTCCATGCGATCAGAACGCGATCTGCGGAAAAAGTCGTCAAGGTACGAGGAACCAACAGCACGGGCTTGCCACTGTGCATGATGGCGGCCTCGAATGTTGAGGTCGGGTTCCCGGACTTGGGTTGAGGAACAATAATCAGATCGCTGACTTTGCCCCGTTCACCCACAAGCTCACTTCTTAGGCCATTTATCTCCTGCCAGTAAGCTGACGGGCCGTCCTGGGAGAAACGTTCACTGTGCTGGATGCGATATTCCCCGCATAACGACAGGAACAGTTTTTTGAGCTCGGACGCTTCGGTTACCGAATACTTTTTGGCCAGTGTTTCCAGTTCATGCAGCAAATTCTGAGGCATGCGCCTTGCAACGACCTCATCCGGGATAAACTGGCGCGGGTTCAAGGTTGCGTGAAGTACTTCCAGACGAGCGCTGAAGTGGGCTGTCACTGATAAAGCACTGAGCATCCGTTCTCTTTCCTGGCCGCTGCTGGACAGCGGCATAAGGAGCGATTTTGGTACTGACATGTTGCTCTTTACCTCTGGATTCAACGTATTTTTGCAAAGCTTTCAGCCCAGTGGCCAAGGCAATTCAACAGCGCTTTGCAGGAGTCCTTGTGGCAGATCCAACACCAGGACGTGTGCCAGGCTAGCCATGAATACCACGATTGTGGATGTCAGAACGGCAGTCCTCATCAATGAGGTTCTGGCTTTCACCAGCAGGAAGGTGACAAAAAATCCGATGATTGATATCAAGAATCCGAGCAGGTAGCAGCTAATCACCAACCCTATAATCCAGTAGAGGTAGTGAAACAGGCTTGCGATACCCTGGTCTCCGATGTGCCCCTCTATGACTTCATTGTCATAGTTGACCGGATCATTCACGCGGCCTGTCGCAAGCTTGAACAGCACGGCGCCACTTATCACCAGCATGACAGCGCACAGAGACGCGGTGAATACGCTACCAAGAAACGATTGTTGGAAAGAGTCGTAAAGGCCATAACCGAACGTAATGAACACGCCCGCGGCAAACAGAGCCTGTGGTTGTAGATTCGTGGCCGGCAGTCGTTGGGAACGGGTACGCTCCTCATCTTCGCTCTTGCCCGCTTCGTTCTTCGACGCCCCGGAAGCATGGCGCGCAGCGAAGTATATGGAGATCAGGGTAAGAGCACCGATGACAAGCACGCCGGGCTTGGTCAGGAATCCCCAGCCGTCAAACTGCACTGCTTGATAGAGATAGGTTTCCATACCACTGGCCAATACGAACCCAATCAGGAATGCCGGCCGGGGCCAACCGAAGCGCTTCATCAAAACGCCAAGTGTTCCAATTCCTACCAGTGCCACAAGGTCATTCAGATCACGTGTCGCCTGAAAAGCGGCGAAGCAGATAATTGCGATCATGAATGGCGCCATCAGGGCGTAAGGTATCGTAGTAACTCTCGCTACCCATTTCGAAAGGAGCAGGCATGCACCTGCGCCCAGCAGATTTGCCAGGGCCAAGGACCACACGATGGTGTAAGTGATGTCGAGATTTGAGGTGACCATGGAGGGACCGGGCTCAATACCAATAAGCACCATCCCACCCAGGAACACGGCCATACTGCCCGACCCGGGGATACCGAATAACAGCGTCGGGATTAACGCACCACCTTCCTTTGCATTGTTCGAAGATTCCGGCGCTATCACACCGCGAACATCACCATTTCCAAAATTGTCCTTGTTCTTGGTGGTTTGCACCGCGTGACCGTATGAAATCCAGTCAACCACACTTCCACCAAGGCCGGGAAGAGCGCCAACGACGCACCCCAAGACGGCACATCGTAACGCGAGCCATTTGTTCTGTATCAGATCCCGAATGCCTGACAGCCAACCCTTGCCAAGTACCGAAGCTTCTGAGATGGCGCGATTCTGTCGCAGCAGATCGACAATTTCGGGCAACGCAAAGATACCCAGGCCGACGACGACCAGAGGCAAGCCATCCATCAGATAGAAGTTGCCGAACGTCATGCGGTACTCGCCGGTGGCCGGTGCGCTGCCAACACTCCCGAGCAGCAAGCCAATTCCGCAGGCACCCAGCCCCTTGAGCAGGCTGTTACCAGCGAGTACGCCAACCATGCTCAAACCCAGCAACGTCAGCATGAATAACTCGGCTGAGCCGAACGCGAGAATCACAGGGCGAGCAATAAGAACAAAGCCTGTAAGTACCAGGGCACCGAAAATCCCTCCGAAAAGCGAAGAGGAAAACGCGGCCGCCAGTGCCCGGGCAGCTTCTCCGCGCTTCGCCAACGGGAAGCCGTCAAGAACGGTTGCTTGGGAGCCGCTGGAACCCGGTATCCCCATCAGTACGGAAGTAAAGGTGTCGGATGTCGGGATCACAGCAACCAGACCGATCAGCATTGCAAGAGCGGTGGTTGGCTCCATGCCATAAAGGAAAGGAAGAAGTAGCGAGAGTCCCGCAATGCCTCCTAACCCGGGGAAAATGCCAATAGCGAGCCCCAGTGCAACACCACCAGCAAGATACAAAAGATGGGAGCCGGTAGTAGCCGTTGCCAGAGCAGCCAGGAAGACGTCAATCATGGTTGCTTACCTCAATGTTGCGTTCGCGAGGCGCGCTCCTTGGAGGGAGCCCGCCTCTGTGACGAAGGCTGAAGGGTCCGTTAGAATTGGACGTGATAACGGGAGCTGAGCCAATCGCGAACCCACGCGCGCTCAGAGTCGTCGATGTCCAGCGCAACCTGAAAGGCCTTGACGGCTTTCCCTTGCACGGCTTGCGGGTAATTTCCCAGAACCGCCTTGGCACGGTTCTGAAACTTCTCAGAGGCTACAGTCGCCTCAACCGCCTTGGCCCAGGCATCAATCACTTCTGGATCGGTATCGCGTGGCAGGAATATTCCTTTCTGAGCAGCAAAACCGGCCACAAAGAATGCTTTCCAGACCCTGAAAGCGGTACCTTCCGGCTTCGTTCCGTGGATCATTTCGTAGACTTCGGCAAAATGGGGGAGGTCCGGAAACGTGGGATCCCTTTGCAGGTTGCCGTCTTCATCCAGAACGCCCCAGGTCATGATTGGTACTGCTTTGCCTTCCTCAACCAGGGGAGCTACTTTCTGCAGATAAGCAGAGGTTGTCTGGTAATCAACGTTTACCTCACCTCGTTCAAATGCTAGCCGACCAGCACCACGGCCTTTCATGCCGAAGATCGCGTGAACATCAATATCCAGAATCTTAAGAGCGAGAAGGGGGACAAGGTCCAGGGAAGTGGCGCCCTGGCTGGCATACTTAATCGATTCGCCGCGAAGTTTAACCAGGTCTTCTGCAGAATCGATTCCCAGTTCCGGGCTCACATAGAACACACCGCCAGTGGGTGAGGCCAGCACAGGGGTCCAGTTCTGGTAGTCGTAGTTCACCCGGCGATCACCCAACAGAAAAGGAAACTGGGTTGAGCCCGAAGTGCCCAGAACCTCAAGGCCTGATGCCTCGGCGCGGCGAGCGAAATAATTGGCGCCCCTTGTGGATCCACCCCCGGGGATGTTTTTCACGACGACCGGAGGCTGACCTGGCAAGTTCTCTGAGATCAGAGGTGCGAAAAAGCGAGCCCAGGTGTCGGAACCGCCTCCTTCTTTAAATGGCACAACCCATTCAACCCTTTCGCCTGCAAAATCCACACTGGCTTGCACCGTTGTTGCAGTGCTGAGGCTCAATGAAATGGCAGCGATGAAAGTGATTCCTTTCAGTGCTTTGATCAAAGGTAGGTTTTTTGTTAACTGGCGCATAATTATCCTCTCTGTTCTGCATTGCTTTGTTTTTGTCTTTGGCGCCGGTTTCTGTTGAGAGTCACAACCGGGCTTGGTATCCAAGTTAGGGCGTGAACCTGTCAGAAACCTGTCATCAACAGGATTGGTTGGCGTATTCGTCTGATTGTTTTGAAGGCTGGTTAACAGGCCTGATTTCTTGAATAGGACCAGATATGGGACGACACATAGAGATCCCCTTGAAATAGCTTGCGCGCGGTGCGGATCAGGCCGGCTCGCTGTATCTCAGGACCGGCCATCGTATAGTTAACTTCAAGGGCCAGATCGATCTTTCCGCTTGGGTGTTCGATTTGAATAACCTGTTTCTCTCCCTCTGGACGGGCGACCAATTCGTCAGTAATGGTGCCGGGCAGGGCGACTGCGCTGGCTACGCAGATGGCGCCGGTGACCGCATGGGCACCGTGACAGCTGTGGGGGACAAAGTAACGGGAGGTAACGGTGCCACCATGGCGAGGCCCGGATAAAAGGGCCACTTTTGGAATGACTTTTCCGGTTGCATCCCCCAGGCCCATTTTCCAGGACGCCTCCTGTCGGATCACCTCGATTCGACGCAGGAGGTCGGCATCACCATCCAGTTCTTCTTTGGATTCGTCGCCGCGCTTGCCCAGTGAGGATGCAGAGATGAGTACCATAGGCACGGCCGCATCGATGCAGGTCACCTCGATACCATCAATTCGGTCTCTTAGCTTACCGGTGGGCAGAAGTTGCCCTGTTTTGCTTCCTGCGACATTGAGGAAATTGAGCAAGATGGGCGCCGCTGTGCCTTCGACTCCATCGATGGACGCTTCACCGTCATACTCGACGACACCGTTAGGCGTTTTTACAACAGCCTCGATGAAAGAGTTGGTGTTGATATTCCGTACGCGGACCAGCGTTTCTTCGAGATCTGCGGGCACCAGTCCCTTTTCTATCGCAAAAGGCCCGACCCCGGACAGAATATTTCCACAGGATGGCGATGTATCAACGACAGATTCCTCAACAGAAACCTGTGCAAACAGAAAGTCGACATCGGCATCCGGGTGACGAGATTGCGAGACAATTGCCACCTTGCTTGTCAGGCTGGAACCGCCGCCAATACCATTGATCTGAAGAGCGTTCCCTGATCCCATCGCTGCAAGGATTACCTTGTCTCGGGTTGCACTGTCGTCCGGCAGATCGCTTGCCAGGAAATAGGGGCCTCGGGAAGTACCTCCCCGCATCATCGTGCAGGGGATCGCAGTTTGAGTTGGCATTATTTTTCTCCTGTCTGGAATGGGCTTTCGTCTGCAAGATTTGCTGAACTTCGGAGCCTGAAGGGAATAGAAAGACCGGTAGCCTGGTGCCGTGTGGATTATCGCTACCGGTAAATGGCAATCAGTTCGTACTCAAAATCGCAACGTGTTCGAGCTCATCGGATTGTTCTGCCCCGTCCGAATTGGAGGTCGAGAACTGGACAATGCTGCAATGCGTAATGCCCGGCGGAACGAGCATCGTTAATTCGGGTGTGGCTATTGTTTTTTTTACAGGCATCGTTATCGCTCCTGATGGCTGTGGCTGACTAATTGATCAGTTCAAGAGGAGGCGCATTAGCTCGCGCAGTAAGATCAATTTAAAGAGCCAAGCTGTCATCAACCTGTCATCGGTCAGGTTGGGGAGTCCTTGTCGGGAAAATCAGGAGGGAGAGGCCAGTCAAAGTCGTCAAACAGCGGCGCTCTGGCCGCTGTTTGAGCGGGTGGGGGAGTCAGAGATCAAATGCGTAGGAATAATCGAGGTACACGCGAATGTCGGTCTGGTCTGGTTTGACACCGTCAACGCTACCAACTTCGTCGGAACGGTAGTCATGCCAGATGGCTTTGAATTTCAGTCCCTTTATCGCCTGGAACTTGTAGCCAACAACGACCTCGCGCCAATCTTCGTCAGCGGTTCCCAGAGACTCGCTTACCGAGTTTTCGGCGCCCCATCCGTGGCCTGCCGCCACGGTGGTTTGCAGACCCGGGACGTGGTCTTTCCAATCGTACTTGAGGGCTAACTTCGCTGCGGTTTCATTGCTGTTGGTTACATCTGGCCCAACGCGAGAACGGGTAGGGAATGGGTTGCTTCCATGATCACCAGAGAAGTTATCTTCGATCCAGGGGTCGTCGAATTTCGACACAGCGGCCGTCAACTCTAGGTTGTTAACGGCCCACTGCGCTTCAATATAGGCTCCGAGCCCATTGTTTTCGCTTTTCGTCACTCCGGCAGCGCTGCCAGGTGCATCCTCATCATCCAAATCGCCGCCTTCAGCACCGGTAACAAAGAGAGAGCCGCTGTCGGAAGAGGTAAAGAGCCCGGCGGTCAGTTTCAGACTAGAGCTGTCAAAATCTATCCGGTTACTGACTCTCAATCCAAACTTGCTCAGATAATCTTTTGCATCGAGGTATTCCACTTCGGCGCGGAACGAATCCAGGCTATAGCCAAAGCCAACGACTGAAACATAGTCGATGTCACCTTCGAGAGACTGGTCCGTGGCGAAACCTTCAAAGCTGTCGTTGGAGCGTGGCGACCATTTGTCATAAACGGCACCGTATAAGGAAAGGTGATCGGTGATACGGAACTGGGTGTTTAAACCCTGAAAGGTGTTTGGAACCGCGCGACTTCCGGAGCTGTTAAGCAACATCGACTTGTGGATTTGCCGACCAATCCGGATAGCCAGTGTGTCCAACGGCGTAAGCGATACAAACGCCTGTCCCAGTATGGCAAAGCCCTGATTTTTACCATCCTTGACGGTCAATACGTCTTCGCGGACCAGTCCCCCGGAGTGAAGATCCTCGACAAAGTAGGGTGAGACCCCAAATCCGATCCAGTCACCATACGCCGGGGTAGTCCAGTCTGCTGTGATTGCAAACGCTGACTGGGTTCGATCTTTTTCCGGATCCTCGAACTCCCGATCGAAATGAACGAGTCGACTTTTGGTTTTTAATTGGTATGTGTTGTCTGTGTCAGCGGCCATGGCTTGGCCCACAGTCAGAGCTGCAATAAGTCCCGTGCCTATCCAATTGGTGGTTTTTGTTTTTGACATCAAGGTCCCCTTTTGAATTGGTGTTTTTGTTGCCGGACGTCAAATCTTCCGGATATCACACCCTAATGAAGGAACCTGTCATCTACCTGTCATCCGATGGCCGTGTCTCTACCAGCAATGGCGCAGTTGTTACGCTGCCCGTTTTCCAGCCGAATGCGAGCCTTTTGCGCAGATCGTATATGTTCTCTCGCAGCCTTCTCCGCGGCGGCACAATCCCGGTTTTCAATGGCCTGAACGATAGCGGCATGTTCTGACAGCGCGATTTTAGGTCTGCTGTGCAGCGTGTATGTGGTTGGTCCGAGCAAGGCCAGGGCATCTCTCAAACTGTTCAGGGATTTGAGCAGATAGCGATTATTGGCAGCGAGGTAGATCGCGTTGTGAAATGCCCGGTTTTTAACCGCCTGCTCAGCTGGATCTTGTTGTGCACTAAGTTCCTGGTCCAGTAATTCACGGAGGTTGTATATTTCCGCGTCTGAACACTGTTGAGCAGCCAGACGCGCAGCGGTGCCTTCAAGCACCTCTCGCATCTGGTAAAGCTCCATAATCGCCTGTAAATCCAGTCGGGCAACGACCATACCCCGGCGCGGGGCGGTGCAGATCAATCCCTCTGATTCGAGGCGCTTCAATGCTTCTCGAACGGGCGTCCGACTTATTCCAAACGAACTCGCCAGTTCAGCCTCAAGAATACGCCCACCCGGTTTGAGGCTTCCCTGGGTAATGGCTTGCCGCAGCATTTGATAGGCGTGCTCTGCACGGGACATGGACGTATTCCTTTCGTTAACCATCAGCTTTCATCTGCTCGTCTCTGATCAGGGCGGCCAGCCTGTAGAACCCATGCACCATTTTTGAAAACGGAATGAGTACAAAGAAGGCAAGCACGGTACCCAAATGCAGCGCCAGCAGCTCGGGTAACCAGTCACCGTTGGCGAAGGCGTATAGCAACAGCCCGGTGCTGCTTACGCTGAATAGCAGAAGAATAAAGCCCATTTCTCCGCCCCAGACCCGTTGAGCCGATAAATTCGGGTCTGCTTTCGTTTTCAGGTAAGCCAGACCGAGAGTACCGATGCAGAGTAGAATGCCGCCACTTAACCCCAGTAGCTTGGGAACTGAAAACAGGTTGTAGGGAGCAGGTAGGTTCAGCGCGTAATGCAGGATTGTTCCAGCGCTGGTCGCTGCGAAGCAAAGCAAAAAACCATACATGGTTGCCTGATGATAAAGACGGCGTTTATGTGAAAAACGATCTTCATCTTCAAAATTGCAACCATCGCCATGGCCTGCCGCCAGATTTTTCATTGTTGAAACCGCGCCCATGGCAGCGTGGAGGTGCCGTAGGGTGATTCTGGTACCACCAATGCTTCGCCAGTATCGCCGAAGTCCGACAGCCACAGAGATCAGCGGCAAAATAAACGCCGGAAGGAACAGTGCCACCATGATGTTATGCGGCACTACGGCGTAGAAACCCACGCCATCACCACCCGAAAGCCCTTGTGCAAGCCAAAGCAGAAGTGCGAAAGCCAGTGAGGTAACGGCTGCGATTGCTGCTCCACTGCGGTGAAACAGGCGGGCCAGCCATTTTGGCGATGCGTTTTCCTGCCAGACCTGTTGGCGTACTTCGGCAAGAGCGGCCGGGACATTCAATGCAAACTCGTGAGGTGCCGTGTACTGACATGCATAGTGACAAGCACGGCAGTTGTGGCAAAGGTTCGCCAGCTGCTGAAGTTCGCCATCCTCCAGTTCACGTTGCCGATGCAGGGCAGGGAAAACTGAGCAATAGCTTTCGCAGTATCGACACGCGTTGCATATTTGAAACTGGCGACGTGCCTCCTCAACGGCCTGGCTTCGTCCAGGTTCCACATGCGTCTGAAGATTTACCACTTCAATGGGTTGCATAACCTGCTGCCTCCTCACCAGCAATACGGCCGAATACGGTCCCGATGGTCATACCAAAACCAGCCAGATAACCTTCGCCCAGGATTGATCCGGCCATGATCTCGCCCGCAGCCCAAAGATTGTCGAGCGGGCCTTGTGTGCTTTGAACCTTCGCGTTTCCATCAACTTTCAAACCGAGGTAAGTGAACGTCACGCCGGTACGCAGGCTGTATCCGTAGTAGGGAGGGCTATCGAGCGGGCGTGCCCAGTTGGTTTTGGCAGGTGTAAGGCCTTCCGTTGAGAGGCCGTCCAGTTCCGTGGGGTGAAAATCTCCGCCAACACAAGCGCTGTTGAATTCGTCGACGGTCGCGCGCAGAGCAGCAGGATCCAAATCCATCTTTGAGGCGAGCTCCTCTATGCTCTCAGCTGTTATCGGAGGAAATACCGAGGGCATGAAAAGGTTGATGGATTTGCTGTCAATGATCACGTGGCCCACCTGATTCGGCTGTGCCGCGACCAGCCGCCCCCAAATGGCGTAGCGCTTTGGCCAGACGTCTTCGCCTTCGTCGTAAAAACGCTCTGCGTTTTCATTGACAACAATGGAGAAGGGCACGCAGTCAAGACGGGTGACGATTCCACCATCGAATTTGGGCGCGCGACCGTCAATGGCTACCGCGTGGCATTGGGTTGGGTCGCCAACTTGCTCAGTGCCCTGATCGAGCAGATCACGCAAAACAACGCCACGGTTGTATGGCGTGCCACGTATCAGAAAATTCTGCGCCGCAGGCCCCCAGGCGCGGGCGAGCCAGTCAAGATCCGCCTGAAATCCGCCGGAGGCCACAACGACGGCTTTGGGAGTGAGGCGCTCACGGTAACGGTTGTAGGTAAATTCGACCGAGACGATAACGTTGTCCTGACGCTCGAGATGAGTCACTTCAGCTTCGTAAAGAACATCAACCCCGAGGTCCTCGGCGGCGCGATAGTACGCATTGACCAGCGATTTACCGCCGCCCATGAAGAACGCATTTGTCCGTGACAGTGACAGGGTGCCGGACAAAGAGGGCTGAAAGTGAACCCCATGCTTCTGCATCCACCGGTAGCTCGCTTCAGTACCCCTTATTGCCAGGCGGGCCAGCGTCTCATCGGTTTTACCTTTGGTGACCTTGAGCAGGTCCTGAAAGTACTCTTCTTCGTCATATCGTCCAGTCAGTACTTCCATGGGCGAGTTGTGCATACAGCGAAAGTTTCGGGTGTGGCGTGAATTGCCACCGCGATAGGTTTTGGGGGCACCCTCCAGGATCAACACCTGGGCACCATGCTCCGCTGCGGATATTGCAGCGCACAGAGCGGCATTGCCGCCACCGACTACCACCACGTCATAATGTTTGTTCATGACCGACATGGTTTGTTGGACTCCTGTTTGTATACAAATGAATACACAGGAGCCAACGCTAAACGGTGAACCTGTCACCAGCCTGTCACGACATGAAAAGCCCTCTAAGCTCTATAACGGGCCCAGATTTTGTTCCTGAATTGGCTGCACGTCCTGTTAGTATAATCAGTGGGGCAGGAACTAAATTCCTTATCCTTTCATATAAAACAAAAAGATAGAGTCGATGCTTAATGCGATTATTGATTGTTGAGGACGATGAGATCCTTGGGGAAGCTCTCCATCGGCACGCCACTAATCAAGGCCATGGCGTTGATCTGGTCACAACCGGCAAAGCGGCAGATGACATACTGAAGCACACGACCTACGACCTCGTGGTTCTCGACCTTAACCTGCCGGGCCTGAGTGGTGACCGAGTGCTGGAAAATCTGCGCAACCGGAAGATCCATACACCCGTGCTGATACTTACCGCCCGGGACCAGATTTATGACCGGATACAGCTTCTTGATCTGGGGGCAGACGACTACCTGACAAAACCGTTCGATTTTGGTGAACTCGAGGCGAGAAGCCGTGCGTTACTCAGGCGTAGCCAGGGCCAGGCCGACAATACCATCACGTACGGTAATCTCGTGCTGGATCGCAGCGCGTGTACGGTTACGGTTGATCAGCAGCCCATCGACCTTAAACAGAGGGAATTCCGTTTACTCGAGATTTTTCTCAGTCATCTTGGACGCGTTTTGAGCAAAGAGGAGTTACTCGATCATCTTTATTCTTTCGATGATTCTCCCAGTCCTAACGCAATTGAAACCTATGTGGCGCGGCTCAGAAAAAAACTTCAGGGCAGTACCGTAGAGATTCGAACACTTCGTGGCTTGGGTTATTTGTTGGACAGGGACAATGGCTGAGCCGCTTAGCTACTCGATCAAACAGCAGCTGGCAACGATTACGATTGTAGTGTTGTTTATCTTCGCAGCGGTGAGCTACTGGGGCGCAAATAAATACGGCCAGAAAGCGGCTCAGTTGTCTTACGACCGGTTGCTCACCGGTGCGGCATATCAAATGGCGGAGAATATAAGACTGCAGGATGGGCGAGTTGTGGTGGACCTGCCCCGATCAGCGTTCGATACGCTCGCACTCGCGTCCGAAGATCGTGTCTTCTACTCGGTGGATATTGTTGGCGGTATTCACCTGACTGGTTATGAAGGTCTGCCGGAGTCGGAGAGTCCTGAGCCGGGTCCCAGCACAAAGAGTTCTGTTGGCCAATTACCCGTGAGTTTCTTCGAGGTCATCTATAGCGATGAGCCTGTCCGATTCGTGACCGTGGAGCGGGTACTCAAGGATCTCGGGATTACCAAAACCGTGCGGGTGAAAATCGGGCAGACTTTGCTCGCCCGCAATGAGCTCGCAGAAGGCATCAGCGGGCAAGCCCTGCAAGCGGTTGCGTGGTTCATTGTGGTGGCGTTGATTCTCATTGTATTTGGAATATGGCTGATTCTTCGGCCCTTGAATAAGTTAAATGTCGCATTAAGCAAGCGCTCGCCCGTCGATCTACACCCCCTTACGTTGAACGTACCGCAGGAAATACGCCCACTTCTGAAGACCATCAATCATTTCATGTTGCAGCTCGGGTCGACGCTGGACGGACTGAAAAAGTATACCGGAGAAGCCGCCCACCAGATTCGCACACCCTTGGCGGGCCTGAAATCCCAGGCTCAGAATGCGTTGACGGAACATGATCCCGGGTTGCGCCAGGAACAGATAAAACGTGTGGTTGAGTGCACGGACATGCTTTCCAATACGGTCAGTCAACTGTTGAGCAGGGCTCAGTTGGTTCATCGATTACGAAGTGAGCTGTTTGCTGATGTGCCGCTGGACAGCCTGATCGAAGAGGTTTGTCGAGAAATCGCGGTCTCTGCGCTGCATCGAGGTGTAGAGGTGGCATACCTGGGTAAAGCTAAGGTCGTTGTACTGGGCGATGCGTTCTCCCTTAAACAGATGATCCGGAATATCCTTGAGAACGCCATCCAGTACAGCCCTCAAAACAGCGTAGTTGAAGTGGATCTCAAGAGCGGCGCCGGAATCGATGGCGGTCCCTTGCTCAGAGTCAGCGATTGTGGTCCTGGCATAGCTGAGGAGGAAAAGGAGCATGTTTTCGAACAGTTCTATCGCAGCCCGAATAATCCGAGATCAGGAAGTGGATTGGGATTGGCGATAGTGCAAGAGGTTGCAGCTCACCATGATGCCCAGCTCCAACTCAAGGACAACTTTCCCCAGGGGCTCATCGTGGAAATTCATTTCCGTGGGGGCCTGAATCGATGAACTATGCCAGACAGCTCGTGCTGCTGTTAGCCCTTTGGGCCAGCCCTGTGGTTTCCGAAGACGTTTATGACTTACCCGCCATTGGCGATGAAACGTCCCTGTTGCAGATATATGCCGCGGCTGACTTTTTGGTCTTTTGGCCAGTGTTGGCGGAATTCCAGAAGCGCCACCCCGATATTGCAATCCGCTACTCAGAGTTTAATACCCGCGTGCTTTATGAAAGCTATCTGGAAAGATTGCCTCGAAGCCCGGACCTCATGTTGAGCTCCGCAATGGATCTTCAGTTCAAGCTGGTCAATGACGGACATGCGAGGCGTCACAGGTCGGATCAGACCCAGACCTTACCAGTGTGGGCTAATTGGCGTGACGAGGTTTTTGGGTTTACGTATGAACCTGCGGTAATCGCTATCAACAATAAATTCCTCTCTGAAGATCAGCAGCCAGCAACTCGTTCGGCATTACTCGATCTTATTCGGCAAGAGAGTGATCAACTGATGGGCAGGATAGGAACCTTTGATATAGAGAACGTTGGCATAGGATATTTAACCTGGGCGCATGATCGGCAGCAATCGGGCAGTTACGGCCGATTGCTTGAAGCCTTTGGCACGCACCGCGCCCGCCGTTTCCCGAGCAGTTCGTCCATGCTGAGAAACGTAAACTCCGGGGAAATTTTAATTGCCTACAATGTGCTTGGATCTTATGCAAAATCCTGGTCTGAACAGTACTCCAATGTTTCTGTGGTGATGCCTAACGACTATACAACCCTGGTTATGCGCTCTGCCTTTATACCGAAAAGAGCCCAGAACCCGAAAAGTGCCGGTCTTTTTCTGGATTTCCTGCTCTCTGAGGATGGCCAGCACGTGCTGGCTGATAAAGCCGACCTGTTTCCAATTCGTGAAGCGGTGGCGGGCGAATTGCTTTCTCATTCATTGAGTCAGCAGCCGGATACCCATTTCCAGCCAATTCCCTTAAGCCTGTCACTATTGATGTATGCCGACCAGGCGAAGCGCAGCTTAATACTTGAAGAATGGGAAGCTGCAATGAAAACGTTCGACTAGTTTCCCGCGCGCCCACCTATCATAGTATTCCAGAACTCTTTGCCAAGTTCGCTCAGCGGGTTCTCGCGCAGGCGAATCAAGTGGATTGGCACGTCGTTTCTTGAGGTAAAGTTCTCTATCACTAACGGCACCAGATCCTGACACCTAAGTTCAGCCTCGACCATATGAAGTGGTATACGCGCCCAGCCCATACCTGAAAGCAACAATGCCTTTTTCACCTGATAGTCTTTCACGAACCAACGACGTCCTCCCGGAAGGGTGTTGATGTTGTCGAGAGGGGAAAGAGAGCCAGTATCAGCAACCAGTATATGCGGGCGATTTCGAATGGCAGCCTGCTTGATCACTTCTTGATGACCAGGGCCTGCAAATTCCGGTGAGGCAACGGTCACCATGGTGACCCTTCCGATTTCAACGAAATCGTAACGACTGTCCAGCCCGATGTCGGGGCCGATGGCAACGTCAGCCTTCTCCAGATGAAGCAATTCCAGAATCCCCGACAAATGTTCGGTGGAAATCGTTAGCTGCAAGTCAGGATAGCGGTCGCAGAATGCCTTTATTTCATTCAGCCTGGGTGGCAATGCACACATTGCGCTCATGGATATGGAAAGAGTAGGGGGGGCACCTTTGGCCAGATGATGACCTAAAGACTCCAGTTTCGTAACTTGCTTCAACAACCGCCTGGCTTCCTGGTAAAAGACTTTCCCTTCTGCCGTCAGGACAGGGCGGTATCCCTCTCTGGTGAACAAAAGAAAACCGAACTCGTCTTCCAGGGTTGCGACTGCGGCACTGATTGTTGGTTGAGTTTTATGGATGTGCGAAGCCGCTGCGCGGAAGCTTCCGTGTTCCACGACAGCAAGAAATGCTTTGAGCTGATCATTCGTCATGAAAGATATTATCGATCATTTTGATAACAATTAATAGTTATCCTCCTATCGTTATACTGGTTAGCCTAAAGATCTTCCAACGCCGACAACATCAGCCATCCATGAGGGGGAATTGGTGGAGAGCGAAACGCTTATTCTGCTGGCCGCTGCATTGATCTCCGGTTTTTCCAAGTTCTCCGTCGGTGGTATGGGCATGCTGATTGTGCCGGTACTGATGCTAGCGTACCCCGGTCCCGAAGCATTGGGCATCCTGGTTCCCATTTATATCGTCGCCGACCTCATAGCGATTTTCATTTACAGGAAGGCCGTGAACTGGTCGGTGCTTATTCGCCTGTTACCTTTGCTGATGTTCGGAATGGGAGTAGGGGCGTGGTTCCTGGCCGGTATGAATGGGGATCAGTTTGCCCTTTTAATCGGGTTAAGCATCGTAGGAATGCTGCTTCTTGGTATCTGGCTGGACCATTACGAAGCAACATTCATGAGACACCCATTCACAGCAAAAGCTGTTGGCTTTGTTGCTGGCGTTATTAGCATGACAGCCAGTGCAGCCGGGCCCATTCTCAGCCTGTATATCATGGAACAACGATTAGAAAAGGAATCCTATGTGAGCACCCGAGCCTGGTTGTTTCTGGTAATCGACCTGGCCAAGGTGCCGCTTCTGTACCAACTGGGATTCGTTAACGCTGAAACCACGTGGCTGGGGTTGCAGTCTATTCCGGGAATGCTGGTCGGTGGTCTCGTTGGTTATCTGCTGTTGAGCAAAATGCAGTTCCAACAGTTTAAATGGCTGATTCGAGTGGTGTCCGCAATTGCCGCAGTTAAAATTTTCTTGTTCTAGAGATGGCGGGAAAGAAGCCTAAGCGCTAGGCCCGAATCCGCTTGACCCCTTCCTTGATATGAATGGCTTCAAACTGCTTCCCGCTATCGCCCTTGCGTGAGAATCGCTGCCCAACATCAATCTATGAGGGCGAATTTACCGGCGGGGTTCTGAAATTGTGCCAGAGGGCATAGTTTTTTCGGGCGTTTGACGGGATCATTCAGGGATCTTGCCGGATAGCCAGTGTACTCCGACACGCCGTTGAGCGAGTTGAATCGAACCCCCTGACTTCAAGGATGAATGATGACCGAAGGTCCCGTATTGCCCGCTTCCCGAAAGCGATTGCTTCTCGCTGTTTACCTGGATTTCGTGGTGTATTCTGTGGTCTGGGTGCCGATCGAGTTGATCATCCGGCAATACGCCGAGCCCGCGTTCTGGTTGGAGTATGTGGTATTCGCCGTATGGCTGATTGTGACCCATCGTCTGGGCTATTCAGCAGGACTGTCCCTGCTGAGTATTGATCGGGATGGGTACGTCGACCCGGACGTCAAACGCCGGGAAAGCTGGCTCACCATGCTAATCGGGGTGATGTTTTTGCTGGAAGGTTCCAAGCAGATGGTGCGGTGGACTCAGTTTGTGACACCAGAACCCCTGTTTGGATGGATCCCTCCGGAGGGTGTTCAGGTACCCTTCAAAATCACACTTGGGTTGCTCTATGCGTGGGTGGGGGTGTTGTTCCTGAAGGTGCATAGGGCAGGGTACGTTTTGGGAGTAGCCACCTGTGGACTGCTTCTCCTGTCTCACCTGATGAGCTGGTCGCTCTGGGAACAAATGGGCAGCGACGTGTTTGCTGCCCGGCAGGAATTCAGGGGGCAGGACGTGAGTGACGATCAACTCGCATTAGTCCAGGCATTCATCCCTCATCTCCTCTTGGTTGGAATCGTGCTGCTGGGAGTCCTGGTAGCCTCCACCTATGGACGGTTCAGAAGTGTGGAGCACCAGTGACCTGCGCTCGAATTTCACGTAACGCGACAACAGGCTTCTTTGAGGATCAACATGAAAATGCGTATTCGAGGATAGGGCGCTTACCCCTATTTTCACAGAAAGCGCTAAATTCCTCTCCCGGCTTATGGCCCCTGCGAGGGCTTACAAGCTCCTGCGGGAATATGCGATGGAGCCCCTCGGAGGGACATGTGTCTCGTGGGCTTCTAGGCCTTAGTCAGTTGAAATGGCAGTCATTTTTTCGATGAGGGCCGAGGAACGATGATGACGAAGGCGCCTGTAGTGCGAGTTAAAACCAATCATCTATAGTGATAAGTAAGTCGTATTACCTCCTAGCGCTTGGTAGGGGAAAAGCCATGAAAAAAATAGTCCTTAAAGTCGTCACCTTTCTTGGCGTTCTTTCATGTTTTGGACCCGTGAACGCGACGGAATCAAGAACCCCGCTGGTTCCGCTTCCTTCTATCGACGACTTTACTGATGGCGATGGTTGGGGTGTGGGGCTTGGGCTAGGCGTTGAATATGAGTCTGCTTATGAGGGTTCGGACGAATTCGAGCTTGAGATCGATCCGGCTGGGGGTGTTCAGTGGCGAACTGGCGACCATATTTTTTTCTGGGCAGGTGAAGCCATTGGGTGGCGAACCTTGGCCAGGGATGCCTGGTTGTTTCAAACCTCTTTAGGCTACGAAGAAGGTCGTGAAGAGGGCGATTCAGACGATGGCAGACTGGATGGGTTAGGCGAATCCAATTCTGGGGTGACATTGCTGTTGGAAGTGCGTCATGCCCTTACAGAGGATTGGCGCTACTTTTTAGATGGCCGTGTATTAACAGGAGAAATCGGTACGCTCGGTATTTTCGGCGCAGGAACATGTTTGGGGTGCAAACCTAACGGCACTGGCTGGGAAGTTGGCGCTGTTGTCACGTTCCACGATGGTAAGCTAGCCAACCGGGACTTCGGTGTGGACGCACAGCAATCCATAGATTCAGGTCTTCCAGAAACCGATGTCGACAGCGGCTATAGATCAACTGGCTTCAATGTTAACTATCGGAATTACTTAAACGAGAACTGGCAGGTCTTCGGTGAAGCTCTTTACGAAGTCTACGGGAGTGACGTTTCAGATAGCCCGATATCTCGGAATGATTACGAAGCGGAGATCGGTGTTGGCTTCATTTATGTTTTTTGATGTTCCTCAATAGAGAGTTGGGGCAGTTTTCGTTTAGGCGCTTTCAACGATAAAGTTACCCGCCAAATTCCACACAAAGTGCTAAACAAACTTAAAGTAGATTTGAGAATAGGGCACTCATTCCGGTTTCCACACAAAGTGCTAAATTCGTCGTCCGACTCCGAATGCCGAATTGTCTCGCTGGAACTGATGGATTTGAGGAGAAGCAACAGGCCCTGATACCGGCGGAGCGCCTTTAAACAAAAGCGGACATTCGCGCGCCTCACTTTTGGGTCGGTTTTTGTCCTGGTTTTGGAGCCCGTGGACTGTGTATTGCTGCGTCTCCCGGATCACCCTCAGGAATTTCCGTGTCACGTAGTCCGATTACCATTCCAATGTCCCAGTCTAACCCCTTGGATCCATGAAGCGTTCAGCATTACGCTTGACTGCATTCTCCTATCGCATCCCTCAATTTCTCCGTCAATCCAGTGTTTTCATGTCTTTTTGCAATATAGAACGACACCCCGAGGCGCCCTGCGTACTGCTGATAATAGGTGTACTCATAGTCCTTCATGAGTGTAGGTACCAGTACTTGAGGGATGGGTACGGCGTCGGCGCGGCCTTTGCGGAGCATCCCTATCGCTTGCTCCCATGAATTGACAACTATCACTTCCGCTTCTTCATCCCTCAAAAAAACTCTTAATCCTGCAAAATTACGCAGCATGACGAACGTAAGAGCGGAATGGCGAGTGATAGGCGGAAGCTCCCTGGTAGAGAGATACACATAATGGTGATGGTGATATAACCATTTCCGAAGATGCACTGAAGGGTGACGTTCCCTCCCCAATTCATTATGTAGTGACTCAGTGAACTATCCTTCGATAATAGCTTTTCATCGCAAGTTCTTGAGGGTCTTTGTTTGTCCTTTGGAGAAGCCCGAAGAAAAGTGCCAGTGGCCAACTTGGGCCCAAATTCGGTGAGAGGAACACACAATGATTTCCTTCTGGATCAGTGGCTATCGCTTGTTAAAGACAGTCTGGAGAGGCTTGCGACAAGATGCGGAGTTTCGCGTAATGGTTTTCGTTCTGGCGACCGTCCTACTGAGCGGAACGGGTTTTTATCATACCGTCGAAGGGTGGTCCCTAATTGATTCGTTGTATTTCTGTGTCATGTTGATGGCCACGATTGGGCTGAGTGACCTTGCTCCCACCACCGATGTTTCCAAGCTTTTCACGATTTTGTATGCCATTCTCACCATTGGTCTTTTTATAGCTCTTTGTTCAAAACTAGTGATGTTTACAGTGAGCGCTAATCTGAAAGCAGCCGAGAGCATTTCGAGAAAACTTTCAGCTCGTTCGGAAAAGCACAAGGAACCCCCTCACGATGAATAGACCAAGTTTGCGACACAAAATTCTTGGCTATTCTGAACCTCAATCAGGGAGTGCCTTGGTGTGCTCTCTGTCCTTTCGCTCTGAGCCTTGAAACGACCCAGAGGTTGTCTGTCAGTAATCTTATCCGCTGCGCCGTAGCCGCGGGTGGAGTGCGGGTCGCCGCAACCTAGACCTTTTAAACATATAAGGTCAGGCTTTAGTCGGGAATGGTATTGGCTGAATCCTGCATTTGAACCTTAACTCCTTAGAGCATTGCGCTAACAAGCAACTTGCGGACTTCAAAGTTCCGAGGATCCGCTGTTAATCCTCCTCGCTCTGTCTCCGACTGTTCTGTGTGAATAGCGCCAGGCTAAAGTTAAACATTCTTGGCTTCCTACATTTCCCTGATTGTAAGTAGGAAGGAACTCCAATTACGTACCCACCGGGTTTGGGTGGATGACTCCCTCTGCAATGAGTAGTGCTGAATAGGGCTCAGGATCACCAGCGCCAGCAAGGAGCAGAACATGAAACTAAACACAGGGATTTTCATCAGCGCATTAGTATGGCTCATTTTGAGCGCGCCGATATTTGCCACCGAAAAAGCACCCCCACCCCCCATGACGCTGATCACCAACGCCTCAATTTTCGATGGTGTTAACGCGGATCTTGCCACCGGCATGAGCGTTCTGGTGGAGGGGAATAAGATCAGCAAGGTAGCCAAGTCGATACCTGCGCCCGCCGGAGCGAACGTGATTGATGCCAAAGAGAAAGTATTGATGCCTGGGCTTATTGATGCTCACTGGCATGTGATGTTGTCGGAACCCACGTTCCCTGAACTCATGAGCTCTGACGCCGGCTGGTTAACGTTGCTTGGTGCTCGAGGAGCACGAGATACGTTGTACCGTGGCTTCACGACCGTACGCGATGTCGGCGGAAATCCTTTCGCTATCAAGAAGGGCATCGATAAGGGAATGATTGAAGGTCCGCGAATCTACCCTTCAGGCCCGAACATAACTCAAACCTCTGGACATTCGGACGGTCGTCATCCCGCTGAGCCCGAGACACCGATTTACCTGGAGCATCAGGATCATTTGCGAATCGCTGACGGAAAGACGGAAGTGTTAAAGGCTGTGCGGCAGAATCTCCGGATGGGTGCCACGCAAATAAAGCTGTCCGTTGGCGGGGGTGTATCTTCCAACTACGACCCGCTTGATGTTTCGGAATATACGTTCGAAGAGATCAAAGCCGCCGTGGACGCAGCACAGAGTTGGAACACTTACGTTGCGGTTCACGCCAATACCGACGCATCAATAAGGACGGCCATTGAGGCAGGTGCAAAGTCCATCGAGCATGGTTTTCTTCTGGAGGAAGACACACTCAAGCTAATGGCCAAAGAAGGTATCTGGCTGAGCATACAACCGTTGCTCAACGACGAGGATGCGTTCACCTTTACCGGGGAGAACCAGCGCAAGTGGATACAGGTTACTGACGGGACGAACAAGGTTTATAAGCTGGCGAAGAAGCACAACGTCAAGACGGCCTTCGGGACGGACCTGCTTTTCGACCCAACCCTTGGACCGAAGCAAGGCAAGTTCCTCGCGAAACTCAAGAACTGGTACACCCCCTACGAAGCCCTGAAGATGGCGACCAGCGATAATGCTGAGCTGATCAAAATGTGCGGTCCACGCGATCCGTATCCTGGTGAAATCGGCGTCGTGAAGGAAGGCGCGTTGGCCGATTTAATCCTGGTTGACGGTAATCCACTTGAGAATCTGGATCTCGTCGCCGACCCGGACAAGAACTTCGTTGTGATTATGAAGGACGGCGTGATCTACAAGAACACAGTCAAACAGGGGCCATAGCCATGAGAACGATCCAGTCCCACCGGCCAATCAGCGAGATCCGCGATATTTTCACGTTCTTCCACACACCTGCGAACGTGGTACAGATTCAGGTGGCCAACGATAAAACGCTTTACGCGTGGCAAAATTTGTCAGCGTTCCAGTACACGATGCAGATCGAACGTGACGGCCCAATCAGCGTCTTCCCCGAGAAAATTGATCCGAAAATCGGCCAGTTCACATTCACACGCCCGGGTGAACAACCGGAAACGGTCGATCAGCATTTTGATACCAGCAACATGGACGCGTTGCTGGTACTTCATCACGGGTCCGTAGTGTACGAGCGCTACAAGACCATGCGCCCCTTCGACAAACACCAGTGGTTCTCCTGTAGCAAGGTCGTGCCAGGCACTATGGTGGAATTGCTTGCTCTGGAGGGCAAGGTCGATCTCAAGAAGTCAGTGTCAGACTATGTTGCGAAGCTCAAGGGCTCGGCCTGGGACGAGGTGACGGTCGAGGAAACCCTGGACATGGCCACCGGCCTGGATTCCACCGAGCACGAAGAACCCAACGATGACGCCCGTTCCAACCCTGTCCGTGGGTGGTACAAGTGGGCAGTGAGCATTGGTCTGTTTGAGGACAAGGAAAACCTCAACCAATCACCCTACGACGTGTTGCGCAACATGAAAAAGGTGAAGCCTGGCCATACTGCATTTGAATACAACTCCATCAATCCTTTTGTGCTCGAACTGATCGTTAATGAAGTGACGGGTCGAACGCTGAACGAAGTGTTTGGTGATCGAGTCTGGCGCAAGATCGGTGCCCAGAATGATGCGTTCGTTGGCGTCACCAAATACGGCCTGGGTAACGCTTGGGGCTTTGTAAACAGCACGCTCCGCGACATGGGCCGCTTCGCCATGATCTTCACCCCAGGTTGGAACAAGATCAGCAAGGAGCAGATCATTCCCGACTCAATCATTAAGGCGATACAGCAGGGCGGCAAACCGGAAATATACCTCAAAGGTTTTGTCGGCAGAGAAATGCAGGAATCGTTTCCCGACATGCAAGGCCTGGCCAACCGCCACCAGTGGGACATCGTTTTTCCTGATGGCGATTTCTTTAAAGCCGGCGTTGGAGGTCAGGGCATGTATATATCGCCTTCGGCGGATACCGTCGTGGTGTGGTTCAGCACCGGCAAGCAAATGGAAGAAGTCATGGCACGTGCGATCGTAAAAGCCATAGGGAAATAATAGAAGTCAAAAAACCCAGACAGACTTTACCGGCGACTAATATCGTTGGTCAGCCTATACGGGGACAGGCAGCCAGGTAGGGCGAAAAATTATGACGACCCGGGATTCGAATAGCCAGGGCAATACAAACCCGCAAACCACCGGCGCCGCTCTGCTCACGCAGCTTGGCCCATTGATGAAATCGCTGTTTTTAGGAAGCTTGGCAGCCCTGGCGGTCGGCCTAGCCGGGTGGGCGTGTGCGGCTGAACCGGCCGACGCGATCTACATCAACGCGAACGTCATCACGATGAACGATGCCCAGCCCCGTGCGGAGGCCCTGGCGGTGAAGGACGGCAAGATACTCGGGGTCGGTTCGCGTGCGGACCTCGAGAGCACGCTCATGGGAAAATCTACGCACATGATCGACCTTGCCGGCAAAACACTGCTGCCCGGATTTCTGGATGCCCACAGCCATTACATCAATGCACTCTCGCTGGCCGGGCAGGCCAGCCTCTATCCGCCTCCGGCCGGTCCGGGCAAGGACGTTCCAAGCATAGTGGCCGAACTCAGAAAGTTCGCTGAGGAGCACAATATCCCCAAGGGCGAGTTGATCATGGCCTACGGCTATGACGACACCGTCATGCCGGATGGCCGACTCCTGAATCGCGGCGATCTCGACGCCGCCTTTCCCGACAATCCAGTTCGTGTCGACCATATCTCGATGCACGGTACCGTCCTGAACAGCCTCGCGCTCGAGCGCTTCGGCTTCGACGCGAACACCCCGACGCCCGATGGCGGCATCATCGTGCGAAAACCAGGCACCAACGAGCCCTGGGGGCTCATCATGGAGACCGCATTCCTGAAGATCTTTGCAAATACGCCGCCCCTGACGCCAGGTCAGGAGGTGGACGGAACCAGGGCGGCGCAGCGAATGTACGCGTCAGCCGGCATCACCACCGCGCACGAAGGCGCAACACACCTGGATCAGCTCGAGATCATGAAGCGAGCTGCCGCTGCCGGCGGCAACACGATCGACCTCGTCACTTACCCTTTCATGACCGACGTCGAAAAGATCCTCGCGGTTTTCCCGGTCAGCGACTGGGAAAAATACGAGGCGCGAGTCAAGATCCAGGGAATCAAGATCACGATCGACGGATCGCCGCAGGGTCGCACTGCCGCCTTTACCACACCTTACCTGACCGGTGGACCGTCAGGGCAGGAGGGTTGGAAAGGCCAGCTATTTGCGTCCCAAGAGGTCATCAACCAGGTACTCAAGAAGGCCTACGACCTGGGCGTTCCGGTGACCTTCCACGTCAACGGCGACGCGGCAATCGATGCGATGCTCAAGGCGCACGAGTTTGCGGCGGGCGATGAGCTAACGCGATATCGCAACGTGACAGCCATCCACTCCCAGTTCCTGCGCAAGGACCAGATCGCGAAGTACGTGCGGTACAAGATCCGGCCGTCATTCTTCACTTTGCACACTTTTTACTTCGCCGACGCGCACATCGCCAACCGTGGCAGGGAGCAGGCGATGTACATTAGCCCGATGCGCGATGCGATCGACGCCGGGCTTCA
The DNA here is from genome assembly GCF_019264345.1 of Marinobacter arenosus. Taxonomy (NCBI): domain Bacteria; kingdom Pseudomonadati; phylum Pseudomonadota; class Gammaproteobacteria; order Pseudomonadales; family Marinobacteraceae; genus Marinobacter; species Marinobacter arenosus. The sequence continues at coordinate 397,354 of NZ_JAHVAO010000001.1, forward strand.
CCCGACCAACCATACCGATGCGCCGGTTGTGCCGCTCGACCAGATGCTCATGCTTTGGACCGCCGTCAACCGCATCTCACGAAGTGGGATGGAGATCGGGCCCGATCAGCGGGTGACGCCTCTAGAGGGATTGAAGGCAATGACGATTTGGGTAGCCGAGCAGTACGGCGAACAAGACATCAAGGGTTCTCTCGAGCCCGGTAAGCTTGCCGACATGGTCGTACTCTCGGACGATCCGTTGAAGGTCGACCCCATGAAGATCGCCGACATCAAGGTTCTTGAGACCATCAAAGAGGGAACGAGCGTCTATAAAAACGCGGGCCAGTGAGTCCCGGCGATACAGGTTTTCCGGCCGATGATCAATAACAAGATAAGAACGAGCAAAGGAATATGACCACAGACGCCGACAAAGCAGAAGCGGAACATACTGTAAAGATGGGAAAAACTCACATATCGAATGAATCACGCCGCGACTTTTTTAAGCTCGCGGCCGCCGGAGTGGCGGCAGCAGCGGTGACGGGCCCGTTCGCTACATTAGCGGACGAAGATAAACCCAAAGGGGGAGCGAAAATGAGAGTCGCGCTCGCGGGATTGTTTGAGGAAGTGAATACCTTCGCGGTGGAGACCATGGGCCTGGCGACTGTCACCGGCAACGTGGCCACCGGGTTCCAGAAGTACGAAGAGAAGGCGATCATAGAAGAATTCAGGGGCTCGTCGACGCCGATGGGCGGGTACATCGACGCGCTCAACGAGGTCTCGGCAGAGATCGTGCCAACGGTTTTCTACAACTTCGGCGCCGGGCCTACTATCGAAGGTGAAGCCTACCAGACGATGAAAAAGGACATCGTGACGCGCCTCAACGCGGCGATGCCATTCGATGCCTTGGCACTGTCTCTGCACGGGGCCGGCGTCGCGGAAGGGGTGGATGACGTGGAAGGCGACCTTTGTGCGGCAATTCGCCAGGAGCTCGGGCCCAATGTGAAAATCGTCATGGCGATCGATCACCACTGTAACCTGACCGATTTCAATCGCCAGCAGGTGGACCTGATCACTATCGTCAAGAACTATCCGCACATCGATTTTTACGACGTCGCCTACCATGCGGGCAAGCTGCTCCCGGATATGGTAGCGGGCAAGATCACACCACAGGGACATTTCGAACACCTACCCTTTATTATGCAGTGCCAGTCAACCATGCCGGGCAACATCTACGCGCCGATCCGCATGAAAGCCGAGGAGTTTGCCAAGCGCAAAGGTATCTACGAGTTTTCCTATCAATACGGGTTCCCCTTTGCGGATATTGCGTTTAACACCGCGTTGGTCAACTGCTGGGCGGAAACGCCCGAGCTTGCCAGCAAAACCGCAAAGGAGTTTGCGGACTGGATCTGGACGAACCGGGCACATTTCGTTGCCAAGACTCTCTCTGCGGCCCAAGGGCTGGCAGCCGCCGCGGACGAGCTGGTGGCGCAGGGCCGCGTCGAGGAAGAGGTGGTCCGCGACGCGAAAGCACGCGATTCAAAGGCGCTTTACGACCAGAGCATTGCCCGCCTCGCCAATGCAACGGCGGAAAACCAGCGTTCCTTTGGCTTCCTTCCTGATCAAGATCGCAAAGGCCCGGTGGTCATCGCTGAAAAGTCCGACAACCCCGGGGCCGGCGCACCGGGTGACAGCACCCATCTTTTGCAGGAATTGATCAAGCACGACGTCAAACAGGCTTGTGTTGTCGCGATCAACGACCCGGACACGGTCAAGCAGGCGGTTAAGGCGGGCGTGGGCAACACCATCGAGGTCGCGCTCGGCGGCAAGCGCAGCAAGCAGAGCGGTGGCCCGGTCAAAGGCAAGGCCTACGTCAAGACGATCTCCGACGGGCGCTATACCATAATCGGGCCGATGGTCACCGGCATGCGGTTCGACATGGGGCCGGCCGCAGGCCTATTGATTGGCGGCGTGGATGTGGCCGTGCTCAGCGGAAACATGCAGGCCTTTGACAATGGCCAGCTACGAATCGTCGGCTTTGATCCCGGGGATTACCGGATCGTCGTAGTTAAATCGGCCAATCACTTTCGCGCCTGGTGGACGGATGTGGCAAGTGCGATTATTGATTGCGACCCACCAGGCATTGCCTCCAACGACCTGTCCACGTTCACGTTCACGAAAAAATCTCGAAGGGTCTATCCCCTCGATGAGGATGCCACTTATCCCGAAGGGAGCGCGTAATAGACGCTTTAAACTAGGTGCTATCACTCAATACCTAAAGTAGTTACGACTGTGAAACGAAAGATTCGGTGGTGCACGTAATTGCATCGGGAAGGAGAAATTCAAATGGAATTAATTTGCAGAACCTTAAAGATAACAATCTTGTTGTTCGCAGCATTATCTTCACTGGCTGTCGTAGCACAGCCATTGGACGACGCAGATTCAAAGGTGCTTTTTACTAATGTGAATGTATTCGATGGACAAAACGACGAACTCATCGAAAACGTGAATGTGTTGGTAGAGGGTAATCTCATTACTTCAATTTCAAGTTCGCCTATCGACGCAACGGACGCAGAAACTATTGCTGGTAATGGTAAAACGTTAATGCCTGGGCTCATAGATGCTCACGCTCACATCACTTTTAACAATCTGCCAAAAGCTCAACTGCTTTCCGTGTCGCAGAACTACATGCAAATTCGCGCGGCTGCCTATGCGGATGACTTTTTGATGACGGGGTTTACGTCTGTCCGTGATCTGGCAGGTAACACCTTCGGCCTGAAGAAGGCGATCGACGAAGGGCTCATAGTTGGACCTCGCATCTGGCCATCAGGTGCCATGATTTCGCAAACTTCTGGACATGGAGATTTCCGAGGCTTAAACGATTTACCTGGCGCGGCCCTAGACGATGCGCCATGGTTTACCCGTGCTGGTTTGGGAATTGTCGCCGATGGTGTAGCAGAAGTTCGTAGAGCTGTACGAGAACAGCTTATGCAGGGCGCCAGTCAAGTCAAATTAGCCGCGGGAGGGGGTGTTAGCTCTGACTACGATCCGATAGATGTGACCGAGTACAGTGAGGCAGAATTAGCGGCCGCTGTCGGTGCGGCGGAGGATTGGGGCACCTATGTTGCCGTTCACGCCTACACACCACGCGCAATAAAACGTGCTATTGAAGCGGGTGTTAAATGTATCGACCATGGTCAGTTACTGGACGAGGACACCCTGAAGCTAATGGCCAAGCGAGGGGTTTGGTTTAGCTCTCAGCCGTTTCTTGAAGACGAGGACGCGATTCCAACCGCGCCTGGTTCAGCTAATGAACTTAAGTACAAGCAGGTTGCGGCAGGAACCGCCGAAACATATCGACTGGCTAAAAAGCACGGCGTCAAGATCGCTTTTGGGTTAGATATGCAGTTCAATCCCGATGGAATTGTTCGTCAAGCATACTACTTACCGAAAATGACGAATTGGTTCACGCCAGCAGAAACCCTAAAAATGGCAACTCATGACAATGCTGAGCTCTTAGCCATGTCAGGCCCTCGTAACCCCTACCAGGGAAAACTTGGGGTTGTGGAGGAGGGCGCGCTCGCCGATTTATTGCTCGTTGATGGTAATCCACTCACGAATATCAAACTTCTGGAAAATCCTTCAAAGAATTTTTTGGTGATCATGAAAGACGGAAAGGTCTACAAGAATACGGTTATGTAAAAGATGGCAAGAAAATTTGAGTGATATATTCTGCGGTTGAAATGAATTTAATAATCATCACGCAAGGCAGTATGGATTATTGAATTCATTCTAACTAACCCCTAAAACCCCATTGTCCCTGAATCTTAATCATGGAGTGCCTTGGATGGAGGGAGCAGGGCAGCTATGGGTCCGGCGCTATAAACACTGCACCGGACAAGTGGGCTGAAATTTTTTACTTGTCGGGTAAGCAAACCGGTGGCGCTCCAGGGGGTGTGAACGGGAATAATTGCTGGGCTCCAGTTTCACAGCTCAAGTGCAGGGTAGGAACAAAAATAAAGTTTTTAATAATGTTATTTGAACGGAATTTTCAGAAAGGAGGTCACAAAGAGTTCATTCTATGGGGAATACTACTGTGCTGAGACTTTCCTAGGATCGACCCTGACGCCTTGCCAACTCTGCCATAGCACGTGCTTTGCCAAGATATTCTCCGCCGCAGACCGCGAACATCCTATCACTTTTCCAGCCGACAGCATGACTGGTTTCTATTGAGCTTGCACCTTCATCTATAAGATCTCGGATGGCGCCGACACGGACACTCAGACCGGATGCGCCAATTACAACCATTTCGTAGCCACGTCTAGCCATGATCAAACGGATACTGTTGGGATGAATTCTCGGTCTTAGAATCCCGTTCACGGTCAATGAACGAAATAGCGTACCAGCCTTAAGACTGTAAATACGGTGTGGATCAGGACGTTGAAGACCGATACCCCGAACCTCGACACTTAAGAGCAGGCTGTGAATTCAGATGCTTAGGTACCTGTGTGCGGGATTTAGCACTTTGTGTGGAAAAGTTTAGTACTTTCTGTGGTCGCCCATTGGCAGGCTCAAGTCTCTCCGAAAACACACCTAATACTGCGCATAATGTATATTATGTTAAATGCCATGCGATGTATCTTCGATCCGCGAGTTATTTCTGAACAGTAACGCGGATAAGGCGTAACCCGCGAGGCGCTGACTGCACTACTGTCATTCTCGGTGCTCGATGTCTTTCTGTGGTCCCCGCTGCGGCAAGCGGTCAATTGAACTCCCACTCCAGGTAAAGCGTGTTGACGTTTGAGCCGCCATCGACATTACCGTAAAGGTTGGAACTGGCGAAAATTCCGGAGCGGTGATGGACGGAAAATCCGGCAAAGCAATTGCGCAAGGAGTCCACGTCGAAAACGTCACCCACACTTACGTCGAGACTGAAATCAAGATAGTTGAGCAAGTGGCTGGACCGACGACCCTTTTGCTCGCCCTTTTCCTGCTCGATAGAAGGAACCCGGTGCGCATAGGACAGTCCTTCTGCAACACCAAAGCGCGTTTCAACCGTGTCAGACCAAGGGAACCGCCTGAATATGGCCTTGAAGGCTAGTACTCCCTCCCAGAAATCGTCTTGCAGGCCATTTTCAAAGCGACGCGCGAGCCCACTGGTTAACCAGGCTTCCACTGGGAGAGTGAAGAAGGTTTCGCTGAGCTTGCGGCTGAGGAATAGGCTTCCCAAGTGAGTGCCATCACCGTCGCAGTTGATTTGCCCCCGGAGAATCTCATTCAGCTTGGTATCGCTGGTGCAGCCATAGGCAACGCGCAAGGACCAGGTGTTCGGATTGGACCGGAAAAAGTTGTAATCGCCATTATCGGTCACCACCGGATCATTAAATTCGTAGCGATACGCCAGGGTGGCACGTGCAGCTCCATTTTCGCTGATTACGGGGCTGTCCTTTACATCTGAATCAAGAACAGAGTAGCTCAGGTTGAACGCAAAGTTATGGTGGCGTCGGAATGTATGGCGAGCAACGAAACCGATTCGTGCGATTCCGGTGTCCGACAGATTATAGGCTTCGCGCGAGTCCGTCGCTTCCTCAGGACGCACGCCAAAATAGTAATCAGCCCGTTCGCTTGAGTGCCAGGTGGCATCGATCCAAGGCTCCCATTGCCAGTTTTGATCCCTCCAGGTTTTGCTCCAGCCCAGTCGCGCACTGCCGCCGTTATGGACACCATCAATATCGTGACGCAGATCCAGGGTCCATCTTCCAAGGTCCGTCTTGCGTGTCAAGGCAGCCCCGCCCTCAAGAGCGCCCTTGCGTTCCATGCCCTTCAGCGGGTCATCTTCATCGCGAACCTCACCCGTATCTGAGAAAAACGTGTGATCGTTATATCCGCCAATGAAGTAGTCAGAAAAAATATCGAGTTGCCATTCAGAGTTATCGATAAGGTGCCAGCCCAGCTGCGTCGTATCAAAATAGAGATTTTCCCCGGTGTATGCGAACCTGGGCATGAAGTCAGTGCGGTAGTCCTCCCCCGCGTACACCGAGTCTTGCCAGTTATAAACGAAGCCAATGGACCAGTTGCCGGAGCGATCCTCTGGGTCGATAGATCTATCGTCGGAAAAACTGGCCGCCCCGGGTGAAATTGTCAGGGCCACGAACCCAGCCAACATTCGTGAAAGTCGGGTGGATAGCCGAGTGTTGAGCAGTGAACGTTGCCCTCGGCTCTCACCGCTTGCAAAACAATGTCCTGCCATCCGGCACGCCTCTCCCTTCAATTAATCTACTCACGGCCAAATGCTCAGCGGCAGAGCCTACAAATAGTATCTGACAGTGTAGGGCTTCCCTGCTCTTTCAAAAGGCATTTCATTAACAGCACTAACGGATGCACCGCTAATTCAGGACGAACAGACGTACCTAAGGAATGGCTCTTTGACTCACGTGGACCTTCGTTAGGCCCTCTTGCTTTTGTCCTGCACGAACGTCTGGCCAGAATAACCCGAGGCCAACCATCGCTCGTCTACTTTAAGGAGAGACGCCAGATCTGCCATGAGCCTTCTGCGGGGCATGCTTTCACCGCTAAACCATCGTCTGACCGCCTCGTGGCTGATTCCCAGGCGGCTTGATAGCCATGTCTCTTGCCCCTCTTTATTGGCGGGGAGTCTGGGCTGGTTATCGCAGGCAATCTTGATTCTCTGGGCAAAATCCTTGTAGTCCGACATTTGAATATCCCTATTCAAAAGATGACTTTCTAAATTTAGTTTCCGGCATAAAACCTGTCAAAAATTGCGTCGCGTTTCAGCCGCTGGCCTCCACAGGAATGCCGGTGTGTCCGAACGCTCCCAACGAACGGTACAGAACGCTAAAACTAACAGCAGTACAGTACAGAGAAATGCCCCATCTGTTCCGCTCACCCAGTCAGAAGCTGTGTCTTATTTTTGAGCAGCAAAGGAATAGGATTGAGTAAACACAGGAGGTGAACCATGAGTACGAAATCATTGCTCTTTCAGCGCATGCAGATTTACTGGAGAAACTACCGCACCCGGCGAGCTTTGCGGTGCCAGTTGCACAACATGAGCAGCCGGGAACTGGATTCTCTCGTCCGCGATATCGGGATTCCCAGCACCGATCTGCTCGAGGAAGCCAACAAGCCGATATGGCGTGCTGAGATTCCAAAGGATGGCGGCACCAAAGAACAACAAGCCGTGGGCGTTCCCTTTCTGGCCCGCAATTACTGCAAATACCCGCCAACAGCCTGAAGCATTCCCATCGCGTTTTCCGGGGTCACCCAAACAGCAATGGCTGTTTGGGTGTGGCCCGCATCCAGTGGGGTTGGCAGTTTCAGCGTCCACCGGTTGCGTCACCTCAGGGTCTCACGTTTCGATAACGCTCCAGTTACCATACTGTCAGATACCACCGGTCCGTCTCCTACCTGTTGTCGTTTGTGGCTAAACTAACGAAAAGCCTCTCCGAACGTTGCTCGACTATGAATTCATCCCGCGTCCATGCCCTGCTCTGTTTCCTGATCCTTTGGGTCGGTGGAGGCTTTGCCCAAACGGCAACCGCAGCGCTGGACGATCTGTTGCCACCGGTGCAGACCGAAACGGAAAGGTACCCACCGGCGGAAGAAGGCGAAGATCAAGAGCAAGAGCAGGAATCGGAGGAAGAGCCCGAACCGGAACCGACGCCGGTAAAACCCGAAATTGAGGCGCCGGAGGAGCCACTGGTCAGTTCGATTCCGACGCCACAGAACGCCGATATCCAGCAGCAGATCCAGAAACTTCGTGAGGCATTGGACAGTCGTCAGCACGCGCTCAACATCAGTGAACAACGCCTGGCTTACGCAGAATCATTGCGAACCCGTCTGGATAATGAATACGAGAGCTTCGAGCTCCGGCTGGAACGGGCCGGACTCAACCTCACCGATGATTACGCGAATCTATTGCGACAGCGCCTTGAGCGGCTGAAAGGCCAAACCATTGCCGCCGGATTGACGAAAGGGATCAGTGCCCAGCTGTCGGCAGCCCGCGAGGAACAGCTGCGCCTTGAGGAGTTCGAGGCGGTGATCGAACCGGACGATGACGCCCGTGGCCGCCTGGAGGTGAATCGGGTACAGCTCCTCCGGCAGCTCCATGCAGCGGTGACCAAGCACATTGAAGTGCTGAACGAATACTACAACATTGTGGTGCAACTCCAGGATCGACTCGACGCGTACCAGACGCTGCTCCAACAACGACTGTTCTGGCTGCCCAGTACCGAACGGGTCAATCTGGAGATAGTGGAACAGATCTATCGGGGCGCAACCTGGTTTGTATCCGGGTTCAAATGGAAGGCGTTGAAAGAGGCGGTGCAGGCCTCAGCCAGGGAGCACTGGCCGCTGTTGTCGCTGCTTTCCGTGGTTCTGGTGGTGATGGCCGTGCGTCGGCGCAAGTTTCGTAAGGCGCTCATCGATACCGGCTACCACGTCGGCAATGTTCGCCGTGATCGGTGGAAATTCACCTTCTCGGCGCTCATTTACAGCTTTCTCCTGGCGTTGCCTGGTGTTTTCCTGCTCACCCTGGGGTACCTGTTACTCGAGAGTGGTAACAGTTTTCTCCATGCCCTCTCCAAGGGCTTGTCCAACGCCGCTTTTGTCGCGTTGCTACTGCGCAGCATCTACACGGTTGCGTATACCAAGGGGCTTGGAGAGCGGCATTTTCAGTGGAATTCCAATACCCTTCGGGTCATTCGCAAGCAGATTCCGATTCTGCTGGCGGTACTGATTCCAATCATCGTCATCATGCCGACGATGGCAACCAAGAAAGGTGCGGTATACAGCGATAGCCTGGGACGTTTTCTGTTCATGGTTGCCTCGTTCGCCCTCGCCTATTTCGCACAACGCTTCATGACCGCCGTCAGGGTGGATCAACCCGGCAGCCAGATACTCCGGGTTCTGCACTGGCTGGCGGTAGCCATGCCCCTGGTTCTCGCTCTCGTCTCGCTCTGGGGCTACCACTACACGGCGGTTCGCTTTGAAGGCTTGATGTTTATCAGTTTGTGCTGGCTGGCCTTCGTGATTTTACTGCACTACCTCGGGCTGAGAAGTCTTGCCGTCCGGGAGCGTCGAATAGCGCTCAAGCGCGCACTCGAAGCGCGAGAAGCAGAGCGCAAGATGGCGGAAACCCGGGAAGCCGCTGAATCATCTGGCGAAGGTGTGCCGATGAGTTTTGATATCCCACAACGGGATATCAACGAAATCAGCCAGCAAAGCGAAACGCTGTTAAAGATTATCTCTCTGATCCTCGCGGCCGCGGGCCTCTGGATGCTCTGGCACAATGTGTTCCCGGCACTGGGCATCTTTGACGACATCACCCTATGGACCATCAACACAGGCATCGAGGGGCAAAACCCGGTTCCCATTAATCTGGGTGACCTGATGGTAGCTTTCGGGATCGGTGCCGGCACTGTCATCGCGGCCCGGAACCTGCCGGGCACCCTGGAAGTCGTCTTCCTCAGCCGCCTTAACCTTGAGCCTGGCGTTGGTTATGCCATTACCACATTGGCCAGTTACACGATTGTGTTTATTGGTATTGCCGCCGCCCTGGCTGGCCTGGGGCTCCAATGGTCGAAGTTGCAGTGGCTGGTGGCAGCCTTGGGTGTGGGGCTAGGGTTTGGCCTCCAGGAGATCGTCGCCAATTTCGTCTCTGGTATCATTCTGTTGTTTGAGCGCCCGATTCGGGTTGGTGACACGGTTACCATTGGCGGAATCACCGGTACGGTGTCCCGTATCCGGATTCGCGCGACAACACTGGTCGATTGGGATCGAAAAGAGCAGATCATTCCCAACAAAACCTTTGTCACCCAGGACCTGACCAACTGGACCCTGTCCGATCCCATTACCCGGGTTATTATCCGCGTTGGCGTGGCCTATGGCTCCGATGTCGATATGGTGCAGGATCTGCTCTACCAGGTCGCCGTCAACAATGAGCGGGTTGTGGAAGAGCCGGCGCCCGCCGTGTTCTGCGTGGAGTTGGGCGAGAGCCGGATCGACTTTGAGGTCCGGGTGTTCGTTCGGGATCTTCTGGACTTCATGCCCCTTTCACACGAGCTGCATTCATCTATCACTCGGGCTCTGAAAGAAGCGGGCATCGAGATCCCCTTCCCCCAACGGGACATTCATATACGCTCTGAACCTGACAAGTAAAAGCTAGAAGTGGTGCACCCTTTACTATTGGTCTAAGTTAAAAAGTGAGGTAGTTGATTGGTCCCAGACCTATTGCAGTCATCTCAAATTATTCATAAAGGATGAGCAATAAAGGGGGCGGTATGAAATTCAGATCCATTTCGATAACGCTTGCTACCTGCCTCAGTATGGGTGCGTCTGTGGCTTTCGCAGACTCCCACGGCATGATGAAGCTGGCCGAGGAAAAGCAGTGCCTTGGCTGTCATCTCACCAGCGAGGAGCTGCCGCGAGCGCCCTCCTTCCAGAGTATTGCCCAGAAGTACACGGAAGACGATCGAGAGATGCTGGTCGAGGTTGTTAAAACCGGAGGGGAAGATCACTGGGGGTCCGCCGTAATGCCTCCTACCGAGGAACGCGCGGAAGTCAGCGATCAGGAGGCCAACGATCTGGTCGACTGGATCCTGAACCTGCGGGACGAGGGAATGTGAACCGTTGAGCGGTCTCCGACGTTCGGCGAGGTCGGTGAGGTTGTTAGTGGTACCGGCCACGCCTACAATACTGTAACTATATACAGTTTTAAGCGGCGGGGATTCGTGAAAGTTTCGTTTATACACATCAGACGACGGTACGACTTCCGGAGCATTGAGATTGGTCGGTGGGTGACCGAATCTGAACGGGATCGGGCCGCCCAGCGCTTCAACAGCGCACTTGATGTTCTCATGGCCACGCTTGGTGTACCTGAGCAGGTCATTTCGCTCAGAAGCTCGCTGGGGCTGCAGTATGGAATTGGCGGGCAACCCGGTGTCAGTGCCCATTATATCCCGGCCACCCGGCAACTCGCCCTCGCCAAGAACGCCGGCCCGGGCAGCCTGGCCCATGAGTGGTTCCACGCGTTCGACCATTACATCGCGCCAAAGACGTTTCTGGGTTGCGACCGCCAGGCCTTCGCCAGCTCCCTTTGGCTCGACAGCCAGGCTTTCAGGCCCCATACCCTGACCTCCCAACTGTTTCGGTGCTTTGAGGCGGTTCTTCTGAATGCCGCGGGCACCGAGCCCAGCGACCTGTTCAAGGCGTCAAGAATCGCCGACAGCCATCAGAATTCACTCTACTGGGCTCGCCCGGAAGAGATGGCCGCGCGGGCGTTTGAAGCCTTCATTGAGGACACGGCTCCCCGGGACAGCTTTCTCGTGCGCGGAACCCGGAATTCCGACGAAGCCCGCATGGGCCTCTACCCCATCGGGGCTGAACGGGATCGGATCAGCGCAGCGTTCAGCAACTACTTCTGCAACCTTGGCCGGGCGCTCAGTCGGGTGGCCGGTACTGGCGGTAAACCGCATTGAGGTACATACTCAAGAAAGACCGCGCAAACGCATGGATAACGGTACTCGCCAATGATGTCCCTGATAAAGCCGAAAGGATTCAGCCGGCAGGAACTCCGACAGCGAATGCAATCCGCCACCAGTTATCGGCAATGGCACGAGGCCGCTATTGCCCTGGATAACCTGACTGGCGCCGAGAACTGGCGTCAGACCGACGCCTCCGAGTATTACGATTACCGCGATATCCGCGCCCGATATGAGTCGCTCCGCACCCTGCTGGCCGAACAGAACCATGAAGAACTGCTCTACGTTCTGAACGAAGGCATCCACGGCAATATGAGTGGAATGGGCCGCCCTATTCTCTATGACCGGGCCCTGACCGGCACCAAGCGGCTGATTGACAACTATGTGAACGCCATTGTTCAGGCCCTCAGGACCGTTGCCGATTCCTCGTCCTCTCATATCTCCCTTCAGGACAAGGTCGATTTCTTCCGTCGCGCCAGCCACTGTTATGGCCGCTCCGCACTCATGCTGAGCGGTGGTGGTGGACTGATCTACTTCCACCACGGCGTCGTTCAGACCCTGATTGAACAGGACCTGTTGCCCAATGTCGTTTCCGGGGCAAGTGCCGGAGCCTGGGTCTCTGCGCTTTTGTCCATGTACACCAATGAGGAACTGAAGGCCGGCTTTTTTGAGCGCTACCGGTACGATATGCCCGAGCACCTGAATCCGATCAAGGTCCTGGCCGGGATGGAGCCGGAGGTATCGCCGTTATCCGTCAAGCAACGCGCCATGGATGGCATCAACAATACGATGACCTTCCAGGAAGCTTATGAACACACCGGCCGGTACATCAATATCTCAATTGCCCCCGCGGAAAAGCACCAGAACTCCCGGTTAATGAACGCGATTACGTCGCCGAACGTTTACATCCGCTCTGCCATGGATGCGTCAGGCAGTGTTCCCGGTGTGGTACCGCCCGTGACCCTCTATGCCAAAGGGGCCGATGGCAAACCGAAGCCCTATCTCCCATCCCGGAAATGGGTTGACGGCTCTGTGGCCGAGGACCTGCCGGCAAAACGCCTGTCCAGGCTGTTCGGCGTCAATCATTACATTGTCAGTATGATCAATCCCCTGGCGGTTCCGTTTGTCGAGGATCCGAAACTGCGCGCCCGCAAAGGGTTGAGAAATGTCGCGAGCAGCATGATGACAGGTACCGCAGCAGACCTCCTGAAAGAACTGGAGGGGTATTTGAGCCGCTTTGGCGTATCATTTGTCAGCCCCGCGATTCTGATCGCCCACAGTGTGCTGACTCAGAGCTATACCGGTGATGTGAACATCATCCTGGAAAAAAAGGACTTCAGTTGGCGAAACGTTCTGTTCGGGTATCGTAATGACCAGGAAATCGCGAATCTGATCCTCGCCGGCAAGCGCAATACGTGGCCCAAACTGGCGATGATCCGTAATGCGGCCGTGGTGGGGCGGGAATTGGACTGCATATTGGATGTGCTGGATCAGCGGGAGTTCGGGCTAAGGCCCGGTGGCGGAGAGCGCCGCCGGCTGACGCTCCCGCCGGTGTCCTTTTAGTCCGCCTGTTGGGCGATTTCCTCCAGCGTGCTGAACTCGCAGTCCTGCTGCGCGATAAAGCTATCGGCGGAGTCGATCAGAATGTTGTCGTCCCGCATGAAGCGCCGTCCGAGGAGTACCGGGTACGAGAAATTGCCGCGATCGGTCAGCGAAAACTGGGTCTCGTGAATTGTTCCGGCAATGCAGAACTCCATCTTCACCACGTACCGACGCTGTGATGGGGCGCCTTTACGCTTGATCAGGACCGTTCGATGGATCGGACGTTCGAACTCCAGAACCACGTCCTCGTGGTCAATTTCGCCTTCACTCGGCTGATCCTCATGATCCCCCAACGGAAGCTGGAATTTCACCCACTCCTCGTTATCTTTCTGGAACTCCTCAACATTCACGGCGTGGAGTGATGAGGTCTTGGCCCCGGTATCGAGCCTGGCCTTCAGGCGCAGATTGGTGTCGTTCATAACAACCCACTCCACGAACCCCAGGGTTTCCGGAACGGAATTGTCGGATGTCTCTGAGTCTTCAGCCACCACATTGGTCGCAGGAAGGGAAAGGCTTGCGGCCAATACCAGTGAAGCTAGATTTCTCATTCAATATCTCCTGCAAAGGTTTGTAAATCCGGGAAAAACATTAAGAAACGCTCTTCCAGTTCAACATCATTTGCTCGGATTTCGTCAATAATGCCGGAAAAGCGGTTCGGAAACCGTACGCGGCCGGCAACGCGGTCCAGAGCGTGTCCAATGCTCTCCAGGTCCTGATAAGCGCCAAACCAGTCATGCCAAACCATGCGTCGTGCCACTCTGATCATCGGCTCCGGCATCAGATACTCGTGACTCTGGAGTTCGCCGTAAACAGTTTGGACGAAGGTATCACGATCCGCCTGACTGAAACGTTGCCAGTGTCTTAACAGATAGTGATCGTAGAGGATATCCAGGGCAACGCCGGCAAACCGGCGACGCTGCCGGGAAAAGCAGGCCTTGCTCGCCAGCACTTCCGGGTGTTGATCGGTGAAACTGTCAACGGCGCGATGGTGGCGCACGCCCTTCTGCACCTCATTCGGAAGACGGGAGAGAACAACACCCCGGGTGAAATCACCCAGGATGCTGCCCACGCGCGCTTCCGGTGAATCCGGGGCCAGGAATACGTGGGCTAGATGGTTCAATCGGGCTCCTGGTCAGTGGGTCTCAGAAATTGAACTGAACGCCAAGTCCCAGACCGTCTACGGTGACATCGTCGTCATCATAATAACGCATGTATTCCAGGTTGCCAGATACGTTGGAGGCGAACTCCATATTCAAACCGACACCGTAAGACACGTCACTGTCGTCTTCCGTCGCGGTGGTAAAGGGACCTTCCGCTTCCAGCTCGACACGGGTGAAGCCCAGAATCGCATACGGCGTGATCGGAGATTCATTGGCGAGATTAAACGTCGCATAGCCGCCGAAGAAGTTGTCGAGCGACACGTCGACAGCGCCAATACGGTCATCATCCACGCCGAACCCGGCTCGAGCCTCAAAGCCAAGGAATGGTGTGGCCATAACGCCGGCTTTGGCGGAAAGGGTACCGACATCCGCATCGGACGAACCGATATCCAGGTTCGCAAAGGTATAGTTCAGTCCGGTATAGAGCCCGCCCACGCCGGACTTGTACATATCCTGGGCATTGGCGGCACCTGCGGTAGCCAGACCAGCGGCAAAGACAACTGCGAGGGAATGTGAGTGTTTCATGGATCCTTCTCCTTAACGAACGTTCCGTTTTCCAGTTTTCACGTTGCACCAACCACACGGACATTTCCAGACTATGGATCCCCATTTACCTCATATTTACAGTGATTTAATTCGTGGTTAATTCCGGTCACAGAAACGCCATTTCCTTGCGGAAGCCGGCACCCACAGGTATTCTGAGCCGTCTCTTGTTTCAGCTGGCTTGAGCGTTCTTTGAGAAACCTTTATCCCGTTGTCTTTATTGTAAGCGTCATGTTTGTGCTTCTCAGCATCTTCATGACGTTGCCGGTCATTTTTCTGGCTGGTTCCGAGGCGCCCAATGCCATGGCGTTCGCGGAATCGGCCGCCATTGTCTGTGGTCTTGGCGTTTTCGGCATTCTGGTCACCTTTCGGCAACCGCGGGATCTCAAGCCGCGGTTCATGTTCGTCCTGACTGTTTCCAGCTGGTTTATCATTGCCGTCTTCTCGGCCCTGCCCTTTTACCTGAGTGACAACGGCATATCTGCCGCCGATGCGTTCTTTGAGGGAACGTCCGGCATCACCACCACCGGCGCAACGGTGCTGAGCGGCCTGGATACCATGGACCCGGATCTCCTGCTCTGGCGGTCCATCCTCCAGTGGATCGGCGGTATCGGTATCATCGGTATGTTCGTCGCAGTACTTCCCTTCCTCCGGGTTGGCGGTATGCGGCTGTTTGCTACCGAATCGTCGGAGTGGACGGACAAGGCCCTGCCAAGGATGAAAACGCTCAGTCGAGGGCTGCTCGTGGTTTACGTGGCGTTTTCCATTGTGGCCGTTTTCACTTACTGGCTGTCCGGCATGACGCTGTTTGATGCCTTTAACCACGGGCTGACCAGCATTGCGACGGGTGGGTTCTCCACGTCGGACATGTCCATGGGCAAATTCAGCGATCTGATCCTGATGGAAGCCACCCTGTTCATGATCATCGGGAGCCTTCCGTTCTTCCTGTTTGTGCGTGAAATGCACGGACAGCACGGGGTACTGTTCCGGGATCAGCAGGTGCGACTGTTCCTCGGAATCCTGTTGCTGGTACCGGCGCTGCTGACGCTCTACCGCTGGCTGGTGTCGCCGGTGCCATTTGATCCCCTTCACAACTACACGGCAACGCTCTTCAATGTGACGTCGGTGGTGACCACCACCGGCTATGCGTCTGAGGATTATTCGGCCTGGGGGCCGTTGGCGTTCGTTCTGTTCTTCTTTCTGATGTTCGTGGGCGGCTGTTCTGGCTCAACGGCCGGCGGCATGAAGATTTTCCGATTCCAGTTATCCCTGATTATTCTTCGCGAGCAGCTGATGCGCCTGCTGCATCCCCGCGCCGTCCTCACGCGAAACTACAACGGCCGGTCTGTCAGCGATGAAATCATCTCGTCCATGATCGCCTATACGTTTATTTTCCTTCTCTGCCTCCTGCTCATCACCGTTGCCCTGGCCGCGATGCAGTTGGATTTCGTGACATCCCTGTCCGGCGCCTTGACCGCATTGACCAATGTGGGCCCCGGCCTGGGGGAAATCATCGGGCCTTCCGGCAACTTCGGCCCCCTGCCAGACGGTGCCAAGTGGGTGCTTTCGGTGGGTATGCTGATGGGCCGCCTGGAAATCCTGAGCGTGGTGATCGTCCTGTCCCCCGCCTTCTGGCGCAGCTAATTTCGCGATCAGTTACGCCAAAGCACGGAAGGGTTCTCAAGGGGCAGGTTCATGCGCTCGTCCCGAAGCCGGATCCGCGGTGTGTAGTGACCTTCCGGACGAGTCGGCACTGAGCATTCGAAGAGATAACTGTGCTCAGAGCCGCCCTGTCGTTGCTTCAGTTTCATGGGCCGGGTCTCTTGCGGACCGTAATCGGACGCCTCTGCCACCAACTCGACGGCCACGTGCTGTTCCGGAATCCCATCGAGATAAACTTCCACGGAGATCCGTTGCCCCCCGTCTGCCTCCTGAACATCCATCGATGTAAACCTTATCCGTCGCCACATCTGATTGATGTCCCGGTATAACGCCACGAGTTCGCGGGCCAGCGCCGGGGTTCGCTGCTCTCCTTTGGTCGCCATCGGCAGGTAGAAGTTGTCGACGTACTCGCGCACCATGCGGTTCGCCGAATAGGCCGCGGTCAGCGTGTTCATGCTGCAGCGGATACGCTGGAGCCAGCGACCCGGGTGGCCGTGACTGTCCGTGGCATAGTATTCAGGGATGATCTCGTTCTCGAGCAAGTCATACAGTTCGAGGGCATCTGACTGGTCGTGCGCGTTCGAACTGCTCAGTTCTTCAAACGTCGCGCCCGGCCTGATCGCCCAGCCGACCGATTCGTTCCACGCCTCCGCCCACCAGCCATCGTACTGGGACAGATTGAGCCCGCCGTTGACCAATACTTTCATACCACTGGTGCCGCACGCCTCCCAGGGATAGCGCGGGCAGTTCAGCCAGACGTCAACACCCTGAATCAGCTGGGTGGCCACGCCGAGATCGTAGTCTTCAATAAAGACCACCTTGCCTTCGGCACCCGGCAGGCTTGAAAACCGTTTCCAACGTCGGATGAGTTCCTTGCCCCGGTGGTCACTGGGGTGGGCCTTGCCGGCCAGTACAATCTGGAGCGGGCGGTCACGATGGTTGAGTAAGGCCAGCAGACGGTCGGGATCGGTCAGCAAAAGGTCCGGCCGCTTGTACTCGGTGAATCGGCGGGCAAACCCCAGGGTGAGCGTTTCACTATCCAGTAACAGACCACAGGCCGCCTCCGGATTGTTTCCCGGCATATGCTCGCAGTGCTGGGCAGCGAGTCGCTGACGCAGGTAGTGAACCAGTCTCCGGCGTTGAGCCTGCCGCATGGCCAGGATGTCGGAATCGGGCATGTTGTCCAGGGGGCAGGTGCTCTCCAGAGGCTGTCGCCATCGTTCCTGGCCGCACGCTTTGGTCCAGAGCGCGTCGGACTCCGGCGAATCCCAGCTCGGTGTGTGGATTCCGTTGGTCACGGCTTCCACCGGAATGTCCCGGCCTGGCCACCGGGGAAAATAAGGCTGAAGCAGGTTTTGTGTCGCCTTCCGGTGAATGTCGCTGACACCATTGATGCGCCCGCACATATTGAGCGCCAGCAAGGCCATATTCACGGAGGCGTCGTCCTCCGCCCGTTGGGAATGGCCACCGCTTTCGCTGCCCAGGGCCATGAACTGATCCATGGTAAGACCCCGCTCTTTCATCCACGGCGTCAGGTAAAGCCGGATCAGGCTGGGTGCAAAGTGGTCAAAGCCTGCCGCTACCGACGTGTGCGTCGTGAAGAGATTGGTCGAACGGTTGGCCAGAAGCGCCGTTTCGACATCGGTGTCGTTGTCACGTTGCCAGGTCAGGGCCCGTTCCAGGAAAGCAAAGGCGCAGTGCCCCTCGTTGATGTGGCAAATGGCGGGCTTGATGTCCAACTGGCGCAACAGCTGCCAGCCACCAATCCCAAGAACGATTTCCTGTTGCAGGCGTTTTTCGGAGTTGCTGCTGTACAGTTCGCTGGTGATACCGCGGTCGCCTGGTTCGTTTCGGGGGTCATTGCTGTCCAGAAGCAGTAAATTGCAGCGGCCGACACGGGCTTTCCAGGCCCGCAGCCGGACCTGCCTGCCGGGAAACGGTATGACAACCCGTACCCATTGCTCGTCCGAGTTGGTCAGGGGCGCTACCGGCAACATGCTGGGGTCGTTATAGGGGTAGAATTCCAGCTGCTGCCCCTCTGCCGTGACCGATTGCCGGAAATACCCCTGCTGATACAGCAGCCCAACTGCCGTCATCGGCACACCCAGGTCACTTGCAGCCTTCAGGAAATCCCCGGCGAGAACGCCCAGCCCTCCGGAATACAACGGCAGGGACTCGCTCAGGCCGTACTCCATACAGAAGAAGGCGACACCGTCGCCGAGTCTGCCCGGGAAATTGTCCGAGTACCAGGTATCGGCCAGCTCAAACTGCCGGTGGGCCTCCATCTGCCGTTGGTAAAGTTCGAGGAATGCTTCGTCGTTGGCCAGGGTGTCCAGCCGCTCTCCGGACACACTGTTCAGTACCAGCCAGGCGTTGTGCGTGGCCTTCCAGGTTTCTTCGTCAATGGCGCGCCAGAGGCTGTCGCTGCCATGATGCCAGCTCCAGCGAAGGTCAAGGGCGAGCCCTGAGAGGCCGGCAAGCCCCTCAGGAATGTGGCGTGGATTGTAGGCTGCAATGGTCACCGGGAGTTCCCGCGCTGGAGTCGGTCATCAGTGGGCGGTATAGCCCCGTGCCACGAGTTTCCGGGCCAGTGCCTCCCCTTCTTTATCGAGGCAATCGAGGATGGCAACACTGGCGCCCTCTTCTGCCAATCGAGTCACCGCGGCGGCACCAATACCATGGAATCCTCTCGTAACGGCGGCTACTTTCCCTTCCACCCGTTTCATTGCGGTTCTCCTTGCGAGCAATCAGTACACCTGGCTCTCGCGGACCGAAAAATACTCCACGGACCGGTGATGCTGTTTCAGCCAATGCAGCAGCGAGGAGATGGTAAACGTGTCGTTCTCTACGCCGTCAAAGTCCACACCCAGACCCTTGTCCGACTTCCTCACAACATGGGCCTTCAGCCGCCGGAAATGCCGTTCCTCCCTCTCCGGAAAACGGAACTCAATCTCCAGTGTCTGGTTTAACTGAACATCGGAGTAGTCGGTAGCAATGAAAAGCCCACGGCTGGAAGCATCCCGAATCTGGCCGGTCGCCACTGGCATGCCCCTTTTGTACACGAGAAGCCCTAACTTGCCCTGAACGCGTTTGCTGAGTCTGTGTTCCATGAAACCTCCCTTCTGACTCATTAAATAACGGCACCACTTTGGACAAATAATGAACACTTTATATCCAACTTCAAACCGGCTTATTTTGATGTTGATCAATATTCACCCAGTCGTCAGATTAATCTTCCGTAGAGCCCCGCAAGATCCCGAACACTACCTGCGAGACCGGCCGGTACCTCACACCAATTCAGTTTCCATAACCAATTGTTTTGCGTGGTTCCCGGCGTGTTGAAGCGCGCCTCCGAGCCCAGCCCGAGCAGGTCCTGCATCGGCACGATCGCGATGCTCGACACCGAGCCAAACGCGGCCTGTATGACCGGCCAGGGCATGTTGTCCCCGGTGGTGCCAAGATAATGGTTGACGTAATTGCGGGTGCTGTCGTCCAGACTGGTGTACCACCCGAGCGTTGTGTCGTTATCATGCGTCCCGGTGTACACGAGGTTGTGCGGCTCGTGATTGTGGGTCAGGTGCGGGTTATCGGGGTTGCCGTCGAATCCGAACTGGAGAACGGTCATCCCCGGCAGGTGGAACGCGCGCCTGAGCTGCTCCACCTCCTCGCTGATGATGCCCAGGTTCTCTGCGACCAGGGGAAGCTCGGGAAACGTGCCAAAACACGCTTCCAGAAAGGCCCTCCCAGGCCCGGCTACCCAATGGCCGTGCCGGGGCTGAGGATCGTGCGCCGGAATCTCCCAATAGGCTTCAAGCCCGCGGAAGTGATCGATGCGGATAAGGTCAAAGAGGTGCCGCTGACTGTCCAGGCGTTGCAGCCACCACTGATACCCGTCGCCAGCCATCGCCTCCCAGTCATACAGGGGGTTCCCCCAATGCTGGCCATCGGGCGAAAAATAGTCCGGTGGAACGCCGGCAACCACGGTCGACTGCCCCTCGGCGTCCAGCTTGAACCCCTCGCGGTTGGCCCAGACGTCGGCACTGTCATGGGCGACAAAAATCGGAATATCGCCAAACAGGCAAATGTCCCGTTCGTGGGCATAGTGCCGAAGCGCCTGCCATTGGGTATGGAACAGGAACTGCTCGAACCGAACGCGCTGCACCGTGGATACAGCCTGCCGGGCGAATTCCGCCAACGCCGCCCGGTGTCGGTCACGCAGTTCTGTCGGCCACTGTAGCCAGTTCAGTCCCGGGTACGCCTCCCGTATGGCGTTGAACAGCGTGAAATCATCCAACCAGTAGTCATTGGTTGCAACATAGTCCTGGTAAGCCTGATGCACCGCGTTATCCGGCGAGGCCTCCGCCCGTTCGAAAAACCGCGCGGCGGCGCGCTCAAAGCAGGATCGCCGTCCCATCTCCATCCCGGCCAGACCCAGATCCTCCGCGCTCAGAAGGCCGGAGGCGATCAGCTCCTCCAGATCAATAAAATCCGGGTTTCCCGCGTGCGCTGACAACGACTGGTAAGGGGAAAGGTCGGAATGCGTGGGTCCGATGGGCAGTGTCTGCCACACGCGGATGCCAGCGCTGGCCAGGAAATCCAGAAACCTGCGGGCACTCTGCCCCAGAACACCCCATTCGCCAGGCAAGCAGGTGGGGTGAAGCAAAACGCCGGCCTTGCGGATATTGAACAGGTCTGTTCCCGCTGAACCCTGGGTCATGCCGGGGTATTCCGGTCGTGGCCTGGTCGCATGGCACCGCCCCGTTCGGGCGCTCCGCTGCCCTGGCTCAATTTCTGGAACACCGACGCCGGGGCCGGGTAACCGATCAGGTCATAGAGACTGACCAGATGCTTCCGGTACAGGTACTCGAAATCACTGACGATCTGGGCGGGGTTGTAATCACCGAACCACCAGAACCAGTCAGACCCCTCACACACGGCCAGCTGCAACTCAGCCGCGCTCTTTTGCTCCGCGCTCAGGCTGCCATTGTCCATGACCCGGTCGAAGTGGCATTTCGCTTCGCACAGGAGTTCCCACGCCCGGTTCTTATCCGGGTCCCCAATCCAGGTTGAAAAGGTTCCATAGATCCAGCTTCCGGCAACCAGGTGCGGCAGGGGAACGGTGTCGCAGACCGGCGCAGACAGGAGCTCGCGATACGTAGTAAGGCGCAGCCTCGGGTGGTCCTGTAGCACCTCGTAAAGCTCGTCGAGGAAGTGGAATCCGTTCTCCGGGTAGTATTCCCAGGCATTCTCACCGTCAAGGATGACGGAGATGACCGGGCGAGACTCTTTTTTGCCCTGGGCAGCAATATTGTCCATGTGGTGAACGAGGTCGCCTACCGCGTCGCTGGCGTGCCAGTCGGCGTAGGTGAATCCGATCAGGTCGGACAAGCCATCATCGCGAAAAAAGACCGTCGGTGAAGTCTGGCCGAACTGGTAAGGCCGGTGAATGCCAGAATCCGGGATGGATTTATCGGCCAGCCGGGCCTGGTGCAGGCTGTTGCGGATCACCGAATCGCCACTGGCCGTCCACCGGAATCCATGATGACCGAGATGGGTCAGGGTCTCCTGGCTCAGCCCACCCTCAGACGCCCAACACCCGGTGGGCTCCAGGTTGAAGAACCGGGAAAACACGCGCCTGGCCTCCTCAAGCTGCCAGGCAACCCGGACCTCGCCACCCGGATACTTCGCAAACGAGGGCAAGACAATATCGGGCATGGCCTCACGGGCAGAGGCAAGCTCCAGCAAAAGCGGCAGCATGGTATGGGTATAGGGGCTGACCGAAAGTTCCACCTGGCCGATCTGCGCAAGGTGGCGGTACCGTGGCCCTATCCCCGCCAACGTCTCGAAAATGACATTCATCAGGGCGTGTCGATCGTCCATTGAGAACTGCCACGCTTTTTCCTGGAGACTCCGGACGCAATGATTCTCTCGCCGGATCGTTTCCCCCATCCAGCCAAGGTGGTACCAGACCAGCAAATCGCTAAGCAGCATCGGGGACATATAGCGCTGCATCTCGGGCTTCTTCCGATAGAGCCCGGCCACTTGGGCAAGTCTGGCGAAGGCAGGAAACCGGTTGATGATCCGGTCGGTGTTGGCCCGGAGACACTTCTCTACCAGGTCGAGGAATCCGGGGCTGCCGGTTTCCGGCAGCTGTTCGGCGACCAGCGCAGCCAGTAACGGGTCGCCGATTTGCCCCACCCCGTGACGCCACCGTTCGATGTGTACCAGGTAGGTTTCAATCTGCTCCAGCAGGATGGGGGCAAAGTTAATCACTGCTTTCGCACCCGGGTGCGCCTCAAGGTGCGCCGCCATGTCGCTGTAATCCTTGATGGTATGCAGGTACACCCAGGGAAACTGGAACTGCCCGGTCTGGTTGTCCTGGTAGCCAGGCTGGTGCATGTGCCAGAAAAGGACCACGGGGGTCCGGTCGTCAGAGTCCATGCGGGTAATCCTGCCCGAGCATCTCGGGCGTTATCAGTACGACGCCTTTCGGAGAGACATAGAATCGCTTCCGGTCTTTCGCTTCGTCGAAGCCGACCTCGGTACCGTCGGGAATCCGGCAGCCTCGATCCAGCAACGCCTTGCGAATCCGGCAATGGCGGCCGATCTCCACGTCCGGGAAAATGACCGAATCCTCGACCTGGCTGTAGGAATGCACCTTAACTTGCGAAAACAACAACGAATTCTTGACGGTCGCGCCCGAGACAATACACCCACCGGCGACCATTGAATCCACTGCGGACCCCCGCCGGTTCTCATCGTTGAACACAAACTTCGCCGGGGGCAACTGTTCCTGATAGGTCCAGATCGGCCATTTGGAATCGTAGAGATTCAGTTCCGGGCTCACGCCAATGAGCTCCAGGTTGGCCTGCCAGAGCGCATCCACGGTACCCACATCCCGCCAATAGGCTTCCTTGTTGTGGATCGGATCCCGGAAGGGAAACGCCATGACCTTCAGGCGCTTGATGACCGAGGGGATGATGTCCTTGCCGAAATCGTGGGAGGACGAGGTCTCCTGTCGGTGGTCACGCAGTAATTCGTCAAAGAGGACGCGGGTGCTGAACACGTATATACCCATTGACGCCAGCGCCTTGGTCGGTTGGCCGGGCATGGACTTGGGATTTTCCGGTTTCTCTGTGAATTCGACGATCTGCATCTCGTCGTTAACGGCCATCACGCCGAACGCGGAGGCCTCCTCCAGGGGGACCTCGATGCACCCCACCGTTATGTCGGCCTCGTTTTCAACATGGGCCGCGATCATTGTGCCGTAGTCCATCTTGTAGACATGGTCACCGGCAAGGATCAGCACGTATTCCGGCGTGTGGCTGCGGATGATGTCCAGGTTCTGCAGCACGGCGTCGGCGGTGCCTTCATACCACGACGTTTCGATCCGCTGCTGCGCCGGAAGCAATTCCACAAACTCATTCAGCTCCGCGCGCAGGAAACTCCAGCCCCGCTGAATATGTCGAATCAGCGAGTGGGACTTGTACTGGGTAATGACTCCAACCTGCCCTATGCCGGAGTTGATGCAGTTGGAAAGGGGGAAATCGATGATGCGGAACTTGCCGCCAAAGGGCACGGCCGGTTTGGCGCGCCATTTGGTGAGATCATGAAGTCGAGAGCCTCTTCCGCCGGCAAGCACCAGGGCGAGGGTCTGTCGAGTAAGTCGACTGACGTAACGCTGTGTCGTTTGCATAGCTGCTTCCCTGAAAACCCCACGGTTTTCCGCCGCGTTGCCGGTCCACCGTGAAAGTGAACCCGGCAGATTCCTGACGAGCATATTAAGATTAGAACAGTATCACTGATTAATGACGTAAAATTGT
The DNA here is from genome assembly GCF_019264345.1 of Marinobacter arenosus. Lineage (NCBI taxonomy): Bacteria > Pseudomonadati > Pseudomonadota > Gammaproteobacteria > Pseudomonadales > Marinobacteraceae > Marinobacter > Marinobacter arenosus. The sequence continues at coordinate 421,618 of NZ_JAHVAO010000001.1, forward strand.
TGCAGGTCATTTTTTGTTCACCTGCCATAACGTCCAATGGAACTCCCGTTGTCAGGAACGAGCGTGGTCTATGGAAAGCCCTACCCTCAGCGAGTTTGATCTGCACCTTTTTAACGAGGGGCGACACTGGCATATCTATAACGTGCTTGGCGCTCATCCCTGCAAATCCAGGCGCGAGGAGGGAGTACGGTTTTCAGTCTGGGCGCCTCAGGCGAAAGCCGTCAGCGTAATCGGCGACTTCAATCGTTGGGACCCCGGGAAAAATGCCATGGTCTCCACCGGAAGTTCCGGAGTCTGGTCCTGTTTCGTGCCGGGCGTCAGGCCCGGTGCGCTCTATCGCTTCTCCATTACCGCCGCTGACGGCCGGCAGCTTGAGAAAATCGACCCCTACGGTCAGGCCTTCGAACTGCGCCCGGCCAGCGCCACGGTCGTTGTGGAGCGGGGTCATTTCGCCTGGAAGGATGGCGACTGGATGGAACGGCGCAGTCACTGGAACTGGCAGGAAGCGCCCATTTCGATCTACGAGGTGCATGCGGCCTCCTGGCGCCACCACGGTTCCGGCCGCTGGCTCAGCTACCGGGAATTGGCAGACCAGCTCATTCCCTACGTCCAGGAACTGGGGTTTACCCACATCGAGCTGCTGCCCCTGACCGAACACCCCCTTGATGAATCCTGGGGCTACCAGACCACCGGCTACTATGCGCCGACCAGTCGGTTTGGCAGCCCTGACGACTTGCGCTACCTCATCGACCGATGTCACCGGGAGAACATTGGGGTGATACTGGACTGGGTTCCCGGCCATTTTCCGACCGACGAACACGCCCTGGCCCGGTTTGATGGCAGTGCCCTCTACGAACACGAAGACCCCCGCAAAGGCCGCCACAAGGACTGGGGCACACTGATCTACAACTACGGCCGCCACGAGGTTCGAAACTTCCTGATCGGAAGTGCGCTCTTCTGGCTGGACGCCTTCCATATCGACGGTCTTCGGGTGGATGCGGTGGCGTCGATGCTTTATCTCAACTACTCCCGCAACGAGGGGGAATGGGTTCCGAATGTGCACGGCGGCCACGAGAATCTTGAGGCCATTGAGTTTTTGCGGGCGTTGAACCAGGTCTGCCAGGAACGCTTCCCCGGTGCGCTGGTGATTGCTGAAGAATCCACCTCCTGGCCGGGCGTGACCCGCCCCAGCGAACTCGGCGGCCTGGGCTTCAATCTCAAGTGGAACATGGGCTGGATGCACGACACCCTGGATTATCTCAGCCAGGACCCGGTCTACCGCCCGTACCATCACGACAAGCTGACCTTTGGTTTGATTTACGCCTTTTCCGAGAATTTCCTCCTGCCCCTGTCCCACGATGAGGTGGTCCACGGCAAGGGCAGCCTCCTGAACAAGATGCCGGGGGACGACTGGCAGAAACGGGCCTCGTTGCGGTTGTTGTTCACCTACATGTTCACCTATCCCGGCGCCAAACTGCTGTTCATGGGGGGCGAATTTGGCCAGAGCCGGGAATGGAACGAGACGCGTGAGCTTGACTGGGAGCTGCTCGCTCACCCGGAACACAATGGTTTGAAAACTCTGGTTCAGGACTTGAACCGGTGCTATCGCGACGCACCCTCGCTCCATGCCCGTGGATTTTCGCCGCACGGCTTTGAATGGATCGATTGTCACGATTCTTCCCAGTCGGTGATCAGCTACCTGCGCACGGCATCAACCGACGCCACCGTGGTGGTGGTGAACTTTACACCGGTACCCCGCCATCATTACCGCATCGGGGTACCCGGAGCGGGTCCCTGGCAAGAGGTGTTGAATTCGGATTCCGAATACTACGGCGGCAGCAACGTGGGGAATCCCCTGCCCATAACCGCTGACAGCACGCCCTGGATGAACCGGGAATGGTCCCTGGAACTCACACTGCCGCCGCTCGGCGCCGTGGTGTTGAGGCGCATACCATGACCCGGGTGCTGTTCGCCTCGAGCGAAGTCTACCCACTGATAAAGACCGGCGGTCTCGCGGACGTGTCAGCCAGTCTGCCCGAAGCTCTGTGTCGGCTGGGTTATGACGTTCATATCCTGCTCCCGGGCTATCCCGCCGCCATGTCTGCGGCGAGTAAGGCCGGCGCACGTCCCGTTGCCCGATTCATCATCGACGGGCTTTCCGTCAGTCTGGTTCAGAGCCGGTTACCAGGAACCGCCGTTACCCTCTTGCTGGTGGATTGCCCGCCGCTGTTCGGGCGCGAGGGCAATCCCTATCAGAACGAACTCGGCGTGGACTGGCCAGACAATCCCCAGCGGTTCAAAGTGTTTGCCCAGGTTGGTGCAAGAATCGCCCTTGGCCAGTTAAAACTGCTCTGGGTTCCCGAGATCGTTCATTGCAATGACTGGCAAAGCGCCCTCATACCGGTGTTTCTCGACGATCACCCTGCGCGCCCGGGGACCGTGTTTACCATTCACAATCTGGCCTATCAGGGGCTGTTTCCCCGGGAAACCTTCGAACGTCTTGGTCTGCCCGAGGCGCTGTGGCGATATGATCAGCTGGAATTTCATGGCCAGTTATCGTTCATCAAGGGTGGTCTGGTCTTCAGCGACCGAATAACCACCGTCAGTCCAGGGTACGCTGAGGAAATACAGACCCCGGAGTTGGGGTATGGCCTGGATGGATTACTCCGTTACCGCCGCCCTCAGCTGTCGGGCATTCTGAATGGCATTGATACCCGAACCTGGAATCCGGAGGACGACCGCTACCTCGACGCCCATTACGGCCCGGATCACCTCCGGAATAAGCGGCTGTGCCAGGCCCGCCTACGAAAAGCATTGGGGCTTGCCCCTCAAGGTGCCGCCCTGCTCGGCTTCGTGGGCAGACTGGTCGAGCAAAAAGGCCTGGATTGGCTCCTGAGCGTCATGCCGCCTCTGCTGGAACGCGGGTGCCAGTTCGCTTTGCTCGGGTCGGGTGAGTCCCGTTTTGAGCAACCGCTCAAGGAGCTGGCCCGCAAATGGCCAGCCCAGGTTTCGCTGACACTCGGGTATGACGAGGCCCTCGCCCACCAAATTACGGCCGGCTGCGATCTTTTCCTGATGCCATCGCGATTCGAGCCCTGTGGCCTGAACCAGATGTACAGCCTCAGGTACGGCACCGTACCAGTCGTCCACGCGGTGGGCGGGCTTCGGGACACGGTCTTTGATCCGGCCGACAACGGCATTGATAACGCCAATGGTTTTTGTTTTACGTCCCCGTCTTCACTCAGCTTTCTGGAAACGATTGAGCGGGCGCTGGATTGCCACAAGAACCGCAAAGCCTGGCGGCGACTCCAGGAGAATGGCATGGCAGGCGACTACTCGTGGACGCAGAGCGCGGCCCACTACGGGGAGCTTTACCAGGGGATACTTGCTGAACGTCAGAACCCGGTTATGCAGTAGCGGGATGGTTTCCACAAGGAGGCATTCATCATGCACAAGGCTACCGAATTTCGACTGGAGGCCAGGCCCAGGGTCCCCGACGGACTTGAACGGCTCGAGGAACTGGCCAACAACCTGTTCTACAGCTGGGACCATGGGGTGCGCAACCTGTTCGCCAGGATTGACCTTCCCCTCTGGCAGAAAGTGGAGCACAATCCGAAACTGTTCCTCCGGCGGGTGGCCCAGGAGCGCCTCGACGAGGCCAGTGAAGACCGAGCTTTCCTATCAGAATATCGCCGGGTCTTAAGCAGTTACGACGCATACCTCGAATCTGGGCCCGGTCCGGAGGTCGAGGAGATTCTAAACCCGGACACCGAACTGGTCGCCTATTTTTGCGCCGAATTCGGCTTCCACGAGAGCTTCCCCATCTATTCCGGAGGGCTCGGCATTCTGGCAGGAGACCACTGCAAGGCGGCCAGCGATCTCGGATTACCGTTTGTTGCCGTCGGCCTGCTCTATCAGCAAGGTTATTTCATCCAGACCATCGACCCGCAGGGACAACAAGTTGCCCGGTACCAGTCCCATTTCAGTGATGAATTACCCATCACGGCGGTAGAACAGAACGGCGAGCCTCTCAAAGTCACCGTTCCCTTCCCTGGCCGAACCGTGGTCGCGCAGGTCTGGCAGGCTCAGATTGGCCACATCGATCTGTACCTGCTCGATACCCACACCCCGGAAAACGATCCCGACGACCAGGAACTCACCCTTCGTCTCTACGGCGGCGACGAGTCCACGCGAATCAGCCAGGAGATGTTGCTCGGAATTGGCGGCACCCGCGTGCTGGATGCGCTTGGGCTGGCGCCCACGGTCTGGCACATCAACGAAGGCCACGCCGCCTTCCAGATCCTGGAACGGTGTCGACAGCTAATGGCCACCGGCCTGGACTTCGACGCCGCGTTGGAAGCCGTCGGGGCGTCCACCCTGTTCACGACCCACACTCCTGTGCCTGCCGGTCACGACATCTTCAGCCGGGACCTGCTTAACCATGCACTGGGCACCTACCTTGAAGAGTCGGGGCTCGATTTCGAGAAGGTCTTCGCGCTCGGATCGAAGAACGGTGACGAAAGCTTCAACATGACCAGCCTCGGCCTGCGCGGCTCCCGATTCCACAATGGGGTCAGCCGTATCCACGGCTCGGTGGCGTCGAGCATGGAGGGCGACGTCTGGCCACAGGTCCCGCCCGCCGAAAATCCCATCGGGTACATCACCAACGGCGTTCACGTGCCCACGTTTCTGGCGCCGGAATGGGCCAGTCTGTTCGATATCCAGGCTCCGACCTGGCAAAGCGAATTGCGCGACAGGGCGTTCTGGGAATTCGTTGACCGGATACCGGACTACCACTACTGGAGCGTCCACAAGGCGCTGAAACAGCAGATGGGCGAGTTTGTGGTCAATCAACTCCAACGCCAGCATCTTCGCAACGGCACGGGCCACTCGGTCACCGATCGGATGACGCGCCAAATTGTCTCCTTCGATAAAGACACCTTGGTCATCGGCTTTGCCCGCCGATTCGCCACTTACAAACGGGCTACGCTCATCTTCTCCGATCTCGCGCGGCTGGAACGGATCCTGACCAACCACGAACACCCGGTTGTTCTGGTGTTTGCGGGCAAGGCCCATCCGAAGGACAAGCCCGGGCAGCATCTGATCAAAGTGATTCACGACCTATCGATGCAGCCGTCGCTCATGGGGCACGTCATTCTCCTGGAAGACTACGACCAGGCCATGGCCCGGCACCTGTTGAGCGGTGTCGATGTCTGGCTGAACACGCCGGAATACCCCAAGGAAGCCAGTGGCACATCCGGTGAGAAAGCTGCGCTGAATGGGGCACTGAATCTGAGCGTGCTGGACGGTTGGTGGGGCGAAGGATACGACGGGGATAATGGCTGGGCGATTACGCCCCGGAATCTGGACCTCGATGCCGAGTTTCGGAACGAGGAGGAGGCCCGGGATCTTCTCGACCTGCTCGAATTTGAAATCGTGCCGCTCTATTACAACCGCGCATCCCAAGGCTATTCCAAAGGGTGGGTAAAGCGGTCAAAGGCTTCCATGAAATCCATCACACCCCGCTTCAACAGTCAGCGCATGGTCATGGACTACGTAGAGCGTTACTACTCACAAGCCGCTGTGCAAGGCAGGAAAATGCTCGCTGACGAGGCCGCCCTGGCGAAGGAACTGGGAAACTGGAAGCAGCGGGTTCGGGAAGCATGGCCCGGGGTGAGCCTGAGCGTTCAGGGATGCGTGGCGTGTCGTTGCGCCTTCGACGAAACCATTGAGCTACGGGTCGAAGCCAACCTCAACGGCCTGACCGGCAGCGATGTCAGGGTGGAGTGCCTGGTGACACCCCAGTGTATCGGTAGCTACCACCTATCGGGCGACAACCGGGTTCTGCTCAACGCTGAGAATGAGCAGGACGGGAATACGGTATTCTCAGCCCAGCTCTCGCCGCCCTACCCGGGCTTGCAGACGCTCAGGCTCAGAATGTATCCCTTCCATGACGCCCTGACCCATCCGCTGGAAATGGGCGCCATGTTGTGGGTCTGAGCTCTGTACCCGGTCCGGTCAGAGCGCGTGCCGACGAATGAAACGGCCAATGTCCTGAACTTCTTCGAGGCAGACGCTGTGTTCCATCGGGAACGTCTGGTAGGCCGGGTCGTAGCCCATTTCCTTCAGGGTTTCGACGCTTTGCACACCCAGGGATTCCGGCACCATCGGGTCAAACGTGCCGTGGTAAACGCTGATGGGCGTTTCGGCATTGGCGGCGGACGGTTTGATGGTCTTTGCGGTCGCAAAATAGGTGGACAGCGCCAGGACACCGGCAAGCCGCTTGGGATAGGTCAGACCCAGTTCGTAGGCAACCGCGCCACCCTGGGAGAATCCGGCAATGATGATCTTCTCGGCTGGAATGCCCTTTTCAATTTCGCGATCAATCAGCTTTCCCACGGCGTCGGCGGACTGCATCAATTGGTCGGTATCCACAACCCGGTCGATGTCCATCGCCTTGATGTCGTACCAGGCTGGCATGGTCATGCCGCCGTTGATGGTAACGGGCAGATTGGGGGCGTGCGGGAAAATGAAACGAACCGCCGCCCCCTCCGGCAAGCCAAGTTCCGGCACTACCGGCTCGAAATCATGGCCACTGGCGCCCAGCCCGTGCAGCCAGATAACGGCAGCCGTGGGCTCGGAGCCGGTTTCCACTTCAATGTAATCAAGTTCCTGCACACAACACCTCGTTGACGTCGGCAAATGTATCGCCGGAGTTTCTCCGGAGTCGTTAATCTGAATTCGCTTCCAGCGCGGTCACCACCGGATTGGCGTACATATCCAGAAGGTACGGGCGAATTGCCGGATCACAGGCATCCAGCCGCCGCTCCATCTCGGCTTCGGCCGCTTCCAGTTCGGCCGGCGACCAGGCTTCGGCGGTTACCACCGTTTCGCTCACGTTCTCTGGCGTGGCATGGGAATCCGGATGCACGTCCCGCATCTCGTAGGCCACCAGGTTCGACGCGTGCAGGTGATAGTGCGCGTGCATTTCCCGGTCGATTCGTGCCGCCAGGTCCCTCGGGTTATCCGGGGAGTCATGGATCGGAGCGCCAAAATGCACGTGCACGTGGCCTTTGAATTCGGTGAGCCCTTTCATGATCTGATCCGTGTCTTCGCCCTCGGCCTTCGTGTAGTGTCCGGTTCGCGCGCGGGTTTCCAGTTCCCGGGCCTTGTCCTCGTCACACGGGTCGTACTCGTAGGCAATGGAAACGGGCACGATGTGCAAACGGTTCATGGCCTCGGCAAAGCTGAGCCCGCTCTTCTTCCGGCTCATATAGAACATCTTGATGATGGCCGGATCGGTGAAATCAAGGCCGTCCTTCGCCCGCCCCTCGCGCTGGGCAATCCAGATGCTGGTGTTGGTGTCGATGCTGTGGTTGATGAAACCTGACAGCGTCATGTACGCATCCCGCATCTCCCTGGGGCTGGTCATGTTCCGGCGCACCACAAAGCTCTTATTGAGCCGCATCATTTCAGCAAACACGCGATTGGCCAGCAGGTTGTCGCCGATGGCGATTCGGGTGGTGTGGAAGCCGTTCTGGAAAAGCAGATAATTGACCACCATCGGGTCGAACACGATATCCCGGTGGTTGGAGATGAACAGATGGGCGCTGGACTTGTCCAGGTTTTCCAGGCCGCTCGCCGTCACCCGGGTCGTCGTATGGTCCACCAGTTGGCCGACGTACTCGGAAAGCCGGGCCTGAAGGTCATCAACACGGTTGAAGTGACCAAAATGGCTGATCAGCCAGCGTCGGATAAAGACTCGCAGTACGGCGGGAGCCCATCGGGCAACCGTTGGCGACTTGAAGCGCCCGATCATGTCCAGAAAATCCGGATCGTTAACCAGGCGCTGGATGGCCGGGCCGGTCTCTTCGTCCGAATAGGGACGGATGGCATCAAATTCCTGCATGGAAGCCCTGTTATTGTCAGTGTCTGTCACAGATTTCCGCTGAACGGTGGTTCAAAAGGGCGCTATTGTAGCGTTTCTCGGGTTGTTTTGCCTCCATCGCTGTGCCCCTCGATTGTGCCCCGGGTGTCGCCATTAACGGGTGTGAATCTGGTATGATTTGCGACCTCTGCCAAAGCAGTTATTCCGTCCCTGCAATCCTACCGGCCTGACGCCGGACAACCGGTTACCTTATGCACTTTGAACAGGACTTTGATCAACTGACCACCGAACGCCCGACCGCATCCCGCCGGGACCCGGAACAGGTCCTTCACGAAGTGTTTGGCTATGAAGCCTTCAGGCCCCTGCAGGGCGACATTATTCGTGAAGTGGTCAATGGCAACGATGCCCTGGTGCTTATGCCCACCGGTGGGGGCAAGTCACTGTGCTACCAGGTACCAGCATTGGTACGCCCGGGCACCGCCATTGTAATCTCGCCATTGATTGCCCTGATGCAGGACCAGGTTGCCGCCCTCAGGGAACTGGGTGTGAAAGCGGCGTTCCTTAATTCCACGATGGATTTCGAGCAGGCGCGGGCGACCGAATACGCCCTGATGACCGGTGAACTGGATCTCCTTTACTGTGCGCCGGAACGCCTGATCCAGCCCCGCACCATCGAACTGCTGCATAATGCATCCATCTCACTGTTTGCCATTGACGAGGCCCACTGTGTCTCCCAATGGGGTCATGATTTTCGATCCGATTATCTGCAGCTCAGCATGCTGGCAGGCGAGTTCCCGGGCATTCCCCGCATTGCCCTGACGGCGACCGCCGATGAACGAACCCGCAAGGAAATTGCCGAGCGACTCACGCTCACCGAGGCCCGGCATTTCGTCAGTGGTTTCGATCGGCCCAATATTCAGTATCGGATCGCACCTAAAACGAATGCAAACAAGCAGTTGCTTGATTTTATTAAATCAGAACATGAAGGCGATTGTGGCATCGTATACTGCCTTTCCCGAAACAAGGTAGACGCCACGGCGCGCATGCTGGCGGACAAGGGCTACACGGCTCTGCCCTACCACGCTGGCCTTCCGGCCGAAGACCGCGCTCGTTATCAGGAGCGGTTTCTCCGTGAGGACGGGGTCATTATCGTGGCGACCATTGCCTTTGGCATGGGGATCGACAAGCCGGACGTTCGCTTCGTGGCGCACCTTGATCTGCCGAAAAGCCTCGAGGCCTATTACCAGGAAACCGGCCGGGCCGGACGCGATGGCAAGCCCTCCACCGCCTGGATGGTGTATGGCCTGCAGGATGTGATCAAGTTACGCCAGATACTGGAAGCCTCCCAGGGCAACGATCATTTCAAACGGGTGGAACGCCAGAAGCTTGATGCCATGCTGGGCCTGTGCGAAGTCACCCGGTGCCGACGCCAGGTCCTGCTCCGCTACTTTGGCGATGTCCTCGATGAGCCCTGCGGAAACTGCGACACCTGCCTGAATCCTCCGGAAACCTGGGATGGTACTGTCGCGGTCCAGAAGGCGCTGTCCTGCGTGTTCCGTACGGGCCAGCGATTTGGGGTTACCTATCTGATCGACGTTCTGCGAGGGTCTGAAAACGAGCGGATCCTGCAATCCGGCCATCATGAGGTGTCGACTTACGGCATTGGCACCGAACTCTCCGCCAACGAGTGGAAATCGGTCTTCCGGCAGCTCGTCGCCAACGGTTATCTGCGAGCCGATCCAGAAGGCTACGGCGCCCTGCAGTTGACCGAACAGTGCCGTCCACTGCTGAAAGGCGAGCATCAGGTCGAGCTGAGGAAAGATCCGGTGGTGAAAAAGACCTCCTCTCGTTCCTCCGGCGCACGCGGTGGGTCTGCGGTTCGCGACCAGATTACCGATAGCCACGGCTGGGAGGTACTGCGCGCCTGCCGCAAGGAACTGGCGGAAGAAAAGGGTGTGCCGCCTTACGTGATTTTCCACGACACCACGCTGTTCGACATGCTTGAGCGCAAGCCCCGCTCCCTTGAAGAGCTGGCCGAGGTAAACGGCGTTGGCGCTGCCAAGCTCGAAAAGTACGGCGCCATTTTCCTCGAGGCCATCGCCGGCCTGGATCAGGACTGAGCCGCCGGCTCGATCAGGCTGGCGCTTTGAATCCCTGCTTCCTGACCCGGTAATGGGCAATGGAGGTCGCAACGTGATTCCCTTCCTGATCGTGCAATTGCCCTTCGAGGGTAAACTTCGCCCGGCCGGTGCTATCCGCTTCCGAGAGAATGTTGGCCACGGTTTCCGGGGATAGCGAAAACTCCACGGTGACGTCGGAGTTGGCCGGCTGGAGAAACTGCAGGGTCATTTCCTTCAGGATCGGCGTGTACGAGGGCCCCAGGTCAAACAGGGTCAGAACCCCGCCGGGTATTTCCGCGACCAGAAAATAGGCCCCGGCATAGAGGCTGCCGAAGTGGTTCTTGTTGCCTTTCAGGCGGATTTTCGCTTTCACGTAACCCGGCCTGAGCTCCTCCACGCTGAACCGGTTCCGGGTAGCAAAGGGAATCGAGAGACCGATGATCCGGTTCACCGCTGCGTAACCACCCGTTTTTCGTAACCAGGCGAGCGGATTGGCCAGGGTGGCCTTGGAATCCGAATTCGCGACCCACTGTCCGGTGGCGCCAATGAGGTTGTCGATGAGTGCCATAACATGTCTCTTCTTGGCTTGATGGACTGATCATCACAACGCCTGCGATTGTCCGCAACACGGTTTTACACTTTTTTTGACACTTTAGCGCTTTTTCTGCCGCGTTCTGTTCTAAAGTAGGGACGTTCAATCAAGCGTCGAGCTCAACAAACCGACGCATGTTCCGCCCATAGAGAAGGAATTCTGGCTTTGGAACTCACTACCGCGACTCGCCGGCGCGGCGTTCAGGAAGGTGGCGCTCACTTGAATCCTGCCTGGGCCGCCCTTTTGATAGCGATGCTATTCTGCCCCGCCTCCTGGGTCTCTGCGGATGCGCCCACTCAATCCACCCGGGATTACATCCTCTGGTATCGCAATTACGACAGCCCTGCCATTAACGCGCTGGTTAACCTCGCGCTGAGCAAAACCCCGGAATACGGCGCCTACCGGCTGGTGCGAAGCCAGGAACTGAGCCAGGGCCGTGTGTTGCGGGAGCTGAGCCGTAACCGCTCGCGCCTGGTCGATATTGCGAATGTGGCCACCTCTGAGGAACGGGAGACCTTCCTGACGGCCGTGCCGATTCCCATTGATGGCGGCCTGCTGGGTTTTCGGGTCTGCGTGGTGCGCCCTGAACATCTGCCCCTGTTCGAGAACATTCACACGCTTGAGGATCTTGAGAATTCCAACATCCGAATCGGCCAGGGCACTCACTGGCCGGATACCGAAGTACTGAGAGCCAACAACATCCAGGTCGTCACCCACACACGATATGAAATCCTGTTCTCGATGCTCAGGAACAATCGTTTCGAGTGTTTCGCCCGAGGGGCCAGTGAGGTGTTGTATGATCTGAAGATTGAAGCCGATCCCAATCTGGTGATTGAGCCCAACATTCTTCTGGCTTACGCCATGCCGTCCTACCTGTTCGTGGCACCGGAGGACCAGCAGACCGCCCACAGACTGCAATTGGGCATGGAGAGAGCCATTCTGGATGGTAGTTTCGGAGAGTTTCTGAGGACCTATTACGGCCGCGCCGTTCAGGCGCTGAATTTGCCCGGCCGCCGCGTTCTGGTGCTGGAGAATCCCTATCTGAGCGAGGAATCCGGCTATGTCGGGCGGCGAACGCTGGAATCCCTGCGCCACCGCCTCGAACTGCTCAGCCGTTAGACCCGGAAACGGGACGCGTTCTGGTTAAGGGTATGACCGATACTCTCAATCTGCCCGCTGTAGACGTCGTTCTCACTCGCCGCCGCTGCCGCTTCCTGGCCCTGGTCGGCGATGCGGGTGATGGATGAGTTCAGTTCTTCCGTCACGGACGTTTGCTCTTCCGAGGCCGTAGCGATCTGCGACGTCATCTGGTTGATGGACGTAATCGCCTCCGCAATCCGGTTCAACGCGTCCATCGCGTCCTGAGCCTTCTCCATGCTGACGTTGGAGACGGCGGTGGAGGCGTTCATCACGTTCACCGCGTCGTCGGCGCCCTTCTGCAACCGCTCGATCATGTTGTTGATCTCTTCGGTGCTGGCCTGGGTTCTCTGGGCGAGATTCCTGACTTCGTCGGCAACCACGGCAAAACCGCGACCCGCCTCACCGGCGCGTGCCGCTTCAATGGCCGCGTTAAGCGCCAACAGATTGGTCTGCTCGGCGATGCCCTGAATCACTTCAAGGACAGACGTGATGGACGTGACGTCCTTGCCCAGCGTATTGATCACTTCCGCTGCCGCGTTCACCTCCCGGGCCAGCTTCTGCACCGCGTCACGCGAGGCCGCGACGGTTTCCAGGGATGCACGACTGTCGTTATCGGCTGTATTGGCTGCATCGGCGGTCTGCTGCGCGTTCTGGGCGATCTCGCCCGCCGCCGCCGACATTTCATTGATCGCCGTGGCGACCATGTCAATCTCGGCCTGCTGCTGTTCAACGCTGGAGCGGCTGGTGCTGGCAGTCTCTCTCAGGGATCGTACATTACTGCCCAACTCCTCGCTGCCGCGCTGTACATCACGCACAACGGTCTGAATGTTCTCCACGAACCGATTGAAGCTATCCGCCAACTGGCCAAACTCGTCGCGGGCGTTGACCTTCAGCCGCTGGGTCAGGTCGGCATCACCGGTGCCAATGTCAGCCATGGCACCGTTCAGACGGCGAAGCGGCGCCATCAACACTTTGATACCGATATGCAGCACCACCAGTGACACCAGCAGACCGATCACGGCAATGATCAACCCGGTTACACGGGCGCTCTGCACCGGCGCGTTGATCTTGTCCTGGTTCACAAAGGTACCGAGGTACCAGTCCACGCCCCGGGCATCGCTGATGGGATAGAAGCTCGCACTCCAGGATGCGTCGTCGGCTTCGTACCCGTGGGCACGGCCGTCCAACATCGGTTTGGTTCCGATCAGAGCCTTGATGTTCTTTCCGATCAGTTCTTCATTCGGGTGAAACAGCACCACGCCCTGGGCGTTGATCAGTGCGGCGTAACCCGTGTCTGCGAGAGTGACCGTTTCCAGTGTCTTCTCAATGGCGCCAAGCCCGATATCCGCGCCCGCGACACCCTCGTAGGCGCCCCGCTTGACCGGTGCCAGGGTCGAAATAATGGTGTCGTTGGTGCTCGCGTCCCGATACGGCTCGGTGAAGGAAGCCCGGCCCAGGCTCATGGCCTTCTTGTACCAGGGCCGAACCCGCGGGTCGTAGTCCGCCGGCAACGTCGCGTTGGCTTCTTCGGACTTCATCAACATGAAGCCATCGGCCCGCCCCACGTAGACGTCCCGGAATCCACCGCCGGTGGTAATGGCCTGGAGCACCGTTCTGGCCTCTTCGTCTGTGTCTACGCGCTCCAGTGCTTTAGCGGTGGATTCCGTCATTGTCAGACGGGTGTTGAGCCAATCGGCAATGCTCGACGTACTCTGGGCGACAGCATCTTCTACGAGAGCGTCAACGTAGGTTGAGGTGGTTTTCTGCAGTCGCAGGTCGCCGGAGAGCGTAAAGGCGCCCATAACAAGCAAAAGCAGAATGCTGAAAGCGACCAGCAGCTTTTGACCAAAAGTCAGGTTCACGGTGGAATCCTCGCGGGAAATCATTGAGTCACATTGCTGAAAGCGCAGGACCATACGCTTTCACGAAATAAAAGTCCGTTAAGTGATGTTTCGGCCTGTTGTGCGAACTCTTTAACAGTATCTGATAAACTTCTAAAAACCGCCGCCGGTAACGCCACCAATGCCATCTATCCAATTACGACGGGAGCCGAACTGAATGGCCCACGAAGAGCTGCATCTTAATCTCCGGAATTTAACGCTCGACGATTACGATCAACTTCAGCTGCTGATGGATCGGATATACGATGACATCGGAGGAGCGTGGCCCAAGGAAACCATCAAGGCACTGGTGGAGCAGTTTCCCGATGGGCAGATCTGCATCGAGGATAATGGCCACCTGATTGCAGTCGCCCTGACCGTCTGCGTGAAGTATGAGCGCTTCAGCAATCCGCACACGTACGACGACCTGATCCTGCGCAACGAAAAGATCTGGCATAACGCCAATGGGGACTCGCTGTACGGCCTGGACGTTTTTATCCACCCGGAATACCGCGGTTACCGACTGGGGCGTCGCCTGTATGAGGCCCGGAAAGAGCTTTGCCGGTCCATGAATCTGAGGGCCATTCTTGCCGGTGGGCGCATCCCCAACTATCACAAGTATTCTGACCAGTACACGCCGGCAGAATACATCCAGCGGGTAGATCGCAAGGAAATCTACGACCCGATTCTGACCTTCCAGCTTTCGAACGATTTCCAGGTCACCCGCCTGATGCACAAATATCTGCCCGAGGACGAAAAGTCCCTCGGTTATGCAACCCTGCTGGAGTGGCGGAACATTCTGTACACGCCGCCCTCGTCGGTGCTGAACGTCAAGAAAACGCAGGTACGCCTTGGCGCCGTGCAGTGGCAGATGCGGGAATTCACCTCCGTGGAGGAAGTGCTCAAGCAGGTCGAATACTTCGTTGATGCGCTGTCCGACTACAAGAGTGATTTCGCCCTCTTCCCGGAATTCTTCAACGCGCCGCTCATGGGTCTGACCGACCAGCTCGACCAGACCCGGGCCATACGCTTCCTGGCCGGATTCACCCAGCAGTTCCGGGATGAAATGTCCGAGATGGCGGTGAGCTACAATATCAACATCATCACCGGATCCATGCCACTTCTGGAGAACGACCGGGTCTACAACGTGTCCTACCTGTGCCACCGTGACGGTCGGGTTGACGAGCAGCGGAAGATTCACATCACACCGCACGAGCGCCGTGACTGGGTCATTGAAGGTGGTAGCGACTTCGAAGTGTTCGACACCGATGCCGGCCGTGTCGCGATCATGATCTGTTACGACATCGAATTTCCCGAACTGGGTCGAATTGCCTCCAGTGAAGACGTCGACATCATCATGGTGCCGTTCTGGACAGACACCAAAAATGGCTACCTTCGGGTACGTCACTGTGCCCAGGCGCGGGCGATCGAAAACGAATGCTATGTGGTCATCACCGGCAGCGTTGGCAATTTGCCGAAAGTTGAAAACCTGGACGTCCAGTACGCCCAGTCATCCGTATTCTCGCCATCGGATTTTGC
This sequence comes from Marinobacter arenosus, assembly GCF_019264345.1. NCBI lineage: Bacteria > Pseudomonadati > Pseudomonadota > Gammaproteobacteria > Pseudomonadales > Marinobacteraceae > Marinobacter > Marinobacter arenosus. The sequence goes on from NZ_JAHVAO010000001.1 coordinate 436,777, forward strand.
CTTCCCGCACGACGCGGTGATGGCGGAAACCACCCCGAATACGGAGATGATCATGTTCTCGGACATGGACCTGGAAAAACTCAAGCTGGTGCGGAACGAGGGTTCTGTCACCAACCTGAAAGATCGGCGCGTGGACATGTACGAGCTAAAAAAGAAGTGAGCCCGGCCGATAAACTCAGACGGGGAGTTGAACCATTGCCTGAGGGCTACCGTGTAGGGCACTGATGGCGTTGCCAAACCGACGATCAGTGTCTATTGTTTAAACAATATTCGGCTTGTCTTCCGAGACGGCCCAATGGCAGTGGATACGGAAATCACCAGAGTAAATGTTGATGAATGAATCTTTACCAGACCTGAGTGCGCAGTTTCGAGTCAGGCAGGGCCTGTTCCGGAAGGAACTGGTGGAGGCTGACCTTTACGAATTGGATGCTTACGGCTGTGTGCTTAAAACCGACAAGGTGTTTAATCCTGGCGATACCCTCGTTCTGGATCTGATCATGGATATGCCCTTTGACGAGATCCGGGCAGAAGGCGTGAGCGGCCTTGTGACCGAACGTAGAAAACACTGCAGCAACTTCTTCTACTCCATTGATTTTGTAGAGATTGATTCAGAGAAAGACTCTCCCCTGGCGGAGAAACTCCGTCGGATACGGGAAGTCTTATCCAAGAAGCAGTCCCTTAAATCCAGGCGTTCCCCAGGGCCTATCTCCGGTTTTCGGCAGCTGGCCTGATTCTGATCGAGCGTTCCTCCCCCACCCGTAAGGAGACATTTCATGGCGAAGAAAGCCAAACCGAGCGTTGATAAAATCGTAAAGAAGGTCAATAAAGAATTCGAAAAAACGTCCTCCCAGATCGAAGGGCTGATCAACGATGCGCTGAAGCAGTTTGACGGCTTGCAGCAGCAGATCCAGGATCCGGTCAGGAAACTCCTGAAAGACTTCGACGAGTTGCGGGACCGGGAAATGAAACGGTTCAACGAAGAATTCGAACGGCGGCTGAATGAGTTCCATGAGCTTCAGAGCAACATCCTTGAGCGCCTCGGTGTAGCGTCCAAAGAAGCCGGTGAGGAAGTCAGGAAACGCACCGAAGAAATCAGCAAGGAAGCCAAGACCGCTGCCAAGAAATCGGCACCGAAGAAGACGGCCAAATCCAGCAGCGCGGCCAGTAAGCCGGCGGCCAAAAAAGCATCTGCAAAGAAGGCGCCTGCCAAAAAGGCTCCGGCGAAAAAGCCAGCGGCCAAGAAGCCTGCTTCAGCCGCCGCAGCCAAGTCCATCGACAAGAGCAACCTCACCCTGGTGAAAGGCATTGGTCCGGCAACCGCGAAGAAGATGAAGGAAGCGGGTATCACCTCCATTGACCAGATCGCCAATCCGTCCGCCGCAGACGAGGAAAAGCTCAAGGCCTTCTCGAGCGTCAAGGGATTCTCACAGTTCAGCGCTGAAGCCAAGAAAATCGTCTGATGCGAACGCCTGACCAGCCTGTATTACGGGACATCGTCCTGATTGGCGGCGGGCACAGCCACGTCGGAGTACTTAAACGGTTCGCTATGAACCCGGTTCCCGGCGTGCGCCTTACCCTGATCTGCCGCGACACTCACACCCCCTACTCTGGCATGCTGCCCGGATACGTTGCCGGCCACTACAGCTATGATGACGTTCATATCGATCTGAGCCGCCTGGCCGAGTATGCCGGAGCGCGGTTCTATCGGGACGAAGCGGTCGGTATTGACCGGGAAAGGAAGCGCGTGGTCTGCCGTGGAAGACCCGACGTCCCCTACGACATCCTGTCCATTAACATCGGCTCCTCGCCACAGGTCAATGAAGTGGAAGGTGCCGCGGACCACGCTGTGCCGGTCAAGCCAATCACCGGTTTCAACAACCGCTGGCTTGCCCTGTTGTCCCGCATCGAAAACCACGACGGTCCGCTCTCCATTGCCGTTGTCGGCGCGGGCGCCGGTGGTGTTGAACTCACGCTCGCCATGCAGTTTCGTCTGACGAAGGAGCTGAAACAGCGAGGCAAAGATCCGGATCAGCTGCATTTCCATCTGTTCGACGCGGCTGACGAGATCCTTCCAACCCACAATGCCAAGGTTCGAGAGGTGTTCCGAAAGACACTCGCCGAACGGGGCGTGAAAGTGCATCTGGGGTCGCCGGTCCGAAAGGTCCAGGAAGGGCTCCTGGTGACGGAATCCGGCGAATCCCTGCAGACCGACGAGGTCCTGTGGGTTACTCGCGCGGGCGGCCCGGCCTGGTTGAAAGAGACCGGCCTCGCCCTGGACGAGGGCCTGTTTCTGCGGGTCCGCGACACCCTCCAATCGGAGAACGACGACAGCATTTTTGCCGCCGGTGACATAGCCAATGTCATCAATCACCCTCGCGAGAAAGCGGGTGTGTTCGCGGTCCGTCAGGGGCCGCCGCTGGCCGACAACCTGAAGCGTGTGGCACTGGGCAAGAAAGCGAAGGATTTTCACCCCCAGAAGAAGTGGCTCGCCCTGATCAGCACCGGCGACAAATACGCCGTCGCTTCACACGGCAATACCCAGCTCGACGGTGCCCTTGTCTGGCGCTGGAAAGACTGGATCGACCGCAGGTTCATGAGGAAATTCAACGACCTTCCGGAAATGGCGGAGGACGCCAAGTTGCCGGACACGGCCGCCGCCCAGAACCCGGAAGAGGCCTCCCAGGCGATATCAGCGGTCGCCATGCGCTGCGGCGGCTGCGGTGCGAAGGTCGGCAGTACCGTGTTGTCCCGGGCCCTGGGCGAATTGAAGCCGATCGAGCGGGACGACATTATCATCGGGCTGCACGCGCCGGATGACGCCGCCGTGCTCCGCGTTCCTCCTGGCAAAGCCGTGGTTCATACCGTGGATTTCTTCCGGGCATTCATTGACGATCCCTACGTATTCGGTCGGGTTGCCGCCAATCACAGCCTGGGTGACGTATTTGCCATGGGCGCCGAAGCCCAGAGCGCGACAGCCGTCGCCACCGTGCCCTATGGCATCGAATCCAAGGTTGAGGATGTCGTGTTCCAGATGATGTCCGGCGCGGTGGACGTCCTGAACGAGGCCGGTTGTGCCCTGGTAGGCGGTCACACCGGGGAAGGCAAGGAGCTCGCCCTCGGTTTTGCAGTCAATGGTCTGATCGATCCCGACGACGTCATGAGCAAAGGCGGGTTGCGGGCGGGCGATGCGCTCATCCTCACCAAACCCATTGGTACCGGCACCCTGTTTGCAGCCCACGCCCGACTGGCGGCGCGGGGACGATGGATTGATAGCGCCCTGGCCTCCATGATCCAGTCCAACAAGCTGGCTGCGGAATGCCTGAGGCGCTATGGATCCCGTGCCTGTACCGATGTGACCGGTTTTGGCCTGCTGGGCCATCTTGTCGAAATGACTCGTCCTTCCGGTGTCGATGCCGAGCTGGACCTTTCCGCGATTCCGGTTTTGCCGGGTGCCGAGGAAACGGCCGCAGCCGGCATACTGAGTTCGCTCCAGCCTGCTAACATCCGGCTACGGCGAGGCATCCGGGATCAGGAGAAATGGGTCAAGCACCCTCGATACCCGCTGATTTTCGATCCCCAGACAGCGGGCGGGCTGCTCGCCAGCGTGGCTGCAGACCAGGCCGAAGCCTGCGTGCGGGAACTGAAATCTCTGGGCTACCCCCATACCGCGATCATCGGTCGGGTGCTGCCTCAGGACGTCGAAGGGGCGATAGAGCCTATTTCGCTGCGAGACTAGCCCCTGGAACCAGAGGCCTAGCCTTTGAGCCCGGCGCGGCGCTGGATAGCCAACGCCAGCGCCTGTTCCAGGGCTCGCCGTTCTTTCTCGGGTGTAAACAGAGGGGCCAGAGCCTCCACCTGCGAAGACAGGCGCTTCAGGAACGACGGATCGGTTTCGGCCCGTCGCAGCGCATCCGCAAGAGATGCCTCATCCCCTACCGGGAAATACCCTTCGTAGTCCTCCCCGAGCAGGCCGCGATTCCCCGGGATGTCTGAGGCCAGAATCGCAAGCCCTGCCCGACACGCCTCGGACACCACATTGGCTCCACCCTCCATCACCGAGCTGATCACCATAAGCTGACACCGCGCCATCAACGCCCGGGTGTCAGCCTTATCCAGTTCGCCCAGCCACTCGAACCGTGGGTTCTCCCGGACTTCCAGCTCTAACATCGATTGCCAGTGCCGATCATGCGGTTTGCCGGCACAGAGCACGTGAACTGTCGACTCATCGGGCAACCGTCTCGCCGCTTTGGCAGCCCGCAGGGAATCCTTTTCCTTCCGCAGGTGGCCAATCACGCAGACCTCGAACGCTTCACTCCGGCTCGTGGCGTCACCCTCCGGGGAGTTGGCGTCGGCGGATTGATACAGGGTGAGCAGTTTCTCGGTGAACGGCTCCGGAATATCCTCTCCCACGAGCGAGTGCAATCCGATCAGCACATCCGCGGCTGCCATGGAGGCCCTGGTGGGCAGCGGATACTCGGTTTGGTGGCGATAGATGTCGGTCCCGGTCAGCGCCAGGATCAACGGCGTTTCTGGCCAGCATTTTCGAAACGTCTGGATGGCGTCGTGACTGCGCCAGGCGTGCAGGGCAAAAAAGGCATCGCAGGCCTCCCCCTCATAGTGCGTTACCACCTGGACCTCATGCCCGGACTGCCGGAGCAATTCCGACCAGCGTTCGGCGGTGGCGCGATTGCCAGCCCGGGATCCGGGAGGGGCCGGCGTAAGCATTATTATTTTCATGAATTACCCATTAACAAACGATGCCACTACTTGAGGTTACAGGGCTGAGCCAATCAAAGGTGGAACTCGTATAGCTGTTCAGAGTTAGCGCGAATCAAGGTATCCTCTGATGTTCAGGATGCGACGTGCGTTCGCTCTCTCCAGTCATCCAATCATAGAACTAAGGACTTCAAATGACCTTGAATCTTATACGGAAATTCATGCTTTCCGGCTTGCTTGGTACCCTGGCGTTTTCCGCCTCGGCCGAGACCTTCGTGTTCACGGCTATCCCGGATGAGGACGAGACGAAGCTTGTAGAGCGATTCCAGGGCGTTGCGGACTACCTGTCTGAAGAGCTGAATGTGGACGTTCGCTACATTCCCGTCAAATCCTACGCCGCCGCTGTCTCGGCCTTCCGCAACAACCAGGTTCAACTTGCCTGGTTTGGCGGTTTGTCCGGCGTTCAGGCCCGTCGACTGGTTCCCGGCTCGGAAGCGATTGCCCAGGGCGTCGAGGACGAAGCCTTCCAGACCTATTTCATAGCCAACACCAGCACCGGAATCCAGCCGGCTGACGATCTGGCCACACTCGAGGAAGGACTCAAGGGAACCACGTTCACCTTCGGTTCAAAGGGCTCCACGTCGGGCCGCCTGATGCCCGAATTCTACATTCGCGAAACCTTTGGCGAACAGCCCGAGGACTTTTTCGCCCGGGTTGGTTTCAGCGGCAACCACACCCGTACGCTTCGCCTGGTCGAGGCCGGCACTTATGAGGTCGGCGCGCTGAACTTCCAGGTCTGGCAGAAAGAGGTTGAGGACGGCAACGTCGACACCGATGCAGTCCAGGTCATCTGGGAAACCCCGGCGTACCCGGACTACCAGTGGACCATTCGTGGCGATGTTAACGACCGGTTCGGAGACGGCTTCAAGGACCGCGTGAAAGAGGCCCTGTTGAGTCTCGACGACAAGGCTCTGCTGGAAAGCTTCCCGCGCTCCGGCTTCATCCCGGCCTCCAATGATGACTATGAGCCGATCCGTAAAACGGCGGAAGAGATTGGAATCCTCGATTAATGCCAGGATTCGATCTCTCAGGCCTGACGGCTTCCTTCGGTGGAGAGCGGGTGGTTGGCCCGCTCTCCCTGACGGTCAAACAGGGCGAACAAGTCGCTCTGGTCGGCAAAAGCGGTGCCGGCAAATCAACACTGATTCGATTGATTCACGAGCAGGTAAATCGTGACTCATCACTGGTACCACAGGAACTCGGACTGGTTAATGCCCTACCCGTGTTCCACAACGTGTTCATGGGACAGCTGGATCGGCATTCCGCCTGGTACAACACCATGACCCTGATCCGGCCCTTCTCCGTTGACAGACGCGCGGTGCGGGCGTTGCTTGCGGATCTGGGCATGGCTGAAAAGCTCTGGATTCCAACGGCGTCCCTGTCGGGAGGCCAGCGCCAGCGTGTGGCGGTCGCCAGGGCCATGTACCGGAACGCAGACCTGCTGCTGGCAGATGAGCCGGTGTCGGCGCTGGACGGTCCAATGGCGCACCTTGTCATGAAACGGCTCAGGGATTACTTCTCGACCAGTGTGATTGCGCTCCACGATGTCGAGATGGCGTTAACGTACTGCAACCGGATTGTGGGCATACAGGACGGTCAGATTGCGCTGGACGACACCAGTGATCGCCTGTCCGCTACCGACATCATGTCGCTCTACTAGGAAACGGCAGATTTTCATGCTTTCCTACCCGACGGTTCGAACCAGCCTTATTTTCCTTGCCATTGCGGTGGCAGGACTGCTGGCGGCCGACATTGCGATAACTGCCTCGAATCCCTGGCGGGACCTGGGTAATTTCTTCCTCGGCGTTGTCACCCCAAACTTCTTCAGTTCCGAGGGGTTGATGACGGCTCTATTGAGAACCGTTGCCTTTGCCTTCGTGGGTGTGGCGCTGGGCAGTGTCGCCGGTTTTCTTCTGTCACTGGTTTACCGGTTCCTGCCGGTCCGGATTTTCTGCGCGTTCATCCGGGCCATTCACGAGCTTTTCTGGGCGCTCATCTTCCTCCAGTTCTTCGGCTTCCATCCCCTGACGGGGGTGCTGGCCATTGCCATTCCCTATTCCGGAATCTTTGCCAAAGTGTATTCGGAAATCCTCGAGGAGGCAGATCCCGAGCCAGGCCGGCTATTGCCCCCGGGTGCTGGCGTAATCGCTGCGTTTCTCTACACCCGGATCCCGGATTGCTGGGTTCAGTTGAGAACCTACACCGCGTACCGGCTGGAATGCGGCCTCCGCTCCAGCGCCATCCTTGGCTTCGTGGGATTGCCGACGCTGGGCTTTTACCTGGAGTCATCGTTTTCCCAGGGGCTGTACTCAGACGCGGGCGCCATGCTGATTCTCTTTTACGTGCTGATCGCAACCATGCCGCTGTGGGTCAAACCCAAGCTTCTACCCGTCTATATTCTCGGCGCGCCGTTTTTCCTCGGTGACGGGTTGCCCATCGTGTGGGGGAACGTGGAGCGGTTCTTTACCCAGGACATCGTCCCGAGCCCGATCCGACAGGGGGAAGGTCTTTCCGGCCTGAGCGACTGGTTCGGTGACCTGATGGTCCACCAGGCCCTGCCGGGCATCTGGAATACGGTGATTCTTACGCAGATTGCGTTGGTGGGCACCGGCATCCTGGCCTTGCTGTTGTTCCCCCTGATTTCCAACCACTTCGGCGGGCCTATCCGCCGGACATCCGGCCACGTTTTTCTAGTGATTGCGCGCTCCACGCCGGAGTACATCCTTGCCTACATTCTGCTTCAGCTATGGGGGCCCTCCATGTTGCCCGCCGTGGTTGCGCTGGCCTTGCATAACGGCGGCATCATAGGCCACCTGATCGGTCGCCAGACCAACACCATTCAACTCAGGAGCGACGCCGTTACGGGGGTCAGCCGCTATTCCTGGGAACTGGTGCCGAGGATTTACCGGTCGTTTCTGGCGTTCCTGTTCTATCGATGGGAAATCATCATGCGGGAAACGGCGATTCTCGGGATTCTGGGTATCTATACCCTGGGCTTCTACGTCGACAGCGCGATTCAAAACATTCAGTTCGACCGCGCCATGATGCTGATCCTGATTACCGCGCTCCTCAACATCGGCGTAGACGCCCTCGGACGCTACATTCGCCGGAAGCTGGCGCTGCAAACCATGCCGACCTGCTGATCGCGCCGCTCAGCTCCGGGTTTACGGCGCGTCAGACAGCAAAAAGCCGGGACGAGCCCGGCTTTTCGTCACTGTCGCCCGAATCAGCTGCGACGACGACGTGATACACCAAACCCCGCCAGGCCGAGACCAAGCAGTGCCAGTGTTGAAGGCTCCGGAACGGACACTTCAAACTGCTGGTATACGGCACCCTCGTTGTTTTCGAGCACCAGCGCATCCGTCGACGCGTAGCTGCCACCGATGTAGATGCCCGTGGAGGTTGTGCCCGGATCGCTCAGAACCGGTGTCAGACCAGCGAACAGGCTTGAGCCGAGCGAGAACTGCAGCAGCTCGATGCCACCAGCCAGGGTGAAATTGAAGCCGTCCACGCCACCGGTCGCATTGGTAGCGGCCGTCCAGGTGATAAAGTCAGACGTTCCGGTGCTGAAATCCGTCATGCTATCCACATGCGGGCCAGAGGTTTCAAACGCAAACGACTCGTAGGTACCAAGGTTCTGATTTTCGAACTCGAGGTCACCGAACCATTCAACGGTGTTATCGGCATCGACAACGTCGGGCGCCAGCCAACGGACATACCAATTGCTTGTGTTGTTCAGATCGTTCCAGATGTAGTAGCCAGCCCCTTGATTGAGGGCGAGGTCACCGTCCGAGGTGGTACTTCCGCTGTACTGCGGCGTTGCCATGGCGGCGCTTGCTGAAGCTGCAAATACGAAACCAAGTGCCGTTCTTTTAAGATTCATCGACATTCTCCGTGAAGGCTTTGATTACTCCCTGTGCAGCCCGGCTGTCTCAGAAAGACCCGCAGCTTTCCGTCCCACCCTCGCAGATGGTTTGGCTACAGTCGACCGAGAAAGCCAGAACCGTGCCATGTGCCCCAAGCCAAGGGAACAGAGGGTTTCAGCGGCTACCAATGCAACGCCTGTAAAGTTTTTCGACACATAGGTGTAACGTAGGTGAAGCAGTTCACAAATCGTCCTTTACCTGTAAATAGTTCCGACACAAACACCGGGAAACGTCTTTTTGATGGCCATCACAGTTCCGTCACTCCAGCCAATCGAAATGACGAATTTGCCAAGGCGTACCATCCCCTTTCCGATTACATTTGGTTACACTTCGAGCACCTTCTGAAACATTAAGGGCGATGTGCAACATGGTGGATGGACTGGTATTCGTGATTCAGATTGGCTTGGTGGCCCTGCTGCTGCTCATGGCCTATCGCATGGTCACGCTGGTACGCGCGGCACCCGTGCCTGAGAGCCTGCCCGTCCACAGGCCAGCGCCTGTGCCGGACTACAGCAAACGGGTAAAGGCAACATCGACCGCCTACGATCGAACCGAACTGTTTACCCAGCTGCATATTCTGGCCGGGCTGCAGGAAAGGGACTGCCGCGTGAATGGGCTGGACCTGGTCCAGGCTCCAGCAGAGGTGCGGGACTACGCGGCGGTGTGGTTGTATGGCGCAGCCTGCGCACTGTGCGACACATCCGCCCGACATACGGAATCGGTGGCGGGTCTGGCCGCCCAGATCGCAAACCGGAAAATGGGTATCAGACAGCCTCAGGCGCTACAGGCCATCGCGACCATGAGCCGGAGCGGTGTGCTTCTGGCGTGTTACCGAGGGGGATTGGAAGGCGCGGAGTTCTGGCGGCACCACCAGTACGTGGCACCGACCAACAGTCTTTACCAGGCCATTACGGACAACGCGTTTATTTGACGGCAGATTGTTCGGCAACCGTTTCCAGTTCCCAGTCAGTCCCCAGCTGGATGGAATCCTGGGCCTCTGTCTGATTCACTGACACTCCCGAGATCGCAGGCTTGGAAAAACCGCCCTCTTCTGTGTGCTTCATGCTGTCGACGTCCACGGAGCGAACCAGATAAACCTCACCGCCTGACACAACCCGCGCCCGGTGGGTCAGGCCAAATACAAATCGGCAGTAATCGAGCTTCAACTGCAACAGATCCTGCTCCGCCTTGCGGATTTTGCGCAGCAGCACCTTCTGAACGCTATCTCCGTAATCCATCGTATCATCCCTGGTTTCGGTCACATGTAACCGGAATTTTACACCATAACGCAGGCTTGTCAGCTATCCGCCTGAAACACCATCTTCAGGGGTATGCCTTTCAGCGGCTCCTGGCCCTGCTGTAATTCCACTCGCCAGACCATCTCGCTGCCGGTGGAGCAGATGGGCGCCGAGAAACGTCCAATGTAGGAGCCGTCGCTCTGACGGCGCAGCGGCACGGGGTATTCCCCCATGTACATGGACTCGCCGCGGAGCACGGCAACGAATTGCTCCGGCGGTTCCGGTGACACAACGGTCAGTGTGTATTGAGCGCTCTGGCGGGCTTCAGCCGGAACCTCCAGCTTTACCGTCCACAGCCCTGCCCGGCCCGACCAGCTACACGATTCCGCCAGGAGGTCGCAGGGAACGGTAGGGCCTCCCCATTTCGCCTGGCCGTTATCCTTTAACAGTCGGGGGACGAATACCGCTGTCGCAACCAGCGCCAGAATCAGTCCCACCGTGAGTGCTGCTCGTATCATTGTCGTACCTCAGTTCCGGACAGCGGCATTATGAGCGCTATGCGGAGGCAGGCAAAGCTTTCTAAATCGTCGTCAGTCATGAGAAAATACGGCGCTTTCATTTTTGACCCATTTTACAGACAGGATACGCCCGTGCAGCCGGACATTTCCGTAAAGCACCTCAGCAAGGTTTATGGGGACGGTTTCCAGGCATTGAAGGACATCAACCTGGACATCAAGCGGGGCGAAATCTTCGCCCTGCTCGGCCCGAACGGAGCCGGAAAGACAACCCTGATCAGTATCATCTGTGGCATCGTGAATCTCTCCCAGGGCGAGGTGAAAGCCGCCGGCCATGACATAGTGCGCGAGTATCGCAAGGCCCGGCAGTCCATTGGCCTGGTGCCCCAGGAGCTGAACACGGACTCCTTTGAGACGGTGTGGGACGCCGTTTCGTTCAGTCGCGGCCTGTTTGGCAAGGCCCCCAAACCCGCCCACATCGAGAAGGTGCTGAAGGACCTGTCGCTCTGGGATAAGCGCAACAACCGCATCATGTCGTTGTCAGGTGGGATGAAACGCCGGGTCATGATCGCCAAGGCGCTTTCCCACGAACCCCAGATTCTCTTTCTCGATGAACCGACCGCCGGTGTGGACGTTGAACTCCGTCGTGACATGTGGGAAATGGTGCGAAAACTCCGGGAAAACGGGGTCACCATTATTCTGACCACGCACTACATCGAAGAAGCCGAGGAGATGGCCGACCGGATCGGCGTCATCCGCCATGGCGAAATCATCCTGGTCGAAGAAAAAGACCGCCTGATGAGCAAGCTCGGCAAAAAAGAACTGCGGCTGCAACTGCAGGCGAAGCTGGAAAGAATGCCGGGCGAGCTGACGCTGGAACCCATCGAACTGTCGGATGATGGCTACGAGCTGATCTACACCTTCGATTCCCAGCAGGAACAGGCCGGCGTCGCGCGTTTGCTGCGCACCCTTGGTGACCTGGGTATCGAATACCGGGACCTGCAGACCCGAGAGAGCTCGTTGGAAGAGATTTTCGTCGGCCTCGTGCACGAATAGCCCCGCCCGATTCACTGGAGAAAGGCATGAACCTTTACGGCGTCCGCGCAATCTACAACTTCGAAATGGCCCGCATGAAGCGCACGGTGATGCAAAGTGTGCTGTCACCGGTGATCTCCACCTGCCTGTACTTCGTGGTGTTTGGCTCCGCCATCGGCTCGCGCATGGGTGACATCGACAACATCAGTTACGGGGCCTACATCATTCCGGGCCTGGTAATGCTCTCGTTGCTGATGCAGAGTATTTCCAACGCCTCGTTCGGGATCTACATGCCAAAATTCTCAGGCACCATCTACGAGGTACTCTCGGCTCCGGTTTCCTACGTGGAGGTGGTACTCGGCTACGTCGGAGCGGCTGCCACCAAGTCGGTGATTCTGGGTTTGATCATCCTGGCCACGGCGCGGCTCTTCGTGGATTACGATGTGCTGCACCCGTTCTGGATGATTGCCTTTCTGGTTCTCACCTCCATCACCTTCAGCCTGTTTGGTTTCATCATAGGCATCTGGGCCGACGGCTTTGAAAAACTCCAGATCGTTCCGATGATGATCGTCACGCCGCTGGTGTTTCTCGGCGGCACCTTCTATTCCATCGACATGCTGCCATCAATCTGGCAGACCATCAGCCTGTTCAATCCGGTGGTGTACCTGATCAGTGGCTTTCGCTGGGCGTTCTATGGCGTGTCCGACGTGCACGTGGGCATCAGCGTCGGTATGACTCTGGTCTTCCTGGGCGCATGCATGCTGGCAGTCTGGTACATCTTCAAAACCGGGTACCGGCTGCGCTCATGATTCGAAACGGAAGTGCCTCACGGCTTGCACTGCTGCTGGTGCCCCTGGTGTCAGCCTGTTCGGCCGATCCGAGCGTTCCCCAGGACCGGCTTCCGCTCTCGGAAGCGTGCTTTATCACAGCGAACGGGGTTGTTCCCGTGACGGTTGAGGTGGCGGAGGAATTCGGCCAGCGGCAAAAAGGACTGATGGGGCGAAAATCCCTGGCCGAGAACAACGGCATGCTGTTTGTGTACGACCAACCCCAGAACCCGGAACATGGGTTCTGGATGTACAAGACCCTGATCCCGTTGGACATCGCCTACCTCAGCCCCGACGGCGAGGTTGGCAATATCCGCACCATGGCCCCGTGCAGTTCAGGCAACGCCGGTAATTGTCCATCCTATCCGGCGGGCGTTGCATTCACCTCGGCGGTTGAAATGAATCGGGGCTTTTTCTCAGCGCACGGAATCTCGGTTGGTGATCGCCTCGCCATTGGCGACGAGAACTGCTCCGCCCGCTGAACATGGCGGGCGCCCCTCAGCTGTCCTTCCAGTCCGGCTTGCGCTTCTCCAGGAAGGCACAAATGCCCTCCTGCGCATCGTTGGCCTGCATGTTCTCGGCCATCACGTTTGACGTGAACTCGTAGGCCTCCGCCAGGGGCATTTCCAGCTGCCGGTAAAACGCTTCCTTGCCGACTTTCAGCGTGTATCCGGACTTATCCGCAATGGTTCTGGCCATCCCGTAAACGGTCTCATCCAGCACCTGCTCATCCACCGCGCGGTTGATCAGGCCGATGGCCTCAGCGCGGACTGCGCCAATCATCTCACCGGTGAGCAACATTTCCATGGCGTGTTTGCGCGAGACGTTCCGGGAGAGCGCCACCATCGGCGTGGAACAGAACAGGCCAATGTTGACACCCGGCGTCGCAAACCGGGCCGTGTCGGCTGCGACAGCGAGATCGCAACTGGCGACCAGCTGACAGCCGGCGGCGGTAGCCACTCCGGCCACCCGGGCGATCACCGGTTTCGGCAGGGAAACGATCTGCTGCATGACCTTGCTGCACTGATGGAACAGGGCAAGCTGAAAATCCGGGTTATCGAATTGTTCCTGAATTTCCTTGAGATCATGCCCGGCGCAGAACACGCTTCCATGGGAAGCCAACACCACCACTCGGGTTTCCGGGTCCCCGGCTACGGCATTCAGTTCCTCCGACAGCGCCTCCAGCATGGCCATCGAGAGGCTGTTGCGGCGCTTGGGTTGGTTGAGGGTGAGCGTCGTTATCCCGTTATCGCTGTATTTGCGAACCAGCGGCTCCTCGTCAGACATCATGATTCGTTCCCCCTTCACACGGGTCTGGAATTGCACTCATTCGATCCTTCAGTATTAACCAGCCTCGAGTGACTGTCGAAGCGACTTTTGTAGAAGGCTCAGGAATTTACGCCGGGGGTTGTGATTAGCGCCCCGTCCCCTAAGGTAAGTGGTATGGTTCCCGTCAAAAAGGAGCGAGGCATGTCAAAATCGACGATCCTTCGGGCCCTGGTAGCCATTGCTATCATTGCGGGTGGAATACTGGTGATCATGGAAGACGAACCGGAACCGCCGACCGGCGACATCAACCGAATTGAACCACTTCCAAAACAGGATAATCCTTGACCAAACCACAACGCGTTTACCTGGCCGGTCCCGAGGTCTTCTTTCCCGAACTGGAGCACCGGCGCATTGTTGCCAGCAAAAAGCGCCTGCTGGCCGCCTACGGCCTGGAGGGCGTCGACCCGCTCGACACCCAACTGGAAGCGACTGGCAGCGAATCACCACAGGCCCTCGGCTTCCGGATCTACCGGGCCAACCGGGAACTGATGGAGAGTTGCCAGGCCATCATTGCCAATCTCAGCCCGTTCCGTGGCCTCAGTGCGGATCCGGGCACCGTTTTCGAAGTTGGTTACATGATCGCCCAGGGCAAATCGGCGATCGGTTACACCATGGATCCAAGAAACTATTACGAACGCGCCGGTTCCACACCAACCGACAAGCTCGGCCATACCGTGGAGAACTTCGGGCTCAGTGATAACCTGATGATCGAATGCGGTATCGTTGAGGCCGGGGGCGAGATCGTCCGGGGCCACGGTTCCTCAAATGAGCCCTTCTTCGATGAAGCGGTCTTCGAACGCTGCGTTCGCGCCCTTACCAAACGGCACGCCTGAAGTAATGAGTCTTATGAGCGACAGAAAAGCCCAACGCCGGGAGCTACAGAAGCAACTTTCCGAAGCGGATTCCTACCGCCGGTGGTACGCCATAGCGGAGAAGCTTGATGATCTGGACGGCACATCAATCTGGCGCGAAGAAGCCGGCAGCGAACTGCTGCATGAAAGTCTGCTCAGAGAACACATCAGCGCCATGGCGCGGTGCCGAAACCGTGGCGACACCCGAGGGCTGACGCGCGTATTGCAGGAAAGCGTGTACCGGCACCTTGGTGAAATTGCCAATCCGGATCTGTACGCCGTCGCCTGGACCGGCACCAAGCTCGTGGTTACCGAGTTCCTGGACGAAGTGGAACGGTCCATGAACTTTGTCTGTGACCATGACATGCCCGGCGTGTCGATCGAACAGAAACTGCGGCTGTTCCGGGATGCCGAACGGGTGTATGGCCGGCCTGCCCTGATGCTGAGCGGCGGGGCGGCCTTCGGCATCTACCACATTGGCGTTACCCGGGCGCTCTGGGAGGCCGGGCTGCTCCCGGATGTGATTGCCGGCTCAAGCATGGGCGCCATTGTGGCCGGCGCTATCTGCACCCGGAACAACCGCGAGCTTGAAACCTTTTTTACCGAGCCCGGCGAGATTCACCTGAACGCCTTCCGCTGGCTGGAGCCGGGGCGCATCTGGCGTAAAAAGCACGCCATGGATCCGTCCCACCTGCTGGACCATATACGGACCAACATCGGCAGCACAAGCTTCAAGGAAGCGGAGGTTCACAGCGGGCGAACCCTGAACATCTCGGTGTCCCCCACCCGAACGCGCCAGAAACCCCGCCTTCTGAACAGCCTGAGTTCACCGGAGGTCCTGGTGGATTCTGCCATCCTCGCCTCCTGCGCAGTACCAGCGATTTACCCTCCGGTGACTTTGCGGGCGCGGGATCTTGAACGGGGGTCCACCGGTGCCAAGCCCTACATGCCGACCGAGCGCTGGATTGACGGCAGCGTGCACGGTGATCTGCCACTGATGCGCATGGCCCGTCTGCACAACGTCAACCGGACCATCGTGAGCCAGGCCAATCCCCACGTGCTACCTTTCATCAGCCACCACCACGAGCGAGGCCCCAAGGCCACGCTGAAACAGGTAGCTGCTTCCATCGCGCACGCCCAGGTCGCCACGGCCCTCAAACTGAGTCGCAACAATGCGCCGTCCTCGGTGATTCGTCCGCTGCTGGAACAGGCCCATGCCATGACCACCCAAACCTACCTGGGTGACATCAATGTCCATTTCCCGTTCCGCCCCCTGCTGTACCGGAAACTGCTCGCCAACCCCAGCCGGGCCGATCTGGACATGTTCATCCGGCTCGGTGAGCAGGCCACCTGGCCACGCATGGCCATGATCCGCGACCAGACCAGAATCAGCCGAACCTTCTCAGACTGCATCGCCCGGTTGGAAACCGCCATCCAAACCCAGGTCCGGCCGGAGTAATCTCTTGGAAACAACCCGAATCAAGGGACTCAGCATCGCAGCCCTGGGCGTCCTGTTCATCACACCCGATGCGCTGCTGGTCAAGATCACCTCCGTGGACCCGGTGGTTTTCCTGTTCTGGCGGGGCCTCTTGCTGGCGATCAGTTTCCTGCTGATCAATAGCGTTCGCTATCGCTCTCGCCTGGTTTCGGAGATGCGAAACTGCGGTTGGAAAGGACTGTTCTGCGCCACCGCGTTTGCCATGAGCACTCTCGGTTTCGTGGTGGGCATGAAGAACACCGCCGCCGGGAACGTACTGGTAATCCTGAACACGGCTCCCGTGATCGCCGCCCTGATCGCCTGGCTGTTCTGGAAAGAAACCCTGCCGCTGCGAACCTGGGCCATCATTGTCGTCTGCGTCATTGGCGCAACCATCATGGCGATCGGGGAATGGGGGCGCGGCGAACCCCTGGGGCTGTTCATGGCGTTTGTCGCAGCCACCGCACTGGCGTCCAACCTGAACGTGGCCCGGTCGCGCCCGGACGCCGACATGAGTGTAATGCTCATGTTCGGGGCCCTGATGCTGGCAGGAGCCGCCGCAGCGGCCGGCGGCGCCCAGATTCCGTCGCTCCGGGACAGCCTGTTCATCGCCCTGCTCTGCCTCGTGTTCCTGCCCGTTGCGGCAACCCTGATCCAGATTGGTCCCCGCTACATTCCCGCCGCCGAAGTCAGCATGATGCTGTTGCTCGAGACCATCATCGGCGCCTTCCTGGTGTGGCTTTTCCTCGGCGAAGTCCCAACGCCCCTGAGCCTGGTTGGCGGGCTCATTGTCCTCTCTGCGTTGGCCGCCCATGGCTGGATTGAGGTGTCCCGGTATCGCGCCCTGAGAACCCAGTCTTCCGAGTGATCAACAGACCGCGTTCCTGACCGGCCGCTTACTGCGGCGGCACCAGCACAAAGTTCCCGACATGGGTTTTCTTGAGAAACTCTTCCTGTGCAGCCGCAATGTCCTTCAGGTCAAAGACTTTCGCGACGAGGGGGCGTATTTCCCCGTTCTCGATATACCCGATGAGGTTTGAGAAAACCGGCTCATCCCAGGCGGTGCACCCGATGAGCGTCAAATCCTTGAGGTAAAAATCACGCATATCGAGCGTGGTGATTGGCCCGGCAATGGCACCCGACGATGCGTAGCGACCGCCACGGGCCATCAACTTGAGCAACGGCCCGAATTGTTCGCCCGCGACGTTGTCGATAACAACATCCACCGAGGACTCGCCAAGCGCCTTGATCAAGTCCGAATCCCGCGGGACCACCTGATCGGCTCCGAGGCCCCGGACCTGCTCAACCTTATTCGCACCCGCGACCGCTATAACCCGAGCGCCCCGACGCTTCGCCAACTGGACCACCGCAGACCCAACGCCGCCAGAGGCCCCGGTAACCAGTACCCGGTCCCCTGCGTTTACACCCGCGCGATGCAGCATGTTCTCTGCCGTGCCATAGGCGCAGGGGATGGTCGCAAGCTCCACGTCGGTCCAATCGCAATCGACCTCGAACACCTCGTTTGCCGGCACCTTGACGTACTGGGCGAACGCCCCATCAAAATCGGAAGCCATCCAGAGGTTGTCGAGGGAATCAAAGCCGTTGAGGCGCATACAGGCCCGCACGAGCACCCGCCTGCCGATCTCCGGCTGGGCGACTCCGTCTCCCGCCGCGACGACCTCGCCACAGCAATCGGTCCCCTGGATGAGCGGGAACGGCGTTGTCTCGTTCCAGCCACCGTCTTCAACCTCGGAGTCGCCTGCAGCGTCTGACAGTTGTTCCGTACCACCTTCCACCGACGAAGAATACCAACCCAGGCGGGTGTTGATTTCCGTGTTATTGACCCCCGCAGCCAGCACCCGCAGCAAGACCTCTCCGGGCCCGGGCACAGGTATCGGAACGTCCCGGTAGTCAAGCTTGTCGTACCCACCGTTGCCCGTCGTGACCACCGCCTTCATGGTGGGCCGATCGCCACGAGATTCAAAACGGTCCGGGTTGCTCGCTTTCAGATAGCTCAGATCAGACATTCAGCCTCCCTGGTGGGTGGAAAATGCCATTCTCTCACACTTCAGCCGATCCACCGGGAAGCGCCAAAAACCACGACGCCGGCGCCGAAAACAAACTGGCAAATAATCAGTACCCGAAAGGCGGTGCTGTAGCGAATGATGATGCCGGTACGACCGGAATCGTTGGCAAAGAGCCGGCTGCGCTCGGGAAACGTCTGTTCCAGTTCTTTCAGGGCGGGGATCGTGAGGCGCAAAAGGTGCTGGCTCCGCACATCCACCAGCCAGAACACCAACGCCAGCACGATGATGAACGACCCCAACAGAACCAGAAGGACAGGGTTGAATTCCCGGTCGATGGCGGTGAACACGCCACCGTCGGCGAAGATCGACAGAAGTACAAAGAAATTGAAGCCCTTTAACCGCTGTTCCGCATTGAATTTGAAATGGTCCCAGAGGTACTGCCATTCATCCATGTCATGCCCTTATTGTGTTGCCGCCTTCACCATAATTGGCGTGCCGTTTCCTGATTCACCTGCTGGAAGCTTACTCGAAGACTGGCCTCATAAAACTGCGCTCATAGCTTAATACACACCGGGTGTCCTTGGCGTACTTGAAGGCCGCCTGGCACTCGGCATCTTTAAACGAGGCCTCCCGATACTGCTCGTAAGCGGCCAGCGACTCGAACGTGAATAACGCGAGCGCGACGTTGTTGGCCCCCTCGGAGGGCAAAAAATACCCGTGATGCTGACCGCCAAACTTCTGGACCAGAGGGACCCACAGCTTCGCGTAGTGCTCGAATTCTTCAACTTTGTGGGGGTCAATAATGTACTTCAGATAACAGGTAACCATCTGAGCTCTCTTGTTTGTGCCGCTTATTGGTTGAACCGATCCAGGATTCCCAGCAAACCCGGCTTTTATTTCTTCTTGCAGAGACTGGATTTGGTTTTAGGTTTGTCCGATTGTCGGCATTTCGTTAGCCCCTAACGCCTGCCCGCATACGCGGCTACGGAATGGAGGCGGCGCTGCACTGAAGTGGCCGTCTCTGTGCCTTTTCTGGTTAACAGTCACCCCAGTGGCTGAAGACTTGCCCCACACCAGAAGCAATTTCGCCGTGTTTTCTTAACCTGCCGGCCGCAATCCGGGCAATCAGATCCTTGAACAACGTCATATTTCCCATCTTCCCTGCCATCCCGAAGATCTATTTGGGTCATTTTCTCTTTCAGCCGGGTTTCGGAGAATCCTGTGGCACGCTCTAACTCTTCAAATAACGCATGGCAGAGCAAAGACAGACGATCTACTTTTTCCTCCAACTCATTAATCGAACGGAGCGCAGTTTTGGCGTCTATCTGTGCGTCGCCACTTTTCCTTCTATTTTGTGCAATTTCCAGGTGTTGGAATGCATCCCAAAAACGTGACATCGTCGATTTCCCTATCTTAGAACAGTGATTAGAAAGCGCACTTCGCTAATGCAAAAGTGCGACAGCTTCATTATGTCGAGTCGTCGCTGGGCCAACGATCAGCTCATCCCTATTTAAAAACAAAAGGTTATCTGAACCACCTCTGCGGGGCAATGTAATCACTTAGCAGACGCATTCGACATGGGCCGTAACGAACAGACCAACATGGCGGCGCACCTTCAAAAGCGTGTGGTTGTCGATGTTAGTGCGGAAAACGTGGGGACTGGTGCTCCGGGCCGGAATCGAACCGGCACGACCGTGAGGTCGAGAGATTTTAAGTCTCTTGTGTCTACCAATTTCACCACCGGAGCATCGGAGGGGGATCAAGACGGGCAGAATTGTATAAGGGCCGGTTCGGTAACGCAATTCCGATTCCGGGCGGGCAAAACTCAGGCGCTTGCCGGTTTAACGGCCCTGCCCTTGTACACGTAGCCCGCGATTCTCGGGGTTTTGGGGATGTAGAGATTTTCCAGTTCGGTTACCTGGAATCCTGCCGCCTCGATCAGCTCTGAAATGGGCCGGTTAAGATGGCAGCCGCCGGCGACCTTTTTCCAGGCGGGAGTCACGCGGTGTTGCCATGTCCGGGTTCCGGTATCCGGGGATTCCCCGTGTTCCAGGAAAAGCAGCTCGCCTTCCGGTTTCAGCACCCGCATCATCTGATCGAGGGCGGCCCTCCAGTCCGGAATGGTGCAGAGGGTGAAGGTCAGCAACACGGTGTCCACGCTTTCGTTCTCGAGCGGAATCTTCTCGCCCGGCAGGTCCAGCCACTCCACGTTCACGGCGGAGCGGGACAGATTGTCCTGCGCCTTACGCCGCATCCCCTCGGAAGGTTCCAGGCCGTAAACGAGATCGACCCGTTCCGGGTCGTAGAATTCCAGGTTGATGCCGGACCCCATGCCGACTTCGAGAACAACGCCCCGCGCCCTGGGGACCACCTGGCTCCGCAGCTTCATGACCTGGCCATTCGAGCAGACCCAGTCGATCAGGTGGGGAAGGATGCGTTCTTCGTAAAAGTTCATCGGGTTCACCATCATTCTCGGGTGTCAGGGGGGTGCGACAATCTGCCCTACCTGATTTGTCCATGTTTTTAGTAGCATGGCAACTATCTGCCGGTAATAACAACCTACAACATGCGCCCAGGCAGCGGCCGAACGGGATTGCGGTTCCCCGTTTATTGAGATGCATGAGTTACCGGAGGGTTCCCATGGAGCTAGATCCTCTCATCCTTTCGCGAATCCAGTTCGCCTTTGTGGTGTCATTTCACGCCATTTTTCCGGTGTTCACCATCGGGCTGGCCTCCTACATTGCGGTTCTCGAAGGCCTGGCCTTCAAAACCGAGAACCCGGTGTGGGTGAAACTGTCGGCCTTCTGGACCAAGGTGTTCGCCGTGGTGTTCGGTATGGGCGTGGTCTCCGGCATCGTGATGTCCTTTCAGTTCGGTACCAACTGGAGCAACTTTGCCCAGGCGTCCGCCAACTTCCTTGGGCCGGTACTCAGTTATGAGGTGGTCACGGCGTTCTTCCTGGAAGCGGCGTTCCTCGGTGTGCTGTTGTTCGGGCGGGACAAGGTTCCGGCGGGGCTGCACCTGTTTGCCGCCGTCATGGTCGCCACCGGCACCTTCATCTCCTCGTTCTGGATTCTGGCCGCCAACAGCTGGATGCACACCCCCGCGGGTTTCGAGCTGAGAGAAGGCGTCATTCACGTGACCTCCTGGAGCGACGCGCTGTTCAACCCCTCTTTCCCCTACCGGTTCCTGCACATGGCCCTGGCTTCCTTCCTCACTGGCGGGTTTGTGGTGGCCGGGGTCAGTGCCTGGTACCTGCTGCGTGGCCGGGAGGTGGAAGCCAACCGCAAAGCGCTGTCCATGTGCCTGTGGCTGCTGCTGTTTATTGCCCCGGCGCAGGCCGTGGTTGGTGATTTCCACGGTCTGAATACCCTCGAACATCAACCGATGAAGGTTGCAGCGATGGAGGGCAACTGGGAAACCTCGCGAAACGTCCCGCTGTTGCTGTTCGCGATCCCGGATCAGGGCAGCCAGAGCAATCTCTATGAAATCGGTATCCCCAGCCTCGCCAGCATGATTCTGACCCACGAATGGGACGGTGAGGTGCCCGGCCTGAACGAGGTGCCGGTGGCGGAGCAACCGCCCGTTGCCATTGTGTTCTGGTCCTTCCGGGTGATGGTGGGGCTGGGTCTGCTGATGATCGCGTTCGCGGTAACCGGCCTGATTCTGCGTGCCGGTGGGCGTTACTACCGCAATCCTTGGTTCCTCCAGGGGCTCCGTTTCATGAGCGTCGCGCCATTCCTGGCGGTTCTCAGCGGTTGGTTCGTCACTGAGATTGGCCGTGCGCCCTGGCTGGTTTACGGCGTGATGACTCAGGCGGAATCACTGACGCCCTCGCTGACCGGCGCCATGGCATTGTTCACCCTGATCGGCTACATCGTGGTTTATGGCCTGGTGTTCACCGCGGGGCTCTATTACCTGATGCGGGTGCTCTACGTTGGCCTCGAAGATCGCCACGACGAAGAGGAGCATGAGGCGGAACGGCCGAAACGACCGTTCTCGGCCGCGCACGTACCGTTCGAGATTGACGAGGGCGACCAGCCCCGCACACCCGCCAACCAGGGAGGCCATTGATTATGGAACTGTTCGACCTGCCCCTGATCTGGGCGTTTATTATTGGCTTCGGCATCATCATGTACGTGTTGATGGACGGGTTCGACCTGGGCGTCGGTATCCTCTTTCCGTTTGCACCGAACGAGGAAGCCCGTGACACCATGATGAACACGGTGGCGCCGGTGTGGGACGGCAACGAAACCTGGCTGGTGCTCGGCGGGGCCGGTCTGCTGGCCGCCTTTCCACTGGTTTATTCTATCCTGCTCCCGGCACTGTATATCGGGGTTTTCCTGCTGCTTGCCGGGCTGATTTTCCGGGGGGTCGCCTTCGAGTTCCGGTTCAAGGCCCGAACCTCCCGGTACCTCTGGAACTGGGCATTCGCCGGGGGCTCTACGGTCGCCGCGTTTGCCCAGGGTGCCGTGGTGGGCAGCTACATCCAGGGGTTCGAAACCGCCAACGGCGTCTACGTGGGCAATGCACTCGACTGGCTGACCCCGTTCACGGTCCTGACCGGCCTGGGCATGCTCGCTGGTTATGCGCTGCTGGGTTCGACCTGGCTGATCCTCAAAACCGAGGGGCGTCTGCAGGCGTGGGCCTACCGCATCACCCTGCCCCTGCTGGCTGGCGTTCTTGTGGTGTTCGGCATCATCAGTGTCTGGACGCCGTTCGTTGACGACATGGTGCGGGAGCGCTGGTTCAGCAATCTCAGTGTGATCTGGATTCTGCCGGTACTCACCCTGCTCTGCGCCTTCCAGATCTTCCGTTCGGTGCGGAATCGTTACGAAGGCATGCCTTTTGTGGCCACCATGGGGCTGTTCATCACCACTTACCTGGGCCTTGTGGCAAGCCGCTGGCCCTATGTGGTGCCGCCGGAGTACACCTTGTGGGACGCCGCCTCCGCCTACGAATCCCAGCTCTTCCTGCTGCTGGGCCTGCTGTTTGTAATCCCGATCGTGCTGGTCTATACCGCATGGACATACTGGGTTTTCCGCGGCAAGGTTCGTGCGGGCGAGGGCTACCATTAAGTGGCAGAAACTTCCAATGGACAGATTCACGGGGCTGGGGAGGACTCCTCAGCCCCTGATCCGCATGAAGTAAAAGGCTGGCTCGCGAGCCTGGCCCGGGGCAATCGGCGGTGGATCCGGGGCACCGTCGCGGCGGGCGTGGCGGCGGGCCTGGCGACCATCGCCCAGATGGCGTTCCTGGCCACCGTTGTTCACCGGGGCGTGGTCGACGATGCACCGATGGCCGAACTGTCCCTGCCCTTTCTGGGCGTGATGCTCGCGATGGTCGTACGCGCTGCGGCCCAGGGCCTGCAGACTCACCTGGCCGCCCGATGCAGTGAAGACGTCCGGCGGGATGCCCGACGCCAGATCAACCACCTCTGGCAATCCGCCGGGCCCGTGGCGATCGGGCATTCCTCGGCGGGCGAATTGTCCCGGGAATGGCTGGATCACGTCGAGGCATTGCACGGGTATTTCGCCCGGTTTCTGCCCCAGATGACGCTCTCCCTGGTCATTCCGTTGATGATTCTGGTGCTCGTTTTCAGCCTTGACTGGCTCGCGGGCATCTTCCTGTTGCTGTCAGCCCCCCTGATACCAGTCTTCATGGCCCTGGTGGGGATGGGTGCTGAGAAGCTTAACCAGCAGCATTTTCAGGCCATCAGCAGGCTCTCAGGGCAATTTCTGGACAAGGTTCGGGGGCTGAGCACCCTGCAACTGTTTGGCCAGACCGAATCCGCCTCACTGCTGATTCAATCGCGCTCGGATCACTACCGGCGCATCACCATGAAGACGCTCCGCGTGGCCTTCCTGTCTTCGGCGGTTCTGGAATTTTTTGCGTCCATGGCCATTGCCGTCATCGCCATCTACATCGGGTTCGGGCTACTCGGCTACATCACCTACGGGCCCTCCGACCAGCTTACGTTGTTTTCCGGGCTTCTGATTCTCTTGCTGGCGCCCGAGTTCTTCCAGCCATTACGCACGCTGTCTCAGCATTACCATGATCGTGCCGCAGCCCTCGGTGCCGGCGCGGAGATCCTCGCCCGGCTGGGTTCCCTGAAACCCCTCCACGAGGGCCGCCAACCTGATAGGGCCCCGGAATCGACCAACGTCCCCGCCGATCGAATCCAGCTTGAGTCCGTCACCGTGGAATACCGGCCGGGCCACCCCATCTTCCGGGACCTGACGCTCTCAATGGAACGAGGATCGTGCATTGCCCTGACTGGCCCGTCCGGTGGCGGGAAAAGTACCCTGCTCCACCTCCTGGCCGGATTTATTGAACCGGACGAGGGTTCCGTGAGCGTACTGGGCCGGGCACCCGGCGCAGTCAGTTTCGGGTGGCTGGGTCAGACCGGGTTTCTGGTAAACGGTACCTGGGCCGACAATCTGCGCCTCACCAGCCCGCAGGCCTCGGATATTGCGATCGAGACCGCCCTGAAGAACGTTGGCCTTCGACCGCTACTCGACAGTCGCGAACAAGGCATTTATAGCCATGTCTCGGAATGTGGCCGGGGCCTGTCGGGCGGCCAGGCGCGCCGCCTGAGCCTGGCTCGCATCTTCGTAGCCGATTACGACCTGATCCTGCTCGACGAGCCCACGGCGGGCCTGGACACCGACAGCGAAATCTACGTACTGGAGGCCCTTCACAAGCTGGCACAGGCCGGAAAGACGCTGGTCTTTTCCACCCACCATCAGGCCTTGCTTACCCTGGCCAACCGGGTCCTCCTTGTTACCGAGGGCGAGGTGCGCGATGCGTGAACTTGCCCCCTGGCTACGCCTGATTTTACGTCGCCCCGTCCGGCTGACCGTTGGAGGCGGCCTGATCCTGGTCACCCTGGTCTCCGGCATCGGCCTGCTGGCTCTCTCCGGCTGGTTTATCACCGAGACGGCCCTGGTGGGGCTGGCCCTGGCCGCCGGCGCACAGGCGGCCATCAACCTGTATACCCCCGGCGGCGGCATCCGGTTCTTCGCGCTGTCCCGTACGGTCGGTCGTTACCTTGAGCGGGTCTATAACCACGATACGGTACTTCGCCTGCTGACCGACATCCGGGTCCATCTTTTCAGGCAGTTGGCGTCCACACCGCCCATCGATCGTTCCGGGCTTTCCGGCGCACAGTGGCTGTCCCGCCTGACACGGGATGTGGATGCGCTCGACACCCTGTATCTGCGTCTGATTGCACCCACGGCCCTGGCTGCGCTGGTGGTGCTGCTGGTGGTGGTACTGGCCAGTATCTGGTTCAACGCCACCATTGCCCTCTGGTTGGCGATCATCCTGTTCGCGGCGCTTGTGTTATCCACGCTGTCGGTTTACCTCCGTACGCGCCACATCGCTGGGCCGCAAAGTGAGCGGGAGGAGCGGTTGCGCATTGCCGTCATTGAACATCTTGAGGGCTTTGCCGAGCTCACCGCCGCCGGGCGTACCGGCAAGCACGCGGCGTGGTTGATGCGCCAGGCCCAGCATGTCAGTTCGGAACAGGCCAAAGCCGATCGCCGGGTTGGCTGGCATCAGGCAGGCACTCAGCTTCTCGTCAATCTTGCGGCGACCTTTGCGCTCTGGGCCGGCTTCTCCCTGTTCGAAGCCGGCCAGATTTCCGGGCCCGTGCTGGTCCTGCTGCCCATCGCCCTGCTGGGGCTGGCCGAGGTCTATGCCGCCCTGCCCGACGCCTTTGGCAAGCTTGGTGCCACAGAAACCTCGGCTGGAAGGCTGAACCAACAATCCGAAACGTCCGGGGCGACGATGTCGGAGGACGGCGAAAAGGTACCCCATGGCAGGGTGTTGGTCGCTACGGACCTGGCGGTTCGCTACGCGGATTCTCCGCCCATTTTCAAACACGTCAACCTGACCCTCGGCGAGGGTGAGCACCTTGGGGTGGTGGGACACTCGGGCAGCGGCAAATCCTCCCTGGCGGACGTCCTGGCCGGCCTGATACCCGCCTATCACGGTGACGTCTGCCACCGCCCGTTAAGCTACCTCACGCAATCGACGGTGTTGTTCGAGGACACCCTCAGGGCCAACCTGATGCTGGCCAATCCAAACGCCTCGGATGCCGAGCTCTGGCAGGTTCTGGAACTGGTGGAGCTGGCGGAACGGTTCGCAACGGAAGCGGATCAGCTGGATACCTGGCTGGGCAGCGCAGGCAGTCGGCTTTCCGGGGGTGAGGCCCGGCGGGTTGCCCTGGCCCGGGTGTTGCTGAATCCGGCGCCGCTGATCATTCTGGATGAACCGTTCACCGGGGTGGATGCGGCCACACGAGAGCGCATCTGCCAGAGGCTGAACCAGTGGCTGGAGGGAAAGGCGTTGATTGCCCTGGCGCACGGGGCCGATGCCCTTCCGGACACCGACCGCGTGATCCATCTGACTTACTGAGGCGTCATCCTAGCGGGTTTCCAACACCTCGAAGGTCAGACCAGCCTTGCTGGTCAGGCGCTCCATCAGGCTACCGTCCAGCAGGGATGATGGCGTCCAGAAGCCCCCTTCCTTGTCGGCGGGTACGTCGAAAGCCAGGCACATGCCGGCCTCGCCGAGCATTTTGCCCGTGGAGCCGTAACCCGGATCCTGATCGCCGGTTACTTTGGTGATGATGGTCTTGCCGTCCTCGGTGCGCCCAACAAATCGCAGGTCGTAGAAACCCGCTTTCTGGGCTTCCGGGCTGGGGCCCTCACCGGGCTTCGGGACGAACTTCTCGACCAGCCAGCGAGTGGGCTTGATCGCAGAGGCGGTGAAAAAGGCGCCCAGGCCTCCGGTGATTCCGTAGGCGGCCAGCCGGCCTTTCATACCCCGACCGGTCATCATTGCCTCGTCGTAGGTGAATTCCTTTCCGTAGCGGGCGTTCTGGAGCGCGTTAGAACGGTGGACGATCCGGGTATTGATTGCTCCCATCACGAATGGCGCCAGCCACGCGTTGAAGGTGGCATCGTACTCCGCCCCCTTCAAGCTCGGCTGACGAACCTTGGACCGATGCTCCGGCGGGCAGATTGAGAATGGGTTCGCCAGCTCCTTGCGGAGTTTCGGGTCGGCGGCGGCCTCCTTGGCGATGTTGATCATGGAAGCAACGGTGCCACCGGAAAACTCGCCTTTCGCCACTTTCACGCGCATGCGAACGTCACGGCATGGCGCCCCGAACGTCTGCTCGGACTTCTCCTGGAGAAACCAGACCCCCATGTCGGAAGGAATGGAGTCAAATCCACAGCAATGGACGATGCGGGCACCGGACGCCTTGGCTTCCTGTTCGTACCGGTCCACCATCTTGCGAATCCACTGCACCTCGCCGGTCAGATCGCAGTAATCCGTGCCAGTGCGGACGCAGGCCTGAACGAGGGGCTCACCATAGAGCGCGTAGGGGCCGACGGTGGAAATAATCACGCGGGTCTGGCCGCACATTGCCTGAAGCGCGCGCTCATCCGAGGCATCAGCCAGGATCACCGGCAGATCCTTGGCGTCTTTGCCCAGTTCGTCTTTCAGGGTGTTCAGTTTTGTTTCAGAGCGACCGGCGATCGCCCACTTCACGGACTTCCCCAATCCGTAGGTGTCGAGCAAATACCGGGTAAGAATCTGACCGACGAAACTGGTCGCTCCAAACACAACCAGATCGTAGGTCGTATCGGCTGATTTAGTCATTGCTCATCCTTAGTTCGATAAAGTAATTAATGTGATCAGGCAGCGGAGCGCGGTGCTCGGGCGCCCATCAGACGCATGAATGTAGCCACACCCAGGCCCCAGAATCCATTGAGAATCAGGCCACCAATCCAGGTCTGCGCTGACACATCGAGACCTTTCAGCGGAAACACCACCAACATAGCCACCGCCGTTGGCCCGATCGCGCCCACCAGAACGTGACCCAGCCAGTATTTAATGCCCGCCAGCCGGCCTAGAATCAGCCAGAGCACAAGCCCCCACAAGCCGCCAAAGAAAGCGAGCGACAGGACGGAGGGAACGCCCAGGGGTGGAACAGGTGTCAGGTTGAACGGTGCCATCGGCACCACGCCCCCCAGGTAGAACAGCATGAACAGCCCCTGGTGGAATACCAGGGTTGCAAGAAAACCGGCGATAAATGCCTTGATCCAGACCATAATCATTTCCTTAAGTGGGACAAACGTAGGTCTTAACTCTTTGATTCTGCACAGCAGTCGTACGCACTGCAAATATTGTTGGCTATTTTGAGTGAAGGTTCCATTTTCACCACAGACTTGCAGAATCACCGTCGTCAGGGCCAATCGTTTGACGTAGTTTGTCAGGCAAACTGCGAAACACGCATTAAACGAGCCACGGAGTATTAGAATTGACCACAATCCTGGTGACAGTAAGTCTGATTCTCGCCATTTTCAGCGGTTTTCTGTGCTGGCAAGTGCTGGAGCAGCGCAAGTTGATTCGCCACATGATGGAGAGCGACGACATCGAGAACCCAGAGCAAGACCCCGAGCTCGTTCTTACGCTCAGGGTTCTGGATCCGATTGCCATCGCCAAGCGCGAATCCCGATCGGCCCGCGTCCTGGCCGACCGGCTGCCGGTCATGGTCCGGAAAATGGTGTATCAGGAGGTCATGAAAGAGCTGGAATCTGAGCTGGCGGAACGGGAAATCGATGTCGAGATGCACATTGAATATCGTTAGGAGACCTCCCCCATGAACGCTTACCTGGTCTTATCATCTGCCCTCTTACTGCTGGCAGCCGGGGCACTGGTATTCACGTTCTGGCAGCTGCAAGTAGCCCGCCGTCACCTGAGGGTACTCAATTCCCACCGGATTGCGGCCCACAGCGCCATTCAGAAAAGCCGGATGGATTTGCTTGAGGTTCGCAACCGGGCAAAAATACTCGAGGATTCGGTATCCGGTGGCGCCAGTGCCGTTGAAAAGGTTCACAAGGCGATTTCCAACACCACGTTTGGCCTGATCGATCTGTTTTCAAGGGATGAAGAATTCCGAGCGAACGCCCGTAAAGCCCGAATGACCCACGATAACACCAGCGAAAACATCTACAAGACGGTCCGGACGACCAATAAGGCGCTCCATATCCTCGCGGACACCCTGATTATCGGGAAAGCCGAGAAGCAGATTGTCTCCCGCAAGCGCGGCCGCAAGGGCTCCTCGGACAAATCGACCTGACCGGCTAACGACGGCTCAGGCCTTCTCGAAAATCCGCAGCACAGCATCCACGGTTACGGTCAGCGATTGCAGGGCTGCCGCTTTTTCACGCCCTTCGGCACTGGCGCGGTATAGGTGTGGGGTCATGGCCAGCAGATCGGCGATGGCCTCCTGGCTATTCAGGGGCAAGCTGTAACGCACATTCTCACTGCTAACGAAACGAAAGCCATCGGGCGCGTCATCGTTATCCGGCCGTTCCGGTTTCAACTCCGGGTAGATAATTTCCCGCAGTTCGCGCAGGTGTTCCGGACCAGCATCGAGCTGTAGCACATGCCCTCCCGGCTTCAGGACCCGGTGGAACTCGCCGTAAACCGGAAAACCGAACAGGCACAGTATGCAATCCAGTTCGTCCGGCAGTACCGGCAGATTGGCGTTGCTGCCCACGACCCAACTGAACCGTTTGTCCTGTTTGGCCGCCGCCAGTACCGCCCATTTCGAAATATCGACTCCGATTCCGGTCCCGTCCCGGCTTTGCCCCAGGGCATCTGCGAGCCGCCTCGCGTAGTACCCCTCACCGCATCCTGCATCAAGGAAAGAGGCGGGCTCGTTTCCCTGCAACACCGCGCCGACTGCCAGGTTTACCGCATCGGATATCCGTTCATAGTAGCCCGCGTTGAGAAACCGCTGGCGTGCCGCGACCATCTCCTTGCTGTCACCGGGGTCCAGCGAGCGCTTTTTCTGCACTGGCAGCAGGTGAACATAGCCTTGCCGGGCAACGTCAAAGTTATGCCCGTTTTCGCAGTACCAGCTCCGTTCGCCATGAACCAGGGGACTTCCATCCAGGGGGCAAGCCAGTGCGGCAAAGGGAGAAATGGTCATGACAGGTATCCAAATAGGTGCGATGGAGGATTGGAAAGCCAAGCCTATTTTATGGAGAGGCAACAAAAAAGGCACCCGAAGGTGCCTTTTTCAACCGAAGAAAGAATCAGAGTACTTTCTTCAGTTCTTCTTCCAGCTGCGGAACCGCTTCGAACAGATCCGCGACCAGACCGTAATCGGCAACCTGGAAGATCGGCGCTTCTTCGTCCTTGTTGATCGCAACGATCACCTTGGAGTCAGACATACCCGCCAGGTGCTGGATAGCACCGGAGATACCAACCGCAACGTACAGCTGCGGAGCAACGATCTTACCAGTCTGGCCTACCTGCATGTCGTTCGGTACGAAACCGGCGTCGACCGCGGCACGGGATGCACCAACAGCAGCGCCCAGCAGATCAGCAACTTTCTCCAGCATTTTGAAGTTTTCGCCGTTCTGCATGCCACGACCACCGGAGATAACCACGCCGGCGCTGGCCAGATCCGGACGATCGGATTCGGCTTTCTGCTCACTAACGAAGGCAGAAACTCCGGCATCCTTCACAACGTCCAGCTGCTCGACAGCGGCAGAGCCACCTTCAGCGGCAACCGGATCGAAGCCTGTCGGACGAACGGTGATAACCTTGATGCTGTCGCTTGCCTTAACGGTGGCGATGGCGTTGCCTGCGTAGATCGGACGAACGAAGGTGTCTTCGGACTCAACGCGGATGATGTCGGAAACCTGCGCGACGTCCAGGAGAGCTGCAACGCGGGGCATGAAGTCCTTACCGGTGGTGCCGGCAGCGGCCAGAATGTGGCTGTAGCCCTTGCCCACTTCGGCAACCAGCTCGCCCAGATTCTCGCCCAGGAAGTGACCATAAGCGGCGTTGTCGGCAACCAGTACCTTGTTCACGCCTTCGGCCTTGGCAGCTGCTTCCGCAACGGCGCCACAGTTCTCACCGGCAACCAGGACGTCGATGTCCCCGCCGATGGCCTTGGCCGCCGCTACAACATTCAGGGTAGCCTGTTTCAGGCTGCTGTTGTCATGTTCAGCAATTACAAGGATGCTCATTTAGATCACCTTCGCTTCGTTCTTCAGTTTATCGACCAGCTCAGCAACGTCAGCCACTTTCACGCCAGCCTGGCGGGCGGCAGGCGCTTCAACTTTCAGCGTGGACAGGCGCGGGGCAATGTCGACACCCAGATCGGCCGGGCTCACAGATTCGAGCGGCTTCTTCTTGGCCTTCATGATGTTCGGCAGAGAGGCGTAACGAGGCTCGTTCAGACGCAGGTCAGTGGTAACGACCGCCGGCAGGTTCAGAGACACGGTCATCAGACCACCGTCTACTTCGCGGGTTACGTTAACCTTTTCACCATCGACAACCACTTCGGACGCGAAGGTGCCCTGAGCCATACCGGTCAGTGCTGCCAGCATCTGGCCCGTCTGGTTGTTGTCGGAATCGATGGACTGCTTGCCAAGAATGACCAGCTTGGGCTCTTCTTTCTCGACAACAGACTTCAGCAGCTTGGCCGCTTCGAGAGACTGAACCTCTTCGTCTGTTTCCACGTGGATACCACGGTCAGCACCCAGGGCCAGCGCAGTACGGATTTGCTCCTGTGCAGCTTTCGGGCCGATGGAGACCACCACGATTTCACTGGCAACACCCTTCTCTTTGAGGCGAACCGCTTCTTCAACCGCGATTTCACAGAATGGGTTCATTGCCATCTTGACGTTGGCGAGATCAACACCGGTGTTGTCCGGCTTGACGCGCACCTTTACGTTGTAGTCGATTACTCGTTTTACAGCGACCAGAACCTTCATAGATTCCTCGTTCTTCTACGATGGGTTTAAAGACTCGCAATCAGAAACACTCTTTTTCGCGACCCCGCGGCTGCGGATATCGGAGTATTCTTGATTCCTCTCGTTTCGGCGTGAATGCAAAATTATGGGCGTTCACGTCAAACGTTACAAACAGCTTCCTCACGCGGGGCCTGCTGTCACGGCGGACTAATACTGCAGGCAAAGGATAAATGGGTCAATAGCCCCATTCGACGCGCCAGAAGCGTTTCTCAAGCCAATTGGCCGTTGTTGACTCGGCCTGGCCGTGAGACGATACTAAAAAACGCCTCAGAACACACGATGTTTCGGTGCGCACTTACAATGCCAAAGGACGGAGAGAATTTCAAACAAACGTTTGTTTGATTCTTCAAATACGATATCCTTTCAATCTGATAAGTCGTTACATTCGGCTACGGGCAGTCGTCTATAGGCACTTTTACCGGTATGATGACGTCCCTGAATTATTCGCCTGCGGGCACATAATATCCATTAAAGAAGTTTGAGGAGACCAACGTGGAACGCGAATCGATGGAATTTGATGTTCTTATCGTCGGCGGCGGCCCTGCGGGCCTGTCGGCAGCTTGTCGTGTCATGCAGTTGGCACAGGAAGCTGGCGAAGAACTGACCGTATGCGTGGTAGAGAAAGGTTCTGAAATCGGCGCGCACATTCTTGCCGGTACCGTATTCGAGCCCACTGCCCTCAACGAACTCTTCCCGGACTGGAAAGAGAAAGGTGCCCCGCTTAACACGCCGGTCACTCGCGACGACATTTTCCTGCTGAAGGATCAGCAGAAAGCGACCAAGATTCCGAATGGTTTCGTGCCCAAGAACATGCACAACCACGGCAACTACATCATCAGCCTGGGCAACCTCTGCCGCTGGCTCGCCGAGCAGGCCGAGCAACTGGGCGTGGAAGTCTATCCCGGCTTTGCTGCTGCCGAGACCATCGTTGAAGACGGCCAGGTCAAAGGCATCATCACCGGTGATATGGGCGTGGCCCGTGACGGTTCCGAGAAAGACGGCTACATGCCGGGTATGGAACTGCGCGCCAAGTACACCCTCTTTACCGAAGGCTGCCGTGGTCACCTCGGCAAGCGCCTGATCAACGACTTCAAGCTGGACGAAGGTAAGGATCCGCAGCATTACGGCATCGGCATCAAGGAACTGTGGGACATTGATCCGTCCAAGCACGAGCCTGGCCTGGTTGTTCACACCACTGGCTGGCCGCTGAACGAAAGCGGCTCTACCGGCGGTTCTTTCCTGTATCACCTGGAAAACGGGCAGGTCTACGTTGGCCTGATCACCGACCTGTCCTACAGCAACCCGCACTTGAGCCCGTTCGAGGAATTCCAGCGCCTGAAGCTTCACCCGGAGATCAGCAAATACCTGGAAGGCGGCAAGCGTGTGTCCTACGGCGCCCGAGCCATTTCGAAAGGTGGCTACAATGCCCTTCCGAAAATGAGCTTCCCGGGTGGTCTGTTGCTGGGCTGCGACGCTGGCACCCTGAACAGCTCCAAGATCAAGGGTTCCCACACCGCCATGAAGTCGGGCCTGCTGGGTGCAGAGGCGGTATTCGAGGCACTGAAAGACGGCAAAGCCGGAGAAGAAATCACCGATTTCCAGAAGCGTTTCGAGGACAGCTGGCTGTACAAAGAGCTGTACGCTGAGCGTAACTTCGGTCCGGCCATGCACAAGTTCGGCAACGTCGTGGGTGGCGCGATCGCCTTCTTCGAGCAGAACATTCTGCGCGGCAGCCTGCCGATTACGTTCCACGACACAGTTCCGGACTACGCAACGCTCAAGCCTGCGTCCGAAGCCAAGAAGATCAGCTATCCGAAGCCGGATAACAAACTGACCTTCGATCGGCTGTCGTCGGTGTTCATCTCCAACACCAATCACGAAGAAGATCAGCCGGTTCACCTGAAACTGACCGATCCGGACATTCCGCTGCAGGAAAACCTGCCCAAGTACGACGAACCGGCTCAGCGCTACTGCCCGGCCGGCGTTTACGAGGTTGTCGAGAAAGACGACGGCAGCGGGAAGAAGTTCCAGATCAACGCCCAGAACTGTGTTCACTGCAAGACCTGCGACATCAAGGACCCTGCACAGAACATTAACTGGGTAACGCCGGAAGGTGGCGGTGGCCCCAACTATCCAAACATGTAAGTTTGGAACGCCATGGAAAGCGGCCCTTCGGGGCCGCTTTTTTTTGCACCCTGATATCATTCAGGCATAAAAAAACGGCTCCCGAAGGAGCCGTTTTTCGATGGAGCTTCTGACAAGCTTAGTGAGCGTGACCGTGCTCTTTTTCTTCGTCAGTCGCTTCACGGGCCTCTACAACTTCTACGTCGAAGTGCAGGGTCTGGCCAGCCAGCGGGTGGTTGGCATCGATGGTGACGGTTTCATCGCCGACTTCAACGACACGTACAACCTGAGGGCCACCCGGAGTCTGTGCCTGAAACTGCATGCCGGGCTCGATCGTGTCGACACCTTCAAAAGCTGAGCGCGGAACCGGTTGGACCAGCTCTTCGTTAACTTCGCCATAACCTTCTGCCGGCTCAACAGATACTTTGACCTGATCGCCAGGGTTCTTTTCGTTCAGTGCACTTTCCAGTCCACCGATAATGTTCTGGGCACCTTCCAGGTAAGACAGCGGCTCACGACCCTCTACACGGGAGGAGTCAAGCTGCTCTCCCTGGTCGTTGGTGAGCGTGTAATGGATGGTGACAACACGAGGTTGGGCCATGTGATCTCCTTGCGTGTCGCAATGACTGTTTAATGAATTAAGGCAATCGAAAGTGATCTTGAACAGTCAGACTGCACAGAGGGACTGACGACCACCGGGCCTCGTTAGAGAGCCAGGCTCGTAACAAGTATGAAAACACAGTTTAACAACTGAGTTGATGCGTTTTCTACCGTCAGAGGTGGGGGCGCCGTATGGGTTTTCAACCACCCCGCCCGATTTTGTAGAAATTTCCGCGACTAAACACCCCCAGCATCCGGTCGTCTGCCCCGCCCTGTTCAACGACATGATTGGCCAGATCGTAAAAGGCTGCGGTCACCAATCTTGCATCGACACCGTGACGAACCCGAACGACCGGGCGTGGCTCTTCGGAATCCGGATACTCCCCGACGTCGAGCGGGTGGTCCTCTCCGACCTCAAGCGTTTCACCCACATTGGTCGTCAACGTGATGACCTGATCCTGCCCCTCACCTTCAACCGTCAGGGAGTGAGCGAGCAAAGGGGTGTCCTCCACCTCGATCCGCCATTTTTCCACGGGGGTGACCAGGTAGTACTGCCCGTCGTCTTCACGGCGCAGGATGGTAGAGAACAGGCGAACAATGGCCTCTCGTGCCAGTGGTTCGCCCTTGTGTATCCATTGGCCATCGCGGGTGATGCGGAGATCCATGTCCCCGGACAGTTCCGGGTGCCATTGGTCGAGGGGTGGCTGTTCCGGGTTCTTCACAATCTGCTCCACTTGCTTGGCAAGACTTTCCGGGTTCTGGCTCATACGTTGGCTCCGCAATCCATCAGTTACAACCCTCGCATCCATTCCGCCCTGAGCGGAACAGCACCGGGGCTGTTAATGGCGAGGTCGACCTGCTCCAGCATTTTCTGTTTGTCGCGGCCGAGCGTGCCCTTCAGTACCAGATAATTGGAGGCATGGTCGCTCCGAAACACCGTGCGCTCCAGCTCAAGATGCTCGAGGAACAGTCTGATCTCCCCGAACAGTCCCTGCTGAGTGAGCGGGACAAAATCATCACCGAATCCGGCCCGGAACCGCTCTTCGCCCTGGGGAAAGCTCACCACCAGCGTCGACAGGTAGTCCGGCTGGGTTTCATTGCACAGGGTCGCGGTATTGATCGCATGCTGGCGCGAGAGGGTTTCGCCCCCCAGCCCATTCAGAACCATAACCGAACTGGTCAGGCCCGCTTCGCGAATTTTCACCAACGCCGAGCGAGTGGACTCCCACGACTCCCCTTTGTTAACGCGGTTCAGGATTTCATCGTCGCCCGACTCCATCCCGACATACAGAATCTGCAGTCCGGCCTCCTTCAACTGGGCCAGCTCATCCACTGTCTTTTTCGCAAGGTTTCGCGGCAGGCAGTAGCTGGACACCCGCTGCAGATCCGGGAAGGCTGCCTTCAGGTCTGCAAGAATTTCAAGGAGACGCCGCGTGGGCAGGACCATCGCGTCACCATCGGCCAGGAATACTCGCCGAACACCCCCGAGGCTACGGGCGGCGTTCTCGATGTCGCGTCGAACATCGTCCGGCTTCCGGGCCCGAAACTTCTTCTGCGGCTGGGTGTACATCTCGCAAAAGGTGCACTTGTTCCAGGAACACCCATTGGTGACAGGAAGAATCAGGGATTTGGCTTCACTCGGAGGCCGGAAAACCGGCTCGACGTAATCAATGGGAAAACTGTACATAACAATGGCTCAATCGGTAACTGGCGTGTCGATGATGAGGGAGATCAGGGCAGAAACTGGGCTTTCAAGTCCGCACAGCCGGGACCAATCACCGGCATATCCAACAGCACCGCCTGGGAGGTCATGAACGGTATCCCGCGGCGGTGGCCGTCTACCAGCAATGTGGAAAGACTGCCCACCAGGGGCATGTGCGAGACGATCAGCAGCGGTGACGCCTGGTTCTCCAACAGGGCGTCGAAGCAGAGGCCTGGGTCGTCATCGGGCGTAAGGAACTGCTTTTCTTCGATCGCGCAGTTCAGGATTTCCGACACGATGGCCGAGGTTTCCCTCGCCCGAACGTAGGGGCTGCTCCAGATCAGCTTGGGGCGCCACGGGGATTCGGCAATCTGCGCAGCGGCCTCGGCGACATGAAAACGCCCGGCTTCGGTCAGCTCACGCTCCTGATCGAGCGTATGCCAGCCCGCTTCGCCGTGCCGCATGATCAACAACTGCACAGGCATCCCTCCACTGAATGAACGTTACTGGGTGATCGTCCGCGGGAGTATGAATTCCACGTCGGAATTCTGCACAGCCATCATCAAGCTGTTAATAACGGCTTTGATGGAGGCGGTCCCATAGAGGATTTCATAAAGCCCCCTCACCAGAGGCATGTAGATGCCAATGGCCTCGGATTTCTCTTTCACCAGCTTCAGAGTATAGATGCCCTCGGCGACCTGACCCAGCTCAGCGACCGCGTCGTCCAGGTTCTGGCCCTTACCCACCGCATAGCCTACCCGGAAATTCCGGCTCTTGGACGAGGTGCAGGTCACGATGAGATCCCCCACTCCCGCGAGCCCCATGAAGGTCATGGGATTGGCGCCAAGGCTGACCGCAAACCGGCTCATTTCCGCCAGCCCACGGGTGATCAGCATGGCTTTCGCGTTCTCCCCCATATCCAGGGCCGACGCAAGGCCCGCTACGATGGCGTAGATGTTTTTCAGGGCGCCCGCCAGCTCAACGCCGTAGATATCCACGTTGGCGTAGACCCGGAAATACTCGCAGCCGAGCAGGTCCTGGACGGTACGGCGAACGTCCGGGTCCTTGGCGGCGATCACCGTTGCGGTCAGGTCCCGGTTAACGATTTCACTTGCGAGATTGGGTCCGCTCAGGACACCAATACGACACCGGGGGATTTCCTCCTGGAGGATCTCGCTCATCAGCTTGAAGCCGTGTTCCTCGATACCTTTGGTGAGGCTGACGACGATCTGGCCATCCCTGAATTCGCCGCTGTGATCCCGGATAACCGCTCGGAACGCCTTACTTGGAATGGCCACAAATACGATTTCGGCGTTGCCGACCGCCTCGGCCAGATTGGTGGTGGGAAGAATGTCACCGGACAGCTTAACGTCGGGCATGTACCGGCTGTTGATACGAGTGTCGGTGATCTCTTGAACCTGAGCGTCATCCCGCATCCAGAAGTGAACGCGATGG
This sequence comes from Marinobacter arenosus, assembly GCF_019264345.1. Classification (NCBI taxonomy): domain Bacteria; kingdom Pseudomonadati; phylum Pseudomonadota; class Gammaproteobacteria; order Pseudomonadales; family Marinobacteraceae; genus Marinobacter; species Marinobacter arenosus. The sequence goes on from NZ_JAHVAO010000001.1 coordinate 474,509, forward strand.
CCGTTCTCGCCCAGTACCTTGGTCATTGCGGTACCGAAGCTGCCACCGCCAAGAACCGCTACGTCATGTACCGGCCCTTTGGCCCCATTGTCTTGAGGCGCGTTCTTTTCAGGCATAATTATTCCATTACTGTGTCAAAACGATGAGAATCCGGTTCGTTCCGGGATCAGGAACGGTCCGGCTTAACCGGGCTCTTCACACTCGAGAGCACGCACCAGGTTCTTGAACTCTTCCCTGTTACGGCTGTTCAGCCCCATCAGCACCTTGTGCGCGTCCAAAACCTTGTCACGAACCTGCTGCTCGCTGGCTTTCAACACAGGAATTTCTTCGAGTTCTTCAATGCGGGACGCGGGTTCACGAACAATGATAAAGATCTTGTCGAACCCCATGGATGTGATAATGCGGGTGATATCGGGGTTGGTGGAAATCAGTGTGGGCAAAAACTGGCTTTGTTGCTGGGCTGCCATGGCGATTTTGGCGAGAAGCCCGAGCGTGGTGCTGTCGATGATTTCGGTTTCTGTCAGATCAATGACCACGGTTTTGAACTGAGGGTCCTGCGTGATGGACTCAACCAGATTGTCCAGCGTCGAACACAGGTTCAGCCGGATTTCGCCAATAAACTTCAGGACATAGATGCCCTGTTTTTCAGCTTGCAGGATCTTGTAACCAGCCATTTTTTCACACTGCCACTATTTCGACGACGTGTTATCTGATCCGACCATGGTATCAGTAACCGACACAATAGCTATATCGTCCGGTAATTCCGTGATCTCGTCGAGATTCAGAGCCTCGTTAAGGGAGGCGATAGTGTGACGACCTCCTGAAACGAGTTCAAGTAGCGTCCTTTCCTTTTCATCAAGGCTTTTGGCACGTATGACCTCCAAAATGCCGTCCGAAAACAGAATTAGCCGGAAAGGTTTATCCAGTGGCACTTCGTAAACTTCCCACTGGGGCATATCGAAAAGGCCAACCGGTAACCCACTGCCCTCAAGAAAGGCCGTTTCACCGCCTTCAAATGACAGAATGGGCATCGGGAAATGCGCCCCTACGGCGTACCTTAATTTACGCTCGCTAACGGAAATAATGCCAACAAACACGGTTACGTGTTTGCCGAGCCCCGTGTCCAGCAGTTCCGAATTGATCCGTTCCAGAAAGCGATCCGGATAGAGTATGTCGTGACTGGATTGGCGCCGGAGGTTGCGCAGCAACCGGTTGGTCAGGTTTTTCAGGATCACGGTAACGAAGGCGGAACTGGCCCCGTGGCCCGACACATCAGCAATGTAGACCAGCACCTGATCTTCTGAAATGCGGAAGTAATCCAGGAAATCGCCACTGAGATAAAGCGAAGGCTTGATCAGGTGGTCCACGTGCAGGCCAACCAGATCCTGTTCGTGATCCGGAAGCATTCGCAACTGCACCTTGCGCCCTGCCCGCTGGTCAGCGCGCAGTTCCGCTATGCCGTTGCGCAGATCCCGGTTGGCTTCCTCCAGCTCGTGACGGTATAGCTGGTTCAGGCGGTTTACTCGCACCCGATCAAAAAGCTTTTCAATGACATCGTCCAGCGCGCCCCGATCGTCGTTACACGGTTTCAGGACAAAGTCCGCAGCCCCTGCCCTGAGCGCTTTAACAACGTCTGCACTGGAATCGCTCGCGGAACAGCAGACGATGGGCGTGAAGGTTTCAGACTCTTCGAGCCGCCGAGCCAGATCCCCGATCCCCGCCGGCGGAAGGTCTGCAAAGATGACATCAGGAATGCTATCGTCAAACAGCGTCTTGGCAGAGGACAGGCCGGAAGCGCCGGTAACGTAAAAGCCGCGGGCTTCCAGGTAATGGGAAAGGTCCCGACGGGCCTTTTCATCGGCATCAATAATCAGAATGCGCTCGGTGCGCGACGTCATGGCTATTGCCCTAAGCTACCAGCGATAAACGAAAAATCGGGTTTAATAAGCCTATTCTGGCACGACCCTGTGATATAACAAGGCCAGTTTGACGAAATTGGGAGATTCCTGGATATGAGACGTGCCGTAAACGACTTGCTTGGCGCCTATGACAAGCTGATTATGGACCCGGTCCACGGCGGCATTCCCCTATATCGCCACGAAATCCAGGTAATCGATCATCCCCTGTTCCAGCGTCTCCGGAATATTTGCCAGAATGATATCCTGAGTCTGGTATTCCCGGGCGCGACCCACTCCCGCTTCCTCCACAGCATCGGTGTGATGCACGTCGGAACGCGCATGTTCCGGTCCATGATCGATGCGTACCTGCGGGAGCGGCAACTGAGCGAGCAGACCGACCTGAGCCTGAGTCAGCTCGACGCCATCGATTACCTCGCCAAGACCATTCGCCTGGGATGCCTGCTGCACGACAGCGGCCATTCCAGCTTTTCCCACCAGTTCACCCAGGCTCGTCGGATCCGCGACCTGATGTCCCGTCCGGGGCGATTTGGCGATCTCTGGGACGGCGTTGACTACTCGATCTACCATTCCGGGGAGCCGGAAGAACTGGAACACGAGCATTACTCCGTCCGTGTCGCCCACGATGTTCTCTCGTCGGTTGATCTGGAAAGCGCCGGGCTCTGTGCCCGGGACGTCATTGGAATCATGGAAACGACCGATGTGTCGCCCAGTGACACCTTTCAGCGGCACGCCCACACCTTCTGGGCCTTTATCGCCGGCGAAGACGCCGAATCCGGAACCCTCATCAGCAGCGATATTCCGCGCATGGTGATGGACCTGCTGAAATCCATCGTTTCCGGAGAAATCGATGCCGACCGCGCGGATTACATGCTCCGGGACGGATTCCACTCATCGGTCACGATCGGCGGCTTTAACCTCGACCATCTGTTGAGCAACCTTCGATTTGGCTGGAACGTTTCCGAGCCCTGGCTGGGATTGGCCATCACCCAGAAAGGCCTCGGGGCCCTTGAGGATTTCGTTTACAGCCGGCATCAGATGTACCGCAAGGTGTACGCCCACAAAACGGCGCTCGGCTTCGACTGGCTGTTACGCGAAGCGATTAATGAGGTGCTGGAAGACCCCGAGAATTTCCAGTGGGTGGACACCTGCCTGAGTGACATGCGTTTTTTCGCGGAACTGACGGACAATTTCTTCTGGGAGGCCTTCCGCAAGGTTGCGAGAAAGAACCCGGGCAGTTTTTCTTTCTGCATCGTCAACCGGGTCAAACTCAGCCACCTCGATACCCGCGAAGATTTGAGCGACAGGGGCATCGAACGTCATAGCGCCTGGCTGGCACAGGAACTGGAACTCAACCCCTCGCACGTGGTGACCTGCTCCATGCGGGCCCGGTTCTCGAACATTCAGGATAATTTCAACGGCATCAAGGTGCTGACGAGGGATCCGATTGATCGAAAACGTTCCCTTAAGAAGATTACCCACGTCAGCGCCTTTTTCAGCAAGTTCAGTGACGGCACCATCACCCACTTCTACCTGCGCCCGGATGTCACCACCCGGGGGCTGGAGGGCATGGTTGAGTAGCGAGCCTCAGTCGCGGCCTGACATGGCTTCCACCAGGCTGCAGGCACTGTTGAACGCCCCTTCCACGCGCCCGCCACTGAGCCAGTCCCCCGCAATACCAATGTTGTGGTCTGGAAACCAGAGATGCCCGGGCTGGTCACTGTCCGCCGATCGGGCATAAAGCCATCGATGGGTGACCACATTGTCCGGGGCATCCGTACACCCGAGCAGGTCCCGCAGCGCATCGATCATCAGGTTCGCCACATCTTGCGGCGGCGTCTCAACGTGCGCGTCGGTCCACTCCGGGTTGGCGTGCAACACCCACCATTGGCCGGCATCGTCCCGCCCGGGTTTGCTGGAGTTGTTGGCAACCCAGTAAAGCACCGGATGCTCCACTCGCATGCCCTCGTAGTCGGACGGAAGCGGACGCTCAAAGTGTGCGGCCACCGCCCAGCAGGGCAATACTTTTGTCACCGGCGCATCCAGTTCCTGCGCCAATTCATGCAGGTTGCTGTCTGCCAGCAGGTCCCGGGCCTGGGCGGGCGGCGCCGTGATCACCACCTGATCGAATTCCCCGAGGATCGCGCCTTCTGTGTCCACAAGGGTCCAGGAGGAGCCTGCTTTTCGAATTGCTCCAACCCGCGTCTCAGCCTTCAGATCTAGATGGGCTGAGAGCGCGCGGGTGATCGCGGTCATCCGGGGTACGCCCACGTATCGGGGATCGTCCGGGAAGCTGTCCCACTCACCCCGGTCGTTTCGGAAACCGAACCGACCCTGCCACCGGGCAAAGGCTGACTCCCCCGCGAACTCCTGAAGAAATGGAAGAAATGCAGGATTGCGGGCTGTGAAGTACTGGGCACCGACATCAGCCGAGCCACCCGGCACCCGCTTGGCCGCAAGCCGTCCTCCCGGTCCCCGGCTTTTTTCAAAGACCTGGACCGAGTGACCCTGATGTTTCAACTTCAGGCCGGCGGTCAGCCCCGCGAGGCCTGAACCAACGACCGCAATGCGGCGTATAAGGGGTGATTGCGATGACTGATTAAACATGGGTTATCGTGCATCCAAAGTGGTGAGTTAGAACGTACAACCCTGCAAGCGTTTTGTTCGGCAAAAAACCGATGACCACGCTGTTCAGGTTCACAAAAGAGACAAGGGCAAACAGGGTATGACCCGAGTACAAAACTGGTTGACAAACATTCTGAGGTGGTTCGATTCCTCCGCGGGTTCGGATCACATCGACACCAGCTCCCGTTCCTTCAATTTTATCCGCGTTATTCCGTTTCTGGCCCTGCACCTCGCGTGTTTGCTGGCCTTTTACACCGGCGTCAGCACCTTCGCGGCCGCCTTCGCCGCGGGATTCTTTTTGCTGAGGATGTTTGCAATCACCGGCTTCTACCACCGCTATTTCGCCCACAAAACCTTCAAGACAAGCCGGCCCGCCCAGTTCGTGTTCGCCGTCCTTGGTGCCAGCGCGGCCCAGCGGGGGCCGCTCTGGTGGGCCGCCCACCATCGCCACCACCATCAGCATTCCGACCAGGAACAGGACCTCCATTCGCCGCATCACGGCGGTTTCTGGTGGTCCCACGTTGGCTGGTTCACCTGCGACGCCGGCTTCGCCATGGATGAACGCCGGGTTCGGGACTGGATGAAATTCCCCGAACTGCGGTTCATAAACCGTTTCGATGCGATCGTTCCGGCCATTGCCGCCGTTGCCATCTACGGAATCGGCGAGGCGCTTGCGGTCTGGGCGCCGGGCCTTGGTACCAATGGTCTTCAGTTGCTGGTTTGGGGATTCTTTATTTCCACGGTAGCGCTGTTCCACGCTACGGTATCCATCAATTCGCTCTCCCATGTCTGGGGCAAGCGCCGTTTCGATACGTCCGACGGGAGCCGCAACAATTTCTGGCTGGCCCTGCTGACACTGGGCGAAGGGTGGCACAACAACCACCATCGCTGGCCCCAGTCAGTGCGCCAGGGTTTCCGCTGGTATGAAATCGACATCACCTGGTATGGGCTCTGGCTACTTTCCCGCCTTGGGATCATCTGGGATCTCAACCCGATTCCCAAACACATCAAGGAAGAAACCCGCCAACTGGACAGAATGAGGAGGACACGTTCATGACTACCGCCTCGGCCATTGAAGTCGGTTCCCGAAACTCTGCTGTACCCGTCACGATCGAGCATTTCAAGCGGCTTTTCAACGAACTCGACAAGGGCAATCTGAACAAACTGTCGGAAGTTTACAGCGAGGACATCCAGTTTCAGGATCCCCTTGGATCGGTTCAGGGCCTGGATGAGCTGACGCATTATTTCGCCAGTGCCTACGCCAACGCCATTAGCTGTCGCTTTGACTTTTCAGAGCCGGTATTCGATGGCTCTTACTCAGTCATCCCTTGGGTCATGCATCTTCGGCACAAGCGAATCAACGGCGGAAAGGAAATCCTTGTGGACGGCATCAGTCACCTGCGCATTGCCGACGGTAAGGTGTGCTACCACCGCGATTACTTCGACGCCGGACAATTGCTGTACGAAAACCTTCCCGTGGTCGGTAGCGTTGTCCGCTGGATTAAAGGATACGCAGGATGACCGAACGCCTTCAGACCCATTCCAACATCTGGATCACCGGGGCAAGTTCCGGCATCGGTGAGGCAGTGACCCGGGCACTCGCCAGGGGAGGTCACCGGCTGGTGCTCACCGGACGTCGGGCGCACCCCCTGGAAGAGCTCAAGGCTCTGGCGCCCGAGCGCATTATTACCGCAACGGGTGACACCACCAGTAAAGAAGATCTCCGCGGCATCGCCAACGTTCTTGAGAATCATGGCGATCTCCACATGGCCATCTTGAACGCGGGTACCTGCGAGTACCTGGACATCACCCATTACAACAGCGAAGTGATCGAGAAAAACATCCACACCAATGTCATCGGTACCGCCCGCTGCCTTGATATCGCATTACCCGCACTCAGGCGGACGCGCGCCAAGGGCTTACCGGCAACCCTGGTGATCATCAGCTCGTCCGCCTGGTGGTTCCCCTTCGGTCGAGCAGAGGGTTACGGCGCCTCCAAGGCCGCCCTGACCTACCTGGCCCAGGCCCTGAGGGCCGATCTTGCCGCCGAGGGCATTGACGTTGTCGTCGTGTCTCCTGGCTTCGTGAAAACCCCGCTGACGGATCGCAACGACTTCCCCATGCCGTTTCTCGTGTCGGCCGAAGAAGCAGCGGACCGCATCGTCAGCGGCCTGGCCAAAGGCAGGAACGAAATCGCGTTTCCGAAACGGTTCACCTGGATGCTCCGACTGCTGGGCGCGCTACCACAAACCCTGATCGATCGCATGGCGGCCTCTATGGCGAGAAAAAGTACCACTGAACAGGAAAACAATGGATGAGTAACGAACGTCAGCGTATTGCTGTCATTGGCGCCGGCGTGTCCGGCCTGACGGCCGCCTGGCTGCTGGCCGAGAAGCACGATGTCGAATTGTTTGAAGCCGGCGATTATGCCGGCGGCCACACCAATACCGAACAGGTTGAAGCCGGCGGCCGCACCTGGCCCGTCAACACGGGCTTCATTGTGTTTAATGACTGGACCTATCCGAATTTCATCCGTCTGATGGACCGGCTCGGCGTGCCATCGGAAGTCAGCGACATGAGTTTCAGTGTCGATTGCAACGCCACGGGCCTTCAATACAACGGCACCAGTCTCGATACCCTGTTCGCCCAGCGCAAGAACATTTTCAACCTGCCGTTCCTCAAGATGATCCGGGAAATACTCCGGTTTAACCGGGAAACCCGCGCCGATCTGGCGGCGAATGCCATCAACGACAGCGAGACCCTGGGCCAGTATCTGAGCCGGAACGGTTATTCTCGCTATTTCAGAAATTATTACATCGTGCCGATGGGCGCCGCGATCTGGTCCGCTCCGGAAATCGTGCTTGAACAATTCCCAATCCGGTTCTTCCTGCAGTTCTTCAATAACCACGGCATGCTCTCCGTGGACGATCGCCCCACCTGGCGGGTGATTTCAGGTGGCTCTGCCCAGTATGTCCACAAGATGATGGACCGGCTGGGCGATTGCACCCACCTGAACAGCCCGGTTGAACGCGTGAAACGGGACGATGAGGGTGTCACTCTCTACGTGGGTGGCAAAGAACGTCGATTTGATCAAGTCGTGTTGGCCTGCCACAGCGACCAGGCCCTGGCGATGCTGGCCGATCCCACGGACTGTGAACGGGAGGTCCTCGGAGCCATCGGCTACCAGAGCAACGACGTTGTCCTCCATACCGACAGCAGCGTGCTCCCGGACACCCGTCGGGCCTGGGCCGCCTGGAACTATTTCATCCCCACGCACAGTACCGAGCCGGTGTCCGTTACCTACAACATGAACATTCTGCAGAATTTCCATGATGCACCGGAAACCTTTTGCGTGACCCTCAACCGCAGCCACGACATCGCCCCGGACAGGATCATAAAGCAGTTCAGCTACAGCCACCCGGTCTTCACCCTGGAGGCGGTCGCGGCGCAGGGGCGGTACGACGACATCGGAAACCGGAACCGCACCCATTACTGCGGCGCTTACTGGTTCAATGGCTTTCATGAAGACGGCGTACGCAGCGCGCTTCGCGTGACCGAGGCCTTCGGTCTGGAGCTATAGCAATGAACAGCCAATGGCTTGAAGGATCGGTTCGCCACCGCCGGATGTTTCCAGTGAACCACGAGTTTGAGTACAGCACTGGCATGCTGGCGCTGGATGTGGACGAGTGGGACCGGATCACCGACATCAGCCCGTGTTTCTCTTTGGAGCGCTTTAACTGGCTGTCGCTACGCCGGGCCGACTATTTCCAGCCAGGTGCCGGTTCGTTATCGGCAGCCGTCCGAGACCATGTCGAGAAGGCGACCGGCTGGCGGCCGGATGGCCTCGTCGAGCTGGTGACCCACCCACGCTATTTCGGATACGTGTTCAATCCGGTTAGTTTCTACTTCTGTTACGGCCACGAGGACAGCCCTCAGGACGGCGCAGTGCCCCGGGTAATCGTGGCCCAGATCACCAACACCCCCTGGAACGAACGCCACGTCTATTGTCTGGAAACCCTGCGTGAAGGCCCGAACACGTCGGGGTGGCGCACGGAACGGTTCGGCTTTAGCAAACGCTTCCATGTGTCACCGTTTAACGGCATGGAACAGCATTACCAGTGGACGTTCAGCTTCCGTGGCCCTGACCTCCGGATTCACATGAACGTACGGGAACAGGAAAAGAAGCATTTTGACGCCACTCTGGTAGTCCATCGCACCCCGCTCACCCGTAAAGAAGTACACAGGAGTCTTCGGAAGTTTCCGCTGGAAGCGCTCAAGGTGTCGGCCGGGATCTACTGGCACGCCCTGAAGCTCAAGCTCAAGGGCGCACCGTTTTACACCCATCCGGACAAACTGTCCGCAGACGACCCCGCCCACAGGCGGGGGGCAGACGATTCGGGACTGGAAGTTTCCAGTGCCGCAGACAACAACGAGAAACGTGGAAGGGTAAGTTCATGGAGAACCTGAATACCTCAGTTCAATCAACGGGTGACCAAGAACGTTCACGTTCTCCGGTCAGCCGGATCGCCAGAAGTCTGGTGATCCAGCAACTCAACCAGCTTCGCGACGGCATCCTCACCGTCTACGAGGAAGGCTGCGACGATCTGGTTTTCGGCGACGGCGACACCCAGTATCCCGCCGCCGAGCTGGTGATTCATGATCACAGTACCTGGCGGGACCTGCTCACCGGCGGCAGCGTCGGGGCCGCGGAGGCCTTCGTGAATGGCGACTGGACCACCCCGGACCTTGTGGCCCTGCTCCGCTTCTTCACCCGGAATGTGGACCGAATGAACGAATTCGAGGACCGGTTCAGCTGGGTCACCAAACCGGCCCTGAAAGGGCTACACTGGCTTAACCGGAATACCCGGGAAGGGTCCCGGAAGAACATCAGCGCCCATTACGACCTGGGCAATGACCTGTTCGAGCTCTTCCTCGACCCAACCATGATGTACTCCTCGGCGATCTACCCGAGCGAGGACGCCACGTTGGAAGAAGCCGCTACCCACAAGCTCGACACCATTTGCCGGAAACTGGATCTGCAGCCGGACGACCGGGTGATCGAAATTGGCACCGGATGGGGCGGGTTCGCGATCCATGCGGCCAAGCACTACGGCTGCCACGTAACCACAACCACAATCTCAAAAGAGCAGCTGGAACTGGCGAAAGCCAGGGTTTCGGAGGAAGGTCTCGATGACCGCATTACCCTGCTGTTCGACGACTATCGGGATCTCGAAGGCCGCTTTGACAAGCTTGTGTCCATTGAGATGATTGAGGCAGTCGGGCCGCAGTTCCTCGACAGTTATCTGGCTCAGATCAGCGCCCTGCTTAAACCCGATGGACTCGCCTTGATTCAGGCCATCAACATGCCGGAACAACGCTATCAGCGCGCCCTCAGGAACGTCGATTTCATCCAGCGTTTCATCTTCCCCGGCAGTTTCATCCCCTCCTTCGGCGCCATCCTCGATTCCATGAGGACCCAGAGCAACCTGGTGCTCACCCACGCCGAGGACATTGGTTTCCATTACGCGCGCACCCTGCACGACTGGTGCGAGCGGTTCATGGCGAACCCGGGAAAGCTTGAGGCGTTGGGCTATGACCGAGCGTTCCGTCGCCTCTGGGAGTTCTACTTCGCATACTGCGAGGCTGGATTCAGCGAACGCGCCATCGGCGTGTCCCAGATCGTGATGGCAAAACCGGGCAACAAACGACCGAACATCCTGAGCCTATGATCCAGTCCGAGACCGCCCGTAACATTCTTAACTTCGTTGTCTTTCAGGCCGGGTGGCTGATCTGCGTTCTCTTCCCGGGCATGGCAGCTGCGGGTCTGGTGCTGGCGCTCCTGGTCGTGCATTTCGTGCTGGTCAGCCAGAGACGGATGAGCGAACTCCAGTTCATTGGTCTTGGCACCGTCCTGGGCGCCTCCCTCGATCTGCTGTGGTTTCGTACCGGCATCCTCGCCGGCGTCGACGGCGACATCCTGCTGACGCCGCCGTGGCTGGTCGCGATCTGGGCCATCTTTATGAGCACCCTCAGCCACTCCCTGGACTGGATCAGTCGCAAGGCCTGGCTACCCTTTGTTCTTGCTCCCATTGCCGGCCCCTTTGCCTATTGGTCCGCCAGCAAGCTGGGGGCGGTTAGCCTGCCAGATCTGCTGCCGTCACTGACGGCGCTGGCAGTTGGCTGGCTGGTGGTGTTTCCCCTTCTGCTGTTTCTCAAAAGATCCCTGTACCCGGAGCTTCAGCAATGACCACGAATCCAGCCAGATTGATGATCGCCTCAGCGTGCTTCCTCGCGGCTCAAATGGGGTTTGCCGCGCAAATGAATTTTACCGGCACCGCCAGGACGGAAGCCGGTGAAACTCTCTATGTTGAGCAGCACCGGGTTACCGGCGTCTGTGAACAAGGGGTTTTCCGCCCCCGGCAACACGAGGTCGGCTACCAGGAGCCCGGTGGCGGTCGTGAGTTCGCCAACAAGGATCTCAACTACTCCAAATCGCTGATTCGGCCCGCCGTTAATTTCCGCCAGCCCCGATTCGACGAGTCCCTGGTTATCGACTATCCGGACGACGATACCCTGGTGGTCAACTGGCAAACTCCGGAAGGGGAAAACAAATCGTTCGACGTCCCCTTCTCCGACAGCGTTGTGGTCGACGCAGGTTTCGATAATTTTGTGCGACGCAACTGGCCGGCTGTGCTGAACAATGAGCCGGTGGCGTTCCGGTTCCTTGGTCCCACCCGTGGCGAGCACTATGAGTTTGTTCTCGAGGCCGCCGAAAGCTCCCAGGTCACTGCGGATCATGTTGTCCAGATTCGCCCCACAGGCGTGATCCTGCGCTTTCTGGTCGACCCTATCATCCTCGGTTACAACGCCCGCGGCGCCCTGACGGACTATTACGGTCTCACCAATATCCGCAAAAACAACGACACCAACTACACGGCCCATATCCAATACGCGGTGGAAAACTGGCCGGATTGTGAACTGACTCGCTGAAAGCGTCGCCACTGCCAAAGCCGCTCCCCATGACCATTGTGTTAAACTCGCGGCGGAGTCAACTCCGGAGAATCAGCACCCATGATGTTTGTGTCGTTCAACGTCAACAGTATTCGTACCCGTCTGCACCAGCTCGAAGCCGTCATCAATACCCTGAAACCCGACTTTATCGGCCTCCAGGAAACCAAGGTCCGGGACGAGGAATTTCCGGTGGACGCCATTCGTGAACTCGGTTACCACGTTCACTTCCATGGCCAGAAAACCCATTATGGCGTTGCACTGCTGTCCCGCCTTGAACCCGACACTGTCCTCAAGGGCTACCCCTGGGATGGTGAGGATTCCCAGCGACGCCTGATTACCGGCCACTTTACGGTGAATGGCGAACCGCTTACCGTCGTTAACGGATACTTTCCCCAGGGCGAAAGCCGGGATCACCCGGTAAAATTCCCCGCCAAGGAAAAGTTCTACGCGGACCTGATGAAATACCTGGACGACCTGAACCAGCGGGGCGGCCATGTGGTCGTGATGGGCGACATGAACATCTCGCCCACCGACAAGGACATCGGAATCGGGGCGGACAACGCGAAACGCTGGCTGCGCACCGGAAAATGCAGTTTCCTTCCCGAGGAACGGGAATGGCTCGGCAAAGTGGAAGCCCGTGGATACACCGACGTCTTCCGGCACCTGCATCCCGACGAAGCCGACACGTTCAGCTGGTTTGATTACCGCAGCAAGGGCTTTGAACGCGATCCCCGCCGTGGTCTACGGATTGATCTGATCATGGCCAGCAACAGCCTGCTACCCAAAGCCCGTGAAGCCGGAGTCTCGTACGACATCCGTGCCATGGAACGCCCATCCGACCATTGCCCCGTTTGGGCAAGCTTTGACCTCTAGGAGCTGGCCGGGCGCGACATGAAAAAAATCAAAACCCGCGACCGTATTCTCGACACCAGCCTGGCGCTGTTCAACAGTGTCGGCGAGCCCAATGTAACCACGCTGCTGATCTCCGATGAGATGGACATCAGCCCCGGCAATCTCTATTACCACTTCAAGAGTAAAGGCGACATCGTCGAGGAGTTGTTCGGGCGTTTCGAGGAGGAAATGCTGGATCTGCTGTCGGTACCGGAAGACGTCGACATCAGCCTCGACCAGCAGGGCTTCTTCCTGCACCTGCTGTTCGAGGCCATTGCCCGTTACCGATTCATTTACCAGGACCTGGTGAACGTGCTTTCCCGGTACGACCGGTTGCAGACCCGGTTCCGGCGTCTGCGCAAGAAAAAAACGGCGGCGTTTCTGGTGATCTGTGAGAGTTTCCGGCGGCAAAAGACCATGGAGATCGGATCGGAGCAGCTTCAGGCATTATGCGAACAACTGACGCTAACTGCTTGCTATTGGAGCAGTTTTGATACGCTATCTCACTTGGAGGACCGGGAATTCGTGAACCCTGGCCGGGGTGTCTACCAGATGATGCACCTTGTCATTCCCTATCTGGCACCGGATGAACAGGAGCACGCCCTCCTGATGAGCCGGGACTACCTCTAGGTCCGGGCCCCGGCCCGCAAGATTATTCTTCCTCGTCGTCTCCGCGAAGACGCTTTAACTCACTTTCGAGAGCCTGTATCCGCCGCTCCATCGCCTCGATCTCTTCCCGACGGTGGATACCAAGACGCCGAAGCGCACCCGACACACGCTCATCGAACAGGGTTTCCAGTTTATCCCAGGTGCCGGTGGCTCGCTCCCGGACATCGCCTACCCGGTCCTCAACAGACTTGATCTGTTTTTCAACGACGCCACGGGTCTTGTTTTCGAGCTGCTCGCCCTCCTGCACCAAACGTTCGAAAAAACGCCCCGTATCTTCTTCTGCCTTGGTGTATGCCCCGAGGCCAGCCAGCCATATCTGGCGCGCGGAATCCTTAATCTTGGCCGCCAGTTGCGGATCGTTTTCCGGCTTCTTGTCGTTTTCGTCAGACATGTAACAACCTCAGGGATAGAATAGTGCTGTGAACGCCCATTGTATTACACTGCGGAGCTGATTTCAGTCGGGCTGAAAGGCGCACAGCGAAAGGCCGCAGTATAAACAGGCATTCAATATGAAAAAATGTTTTCAAACGATCCGGGAAGTGGCTTGAAGTGTTCAAAATATGGTCAATACTTCCTGATACCGGTATCCCTGCTGATGCCGGTTTGTCTGGAAGTCTTTCATGGATACTACTCGCACGCCTCTGCCCGGCACCCTGTGCCGGGCTTTTTTTTGTTAATATCGCCCCCACTTATATGCTTATTCCAAAACTACGGTTTAACCACAGTGGAGACTCTGAATGATTGAGATTGCGTGGAGTAACTTTACGCCCTGGTCGGCGTTGGCGGGCGGCGTTCTGATTGGGCTGGCGGCCGCCAGCTTCTTGCTTCTTAATGGCCGGATCGCCGGCATCAGCGGAATACTCGGAGGCCTTCTAGTCCCGGGCCGGGGTGACATTGCGTGGCGCGTTGCCTTCCTAGCCGGGCTCATCGGCGCGCCTGCCTTATGGATCCTGGCCGCAGAACTGCCGCCCATTGAGATCAACGCCAGCTACCCGGCCCTGATCGTCGCAGGCCTGCTTGTGGGTATCGGAACCCGCTACGGTTCAGGCTGCACCAGCGGTCACGGTGTCTGCGGTCTGTCACGACTGTCCCTGCGATCCCTGGTCGCAACCCTCAGTTTCATGGGCGCGGGCTTCCTGACCGTCTACATGATCCGGCATGTGATGGGGGTGTGAGACCATGAGATTCAATATCGCTTCCCTACTGGCCGGGCTGCTCTTTGGCCTGGGACTCATCGTGTCCGGGATGGCTAATCCCGAAAAAGTGCTGGGGTTCCTCGACATTGCCGGACTCTGGGACCCATCCCTCGCGTTCGTCATGGGCGGTGCCATCCTGGTGGGCCTGGGCGCCTTCGCGGTGGCCCGTCGCCGGACCTTGTCGTTCCTCGGCTTTTCTATGAAAATCCCGAGCAACACCCACATCGACAAACGCCTGGTTATCGGTGGTCTCGCGTTTGGCGCCGGCTGGGGTATCGCCGGTTTCTGTCCCGGGCCTGGACTGGTGGCCCTCGGTGCCGGCGAGATCAAGGCTGTTGTCTTCGTGGCCTCCATGGTCGCGGGTATGGCGGTATTCGAGGTCATCGAGCGGCGTCGCATAAAAACCTGATCATTTCTGCTACTTTTTTTGGCCGCCATTCTGACAGCTGTCGAGCCCTGTGAGATCATGGCGGCAATTCCAAAGTCAGTGATTCCGGAGGCGTACACACATGGATATCCGAAAGATCGACGACACCATTTCGGTCGCACCACAAATCTCGGTTGACGATGTCGCGGAGGCAGCACGCCTAGGCTTCAAAACCCTGGTGGCCAATCGGCCGGACCATGAGGAATTTGGCCAGCCACCGATGGCCGACATTGAGGCCGCAGCTCGCCAAGCGGGCCTGGAATGGATCTATATGCCCGTTGAGTCGGGAAACATCACCGACCAGGACGTGGACCGGTTCGCTCCGATGATCCGGGACGCGGAGAAACCCGTATTGGCTTTTTGTCGCTCCGGCACCCGCTGCACGGTGTTGTGGGCCCTGAGCGCCGCCCGGGAAACACCCGCCCAGGAAATTTTTACCAAAGCCCGGAACGCCGGTTACGATATCAGCGGCCTGGCGCCGCGCATGGCACAGCAAGCCGCCAATAAGTAAACCGGCCTGGCCCCCTGCTCCCGACGACCAACCACCAGGATTCCCTCTATGCAGTTCAAAGGTTCTGAGAACTTCAGCCACAATCAACCCGAGCGCCTTGGTGTACTTGTCACCAATCTGGGCACTCCCGACGCCCCGACACCGTCGGCGCTTCGTCGTTATCTGGCTGAATTTCTCTCGGACCCGCGGGTCGTCGAGCTGCCGCGCCCACTCTGGTGGCTGATTCTGCACGGAATCATTCTTCGTATCCGCCCAAGACGCAGTGCCAAGGCCTACGCCGGCGTGTGGATGCCCGAAGGCTCCCCCCTGCTGATCCACACCGGAAAGCAGGCAGAAGGCATTCGGGAAGCCCTTAAGAAAACCTATGGTCCGAATGTCGTGGTTGGCTTCGCCATGCGGTACGGCAACCCGTCGATACCCAAGGTTCTGGATGAGATGCAGGCCCAGGGTGTGCGTAAATTGCTCGTGCTCCCGCTCTATCCCCAGTATTCGGCCTCAACGTCTGCGTCCACCTTTGATGCCATTGCCAAGGACTTCAGTAAGCGTCGCTGGTTGCCGGATCTCCGGTTTATTTCCCATTACCCGGACTTCCCGCCGTACATCGAGGCCATGGCCCGACACATCGAGGCCCATTGGGCTAACCACGGGCGCAACGACAAGCTTATCCTGTCCTACCATGGCGTTCCCTTGAAATACCTGATGAAAGGGGACCCCTATCATTGCGAGTGTCACAAAACGTCCCGTCTGTTGGCTGAACGCCTGGGGCTTGCCAGCGATGACTACCTGACCACATTCCAGTCCCGTTTCGGGAGAGAGGAGTGGCTCAAACCCTATACCGACGAAACGCTTAAATCTCTGCCTCAAAAAGGCGTAAAATCAATAGATGTATTCTGCCCCGGCTTCTCCTCGGATTGCCTCGAGACCGTTGAGGAGATCGACGAAGAAAACCGGGAATACTTCATGGAAGCCGGTGGTGAGGGTTTCAGCTATATACCGGCGCTTAACGCCACGCCGGGGCACATTGAGGCCCTGGTGAAGCTGATTGAGGAGAACCTGCAGGGGTGGCAGGTTCCGAAGAACAAACCGGAGAATCTGGCCAAGCGCCAAAAGCGGGCAGATGAACGGAAAGAGGCTACCTACCCTGACCGGGACATGTGAGCTATGAAGCTGAATTGCGATCTTGGGGAGAGCTACGGAGCCTGGGAGATGGGCCAGGATGAGGCGGTCATGCCCCTCATCGACATGGCCAATGTTGCCTGCGGCTTTCATGCGGCCGATCCCATGGTCATTCGTCGCACCGTTGCACTCGCCGCCGAACATGAGGTTGAAATCGGCGCCCATCCTTCTTATCACGACCTGGCCGGTTTCGGTCGACGCTCCATCGCCCATACCCCGGAAGAAATCCATGCGCTCATGCTCTATCAGCTTGGCGCCCTGGATGGCATGTGCAGGGCCGAAGGAACCCACATATCCTACGTGAAACCCCACGGCGCACTTAACAATGACATGATGCGCGACGACACCTTGCTGAGAGCCGTTGCCGAAGCCGTCGGCACCTATCGCCGCAACCTGCCGCTGATGATTCCGGTAACCTGCCGCTACCAGGAACAGCAGTCCCTGATAGAGAGCCTGGGGGTTCCGGTATTACTGGAGGCGTTTGCCGATCGTGCATACACCAATGAGGGGCTGCTGGTACCGCGAAAGCAGGAAGGCGCTGTGCATACCGATCCCGACATCATTGTCGGCCAGGCGCTGTCATTCGCTGAGCAAGGCGGTGTCAGGAGCATCCAGGGTCGCTGGCTTGATTTGCCGGCCCACAGCCTGTGCGTTCACGGGGATAATGAGAGTGCCCTGGCCGCATTACGTGCCATCAGGGACGCCCTGAAATCGCCGACGGTATAACCCTGTAACGGTGGCAGACCCAGTCGATTCACCAGGTACTCTACCCCTTACTTGTCAGCTTTATCGCCCAACTCCGGGAAGGACTGGCAGAAGGTGCATTCGCCCGTATCGACAGCAGCGCCGCCCGCTTCAACATACCTGACCTTCTGACTGGCATTACCGCGATTGGCGGAAACCGCATACCGACGATTCGTCCGAAGGTCCGGTCGTTCAACATTTCTGGAATCAGATGCTTCTTGGTTCACGGAAACCTCCCACTTGCCTTTAGAGACATACTGAAGCTTCAACCAAGGAAACCCAATACGCAGATACACGGGAGTGTAGAGACTCGAATCGTCTACAAAGGAGAGGTTGTACTAGGGAAAAGAGAAGAAAAATGGCGGTGGGCCAGGGATTCGAACCCCGGGAAGGCTATTAACCTTCGGCGGTTTTCAAGACCGCTGCATTCAGCCACTCTGCCAGCCCACCGTTTTTCCATTGCTGCCTTGCGACAGCGGTGAGCATGATACCGGAATTGCCTGCGCTGTCAACGCCCTGCATAAAACCCGCCGGAATTCCTCGCATTAACAGCTTTTAATGGAATCCACCCAGCAGTTTCCTGTCGTAAATGATTGAAAGTTGCGTTTCTGTCACTATGATGGAAGACAGTATCCAGACGTTCACAACGGAGAGCACAATGGAAGATAGACGATTCGGCGTTCAAAACAATCAGGGAGCCTATTCAGCCTCCCAGACGGAGCGCGCGACCACTGGCATCAGTGCAGATGCAATGAAGGTGCTTCGAAACACCTACATGCTTCTGGGCATGACCCTGGCCTTCTCGGCCCTGACCGCGTTCCTGAACATGAACGGCACCCATCCCGGGTTCCTGATCACAATTGTGGGTTACATCGGTCTTCTGTTTGCCACCTACAAGCTGAAAAACAGCCCATGGGGCATTCTGACCACCTTCGCGCTGACCGGTTTCATGGGTTACACCCTGGGCCCGATCATCGGGGCGTTTGTGGCAGCCGGCGCTTCCCAGATCGTTGCCCAGGCCCTGACACTGACAGCCGTAGCCTTTGTTGGCCTCTCAGCGACCGCCATCATCACCAAGAAGGACTTCAGCTTCCTGTCCAGCTTCTTGACTGCAGGCGCGTTCGTGCTGATCGGTGCCATGCTGTTGGCCTTCTTCATGGAGAGCTCCATTCTTCACCTGGCGGTATCCGCAGGCTTCACGATTTTCGCCTCCGTGATGATCCTGTTTGAAACCAGCCAGATCATCAAAGGTGGCGAGCGTAACTACGTGATCGCAACGGTTGGTCTGTACGTTTCAATCTACAACCTGTTCGTCAGCCTGCTTCACCTGCTGTCGGCATTTGGTGGCGAAGACTGATCCGCAAATCGGCTCTCGCTCAAACAGCCCCGGCTCTTGCCGGGGTTTTTGCTTTAGGTAAACTGAAAACTTTCCGGCCAGATGCATCACCATGACGAACCTTGAACCGCACTCCTTTACCCTGGTGATTACCGGAGCGCCCTATTCCACCCAGGCGCCACAAACGGCCCTGGCATTCGCCAGGGCGGCCCTGGACGCCGGGCACACCATTGACCGGGTATTCCTGTATGGCGATGGCGTTCACCTCGCCTCTGACCTTGTAGCGCCGCCATCCGACGAGCCACACTGGCCAAAGAACTGGGCCAAGTTCCTGGAGAAACACAACGTACCGGGCGTGGCCTGCATAGCTTCGGCGTTGAGACGCGGCCTGATCGATCCCTCAGAACAGAAACGCTACGAACTCAGCGCTTCCAATCTCATGGCGCCGTTCGCCATCGCCGGCCTTGGCGAATGGGTAGAGGGCAACGTCAAATCCTCCAGGACCCTATATTTCCACGGAGGGGTGTGAGAATGCCGACGCTTATCATCATTGACCAGCCTCCCTACGGCGCCTGGTCCGGCCGGGAGGCGCTGGACATGGCGTTTTCCCTGGCGGCGTTTGATCAGCCCGTCAGCTTGCTGTTTACCGGTGCCGGCGTTAACTGGCTTCGGAAAGGCCAGACGCCGTCCGCCATAGAGCAGAAATCCGTAGAGAAGAACCTGGCAGCCGCGCCCGTTTTCGGCATTGAGCAGATCCTGGCCGACCGAAATTCCTGCGAGCGTTACGGGATAACAGCCCCGGTGTTGACTGACGGGGTCACCCTGACCGATGCCAATGCCAATCTCCTGGCACAATTCTCCCAGACCGCGTTTGCAGGCTGACCCGGACACCGTAACGAAAACCCGGAACCCAAGAATGAATGAACTTCACACACTGCATATCCTGAACAAAACCCCGGACCACCCACGATTCAGCGAATGCCTGGGAATGCTGGGCCCCGATGACGCCATCGTGTTGATCGAGAATGGCGTGCTGGGCCTAGCCGCGACCACACACCTGAGCGCCGATCGGGTGTATGCCCTGGTTGCGGATGTCTCCGCTCGGGGCCTACCGGAGCAGAGCCACGACTCTACGCTGCTCGACTATTCAGAATGGGTCGACCTGACCCTCAGGGCGAAACGGGTAATCAGTTGGTGAAGCATGACTAAAGACACAGTTCCTGAGCGAAACAACGAGGGATTTCTGGAGGATGCCTGGGCATGGAACCGGGAGACCGCAGAGGAGTTAGCCTCGGAAGATGGCGTCAGCCTTAACGAAAATCACTGGGAAATCATTATGTTCCTCAGAGATTTTTACAAGGAACATGAAATGTCGCCACCCTCCAATCGGCTGTTTGTTAAAGCCGTGAAGGACGCCATGGGCGAAGAAAAAGGGAACAGTATTTACCTGATGCAGCTGTTTCCCGGAACGCCGGCCAAGACAGCCTGCCGTATTGCGGGCCTCCCCCGCCCGACAAACTGCCTTTGACCCTCAATCAGCGGAGCGCTGTTCCCGGCGCTCGGCCTCAGCTTTGCGCTCCAGGTCCGCCGCGCTCCCGAGAAAACTGCTCAGCCCATTCTCGAACAAACCCGAGCCAAACTTCAGGAACTGGCGGGTCGACTCCTTCACCGTCCCATCCAGAGCGCTTTCAGGCAGCCCTTTGATGGCTTCCTCGACGCCACGCTTCACGCCACGAGTCACGTTCGGCTCGATTTCCTGGGACGCCTGGATGAGTTCCGCCACCTTCCTGTCCAGATAGGGCCGGACAATCAGTCCCCAGAACCCAACCAGAACCAGGACTACCGTAACACCGGTAGCCAGCACCTGCGTCGCTATTGCCGCCCAAGCCGGCATGATTGCTCTCCTCGCGCCTGTCGACGCAGTTTATCGGTTAAAAGCTCAGATGCACCAGCGAAACATACTGGATCAGCCCGGCCAGCGCGCCAAACACCCCACCCACGATCATCAACTGCAGCTCCTCTTCCCGGAAAGCCGGACGGAGGATATCCTGAAATTCTGACGGCCCGAGGGCCCGCATCTGGCTGGACAATACTCCAGCCACCACCGGCGCCCGCTCTCGATTAAAGGCCGGATCGCTGAACACATCCCGGGTCGCCAACACCGCCTTCTGGTTCATCGCCTTCTTAAGTTCGGTGTAGCCGGTCATCCCGACGGTTACCTGCGCGGTCAGCTTCATAACAACCGAGTTATCAAGCAGTGGCCGGAGGTGCTTCTGAATAATGGCCCGCGTCCGGTCGCCGTGACGGCCATTGAGCATGGCATCCGCCACCTTCTCGACCGTAATCAGATCGTCGGCGACCAGCTTCGCCCATACGTCACTGATCTCGGGCTGCCGGCGCAGGAATAGTCCCTGGATTTTCCAGAACAGAAAACGCCTCGGCCTCACCGGAGCAAAAATCAGGTTAATGGCGATCCAGTTGGTGAGAAAGCCAATCGCAAAGCCGCCAACCGGCAGTAGCCAGGGCTCCGGGTAACGGGTCCACAGGGGGATCAGCGCGGCGCCCAGAATACCGCCAATAATGGCTCCCCGATTAATCACCGATTGCAGCTCCACTGCCCCGGCCGTTTGAAAGATCCGGTTCATCAGGTCGGGGTGTTTCTTAAGCTCGCGACTGAGCAGGGCCTTCAGATCCACCAGGTCGTCAAGGTCGTCACCGAAATCCTCGACCAGGTCCTCGACTCGGGAGGGCAACTGTTCCCTGGCCCACTGATAAATCCGGTTCCGGAGGAATAACGGCAGATTGTCCCAGAGTACCGGCTGGATCTCGTACATCACCTCGTCGATGTATTCATCCAGTCGTGGCGTAACCTGTGAAATCACCTGCTCGACAATTCGCTGGGGTTCAAGCTTCTGGTAGACGGCGTTCAGGTCGCCGAACTGCTGAAGCGTCCGGTCTATGCAGATGTGGGCCATTTTTTCCGCCTTACGGGGAATGACGCCCTGCCAGCCAAGCATGCCCACTCCGATGAACTGAACCGGATAAAACGACATCTTGATCGCCAGCCAGTTCGTAAACCAGCCCACGATGGCTGCCATGATAGGCAGAGACAGTAACGTTAGGTCGGACAAATGAAACCCCGATTAAGATTGTATAGCCCACGATTGCCGGGTAATCGTTAAACCCATCGGGCCATTGTAGCTACACGCTGATTCAGTTTATGTGACTGATAATGAAGTATTTGAAACTGGGGAGCATTGGCCGTGAAGCCATCCAAACGACGGTGCTGCGGCAGCTTTTCGAACGTGGCCCGCCCCTTTTGAGAGCCGGGACGGGCCGGAAGGCAGGACTTACTGGTAGTAGGCGTTTTCCGTGTTCGAGTGGTCCGTCACGTCACGAACTTCAGTGATCTCCGGAACCCGCTCCTTCAGAGTGGCCTCCACGCCCTGCTTCAGCGTCAGGCTGACCGCAGAGCAGCCCTGGCATCCGCCGCCAAAGCGGAGCACGGCAACGGACTCGTCAACAATTTCCACCAGGGACACATCGCCACCGTGAGCAGCAAGGTTCGGGTTGATTTCGGATGCAAGGATGTAGTTCACGCGATCCGGAAGGGGCGCGTCATCGTCGATTTTTGGAACCTTGGCGTTCGGGGCCTTGATGGTCAGCTGGCCACCCATCTGGTCCTTGGAGTAATCGACAAACGCTTCTTCCAGGAACGGTACCGAATTATGGTCCAGATACAGAGTGAACTTCTCCAGATCCAGTTGCTCGTCCGTCGGAACCACTTCATTGGGCGGGCAGTAAGCCAGACAGGTCTCGGCATTCTTGGTGCCGGGCTGGGTCACAAAAATCCGGACACCCATGCCCTCTACGTCCTGCTTTTCGATAAGTTGTGCAAGATAATCCCGGGCGGGATCTGTCACAGTAACCAATGCCATGTTTTCAACCCATTTGAAAGTTTGAGTTCATTTTAAGGGACTTCGCACCAACATGAAAGACCAAGTAAAATGGTTGGTCTTTCTGGGCGTAATGAGTTTCCCGTACGACCAGACTTGTGCCAGCCCCTTCAGCTGGGCAAATGATAATGGTCATTCGTACTAAGACGGGCTTGCGCATTTTTGCTATTATCCCGCGCCATTAAGATAAATACGCCGTTATAAACGACATCCGGAATTATAGATATGACCGATCGCAACACCCGTCTGGAACAGCTCCACAAGGCCCTGCAGGAACGCATTGTGATTCTTGATGGCGGCATGGGGACCATGATCCAGAACCTAAAGCTGGACGAACAGGCGTTTCGAGGCGATCGGTTTGCTGACTACGACCGGGAGGTTCAGGGCAACAATGACCTGCTCAACCTGACCCAACCTGCCCTGCTGCGCAACATACATGCAGACTATCTCGATGCCGGCGCCGACATCATCGAAACCAACACCTTTAACTCCACGCGCCTTTCTCAGGCGGATTATGGGCTGGAGTCGATTGCGCGGGAACTGAATGTCGCCGCAGCCAAGCTGGCACGGGATGTTGCTGATGAATTTACCGGGCGCAACCCGGCAAAACCACGGTTTGTTGCCGGCGCAGTGGGTCCGACATCGCGTACCGCATCCATTTCGCCGGACGTCAACAACCCGGGTTACCGTAACGTTGATTTCCAGACTCTGGTCGACAATTACTACGAAGCCGTGGAGGGCCTCGTTGAGGGTGGCTGCGATCTGATCCTGATCGAAACCATTTTCGATACTCTCAACGCCAAGGCGGCCATCTACGCTACGCAACAGTATTTCGAAGACAGTGGCATTGAGCTGCCGATCATGATTTCCGGCACCATCACCGACGCGTCCGGCCGCACCCTCTCCGGCCAGACCACCGAAGCTTTCTGGAATTCCGTGGCCCACGCTCGCCCTATTTCCGTCGGTCTCAACTGTGCGCTGGGTGCAGACGCGCTTCGCCCTTATGTCGAGGAACTGTCGGGCAAAGCCGAAACCTACGTGAGCGCGCACCCGAATGCCGGCCTCCCCAACGAATTTGGTGAGTACGACCAGACACCGGAAGAAATGGCCGAGATTGTCGAGGGCTTCGCGCGGGATGGCTTCCTGAACATCATCGGTGGCTGTTGCGGCTCGCGCCCGGACCACATCGAAGCAATCGCCGAGGCGGTAGCCAAGTACCCACCACGCAAGATCCCCGAGCGTAAAAAGGCCCTGCGCTTGTCCGGCCTTGAGCCGTTTACCGGCGACGAGAACACGTTGTTCATCAACGTCGGTGAGCGAACCAACGTGACCGGCTCCAAGCGCTTCCTGCGCCTGATCAAGGAAGAGCAATACGAAGAGGCCCTGAGCGTTGCCCGTGACCAGGTTGAGAACGGTGCCCAGATCATCGACATCAACATGGACGAAGGGATGCTGGAGTCGAAGGAGGTCATGGTGACCTTCCTGAACCTCGTTGCCTCTGAGCCGGACATCTCCCGGGTGCCCATCATGATCGACTCCTCCAAGTGGGATGTGATCGAGGCCGGCCTTCGCTGCGTTCAGGGCAAGGCGGTGGTCAACTCCATCAGCCTCAAGGAAGGCGAAGAGGAATTCATCAAGCGGGCCCGTGACTGCATGCGTTACGGTGCCGCTGTGGTGGTTATGGCCTTCGACGAACAGGGTCAGGCTGACACCTACGAACGCAAGACCGAGATCTGCAAACGTTCCTACGACGTACTGACGGGCATCGGCTTCAATCCCGCTGACATCATCTTTGACCCCAACATTTTTGCCATCGCAACCGGCATCGAAGAACATAACAACTACGCGGTTGATTTCATCAACGCGACCCGCTGGATCAAGGAAAACCTGCCCTACGCCTCCATATCAGGCGGCGTCAGCAACGTCTCGTTCTCATTCCGGGGCAACGATGTGGTGCGTGAAGCCATCCACTCGGTTTTCCTGTATCACGCCATCAAGGCTGGCATGAACATGGGTATCGTGAACCCGGGCCAGTTGGTGATCTACGATGAGATCGATCCGGAGCTCAAGGAACTGGTCGAAGACGTTGTCCTGAACCGTCGGGACGACTCCACTGACCGCTTGCTGGAGATTGCCGAACGGTTCAAGGGCAAAGGTGGAAAGACCCAGGAAGAAGATCTTGCCTGGCGCGAATGGCCGGTGGAAAAGCGCCTGGAGCACGCGCTGGTCAAGGGCATTACCAACTACATTGTCGACGACACCGAGGCCTGCCGCCAGAATGCCGCTCACCCGATTGAGGTCATTGAAGGCCCCTTGATGGACGGCATGAATGTGGTTGGCGACCTGTTCGGCGACGGCAAGATGTTTCTGCCCCAGGTGGTCAAAAGCGCCCGGGTCATGAAGCAGGCGGTTGCGCACCTGATCCCCTTCATTGAGGCAGAGAAATCCGAAGGTCAGAAAGCCAAGGGCAAAATCCTCATGGCGACGGTGAAAGGCGATGTCCATGACATCGGCAAGAACATCGTCGGCGTGGTGCTCCAGTGCAACAACTACGAGGTAATCGATCTGGGCGTGATGGTGCCCGCCGACAAGATCCTTGAAACGGCCAAAAAAGAAGATGTGGACATTATCGGTCTGAGCGGCCTGATTACGCCGTCCCTGGATGAAATGGTTCATGTCGCCAAGGAGATGCAACGCCTCGATTTCAATATTCCGCTGATGATTGGCGGCGCCACCACCTCCAAGGCCCACACCGCCGTCAAAATTGAGCCCCAGTATAAAAACGACATCGCCCTGTACGTGTCGGATGCCTCCCGTTGTGTAAACGTGGCATCCCAACTGCTGAGCAAATCCGGCAAAGACGGCCTCGTGGAAGCAGCCCGTGTTGAATACGACGAAATTCGCGAACGCAGAAAGAATCGGGGCGACCGCACCAAGCTGGTCTCCCTGAAGGAAGCTCGGGATCGGGCACCGGCGGTTACGTTTGATGGCTACACTCCGCCAAAACCCGCTTTCACCGGGATCAAGGTGTTCGAGGAGTATGACCTGAACGAGCTGGTCGACTACATCGACTGGACGCCCTTCTTCATTTCCTGGGACATCTCCGGCAAATACCCCGGCATTTTCGATGATCCCAAGCGTGGCGAAGCAGCCCGGAACCTGTTTGACGATGCCCAGAAGATCCTTCGTCAGATGATCGATGAAAACCGGGTCACTGCTCGCGGTGTCATCGGTTTCTGGCCGGCCAGCCGTCGTGGCGATGACATCGTTGTCTACACGGACGAAACCCGCAGCGAGCAACTGACCACCCTCCACCACCTGCGCCAGCAGGATGAAAAGGCACCAGGAAAGCCCATGATGGCGTTATCGGACTTCATTGCGCCGGAAGGTTCCGACGCCTGTGATTACGTCGGTGGGTTTGCCGTCACCACGGGTATTGGTGCCGAAGAATTTTCCCTGGAGTTCAAGGATCGCCACGATGACTACAACGCGATCATGGTCAAGGCACTGGCGGACCGGCTTGCCGAGGCCTTTGCCGAACGGATGCACGAACGTGTAAGGAAGGAATTCTGGGGTTATGCAAATGATGAAAAACTGGGTAACGAGGACCTGATCAAGGAACGTTACCGCGGCATCCGTCCTGCGCCGGGCTACCCGGCTTGCCCGGAACACACGGAAAAAGCGACGCTGTTCGAGCTCCTCAAGGCGACGGAAACGACCGGCATCGAACTGACCGAGCATTTCGCCATGTTCCCCACTGCGGCGGTTTCGGGCTGGTATTTCGCTCACCCGGAATCAAAGTACTTCGCAGTCGGTAAAATTGGCGCTGACCAGGTTGAGGACTATGCTGAACGCAAAGGCATCTCAAAGGCGGAAGCGGAGCGGTGGCTGGCACCCAGCCTTGCCTACGATCCAGCCGAGTAGACCGGACCGACAGCAACCAACCGCAACGACAGGCGATGCTATGACCGATCCTTCCAGCACCGACAGTCACAAGAACCAGAAACCGGGCAGTCCAGGTGTATTGAAAGTCATGCAGAGCATTCTTGCCGGCGCATTTGGTGTCCAGTCGGACAAGCGCCGGGAAGAGGATTTCTCAAGTCACAGCCCCTGGCCTTACATCATCGCCGGAATTCTGTTTACCGCCGGTTTCGTCATCGGGCTGATCGTCATTGTGCAGATGGTGCTGGCCAGCCAGTAACCTACTGACCGGATACCCACACGACGGCGAAAGCAACCGCGAGCAGTACCAGCAGGACGGCTGCGACGGCGTCAGCCTGAGAGTCTGAATGCGCAGATTTTTTCATTGAGCTTTCCTCTTTCGGATCTTTTACTCGTGAATCTTCTTATTATTTGCAGAGGCTGCCGGAATTCCCGGTCAACCCATAGCTTAGTAAAGCCGTAAAAGTTACATTCGTCCAGTTTGCCCTGCTTCTGCTTATCGCCTCAATCGATAAACATATTTTGAAATAATCATTTTAAGAATAAAAACACGGTGATATCCTCCCCGGCAGATATAAGGCCCCGGCTCTCAGGGTATCAACCCCGCAACCGGGACGCCGCAACGACGCTTTAAAGCAGGACGTTCCCTATGTACGTATACGACGAACACGATCGGCAAATTGCTGCCGAACGGGTTGCCCAATTCCGTGACCAGACAGAGCGTGCTCTGGCCGGTGAACTGGCCGAAGAGGAATTTCTGCCGCTTCGCCTCCAGAACGGGCTTTATGTCCAGCGTCTCGCGCCCATGCTCCGGATCGCCGTCCCCTATGGCATGCTTCGGTCAGATCAACTGCGTCGACTGGCCCGTGTCAGCCGCGACTACGACAAGGGTTACGCTCACTTCACCACCCGGCAGAACGTCCAGTTGAACTGGCCGGCCCTGGAAGACGTACCCGACATCCTGGCCGAACTGGCCGAAGTGGAAATGCATGCCAACCAGACCAGTGGCAACTGCATCCGGAACACCACGACCGATCAGTTCTCCGGCGTCCAGACAGACGAGATTGCCGACCCTCGCCCCTATTGCGAGATTATCCGTCAGTGGTCCACATTCCACCCTGAATTTGCCTTCCTTCCGCGCAAATTCAAGGTTGCAGTGAACGCATCCGAACAAACGGATCGTGCCGCCATTCAGGTACATGACATTGGCCTGCAGATGGTTCGGAACGACGCCGGCGAACTCGGTTTCCGGGTACACGTGGGTGGTGGTCTTGGCCGCACCCCGATGGTCGGCCCGGTGATTCGTGAATTCCTGCCGGAACTGGACCTGCTGACTTACCTTGAAGCCGTGCTGAGGGTGTACAACCGGTACGGGCGCCGTGACAACAAATTCAAGGCTCGTATCAAGATTCTGGTCAAGGCACTGACACCGGAAGGTTTCGCAGAAAAGGTGGAGGCCGAATGGGCCCACATCAAGGATTCACCGACGCGCCTTACCCGTGACGCGATTGAGCGGATTCAATCCTACTTCACGGAGCCGGACTACGCAGCCATCGATAATGCGACTGACCTGCTGGCAAAGCAGCGCTTTGAAAATCGCGGGTTCGACCAGTGGCTGAGCCACAACGTGGACACTCACAAAAAGCCGGGTTACGCGATCGTGACCCTGACCATCAAGGAAACCGGCACACCCCCGGGCGATGTCACTGACCGCCAGTTGGAGCAGATCGCCGAACTTGCTGATGAGTTCAGTTTCGGAGAGGTCCGCGTGACTCACCAGCAAAACGTGGTACTGGCAGATGTACGTCAGGACCGGTTGCTGGAGCTCTGGCAGGCCATCAAGCCCATGGGGTTCGGCACCGCCAACCTTAACACCCTGACAGATGTCATCTGCTGCCCCGGCGGCGATTACTGCGCGTTGGCGAACGCCAAATCCATTCCGGTGGCCGAAGCCATCCAGCGCCGGTTTGATGATCTGGACTACCTGTACGACCTGGGCAACATCGACCTGAACATCTCTGGCTGCATGAACGCCTGCGGGCACCACCATGTTGGCAACATCGGCGTACTCGGCGTTGACAAGAAAGGCGAAGAGTTTTACCAGATCAGTCTGGGCGGCTCCTCCCACCACGACGCCGCCATCGGCAAGATTCTTGGGCCTTCGTTCGCCCGGGACGATATGCCCGAGGTTGTTGCCAAGATCATTGATGTCTATGTGGACAAGCGTACCGAGGAAGAAACCTTCCTGGACACCTATCGTCGCGTAGGGATTGAACCCTTCAAGGAGCGGGTTTATGCCTGATGTAATTTTCCAGGATGGCAGCATCCAACCAGATCGCTGGACCGTCGTCCCCCGTCCCGCCGAGGGTGAGTCCCTCGACATTCCTGAACAGGGCCAAGCATTGATTCCGGCAGATCTGTGGCTGGCCGGCTACGAGCATTTTGCCGGCAATGACGCCATCGGAGTCTGGTTCGACAGTCACGATGAGCCCGAGATCCTGGCAGGCAAGGTCAACGACCTGCCCGTCATTGCGGTCAACTTTCCAAAGTTCAGCGATGGCCGCGGCTACAGCATTGCCCGATTACTGCGCGAACGCTTTGGCTATGAAAACGAACTCCGCGCTATTGGTGATGTCCTGCTTGACCAACTGCAGTTCATGAAGCGCTGCGGCTTCAACGCCTACGTACTGCGCCCTGACAAGGACATCGAGAAAGCCGCCCGGTGCCTCAACTTCTTCAGTCAGGGCTATCAGGCGGCAACGGATACCGACGTCCCCCTGTTCCGCCGCCGGGCGTCCTGAACCGGCCGCGAACGGACTGACATAAAAAAAAGCCTGCCACGAGTGGCAGGCTTTTTTTTATTCAGAGACTGTGGTCAAGGACGATCTTGCCCGCCGAGGCCCCTTTCAGGAAGGCCTGAAGCGCATCATCAAGCCCAGATCGATCGATATCCCTGGCCGCCGCCTCAGTTTTGGGGCACGCCCACTCACCGGCGAACTTCTCCCAAACGGACCGTTTATCCGACAGAGGAATCTCCACCGAGTCAACGCCAAGCAGATTGACACCGCGCAGAATGAACGGCAGGACGGTGGTCTGAAGCTGAGGCCCAGCCACCAGTCCGCAACACGATACTGATCCACCCGGCCTGATCTGTTTGAGAAGCTCTGCCAGCGGGCCTCCGCCTACGGTATCCACGGCATTTCCGAACATCGGCTTAACCAGCGGCTTCTTTTCTTCGGCCAATGTCTCGCGACCAACCACGTCGGTCGCGCCCAGCGCCTTCAGATCATCGGCATGATCAGTCTTGCCACTAATGGCAACGACCTCAAAACCCAGCTTCGCCAGAAGCTCGACAGCGACACTGCCAACCGCACCGCTGGCGCCGGAAACCGCAACCGGACCCTGGGATGGGTTTGCCCCCATGGTAAGCAGTTTCTGGACGCACAGACCCGCGGTCAGGCCAGCCGTCCCGTAAATCATCGCCTTACGCGCGTCCCAGCCGGCAGGCATTGGCACACACCAACCGGCAGGAACACGAATGTATTCGCCAAAGCCACCGTCCGTATTCATACCGAGGTCATACCCGGTAACAATCACCTGACTGCCCGAACGGAAGTCTGGAGAAGAAGAGTCAACGACTTCCCCGGCCGCATCAATCCCCGGCGTGTGCGGGAAGCTTCGGGTCACGCCTTTATTACCAGATGCAGACAACGCGTCTTTGTAATTGAGCGAGGAATGGGAAACCCGAATCAGGACATCTCCCTCAGGAAGATCGCCAGTATTCAGGGTCTGTTCGCTTCCCACGTAGCTACCGTCTTTTTCCTCGACCCGCCAGGCTTTGAACTCGGTGTTCGTCGGCATCGTTATCCCCCACCCTCAGGCTGCTATTGCATGTTTTGATTCCGGAAGGCACTGAGTACCCTCCAGACCGTGTGTTCCAGGGCAGCGCTGGTCGCCAGACCAAGCTTTTCCGGCAGCGACCGTTTACGCTGGTACGTTACCGACACTACGTCCGCCCGGTCGCACGCTTCAATGAGATATTCGTCGGAGGTCTTGATCTCATCAATCAGATTGACGTCCAGAGCGCGCTTGCCAAACCAGATATCGCCGTTTGCAACCGCTCCAATATCGACACCGGGACGACGCTCACTCACGTACTCCTTGAACAGCACATGGGTGTCCTCAAGATCTTCCAGGAACTTCTGCCGACCTTTATCGGAATTCTCACCAAAAATGGTCATGGTCCGCTTATGTTCGCCGGCGGTCAGCACTTCGAAGTCCACATCGTTCTTTTTCAGGAAGCGATGGAAATTCGGCAACTGCGCGACCACACCAATCGACCCCAGGATGGCAAATGGCGAGGCGATGATTCGGTCCGCCACGCAGGCCATCATATAGCCACCGCTGGCAGCAACCTTGTCGACACAGGCAGTGAGCGGAATCCCCTTGCTGCGGATCCGGTCCAGCTGGGCCGCCGCCAAACCATAGGAGTGCACCAGCCCACCACCACTCTCAAGGCGAATAACCACTTCATCCCGCTCGGGATCGGCCACACTCAGAACGGCCGTGATGGCGCGCCGCAGAGGATCGGTATCACTGGCCTTGATGTCGCCGTCAAAATCCAGAACATAGATCCGGGAACGAGCTGCCTTCTCCGCGGCCCCGTCTTTATGCTGTGCTTTCTCGGCTTTTTTCTTCGCTTTCTGCTCTTTTTTCTGGCTCTTTTCGAAGGCTTTGCGTTCGGAATCCGACATCAATCTGGCCTGAATGGACTCGCGGAGCTTCGTGTACTTCTCATTGAGCTTGCGGATCTTCAGCTCGCCATCGCCACCGTGGTCATCACGGTCTTTCTGTGCTGACGAGATGATGACCGCGACCACGACGATCGCTGCCACCACAAAAGTGACAACCTTGGCTAAAAACAAACCGTATTCTGTCAGGAACTCCAAAGTGCTTCTCCGTGCGGTTATGAAAACGTCAGAGTGTAACTTACCGAATTTATAGTGATAAGAAGAGAAAAATAATTAAAACAAGCGTTCGATCGAGCTTGACACAACCTACCACTAACCATAAAGTCGGATTGCGAGGTCGGCTCCAGACAGGCTCCCGCTCTGCTGCATCAAGCGAGGGAGATCTAAGCCGTCGCCATGACAAGACAATCATCACAAAGGGTAGAACAATGTCTGTAGCTCAGGTATTTGAACAACTCGAACAGAACTTTAACGCAGACGCTGCACAGGGCCTCGACCTTGTATTCCAGTTCGACATCGAGGACGACAAGACCTATCACCTGGTCATCAACGATGGCTCCTGCAAGTTGCACGAAGGCGCTCATGATGACCCTTCCGTTACCCTGATCATGAACTCTGAGACCCTGCAGGGCATCGTTTCCGGCGAAACCGACGGCATGCAGGCATTCATGGCCGGCCAGCTGCGCGCTGAAGGCGACATGATGCTGGCTACCAAGCTGGGCGAGCTGTTCAAGATGGGCTGATTTGCCCCCGACGAAGGCTCACAAAAAAACCTGCGCACTGCGCAGGTTTTTTTCGTTCAGGCCCCTGATTTTACTGATTCCACTCCTGAACCGCCTCGCGGGCCTGCTCGTTCACGGGCACCGCGACCAGCCCCGAAGACGATAGCCGGACGTCGAACAACGCGCCATCCCTCATGGGCATAAAGGTGGCGTTGCCGTAGACGCCCTCGATAAACGGCAGATTGAATTCCTGATCCAGCGCCCAGAGATCCGGCCAGGTCGCTTCACCCAGCCCCACAACCGATCTCGGCTGAGCTCGTTCCTGTTCCAGAGACGTGTACCGCCCCCCCAAACGCTCCAAGCGGTACCCTGGCGCAATACCAACCCAACGCAAAGGGCCGGAGAACCGGATGATCCGGGCATCGACTTGCCACTGGTCACCCCTTAACGTTTCAACGTAGGGGGCGTTATTCTGGGGTTCAAGGGTGACACGCCAGAGCTGGTCACCCTGCCGTTGGGTAGAGATGGTTGCAACGGTCTGCATCCCTTCGAGGGATTGGTAGCCTGCAATATTGATGGCGATAATCAGTACATAGGCACCCAGCAGCATCAGGCCAAATACCGCCATGCCCTTCAGCCAGCCAAGCAACCAGCGAGGGCGCAGGAAAAAAAGAAGCCCAACGATAACCAGCAGCCCACCACAGGCTGCCAGAACTATGGTTGCGAGTTCATGGGACATTGAATCAGAGGCCTACATCGGTCAGTGAAGTCTGAGCCAGCTTCAGGAGGTCGGCATTCCGGTCTTCCTGCTTGCCAATGCTCTCGATGTAATATTCCAGAGAGGTCAGCGCATCAGCCAGGGCTTCGAGAACTTGCATAGGCGGGGCTTCACGGGAATCCAGAAGCCGCTCCTGGATGGACGACGCCACGCGTTCCAAGACGCTTGCCGCGCCCGGGTCATTCACCATCTGCAATCCGCCCCATATGCTGTGGAGAGTCGCCGGCAGGTTCGCCAGATGCAGTTTGTCGTAGTCGGATTCCATGAACGCGGTGATCGCCCGTTTCGCCAGCGTCAGCGCGCTACGCGCCTCGTCCGCGACCACAAACAGCGCTTCACGCAGGTAGACGGACTCATCCCGGTTCCGCTGCCCCGAAGCCAGGGCATCGGTTTCCGAGGTGATGCCGCGAGTCACGATCTGCATGATCGCGTCTTCAATACCCAACACCGAATCGGCAAGCCGGTACAGCTCTTCGTCAGCCGGCAGGCGGGATTCCTGCTCCCAGCTACGCAACTTCGCCGCCTCGTCTCGGGACACCCCGGCCAGTTTGTTCAGGTCGAGCATCAGCAGGGTGTTGGCCAAACGCTCAAGAGCGTCGGCAATGGACGACAACTCTGCGAGGTCGGGCTCGATACCGCGCTCGATAATGTCCAGCTTGTCCTTCAACTGATTGAGTTCGTCCTGCAAGGCCTCTGACAAAGATTTCAGAACATCACTGCCCGGGCCGTACAGCCTCCGGGAATGAGCTTCAAGCATGGCATCCGGGAACTCGGCCGGCGCCAGACGGTACGCCGACAATACTCTGGTCACTTCCGGGTTCGCTGACCCACTGCGATACAGGAGGTAAACCAGATCCCGCACTAACGAATCCGGCGCATCCTTGGCGGTGGCAACCTTCCCCACATACACCACTTCGCGGGCGTACTTTTCGATCCGCATAAACATTCGCTTGCGGGCCTTGGTGAATATCATTGCCCGATCCAGCATGGTGTCAGCGACGATCGATACCAGACACCACATCTGCCCCATCGGCGCTCCCTGACACAGCCTTGCCAGTCCCCGGGCTGAGCGGCCAATCAATTTCTTGCTCACCACATCGTTCCGATCCTTGAGGATACTGAGCAACGCAACCTGAAACGTCAGGCGCATTCGACGCGCAAGGATTTCGTATTCAGACTCATTGCCGTCGAACGGCGGAATCCGCATGCCGGCACAAAAATCAGGGCGTTCCTTGACGTCGACATCAAAGAAACAGGATTCCGGGTAGGGTTTCTCCCGGCGGGCTTCGCGTAGATCGTTGATCACCGGCAGCAACAATTCCGGATGGTCTTCCCGTTGCTGATGGTAGTACTCGACGTAACGGCGGAGGATGAACAGGGCGCTGTTCAGGGTAGTCAGCAGGATGTTCTTGTCGTCATTGGCGCCAACCGGGACATCGTTGGCCATACTGACGGCTTCCTGGCACAGCAGGGTGCCACCACGAAGCTCAACCAGGATGAAAATGCCTCGCAGCTGGTTGATGAAGTCCACGCAGTTCTGGAGATCTTCGCCACTCTCACGGTTTTCCTGAAAGCGTTCAAGGCTGGATTCTGCCTGTCTGATGGTCTGCTCGATTTCATTCTTGACCAAATCAAACGACTGCGATTTCGTCGCAAGAGACGATTGAACCATAAACGCTTCCTGTTAGTGTGCGGAGACTACCGCTTCCTCATAGTGACTATTGCCCGTCGGATGAATTGACAGGCTTTCTTGTTATGAGCCGGCTCAACCCTTCCCGGCCAACAATGCCCTTTAACAGGGTTGAGTTCGCAAAAAACTGGCGAACTTATCATTACTTATAACATAAAACTCAAGTACCTCAAGAAAGCGGGAATGTAACATTTGGTACAGACTGACCCAGTTCGCATCCCACTTAATTGAGTTTTCCCCAGACCGTTTGACCCGCCTGCTTTTCGAGCATCGCCATGAATTCTTCGTGGGCCTTTCGCTCATCTTCCGAGGCCTTGACGACAGCCAACGCAGCACGATCCTCCGCCAGCCGGCGAATGCCATTGCTGCTGCCGCCCTCTTCGGCACCGGCATCAAGCGAGAGTGCAGTCTGACCACCGGTAAGGAGCAGAAATACGTCGGCCAGGATCTCGGCATCCAGCAATGCTCCGTGCAGGTCGCGGTTACTGTTGTCAACGCCATACCGCTTACAGAGCGCATCAAGGTTGTTCTTCTGTCCCGGATGCTTTTTGCGCGCAATCGCCAGGGAGTCAACAATGCCGCAGTGATCGGCCGTTTTCCGAACGGGTTTCAGCCGGGCGAACTCCGCATCCATAAAACCGACGTCAAACGCCGCATTGTGAATGACCAGCTCCGCACCCTTGATGAACTCGAAGAACTCATCCGCGATTTCGGCAAATTTCGGCTTGTCAGCGAGAAACTCATTGGTGATGCCGTGAACGGTGATCGCCTCGGCCTCAACTTCCCGCTCGGGATTGATATAAACGTGATAATTGCGCCCTGTCAGCTGGCGCTCCATCAGCTCGACGCAGCCAATTTCGATAATCCGATGACCCTCTGACGGATCAATACCCGTTGTTTCGGTATCCAGTACGATCTGTCTCATAATTCACACTGCTCGATCATTTTTCATTTTCAGGCTTTCGCCAGCTCAGCAACGCCACGATTGGCCAGCTCGTCCGCCAGCTCATTATCCGGGACGCCCGCGTGTCCCTTGACCCAATGCCAATTGACCCGATGCCGGGCCACCTCGGTGTCGAGCTCCCGCCAGAGGTCCTCGTTCTTGACCGGCTTTTTGGCCGAGGTTTTCCAGCCATTCCGCTTCCAGCCCGCCATCCATTCGGTGATGCCTTTCCGAACGTACTGGGAATCGGTAAAAAGTTCGACTTCACAGGGGCGTTTTAGCGCTTCCAGCCCACGGATGGCCGCCATCAGCTCCATGCGATTATTGGTGGTGTCCGCTTCTCCGCCGTGCATCGTCTTCCTGCTGTCCCCGTATCGCAGAACGACACCCCAGCCGCCTGGTCCCGGGTTGCCCTTGCAGGCCCCATCGGTATAGAGAATCACCTTGCCGGCCATCGTCTCTCCTGTTGGTTAATCAGTCTTTCCCGGCGCGTACTGCCTGCGGGCACAGCCCCTGGACGCCCCAATGGTCCTGGTCCCAGAGAGGGAGATAACCTTTGCCTGTCGCCAGGCGGGCTTTCTCGGGAGTCCGGCGTATACGCGTTTTTTGGCAAGGATACAGTAATAAGCGCCAACAGGCAGGATTCCGTTTCCACCGAATTTGGCGTCAAGGCGGTTCCGGGCTTTTCGACCACTTCTCTGGAGCGGCAGACGAAAGAAACGGGTAACCGATGCCTCGACATTGAAGCCGAGCAAGTGCAACCAATCTTCCATCCGCCCGCGCAGCATAAAACGTCCACCCCAGGGGCCTTCCCGGTGACGGGACGCGAGCTTGCGAAGCCCCCACAGACTCAGCGGGTTGAACCCGATCAGAGCAATGGTGCCCTCGCCCCGCAACACCCGCGCGGCATCACGCAAAACCTCGTGGGGATACTGGCTGAAATCCGCGCTGTGATGCAGCACGACAAGGTCCATGGAATCGCCGGGGAACGGCAATTCATGCGCGTCGCATACGGTCACACCGTCGGGAATGTGAGGGTACCAGCGAGGCGTTGTCATAATCCTCTGGGCAAAATCGGTTCCGGTCGCCAGCGGCAAACGATGGCTGACTCCAACCTGAAGTTGCCTGGCACCGGTCAGGTGACTCAACTCATGGTCGAGCATCCTTCGCTGGTCGGCTAACAGTGCACGACCCAGCGGTGTCCCGAACCACCGTTCAAAGGTCTCATGACGCCCCGGATAATCGATCGCTCCAGCCTTGCTCACACCGTCTTACCCCTCGCAACCGGAACCCACTGTTGGGACCGTGTATGTAATGCTCTATCATATCAGTCACATTCCTTTTGCACATGTGGGGCTCTATGTTGACCATATCCGCTATTCCAGCGTTCAGTGACAACTATATCTGGTGCCTGTCGAACCCGGATAACCATAAGGCCCTGATTGTCGATCCCGGCCAGGCTAGGCCGGTGCTTGATTTCCTCGCGGACAAAGGGCTGGTACTCGACACGATCCTGGTTACCCACCACCACCCGGACCACGTGGGCGGCATCAGCGATCTGATGAGGGCCTTTCCAGAATGCAGCGTGACAGGTCCTGCCGAGTCTCCTTTCAAGGGCTGCACAGACAAAGTCCAGCCCGGCGACGACGTGTTTTGGGAAGGCCTGACCTTCCAGGTTCTTGGCGTGCCCGGACACACACTGGACCACATCGCCTATTTCACGGACACAGAGGTCGATGGCCGTCCGGTTCTGTTCTGTGGCGACACCCTGTTTGTTTGCGGCTGCGGCAGGCTGTTTGAAGGCAAACCGGAGCAGATGCGCCAGTCGCTTCAGACACTGCGCGCCCTGCCCGAGCGCACGGCGGTCTATTGTGCTCACGAGTACACGCTGGCCAACCTCAAGTTTGCCCGCAGCTGGTTACCCGAGGATGAAGGCCTCAAGGCGTTTGAGGTTCAGTGTAAGAATCGCCGGGAAGACGGGATTCCGACCGTGCCGTCGGTACTGGGTGAAGAAAAGCGCCTGAACCCCTTCCTGCGCTGGGATGACCCGGCCGTGGTCGATGCCGCACGGAACTACTGCGCCAAGCACGGACTCCCCGCGGATTCCGAGAATGCGATCTTTGCGGCCATCCGTCACGGCAAGGACCACTTCTGACTGGTTAACAAATCCTCTCACGGACGTAACGAGAGGTTTCTTGACCCCCGGAAAAGCCGTCCCATAGAATCATGGCAATTTTGTGACCGTAACCCTTTAAATATGCCGGATTTTCAGACACACCGTCCGGCTTCAACAATGAGCCGGAAGTATTCTATGTCGGTCAAACGATTGTCTATCCTCTTCTTCGCCGGGACTCTCGCCAGCGGCTGCAGCCTGCTGAACCAACCCGGAGACTCCTGGGTCAATCCCACTACTTGGTTCAGCGATGCAGATTCAGGAGAACAGGAAACCAACCCGCTTGAATCCGATCAGGTGACTGTTGCAACGGGCGACGAGAACCTCAAACAGTCTGTCGAGTCCGGTCAGGGGGAAGACGCCGCGGTCCATGGCGCCCTGGATGAGGCCATTGCGCCGGAACTGAGGGATACCGCCCGTGAAGCCCGGGAAAAGCTCGACAACCCCGAGCAGCAGATCGTCAAGCAGGCACCCCAGCAGACCGATCTGTGGAGCCGGCTGCGGAAAGGGTTTGCGCTCGACCACAGCGTCGATAATGAGCGGGTGCAGGACCAGCTCAACTGGTACGCCAGTCATCCCGGTTATATCAATCGCGTGGTCGACCGCGGCAGCCGGTACCTTCATTACATCCTGAACCAGACGGAGAAGCACGGCCTGCCGGCTGAATTCGCGCTTCTGCCTGTGGTGGAAAGCGCATTCGACCCGTTCGCCTATTCCCATGGTCGGGCTGCAGGCCTCTGGCAGTTCATTCCATCAACCGGAAAATACTTCGGCCTGACCCAGAGCTGGTGGCATGATGACCGACGCGACGTTGTGGCCGCAACAGATGCCGCGCTGACGTATCTGGACCGTCTCGCAAACCGATTTGACGGAGACTACACGCTCGCCCTGGCCGCCTATAACAGCGGTGGTGGAACGGTTTCCAGCGCCATGCGACGGAACCGGAAGAAGAACCAACCGCAGGATTTCTGGTCGCTGGAGCTACCCCGGGAAACCCGGCACTACGTGCCCAAGCTGATTGCCCTGGCCAAAATCTTCGATAAGCCTGAGGATTACGGCATCACCCTGCCCGCCCTCGAGGACGAACCCTACTTCGAGATCGTGGAAACCGGCTCACAGCTCGACCTGGCTCAGGCGGCTGAACTGGCCGGCGTTGATGTCGACGAAATCTACCTGCTCAATCCGACCTACAACCGATGGGCGACTAACCCGGATGGCCCGCACCGGCTTCTGGTGCCCCGTGAGAATGCCGAAACCTTCCGGGCCGCGCTGGCAAAAATCCCGGCCAGTCAACGTGTCTCCTGGCGCAACTACAAGGTGCAGTCCGGCGACAGCCTGATTACCATTGCCCGGAAGTTCTCAACCACGCCTTCGGTGATCCAGCAGGTCAACAATCTCAACTCCGACCTGATCCGTATCGGCCAGCGCCTGATGATCCCATCGGCCAGCAAGGCCTCAGACACTTACGCCCTGAGTGCCTCACAACGTCTTGAACGGAAACAGGACCGTAAGCGCGATGGCAATAAAGTACGTTACACGGTCCGCCGCGGCGATACCTTCTGGGACATTGCCCGGGAACACCGCGTCTCGGTTCGGGAAGTGGCCGCGTGGAATGGGATGGCGCCGGGTGACCCGCTGATTCCCGGAAAGAAACTGGTGATCTGGTCCAAAACCTCCAAGCCCACGGTGGTCGCGACGAATAATGCCCGGGGCGACGCCATGGTCCGCAAGGTGGGATACCGGGTCCGTAAAGGTGATTCGCTGTCGACTATCGCCAGCCGATTCGCCGTGAATGTGCGGGACATCGCAAGCTGGAACGACCTGAATACCTCTCGTTATCTGCAACCGGGTCAAAGTCTGGTACTCTACGTTGATATTCGGAACAGTCCCTGACGCACAGTCATTCCGGCGCAGGAACTTTCCCTAACTACAAGAATCATAAGGGTTCGATTAGGAACCAACGGCGCGCCGGGCGGGATTCTGGCGTGCCGGCCTGACACTCCGGAACGTGCGAGACCTATGACTAGCAAACGGACAGCCTCACACCTTACATCGATCCTCTCTTCTCTTGCGTTGCTGGCCACTTCATCCTCAGTGATGAGCAGCGAAAATACCGCCGACCCGGCCAACGCCCAGCACGGCATCGCCATGCACGGCGAGCCCAAGTACCCGGTCGGGTTTCCGCATTTTGACTACGTGAACCCCGAGGCGCCCAAGGGCGGGACTCTGAAAATGGCGGTGGTTGCCAACGGGTTTGATTCGTTCAACCCGTTCGATATTCGGGGTGTCGCAGCGGCGGGCATCAGCACGTATCTTTACGACACCCTGATGGTTTCGTCCGATGACGAACCGTTTTCCGCCTATGGCCTGATCGCCGAATCCCTGGAAACACCGAAAGACCGCAGCTACGTCACGTTCAACCTGCGCGAGAACGCCCGCTTCCACGACGGTGAACCCATTACCGCAGAGGATGTGAAGTTTTCGTTCGAGATCCTGACCACCAAGGGCCACCCGTTTTTCCGCAATTACTATGCGGATGTGGCCGAGGTCACCATCGAAAACCCGCAACGTATTCGTTTTGACTTCCGCCCCACCATGAACCGGGAACTGCCACTGATTCTTGGCCAGATGCCGATCCTGCCGGCCCATTACTGGGAGACCCGGGAATTTGGTGACAACGGTCTGACACCGCCCCTGGGCAGCGGTCCCTATCGAATCGGCGAGTTCGAGGCGGGGCGTTCGATTACCTACGAGCGGGTCGACGACTATTGGGCCCAAGACCTTGGGGTTCGGAAAGGTCGATTCAATTTTGACCAGATCCATTACGACTATTACACCGACGATACGGTGGCGCTCGAGGCGTTCAAGGCTGGCAATTTCGATTTCCGGGTCGAGACCTCGGCAAAGAACTGGGCGACAGCGTACACCGGTTCCAAGTTTGACAACGGCCAGATCATTGCGGAGGCGATCGAGCACCATCGCCCGACCGGCATGCAAGGTTTCGCCTTCAACACCCGCCGCGACGTGTTCAAGGATCCCCGCGTGCGCGAAGCTCTGGCCTACGGTTTCGATTTCGAATGGGCCAACAAGAACCTGTTCTACGGCCAGTACACACGAACCGACAGCTACTTCGAGAACAGCGATCTGGCCTCGTCCGGGCTGCCCCAGGGGCGCGAACTCGAGATACTGGAACCCTATCGGGACCAGCTCAGTGAGGACGTCTTTACCGAGGATTATCAACCACCGGAGACGAGCGGTCAGCAGGGCCTGAGAGAGAACCTGCGCAGCGCCCTGGAACTGTTACGCTCCGCTGGTTATAAGATTCAGGATGGGAAGCTCGTCAACACGAGCACCGGGGAGCCGCTGGCCTTCGAGATCCTGCTGTTCCAGAAAAGCTTTGAGCGGGTGGTCCTGCCCTTCAAGAACAATCTTGCGAAACTGGGCATTGATGTCTCCGTCCGTCTCGTCGACAGCAACCAGTATGTCCAGCGGGTCCGGGAATTTGACTTCGATATGATTACCCAGGTTTTGCCGCAATCCGATTCCCCCGGCAATGAGCAGCGGGAGTACTGGCATTCCGCCAATGTCGACGCCATCGGATCCCGAAACTACATGGGCGTTTCCGATCCCGTGGTTGACGACCTGGTAAGCAAAGTCATTCAGGCGCCTGACCGAGATGAGCTCGTTCAGCGGGTTCGTGCGCTGGACCGGGTACTTCTTCAGGGTCACTATGTGATCCCCCACTGGCACCTGGCCAAGGACCGGGTCGCCTACTGGAATCAACTGCAGCGCCCCGAAATGACGCCCAAAAACGGCATCGATCTGGACAACTGGTGGGTGCGGCCCTGAGCAATTGATTCTGATCCTCGCTGTAACGGAAGGAACTTTCCGCTAAATGGGCATATACATACTCCGAAGGCTGGCGCTGATTATCCCGACGCTGATCGGGATCATGCTGTTGAACTTCGTGATCGTCCAGGCGGCGCCAGGCGGCCCCGTTGAACAACTCATTGCAGAAATGGAAGGCCACGGAGGCAGTGCCCTGGCGCGTGCCTCGGGCGGCGATTCCGGGGGTGAGGTATCAAGCGCCTCCGGCGATAGCCGGGGCTCCCGTGGAATACCGGATGAGCTGTTGAAGGAAATTGAGGTCATGTATGGCTTCGACAAGCCGCCCCACGAGCGATTTATCAAGATGCTGGGGGATTACGCCACCTTCAACTTCGGGGACTCCTTCTTCCGCGAAAAAAGCGTGACCAGTCTGATCGTTGAGAAGATGCCCGTTTCCATCTCTCTCGGGCTCTGGTCGACCCTGATCATCTATGTCATTTCAATCCCCCTGGGCATCCGTAAAGCTGTGATGGATGGCTCGCGGTTCGACGTGTGGAGCAGCTCCGCCATTGTCATCGGCTATGCCATTCCAGGCTTCCTGTTTGCAATCCTCCTGATCGTGCTTTTTGCCGGCGGCAGTTACTTCGACTGGTTCCCGCTGCGTGGGCTTACCTCGACAAACTTTGATGAATTGACCTGGTACCAGAAGATCGGCGATTACTTCTGGCACCTGGCCCTGCCGGTCACCGCCAATGTGATCGGCGGCTTCGCCACGCTGACGCTGCTGACCAAGAACTCGTTCCTGGACGAAATCAGCAAGCAGTATGTCGTGACAGCGCGGGCCAAGGGCCTGGAGGAAAAGCAGGTTCTCTACGGCCACGTGTTCCGGAACGCCATGCTGATCGTGATTGCGAGCCTGCCCGGTGTTCTGGTTGCGCTGTTCTTCACCGGATCGTTACTGATCGAGGTTATCTTTTCCCTGGACGGACTGGGCCTGCTCGGGTTTGAAGCAGCCCTGAACCGGGACTACCCGGTCATATTCGGCACTCTTTATATCTTTACCCTGATGGGTCTGATCCTGAAACTGATCAGCGACATCACCTACGTTCTCGTGGATCCGCGTATCGACTTCGAAAGCCGGGAGGGTGCGTAAGCATGAAGCCCCTTACGCCCATCCAGCGTCGGCGGCTGCGGAATTTCCGGGCCAATCGG
This sequence comes from Marinobacter arenosus, assembly GCF_019264345.1. NCBI lineage: Bacteria > Pseudomonadati > Pseudomonadota > Gammaproteobacteria > Pseudomonadales > Marinobacteraceae > Marinobacter > Marinobacter arenosus. The sequence goes on from NZ_JAHVAO010000001.1 coordinate 517,006, forward strand.
AGAGGCTACTGGTCACTGTGGGTGTTTCTGGCCCTCTTCGGCCTGTCACTGATCGCGGAGGTGATTGCCAACGACTCGCCTCTCATCGTGTCCTATCAGGACACCCTGTATTTCCCGGTGGTGGAGTCGGTATCGGAGGAAACGTTCGGTGGCTTCCTGCCGACCGAAGCCGATTACCGGGACCCCTTCATCTCCAGTGAGATCGAGGCCAACGGATGGATCCTGTGGCCGCCAATCCGATTCAGCTACGACACCATCAACTACGATCTTGAAGTCCCCTCCCCGGCACCTCCCAGCGCGGAGAACTGGCTGGGTACCGATGACCAGGGACGGGATGTCGCCGCCCGGGTGATCTATGGTTTTCGGATTTCCGTGCTGTTCGGCCTTACCCTGACCTTCGCCAGTTGCATTGTGGGTGTCGCCGTTGGCGCTATTCAGGGGTATTACGGCGGTAAGATTGACCTGCTCGGTCAGCGGTTCATTGAGGTCTGGTCGGGCCTTCCGGTGCTTTACCTGTTGATCATCCTCTCAAGCATCGTACAGCCAAACTTCTGGTGGTTGCTCGGCATCATGCTGCTGTTCAGTTGGATGGGATTGGTGGACGTCGTCCGCGCCGAGTTTCTTCGGGCGCGGAACTTCGAATATGTAAAAGCAGCCCGGGCACTGGGCCTGGAGAACCGGAAGATCATGTTCCGCCATATTCTTCCCAACGCCATGGTCGCGACACTGACGTTCCTTCCCTTTATCCTGACCGGTGCCATAACGGGCCTGACATCGTTGGACTTTCTCGGGTTCGGCCTGCCATCGGGGTCGCCGTCGCTGGGCGAACTGATCGCCCAGGGGAAAGCAAACCTGCACGCACCGTGGCTCGGCATATCTGCCTTTATTTCGCTTTCGGTCATGCTGACGCTCCTCGTGTTTGTCGGTGAGGCCGTCCGGGACGCCTTTGATCCGAGAAAGAGCTGATATGAGCAACCTGTTAGAGATTTCCAACCTGTCTATCTGTTTCGATCATGGCCCCCGGGCGGTGGATTCGCTCTCCTTTGCCGTTCGTGAGGGCGAGACCCTGGCGCTGGTCGGAGAGAGCGGGTCGGGCAAATCCATATCGGCGTTATCCGTGCTTCGGTTGCTTGATGAGCGCCATGCCAGCTACCCCACTGGAGAGATCTACTTCCACGGTGAGGACATGCTGAAGGCGAGTGAAAAGCGCCTTCGTCAGATCCGGGGGCGGCAGATCAGCATGATCTTCCAGGAACCCATGACGTCCCTCAATCCGTTGCACACGGTCGAAAAGCAGATCGGGGAAACCCTCGCCCTGCACAAGGGGATGCGAAATTCCGCCGCGCGGAAACGGTGCATTGAGTTACTCGATCTGGTCGGTATTCAGAACCCGGAAAGTCGCCTGGGCAGCTACCCCCACCAGCTCTCAGGGGGGCAGAAACAGCGCGTCATGATTGCCATGGCCCTGGCCAATGAACCCGAACTCCTGATTGCCGACGAGCCCACGACCGCGCTGGATGTCACGGTACAGAAACAGGTGCTCGAACTGCTCAGGGAACTCCAGCAGAAACTGGGGATGGCCATCCTTCTGATCACCCACGACCTGTCCATCGTCCACCGTTATGCCGATGAGGTGGCTGTCATGGAACAGGGGAAGCTGGTGGAACTGGCGGATACAGAAACCCTGTTTGAACAGCCCAAACACCCCTATACCCGCAAACTGCTGGATGCCGAGCCACCGGAAGCGCCACTGAAGGCGGTGAGCAAAAGCGCCCCCCTGCTTCAGGTCGCCAACCTGGACGTCCGTTTTTCCACCCGGAAATCGCTGTTCGGCAAGGTCACAGACTACTTTCACGCCGTTCAGAACACCAATTTCAGCCTCAACCGGGGTGAAACGCTGGGGATCGTTGGCGAAAGTGGCAGTGGCAAGACCACCATCGGGCACGCTCTGCTCAAACTGACCGCAAGCACCGGCAGTATCAAGCTGGCCGGGGAGGAACTGGGCAATCTCACCCAGAAACAGTTCCGCCCCTGGCGAAGTCGGATTCAGATTGTGTTTCAAGATCCGTTTGGCAGCCTGAGCCCACGTATGTCCATCGCCGAGATAGTGCGGGAAGGCCTTGAGATTCACGAGCCCTGCACGGTTTCCGACCATGAGCAACGGGTCATCCAGGCGTTACGGGACGTTGGCCTGGACCCGGAGAACCGCCATCGCTATCCTCACGAGTTCTCCGGAGGCCAGCGCCAACGCATTGCCATTGCCCGAGCGCTGGTGCTCCAGCCCGACCTGATCATTCTGGATGAACCAACCTCAGCACTGGATCGGACCGTTCAGAAGCAGGTGATTGAACTTCTCCGGGATATACAGGGCCGCTATGGTCTAAGCTATATTTTCATCAGTCACGACCTCGCCGTGGTTCGGGCACTCAGCCATAAACTGCTGGTTCTGCACCACGGAAAGATTGTGGAATACGGCAACGCCGAAGACATTTTCCACGCACCGAATCAGGCATACACCCAGGAACTGCTCAGTGCGGCGTTCTTCTACCAGAACCCGTCTACGACCAATTGAGCGTTACCCGGAGCGCGCGAGTTCAGGGATAATGCTCCGAAATCAGGAACACAGGGAGAACTACCCATGGGATTACTCAGTGGCAAGAAAGCACTGATCGTTGGCGTTGCCAGTAAGCTGTCCATTGCCTACGGCATCGCCGAAGCATTCGCCCGGGAAGGCGCCGAACTGGCGTTCACCTATCAGAATGAAAAGCTTCAACCCCGGGTGGAGAAATTCGCCGAACAATGGGGCAGCAAGCTGACGTTCCCCTGTGACGTCGCCAGTGACGAAGAAATCGAGAACGTCTTCACCGAGCTGGGTAAACATTGGGATCACATTGACATCATCGTCCACGCCGTCGGATTCGCCCCCGGCCATGAACTGGACGGCAATTATGTCGACGTGACCACTCGCGAAGGTTTCCGAATCGCCCACGACATTAGTTCTTACAGCTTTGTAGCGCTGGCGAAGGGAGCACGCAAGATGATGCACGAGGGCAGCTCACTGCTGACCCTGAGCTACCTGGGTGCCGAGCGGGTGCTGCAGAATTACAACGTGATGGGTCTGGCCAAGGCCTCCCTCGAGGCCAACGTTCGCTACATGGCGGCCAGCCTCGGCAAAGACGGAATCCGGGTCAACGGCATCTCCGCCGGTCCAATCAAAACCCTTGCGGCGTCTGGTATCAAGAGTTTCCGACGGATGCTTGCCGAGAACGCCAAGCAGGCTCCGCTGCGTCGCAACGTGACCACTGATGAAGTCGGGAATGCAGCAGCCTTCCTGAGCTCAGATATGGCCAGCGGCATTACCGGCGAAATCATGTACGTCGATGCCGGCTTCAACATTACCGGCATGGCTCAGATGGAAGAGTGAGCCCCAGCGACCGTTGAAGAACGAAAAAAGCCGGCTTGTCGCCGGCTTTTTTTGTAATCCGGAGTCACTCCCCGGTCATCGCCGAAGCAACCGCCTCCAACCACTCCACATAGGCCGTGTCGGCGGATTCGATAATCTGCGTACCCACCAGGAATTCGGACTGGTTCGGTCGACACCAGACCACTTCCACCATCAATGCAAACGGCTCGGGATGAGTGCCGAGGAATACGGATGCCGGGAGCAGTGCGCCCAGTGACAGCGGTTCTTTCGAAAGCAGGCACATTCCACGGGCTGAAATGTCGCGGATGCGGCACACCAGAGCGCGCCCCCGACTCTCAGGTCCGTGACCTGGGACCTCAGACTCGAGCTCCAGCGTTGCCCTTGCCGTTGCCGTGAGCCGATAGTCCGATCGGTTATCCGCGCTCTCCAACCTCTGATCTGACGCCCAAAAATCGTAGTCTGCATTACTCATTATTATTTTACCTGCGCTGCTTTCGGCCTCAATTTCGGCCCACCCGGATTCGGCCAACAACCCGGCTGAGGGCATCGTCAAACTCGGCAGAGCTGTCCAATACCCGTATCTGGCCGGCCACGATTCCCTCCACCAAACCATCCTCCTGAAATTCTCGGCGGTTAAGCCCCAAACGGTCAACAAAGACGAGTTTCCGCGACGCGTTGATCCGGACCGCCAGCTTGAGTCGCAACGGGTCGTCCTCAGCCGAGGATGGCGCGATGGCAATCCAGCCGCCGAGCTTCAGCTCGCTGACCTGCTTTTTTGCCAGAAGCTGTTGCTCCCGGGCGCGTTGCTCAAGTTCCACCCGCTCGTCTTCTTGCCGTTGGGCTTCCTCCCTTTGTCGCTCCCGCGTCAACTCAGCTTCACGGGTTGCTTCATCCTGCTTTCGCCGTGCCTCCTCCTGATCGCGTTTGTGGCGAAGTGCCTCAGCCTGATCACGAGCTTCCTTGGCCGCCTGCTCCCGCTGCCTGCGTTGTTTATAGCAAACCTCCGCAAGCACCGTTATCGTCTCATTCAATACCTTGCCAAAGGGATTCAGCATCGGTAACGGGCGTACCTCGCCACGTTCCCGCGCCTGCTGGAATTCTACCCAAGGCTGCAAACCCAGCTTCACCCCGGCGCCGTTCGTCCAAAGAACCTCTGCGGTGTCCTCCAGTAGCGCAAAGAAGTAGCGGCGCTGTTCGCTTCTGCCTTCGCCTTCGACGAACCATTGCCCTTCCAGCTCGCTGACTTCGCCGTGGCTTGCTGCCGAAAACTCCAGCCATGAGCTGTCCCAGCTGAACCTGTCCGGCGGTGGCAAAGCGTCAGCCAATTCCGGCGCCTCTCCGCGCAGCCGTGATACGAGGACGCTCTCAATCCCGGACAATTCGCCAGCCGCCAGGGGGTGATCAAACGTGCGGTTCCAGACATCTAGGATGCGATCACCAATCTGCTCGCCCACGTGATAGAGCCGGTTGCGGTCCTGATCAGATAAGGATGGGTCGCCGATCCAGACCAGCCATTCGAGGAGCTTTGATCCGTGGCGGAACGTCTCTCCCTCGACACCGGATTCCCAGATCGCGTGTTTGAGGAGCCTGCGCCATTGGTCCAGGGCGAAGCGACTGATTGGCGTAGGCAAACGGCGGCCGTGCAGTGCCCGGCCAATCAGGGCACGGGCGGTCTGATCGGCACGACGTTGACGGGCCGCGCCCTGCTCCGTTTCCAGCAATCTCTGGTGGAGTTTGCCGATCTGCCCATTACGCCTGTCGGCGTCCTCTTTCCACTGCCGGCAAAAGTCTTCAACCTCGGATGCCCGACCAGACTCGAAACTGCTGGATACCGCAATAACCAGTGCGTCCAGTTGATCGAGCAGAACTTTTGCAGAGCGACCACCCGAATCACTCCAGCCTCGCCATTCCTGAAGACTGTCTAGCCACTCGATAAAAGTTTCGCTGAACGCCTTGGCGCCCTCGAGGCTCATCCGCCAGGCAAGAAAGAACCGCAGGCGAGCGACCCGACGAGCCAACTCCGGATGCAACCCGCTGGTCTTCAGAAAAACATCCATTATCCGGTCGGCGACATACGCGGCATTGATCTGCATCGCCGACCAGTTCAGGTGAACGGAACGGACCACGTGAGTAACACGCTCATCCCGCTGCTCGGCCCAACAGGACAGAAGCAGGGGGCGCCAGTCACTGACGGAATCAGGGTCGAGCTTTCCAGGCGGGTAAGGCAGATCCGGAACACGGATTCCTGTGAGGACATCGGCAATCTTCGTCGAAACCGTCCTGCGGACCGGAACATCTCGTGCTTTTTGCCTGTTTTGTGACATCCAGTCCCCGTGCTGAAGAAGCGTTGAAAAGGCCTACCAAATGACGCAGTATAACCACCTCGCCGGGGTTAATCGCAACCGGACACCGGCGCATTCGCGTTAATCTGCAACTCCGTTGGCATTTGTTCGTCCAACTGGGAAGCAACGATCAGAATCGGGGATACAGAACAACATGTCGGGCAAAAAACTAGAGAACCTGAATGTGGCCAGCCAGGAACCACTGATTACGCCTGAAGCGCTGAAAAAGGAGATGCCACTCTCTGACAAAGCCGCTGAAACCGTAGCCAATGGACGCCAGGCCATCTATGACATCATGGACGGCAAGGATCACCGCCTGTTCGTGGTGGTTGGCCCCTGCTCCATCCACGATGTTGAAGCAGCCCGCGATTATGCCCAACGCCTGAAAAAGCTTGCTGACGAAGTCAGCGATACGCTTCTGATCGTCATGCGCGTGTACTTTGAGAAGCCCCGGACCACCGTCGGTTGGAAAGGCCTGATCAACGACCCGAAACTGAACGACACCTTCGATATCGAGCAGGGCCTGCATATCGGCCGCCGCCTGCTTCTGGATATCAACGAACTCGGTCTGCCGGCAGCCACCGAAGCACTCGACCCGATTTCGCCACAGTATCTGCAGGACACCATCGCGTGGTCGGCCATCGGTGCCCGTACCACGGAGTCCCAGACCCACCGTGAAATGAGCAGCGGTCTGTCCATGGCCATCGGCTTCAAGAACGGCACTGACGGCAGCCTTGACGTCGCGGTTAACGCCATGAAGTCCGTGTCGCACCCGCACAGTTTCCTTGGCATTGACCAGCAGGGCAAAGTTGCCATCATCCGGACCAAGGGCAACAATTACGGCCACGCCGTGCTCCGCGGTGGCGGTGGTAAGCCCAATTACGACTCCGTCAGTGTCGCCCTCTGCGAACAGGCCCTGGAAAAGGCAAAACTCCGGAAGTCCATCATGGTTGACTGCAGCCATGCAAACTCGAACAAGGATCCTGGCCTCCAGCCTCTCGTTATGCAGGATGTGGCGCACCAGATCCTGGAAGGCAACACCTCCATCCAAAGCCTGATGGTAGAGAGCAACATCAATTGGGGTAATCAGTCCATTCCTGAGAACCTGGCCGACCTGAAATACGGCGTGTCTGTCACCGACGCCTGCATTGATTGGCCAACCACCGAAAAGGCCATTCGGGAAATGCGTGAAAAACTGAAGGATGTCCTGCCCCAGCGCAAAATCGGCTGAGCGCGACAGCAATGAAAAAAGGGAGCCTCGGGCTCCCTTTTTTGTGGTCTCAGTCTCCCGCGCGGCTCCTTTCGGGCAAACCGCCCACCCAATCCAGCCGTTCGCGCAACGCGACCACATGGCCGATGATGACGAGCGTGGGCGGCTGGACGGGCTGCGCCTGAACCCGCTCCACGATATCGTCCAGGGTACCGGTGATTACCATCTGATCAGGCGTCGTTCCCTTGGAGACCAGTGCCACGGGCATATCCTGAGACATTCCATGGCTTACCAGTTGCCGACAGATGACAGGCAGTCCAACCAACCCCATATAGAACACCAGGGTCTGGTTGTTCTGAACGAAGTCTTTCCACGGCAGGTCGCAGGTGTCGTTCTTCAGGTGACCCGTCACAAAACGTACTGACTGGGCATAATCCCGGTGAGTGAGCGGAATGCCGGAATACGCCGCGCATCCGGATGCTGCGGTAATACCCGGCACCACCTGGAACCGGACGCCTGCGGCAGCCAGTGTCTCGATTTCTTCACCACCCCGACCGAAGATAAACGGATCACCGCCCTTGAGCCGCACTACCTTGCGCCCTTCGCGGGCCAGATCCACCAGGCGCTGATTGATTTGATCCTGGGGTAATACGTGATTGGAACGTTGTTTACCCACGTGGATTTTTTCGGCGGTCTCGGGAATCAGTGCCATGATCTCAGGCGACACGAGTCGATCGTAGAGCACGACCTCGGCCGACGTTATCAGGCGCCAGGCCTTCAAGGTGAGCAGTTCCGGATCGCCGGGCCCGGCCCCGACCAGCGCCACCTCCCCGGCGGAGCTGTTCGGGTTGTCTGTAACGGGATTAGTCCGGTACCGAACTGGTGCAGGGGTTGCACCAACGCCCTTCCCTGGTGCATTCGTCAACTGATCGGTCATTGGATTCGGTCGATGCCTCCCATATAAGGCTTGAGTACATCCGGAACCAGAATGCTGCCGTCAGCCTGCTGATAATTCTCCATCACGGCAATCAGGGCGCGGCCCACCGCCAAGCCTGAACCATTGAGGGTGTGGACGGGCTCCGGCTTTCCGGTTTCCGGGTTACGCCAACGGGCATGCATGCGCCGTGCCTGAAAATCACGGGTATTGGAGCAGGATGAGATCTCCCGATATTTCTGCTGGCCCGGCAGCCAGACTTCGAGATCGTAGGTTTTAGCGGCCGAGAACCCCATGTCACCGCCGCAAAGGGTAACCACACGGTAAGGCAGATCCAGCAACTGCAGTACCTTTTCCGCATGCCCGGTCAGCGCATCCAGCGCTGCATCCGAATCGTCGGGTCGAACCACATGCACCAGCTCCACTTTATCGAACTGGTGCTGGCGAATCATGCCGCGGGTATCACGGCCGTAGGACCCTGCCTCGCTGCGGAAACACGGGGTGTGACAGACCAGTCGAAGCGGCAACTCCTTGGCGTCCAGGATCGAATCCGAGACCAGGTTGGTGGCCGGAACCTCGGCGGTTGGAATCAGGTAAAGAGGATTCTCCCCCTCCATCTTGAAGAGGTCTTCCTCAAACTTGGGCAATTGACCTGTACCGTAGAGGGTTTCCGCATTCACCAGGTACGGCACATAGGCTTCTGTATAACCGTGCTCGCCCGTATGCAGGTTCAACATGAATTGCGCCAATGCCCGGTGCAGACGGGCCACCGGTCCCCGCATCACCGCAAACCGGGAATGAGCCAGCCGGCTGGCCGTCTCGAAATCCAGCCCTTTGAGCCCCTCTCCCAGGGCAACATGGTCCTTCGGCTCGAAGTCTAGTGTCTTCGGGGTTCCCCACGTCCGGATCTCGACGTTGTCATCCTCGCTTTCGCCCTGGGGCACGTCCTCGTCCGGGAGATTGGGAATACCTGCCAGGAACTCGGAAAGCTCGTCCTGAAGCGTTCGCAGCTCATCTTCGGCAGCAGACTTCTGTGCCTTCAGGCTCTCGACTTTGTCCAGCAAGGGCTGAATGTCCTCACCCGCCGCCTTGGCCTTGCCAATCGACTTTGACTGCTTGTTCTGCTCGCTCTGTAGCGTCTCCGTGCGAACCTGCAGGGCGCGACGGCGTTCTTCGAGCTGCTCGAAGGTGGCGGTATCAAACGTAAAGTTCTTGATGGCCAGCCGACGGGCGATCTCTTCAGTCTGGGTGCGGACACGTTTTGGATCGAGCATGGTTATCCTGACTATTCCGGTTAGCGATGTGTGATAAATGACTGGCCATTATACCTGCACTGAGGCTGGTGGCTACCGTAGGGCCCGCTCAGGAGTAGCGTTTTCGGGAGCTCTGGGCATTGCGCTGGTCGAGTCGATCGCGCTTCTCGGCCAGTTTGATTTCGAGACCGCGATTCACCGGCTGATAGTAACGGCGCTGATGAATGGGCTCGGGCAGGTAGCATTCGCCGTCGGCGAACGCATCGGGTTCATCGTGAGCGTAGCGATAGGATTCGCCATGCCCCATGGTCTTGAGAAGTTTGGTGGGAGCGTTACGCAAATGCACAGGCACGTCGTAATCCGGGTCTTTGCGAATGTCTGCCATACACTGGTTGAACGCGTTGTAGACCGCATTGCTCTTTGGGCACATCGCCAGGTAGGTAACCGCTTGTGCAAGCGCCAGTTCCCCTTCCGGTGACCCCAGACGTTCCTGGGCGTCCCAGGCATCCATTGAAAGTTGCAGCGCCCGCGGATCGGCATTTCCGATGTCCTCGCTGGCAATCCGAACCAACCGGCGAGCAACGTACAGTGGATCGCACCCACCGTCCAGCATCCGGCAAAGCCAGTACAGCGATCCGTCCGGATCGGAACCCCGAACGGATTTGTGGAGGGCAGAAATCTGGTCGTAGAAAACGTCCCCGCCTTTGTCGAAGCGACGCAAACTGGTCTGCATGACCTGTTCAAGCTGCTCGTGGGTTACGTGGTCCCGGCCTTCGGCGTCTGGTTCGGCCAGGTCTGCTGCCACTTCGAGGATGTTGAGTGCCCGCCGGGCATCCCCGCCAGCCGCCGCTGCCATCAGCGCCAGTACGTCGGTGGGAACCGACAGACGGCCCGCGAAGCCCTCACCCGAAACCAGTGCCCGCTCCAGTAACCGCAGGACATCCTCGTCGTCGAGGTTTTTCAGGACATAAACCCGGGTCCGGGAAAGCAGCGCGCTGTTCAGTTCGAACGAAGGGTTCTCGGTGGTGGCCCCCACAAAAATGAACGTGCCATCTTCAATATGGGGGAGGAAGGCATCCTGCTGGCTTTTGTTAAAGCGATGCACTTCATCCACGAACAGGAGCGTGTCACGCCCCTCGGATTGCTTACGGTTCCGGGCCCGATCCACGACAGCCCGAATCTCTTTCACACCGCTGAGAACTGCTGAGATCGTTTCAAAGCTAAGATCACTGAGGGAGGCCAGGAGACGGGCGAACGTGGTCTTGCCCACCCCCGGGGGGCCCCAGAGAATCATGGAATGCAGCTGGCCCTGCTCCACGGCTCGGCGCAGGGGCTTTCCGGGCCCCACCAGATGCGTTTGGCCCACATAGTCATCCAGGCTGGCGGGCCGCATGCGCGCCGCCAGTGGCCGAAAACCTGGCTGTTCCTCGAACAGACTATCCTGCATCAGGCTCCGTCCCGGATGATGTCCACGCCCTCCGGATATTCGAGGGTGAAGGCGCTGTTGTCGACGTTCTCATTCAGCCTGATGTTGTCGAAGCTGAGCACGCTGAGCTGGGACAACGAGTCGCGCATCCGCATCTCCTGAAGCTCTCCCTTGAAAAAGGTGAGACGCAGGGAAACAAACAGGGAATCCGGGTTACGGGGTTCGAGTGTGTATTCCCGGGTGTTGTCACCGATGGCCTTCCGGGACACGTTGTAGGTTTCCTCAAGGTTATCGACCTCACCGCTGAGTAATAGCGCCGGCGTGGTCTGAACCCGCTCATCCAGATTGTGAATGGTCACCTGTTCCAGATCGGGATCGTAGACCTCAACGGTCTCGCCATTACTGACAATGAACTGGGAGAGTGGCGCGCTGGTTTCCCAATAGAACAGCCCCGGGCGTTTTGCTTTCAGGGCACCGCGCGTTTCCTGGACGCGGTTGCCATTTTCATTAACGACGATCTGTATGAAGTCAGCCTGGTAGGATTCGTAACTCTTGAGCACGGAGGCAAGCTGGACCGCCGCATCACGGGATTCCGGCGAGTCGTCAGCCGCTTTCGCCGCCAACGCAAACAAGGTAACGATTGCGAGGGCGAGCATCTTCAGAAACGGATGGAATTGCATTGGATACGGCTCCTAATCTCTGGGGGGTGGCGGTGCCAGAACTTCCCGGGCGCCATTGTGCCCGGCGGCACTGACGACGCCCGATGCTTCCATGGCGTCGACAAGGTTTGCCGCCCGGTTGTAGCCAATCTTGAATTTGCGTTGAACGGAGGAGATCGACACCCTCCGGCCTTCGGTCACAAAGGCAACCGCCTCGTCAAAGAGCGCATCGCCCTCACTGTCACCCCCACCCTCGGACAGGGTCGGAACGCCGGGCAGGCTTTCACCTTCCGCACCATTGAGAACGTCATCCACATACACAGGTTCACCGCGCGCTTTCCAGGCGCTTACGACGCGGTGGACTTCATCATCATCGACGAAGGCACCGTGAACCCGGACCGGCAGACCGGAGCCCGGCGGCAGATAAAGCATGTCACCATGCCCCAGAAGCTGCTCGGCCCCACCCTGATCGAGAACAGTGCGAGAATCGATCTTGGAGGACACCTGGAATGAAATACGGGTGGGAATGTTTGCCTTGATCAGGCCGGTAATGACATCTACCGACGGCCTCTGGGTGGCCAGGACCAGGTGAATACCCGCGGCCCTCGCTTTCTGGGCGATACGGGCAATGAGTTCTTCGACCTTCTTGCCGACAATCATCATCATGTCAGCGAATTCATCGATCACGACGACGATGAACGGCAATGTGTCCAGCTCGGGGCGCTCCTGCTCTTCGTTGGCCAGGTACTCGTCCGGCTTCCACAGAGGATCCAACAACGGCTCCCCTGCCGCAATCGCGTCCTTAACCTTGCGGTTGTACCCGGCGATGTTCCGGACACCAAGATTCGCCATCAGGCGGTAACGACGTTCCATTTCTGCCACGCACCAGCGAAGCGCATTGGCCGCTTCCTTCATGTCAGTTACCACGGGCGCCAGCAGGTGAGGAATGCCGTCGTAGATGCTCAGTTCCAGCATCTTGGGGTCAACCATGATGAAACGGACTTCGTCGGGTGTCGCCTTCAGCAGCATGCTCAACAGCATTGCGTTGACACCGACGGATTTACCGGACCCCGTGGTACCTGCGACCAGCAGGTGGGGCATCTTGGCGAGATTGGCCACCATCGGATTGCCGCCGATGTCGTTGCCCAGGGCGAGCGTCAACGGCGAGGCGGAATCCTCGAACACGCGAGCGCCGAGCACTTCGCTCAACCGGACCATTTCCCGTTCTTCATTAGGTATTTCGATCCCGACAACGGATTTGCCCGGGATGACTTCAACCACACGCACGCTCAGAACCGCCAACGAACGGGCCAGATCCTTCGCGAGGTTCGAGATCTTGCTCACCTTCACCCCGGGCGCCGGCTTAATCTCAAACCGGGTAATGACCGGGCCGGGATTGACCTCAACGACTTCCACAGAAACGCCGAAATCCGCCAGCTTTTCCTCAAGCATCCGGGACATGTGCTCCAGGGATTCCTCGGAATAGCCTTTTTCCTTGTGCTCCTCAGGCGGATCCAACAGGGAAATGGGCGGAATCGGGTTTTCCAGGTCTTCCAGCAAGGAAGGCTGTTTCTCCTTGCTGTTTTTGCTGGAGGGCGGTTGCTCGTCTTTCTTGAACGGTGAAATTTTCAAGGACCTGCCGGCGGACTTGGCCGCGGCGTCTCCGGGAGCAGACTTGCTCGGGGCCGGTTGAGACGTCGGGCTGTCCTCAGTGGAGCTGAAACTCTCCAAACGTTCAGGTTCCGGATCCACCGCTGTCGTGAGACCTTCCAGACCCGGTTCCTTCCGCTCAGACGGCGCCTTGGACGGCTTCTTGGGTCTGGACGGACCGAACCCGGGAATACGATGCCACCAACGCGGCCCGCCCTTCTGCTTTTCCACAGGTGCCGCCTTCGGGGCAGCGACACGGTCTTTGACCACCGGAGGCTCCGGTTTGGGCGATGGAGCGGTTTTCTTCTTGTCCGGATTGGGGCTGAACAGAGCCTTCAGCATCAGTCCCGCCCGGAGCGTCAGTCCGCCAATCTGATCCATCAACGAGAACCAGGACAGACCTGTGGTGACGGTGATCGCAAACAGGAAAATGGCAATCAGCAACAGGGTGGTGGCCGGCAGATTAAAGAACCGGACCATGGCTTCCGACACGGCCGTTCCAAGCACCCCGCCGGAGGACACCCCAAGGCCAAACACCGAATAAAGGGAAAGCAGGCTGGTGGCGGACAGCAGAATCAGCAAAAAGCCACCGAAACGCATCATAAATAATGGCCAGTGCAGATCCATGGAATCGTTTCGACGACGGATCAACATGAACGCATAGCCCGCAATCATCAACGGGAACAGGTAAGCCACCTGACCGAAGAAGTCCATGAACAGGCTTGCCAGCCACGCGCCCGTGCGCCCTGCGTAATTCTGGACACTGGTATCATGGCCGATGCTCGCCCAGCCGGGATCGGATGGACTGAAGGTGACCAGCGCCATCGAAAAATAGATGCACAGCGCAATCAGCGCGATTACGGCGCCTTCACGGGCACCCTGTGCCACCAAACGGCGAAAGCGCAGCTGCTTCTCTGTCAGTTCCTGTGGTGCTTTCTTCGCTTTTGCGGACTCGGCCATGAATACTCAAACGTTTCCATTGCTTGGGTTCTGAAGTGCCTGAAAGCCACGTGCAAGATCGGTTTTCAGGTCCTCGACTGCTTCGATGCCCACCGAAATCCGGACCAGATTCTCGGTGATACCCGCTGCGACCTTGTCTTCTGGAGACAGGCGGCCGTGGGTCGTGGTAGCCGGATGGGTGATCGTGGTCTTCACGTCCCCCAGATTGGCGGTGATTGAAATCATCCGGGTGGCGTCAATAAACGACCAGGCTTCCGCACGCCCGCCCTTCAGACGGAACGACAGAACACCGCCGAATCCTGATTGCTGCTTTTTAGCAAGCTCGTGCTGTGGATGACTCTGCAACCCGGCATAAAACACTTCTTCAACGGCCGGCTGCTCTTCCAGCCACACTGCCAACTCTAACGCATTGTCACAGTGAGCACGCATACGGATTGGTAAGGTTTCCAGCCCCTTATGGAAAACCCAGGCATTGAAGGGACTCATGGTCGGTCCGGCAGACCGCAGAAAACCATACACTTCATCCATCAATTTTGACGGCCCGACCACAACCCCGCCGACACAGCGGCCCTGGCCGTCGAGGTATTTGGTCGCCGAATGGATGATGATATCAGCACCGTGCTCCAGAGGGCGCTGCAATACCGGCGTACAGAAGCAGTTGTCCACGACGAACAAGGCATCGTTGTCATGAGCCAGATCGGCCAGGCGAGACAGGTCTGCAACTTCGCACAGTGGATTCGACGGCGTTTCGATGAAGAGCATCCGGGTTTCCGGACGAACCGCCGCCGCCCACTCGTCCATATCCGTAAGGCTGACGAAAGACGTCTCAACCCCGAATTTCGCCATGTACTTCTGGAACAGGACGTTGGTTGTTCCAAACACCCCCCGGGAACACACCACATGATCGCCGCTTTTCAGCAAAGCCATGCAGGTACTCAGGATGGCAGCCATTCCCGAAGCCGTCGCCACTGCACGCTCGCCACCTTCCATGGCCGCGATACGACCCTCGAAGGCCTGAACCGTGGGATTGGTAAACCGGGAATAGATATTACCGGGTTCATCACCGCCAAAACGGGCGGCGGCCTGAGCGGCACTGCCGTAAACAAAGCTCGATGTGGGGAAAATCGGATCGCTGTGTTCCAGTTCACCCGTGCGAACCTGCCCTGCCCTCACCGCCAGGGTATCCACTGACATACCCTCCAGATCCGATTCCGGGATCCAGACATTCTGTTCGCGGCGGAAAGTCATGAGCTACTCCTGGTATCGCGCATTACGCGTTTAGTCTTCGTCATTGTACAAATCAATGATGGCGTTATCACCGTGATCTCCGCCCTGCTGCTTCGAACGCTTGTCGTCGTTGCGGGCTTCCTCCAGGCGATTCAGGTAGGCCTGATCAACGTCGCCCGTGACGTAGTTTCCGGTGAAGACCGAGCACTCCCAACCCTCAATGTCCTCGTTAACGTCATTCACGCAAGTGATCAGATCTTCCAGATCCTGATACAGCAACCAGTCTGCGCCAATCAGTTCCCGGATTTGTTCAACCGTCCGGTCGTGGGCGATCAGTTCGCTGGCTGATGGCATATCGATTCCATACACGTTCGGGTAACGCACAGGAGGCGCAGCCGACGCGAAATACACGTTTCGTGCACCTGCATCCCGGGCCATCTGAACGATCTCCTTACAGGTCGTTCCCCGCACGATGGAATCATCAACCAGCATGACGTTCTTGTCGCGGAACTCCAGATCGATGGGGTTCAGCTTCTGGCGAACGGACTTTTTCCGCATTTTTTGGCCGGGCATGATAAAAGTGCGGCCAATGTAGCGATTCTTGATAAAGCCTTCGCGGAATTTAACCCCCAGGCGATGAGCCATCTGCATGGCAGACGTTCGACTGGTATCGGGAATCGGCATGACCACGTCAATGTCATGGTTCGGGCGTTCGCGAAGCACCTTGTCCGCCAGGGTTTCGCCCATTCTCAGGCGCGCCTTGTAGACCGACACCTTGTCGATGATTGAATCCGGACGCGCAAAGTAGACATGTTCGAAAATACACGGATACAGGTGGTGCTCTTCCGCACATTGCTCCGTGTACAGGGTTCCGTCTGTTTCAATATAAACGGCCTCGCCCGGCGCAATATCCCGGACAAGGGTGAAGCCTGCGGCGCTCAGTGCGACGCTCTCTGAAGCGATCATGTATTCCTTGCGACCATCCTCCGACTCACGAACACCGTAACAGGCCGGTCGAATTCCGTTCGGGTCGCGGAAACCGACAATGCCGTAGCCGGTAATCATGGCGATAACGGCATAGGCGCCCCGACAGCGCTTGTGAACCGCCCTCACCGCCGCGAAGATTTCGTCCTTGGTGGGATCAAGCTTGCCAAGCTTCTGAAGCTCGTGGGCAAACACGTTCAACAGGACTTCCGAATCGGAGTTGGTATTAATATGACGGAGGTCGGTGCGGAAAAGATCCTGGCTGAGATCGTCCGCATTGGTCAGATTGCCGTTATGAGCCAGGGTGATGCCGTACGGGCTGTTTACATAGAACGGCTGCGCTTCAGCGGAACTTGAGCTTCCGGCAGTCGGATAGCGAACATGACCGATGCCAACGTTACCAACCAGCCTGCGCATGTGGCGGGTATGGAACACGTCCCGAACCAATCCGTTATCCTTGCGGAGGAAAAACCGCTCGTCCTGAAAGGTAACAATGCCCGCCGCATCCTGGCCCCGGTGCTGAAGAACAGTCAATGCATCATAAAGAGACTGATTGACGTTGGAAGTGCTGACGATGCCGACAATGCCACACATGGATAGGGTTTTCTCCGAGTGTTAGATTCGAATGTTAGCTGGAGGTAGCCGTGGGTTCCACGGCTTCCTGCTGTTGACTGTTGCCTGGGTCACTCTGGCCATCCGAAGCCGGCCCAAGAAAACGGGCGAATTCGTCACCCAATGTCCGTCGGGACCAGTCCTCCACGACGGCTAGCCTGCCTATCATCAACGATTCCCGCCACCAGGTGTCCTGCGCAAGTGGCGTGTATCGAGTGAAGGCGATCGCGACGATCACCACGACGACGCCCCGTAATAGCCCAAAGCCCATGCCAAGAACCCGGTCGGTGGCGGACAGGCCGGTAGCCCGTATCAGGTGACCAATCATGTTGTTGATGATAGCGCCCACGATGAGCGTGCCAAAGAAGAGTATTGCAAACGCTGCAATCAAACGGACCAGCGGGGTTTCGACTGTGCTCTCCAGGAGCATTTGCATTTGCGGATGAAAGGTTCTGGCGAGTATGAACGCGCCCACCCAGGTCACCAGTGACAAGGCCTCCCTAACGAAGCCCCGCTTAAGACTAATGAGCGTGGAAACTGTAATCAGGGCAATGATGACCCAGTCAATCCAGATCAGCGCTTCCATGAAGAACCCGATGGAAAAAAGGAAGCGCGAATTCTATCAGGAAACCGGCCGCCACCAAACTGCCACGACCCCATAAACGATAAGAAAAGACGCTTATTTGTCGCCCGTTGTCACCAGGCTATTGAGACTGAAGGCTTCATCAAGGCTGCGTTTGGCGGCCTCAGCGTCGGCTTTGGTGGCGAAGGGACCACTGAAGACACGGGTCAACGTGGCATCGCCGCGCTCAACTTTTTGCAAGTGCGAGCCGAATCCCTTGTCCCGGACTTTATCTCTCAGGCGGCGAGCGTTGTCGGCGTTGCCAAAGCTGCCCAGTTGCACGACCCACGCGCCTTCCAGCGAACGGGTATATTCGGCCGGCTCGGCTTCGCTCTCGCTTTCTGCAGTCTTGGCAGGTTCTGCTGAGGCCGGATTGTCGGCCACCTCTGGGGAGGACTCGTCCGGAGATACGGCCGCCTCTGGCTGAGTTGTCTCAGGAGCGCCCTCGAAGGGCTCATTGTTATCTTCAACAATTCGGTAGTCCGGCTCGTTCGTCCCGGATGGAACCGGCTCGGGATTCTGGGACTCCACGGTCGACGACCCCTCCTCATAGGAAGGCGGCATCGCACTGTCAGCTTCCGGTGACGTCACTTCAGGGAAAGGCGGTTCCTCGGGAATCTTGATGCTGGTGGAGGTTCGCTCGGAATGCGGCTCATCGAACAACATCGGAACAAAGATAACCGCAAGGGAGACCAGTACAAGCGCCCCGATTATTCTTTGCTTCAATCCATCCACGATTCCCGGCTCCCGTTAACTGGTGAAGGTCCACATTTGGCGTTAGCAGCAGATACTAACTGGCATCCCGAAATAACTCAAAGCACCGGCCCGTGCCATGGACAAAGTTTAAGACGCCCAAGCGAGCCGGAATCTGGCTTCAATCGTCCAATTCGCCCTTCGGATTTCCCGGACAATCCTGCCCAGAAAACTTGGCGAGTATATGCGCGATGCGTTCGCGCAACTGCCGGCGATCAAGGACCATATCAACGGCCCCCCGCTCTAACAGGAACTGGCTGCCCTGAAACCCATCCGGCAGACCCTCGATCTCTACCTGTTCGATGAGTTCAGGAAAACTTGCGCCACTTCTGGCATCCGGTTCGGCGATATTCAGGTCGCCCAGCATGGCCAGACTGGCAGACACTTCGCCATAAACCAGATCCGTTATCACGGAAATGTAGGGAATGCCCTGCTGCCTCATTCGTTCGAGTACCGCCGCGGTTTTCGCCATCTGGATCAACGCCAGGAAACCTTCCTGTACCCGCGCCCCTCCGCTGGCTGAAAAGCACACCAGCGGGATGTGGCGATCCAGAGCAACGTTCGCCGCCTGGACGAATTTTTCTCCAACCACTTCGCCCATGGAGCCATCCATGAAACTGTACTCGAAGGCACAGGCGACCAGTGGAACACCGAGGGCTGTGCCCTCCATGACAACGAGGGCATCGGATTCGCCCGTAGACTGCCGGAACTGGGCAAGTTGGTCCTGATAGCGCTCGCTGCCCTGGAACTGGAGTACGTCCGATGCCTCTACCCCAATACCAACTTCCCTACGGCCTTCCGGGTCCAGAAAGCTCTCAAGACGTTGACGGGCACTGATAGGTGTCAGCCGTCTACGTGCTTCTGCTACCGTGAAAAAAGATCCGAACACTATAATCAGATCGTTCTTTCGGGCGCAGTTACGGACGGCTGTGATTGCATCGTCAACGGTATCGGCCCGATGGCATTCCCGCAGTCCGGCCGCTTCGGCCCTGCTGACCAGTGCGTCGGAGGAAAGGCCCCGCGGTACGTCGAGCCCCGCCAGCCACCACCGATCCACAACAGGCTTCATGGCCTCAATGACACCTTCCACGTCTTTGTCACCCAGCGCCGCGTAGATCGCCAAGACCCGGCGATTGCCGGTTTTCAGGGCCGATAAACGGCCTGCAAGCCAGCCAGCAGCATGAGGATTGTGGCCTACATCGACGTAAACCTCCGGGTGCTCTGCCATTCGCTCGAAACGCCCGGGTACACGAAGGTGAGCCAGCGCACGTTCAATAACAGAGACATCCATGCCGGGTTCGAGTGCGCGCAGGGCCACCACAGCTGCCGCCACACTGGGAATAGGTAGCGGCCCGTTGGGCAGGGTAACTTTCCAGCCCTGATAATCCAGCACCAGACTCTCAGAGTGCCTGTCCTCAGAGTCATCACCGGCAGGATGCACCTGATAATCTCGTCCGGCGAGCGCGAGATCCACTTTCTGAGCGGCCACCTGCTGAAGGACCGAACGGGGTGGATCGGAATCCGCGTAAATGGCAGGAATGTTCGGCCGTAACACGCCAGCCTTCTCAAATCCGATCACTTCGCGGTTGTCACCGAGAAAAGCAACGTGGTCAATGTCGACCGAGGTGATGATCGCAAGATCTGCGTCCAGTGCATTCACGGCATCCAGTCGACCGCCCAACCCCACCTCTAACAACCAGTCGTCAACACCCGCCTCGGCAAATGCAACGAAGGCAGCCAGGGTGCCGAATTCGAAATAGGTTAACGAGATGTTTCGACGGGCAGCCTCCACACGCTCAAACGCGGAGACCAGTGCCGCGTCCTCAATATCCTTCCCTTCCAACCGGACACGTTCGTTATAAGACTGGAGATGTGGTGAGGTATACGCCCCGGTTCTTCGACCTGCAGCGCGGAGCAGTGCCTCGAGAGAGGCAACCGCACTTCCCTTTCCATTGGTGCCCGCTATTGTGATTATCCTCGCACTGGGCTTGCGCGGAAAAAGCCGGCGCAGAACCAGAAGCACGCGATCAAGACCAAGATCGATTTCGGTTGGATGGAGGGCTTCCAGATAGGCAAGCCACCGGTCGACGGTGGCGCCAGTCCCCGGAGGGATGGGGGACTGGCCAGACTTGTTACTCGATGGGGGCATCGGTTTCCGGTTTTTCCGTAACTTCGAATTCGATCGGCTCCTCGGTTCCGGGCCGCTCCTGGCCCGTAAACTTCGCCAGAACGTGGGCAATACGCTCGCGCATCTGGTGGCGGTGGAGGATCATGTCAATGGCGCCGTGCTCGAGCAGGAACTCACTACGCTGAAATCCTTCGGGCAGCTTTTCGCGAACCGTCTGCTCGATAACCCGTGGGCCAGCAAATCCAATCAGGGCATTGGGTTCAGCAATGTTGAGGTCGCCAAGCATCGCCAGACTGGCCGACACACCACCGAACACCGGATCCGTCATCACGGAAATGTAGGGAATGCCCTCAAGCTTCATACGCTCGAGTACGGCGGCCGTTTTGGACATCTGCATCAGCGATAGAATCGCCTCTTGCATCCTGGCACCGCCGCTGGCAGAGAAGCAGACCAGCGGAATGCGGTGCTCGAGGGCGACATTGGCGGCCTGGACAAATTTCTCGCCCACAACCTGCCCCATAGAACCCCCGAGGAAATTAAACTCAAATGAGCAGGCAACAAGGGGGACACCCAGCGTCGTGCCTTTCATCGCCACCAGCGCGTCTTTCTCGCCGGTAGTTTTTTGAGCGTGGGACAATCGATCCTTGTAGCGCTTGCTGTCCTTGAACTTCAACCGGTCCCAAGGCTCCAGCTCTGCAGCAATTTCTTCCCGACCATCGGAATCGAGGAATACGTCAAGACGGCGTCTGGCGCTCACTCGAAGATGGTGGTTACACTTTGGACAAACATCGAGATTCTTCTCAAGTTCCGGCTTGTAGAGAAAGGCGCCACACTTGGGGCATTTTTTCCACAAGCCCTCGGGAACACCAGTTCTCTGCTTGGATTCCGAGCGAATCTTGCTCGGCATGATCTTGTCCAGCCAGTTACTCATGATTTCATCCTGTCCTGTGATGCCTGTCGGCCCGGCCCCCTATTCAGGAGCCCAGGCTATCCAGCGCTTCGCGCATCGGGTGGAGCAGATCCTTCAGTGCCTGCTTCAGCTCGTCGGTATCTGCCTGATTTCTGGCTATTGTATCGACCAGAACGCTGCCAACAATTACACCATCGGATACCTGACCCACCGCTGCAGCTGTTTTTGCGTCACGAATACCGAAACCCACACCTACTGGAAGAGCTGTGAGCTCATGAATGTGGGCCACCTTGGTAGCCACTTCCTCCACGTTGATCTTGGCGGCCCCGGTGACTCCCTTGAATGAAACATAGTACACATAGCCGGAGGAGTGCTCGCTGATTGCACGAATCCGGTCGTCGGTTGTGGTTGGCGCCAGCAGAAAGATGGCGTCCAGTTTGCGCTCAGTGAACAGAGGCGCGACATCATCCGCCTCTTCCGGGGGCAGATCGACGGTCAGTATTCCATCAACGCCCGCATCGACAGCGGCATCGGCAAAGGCTTCGTACCCCATTGCCTCCATCGGGTTGAGGTAGCCCATCAACACCACCGGGGTTTCGCTGTCTTTGGTCCTGAATGCCTTGACCATAGCCAACACCTGGCGCAAGGACGTGCCGTGCTTGAGGGCTCGCTCACAGGCCAGCTGAATGACCGGGCCATCGGCCATGGGGTCAGAGAATGGCACGCCCAACTCGATAATGTCGGCACCTGCTTCCACCAACGTGTGCATCAGATCCACAGTCACATCGGGATGGGGGTCTCCGGCAGTAATGTAGGGAATCAGTGCCTTGCGACCTTGTCCTTTGAGGGTTTTCAGGACCCCTTCAATTCGGCTCATGCCTGCTCCTGTTGATTCTTCAGATCTCGATGCCTTCTAACTTGGCAACCGTGTTTATGTCTTTATCACCCCGGCCGGATACGTTGATCACGACGGTTTGATCCTTGTCCATGGTTGCAGCGAGCTTGATGGCGTAAGCCACGGCGTGAGCTGTCTCCAGGGCGGGCATTATGCCTTCGACGCGAGTCAGCTTGCGGAAACCTTCCATGGCTTCATCATCGGTCACGGATACATAATTCGCCCGGCCAATGTCCTTCAACCAACTGTGCTCAGGACCCACCCCAGGATAATCCAGACCAGCGCTGACCGAATGGGTGCCGGCAATCTGACCGTTCTCATCTTCCATAAGATAGGTGCGATTGCCGTGGAGTACCCCCGGTCGACCGGCACACAGGGGCGCGGCGTGTTTGCCGGTTTCAATACCGAGACCACCCGCCTCGACACCGTAGAGCTGAACGGATTCGTCAGCGAGGAATGGATAGAACATGCCAATGGCATTCGAGCCGCCACCAACGCAGGCAACCAGCGCATCGGGTAACTTGCCGGTTTTCTCCAACGCCTGACGGCGTGTCTCGCGACCAATGACAGACTGGAAATCCCTCACCAGCATGGGATAAGGGTGCGGCCCCGCAACCGTTCCGATGATGTAGAACGTTTCATCGACATAGGAGACCCAGTCACGCATGGCATCATTCATTGCGTCCTTGAGCGTTCGGGTACCACTCTCAACCGCGTGGACCTCAGCGCCGAGCAGCTTCATGCGAAAAACGTTCAGGGACTGGCGCTGGACATCTTCGGCGCCCATGAACACATGACACTCCAGACCCAGCCGGGCACAGACTGTCGCTGTCGCAACGCCATGCTGACCTGCCCCGGTTTCAGCGATAATCCGCTTCTTCCCCAAAAAACTCGCCAGCAATGCCTGACCAATGGTGTTGTTTACCTTGTGGGCACCGGTGTGACAGAGATCTTCCCGTTTCAGCCAGATTTGCGCACCGCCTGTTTCGCGGGTAAGTCGTTCGGCGAAATACAGGGGCGTGGGTCGGCCTACATAATCGGCCAGCTCTTTGTCGAACCGTGCCTGAAACTCGGGATCCCGCTTGAGCTCGTTGTATTGCTTCTCGAGCGTCATGAGCGAATCCATCAGAGTCTCGGAAACGAACCGGCCGCCAAAGGCCCCGAAGTGCCCCCTCGCATCCGGCAGTGCTTTCAGCATTTCTTCAGTCAGTTTTACAGACACGGTGAACCTCTTTAATGAAATCGGAAATTTTTTCGATGTCCTTGATGCCTTTGCTTCGTTCAACACCGCCGCTGACGTCCACAGCCCAGGGCCTCACCTGGCTCACAGCGCGAAATACGTTATCAGAAGACAAACCACCGGCCAATATAAGCGGCATCGGACGATCGGAAGGAATAAGGTCCCAATTGAACGATTGCCCGGTTCCCCCATACCGCTCGGGATCCCAGGCGTCCACCAGCAGCCCGGAAGCCTCGCTGAAGCTCTTGAAGGCGGCTTCAATCTGGCCCTGCTCCCGAACCCGAATCGCCTTGACCCAACGCCGACCGAATTGAGAGCAGAACTCAGCGCTTTCGTCTCCGTGGAACTGCAGCAGGTCTAGCGGAACCCGTTCCAGAACCTCCCGGACTTCCTCTGCTGTCGGGTTCACGAACAGTCCGACAACCGAGACAAAGGCTGGCACGTGCCGGGCCAGCTCGGCTGCCTCGGACACAACGACAGAACGAGGGCTCGGCTGGTAAAACACCAACCCCAGCGCATCAGCGCCAGCCTCTACCGCCGCTTCAATATCCTCGACACGTGTCAGGCCACAGATTTTGACTCGCGTGTTCATGGCTGCTTTACCGGCTGCTTGGGATGAATGTGAGTTGGCGAAATCGGGTGGTTATCCTCCCGACTGTACCAGGGTCTCAAGAAACCCGGGCCACATTCCGCACGAGGGATTCCGTACCGCTGCGGGTAACCGACATCCACGAGATAAAGGCCGTGAGGCGGAGCGGTTACGCCCGCAAGTGTTCTGTCTCGCTGTTCGAGTATCTCACGAATCCAGCTCACCGGCTGCTGCCCAGAGCCAACCGCCATCAACGCGCCCGCGATATTTCGAACCATATGATGAAGAAAAGCGTTTGCCTGAACGTCTATTACGACAAACTCTCCCCGACGGGTTACTGTCACCTGCTCCATGAAGCGAACGGGCGTACGGGACTGGCATCCCGCAGCACGAAACGCGGAGAAGTCGTGCTCTCCCAACAGGGCCTGTGCTGCTTCGTGCATGCGGCCCACGTCGAGAGGTCGAAACGTCCAGCTCACCTGGCCACGCTGTATTCCCGGCCGAACGGGATGATTATAGATCACGTACCGGTACCGCCGGTAGACGGCGGAAAAGCGGGCATGGAAATCGTCGGAGCCATTTCCGGCCCAATGAACGGCAATGTCGTTTGGAAGCGCCGTGTTGATCCCCATCACCCAGGAACGGAGAGCCCTCGTTGACGACGTTTCAAAGTGTGCAATCTGATAGCTGGCATGAACGCCGGCATCGGTCCGTCCAGCGCAGACCAGATCAACCGGGTGGTTTGCCACTTTCGACACAGCGTCGGTCAGTTCCTGCTCCACGGAGCGAACGCCTGACTTCTGGATTTGCCAACCATGGAAGTCACGGCCATCGTATTCAAAGGCAAGTGCGACGCGACCGTTTCCGATCTCGATGTCGGTGGTGAGCTGCTGAGGTTCGAGAAACAAACGCCTGTCCGGGATGAATGAAACTGAAAAAACAAAGCGCCGGCTGCGTCGAAGAAAACTCGACAGCCGGCGCTTCCGCCTGATTTACCCGATTATAACGAATCAGGACAGGTTTTTAAGGAGATCCTGCGCTTCGGTTTTCTGATCCTCATTTCCTTCCAGCGCAACTTCCTCAAGTATGTCACGGGCTCCGTCACTGTCACCCATCTCAATGTAGGCGCGAGCAAGGTCCAGCTTGGTTGCCGCTTCGTCCGTTCCCGCCAGGAAGTCGAAGTCGTCGTCGTCACCCAGTTCGCTTTCGTCAATGTCAACGGAGTCAGATCGGCTCACATCGTCACCAATTTCCTCGGAAGCAACCGGAACGTCGTCTTTATTCACAGGTTCAGGAGCTTGGTCATCCTGCTCTGCGAGCTCATCGAGCGACCCGAGATCTTCCAGCTCTTCGGTGCCAGCAACTTCGTCTTCGGGACTGGCAACATTGCTTTCACCGAGAACATCGCCTTCACCCAGCGTATCCTCAAGGTTAAGCTCTTCGTCCAGTGCCGGAGTCCGGCTCTCTTCAGCATCGGCTGAATCTGAGAACTCTTCCATCAGGGCCAGGTCTTCGTCGGAGACATCCAACTCGAGATCATCAAGCGAGGATTCTTCCATCTCGTCCCCGCCCAATTCGTCTTCCTCACCCGCAACCTTATCGAGCTCGGCATCCAGTTCATCCAGGAAGGATTCGTCCAGGGAATCGCTGTCAGCGGATTCCTCGTCCGCTGGCGCAGAAGCCGTTTCCGCGCTCTCGTCCAGGTTTACACCGGAGTCAGACTCATCCTCGAGGGAGCTATCCAACTCAAGACCGAGGTCGTCAGACCAGTCCGTGTCTTCGGCCTTGTTTTCGGACTGCTCACCCAGATCCATTTCAAGCGACGAATAATCCGCTTCTTCCTCGGCGCCGGTCTCCCGGCCGTCAGTTGCACCTTCTTCCTCGGATTCCAGTGACAAGCCAGACAGGTCGTACTCGATAGAGCCGTCACTGTCCTTTTGCTCGGAGGCCTCTTCTGAATCAGTCGCCCTTGCGCTGGCCGACGCCTCAGATGATTCAACCTCGTCCAGATCAAAGTCTGCAAAATCGGTATCCAGCTCTCCGAACTCGTTTTCGACCTGCTCTTCCTTGGTTGAATCATACTGATCCGCGAGCAACTCGTCCGACAACTGGGAGTCTTTTTCTGCCTCGGAACCTCCAAAAGA
Source organism: Marinobacter arenosus (assembly GCF_019264345.1). Taxonomy (NCBI): domain Bacteria; kingdom Pseudomonadati; phylum Pseudomonadota; class Gammaproteobacteria; order Pseudomonadales; family Marinobacteraceae; genus Marinobacter; species Marinobacter arenosus. Next base: position 542,968 of record NZ_JAHVAO010000001.1, read on the forward strand.
ATCCGTCCGAAGCTGCGACTCAAGATCGTCAATACTCGGCATCGACTCGGCTTCATCCAGCTGAGCGCGCAGCTCATGGGCCGAAGCCATGGCCTGGTCGTCTTCAAGAGCTTCAATTTCACCAAACTGCTTCTCAAACGACTCCCGATCCTGGTTATCTGCGTAGACACCAAGGAGTTTCAATCGCAGGTCTGTGCGGCTTGGTTCCTGGGAAATAGCGGCTTCCAGGGTCTGAGCAGCCTGATCGTGACGTCCGTAAGCAAGGTAAGAATCCGCTTCTGCGAGCGCATCGTTACTGCCGCCCTGCTCCGCGTCCTCGTCATCGAGGCTCAAATCAAATGAATCCGACTCCTCGCCCGACTCACTGTTCAGTTGCTCGTAAAACGCTTTCTCGCGATTGGCATTGCGACGGGCCAATGACAGGAGAAGCAACAACAACAGGATCAGACCACCGCCCAGTGCAACCTGGTAAAGGAGGTTGCCCGTAATCGCATCAATAATGTTGCCCGGGAAACCCTTTTCCTGGACTGGTGGTTGTGCGGAAGGTTTCGGATCCTGACTCGCCACTTGCGGGGCTGGTTCCGCCTCTGCCGATTCAACCGCCGTTTCCGGCTCAACACCGTCCTCAACGGTTGCGTTATCAGCCTCGCCTGCTGATCCCATGGCATCGTCTACGGCAGTTTCCGATTCCGGCGCAGAGCTCTCGGCCATAGCTCCGGCCTCACCGGTAACGTCAGCTTCGGACTCGCCTTCCGCCGGAACCATGCCATCGGCTTCGTCGCCCATGGCTTCATCGACGGCGGATTCGTCTGATTCCGCCTTCTCTGTATCGTCCGCCTCAAGCGTCTCCGCCGTTTCGTCAGCGGCTGCGTCGGCAGTTGAAGCTGCCGTCGGGTCAGAATCATCGGCACCGGACTCTGCCGGCGCCTCTTCAGACTCGCCTGCCATTTGCTGCATGTCTGCGAGCTGACTGTTCTTGAGCTCAAGCAGGCGTTGAAGCGTTTCAACCTGATCCTGAAGGTCATTGACCCGGCTGTTCAGTTCATCGTTCTCACGACGCGCGCTTTCCAGCTCTTCCATCGCAACGGCAGTGCCGGCATCCACGCCGCCGGGCAGTTCTCCGTCGCCACCGGCCGATCCACCTTCGCTGGATGTCGAGTTTTCGTTGTCGGCAACGAGCAGTTTCAGCTCATCACCACCGGAGGAGGCCTGAGCGGTCGCCGAATCGGCCTGCTGGCTGTCCGTTGCATCGACTGTCCGCTGCGGAGACTGGAATTCCGCATTCTGACGGCCGACAACCTGAGTGGCCTCGGCTCGGGTCCGGGACTGGATCTGCTCAAGCGTCGGCACCCTGAGCACCTCTCCCCGCTTGAGACGATTGATATTGTTGCCAATAAAGGCGTCAGGATTCAGATCCTGAATGGCGAGCATCACCTGCTGGGTGGACACGCTGTCATTGGGGCGCACGCTGGAAGCGATGGTCCACAAGGTATCGGACGGACCGGTCGGACCAAAGGTGTTGCCCTGGTACCCGCGACTCAACGATTGCTCGGCCTGCGCCTGACGACGAACAGACTCAGCGCTTCGACTGGAAGAAGGCTGGGAGATCGTTGAGCTTACCGCAGGCGCACTGACCTGTTCTTCGACACCGGAATCTTCTGCGTAGACGGGGGGATCAACCAGAACGGCGTACTCTCGCATCAACCGGCCGTTCGGCCAGGTCAGCTCCAGCAGAAAGTTAAGATACGGTTCCCGCAGGGGCTCCCGTGAAGATACGTTGACCGCCAACGACCCATCACTCTGGGTGACAACCTGGAACCTGAGTTTACTCAGAAACTGGTTGCGGCTTAGTCCGACCGTTTCATAGGCAGATTCGGGGGCGATATTCACGAATACATCGCCCGGATCCACACCGCGGCTCTGGGGCAGATTGATTTCTGCGTCCAGAGGCTCGTTCAGATAGGACTGAAGTTCAATTTCTCCCAGCCCCAGGGCTTGTGCGACGCTGGATCCGAGCCCTCCCGCCAGAGCCAGGGCAACCGCAAGCTTGCGTACCTTCATGCTTTTTCCTTTCCAGTCTCCGTTATTCGTTACTGCTTTGTAAAAACAGAATCGGACGAGGTTGGATGACTTCCGTCTGGATCGTTCTAGTTATTGTGTCGTTCTATTGACGCTTGTGCGGCAAGTATTGTTGATAATACCCCTTTTATCAATCAATCAGCCGCAATCCTTGTACCATTTTTTTATCAATCGAGCGGAACTCCCTAGCGCTCTTGAAAATAACAGGGGCGAAGGCCGAAATCAGCCTTCGCCCCGAACCGGTTCTCTGAAACCGGACACAGTTGGCATTAATTACCCCTGTGTAACATTTCTTAACGCTCCTGAAGGATCCGCAGCATGCGTCGCAGAGGCTCAGCAGCGCCCCACAACAGCTGGTCACCAACGGTGAACGCGGAGATGTACTCCGGACCCATGGCCAGCTTCCGGATGCGACCGATCGGTACGCTCAGGGTACCGGTCACTTTCGCCGGCGTAAGCTCTTCCATGGTTGCGTCGCGATCGTTCGGGATGACCTTCACCCAGTCGTTGGCCTTGGCCAGGATGGACTCGATCTCCGCAACCGGCAGATCCTTTTTCAGCTTGATTGTCAGCGCCTGACTGTGTGAGCGCATCGCGCCGATACGAACGCAGATACCGTCAATGGGGATCGGGTTATCGCTGCGACCAAGAATCTTGTTGGTCTCAACACCCGCTTTCCACTCTTCCTTGCTCATTCCGTTATCGAGCTGCTTGTCGATGAACGGAATCAGACTACCGGCCAGCGGAACCCCGAAATGTTCGGTCGGGAAATCGCCACTCCGCATGGTGTCGGTCACCTTGCGGTCGATTTCAAGAATGGCCGATGACGGATCAGCGAGTTCTGCTTTCACGCTACCATGCAGATCACCCATCTGATTCAGCAATTCCCGCATATTCTGGGCGCCAGATCCTGACGCGGCCTGGTACGTCATGGGAGAAACCCACTCGATCAGGTCCTCCTCGAGCAGACCACCAAGAGCCAGCATCATCAGGCTAACGGTGCAGTTACCACCGATGTAATCCTTCACGCCCTTTTCCAGGGCAGAATCGATCACATTGCGATTGACCGGATCCAGAACAATCACTGAGTGATCCGCCATGCGCAGGGTCGAGGCCGCGTCAATCCAGTAGCCATCCCATCCTGCGTCACGCAGTTTCTGGTACACCTCGGTGGTGTAATCCCCACCCTGACAGGTCACGACCACATCCAGGGTTTTGAGGGTATCGATATCGAAGGCGTCCTGAAGTGGAGGCACTCCTTCCTTGCCAACGTCCGGGGCCGGTTTCCCGGTCTGGGACGTCGAGAAAAATACCGGATCGATATCGGCAAAGTCGTTTTCGTCACGCATGCGCTGCATGAGGACAGAACCGACCATGCCGCGCCAACCTACAAGTCCAACTCGCTTCATGTGCGACCTTTGAACCTCGTTTTATGCCCGCCCGCTGCCTTTATCGCTGGCAGGGACAGGATGGATGATCCCGCGGCAACAGCATGTCGTTGCCGTCGGGTCTCAAAGTCTACTGGAACCAGGTCTGAGCCTAGATCGCGGCGAGCACGGCTTCTCCCATTTCCCGGGTGGAAACCTGCGTGCCATCCGAAGACATGATGTCCGCGGTCCGTAAGCCCTGATCCAGCACCTTGCTGACCGCTGCCTCGATCGCCTCTGCGGCTTTCTCTTCACCCAGGCTGTACCGCAACATCATTGCGGCGCTCAGGATGGTCGCCAGCGGATTGGCTATGCCTTTTCCGGCAATATCGGGCGCTGAACCGTGGCAGGGTTCGTACATACCCTGCTTTTCAGAGTTCAGCGACGCGGATGGCAACATGCCAATTGAACCGGTCAGCATAGCCGCTTCGTCAGAGAGAATATCACCAAACATGTTGCCAGTCACAATCACATCAAACTGCTTCGGTGCTCGGACCAGCTGCATCGCAGCGTTATCCACGTACATGTGGGACAGTTCGACATCCGGGTACTCGCGGCGAAGGTCATTCATGATTTCGCGCCACAGAACAGTCACTTCCAGCACGTTTGCCTTGTCAACCGAGCAGAGTTTCTTGCCTCGCTGCTGAGCCGCTTCAAACGCCACCCGGCCGATACGGCGAATCTCGGATTCGGTATAGGCGTAGGTGTTGTAGCCTTGCCGCTCACCGCTCTCCAGCTCCCTGACACCGCGCGGCTGACCAAAGTAAATACCGCCCGTCAGCTCACGGACGATCATAATATCAAGGCCGGACACCACTTCGGGTTTTAGAGAAGAGGCGGAGGCGAGCTGCGGATAAAGAATGGCCGGACGCAGATTGGCAAACAGCTCCAGGTTCGAACGCAGGCCCAGGAGCCCCTTTTCCGGGCGCTGGCTCATCGGCAGACTGTCCCATTTCGGCCCGCCTACGGCTCCGAGCAGGATGGCATCTGCTTTCCTCGCTTTATCCAACGTCTCTTCTGGCAGGGGGCTGTCGGTCGCATCGAGCGCCGCACCGCCAACAAGGCCGGACTCAAAGCTGAGATCCAACGCAAACTGATCATTAATTTTGTGCAGGACCTTTTCTGCTTCGGCAACGATTTCCGGCCCGATGCCATCACCAGGCAACATCAATACGGTTCTGGACATTTTCCTTTCCTGTGTCAGATCACTTCAAGTTGTAAAACTCAGTTGCCAGCACCAAACAACCAGGGTGCTGTCTTGCGGCGTTGGTCTTCGTAGGCCTTGATCACATCGGCATCCTCGAGGGTCACGCCGATATCATCCAGACCGTTCAGCAGGCAGTGCCGACGGAAGTCATCCACCTCAAAGCCGAAGGACTCACCGCCGGGGGTCGTCACGGTTTTTGCCTCGAGATCGACGGACAGCTCATAACCTTCGCTGGCTTCCGCCTCCCGAAAGAGCTGGTCAACGATTTTTTCATCGAGAACAATGGGTAACAAGCCATTTTTAAAGCAGTTGTTATAGAAGATATCCGCAAAGCTCGGGGCGATAATCACCCGGAAGCCATAGTCCTCAAGCGCCCAGGGCGCATGCTCACGACTGGAACCGCAACCGAAGTTTGCCCGCGCCAGAAGCACACTGGCATTCCGATATCGGTTCTGATTGAGCACAAAGTCCGGGTTCAATGGGCGGGTTGAGCAATCCTGATCGGGCTTGCCTTCGTCGAGGTACCGCAACTCATCAAACAGGTTGGGGCCAAACCCCGTGCGCTTGATGGACTTCAGAAACTGCTTCGGGATGATCATGTCCGTATCCACATTGGAACGGTCCATGGGGGCCACCAGGCCCTGGTGTTGCGTAAATGCGCGCATGGTCTTTCTCCTGTGGATCAGTGGGTCAGTTCGCGGACGTCGACAAAGTGGCCAGTGACCGCCGCCGCAGCCGCCATCGCCGGACTCACCAGGTGAGTTCGACCGCCAAAGCCCTGGCGACCCTCGAAGTTTCGATTGGAGGTTGAAGCACAATGCTCACCCTGCCCCAGCTTGTCGGCATTCATGGCAAGACACATGGAACAACCGGGATCGCGCCACTCCAGTCCGGCTTCGATGAAAATCTTGTCGAGACCTTCTTTTTCCGCCTGGGCCTTCACAAGACCAGAGCCCGGAACCACCATGGCCTGTTTAAGACTGGGCGCCACTTTACGACCCTTGACGACCGCAGCGGCTTCGCGCAGATCCTCGATCCGGCTATTGGTGCAGGAACCAATGAACACCCGGTCCAGCTGAATGCCCGTAATCGGCATGTTAGGCTCCAGCCCCATATACTTCAGCGCGCGTACAATGCCCTCACGCTTGATGGGATCCGCCTCTTTGGCAGGATCCGGCACAAAGCCATCAACGCCGGCTACCATCTCGGGAGAGGTGCCCCAACTTACCTGCGGCTTGATATCTTCCGCCTCAAGCTCAACCACTTTGTCGAAGACTGCGTCATCGTCACTGTGAAGGGTGCGCCAGTAGTCGACTGCCGCGTCCCACTGCTCGCCCTTGGGCGCAAAAGGCCGCCCGCGCACGTAATCGATGGTGGTATCGTCTACGGCAACCATGCCCACCCGGGCACCGGCTTCGATGGACATGTTGCAGATGGTCATACGTGCTTCCATGCTCAAATGCCGGATGGCCTCGCCTCCGAACTCAATCGCATGCCCCGTACCACCCGCAGTTCCAATCCTGCCGATGATCGCGAGAACGACATCCTTGCCCGTTACGCCAGGCCCGAGCTTGCCATTCACCTTAACCAGCATGTTCTTCATTTTCTGCTGAACAAGGCACTGGGTGGCCAGCACATGTTCAACTTCCGAGGTACCAATACCGTGAGCGAGACAGCCGAACGCGCCGTGGGTGGAGGTGTGGGAGTCACCACAGACGATGCTCATCCCTGGCAGTGTCGCGCCCTGTTCCGGCCCGATCACATGGACAATCCCCTGACGGGTGTCCTTGATCTTGAATTCGAGGATGCCGAACTCGTCGCAGTTCTTATCAAGGGTTTCTACCTGCGTCCGGGAGACCGGGTCCACAATGCCATCAATGCCCTTTTCCCGATCGGTGGTCGGAACATTGTGATCAGGAGTGGCAAGGTTGGCATCGATCCGCCACGGCTTGCGCCCGGCCAGGCGCAGACCTTCAAACGCCTGCGGCGATGTAACTTCGTGCAGCAATTGACGGTCGATATAGATCAGCGCGGAACCATCGTCCCGCTGCTTGACCAGATGATCGTCCCACAATTTGTCGTATAAGGTTTTGCCCGCCATGGTTGCTCTCTCACTATCCGGGTTTCTGAATAAGACATCGTATACCCGCATCATACTCCTGGCCCGACAATAACCTCAATTCATGTTTTTTATTCTTTGCATTCCATTTAGGCATTCGATAGCGTTTACCTTTACTGCGACAGGCCCGGGGGCCTCCCGCCACTTTCCATTGCAGGATATCCTATGGAATCGAACGCGCTTCGCGCTTTTCTGACCATCGTCGACCAGGGGTCATTTTCGGAAGCCGCTGAGTTGCTCCACTTGACCCAGCCGGCAATCAGCAAGCGACTGGCTGCCCTTGAGACTCAACTGGGCGTGAAACTCATTGACCGAAGCCATCGACAGATTCGGCTGACCGACGCCGGAATCCGGCTTCTGCCTCACGCCCGACGGATTCTTGATGAAATCCACAATGCCCGGATTGCCTTATCCCCGGATAACGAAAAGCTGGAAGGTGAGCTTGAGATTATCGCCAGCCACCATATCGGACTTCACCACCTCCCGAACTGGCTTCGCAAGTTCACGAGTCACTATCCGGACGTAACGCTGAACCTCCAGTTCATGGAATCCGACGCGGCTTACGCGGAGATGCAAAAACGTAACGCTGAACTGGCCTTTGTCACACTCAGTGACAGTATGGAAAGCCACTTCATGGTATACCAGCACTGGCCAGACCCAATGGCGTTCGTAGTGGGCCCCGAACATGAACTTGCCCTCGAAACGACCGTGACGCTGGGGGATCTGGCCCGTTACCCGGCAATTCTTCCTGACACCTCTACCGCCACCTACCGGGCGGTCAGCCGGCTGTTTCTGGAAGCAAACCTGCCGTTACAACAACAGATCCCGACCAATTACCTCGAGACGATCAAAATGATGACCAGTGTCGGGCTCGGGTGGAGTGTCCTGCCCATCAGCATGCTTGATGACAGCACGTACAGGCTGGACGTGGACTTTTCGGTCTCAAGGGTACTGGGTGCGGTCGGCCTTTCCGGGCGCCAGCTCAGCCTCGCCGCAAGGGCGTTACTGGAGATTGTCCGGCAGGAAGAAACGGAATAATGAACCACCGATACAATACGCTTAGGAGATTTCATGGGCTTTGACGATTATCTGCGAATTCTGGCCAAACACGATGGCTCGGACCTCTACCTGAGCACCGGCGCCCCGCCCTGCGCCAAATTTCACGGCTCACTGAAACCCATTGACCGCACCCCTCTGGCGCCAGGAATCATCAAGGACATCGCCTATTCGGTCATGGACGACGAGCAGATCGCCGAATTCGAGCAAGAGCTCGAGATGAACCTCGCTTACAGCATTCGCAATGTGGGTCGCTTCCGTATCAACATCTTCCGGCAAAGGAACGAAATCTCCATTGTCGCCCGGAATATCGTCACTGACATTCCCAACGCAGACGACCTGGGTCTTCCGACCATTCTCAAGGACGTCGTGATGGCCAAACGTGGCCTGGTACTGTTCGTTGGCGCAACCGGCTCGGGCAAATCAACGTCTCTGGCGGCCCTGATAGATCACCGCAACTCCAACTCGGCCGGGCACATCATCACCATCGAAGATCCGGTGGAATACATCCACCGGCACAAGAAAAGCATTGTTAACCAGCGCGAAGTCGGCGTGGATACCCGCAGCTTCCAGAAAGCGCTCAAGAACACCCTGCGCCAGGCCCCTGACGTCATCCTGATTGGCGAGATCCGCGACCGGGAAACCATGGAACACGCGCTGGCTTTCGCAGAAACGGGCCATTTGTGCATCTCCACACTTCACGCCAACAATGCCAACCAGGCCCTGGACCGGATCATCAACTTCTTCCCGGAGGAACGCCGGCCGCAGCTGTTGATGGATCTGGCCATGAACCTGCGCGCCTTTGTCTCGCAACGACTGGTTCCGACCATTGATAAGAAGCGATGCGCCGCTATTGAGATTCTGCTGGGCACGCCTACCATCAGCGAGCTGATCCTTCGGGGCGAAATTGATGGCATCAAGGAAATCATGGAGAAATCGGCGAACCTCGGCATGCAGACCTTCGATCTCGCCCTCTTCAACCTGTGGAAGGACGGCAAGATATCCGAAGAAGAGGCGCTCAAGAACGCCGACTCGGCCAACAACCTGCGCCTGAAGATCAAACTCCATGGCCAAGGTGGCGCGGAGAGCGCGTCCACGACCTCTTCAGGCGGGCCGACCGGAAGCGGCCTATCGCTTCAGATCGAAGAGGACGAGGACGAGTCGGCGGAGTAAACCCCGCGACTCACTGATCATCTGGTGGGGGCCTAAGCCCCCGCCAGGTAACGGCAATGGCCACAAGCATGGCAGCGGCCCCGCCCCAGAACGCGGCGGATGTGTTGAAGCCTTCCACCAGAAAACCCGACAACCACGCGCCTATCGCGCCGCCAGCCCCGAACGTAAGGCCACTGTAGAGCGCCTGGCCCTGGCCATGGTGATGGCGACCGAAGAATCCCTGGATGTACTGCACCGATATGGCGTGAAGCGCACCGTAGGAGGCCGCGTGCAGGCATTGGGCGAAGATAAGCACCGCGACAACGTCCGTGACCTCGGCAATCAGCACCCAGCGGATCATGGTCAGAGTTAATGCACCGATCGCGATCTGTCGAACGCTGAACCGGCGTGAGAGTTTGTGCATGATCAGGAACAGACCAATTTCGGCGATGACGCCGAGGGACCAAAGCAAACCGATGGATAACTTGCCGTAGCCGTGTTGCTCAAGGTGGATACTGAAGAACGTGTAGTAGGCGCCATGGGAAACCTGAAGCAGGAAATTCATCAGGAAGAACGCCACAACAGCAGGATGCGTCACAATTTCCTTCAAGCTTCCCTTGGGTGCTGCGGACTTCCGCTCCCCCCGCTCCGAGGGCACCAGAAACGCCGAAACGGCGATGCCTGCAAATACAGGCAACAAAAGCCATGGCAAATTCTGGACCGGGACATACTCAAGCACGCCCCCCACGAGTCCAACGGCAACAATGAATCCGACCGAGCCCCACAGCCTGACCTTGCCGTACCTTTCCTTGCGCGCGCCGAGGGTTCGAAGCGTGATGACCTCGTAAAGCGGAAGAATGGCGTTCCAGAAGAAGGTGAAAGCCAACATCACCAGCAGAAGCCCGTAGAAACCGGGTTCCAAGAACACGCCCGCAAAGAACAGGGAACCTGTGATTGCGCCGAAACGGACCAGTCGCACGCGCTGCCCGGTCCTGTCACCGAGCCAACCCCAGACGCTGGGTGCGATTATCTTGGTCAGCTGGATGGTCGCCATCAATGTGGCGATCTGAAGATAGGAGAAACCCTGCCCCTCAAGGTAGAGAGACCAGTAAGGTAAGAGCCCTCCGAGGAGGGCAAAGAACCAGAAGTAGAGATTGGAAAGTCGCCAGTAGATACTCTGCTCTCCAACGCAGTGGCTGACCGAGGATCAGAGTTGGCCAAGCACCGGGGTCGACACGGAAACGTCACCGTTTTGTCCGCGATGGCGCAGGTAATGGTCCATCAATACGATGGCCATCATCGCTTCGGCAATCGGCGTGGCTCGGATACCAACACACGGATCGTGGCGACCGGTGGTGATGATCTCTGCGGGATTACCATGAACGTCGATACCGCGTCCGGGCAAGCGCAGACTGGAGGTAGGCTTCAGGGCAATGCTGGCCAGGATTGGCTGCCCGGACGAGATACCGCCCAGGACGCCTCCGGCGTTGTTGGACAGGAAGCCTTCGGGCGTCATCTCGTCCCGGTGCTCTGTGCCTTTTTGCTCAACACTGTCAAAGCCGGCCCCAATTTCGACGCCTTTGACGGCATTAATGCTCATGAGCGCATGGGCGAGATCCGCATCCAGTCGATCGAAAACGGGCTCGCCGAATCCCGGAGGAACACCTTCGGCAACGACGTTAATGCGGGCTCCGATCGAGTCGCCCTCTTTACGCAGCGCATCCATGTAAGCCTCCATTTCGGGGACTTTGTCTGCGTCGGGACAGAAGAATGGGTTCTGATGGACCTGCGACCAATCCAGCTTATCCACCTTGATTGGCCCCAACTGCGACAGATAACCACGGATAACGATGCCCAGGCGTTGCTCCAGGAATTTCCGTGCCACGGCACCGGCGGCAACGCGCATGGCCGTTTCCCTGGCAGACGAACGTCCCCCGCCACGGTAGTCACGAACGCCATACTTGTGCATGTAGGTGTAATCGGCATGGGCGGGTCGGAACTGTTCCGCAATCTTGGAATAATCCTTGGAACGCTGATCGGTGTTCTCAATCAGCAAACCGATGGGGGTGCCCGTTGTCTTGCCTTCAAACACGCCGGAGAGGATCCGTACCTCGTCGGCTTCCCGACGCTGCGTGGTGTGCCGGGATGTTCCCGGTTTGCGCAGGTCCAGGTCACGCTGCATATCGGCTTCCGAAAGCTCCAGACCCGGAGGACAGCCATCGATGATGCAGCCCAGTGCGGCGCCGTGGCTTTCACCAAACGTGGTGACAGTAAACAACTTTCCGAAGGTATTTCCCGACATGATTCAGTACTTTATCCAGTTAATATAAGAAATCCGTTTAAGCACGATTGTGCCAATCCCGCAACGTTTCCGCGGTCACCAGAAACACACCGCTGCCGCCATTTTCAAAGTCCAGCCAGGTTAACGGCAAATCGGGATAAGCCTCGTCCATCGCGACCCAACTGTTGCCGACTTCAACGATCAACAAACCGTCCGGCGAAAGGTGCTCCAGGGCCTGGGCAAGAATCCGGTGCGCAATATCCAGACCGTCCGCACCCGCAGCAAGCCCAAGCTCGGGCTCATGGCGATACTCCTGCGGCATATCGGCCAGATCCTCTGCGTCCACGTAGGGCGGATTGCTCAGGATAACATCGTACTGACCGGTGACGTTGCTGAAAACATCGGACTGGATAGTCTGAACTCGTTCCCGCAGCTCATGTAAGTCGATGTTCGACTCGGCCACCTCAAGGGCATCTGCAGAGATATCCGCCAAATCTACCGACGCCTCGTCAAATACGCTGGCCGCACCGATTCCGATACAGCCACTGCCAGTGCACAGGTCGAGTATCCGGTGCACCTCCTTGTCCCCGAGCCAGGGCTGAAGCCCGTTTTCAAGCAGTTCGCCAATCGGCGACCGGGGCACCAGAACACGCTCATCCACATGGAACGGCATGCCCATGAACCAGGCTTCGCCCAGTAAATATGCCAGAGGAATGCGTTCACTGATCCGACGCTCAATACGCTCATGAATCAGTTGGCGCTCTTCCCGCACCAAGCGGGCGTCGAGAAACAGGGTATTGTTCTCGAGGGGCAGATGGAGCGTACGCATCACCAACTGGACGGCTTCATCCCAGACGTTATCCGTACCATGACCAAAATACAGCCCGGAGGCCGCAAACTGCGAGGACGCGTACCGCAAGTAGTCGCGGACGGTATGGAGGTCATCAATATGGCTGGTCACGGAGCTCAATCCTTTGCGGGAAATGGTCAGCGCGGCATTATACGCCCTTTGCCCGCCTGCCTGCAGCCTCTGCAGTGCCACACCGGGAAAAGACTGTTAAATCGCCAGTGGTCCGGAGCTGTTCCTGTTCGCCTCGAAACGGTCCAGGGCCGCCGACATGCGCTCCCGGCCAAGCTGAATCAGTTCCGGAGCCTTGTGATAGTCATAGCTTCGGCACGCATTCTTCGGCACATTGACCAGAAGGTCCGGCGGATAGCCCGCAATCTTGTACTGCACAAGTGCACTCTGCATGGTCTCAACGGTCAGGTTCATCACATCAAATTTACCAATGCCGAGCTTGTCCCAGTCGATGGTTTCGTGCTCTTCCTGTGTCTTTTTATTATCGGCAGGCTTGGTGTCTTCGTGTTTGTGATTATCTTTTTTGTGCATTTCCCGAGAAATCTTTTCCTCGGGCGTCTCTCCGCTGTCCGGTTTTCGGGCGGCGAATGACTTGAGCGTATCCCAGTCGAACCAGCGCGACGCTTTTTCCCGGATCGTATCAACCCACTCGTCCATCTCAGACCCCTCATCCACCGGACTGAACGCAGCGTCTGGCAATCTTTGGCGACGCTCATCCTCCCCACTGAGGTTTACCGCAACGATGATGTCGGCGTGGGAAGAAATGGTCGGGATAATCGGAAGTGGGTTGAGCAAGGCGCCATCCACGAGAACGCGCCCATTCAGGACCAGCGGGGTAACCACGCTCGGAATGGCCACCGAGGCGCGGATCGCCTGATCCAGCGGCCCTTCCTGAAACCAGATTTCTTTGTGTGCAAGCAGATCCGTCGCCACGGCCGTGTAGGCAATGGGCAGATTTTCGATTCGGGTATCTCCCAGCATCTCCCGGACTACCGAGAATATTTTCTCGCCCCGGATCGCACCCACCGAATTAAAGGTCACATCCAGCAGCTTCAGGACATCGAACTGACCCAGGCCGGTTACCCAGTCCTTGTAGTCCTGCATTTTTCCCGACGCGAACATGCCGCCAATCAGCGCGCCCATCGAGCAACCGGAAATTGCAATAATGTTGTACCCACGCTCAACGAGTACTTCTATCGCGCCAATATGGGCATAGCCTCGTGCGCCCCCACTTCCCAGGGTCAGTGCGACCGTCTTGCGTTCGCCGGCCGTCCTGATCGGTTTCGAAGCGGGTTCTGAGGAAGTCGCGGACTCGTTCGAATGTTTGAGATCCGTCGATCCGCCGCCTTCAACCCCGGATTCGACAGTCTCTTCTGGCTCGGGGCCCTTGCCGTCCCTGGATTTACTCATAATTATTACCTCGTGATGACCGTCACTTCGACCCGATCACCTTGCCGGTCTGGATCCGCCAGAGGGACACTGGGGCCAACAATGATGAGCTTCTGTTGCTCAGCCGACACACCGGTCTTGGCCAGGACTTCAGACAGCGAATTCGTTGCCTCAGACGCCCGCGCCATAGCGTCTTCGAAGGTCTCTTCGGCCCCCAGCGCAGAAAAACCGGAAAGCACCACCAGGGCGCCTTCTTCCTCCGACCAGTCTGAAATTTTACGTCGATCGGTCGCCGACCAGTCGAAGCGATAGGTAATGCCCCCGGTCCAGGGCACGATTACCGGCCCACGAATGCGACTGTCTACAGTCCCCAAACCGGGTATCCGCCCCCCCGGCGCCACCGAAAGGTGTTCAATCCAGACATACTCCCGCAGGTTTCCTCTCGTGACCGTGTAAATCAGGGTCAACCAGCGGCTGCCGTCGCTTGCGACGGTTCCGGCCACCAGGTAGTCCTGGGTGGCATCCCGCCCATACAGTACTCTCTGATTAAAAATCTGGTTGGCCCAGACGTTACTTCGGCCGCAGGAAATGCCGCTGCAATCAAACAGGATCTGCGCGCCCCTGTCCTGCAACAGCCGGAGGTAATGCTCTCGAGCCTTGTCTCGACCAGAATCCCGGGCAATCTCGTAAAGCCGCCCCTCACCGGTCACCGACAGCCTGGCCATGGTTTCCGAGCGTATCTGGTTGTTGACTTCCCGAACCGGGCTGAAGAGGATCAGGTGCCCGGGGGACTCGATCACCGTTGTGGTTTCAAGAGTGGACTGTGGAAAGGGATCCGGCATTTCCGAGGGGACCGCCGCCGACACCGCCACCGGCAGGCAGCTGGCTATGAACGCAACACACTGGAGAAAACGATTCTTTGACAAGGAGCTACTCATCTTCAAGGAAATTTCTGATGGCCTCCGCAACAGGTCGGGTGTCGCCATCCAGGTGACAGTGGTGTCCGCCCGGTACGTGGGCAATCGTGGGGGATTCAAGGACATCACGCCGCTCATCAAGCCCCTTACGGTATGCAAGCAGACCTTTCTCGGCACGAACGAAGAGTGTCGGCGTGACAATGGCCCTCAGTGATGCAAGAACCTGCTCCTCGTTCATCATCAGGGGCGAAGGATGCCTCAGCCTCGGATCAGTCCGCCAGACGAAACCGTCGCCTTCTGGTTTCATGTTCCGTGGAATAAGGGTCAATGCAGCCTCTGGACTGAGCGGACTCAAACCACCTTCCCGGGCCTTGGCAGCGGACTGAATATCCGGATAGACAGTCTGGCGTCCGGACCCGGCAAGCCGTTTCTTGATAGCGCGCCGGAGTTGAGGCACCGTTTCTTCAATCGGCCGACTGATCGCTCCGAGGCTATCGATCATAACCAGTTTACGAACCTTCTCCGGAAACGCCGCCGCATACAGGGCACAAACGATGCCGCCGAGGGAGTGGCCCACAAGGTCCACTGTGGAATCTCCGGTCTCCGAGAAATGAACCTCAACCAGTTCCGCCAGATCAGCCACGTAATCCATGAGGAGATACCCCTGACCCTCCGGCCGGTGACCAGACTGACCATGTCCCGCCATATCAATGGCGTGCGCCGTCGCCACGCCAGTCAGCTCCGGCGCAAGCTTGATGAACGTCAGGCTGTTGTCCAGCCAGCCATGGAGCATGAGCACCGCGCGCCCTGCGCCCGCTTCCGTTCGTGCGGGCCAGGTCAACCCTGCAAGGGTCAGGGTCTGGAGACGCCAGCGAGCCTCTCTGAATCCAGCAGCAGATCCGATGGCTTCTGACGACATGGCGATATCATTCATGGTGAAACCGGCCTCACATCGTGTGAGTGGGACGATCGGAACTCAGTGAACCTGCCAGATACGATTCGATTTTGGTGCGGGCGGTTTCATCGTCGCCATTGAATTGCACGCCGATACCGGCTGCCCGGTTTCCCTGCGCGCCTTTCGGGGTTATCCAGATCACCTTTCCGGCCACGGGAATTTTTTCCGGCTCATCCATAAGGTTCAACAACAGGAAAACCTCATCGCCCAACTGGTACTGCTTCTGGGTCGGGATAAAGAGTCCACCCTGACGGATGTACGGCATGTACGCGGCGTAAAGAACCGCCTTGTCTTTAATGGTCAGGGTAAGAATGCCACTGCGTGCACCAAATCCGGGCCCCATAACTGACACCTTTTATGTTTTCTCAATATTTCGTTGTTTCAGGGACAAAAATCCCTGTCATTTCGCAATCATAGCAGTTGTACACGGCAAAGGCGCAATGCTTGGGCGTTGCGTTCCTCAGCCAACCCGCCGCTTAACCGGCATCAGCTTTTGCCATGCTATCAGCAACCGACTGGCTTCAAGTTCCGGGTTGGCATTGTAGACACCCGCTTCCCGGGAGTCCTTTACCATATCCAACAATTCATGGGCCCGCCACGCCGGATTCGTTCGAGCAAGGTAACCGAGCATCTCTTCCGCCTCGCGATCGTGGGCACTGCCTCCGGAACTTAAGCGGGCCAAGTCGGCTGCCCAACCCTCAAACAGCCAGAGACTTCCCTCCAACCCCAGAGTCTTGAAGGCCTTGGCGGCCTCAGCCACGGGGATCTGCCCCTTCATGAACTGCTTGAAGCGGGCAAAAGCGTCATCACGCTGCGCAATAAAGTCACCGGTTGCGTACTCCAGTGCCAGCCTCGGAGCGTTACCTGAGAGCATGAGCGCCTTGGCCAGAACATCGGCAGGCGGGCGGTTCGCCTCATCCAGCCTCTGGACGCTTTCTGCCAGCCATGTCGTCGCTGCCTCCGGGTCCGGAGTCGGGATAGTCAGCGTCTGGCAGCGCGAGCGAATCGTTGGCAGAACCGGCCTGCCACTTTCCTGCAGTAGAAGCAGGGTCAAATCCGGGAGTGGCTCTTCCAATGTTTTCAGCAAGGCATTGGCGGCATTGATATTCAATTGGTCGGCGCGATCAATGATTGCGATCTTTCTCCGGGCAACCTGGGGCGACGCCACTGCGAACGTCGACAAGGCCCGGATCTGGTCGACTTTGACCATCCGGGATTTTTCAGGGGAATAGAAACGGGCATCCGGGTGGCTGGACGCAGCATAAAGCTCGCACTGTTTGCAGCGACCGCAGGCCACGGGTTTACCGGACTCCTGGCCTGTCGGATTATCACACAACAAAAGGCCCGCAACCGCCTCGGCCCACGCTCGTTTGCCCACTCCACGCTCGCCGATAATGATCAGCGCATGCGGCAGCCTGCCCTCCGACAGTCGGTTCTGGACCGCCGACCAGGCCCGTCTGTGCCAGGGCATACTGTTTGCGATGTCGGTCACGGGCGTTTTCCTGTTGCTGAGTGGGAACGGCGTATCTGTTTTTTCATGGTGGCCAGCAAACGGCGGAGCCGCTTCAGTTCGCCATTACGGCCGTGCAGTGAGTTGTCGCTATAGTAATGGCTGTTGACGGTTCGGGCAAAGAGACGGGCGGACTCCGCCACAGCCGGCTCCGCCCTCGCCAGGCGCGCAGCCAGCGCAGCGGGCGTCTCCCCGGTCCGCACGGGTACCCCGGCCCGAAAACAGAGCCGATGCCACGTATCGACCATTTTCCGGAAGGCGTCACGACGTTCGATCCGGCGAACCTGCCAGGCGGACACGAGACCCGCCACCAACAGACCGACGCCGACAATGCCTGCCGTCAGATACCCCAATTCCTTGAGGCCGAAACCACCGGGCAGGCGCGACATCAGGTCCATCTGGCTTTGCCCCTGATACCCCACAACCCACCGTTGCCACTGATAGTTGATCCGGTCCAACTGGAGACTCGCCCACTGGATCATGGGAATATCGCTGTACCGTTGCGGTGACGTCCAGTCATCCTCGAGAAATGACCCTTCCTCCGCCACCGCTTCGCGAAGACCTGACTCGATTCGGTCAGGGGTAATTGCGGCAGTCGGGTCAACGCGGATCCAGCCCCTGCCCTCTATCCGGGCCTCCACCCAGGCGTGAGCGTCGTACTGCCGAACGATCAGGTAATCTCCACCGGCACCTTGATCACCGCCCTGATAGCCGACCACAACCCGCGCCGGTATGCCGGCGGCTCTGAGAACAAATACGGTCGCACCGGCATAATGGGCGCAAAAACCCCGTTTGGCATCGAAAAGCAACGTATCGATGCCATTTTCCGGCATCTGCGGGGGCCTGAGCGTGTAGTAATAGGCTTGTTCCCGGAACCGCGTCAACAAAGCCCGTACGATCTCGCGGTCGGAGAATCGCCGACGCAGGTCTTCGGCAAGGTCCCGTGCCCTTGGATTCCCGGAGGCCGGCAGTTGAAGGTAGCGCCTGGTCTCGGCTGGTGACAGTGACGCCAGGCTTTCATTTTGCGGGGTTTCACGCTCCAGGCGATACCTGACGGAGGTGTCCGCAGGCCGTTTGAACCGGAACAAATCCTCCGATTCCTCGACCACATTGGCGGACACCGCCCGTGAATTTTCCAGGGCAAAGGCCCATCGCTGATCGGTGGGCTCCAGGAGGACATCGTATTGCCGGGGCCCGAGATTCCCCACGCCACCGTCCAGTGCAACGCGTCCAGGTCGCCGATACCCTTCCGCAGTGCCCTGTCGCCAGGTTTCGCCATCGAGGTAATCAAGCACCAGGCCGCGCCAATAGCGATCCCTGTAGGCGGGCATTTCGCCACCGAACGTCACCCGGAACGCCCGCTCACTGCTCTGGGCCAGGCTTGAGATGTCCCCGGGGCGCATGGTGTCACTGATCCCGGTTCTCGCTTCGCCGGAAACCAGGGGCACACTCCAAAGGGGCGCCATTCGCGGAAAAAAGACAAACAGCAGCAAGACAATGGGCAACGTTTTAACCAGTAGCAGCCCAAGTCTTCGCCAGCCCGCCTTCATTCCATCAGGGAGGTCCGGGGCATTGAGCACTTGCAGGCCGACGAGTAATGCCGCAATGGCCACCAGGTTGACCAGGGTCCAGTGAATTTCCTGATGAAACAGGAAGTTTACCGCGCTCAGATAGACGAGAATAAAAAACAGGACGTAGAAATCACGGGCCGAACGGCTCTCAAGCCACTTAAGACCGACCGCAAGTACGAAAAACGATGCCGCCGTGTCGACTGAAAACCGGCCGTGAACGGTCGCGACATACACCGAGACCAGAACGAGCATGATTCCGGCCCTCAACCATCGGCCAGGCAATCGCACCCGGCCAAACTGAGCAAGCCAGCGCCAAACAGCCAGCACCGCGCAAGCGACAATCAACCAGACCGGTAACCGGTCGAGTTGCGGCGTCAGCAACAACGCGAAGCTACCGATGAGCCAAAGCAACGCCTTTGAAGGCAGGCCGGTGAAGGAATCTTTTAACGGCACCACCGTGTTAATTCGCCCTTCAAGCACACTCATGCACGATGCTCCGTCAGGCTGGAGCCGTCGCCGTTCTCGGCAATTCTGGTGCCGTGACGAGCCACCCCCATCTCGCGCGGACGTTCTTCCCCCCACACAGCCAGCGCCCGGAAGCAGCGATTGACGTGAGATGCGCCGCTGTCCGGCTCAATGATCTGGCCGGGCAAACTGAGGCCAAAAGGTGCACCGGATCGATCCCGCTCTTCAACAAGCCAGGCCAGATAACTCAGACGCAACTCGTGATCGGTTCCCGGGAAGGCGTTGAAGTCCAGCCAATGAGGACTCCCCTGCTCGCCCGCCCAATCGGCCACCACCATCTGGCCACTGCGGGCATAACGTTTCCACATAACCCGTTGGCTCATGTCCCCTTCACGCCAGGGTCTCAGATCCGCGTGATCGTTGCCCTCGGCCAGGCTGGCGTTCTCGGAGTCCGTTCCGTCATCGACTGAGCTCGGGGAGTCCGGAGCCGGAACGGGCCTGGGAAAAACAATGCCGGGTGATACTGGTCGAATCCAGGACCACGCCTTGAGCAGACCAAACGGGAATCGGGTCTCGATCCGGATTCGATCTGGCCTCAGGTAGCCCCGATGCGCCGAAGGCACGGGTAACGTCAGGTCTTTGGCCTGGCCAGCGGCGATGTGAGCAGCACCGAGCCCGGATCCGTCGCACGACAGCCTGATTGCAATCGCATGATCCCGCCCCGCCGTCGCACGCATTCGAAACGGGACCTCTTCACCAGCGACCCCCTCCCCGGGCTGCACCAACGTTATTTCGAGCCCGGAAAGGTTTCGATGAGTCTGGTGCATCGCGCCAACGAACACCGCCCCCAGCAGGAAGGTTGTCAGGTAAATCAGGCTGTTCTGGTAATTGATGCCGGTAATCAGCATGACCAGCAACAGGACACCGAATACCACCCCCGCCCCCGTCGGCAGAATGAAGATATTTTTTTGATTCAGTAACTGGACATCCGTTCGGGGAATTCTTCGATTCACCCACCGCTTCCAGCGCTTATTGAAGACGTTTTTCATGATGCCCTTCGGGCCGGTGACAGCATTAAAAGTTCCAGCAATATAACCCGTATGACCAAGGCTTTATAACAATACTGGAAATTCAACGATTCTGATCACAAATGCAATCAATGCGGCTTGAATTCCTGTCCTACAAACCGAATACTTGAAATTAGGTGCATTCTGATCGAAACACGGTCAGACATGCCGTTCATCAGCGTTTATCTCTGCAAAAGGCCTGCTTATGAAACGCCGAAATCTGCTTGCCGCTTCCCTCGCAGGAATGGCTGCATCCTTCCCGGCCCTGTCAGGTGTTCAGGCACTGACCTCCGATGAGATGGTCGAAACCTATGTGAAGGATTCGGCGGTTATCGTCGTACCCAAGGAACAACAGAAATCGGAAGCAGATCGTCGGCGAATCATCCGCTCGCTCACGATTTCGCCCGGTGAGCCGGTGCTCAGCGAGGCCGAGGAAGAAGCTTACCGGGAAGCACTAAGGAGATACATTGAGGAAGGGAAAACGGATGCACTCGAAAGCGCTGAGGACGAATTCCTGAGGCGTGCCCTGCTCCTGCCCCAGGAGGAACTGGCGCGAGCTCAGCCTCCGGCGGAATTCACACCCACTATCCCGCCACTGGTCTTCGGACAGCAGGCCCAGATTCCGGATGAACCCTTCAGCCAAACCTTTTTGAACGATCAGCTTGGCATTGGATTTGACGGCCAGAACCTGAACTTCTCGATTGGTAATCCACCGGGCATTGATCAGATTCAGGTACCACAGGCTATCAATGAGGGGCCAGTCACCCTGACGCCGCGGCCCGGCGGCGGGTTTGATCTTTCCATCGCGGTGCCGGACCAGTAATCGATCCCTTTTATCAATGAAAACGGCAACCTGCGGGTTGCCTTTTTTGTTGCTGACTTTTCTCGGGGCAAAAAAAACGCCCCGCTGAGCGGGGCGTTTCACCAATTTTGGTATCAGGTCAGATTAGTGACCGTAGATAGCCAGTTTGGTGTCGGTAACGGCCAGGTTGTCCAGGGCCACGGAACCGATGGAAGTGCCGCCAATTTCAACAGCACCGATAGCAACGTCCATGTAGACGTTGTTTACGTCAACGCGCAGAACGTCAACCGCGGTAGAGGCACCCAGGCCAGCACCTTTGTATACGTCCAGGTTAACGTTGGCGTACTTGCTCAGCTTACCGTAAGCCAGCTGACCCTCTGCAGTCGTCAGGTCAAAGCCACCTTCGTTGGCTTCAGTACCGTCTGCAACAGTAAGGCCGTCGCCGTCGTAGTCGAAGTTGTCGCCAGCACCAGTAACGGTCAGGTCACGGATACCGATGGCCAGGAAGTCAACGTCGAAATCCATGTCGTCGATGTCAAAGGCAACAGCCACGTTCAGGTGGTCAGTTGCAGTATCAACGGTCATGTCCAGAGCAGCGAGGTCACCGTGCATGCTCATGTTGGAGATCAGAGTAGTGCTGTCAGTGCCAGTAGAGCCTGCGAGAAGCTCCATGGAGTCAACAGTCATACCCCAATCGATGGGTACCGGAATTTCCGGAGTTGCAGGATCAGCGTCGTGATCAACGGTTTCCAGGGAACCAACGTGAATGATGGCATCGCCGTCGTCAGCAACGTCGATGTCGATCTTCAACTGGTCAAGGAGGTCGGTGCCAGTGCCGCCGGCAACACCAGAACCACCCAGCACGATGCCGTTAACCGCGAAGGAGCCTTCATCGGTGTACTTGAACTGGCCGATGCTTACTTTGGTTTCCAGCTCGATGGTCACACCGGCCTGACCGGTAACGTTACCCATGGCGCTGTCGTTCATGGCTTTCAGTTCAGCGTTGGCTGCAAACGGAGCCGCCGCGATAGCTGTTGCAAGAGCAATTTTATTCAGGCCTTTCATTCTTATCTCCTTATAAACTCATGTTGTTCTTATCTGAGCTTTTAGTTTTGGGTGTGGAATTCGTGACTCCACAATTCCATTTAAGATTGTTTTACAGTCCTAGTCCGTGACTGCATTCACAGTTCTTAACCCATCAATTACAACCTGAAACAAACCACGACTGTTTCTCAAAGTTTCTAACTCGCGCTGGGTGCCTGCCCTTTGTCGTCATAAAACATCTGGAACGGCTTATCCTTAGTAACCGCCTGAGCATACTTAACTTTTCCACCTTCAACTTCGAACGGCACTATTTTCGTCGCAGAGATTCCCAGCCGATGCTCATGTTCAAGTACCAGAACCTCCTGCGGGTTATCCTCGCTTACCTTTCCGGCGTACAGGATGACAGCGGCGTTGATTTTCCCGCGACGGGCGATGGACTTGAGGGCGGCACGGAACATAACAATTCGGATCTGGGGAGGCGCTCCTTCCGCTTCACCATCTAACGACAACTTCTTTACAGTCTCGCCATCAGACATAAGCATCCAGGCTGACGGCATCGCCTGGCCGCTCCCCTGCAACTCCGGGGCATATTGTTCCGTGGCATTCTCAGCCAGGTAAGCCAACTGCTTGTTGCCAATGACCAGGTACTTGGCCATTTCTTTCTTGGAAATCACCCCATCTGAAAGGACGCTGTTTTCTGGAATTTTGACCTCAACGGTATCCTCCTGAGCCAGAGAGACGCCGGAACCCAGCGTAATGACACTTGTTAACAAGGCTGCAGTCATGTTTGCCCGAGAGAAAAGCTGCATGGTTTTATTCCTGTTGTTGGTTCATGAAACAGACGCGAAGTTCGGCCTGTTTCGTTAGAATAGGCCGAGCCGCTGTAGCCACTTGAGTTGATTGTTTTTGAGTACATCATTAAATCAGCGCGACTCAGCAGACGACAACGCTCGTTTTGTGGCCTGATTATCATTCTTCCGAATTTTCCGAGGGCAAATTGACTCTTTCTGTGACGACTCCCATCAGTGAGCAGCAGTACACACGCCTGTTGGCGCGCGCGTCCATCGAGCGCGATTTCGTCTATGTGGGGAGTGTGGGAACAGGCGCTGCTCGGGGCTCGTTCAGTGGTTTTTCGGCGTGTTCTTCAGAATTCCGTACCCTCAATGTTCGGGACGCCTGCCCCGCCAGGATCGAGAGACTCATCGAGGACATGGAGTCACTGGTTTCCAACTTCGCTATTTATCACGAGGGCACCAGAGAATGCCTAAAGGGCGGATGGATCGGCTTTCTGAGCTACGAACTCGGCTATGCGAGGGAGAAGCATCTCGCAGCGCTCTGCCCGACCTCTCCTGTACCCCTGGTCTCTGCGGGGCTTTATCTCTGGGCCGCGAGCTATAATCGCCAGACCGATTCGCACTACCTTTGGACACACCCACGGTGCCCTGCCAGTCTTCTTGGCAAACTCGATACCTGGCTGAAAACCGCGCCCGCCGCCGATGAAAAACCTTGGGCCATGCCCTCTTCGTTCAGAGCCCGCCAATCCCCGGAGGCTTTCAAGGCGAGCGTGGAAGCGATCCGGCACTACATTGAAGCTGGAGACTGCTATCAGGCCAACCTGTCCCAGGAATTCACAGGCCAGTATCGGGGAGAACCCTGGACTGCATTTCAGGCGCTTGCCGAAGCCAATCCGACCCCCTACAGCGCCTTTATCCGAACTGGAGAGGATGCCGTCCTCTCCATTTCGCCCGAACGGTTTCTGGAAATTGACGGAAACACGGTGACAACCAGCCCGATCAAAGGGACAAGGCCCCGAGGCAACACTCCGGCAGAGGACGCTGCTCTGGCCGAAGAGCTTGAGAGGTCAGACAAAGACCGGGCCGAGAACCTGATGATCGTTGATCTCCTCCGGAACGATCTGAGCCTGAACTCTGCCACCGGCAGCGTGATTGTCGACAAGCTCTTTGCCCTGGAGTCCTATCGGAACGTTCACCATCTTGTCAGCCACATACACGCCAAACTGGCACCTGGCGTAACGCCACTGAAGGCGTTGTTCGACGCCTTTCCAGGCGGGTCCATCACCGGCGCGCCGAAGATTCGAGCCATGGAGATTATCCGGGAGCTTGAACCCCATTGGCGAGGCCCCTATTGCGGCTCTGTTTTTTATCGCGGCCTGGACGGCACACTGGACAGCAACATCGCCATTCGGACCATGCTGTGCCAAGGCGACGGCACCATACGGTGCTGGGGGGGCGGGGGTATTGTCTCGGATTCGGAGCCCGAGAGTGAATATCAGGAGACCCTGACCAAGGTCAGACCCTTGATGAAGTTCCTGGAAGAACTTTGAGGGAGGCAAACGCCTCCCCCGAAAAAGGCTCGATCAGGCGTTGTGAATGGCGCTGGCCTTGAGGAATTCCTGCCTTAGATCGTCAAAATTGTGCACGGCCGGGAACTGCGGAAACTCGTCAATGACATTCTGGGGGGCATGGAAAAGAATGCCTGCCTCAGCCTGCCCCAGCATAGTTGTATCGTTGTAAGAGTCTCCCGCCGCAATCACGCGGTAATTGAGCAGCTGGAAAGCACGGACGGACTGACGCTTAGGGTCCCGCTGACGCAGGAGGTAATCCGTTATCTGCCCGTTTTCAGCTACTTCAAGCTTATGACAGAGCAAGGCCGGGAATCCCAACTTCGCCATCAGCGGCATGGCAAACTCGTAAAACGTATCGGACAGAATCACCACCTGGAACCGTTCCCGCAGCCAGTCCAGAAATTCGCGGGCGCCCGGCAGCGGGTCCAGCTCTCCGATGACGTCCTGGATCTGCGGCAAGCCATAACCATGTTGGTCCAGCAGTTTCAGGCGCTGGGTCATCAGTACATCGTAATCTGGAATGTCACGAGTGGTCGCCTTGAGCTCTTCAATACCGGTTTTTTCCGCGAATGCGATCCAGATTTCCGGGATCAGTACTCCCTCAAGGTCAAGGCATGCGAGTTCCACAATGGTCTCCTGATAGTACAGTTAGGTGTGCCGGAGCGCCTGCTCCGCTCGGGTGTGCGCCGTATGATAAGAAAATACGGCGAGGAATGCATCGGGCATAACCATATAGACTCTCATTCCTTCATGCTATGAGGCATTTAATGGTAGCCTTTTCACTCATTTAGATCAGGTAGCATCAGGAAATGACCGATATCGAAACGCTTCGGAACGAACTGGAGGGACAAAGCCCCCGCTCCATCCTCAAAGCCGCACTGAAAACGTATGACAACATTGCCATCTCGTTCAGCGGCGCCGAGGACGTCGTGCTGATTGAAATGGCGCATAAACTGACCGACAACCTTCAGGTGTTTACCCTGGACACCGGACGGCTGCACCCGGAAACCTACGAGTTTGTCGAGAAAGTCCGAAAGCACTACGGCATCGACATCGAAGTTCTGTTCCCGGATGCCGCCGAAGTACAGGACCTTGTGAACCGAAAGGGCCTGTTCAGCTTTTACGAAGATGGACACTCAGAGTGCTGCGGTATCCGGAAGGTCAACCCGCTGAGGCGCAAACTGGCCACCGTTGATGCGTGGATCACGGGACAACGCAAGGATCAGAGTCTAGGCACCCGCAATGACGTTCCGGTGGTTCAGCAAGACACAGCCTTTTCAACGGACGAGAAAACCCTGGTCAAATTCAATCCGCTTGCAGACTGGACGTCCAAGGAAGTCTGGGATTACATCCGGATGTCAGAAGCACCCTACAACGCGTTGCACGAAAAGGGTTTCGTCAGCATCGGATGCCAGCCCTGCACCCGCCCTGTCCTGCCGGGCCAACACGAGCGCGAGGGGCGCTGGTGGTGGGAAGAGGCCACCAAGAAAGAATGTGGCCTGCATGCGGACAATCTGATTGCCAGGAATTAACCCTGCGCCAACCTGAATACGCCCACCGGCTCAGTAGGTGGGCAGTTCCACGTCCTTGAAGAGTTCCTCAATCTCGGCCCTGCTCCCCTGATGGGCCACCGCCTCATCGACCCGCTCTTTGGTGAGATGAGGGGCAAAGCGCTCGATGAAGTCATACATGTAACCCCGCAGGAACGTGCCCTTCCGGAACCCGATTCGAGTAACGCTCGGCCGGAACAGTTTCCTCGCATCCAGCGCAACCAGATCAGTATCGGTCTCGGGATCAAACGCCATGCTCGCAATGATGCCAACGCCGAGACCCAGACGTACGTAGGTCTTGATGACGTCCGCGTCGGCCGCCGTAAACACCACCTTGGGCGTTAACCCCTGGGACTGGAACGCCTCATCAAGCTTGGATCGACCGGTGAAGCCGAATACATAGGTTACCAACGGGTATTCCGCCAGGTTTGGCAGGGTGAGCTCGTCCATTTTCGCCAGTGGATGATCTTTCGGCACGATCACACTGCGATTCCACTTGTAGCAAGGCATCATGATCAGGTCATTGAACAGTTCCATGGCCTCAGTGGCAATCGCAAAATCGACCGCCCCGTTGGCCGCCATCTCGGATATCTGCATCGGCGTGCCCTGATGCATGTGCAACGACACATCCGGATAGGACTCGATAAAGCCTTTGATGATCGGAGGCAACGCGTAACGCGCCTGGGTATGCGTCGTGGCAATACTCAGGTCGCCCTGCCTCTGGTTACTGAATTCCTGGGCAATTTTCTTGATCCCTTCAACCCGGCGGAGGATCTCTCCCGCCTCCCGGATGATGATCTCACCACCCGGGGTTATCCGGGTCAGATGCTTGCCACTCCGTGCGAAAACCTCGAGTCCGAGCTCATCTTCGAGCAGGCGAATCTGCTTCGAGATTCCCGGTTGTGAGGTGAAGAGGCTCTGGGCGGTTGCGGACACGTTCAGGTCGTGGTGGGCAACCTCCCATATATATCGCAACTGTTGTAATTTCATTGAGTCTGTTGCTCCCTGGATTCCCGGCCTTCGGCAGACGGTCTGTTCGAACAGACCAAGTGCAGCGTACGCATAACGGATTTATTTTTCATGCTTTTTTAGTATAGAAAAACCTTTTTCTTAAGTTTAGACCAAAAATGAATTAAAGCGGCCTACATACTGCCCAAATGTCTTTACTCCCCTTGACTTGGCTGTGACAAAGCACACAATCCGTTATCAACACTTTCCGCCTTCAGAGACACGATGCTGCTGACCACCAAATTCCTTCGGCCCACCTCTGACCAACGGGCCGTCCGCCGAGAGCGATTGAGCTCGATGCTCGAACCGAACAGCCCCAAAAGGCTGAATCTGGTTATTGCGCCGGCCGGTTTTGGAAAGACCACCCTTGTGGCCCAGTGGTGCGCTCGCACGTCGCTTCCCACCGCATGGCTTTCCCTGGATGAACACGACGATGACCGGCGCCGCTTTTGGCAGTACGTCATCGGTGCTTTCGAGTACTCGGGGCTCGCGGGACTGGAAGAATGCCGCAAGCAGCTCAACCAGGATTCAGCCGACGCAGTGACAGGCGCGATTACCGGGCTCCTGAACGTTCTGTCCTCAGATAAAAGTCCCTGGAACCTGGTCATCGATGATTTTCACCTGGTTCGTAACGACCAGACTCTGCGGGACTTCGCCTACTTCGTAGACTATCTGCCCCCCGAAATTATGGTGACGCTGGCCTCAAGGTCCGAGCCGCATCTTCCCCTGGCCCGCTGGAGAGTCCGTCGGTGGGTTGAAGATGTGCATCCGAGCCTTCTGGCCTTTTCGGAGGATGAATGCCATCTGTTTTTCCGTGACACGATGGGAATCAATCTGTCCGACACCGAGGTCCAATCCATTTGCCGCAAAACCGAGGGTTGGGTCGCCGCCATGCAACTGACCGCCCTGTCCGGTGGTGGACAGATAGACGATGCCAAGACCGGTAACCCACAGGACAGCATTAGCCGTGGCCAACTGGATATTGATGAGCGCCACATCAGCGATTACGTGTTGGCTGAAGTGCTCGAACAGCAGCCCGCAGAGATCGCGGATTTCCTTCTGGATACCGCCTGCTGCCCGCGGCTCTGCGCCTCCCTCTGCGATTTCATCCGCGAGCAGCAGGACAGTCAGCAGAAGCTGGAGCAGTTGCTCAGTCAGAACCTGTTCCTCATCCCCCTGGACAATCATGACGAGTGGTTCCGTTACCACGATCTTTTCAGAGATGCACTGCTGCAGCGGATCAAGCACTCGAATCCGGAGCGGGCCCTGAGATTGTGGCGGAAAACCGTGGAATGGCTTCTGGACCACGGACATGTCCAGGAAGGTATTTCCCAGATTGTGCATCAGAAAGACTGGGACTGGTTGGCAACCGTGCTTTCCGAGCATGGCAACAACCTGATTCACGGAGGCTATCATTTACCGGTACTGGACTGGATCGAGTCGCTGCCGGAGCACCGGGTTGAGGACAGTCCTCAATTACAAATGCTCAGAATCTGGGGGCTCTTCTTCGCCAATCGGCTGGATGCCCTTGCCCCCCTGCTCACCTCTCTCGAGGATCTGCTGGACCGTCGGGTTGCCGATTCCCATCCGGACGCCGAAGGAGCCCTCGGCCTTCAAAGCGAAATCTCGCTCATTCGCTCCTACCTGGCACGAACGCGCAGCGACGACAAAAGCGCGAGCGATCTGACCCGGCAGGTACTGAAAGACATTGACCACACCAAAATTCCCCTCAAATCCGTAACCTATTATGGCCTTGGACTGGACTACCATGGCGAGGGACTGCTTGCCGACGCCGAAGACGCACTGCAGTCGGCCGTCCGATATGGTCAGGTTGAGCGTAAACCCAGCACCGTCCTGTCCAGTGGCGGATTACTGGCCTGGATTCAGTACAACAGAGGCGACATGGATCTTGCCCTGGAAACCTGTACGGAGATACGCCAGTGGGTCGATAAGCATTACTCGGATCCCAGCCAACCCCGACTCATTTCGTGCTGGCAGAACAGCGCCTTGACCGAGATCTACCGGGAACGCAATGAGCCTCAATTGGCGGCAACCCACCTTGCGCCACTGCTGGAGCACGTAAACCGCGGCACCGAGGCTGGCCAGCACGTGATCATCCAGTATGTCCGCGGGCACCTGGCGTTCAGTGAGGGCCGGCTTCGGGAAGCTATCGAAGTGCTTGAGGATGCAGCCCTGGTGGGACGCAAACGCCGGGATCATATCGTTTTTGAACCACCAGCAAGTTCGGCTCTCCTCGCCAGGTGTTATCTGGCCGGCGGGTATCCAGACAAGGCACAGGCCTGCCTGGGATCGCCGGAAGATCGCCAGTTCACCAACCCACTGAACCGGGAACAGAATCTGATCAGCAACGCCCGGGTTCTGGTGGCGCAAGGGTACCCGGAAAAAGCCCAGCGGATTCTGGAAGAGCTGCTCCCCTCGGCTGAGCGCAACGCCCACACCCGCCACCTCGTAGAGATACTCCTGGTGTATGGCGAGGCACTTGACCTGCAAGACCGCGAACAGGAAGCCACCCAGATGCTCAATCGGGCGGTAACGAAAGCATCGGAGGCCGGCTTCATGCGCCTGTTCGCCGAGGAGAGCCCACGCTTGAGACATCGTGTTCGTGAGCTGGCCATCGTACAAACGCCCGGTCGCTGGAATCAGGCGCTATTGGCCATGTTGGAGCAGCAGGCCTCCGAACTCTCGGATAATGCCGGCATGAGTGCCCCGATACAAGGTCATAAGCCAACGCCCGCGCAGTTACCGGAGCCCTTGAGTAGTCGGGAAATGGAAGTACTTGCCCTGATCAACGAGGGGCACGCGAACAAGGAGATTGCCACCAGGATGGAGGTCGCACCGGCAACGGTCAAAGCACACATCCGAAACCTGTATGGCAAGCTTGGCGTCGGCCGACGGACTGAGGCGCTGGCGAAAGCCCGGGACCTCGGGCTGCTGGATCTCTGAGGTCAAAAAGGATCGTTTTGTGATCGACATCACATTTTTGGCTGGCGAATAGTCCTCACTACGCCCTTTGGACGATCCGGTTACGCCCTTTCATCCCCTATTATCTTTCCAACGGTGAGGCAAAATCCTCACCCCGAATTCTGAAACTTCAGGCCTTCAGATTTCTTGTTCCGCGTTGTTTCGACGCCCCGGGTTCATTTGGACCCCTTGACGAGAGCCACCCCGCACCGGGCTGGCTCTTTTTTTATGGAAACCGTGAGATTATCTACCGTCAGTACTCAATAACCCGACGGAACGGTGGTAACGCATCCAGAAGCAGTTGTCCGTAGCGCCTCGCTATGATGCGCCGGTCCAGAATGGTCACCCTGCCGGTATCCTGCTCCGTTCTGAGCAACCGGCCCACAGCCTGCACCAGCTTGATGGAGGCATCGGGCACCGTAATCTCCATAAACGGATTGCCTCCACGCTGGGTCACCCACTCCGCAAGACTAGCCTCAATAGGGTCGTCCGGGACAGAAAACGGCAGCCGGGTGATGACCACGTGGTGCAGGTACTTCCCCGGTAGATCAATGCCCTCCGCGAAACTGGCAACGCCAAACAACACGCTGGGTCTCCCCTCATCAACCCGTTTGCAGTGCTGTCGTAACACCTCTCCTTTGGCCATATCGTCCTGGGTAATTATCAGGTCCGGGTGCTCCGGTGCCAGCGCATCCCGCACCTGCTGCATCTGACGCCTGGAGGTAAACAGCACCAGCGTTGCCTTTTCTCCCGCCCACAGATCCGGTAGTCGGGCCACCAGTTCGTCGGCAAAGGCATCATCCGTGGGCATCGTTGACATCGCCGGGACTTCAACCGTCGCCATTTCGCCATACTTGAAGGAGCTCGGCACTACCAGGTACCGGCTCGATTCCGGAAGGCCTGCCCTCGCCCGCAATCGGTCAAAGCGACCGAGAGCGGTCAACGTGGCGCTGGTCAGGACCGCCCCGTAAGCTCGCGACCATAATCGGGCATACAGGAGGTTATCGGCGAGCACCGGTGAGCTGTACAGAGTGATGTCCTCGGCATGATCCCATCGCTGCTTGACCGCCCAGCGCGCCGGCGCCGGACTCTTGTAACCGGTGCGCTGAGGATCCGGCTGTTCGGAATCGTCGGCCGAGTCGGACCCGCCATTGCTCTGCTGATGCCCGGTCTGCTCACACCAGGCCGTCCAAAGACGAAGCTGTTCCTCGGAACGGCTGTGAAAGGAGCCAATCACCGGGTACCACGCCTCGGCGGTATCCCGATCAATTTCATGATCCTTGCGTTCATCGAAGGCGGTCTGAAGTTCGTCCGCCAGGGCGCCCAGATGGCGCACCAGGTTGGCGGTGGCGATTCGCGTTTCACCCGCCAGGTCCGAGAGCGCTTCCGGCAACTCGCCTTCCGGATAGCGCCATTGCGCGGTCCGCCGCTCTTCGTTGAACTCCCAACCGGTATTCTGCTCCGCCTCCTCATAGACACGGGCCAGGACAAGATCAACATCCCGTGACGCTGTACTGATGCGATCCAGCGTCTTCGCCGCTTGCGTTGCCGGCGCGAGGTACGGCTGCATTTTCGCAAGCGCCTGCGACAGCTGTTTTAGCCATTGCCGCGTAGAGTTCAGCGGAACTGAGGCCGCAAAATGATTGAGCGCCTTGTCAGGAAGGTGGTGGGCTTCGTCGAAAATAAACAGCGCATTTTCCGGTTCGGGCAGGATCGCACCGCCGCCGAGCGCCAGGTCGGCCAGCACAAGATCATGATTGGCCACAACGATGTCGGCGTCGTCGAGGTCTTTCCGTGCGTCAAAGAACGCACAACTGTCAAAGTAGCTGCAATGGCGGTTGGTGCACTGGCGGTGATCTGTAGTTACCTGGCGCCAGACATCGTCCGGAATCTGTTCGGGCCAGTGATCGCGGTCTCCATCCCAGTCCCGGGAGCCATAGCTGGCCAGCATCTCCTCGAAAAACGCCCGGGTTCCCGGTTCCTCACCCTGGGGGCCATCCAGAAGGAACAAGGGCATGGTATCGCTGTCACCGTTGCCTTCGTCATGGAGCCGAGCTTCCAGTCGCGACATGCACAGGTAACGGCCCCGGCCCTTGGCAAGGGTCCAGTTGAAATCCATCTTGCTGTGCTTGCGCAGATCCGGCAGGTCCTTCAGAACGATCTGATCCTGCAACGCAACGGTGGCGGTGGAAATGACCAGTGTTTTCCCCAACGCCCTGGCAACGGGTATGGCGGCGATCAGATACGCCAGGGTCTTGCCCGTACCGGTTCCAGCCTCGACCACGCAGGTGGAAGGGGGCGAAGTCCGCTGACCATCGTTATCGGTGATGTCCCCCATGTACCTGGCGATCTCGGCAATCATGAGACGCTGCCCGTAGCGGGCCCGGATGTCCTTGCCCGCCAGCACGTCTCGGTAACCCTGCTGAATCTCCTGTTTGATCTCGTCGGTAAGCGCCATCAGCGGGGGCTCACCCAGTCGCGCACGGTTCCAACCCGGAATCGCTGCCCCTGTTTACTGAGAATAACGCCGTCCTCGGTAATATTATCGACTCTCAGCCCGGAGAAGGTGTCTCCACGGCGGAGGTAGTTGTTGTTGATCATCACGCGGCTGGCGTAGGGATCAGACGAGTAAATATGGCTATTGAAGGTCAAATCCGGAATGCTCTTCTGAAAGGACAGGGGTAACTCTACTAGATGCGGTACCCTGCCAGCCGGCATCGGCTCTGGCAATACCGGATTCTCGCGTGCTGACTCCGAGGACGGCACGATGATCGTGGGGCGTTCGCGAACCGTTTCGTTACTATCGATACCCCCACTTTCAGCCACGGCGGTCTCCGACTCGGCCTCGGGCAGCGGAGATTCCTCGGCGACAGCAGGGATTCTGGATGCCTGCAGCCCAGCCTCATTCTGCCGGGAATTGGTCTCGTTTGTTTGCTCCGGTGGCATCACGTCCTGACTTTCCAAGGGGAGCTGAGCGCCAGCGGGCGCGGCAGAGGTCAGGCCCTCGGTTACGGGCGAAAGACGTGGCCAGAACACCACGGCCATCACGATCGCATTTAATACAAGGGCGACAGCAATCCAGACTACCGCCGATGGCCGCTTTTTCTTCGGACGGTGGATTAGCTGGACCTGATGGCCAAGGTCCGGGACCTTGCCCTGCCGACGTTCGGTCTCCGATTTCCTGAGGGCATCCAGAATGTAGGACATCGTTTACTTGCCCTCCTGAGATGCCGAATGGACGAGCCTGGGTACGTCCGCCCCCAGGTCATTGTTGATCTGGATAATGGTCATGGCGCCAGCAATACCGTCAACGGTCAGGCCCTTGACGTCCTGGTACCAACGAACCTGCTCATCGGTCGACATTCGCTTGATTCGACCGTTTTCGGTCACCGAAGAGCTGAACCTGTCCGCCAGCTCCATCATTCTGGCACCGATCCAGAGCTGCTCCGACCGGCTACCATTCTCGGTCCCTTCGGCCAGAAAATCCGGGCGACTCCAGAGTACCCGATACCCACCGAACCAGTAGGGCTCGATACTGGCGAAGGCAACTTCCTGGGTCCCGCGGGGCAATCGGATCTCGGCGATGTCCCCCTCCAGACGACTCAGGACCACATAGCCACGATGGCCGGAATCATCCTGCAACTCGAGGATGGCCGGACGATCAAGAAATTCCAGACTACGCCGAGAGCCCTGGCGCTCAAGGCAGCCCAATCCGTTGTCTCGGGCAAACTGGCAAGCCACCGGGAATAACGCCGGACTGTAGTCGCGCCCCCAGATCCTGAACAACGACCGGAACGCATCCGGCAGACTTTGCGCTTGTTCCGTAAAGCTGAACACATCGAGCTCCGCCGGCCCCTCAGCCCCCTTCGTTTCAGCACCCGTGATGCCCGGATCGGACGCCGATGACGAGGACAGGTCCCCAACGTCGTCTCGCTCAACGATACCGGCCTGAATGGCTGACGCGGCCAACTCCGACCGGATGTCAGTCACCGTTACCGGCCAACGATCAACCAGCCAGGCAGTTCCGATCACCGCCAACAGCAAAGATGCCGTTAACATCAGGTACCGGGTGGGCTGAACGGCGTTCCCCGAACTCCCGGACGTTGACGCGGGAAAGTCGCCCCGCACCTCTCGTGCCGCGTGCCGTATGTGGGTGGCAGTAATCTCGTGCTCCCCTTCAGCGTAGGCACCAAGCAACGCCCGATCACTAATCAGGTTGATAAGACGCGGTATGCCCTCGCTTTCCCGGTAAAGCTTCTTGACCGCGCCTGACGTGAAAATATCACCGCGCATCCCTGCCACACTGAGCCGATACCGCAGATAGTTCGGAAGTTCGGACTTTCCGATGGCGTCCAGATGATAGCGCGCCGTCACGCGCTGATTGAGTTGCCGCAATTCGGGCAGGGCCAATATCTGCTGCAACTCTGGCTGCCCCAGCAAAACGATCTGCAGCAACTTCTTTTCTGCCGTTTCCAGATTGGTCAACAGCCGCAACTGCTCCAGCACATCCGCGGAGAGGTTCTGGGCCTCGTCAATCATAAGGACTTTGTGACGCCCCGCAGCATGCGCCTGGAGCAGATCCTCGTTGATAAGATCCACCATGTCCTTGATGCTGGCATTGCCCTTGTGAGGCACACCCATCTCACCGCAGATTGACGAGAGCAGCTCTCGGGCCGACAAGCGGGGATTGAGGATAAGGGCAATGTCCACGTTGTCTGGCGCGTTTTCGATGAAGCACCTTGAAACGGTGGTTTTACCCGTACCCACTTCCCCCGTGATCACGATGAAACCACCCTGCCCCTTTACACCGTACATCAGGTGCGCCAGTGCTTCCTTGTGGCGTTCACTCAGGTACAGGTAACGGGGGTCCGGGGCAATGGAAAATGGGGGTTCCCGAAAGCCGAAGAAGTCGTAGTACATGGGTATCCAGTCTGGTACTCAGGCGTCGGGACAGGCGGCGCACGTCCGGCCCCGGCTCTTTATCGCGGTATCATACCGCCCGCTTCGCTGAACTGTCATCTCAGGATTCGTCGTGAACAGAATTGCTGACGAGGCGAAGTTCCGTGGTACGTCGGTTCTGTTGCTTCAACCGTCTCACACAGCGTTCCAGCGTTTTGGAAATGCGTGCGTGGGAGCGGATCATCGATATCTTGGGCCAGGTGGCACGTTCGCCCGCCAGGATCATTTCTCTCACATACACCGAATCGGGGTTGGACAACATTCGCCGGTAATCTTTCAGAGAGTAGGAGGGTGCGATCGTAACGTCGCCGGAATACCGTTGGGCCATGATGGTGTGGAACTGCCCTGCCACCTGGCGCAACAGCTCGGGCTTGACGCGCTTGCGCAGATAATCAAAAACACCTTGTCCGTGGAACTGGATTTCCGACTTCACCAAATGCAGCGGCAACTTGGCAAGGGAGAGTTTTTCATCGAGCCCGCGGTTGCTCAGGAACGGAACCACATGAGGGTTGGTCTGGCTCACAATGGTGTAATTTACGTCATACAGATGCATCAATCGTTCGATTGGCAGATCACTGACCACTGAGCCATCCACGAACTTGAGCCGGGGCATGTACGGCAGCGAATTTCCATTGATGTCTTTCTTCATCAGCGTGACAGGTGGGAAAATACCGGGCACTGCAGCACTGGCAAGTGCGGCACTCCATACCAGCAGGTACGGCGAGGTATAGCCACACAACAACCTGGCCTTCTGGTGCGCCTGCACCGGCGAAACACTGACATTGATGGACCGCCCCGTTCTTTCGTAGGCCTCTTCGAAGGTGTACTCGCCGATATTGGCGCGCAAACACGCCTTCAGCTGCTCCTGGTCCATCAAGCCGTCGCCACGGACAGCACTCAGCAGGCCCCGCCATTTCCACGCCTTCAGATTATGATTTTCGGGGACCAGCATTTCCGGAATCTCCGCGTCCGTATGCACGCCGAGAATACTGGCAATAATGGCCCCGATACTTGACCCGGCAATCACCTGGGGTAACAGCCCCTTTTCCCAGAGCGCCTTGATGACTCCGAAATGGAACATGCCCAATGTTGCCCCGCCACTCAGCAGCAGGGTGGGACGACCATAGCTGGTGAGTGTGTCGCGGAAGAACTGGAGTTTGTCGGCTACCGAGAAACCCGGAACCGGATGGTCACAGAGAAAATCCAGTGCCTCGCAGACCTGGGTGATGTATTCCTCTATCAGGTGCTTGGTGCCGACTCGCGACTGTGTATAGAGGGCCGGATTGCCCATGTTGCCAAGATCATGGTGCAGGCCTTCCCGTAGCGCCCGTTTCAGGCGGTCGAAGTCGTTCTGCTGACGATACTGCTTGAGGTTGCTGAGGCGGTCGTAAATCAGTTCGTAATGGTAGAGGTCGGAGGCAAAGTCCTCCTTCCAGTCGGCTTTGCCCTCCAGAAAATCCAGTTCCAGAGCTGCCGCTTTCCACACTTCATAGTTAGGCGCTTCGGCAAGCATCTTGCGGAATTTTCGTATCCGTGGGTCCCTGACCACCGGTCACCTCCTGTTGTGTGGAAACAGTGCAGCCTCAGAAATCCTCAAGCATCAGGTCTTCGTCATCGTCACTGGCGAACGGATCTTCAATCGTCCGACCGTCATTGATGAGAAATTCGCGGCGCTGAAGAAACGCGTTACGCACAAATATATAGCTATCACCAGAGATAAAGCCCTCTGCCGGGATCAGGTCTGCACGGGTATCAATAATCTGAACACCCCGAGCGTAGTAATTCTCCGGACTGTCGACGTTGTCCCACAGAGACGGTAGCACAAAAAGATCGGTGGCAAGACCGCCGAAATGACGGGGACTGGAAGGTCCCAGGAGGGGCAGCATCAGATAGGGCCCTGATCCTGCGCCCCAGTAACCCAGCGTCTGGCCAAAATCTTCCGGGCGCTCGGGCAGGTCAAAAGCCGTAGCCACGTCGAAAAAGCCGGCCAGCCCGAAAATGGTATTGTAGGTAAAACGCCCGGCAGCAACGACGGCGGACTCCCCTTTCAGCTGCAACAGGCTGTTGGCGAAGTTCCGGACCTCCTGCAGATTATTGAAGAAATTCGTGATGCCACGATCAACGACATTGGGCGTAAACGTCCGATACGTCTGTGCGACCGGTTTCAAAAACCACTGATCAATGGTTTCATTGAACCGGAATACTTTGCGGTTCCAGTTCTCGTAGGGATCCGTTGCATTGACAGGCGTCGAACCTTGGGGCGCAGGTTCCTGCATGACCTGCCCAAACGCATTGCCAATCGAGAATCCAGTCGCCAGTAACAGGACCAGGACGGGAAGAGGCCAGCGCCGAGTAAAAAGTTGTCTCATTATCTGCTCTTGGGTTGTTGAAGTCGTTTCGTTTCGTCGAAAATACCGGCGCTTTTCTTATCATTATTCAGATCATTGCTCTGGAGAGATTCAATGTCAGTACCGGGTAATCCTGTCAGCACCCTCACAGTGCCGCTTCGCTGGGGCGACATGGACGCTTACGGCCATGCCAACAATACAGTGTATTTCCGTTTCTTCGAAGAAGCCCGGATTGTCTGGCTTACCTCACTGGATCTGGGTGGCCCCGAGGAGCCGACCGGACCGGTTATTATAAAGACCAGTGCAACATTTCTGAAGGAACTGAATCATCCGGCTACAGTGGTGGTGGAAACATACGCTGACAAGGCGGGGAATACCAGCCTGGACACGTACCACGTGATCTCAGACGCTGATACCGGAGACGTTTACGCGGAGGGTTACGCAAAGGTGGTCTGGTTCGATCGCCAGACCCGCACATCAACCCGCCTACCAGACACCCTAAGGGCGCTGGCAGCGGGTTAGAAGTGAATTAACGACGACGAACAACCACACTGCCGATCGAGTAACCCGCACCAAACGAGCAGATGACACCGATCTCGCCGGAGTTAAAGTCGTCCTTGTGCTTGTGAAACGCAATGATCGAGCCAGCTGAACTGGTGTTGGCGTATTCGTCGAGAATCACCGGTGCCTCATCCTCCGAGGCATCGCGGCCCAGCACTTTCCGGGCAATGAGCTGGTTCATGTTCAGGTTCGCCTGATGAAGCCACATGCGACGGAGGTTCTCCGGTGCCAACGACAGGCTCTCAAGCTGATTCTGAATCGTCTCGGCGACCAGCGGAGACACTTCCTTGAACACCTTACGGCCCTGCTGAATAAAGAGCTTGTCCGGCTTGCCAATTCCCGATTCATCGGCCCGGTTAAGAAAACCGAAGTTATTACGGATGTTGTTCGAGAACTGCGTTTTCAGGCTGGTGCCCAGGATCTCAAAGCCCTGCCCACTGGCAGCGTCTTCTTCGCGCTCGACCAGGATGGCGGTGCAGGCGTCGCCAAAAATAAAGTGGCT
Source organism: Marinobacter arenosus (assembly GCF_019264345.1). NCBI lineage: Bacteria > Pseudomonadati > Pseudomonadota > Gammaproteobacteria > Pseudomonadales > Marinobacteraceae > Marinobacter > Marinobacter arenosus. The sequence continues at coordinate 581,143 of NZ_JAHVAO010000001.1, forward strand.
GTCACGGTCGCGAAAGTTCAGGTGGCCTGAGCAGATCTCCGGACTGACCACAAGTACCGATCGTGCGGCTCCGTTTTCAACGGAGTTGACGGCGGCCTGAAGCCCAAAGGTGGCAGAGCTGCATGCGACGTTCATGTCGTAGGCAAATCCGTTAACGCCCAGTGCCTGCTGAACTTCGATGGAGATAGCCGGATATGCCCGCTGCAGGTTCGAGCAGGCAACAATGACGGCGTCGACGTCGCCCGCTGTCTTGCCGGCTTGTTCCAGCGCCTGCTTGCAGGCCGACAACGCCATCTCGCACTGGACCGAGGGCTCATCGTTACTGCGCTCAGGAATAAGTGGAGTCATCCGTTTTGGGTCGAGAATGCCGTCCTTGTTGATAACATGCCGGCGCTTGATGCCCGACGCCTTCTCGATGAAGGCTGAGGAAGAAGGCTGCAATGGGGCCACCTCACCTCGCGCAATGTCATCCGCATGCTCGGAATTGAAAAGTTCAACGTACTGATTAAACGCTTCGACCAGTTCGTCGTTATCGATGGTTTCCGGCGGTGTATAGAGACCGGTCCCGCTAATGACGGCTTTAATCACACTAACCCCACGTCATGGTTGTGAAAACTGAAGACTTGTAGATAACGCTGCCAGAAATACTAACACAGTCTTCGCCGTTTGCCCGCCAGCAAACCGTGCAATGGGCCCTGCATTAGTGCAAGGCCCTATGGACCACTAAACGCGGGTCAGCGCCCACTGCTTATTCAGCCGTTTGACCGAAACGGTCATCGACGTGCCCAGTTGCTGTGCAAAGAAGGAAACCCGGAACTCCTCGAGCATCCATCGATAGGTGATCAGCTCCGGGTCCCGGATTCCCTGACGTTGCTGCTCATCCCGTTTGCTCGCGTAACGGGACCACAAGGGTTCAATGGTATGCAGGAACTCCCGCTCCCGACCAAGTTCACGGGGCATTTTCTCCAATCGAATCAGCGCCGCTTCGAAGAACCGACCGAACTCCGCAAGCCAGGTGGCGGGCGTGGCCACAAGGAACCCCGGATAAACCAGGTTCTGCAACTGGAACTTTAAGTCGGCCATACTGTTGGCGAGGGTCAGGGGAATCTTTCCCTTCAATTGCCTGGCAATCTTTTGGTAGCCGGACATGGCCTGATAAAGGCGTTCATCCGCCTCCTCAAGGGCAGGAATGAAGTCACCTCGATGACGATCGAACAGCGTGTTGAATGCATCCGCGGTGCGCGGCAGGTTTTCGCTCAGGAAATGCTCGATGGCCGTGGCCAGCAGGAGATCGTCCAGCAGCACCCGGGCCTGCCCAACCGGCGCAAACATCAGGGCAGACTGTTTGAAACGAGGTAACTTGCGCTCGAGGTCATCCAGGGTCTTGCCGAACCGATTCAATATTAGCCGTGCGACGGCTTTGCGGGTGGTGTCTTCTGCGGTCAGACGATCCAGACACCGAATCTGGCGAACCGCTTTTCCGAGGTCCTCCAGTGCCGGATAAACCGTAACCTGCATGCCGCCTTTTTCAGTCTGAACCAGTTCGGGCAGCTCCCCGAATTGCCAATCCTGATACTCGCCGGCGGATTCGGTCGGTTCCGACTCGCTGGTTGCCGACGCCAGAGCTTCCTCGGCCTTGCCCTCCAATTGATCCTGAAGCTGCGAAGCCTCCCTGCCCTCGGCCATCACCTTGCCACCATCGCCCATCACCCGAAGGTTCATACGGAGATGGCGAGGCAGGTCCTCATTCGGCCAGGCATCCGGATCAATCCGGACGCCGGTCATGCGCCGGAGCTGTTCTCCCAGTTGCAAAGCCAAGGGCTCATTGGAGGGTTGCAGGTTGGCAAGCGCTGCATCCACGAAATCGGGGACCGGCACAAAGTTGCGCCGAAGCGATTTGGGCAAGCCCTTAACCAGCGCCACGCACTTCTCTCGAAGCAGCCCTGGCACAAGCCACTCGAGTCGTCGGGACGGAATCTGCTTCAGTGCCATAAGCGGCACCTGCAGGGTAACCCCGTCGCGGTCACTGGTGGGCTCAAACTCGTAACTCAGGGGGTACCGTACCCCTTCCCACTCAAGATAATCTGGGTAGAGTTCTCCGGCGCGGGCGTCCACCGGGCGCTGGAGAATGTCTTCCTCGGTCAATTCAAGGCTCTTTAACTGGTCGGCAGAGAGGCCTTTCCACCAACTCTCGAAATGCCGACCACTGACGATGTCTTGGGGTAACCGCTCGTCATAGAAAGCGACCAGTGTTTCGTCGTCGACCAACAGATCCCTGCGCCGGGTCTTTTTCTCCAGGTTCTCGACGGTGTCCAGCATTTCCCGGTTGCGGGCGATAAACGGCGCCCTGGACTGGTAGTCCCCCTCCACAAGAGCTCGCCGAATGAACAGGTTCCGGCATTCCACTGGGTCCACTTTGCTGTAGGCAATGCGACGCTTCGGAACAACGTCTAGCCCATAGAGTGTTACTTTCTCGTAGCCCATCACCTGGGCGCGCTTCTGCTCCCAGTGTGGTTCGAAGTAATGGTGCTTCACGACGTGTTCAGCCAGCGGTTCAATCCATTCGGGCTGAATTGCCGCGACCATACGGGCAAAGACCCGGCTGGTCTCCACAATTTCGGTGGCGACAATCCATTTGGGCCCCGTTTTGGCCACTTTGGACCCCGGGAAAATCAGCACCTTCCGGTTTCGGGTCGCCAGGTACTCTTTCTTTTCAACTTTTACGGCAACTTGTCCCAGGAGCCCGGCAAGGATCGCCGTGTGAAGCGCCTCGTAACTTGCAGCGTCTTTATTGAAAGCCAGCTTTTGGTCACGGCAGATCAGTGTGAGCTGACGGTGAATGTCCCGCCATTCCCGCATGCGCATCCAGCTAAGAAAATGCTTCTGACACACTTTCTTCATCTGATTCTGGGATAGTTCCTGGCGTTGTTCTTCGTAGAAGTTCCAGATATTCAGAAGGGTGACAAAGTCCGATTCCTTGTCGTTAAACGGGGCATGGGCCTGGTCTGCGGCCTGCTGTTTTTCCTGGGGGCGTTCGCGCGGGTCCTGAACACTCAGGCCGGCAATGATAATGAGCGTTTCCGCCAGACTGCCGTGCCCGGCTGCCGTCACCAGCATACGGGCCAGGCGTGGATCCAGCGGCAACCTGGCCATGGTCCGCCCCAGCTTGGTGACCCGACGCTTGTCATCAACCGCACTGAGTTCTTCGAGCAGCTTGTAGCCATCATTCACCTGCCGGCGATCCGGTGACTCGAGGAACGGAAAGTGTCGTATTTCACCCAGTCCGGAGGTCGCCATCTGCAGGATGACGGAGGCAAGATTGGTCCGCAGGATTTCCGGGTCAGTGTACTCCGGCCGATTGATGAAATCGGTCTCGTCATAGAGCCGGAAACAGATACCCGGGGCAACGCGCCCGCATCGCCCTGCCCGTTGATTGGCACTGGCCTGTGAAATCGGCTCAATCGGGAGCCGCTGAATCTTGGAGCGAACACTGTATCGACTGATACGGGCCACACCGGTATCAATGACATAGCGGATACCCGGCACGGTCAGCGACGTTTCGGCCACGTTGGTCGAGAGAACAAGTCTGCGCCCCTTGTGGGACTGGAAAACCCGATTCTGTTCCTGGTTGCTCAAGCGCGAATACAGCGGAAGCACTTCCGTGTGCTTCAGGTCCACGTGGCGAAGCACCTTGCTGAGCGAGCGTATTTCCCGCTCGCCCGGCAGGAAGACCAGAACATCACCCGGCGGCTGCTTCTGGGCACGCTCATGCTGTTCGATCTCATCCAGCGCGCCCAGGACACCATCCGTCCAGCCCTGGTCGCGGTCGTCCTCGTCGCCAGTCAAAGGTCGGTAACGAATATCCACCGGGTAGGTCCGGCCGCTTACTTCAATGACGGGCGCCTGATCAAAAAACTCACTGAACCGTTCCACTTCGATGGTGGCGGAGGTGATGATGACTTTAAGGTCTGGACGCTTGGGCAGGAGCTGACGCAGATACCCCAGCAGGAAATCGATGTTCAGGCTTCGTTCGTGAGCTTCGTCGATGATAATCGTGTCGTAGCGATCAAGAAATCGGTCATGCTGGACCTCGGCCAATAGTATGCCGTCGGTCATGACCTTGACCCGGGACTGCTCCGAGGTAGTGTCGGTGAATCGAACCTGGTAACCGATCTGCTGGCCGGTCTGCTCTCCCAGTTCTTCCGCAATTCTGGCTGCAACGCTCCGGGCGGCAATCCTTCGGGGCTGGGTATGGCCAATCAGACCGCGAATGCCCCGGCCGCTGTTCATGCAGATTTTGGGAATCTGCGTGGTCTTACCCGAACCGGTCTCCCCGGCAATGATGACCACCTGATGCTGTTCGATGGCTTCCCGAATGTCATCGACCCGTTCCGAAACCGGGAGTCCTTCCGGAAATGAGGCGGGCTTGTGCAGCGCGCGGCGTCGCTGCGCTGTCTCAAGCCCCTGACTCAGCCACCGTTCCATCTTCTCCAGATCCTTCGGGCCGGGATTTCCCTTACAGCGCGCGACGGCCTTCAAAATTCGGGCCGCCTCCTGCTGGTTGCAGGCGTCCAATTGGCCCATAAAGGCTTTGACTGCTGACTGCCCGTCGGATTTTCGGTTTGAAGCGCTGGCGTTATCGGCGGAGGTGTTTGTCATCAAAATGCGGGATTGCTCTCGTTCAAGGTCGGTTTTCCGGGATTGGCGATAGTCTAGCGGGAAAGCCCCTCGCTTAAAAACGGAAAAACCCCGCCGAGGCGGGGTCATCCTTTCCAACGGTCCCAACCGAGGGACCGGGCACCGCTGGTGCCCGACCGATACTACTTGGCGCTGGCTTCGTCGCGCAATTCACGGCGCAGGATCTTACCAACGTTGGTCTTTGGCAGCTCCTCACGGAACTCATAATGCTTCGGAACCTTGTAGGCAGTGAGGCGTTCCCGACAGAATTCCTTCAACTCGTTTTCAGTGACGCCTTCCGCTGTCGGAACCAGGAATACCTTGACGGCTTCCCCGCTCTTGTCGTCCGGAATACCTACGGCCGCGCACTCAACAACCTTGGGATGGCTGCTCACCACATCCTCAATTTCGTTGGGGTACACGTTGAAGCCGGACACAATGATCATATCCTTCTTACGGTCAACGATCCGGATGTAGCCATCTTCCTGGATCAGCGCCACGTCACCGGTCTTGAGGTATCCGTCCTCTGTAAAGGACTTCTGCGTGTCCTCGGGCCGCTGCCAGTAACCGCGCATGACCTGGGGACCTTTGACACACAGCTCGCCCGGTTCACCCAGCGGAGTCTCGTTACCCTCATCATCAATGGTCTTGATCATGGTGGACGGAATCGGAAGACCGATGGTGCCCAACTGGATGGCCACGTGCGGGTTGAAGGTCACGACCGGTGAAGTCTCGGTCATGCCGTAGCCCTCGGAGATCTCACAGCCCGTCACCCGTTCCCACATTTTTGCGGTATCGCTGGTCAGCGCCATACCGCCAGACGAAGTCAGCTTCAGACTGCTAAAGTCGAGGTTTCGGAACTCTTCATTGTTGCAGAGCGCCACGAACAGGGTATTGAGGCCCAGAAACGCAGTGAACTTGTGGTTCTTGAGTTCTTTGACGAACCCCGGGATGTCACGGGGATTCGGGATGAGCACATTATGGGCCCCGGCTTCCAGCATGATGCCGCAGTTCAGGGTGAAGGAATAAATATGGTAGAGCGGCAGAGGTGCGACCACGACTTCCTGCCCTTCAACCACAATGTCGCCCATCATTGGGCGGGTCTGGAGCAGGTTGGCCACCAGGTTACCGTGGGTCAGCATGGCACCCTTGGCAACACCGGTGGTGCCACCGGTGTACTGGAGCACGGCAATGTCGTCTTTCTTGCACTCAACCGGCGTGAATTTTTCACGGGCACCGGCACTGAGCACGGCTGGCAGTTTGTGGGCACCGGGGATGTTGAACGGCGGCACCATCTTTTTCACGTGCTTGATCACGGCGTTCATCAAGGTACGCTTGATCGGCGAGTGCATATCCGCGATCTCAGTGACGATCACGTGCTCAACACCAGTGTGAGGCAAAACTTTCTCGGCGTTCTCGGCCATGTTGGCCAGAACCACCAGGGCCTTGGCGCCGGAATCGTTAAACTGGTGTTCCATCTCGCGGGTGGTGTAAAGCGGGTTGGTATTCACCACAATCAGCCCCGCCCGCATGGCGCCGAAAACAACCACAGGATACTGGCTCACGTTGGGCATCTGAACAGCGATCCGATCACCGGGCTTCAGGTCGGTCTTGTTCTGCAACCAGGCGGCGAAGTTACGGCTCTGGGTGTCCAGGTCACGGTAGGTGAGAGTTGCGCCAACCGCACTGAATGCTGGACGGTCCGCATATTTTTTAACGGCCTGTTCGAACACTTCAACCATGCTGTTGTACTTGTTCAGGTCGACCTCGCGGGGGACGCCGGCGGGGTATTTGTCCTGATAGAACTGCTCAAAATCCATCACCATCTCCTGTTTGGCGCTTCTGATTATAATATTCACCAATGCAAGGCTGGTTAAAAATCAACCCTACAAAAGTCTCAGCCTCAAAAAAGAGGGGAGAGAATAGCAGTTTTGTTAACGATGAGGTAGTTTTCGAAAAACAACTCTGAACACCTGTACTCAAATGATATTCGTGCGGAGCACACCATGAGCGATACCCTTGATACTCTTGAGAATATTACCTACGACGAGCTGAACGAGGGCGACACCGCCACCTTCACACGCACCCTGTCTGAAGAGGAGCTGGTGCTGTTCGCGGCGGTTTCCGGCGATGTCAATCCGGTCCATCTGGACTCCGAGTTCGCGGCCGAGTCGATGTTCAAGGAGCGGATTGCGCATGGCATGTGGAGTGGCTCTCTCATCTCTGCGGCACTCGCAACGGTGATGCCGGGGCCAGGCACCATCTACCTGGAGCAGAGCCTTGCGTTCAAGCGGCCGGTAAAGCTGGATGACACGCTGACCGTCACGCTCACAGTTCTCAGCAAGGAGCCCAAGAACCGGGTGGTTTTCCAGTGCGACGTTCAGAATCAGAAAGGTCAGAAAGTGGTGTCTGGCGAAGCAAAGGTCATTGCGCCCACGGAAAAAGTCTCCCTGCGGAAACCTCGTTTGCCCAAGATCACCATCGAAGGCTGAGGCCTCCAAAGCAACGGGCGAACCGGCGCAAGCCGGTTGCCCATTTGGTCAGCCCGGGAGGAAGTCGATGGGAAACCGGACCTTTCGGGTTTCCACGTTATCTGAACCAAAGTTGAACAGGCGTACTCTCATGGCTATGCGCTGCTCCAGGGTCGGATTCTCAAGCTCGGAACTGACCACCTGGCAGGCGGACACGGACCCGTCCGGTTCAATCACCAACTCAAGCAACACCTTCCCTTCCAGGGTCGGATCCTGACGCAACTCCCGTCGATACAGCGAATACAACGCCGTCTTCTGAGCATCGAATACCTGCCGGATATTGCTCATCGCGCGCTCCCCCGTTGCCGGCTCGGCTGGTTCAGCCTTGGCCACACGCCGCTCACTCACCTCAGGGGACGCCTTCACCTCCTTGACCCGGTGCCCCTCGACAGCCACCTGAGTCTCCGGAGCGGCCGTATCCTCGACGCCACCGCTACCTTTCAACACCCTGTCGGCATCCGCAATGTCGGACCCGGCAGGAACGCCCCCCGCCCCTGTGTTTGCCTGTAACTGCTCAACCGCCTCATTCTCCGGTGCCCTTAACGAGGCCAGTCGGTCTTTCATCGCCAGCAGGCCCGAGCGAGACGCCTTTTCACGAGCCTGCTCAACACTCTGGGTGGCTGGAGTCGGCGTTACCGGTTCCGGATCTGCAACCGCCGGTACCGGTTTGTCTGCAGATTCCACCGGTTCATCAGCCTCGGATGAATTTTCCCGCGTCGGTTGGGGTTCGGGCTGAGGCTCCGGGCGGACCGGTTCCGGCGGTTCGACCGGTTCCGGCCGATCAACCAGACGCGCCAATTGGGGAGGCACTTTCTCAGCTTGGGACCGTTCGATTTGCGGCACGTCAATCGTCGGGATCAGCACAGCCAGTGGAAGAAAAACAGCCGCGACCAAAAGGGAAATCACGACAAACCGACGGTTTTCCCCTTTCGCGGTTCGCCACGGCAAGCCCATTTCCTGACCAAGATTCTCCCTGGCTTCAGCCATTCTGCACCCCCGCCTCGACGGCCAGACGTACCTGGCGGAACTGCTCGTCAACACAGGTCTGCATTATCTTTCGCAACAGGCGGTAATCGGTGTCCCTGCCGGCCATGATGGTGATTTCCAGGCCTTGTTCCGGAATTTCCGGCCAACGGTCCCGTCGATACGCGAGCTCTTCCGACAGGCCGGCGATGTGCGTGTCGTTGGCTTCAATGGCACTCAAGCGGGCCACTTCACGGCCCTGGACCAGAATAGACCCGCCGCTGACCTGGACCGTCAGATTCTCGGCCGCCGCTTGTTTGGCCGACGATTCCGGGAGAGGCACGTCCGCGGTATTCTGCATGACTTTCACATCGGACGAATTAACCATCAGGAAAAACACCAGAATGGTAAAAATGTCCATGAGTGATACCAGGTTCAGGCCTCCGGCCTTATGCATCCGGCCGTAATGCCGCTGAATCCTGCGAGCTTTGCGAGAGGCTTTCATGCACCCTCCCCGTCGTCCACGCCCTTTCGGCCCGCCAATTGCCGATCTTCTGGCGCATCCATCAGCGCGACATCCGGAAAGAGCTCACCTTCAACAACACTGGCCGCAACGACCGCGGGGTACGAACGGACCGTATCCATGGCGGTTACCAGTGTCTGATAGTCAATGTCAGGACCCACTTCTAGAACGATGTCGGTCTTTTCCGGAACCCGGCGCTTTATCCGCTGCAACACGTCCCTCAACCCACTGAAATCCTGCTGGCCTCCGGTCACCGGTAAGGCCCTGATAACGCCCCGGTTGCTGTCAGAAACCTCCATCCCTGCCGGAATCAGGGTGACCACCAGTTTGAGTTGCTCCGGCGCAGGGGCTTGGCCACTGTCCCCGCCTGGAAAATTCAATTCGATCATTCGTACCTGGCTGAACACCATGCCCAATAACAGAACCGGAACGAGCACGATCATCAGGTTCATGAACGGTGTAATGTCCAGATCGGGTGAACTGGCGAATTTGCGATGTCGGCGTCTCATACAGACTCATCCATGCTGTTTTCGACCCAAAACCCGTTTCCAATCATCAGGCAACGGCGCCCGTCGTTTTCGAATCAGAAATGATATTGAGCAGCTTGACGCCAGCCATCTCGAAGCTGTCCACGATTTCATTGGTCCGGGTTTGGAGCAGTGCGTGGAACATCAGAAGTGGAATGGCGGACATCAAACCGAAAGCGGTGGTATTCATGGCAACGGAGATACTCTCCGACAGCAGGCTCGCCTTTTGTGACGGGTCTGCTGCAGCAACCGCGGTAAACGCCGAGATGAGACCAATGATTGTCCCCAGCAATCCGAGCAGGGTCGCGATATTGGCCAGAGTCGCCAGGTATTGGGTCCGCTTTTCGAGCCGGGGAAGAACTTCCATCAGCCCCTCTTCCATAGCGTACTCAATGTCTTCACGGCGACTGTTGTTCAGAAGGCGGCCAATGCCCGCCCCCATGATGGACGCGATCGCACTATCTGAGCTGCTGGCGGCCTTCATGGCGCGCTGGTAATCCCGTTTCTGGAGAAGAGGCAGAATTCCCTTCTCAAACGCCATCCGGTTCCGGCGTCGAACGGAAGCCAGATAGAAAAATCGTTCCAGGGTAATCGCAAGCCCCACGGCGAGGACCACCGCAATGGGGTACATGAAAGGGCCACCATCCTGAAAAAACCGAAGTACTGTATCCAGCATGTTTGTTCTCCGTTGTTACTGCATCGTCACGGTTGAATCCCGACCGGGATTCAGAACCAGGGGGTTAAGGGTTTGTCGAAATACCCGGTGTTGTTCCATTGCAACCGGGTTGACCGGTTGCAGGAGCACCGGGGCCGTGCTGTCGAGTTCTTGTCTTGGCCTGCGAGGAAGGCTCGGCGCCTGCCAGGGAAGGATGTAGAGAACTCTCGGGTTATCCTCGCCAATCCGCGCCGAAATACCCTCAACCGTCAGAGGGTTTCCCTCGGGAGTGGCATCGTCCGACAACTCCGACGCCAGAAGGCCAGCGGGACCGGCTGCAAGCAATGCCACGACGGTCGCCTTCAAAGCCAGGCGGGGTTTGCCAAACGTCATCCGGTATCCCATGATTCAGTCCAGCCTCCGCTGCAGGTCTGCGATCCATCCGGCCACCGTCTTGTCCTCCTCACCAGAAATCTCCCGGTACTTCTGGTAATGGGCCAATGCCGTCTCAAGATCGATCAGATAGAGCTCGGAAATGACGGCAAGGTTGTAATGCAGCTCAGCCACTTCCGGCGAATGTTGTATTCCTTGCTCCAGAAGGGAAGCGGCTTCGGTGAAACGCTTCTCTTCCTGGAGCAACAACGCGAGGTTGTTGACGACAACCGGGTCCTCAGGGTTGAGCTCCACCGCCTTTTGCCAGGCCTGCTCCGCTTCCCGCTTTCGGCCCTGCTCGTAGGCCTGCTTGCCCTCCCGGGCATATTCCATTGCCAGTTCAGGGCTGACGCGCTCCGGTTCCTTCACAGCTGGCGCTGAACAGCCCGCAAGAAACACGAACCCCAGTATCAGAACGGCAAGGCGCACCGGGCTCTTATCCAGCATCATCTTTGACCTCCAATCTCCATGTCATCCAGCGGACCGACCGGTCGTAACGACCGGGATTCAGCTTCGCAAGCACACCGAGGCTCTTCCCTATCCACGCGTCGTAACCGCGGGCGGCAACACGTTGGTGGTTTTCCGAATGCAGACGGATAGCTTTCTCTTCGAAGGGAAACGCCTCTTCTTCCAGAAGCATTTGGTACTGCATCGTTTCGAGTTCATTCAAGTCAGAGGGAACCGACGATGCCATCAGATCCTTCGCCAATACGCGATATAACTCAGCGCGGCGATACAGCGATTCCGACCGAACCGCCTCGCCCCCAAGCCTTTCCGCATCAACAAAACGTTGGCGGGCGATCTCCAGCGCCCGCTGTTTCTGATCGAGAGATGCCGGTAACGGATGACTCAGCTCAATACCGGCAAACGTCGCAGCTGCCCTTGCGCCAAGGGCCAGAGAGGCTCGGGCCGCCCAGGCGAGCGTGTCGTCGGAGTGCCATTGGCTTGCCAGCTCTTGGTCAACCAGATCTTGCTGCAGATCAACCGATTCGTCGCCACTTTGAATCAGGCGATAACGCATGGTCTGCATTTCAAGGTGCTGGTCAGCGGTATTGGCGCTTTTATGCGCAACCAGGTATTCCCGGTACAATCGATTGCGGTTGGCGGTATCCTCGGCCTGGTGAAAAAGCGATGCCGCTCTCAGCTTCATTGGCCAGGGGTTCTCCACCACTTCCGCCGCGTCCATCAGTTCCCGGGCCGCAGAGACTGGCTGACCAGAGGCCACGTAGGCATGAACCAGCTTGGCACTGACTTCTTCGGTCAACCGATGCTGCGGGAAATCCTGGCGAAAAAGGCGGAGTTCGTTAATGGCGGTCGACCATTCCGAAGCCTTCAACAGGGTATTGGCCGCGTCGTAACGCCCCCTGATGGCAATATCCGAGTTCGGTAGCGCGTTCCCCACCCTTTTGAAATGGTCCACGGCGATGGCAACGTCGCCCCGCGTCGCAGCCTGCTCACCTTGACGATAGATAGCCGTCGCCAGTTGCTTCCGGATCGATGCGCGTTCATCCGCCTCCACGCCATCAAACGTGCTTTCCTCCGACACGTCCAGAACACGATTCCAGGCGCGCTCGGCAAGGGCATACTCGCCTCCCTGCTGCCTGACGTTGGCGATGGCGAGCCAGCCCGCGTACCGTTCGGTCGCCGAGGCACGCTCATTCTTGACCGTTTTTTCGCCATAATTGAGAGCGCGCTCCGGATCACCCGCCGCCAACCATCGTGATGCCAGATCCGCCGTTAAACCGGGCAGACGGTGATCCCCGGCGAAATACTCCTCAAACCGGTCGGCTTCCTCGGAAAGCTGGGCCAGGTCCGGCTGGAATTCCGGCGTCCGACTTGAGCCGTCGACGCCCTCCCTGACCAACACCACGGCCGCCCAACCTGCGTCGTCGGCTTCCTCGTAGTTCTTGTTCCCATAGGCGGCTTGCTGAAAATCGGACAGCGCTGCTGCGTATTCACCGGATTGCAGCCGGGCATCGCCGGCCAGCCTGAGAAGGGCGTTGTCGGATTCGCTGCGTTCCGCGAGCTCCTCGTAGTACTGGGCGGAAGTGGAAAATGCAGCGCGCCCGCTTTCAAGGGAACCATTTTGGAAGGCCGTCGCCCCCCGCTCATAGTAAAAATCAGCCAGCCGGCGACTGAACTGCTGCCAGCGTTGCTGATCAGAAGTGGAAAGCGTCGCGTAGCGATCGGCCGCCCCAAACATGGCCACGTAATCCGCCCGGGCTTCCCGGACCCGGGAGGGTTCGCCGGCGCGCTCCCACACCTCAGCTATCTGTGCCATGAAGAGAGGGGTCATCGGGTGATCCGGGGAATGCCGAACGAATGCCCGATTGGCTCGCACGCTTGCCTCGAATTCACCGCGAATTGCATAGTAATCCGCGAGGCGGTCGAACAGCAGGTACGCCCAATGCCTTTTCGGTGCGCCCTCAAGCTCAAGCCATGCCAGGAGACTCTCGGGACCCTGCTTTCGTGCTGCCATCAACGCCAGAACCCGGAAGGTATCGTCAATTGTGTCCACACTGGACGGCTCGACGTTCTGAATACTGTCCGGCGTTGGCAAAAACTCATCAAGTACCGACAGGAAAGTCTCGGCTGAGCGTTCCCAGGCCGACGGCCCCTGCTTGAACTGACTCCAGCCCAACATGTACCCGGCCTTTGTCTTCAGCGGGCCCGGCTCTATAGACTCGATCAAGGTGAGATAGACCGATTCTGCCTCGGCATAATCCCCCGCAGAAAACGCTGACTCTGCGATCCGGAACCGCGCTTCGGGCACCAGGTCGGACTTGGGGTAAAGGCCTACCAGCTGTTTCAGCCGATCAATGGACTGGCCGGCCTGTCCGGTTAAAGCATGCGCCTTGGCCATCTGGTAAAGCAGCTCATCCAATCGACCACTGTAGGACCCGCGGGAGAGGATGGACTCGTAACTGTCGATCACCTCGCGGTAAACACGCGCCTCTTCCTCCGGAGAAAACCCGACATCCTGTCCGGATCGGTCCCGAATGTTAGTGAGGCGGTTCAGGGCATCAATCCGAACTTCCGGTTCATCAGAGGAGTCAAACAGCCGCTGGTAGCGGCGTGCGACTTCGGCGGGAGAGATCGCAGGCAGGGGCCGGGACTCAAACTTGAGAAATACCGGGCGCATATCCCCGATGGTCTCGCCATCCCGTCCGAGCTCGACCCGGAACGATTCCTGCGCCAACGCCGGAGCAGTCAGCTGTACCAGGCAAAGAAACGCGAAGGTCGGACGTTTCACCGCTTGCCCTCCTGAAGATTCTCCAGAGCAAGGTACTCATACAAATGGGCGATTTGCTGCTCGGTCTTATCCAGCGAAAAAGCCATTCGACGGTCCTGTTCTTCCACGAAATCCAGGGCTCGCTCGTCCAGAAGTTCCTCGGATCGACGGATCAGGCGGGCAACCCGTTCCTGGAACTCCCCGGTCTTTGCTTTCAACCCCCGCGCCTGACGAAGTTGTTCCCTGAGCGCTGATGGGCGAGTCTTGATTCGAGCTGCGAAGGCTTCCAGGCTGCTTCCAGACGCAGACAGCGTTTCCGCCATACTACGAACCCGCTGTTTCTGTTCCGCGCTCAGGTTTGCACCCTCCAGCCGCTTGAGGGCACTTCTGAGCGATTCTTGTTGGCTATTCAGGTTGGCAGCCGCCCTGCCGCCTTCCGCCTCCAGCGTTGCGATCTGGTCTTCCAGCGCCTGGACGAAAATGGTCAGATCGCTTCTTTGTCGTTCCAGAGTCCGCGACAGATCTTTCAGATCAGCGACCCGCCTTACGCTTTGCTGTGCCTCGGGATTCTCAACGAACTCAAGAAGGTAGGCCATTCGCGGCTGGGTCAACGTCCGGCTATCCGCCAAAAACCATTCAAGGTCGGAGTCCCGGGCGTCCTCCACCAGGGCTTTATAGGCACCCTGCTGACGAATACGGTCGGCCAGCTTTCGAAGTGTGACGCGCTCGCTCTCATAGGCGGCATTGGCCGCCAGGTAGGCCTCACCGGCCTGCCCTAGGTAGCCGGACAGGTCGAAACCGCGGCCCATGCCGATCCACGCATCGGCCACGCCCGGGAAGGCAAGCGGGTATTTCTTCGCTCGATGCCAGCTTTGCATGGAGGCGCGATGGTTTCCCTTGGCAGCCAGGGCCAACCCATGAAGGTAGAGCGCCTGTGGAGTGCTGTAACTTTCCAGCGGTATCTTTTCAAGGAAACCGATGGCTTTCTCGTACTCGTCGTTCTGAAACGCCAGATAGCCCGCGCGAACCAACAGACGGCTTTTCAGATGACGACTGCGATCGCCCACACTGTCTTTCTCGGCCATGGCCAATGCCACCCTGAGCGCTACCAGTGCACGGGTCGGGTTCAGATCCTCCCTGGCATAATCGGAAGAAAGGTTCAGGTACCCCACCGCCGCCCAGTAGCCTTCCTCCATTCCTGCCAGGATCTGACCTGCCCTGTCCGCTCGCCCGGCCTTTCTCGCGATCTCCGCCAGTTCGTAGGACGCCTGTTGCCGCGTCTCGCCAAACCCGAAACGAACCGCCTTTTCGAGCCAGTTCTCTGCCTCCAGGAACTGCTCCTGTGCTAACAGACTCCGGCCCAGAAGCAATGCTGCCTCCCCACGGTGATGGTGCTCTTTCGCAACCTGCCGGAGTGCTGCCAAACCCGCCTCCGTGCGACCACTTTCCAGCAGCAAGCGGGCCCTGAGAAAGGCGGCGGAATCGCCCTCCAGACTGTCGACGAACCCGAGAACCGGATAAATCCGGTCGGTTGCCAACGCATACTTCGCCAACCCCGTCTGAAGCTCGGGCGGCACTTGGCCAGCCCCGGCCAGGCTGGGAGAAGCCCACGCCCACAGTAGGAGCGTGCATGTTGCGCATAAGGAGGATTTGAGAATCTGGCGCATCATGGCGGTTACTTCCACTCGACAAACGATACTCGGGGTTCGTAACTGGGTGCCTGCGCCTCCAGACTCATCTGAAGCCGCAAGGTGCCAGGACGTTTCAGGAATCGGTGGATGGTTTCGCGACGAACAAAATGATCCTTCGCCGAACGTGCGGTAACGACCGCCTTCAGCTCATGTTCGCCGTTCGAGAGGTTGCCCACGAACAACTGCTGAATGCCGCCAGCCTCCAGGGAGCCCCTCTCCCTGTCGGAGTAGAGGTGGGAAACAACGGGTTGGCCGTCAACAAACAACTCGATGGAATCCAGGTCCAGAGCCTCTCGGCTGCCGAGTGTCAGGAAAACTGCCATCCGCGTGTCCGCCGGGTGGAGGAGCTTCTGCTCAAGAGCAAACACCTGAGCGGAATGCTCCGAAACCTGTGCCCGCAGTTGTTCTATGTCCTGGTCGACGGCTGCTGCGAACGCCCACTGGGATACTGCGCCCAGGCTCACTATGCCGGTAAGCAACGCGCTCCAGGCGCTTACCCGGCGCTTTGGTGTTGATTTTTTGCCGAACATAATGCCGTGTCTGCCTCCTGCCATCCTGGTGACGGGCATTGTTATGTAACAAGCTGGCAGAAATCGTAACACTTGGTAACGCGCAAGAACGGTATCCAGATCACCAAATGCAAATTCGCAGAAGGAACTTCAAGGAGTGTCGGTTTTTTTGACAGGTATAGGAAGGGAAATGTGACAGTGTTTTATTGTTTGGAAATCGGAACTGTCAGTGCATTGTTTTTTAGGCGCTTTTTATTCATGGCCCTGGAATTGCCTAACAGTGATTGCGGGGAACCCATATGGGAAACCCCGTTTGATATGCCGAGCTTGGCCGATGCCCTCAACCGCATCGGCTTTTTTTATTTGCTCAGATGCTTCATGGCCGATTCGAGGCCGTCGATGGTCAGCGGGTACATATGATCCTCGACCAATTGGCGCGTCATACCCAGTGAGCCCCCATTCCCCCAATAACTCTCGGGCAACGGGTTAAGCCATACCACCTTGCGGAAATGATCCGAGATCCGCTGAAACCAGGTTGCACCAGCTTCCTCGTTCCAGTGTTCGATCGAACCACCCGGGTGGGAAATCTCATAGGGCGCCATGGTGGCATCCCCCACGAAAATGACTTTGTAGTCCGGTGAGTATTTGTGAAGGATGTCGTAAGTGCTGGTGGTCTCGTTCATCCGCCGAATGTTGTTGGTCCAGACACTCTCGTAAATGAAGTTGTGGAAGTAAAAGTACTCCATGTGTTTGAACTCAAGACGCGCCGCCGAGAATAACTCCTCGCACACCCGGATATGCGGATCCATCGAGCCACCAACATCGAAGAAAATAAGCACTTTCACGGCATTATGCCGCTCCGGCACCATTTTCAGATCGAGGTACCCCGCATTTCGGGCAGTCGACCGGATGGTGTCATCCATATCAAGCTGATCGGCCGCGCCCTGGCGGGCGAACTTCCGAAGCCGACGCAGGGCAACTTTGATGTTCCGGATACCCAGGGTGATGCTGTCATCCAGATCCTTGAAGGCACGCTTCTCCCAGACTTTGACAGCTCGTCCGTGACGACCGTTCTTCTGGCCGATACGAAAGCCTTCGGGATTGTAGCCATCCGCACCAAATGGCGAGGTTCCACCCGTGCCAATCCATTTGTTGCCACCGGCGTGCCGCTCGTTCTGCTCTTCCATGCGCTTCTTGAAGGTCTCAATGAGTTCCTCAAGTCCGCCCAAAGAATCGATTTTGGCTTTATCTTCCTCAGACAGATGCTTTTCGAACTCGGCGCGCAGCCAGTCATCCGGGATCAGCATCTCCATCAGATCTTCAAGATTCTCGATGCCTTCAAAGTAGGCCTTGAACGCACGGTCGAACTTGTCGAAATGACGCTCATCCTTTACCAGACACAAACGCGCCAGGTAATAAAAATCTTCCATGTCGGCAAACGCCAGACGATTCTGAAGAGCCTCCAGAAGGTCCAGGAACTCGCGTAGACTGGCGGGCACCTTCGCCCGCCGCACTTCGAGAAAAAAATCAATCAACATAAAACGAGACTCTTGCTGAATATCAGCTGCGACGACGGGCCATGAAAGCCAGTTTTTGCAGCAGGTGAACATCCTGCTCGTTTTTCACCAGTGCGCCATACAAAGGCGGCAGTGCCGAACTCGTGTCTTTCTCCTGAAGCATTTTCGCAGACAATTCGTCCGCCATCAGCAACTTCAGCCAATCAATCAATTCAGAGGTGGACGGTTTTTTCTTCAGACCGGGAACCTTGCGCACGTCAAAGAAGACTTCCAGGGCATCCCGAACAATTTCCTGCTGCAGTCCCGGAAAGTGAACATCGACAATGTCTTTCATTGTGTCGTGGTCGGGGAAGCTGATGTAGTGGAAGAAGCAGCGGCGAAGGAATGCGTCCGGCAGTTCCTTCTCGTTATTGCTGGTAATGACCACGATGGGGCGCTGTCGGGCCTTCACGGTTTGCTGGGTTTCGTAGACGAAGAACTCCATGCGATCCAGCTCGAGCAGGAGGTCGTTGGGGAACTCGATGTCAGCCTTGTCAATTTCATCGATCAACAGCACGACCTGCTCCTCGGCTTCAAACGCCTCCCAGAGCTTGCCCTTCACGATGTAGTTGCTGATGTCCTTGACCTTCTCATCGCCAAGCTGGGAATCCCGCAGACGGGAAACGGCATCGTACTCATACAGTCCCTGCTGGGCCTTGGTGGTCGACTTGATGTGCCAGGGAATCAACCGCATACCCAGTGCGGCAGCCATTTCCTCGGCCAGCAGTGTCTTGCCGGTTCCGGGCTCGCCTTTGATCAGCAGCGGGCGCTGAAGAGAAATTGCCGCGTTGACGGCCATCTGCAGGTCATCGGTGGCTACATAATTCTCGGTACCGGTAAACTTCATGTTAAATATCCTGTTGGTTACTTTTTCTGATCTGAATCTTCGGGTTTCGGTTGGAGCTCGTCGCGCTTGCGTTCGGAATCCTTCTCATCGTACTCGGGGAGGTCATCGAATTCCGAAAGATCGAAATCATCCAGCCCGAACTCTTCTTCATCGGCCTGCCTGCCTTCTTCCACCGTGTTGTCGAGTTCAGGGATGGCCTCCTCCCCGTCATCCGCAGGCGCTTCAATAGGCTGTTCTGCTTCGCTCGCTTCAGGTTCCGACACTTCTTCGTCGAGATCCGCCACGGTCTCCCGCTCTGCCGCCGCCCTTGCCTGTTCCGACCGCTGGGCCTGACGCCTTTTCATCGCCAGCCCAACAAGCGCCATCAGTCCCACGCCCCCCATACCTGCTCCGATCGCCCAGAAAGGCACCGGCAAGCCACTCACAGCATCGTCTTCCAGTCCGGCAGGTCGAGCTGCCACGGTCTCGGGCTCCTCAACGTCACTGATGTCGATCGGACTGGTGATCGCCGACGCTACTGGGGCCTCGGGTTCGGGGATGGAGTCCGACTCTCCGCCCGGCTCCTCCTGCTCGACGGACGCTCCAGGGTCGGGCTCGCCAGCCATAGCCGTCTGATGAGGCTCTGCATCGGCCTGCCCTTCTGCCGTCGAGTCCTCGGAGACGAACCCGGCACGGGTGCTGAACTTCCGGCCGAATGTCTGGCCGTCGGCGATTATCTCCAGTTGGTAAAGACCGGGTGCCGGCAACTTTCCGATTGTGTCTGAAAAAACACCATTCTTCGGTGGCTGGTCAGCAGAGAGCACCTTGGTGCCGCTCAGGCCGTCCTCGGACGTAATACTGAGCCTGACCTCGAGAACCTGCAGGAAATCGGGATCGGTGATTCTCTCCCCACCCTCAAAGAACGCGATGTCCAGTTTGATGGGTTCCGCTTCAGAAAACGTCGGGGGTACCGGACTCACCGCCATCCTCAGATCACTGACAACGGTCACCCGGCTACCCTCGCCCAGTTCGCCATTGATACGCCAATCACCCGACATTGGTTCGCTGACCGTCATCAGATCGTAACCTGCTTCCCGCGCCCACCGGATGTTATCAGGCAATTCCTGGAGGTTAATCGTTCTTCCATCCGGCCGAATCAGCTCTAACTGGCGCGTTTCGCGGGTTTCCCGCTCGCCCCAAAACACAAGGGCTGTGTATTCGGTCACCCCCTCATCGACAGAGAAGGCATTACCGACAATGGGTATCTGCTCCTGCGGTACGGCCGTATTCAACGCTTCCAGAAACACCCGATTCAGCGCGTCTGCCGTATCGGCAATCTGAAATCGCCCCCCGGACTTGCGGGCGAGCTTTCTCAGAAATTCCGCGTCCGCCTGCGCTGATAACGCGATGGGGTGAAAGGTGGCACCCTGCTCCGCCAGATCCACCACCAGAGATTCCAGTATCCGGTTCTCTTCTCGCAGATTAACCTGCGCGTCGTCTGAAATATCGACGTTGCCATCGGTCAGCAAAATGAAATGGGTGTTCTCAAGGCCATCGGTGGAATAATAGCTGTCGCTGGCCACTTCAATGGCTTCGCCCAGATTGGTTCTGAGCGCAACGGAATTGATTTGGCGAGACCGTTCAACGGCCTGTTCACGCCAGTCTGCACCAACGGAGCGGTGTGGAACCAGCATGTTCACATATTGGCCAAAGGTCCAGAGACCGGCCGTTGTGCCATCAGGAATCATACGGGCCAGCAGCCTGACTGCCGGTTGCCGCAGGTTATCCGGATCGTTTTCCTTCATCGATCCGGATATGTCGACGATGATTCTGACATCGGACGACGCAGACAGGGCCGGCGCTGGCATTTCCTGAGCGTGAACAGTGGCCGGAAACACGGTGACGGTAAAGATTAACAGCGTCAGGAGTTTTGGCATCGTTGCTCTCGAGAATGAGCCCCTTCAATGGTACCGAATGGCCACATTAGCGCCTTTTCAGGCGATAACGCACGAGATCCAGAACCCAGACCAGAAGCATGACAAGGGCCGCGATTCCGAGATTGAAGAGCGCTCTACCCGCCGCCTCTGCTTCTCCAAGAATCAACTCATAGCCCCCATACAGCCAGGCGGGTATCCACCAGTCCGTGAATTCGGGCGATTCGACCGGCGTGAGCAACAACGCCACCAAGGCAGCGAGTAAAAGGGTTCGCACCCCATAGAAGGGCAGATATCGGAACAAACGCTTCATCATGTAAAAGAACACAACGAAAGCAATGGCGTAGGCGGCCCAGAAAATCCCGTAGGCCAATTGTGCGTCAGTATCGATCATTAAATAATCCAGTGAATGATGTGTTCTTCCCAGTCCTCTTCAGGCACCTGATCCTCCGGAACGACCTTGCCCCGGATGGACACACCCGCCTCATGGACCGTGGCAGGGTCTCCGCTACGCAAGGGATGCCAGTCCGCCAGCGGCCTGCCTTCGGCCAATGTGCGGTAAGCACAGGTGTATGGAAGCCAATGGTAGTCGGTGACGGTATCGGCTGTCAGCACTGTACAACCGGGCACCTTCTTCAGCCGCTCGGAGTATACGGTGCACCGACAGGTTGCTTCATCCATGTACCGGCAGACCAGATCGGTGTGATAGACCTCGCCCGTGTCCTCGTCTTCAAGCTTGTTCAGGCAGCATTTGCCGCACCCGTCGCACAGGGATTCCCATTCAGCCGCACTCATTTCTTCGAGGCGTTTTCGCTGCCAGAAGGGAATCTGGGCTATCATCGGTCGCGACGCTCCAGCTTTTTCCGAAAATCAACCACGTAACTGTCCTGCTCCTCGGGCATTTGCAGGTAGAAATCCTTCTCTGCCAGCGCGTCCAGTACCTGTTTGCCTGTGGTCCGCGCCAATTTTCGATCCGGCGTCATGACCAGGTCCATCGAGTGTACCGGCTGGCCGAAAATCCCCCGGAGACTCTCCGGTAGATCCTCCCAGACCTGCCCACGACGCACAAAGAGATAGGTGTTGTTTTTCTTGCTGCTGCGGAAAACAGAAACAAATTCCCGTTCTTTCATGATGCCAGTAATTCCTCGATGTCGGCCCTCGCGGGTGCCAGAATTTCCTCACGCCAGCCCTGAAAAAACGGCTGATCAGCCAGATTACGTTCCTGGACGACTTTCTCCAGGCGCTTTCGCGGCGCCAGCAATTCCACCGGTATGTCCGCGTCTTCGGCAGACTTTACAAACAGGCGCTTCAGCAACTTGAAGTACGCTTGCTGATCACGGGTTAACGGGGGCGCTATACGCTGGAGGCCGGAATTATCCGCGGTCCGGCCTTTTTCGACAAGTTGCAGCAGGGTGTCGCCGTACCGTCGCACCGCCCCCGAAGGAACGCCCTGAATGTTGGAGATTGCTCCGATCGACTGAGGCATTTTCTCCGCAATGGCAATCAGGAGGGGATCGGCCAGTACCCGGTTACGGGGACGGTCACGGCGCTGGCACTCCTGCTCGCGCCAATGCACGAGTTCCCGCAAGACACCTTGCTGCTGCGGCGTCAGCGTCCATCCCCCGCGTAGCTTCAGGTAATGATTACGGGGATCATCCTGCTGGCCGAGCTCGGTGGCAAACCGCTCAGATTCCTCGGTAAACGCCGATACGAGACCCCGCTCCTGCAAACGCTCCAAGAGCCACCGATACATCGGTTCAAGGAACCGAATATCATCGACAGCGTATCGTTCCTGGGCCGCAGACAATGGCCTTGCCAGCCAATCGGACCGGGTAGCGGATTTGTCCAGCGTTGCTCCGAACAGGGATTCGACCAGGCGCGCATACCCCAGAGAAAAGCCAGCTCCCGCCATAGCCGCGCCAATTTGAAGATCCAGAACGCCTTGGGGCTGTATGCCCAGCCACTGACGGAACAGTTCCAGATCTTCACTCATGGCGTAAAGCAATTTTGGCGTTTCCGGATCCTCAAGCACTTCCCGGAAACGGGCCGAGGCCTCTGCCACCTCAGGATCAACGAGGCGAAAGTCCCCCTGGAAGCCGAGCTGGACCAGGCCGGGTATGGGGTAGAAAGTGTTCACACGCTCAAATTCGGTGTCCAGCGCCAAGGGCTCACCCCTGACATTTTCAAGCCACTGGTCCAGCGCCGCGGGTTCCCGAAGCCAGTGAATGGTGTCTGGCGACGGGGGAACGTCAACAGCCGGATTCGAACCTGTCATAAAAGAGCCTGGTGTTGTTTTATTCGGAGAGTGGTTTGCGTCCGCGGAAAGCGTGCGTCAGGGTAAAGCCGTCTACATAACCCAGCTCGCCTCCCACTGGAATGCCGTGGGCAAGGCGAGTGATGAGGATATCGCGACCATCGAGCCGATCGGCAATGTAATGGGCGGTAGCTTCGCCCTCTACCGTCGGGTTGGTCGCCAGTATAAGCTCGGTGATGCCCTCCGCGTTCACACGATTAATCAAGCGCTCGATGCCGATTTCTTCCGGGCCCACCCCATCAATGGGCGAAAGATGGCCCATCAGGACGAAATAGCCACCGCGGTAGTCGCCAGCTTGTTCAATGGCCAGCAGGTCAGAGGGGCTCTCAACCACGCAAAGTGTACCGGTGCGTCGGGCGGTATTGTCACAGATTCCGCAGATCTCGGTATCCGCGAAATTCTGGCAACTGTCACATCGCCTCACGCCAGTCATGGCATTACTCAGAGCATCCGAAAGCCGGCTGCCACCTGTGCGCCCCCGTTCCAGCAAGTGAAACGCCATGCGCTGAGCGGTCTTTTGCCCTACTCCAGGCAAGCACCGAAGCGATTCCACCAGTTCATCTACGAGCGGGCTGAAGGCCATTAGACATCCTCAAACTTCCAGACAACGAAACGCACAGGGTTCAGAACGGCATCTTGAAGCCAGGGGGCATGCCCATGCCGGACATCATTCCGGACATCTTGTCCTTCTGGTTCGCTTCGACCCGTCGTACGGCGTCATTGACAGCCGCCGCCAGCAGGTCCTCCAGTATTTCTTTCTCTTCCGACAAGAGCGAGGGATCAATTTCGACCTTGCGCACATCGTGACGACCGTTCATGGTCACTTTGACCAATCCGGCACCCGCTTCGCCGGTGACCTCGGCCCTGGCAATCTCTTCCTGGGCCTTCTGCATCTCTTCCTGCATCTGCTGGGCTTTTTTCATCAGGTCGCCCATGTTGTTCATCATGCTGTTACCTCCTGCTTGTCTCGATTGGCCGGATACTGTCTTCGACTACCCGCGCCTCAAAACGTTCAACGATCGACTGGACGGCCGGATCCTTGCGGATTGCCTCTTCCGCCGCCTGTTGGCGGGCTTTCCGCTGACGTTCCTCGTAAGCCGCTGGCGTATGAGGCCCGGGGTCACCGGGCTCCACACGTAATTCAGTGGTAGCACCAAAACGATTTCTCAAGCCAGCCAGAATCTTTTCTTCGTGCCTTTCGTTCAGAAGACGCGCATGCCCGTCATCGATAGTCAGGACAACGGTATCACCTTGCCAGGACAGCGCTCCATGGCTGGCCAAATTTCCCGGCATGCCCACAATACCGAGCGATCTGAAATCACGCTCCCAGACAAACTCGCCTTCCAACTGAGGCAAAGACACCTCCTTTGGAGCTGCCGGGGCTTCGGGTTGATCCGGAAGCGGCGCGTCAACCTCGTCCCGCTCGTCGGCCAGCGAGGGTCCGGAATCAGGCACGGGCTCGGAGGTATCGTCCGGGAGGCGGGACTCCGACGGGACACTGGCAACGTTCGGTTCCGGTTCGGTTACCGACTCAGCGGCCGCTTGGGCATCGAGACTGGCAAGCCAGGATTCGTCGTGCGATTCGTCGATACTGTGTGCTGGTGTGGGCTGTGGGGGTTCACCCGCACGCTTCGGCGCCTCCTCAACAGCCTGATGAACAGGAGCGCTATCTTCTGGCTCCGGTTCAGGAGCAGGTTTGGCCGCAACGTGTACTGACGACTCAGCCGTTGAGGCGGGCGCAGGGTCGGGTTCATCGAGGGACGACCGCCCCCCGGATTGCCCACCAGAACTCACAGCGGGCGGTCCCCGTCGATCGGCACCCGGCCGGAAGGCCAACATTCGCAGCAGAGTCATCTCAAAACCCATGCGCGCGTCCGGCGTCACAGCCAGATCCTTGCGTCCCATGAGCGCAGCCTGGTAGAAAAGTTGGGCGTCTTCGGCACTCAGCTTTCGGGCCAGCGTCTGGACCTGGGCGGCATCCCCCAGGGCATTGTCTGCACTGCCGGGCACGACCTGTTCCATGGTTACCCGATGGAACAGAGACAAGAGGTCGGCAAGAATGACACTGTAATCGGGTGCGAAGTCGGAGATGCGATTGATCTCCGAGAGCAAACCAGGGCCATCCCGGTCCACCAGGGCATTAACCAGCCGTTCTATATCACGCTGATCGATGGTACCGAGCATATTGCTGACGTCGCTTGCCGCCAGTTTCTGGTTACCAAAGGCAATGGCCTGATCGGTCAGACTGAGAGCGTCACGCATGCTGCCATCGGCCGCTCGGGCCAACAGCCATAGCGCAGGTTCTTCAAACGGGACCTGCTCTTCGGTCAATACGTGCTGGAGATGACCCGCAATGTGTTCCGGGGTCATTCGCTTCAGATTGAATTGCAGGCAGCGGGACAGCACCGTCACCGGGAGTTTCTGGGGATCGGTGGTAGCGAGCAGGAACTTGACGTGTTCCGGGGGCTCTTCCAGGGTTTTCAGGAACGCGTTAAAGGACTGGTTGGTCAGCATGTGGACCTCGTCAATGAGGTACACCTTATACCGACCGCGGGTGGGCGCATACTGAACGTTGTCAGTGAGTTCCCGCATGTCGTCCACGCCGGTTCGCGATGCGGCGTCGATCTCAATCAGGTCAACGAACCGCCCCTCCTGGATCTCCATGCAGCTTGAGCACTCGCCACATGGCCTGGGGGTTATTCCCGTCTCGCAGTTCAGGCACCGTGCCAGCAGCCGGCCAATGGTGGTTTTACCGACACCCCGGGTACCGGTAAACAGGTATGCATGGTGCAGGCGCTGATTCTCCAGGGCATGAATCAGTGCCTGGAGAACATGTTCCTGGCCCACCATGTCTTCAAACGTGCGGGGGCGCCATTTGCGGGCAAGTACCTGGTAGCTCATGATCCGTCAACTGCAGTGAAAAACGGGCTTAACCTTAGCATGGACCCGACTTGAGAAGAAGCAAAGATCGACCGAGAACGTGCACTGAAAAAGCGTTCAGACCGTAGAAAATCAGAGAAGTAGAAAAAAGACGGGGAAACTGGGGGTGACCCCACCAGCGACACTCCGGCACACAATTCCACCGCTGCGGCTGCTCCCTTCCGGGCCTGACCGGGTTCACGGTTTCATGTTGCGGAGGCACCAATGGGGCCACCATAACGGCGTTTCAGGACAATTCCCTGAAAGCGGCGCGCATAGTAGCAAAAGGGTTTGCTGACTACAACGACATTTCCGAAAGTCGGCAATAGGACGCTTCGTTAAAGCGGCAGGGGCACTTCATCCTGTCGGAACCAGCACGCCAGACTGTACCGCGTGCGATGGGCGGGCAGAACCTCGTGAGGAATCTCTTCGCTCAGAAACAACGCCATTCGACCCGCTTCCGGCAAAACCTGGCCACAGATTTCGTTCTCGCTGTCCCGGTTGAATACGCGCAGCTCCCCGCCGTCCTCGGCTCGCCAATCGTCATTCAGATAAAGTACCAGGCTGACGACACGGGAGGCGCGCCCCCGGAAGCTGTCCAGGTGCTTTTTGTAGAAGTCACCCGGATGATAGGTCGCATAATGGCTCTCGAAGCGTTTCAGACCCAGGAACAACCTTTGATTGAGCCCGGAGCGTATCTCTTCAAAGAACTCAAAAAGAGAGGCCTGGGGCACTGTGGCACCCTGGAGCCAGGCAATTCGATCCCGGCGAACGGAACGGTCTCGCACGAGCTCGCTGCCTCGACCGACCCCGGCACTTTTCATGGCATCCGACCGATCCAGCACTGCCACCTCTGAAGCCAGGGCTGCCAATAAGGCCGGACCAAGCCGTTCGCGGACATCCAGCGTCATCCAGCCGTGTTCACTAAGTCCATCGGCAACGTCCTCCAGCCATTGATGATCGATAGGCCTGCGGTTGGCTGCTTCCGACTCCACAGCACAGTCGCCATTAGCGACGACACCCATCGCCGTATCAGAATTCTTCTGGTCGAGTCGCGGGGCGGTGATGGGAATAACAACTGACTGATCCATTGAGTGCTCCCTGTGTACCTGGTCGTATTTTATTCGCAGTTCTCGCCGGGGAGGGAGTTTTAATTTACTCTCTGTGTAAGCAAATACCGTTAACCCAGAAGATCTAGATCCGAACCATGTCTGAAAGCAGTAACCGACCGCCACTCTCACTCTCTCCCGGCCAGTGGTCCTTTACGCGCTGGAAAACCATCGGGCAACTCGAAGCGTTGGATGTTCACCACCCCCTATTCCGGGCGACCATTTTTCTGCAAGGGGCTCACCTGACCCACTTTGCACCCCGGGGTGAAGCCGACTGGCTGTTTCTCAGTGACACCGCACGCCTGGAGCCGGGGCGAGCCATTCGGGGCGGAATTCCGGTGTGCTGGCCCTGGTTCGGAGATCCTGCCAGAAATGCGCCGGAAGTCCGGAAAAGGATTCACACGGACAGCGCCCACGGTTTCGCCCGAACGGCCCTCTGGAAGCTGGAGGACGTTCGGGAAAGTGCTCACGAGGTTGAAATCAGTCTGTCACTTGACGCCAACGAAGATTTCGCGGAAGTGTGGACCGGCCACGCGATTGCCCTCATTACCTTCAGCTTTTCCATTCGCGGCTGCCAGGTGGCGCTGACGACGACCAACCTCGGTAGTGATCCATTGGCGTTCAGCCAGGCCCTGCACAGCTACTTCCCCACATCCGACATTTCCAGGAGCCGCGTCCTGGGCCTGGGGAGCAGCAACTATATTGATACCCTCAGAAACTGGGAGTATTTCAGCCAGGAAGGCCCTGTGTATTTTGAAGGGGAAACCGACAGGATTTACGAGAGCGGAGAACCTTTGACCATTGTCACACCCGCTGGCAGCCGCAAGCTCAAGTCCGTGGGGAGCGACTCCACCGTCGTCTGGAATCCCGGTCCTGACAAAGCTGCTCGACTGTCGGATTTTCCGGACCATGCCTGGAAGAACATGCTCTGCGTCGAGACAGCCAATGCCATTGGTGATTATCGGGTGCTCTATGAGGGCCAGAGCCACACACTCGGCGTTCTGATCGGACGCTCCTGAATTTACGATAACATCCGAAAGCCAACAGGGAGTCAGCATGAGTCTGGCATCGTTTTTGAAATCCAGGCTAATTCCTGAAGATCTGGAGCAACACGTTAATCGCATTCGAAAACCCATCGGAACATTGGGTTACGATCCCTGGGGTTACAACAACGAAGCGATCAAGTATGGGCTTGCTCTAACCAGGCAGATCTATGAGAAATACTTTCGCGTCCAGGCCCACGGCGTCGAGAAGATCCCGTCGGAGGGCCCTGTGCTCATCATCGCCAACCACAGCGGCCAGCTTCCGATCGATGGCCTTCTGATTGGCTACGCCCTGGCATCACGCAAGGAAAATCCACGCATGCCAAGGGCTATGATTGAGCGGTTCTTCCCAACTGTGCCTTGGCTTGGGAACCTGCTCAATGAGGTAGGCGCCGTGCTCGGAGATCCGGTGAACTGCGCCAAAATGCTGGCCAACGATGAAGCCGTCATTGTTTTCCCCGAGGGCATTCGGGGTTCCGGCAAACTGTACCGCGACCGGTATGAGCTAAAGCGTTTTGGCAATGGTTTCATGCACCTGGCCATGAAGTACAAGGCACCAATCGTTCCGGTAGGCGTAGTGGGCTGCGAAGAAACCATTCCAGCCATCGCCAACATCAAGCCACTGGCCAGGACGTTGGGCATTCCCTATGCGCCGGTCGCCCTCCCCGTTGTCCTGCCGGCCAAGGTGCACCTTAACTTTGGTGATCCCATGTACTTCGATGACCTGGAAATCCCGGAAGAACAGGTCACCGAGCGGGTTGAAAAGGTGAAAGCCGAGATAAGCCGGCTGATTGACAAAGGATTGAGTGAACGGAAAAGGCTTTTCTGATGACACAGCATCGCAGACCTCACATTCTTGTCACCGGCGCCGCCGGTGCGTTGGCCCAGCAGGTCATCAACCAACTTCGCGACCACTGCGACCTCGTCGCTGTCGACTTTCGGGAGCAGGTATACCTGGGTGACGATATCCCCAGCTACTGCATTGATTTCAACAAACGGGTATTCGAAGATCTGTTTCGCCGCTATGAGTTTGATGGTGTCATTCACCTCGGCAGGATCATGTCCAGCCAACTCACCCGCATGCGTCGATACAACGCCAATGTGCTGGGGACCCAGAAATTGCTGGACCTGAGCCACAAATACGGCATTAAACGGGTTGTCGTACTGTCCACGTTCCACGTGTACGGCGCCGTCGCCTACAACCCCGCGCTGATTGATGAATCGGCGCCATTGAAAAGCGCCGGTCTGAGTGCCGACCTGGTGGATTCCGTGGAACTGGAGAACCTCGCCAACATCTACCTGTGGCGCTATCCGGAGCTCAACATCACCATTCTGAGGCCGTGTAACATTGTCGGTCCCGGTGTGCGGAACACCATCAGCACCCTGCTCGCCAGTGAACGAGCTCCCGTATTGGCGGGTTTCTCACCCATGATGCAGTTCATCCACATAGACGATATGGCAGACGCCATCGTGCTGGCCTACAAACGACCTGTCCGGGGCGTTTTCAACGTTGCGCCGCAAGACTGGGTTGCCTACCAGCACGCCTTGAAACTGTGCAATTGCAAACGCATCCCGATACCCTCGGTGCCGCCCGCGCTCCCCTCACTGATCCTGCGTACCTTGAAGCTGAGAAGTTTTCCTTCTTACCTGATGGCGTTTTTCAAGTATCCTGTCGTAATAGACGGCAGAGCATTCGCCAAAGAGTTCGGGTTCAGCCCCAAGCGACCGCTCAAGGAAATCTTCCGTTTCTATCGGGACAACAAGAAACCGGTTTAGTGTCCCGGCCGTCAGGGATCAGATGACATTCACGCAGGATGCGAGGGATGGTAAGCGACTTTAGCGTTATCAGCCATGTGGCAGCGGCCCTGACCTTTGGTCTGCTGGCAATTCTTGTCGCCACCCGATATGTCAGGCGTGACGTCGATCGCGCCCTGTTTTTGGCGGCCATTGTCACGACTGTCTGGTCGTCAGCTCTGGTTATGCAGAGCCTGCTGGGGTACCCCGGCTTTTTTATCCGGTACCTGCTGGAGCTTCTTCGCTACGCAGCCTGGATCCTTCTGCTGTTCGCAATGCTACGGAATGCCTTTCGTCAGGGCAGCCTGACCGGGCAGCTCAAGCAGGTCCTTGGGGTATCCACCACGATCCTTCTGTTTCTCCTGCTCGGCTTCGGAATCCTGGAGTACGTTTTCGGCCTTTCCATTCTGAATGGCAAGACACGCCTTCTCGGGCAGATTGCGCTGTCCCTGCTCGGCCTGTCACTGGTCGAACAAATCTGGCGAAACTCCCCGGGATTCGGCCGCTCAAGCATGAAATACCTATGCATCGGCGTAGCTACCCTGTTTGCGTTCGATTTCTTCATGTACGCGGATGCCTTGCTGTTTGGCCAGGTGGCGGATTCGTTCTGGAACGCCCGCGGCTTTGTGAATGCCCTCCTCGTGCCGCTGTTCGCCATCAACGTGATCAATACCCGGAAACAGCCCGTTGATTTTCAGTTGTCCCATGCAGCCGTCTTTCACGCCGGCACACTGATCTTTGCCGGCGCCTACCTTCTTTGCCTTGCGATCGGTGGCTATTATGTCCGGGTTCTGGGCGGAGATTGGGGGGATGCTCTTCAGGTCCTGTTCTTCACCATTTCCCTTGCCTTCCTGGCAACGCTGATTCTGTCTCGCCGAATTCGCGCCAAGCTGATGGTGCTGATCAGCCGGAACTTCTTCGACTACAAGTACGACTACCGGGACGAATGGCTGAAAATGACTCGGGAGCTTGCCAATCTGGGCGACGAACCGCCTCTTCCCGAACGGGTAACTCGAATTCTCGCCGGCCTGGTCGAAAGCAATGCGGGTGCCATCTGGCTCAAGGGAGAGCACGAGAGTTATGTCCTGAAAGCTTCCGTCAATCTCTCACCGCCCCGGTACACCGTCATAGACAAGGATTCTGAGCTGGTCCGGTTTTTCAAGCACCGGGAATGGGTGGTCGACCTCAGGGAATACCGGAACGACCCGGTAAGCTACGACTTGCTGGAGATTCCCGATGCCATTGCCAAGATGCCCGATGCCTGGCTGATCATCCCTCTCTATTTGGGCAATGAACTCTATGGCATCGCCATGGTTGGGAACCCTTACGCCAAAGTAGAGCTGAACTGGGAGAATTTTGACCTCGTCAAAGTGGTTGCCAGGCAGACCTGCAACCTTCTGGCTCAAGCGGATGCCCAGCACCGGCTGTCACGCGCTATGCAGTTCGAGGCGGTGAGCAAGGCATCAGCCTTCATGATCCATGACCTGAAGACGGTCATTGCGCAACTGTCATTGCTGGTCAAGAACGCCTCCAAGCACCGGACGAATCCGGCGTTCATCGATGACATGATCAACACCACCGATCACGCGGTCCGTAAGATGTCGAACCTGGTGGATCACATGCGAAGGCCGTCAAGTGATACCGGTGGCGAACTCACGGAGCTGGATTTGACCGGCCTCGTCAGGGACCTTCTTGAGGATTTCCGTAGGCAGCGCCCGGTTCCGCACCTCGAAGGTGATCCGCCAAAAGCCATCATTCTCGCAGACAGTGAACAGTTACGGAGCATTCTCGGACACCTGATTCAGAACGCACAGGACGCGACTCCTCCAGATGGAGAGATCACCCTGACTCAGAAGATTTCAAAGGGTAACGTTGTGCTGTTCATTCAGGATTCGGGTTGCGGGATGACCGAAGAATTCATCAACTACCAGCTGTTCAAGCCCTTCGAAAGTACGAAAGGCCTGGCCGGAATGGGAATCGGGGCGTTCCAGGCCCAGGAGTACATGCAGAAGTTGGGCGGACATATTGACGTCACCAGCGAGCCCGGTGTCGGCTCCTGCTTTTCTCTCCGGTTCCCCCTTGCCGAAACCGCCCTTGATGTCGAGGAAGAGGCGCCCGAACAATCACTTCCGGGAGAAGGGCAGCCCAGAGAGAGCGCCAATTAATCGTCGTTTTTCATTAACAGTCGACTGAATCATTGCAAAGTGTCAATCTTAAGTCGAAAATCAGGTATAGGACACTTCGGGAAGACAGTGTCTCGATTGTTAAACAGGGTATACGAACAAGGGAATTGTTGCTGTCGTGACTAGACGACTATTGATTGTAGAGGACGATCCAGGCCTTCAGAGCCAGATGCGCTGGTGTTTCAGTGATGACCTGGATATTACCGTTGCTTCTGACCGGGAATCCGCCCTCGCCGCGCTCAGGCGAGTGGAACCCGACGTAGTGACACTTGACCTCGGCCTTCCACCAGACCCGGGAGGCGCAAGTGAGGGCTTTGGCTTACTTGAAGATATTCTCCGACTGGCAAACACGACGAAAGTCATTGTCGTGACCGGTCGTGAAGACAAGGAGAATGCCGTCAAGGCCATAGGCATGGGCGCCTGTGACTTTTACCAGAAGCCCCTGGACGCCGAGATACTCACGTTCGTCGTCAACCGGGCGTTCAGACTTGCCGAGCTTGAGCGCGAAAACCAGGATCTGTCCAGGCAACGAAACGGCACCAACATCAAGGGTATTGTTGCCGCAAGCCCCCAAATGCTCAGCATCTGCCGCACCCTGGAAAAAGTGGCCCCCACCGACGTCACCACATTGATCACTGGCGAAACCGGTACCGGCAAGGAATTGCTGGCCCGTGCGCTCCACGATCTTAGCCACCGTGCCAGAAAACCTTTCGCTGCCATCAACTGTGCCGCGATTCCGGAAAACCTTCTGGAAAGCGAACTCTTCGGGTTCGAAAAAGGCTCCTTCACCGGGGCGACCCACACCAAGAAAGGCAAAATTGAGAGCGCCAATGGCGGGACGCTGTTTCTGGACGAAATTGGCGACATGCCTATGGCTCTCCAGGCGAAACTGCTCAGATTCCTGCAGGAGCGGGTCGTCGATCGAGTCGGCTCTATTCAGCCGATTCCGGTCGATGTGAGGGTGGTGTGTGCTACCCACCGCAATGTTAAGACACTGATTGAAAGTGGGGATTTCCGCGAAGATCTCTACTACAGGATCAGCGAGATAACCCTTGATGTACCCGCCGTGAGGGAGCGGGACGGGGACGCATTGGTGATAGCCCAATCGCTGCTCAAAGCCCTGAGTAAAGACATGGACCGCCCCAACCTCAATTTCACCGAGGATGCCATTGATGCCATCAATAGCTATGCGTGGCCGGGCAACGTCCGAGAGATGATCAACAAACTAAAACGGGCCACGATCATGGCCGACGGTAAACGAGTCACCGCCGAGGATCTCGAGCTCCCGACTGAAAATCCGACGAGGGACCACCAACTGAACCTGCGACAGGTTCGTGAGAATGCAGAACGCCAGGCCATCATGCAGGCGTTGAGGACGTGCAACTTCAATATTGCCCAGACGTCGAGATTGCTTGGTGTGACCCGACCGACGCTCTACAACCTGACGGATAAATACCGGATCGGGACATCGACCGAGACGTCAAAGACCTGAACATCAGGATGTTCATAATAGGACCCGAAAGGAAAAGGACCAGGGCCATGAAATCAGTTTTAGCAGTACGTGCCACCTTCCTCTCCCTCTTTATTGCCTTGTCACTCGCAGGCTGTGGGAGTGACGACAGTGACATGTCCCAGACAGACATTCAGTTTCTCAGCCACCTGGACCAGTCCCGGTTCTTTCAGCGCCAGGGAGAACTCAAAGCCAGCACCCAGGAGGCACGAAGCGCCATCGAGCTGAAGCCGAACAATCTCGAGCCTTACTTCCTGATCATCGACAACCTCCTGACGGCCGGAGACGCAGTGAATGCAGAGCGCCAGTTGACGCGATTGATGGAGCGTATTTCCGAGAAAGACGTCAGCGACGCAATCCGGAACCGAACCAGCCTCATTTTGGCAGAAGCCAAACTGAAACAGGGTAAATTAGACGACGCGCTGCAAGCCCTGGGCAAACTCTCCTCGCCTGATACCGACACCAAGATCAAAGGCCTTCTGCTTAAAGGCCAGATCCTTCTGGCGTCCGGTCAAACTGACCTTGCGCAACAGGCCTATGAGGAGGCCCGTTCAATCGATCCTGCCTCTGTTGAAGCATTGATTGGCCTTTCCAAAGTTGCACTCGCCTCGGGGGACAAGGAGAAGGCCCAAACGTGGGTGGCGGAAGCCGAAGAAATAAACAAGGAAAATGCCGAGTTGTGGCTGTGGAAGGCACAATTTGCCCACCTCGAAGAAAACTGGCAGCAAGCCGAAGACGCCTACATCCGGGCACTGGAAGATATCGGTCAGTTTGACGTGATGACCGCCCGGAAGTACGCCACCATTTCCGCATTGATTCGTGTGCTCCGGGCCCAAAGCAAGTTCTCCGAGGCTTATGTCTATGAAGAGATTCTGGCCAAATCGCCGCCGGGTAAAATTCGTAGCAACCTGATTGCGGCAGACGATGCGCTTCGGGAGGGCGATCTCACGAAAGCCGAACAGTATCTTGAAGAGATTCTGGCGCAGGCACCGAACCATGAACAATCCGTTCTGATGCTCGGTCTCGTTCGTTTCAGGCAAGGCCGTGCCGAAGAAGCGCAGGAACTGCTGGCCCCGATCGCAAGCATGGGGAACTCCGAAATCGCCAGCAAAATGCTGGCAGCCACGATGCTGCAAATGGGTAACCCGGAGGGAGCGCAAACGACACTGGCAGAGCTGAAAAATGGAGACTCCGACCCCGAAATCCTTACGCTGGTGGCCATTGCGGCGCTGGAAAATGGAGACGTGAAAACGGGCGAAGCGCTGATGGAGAAGGCGCTGAGTATCAACCCTGACAACCATGAACTCAGGTTGCGTTATGCCAGCTATCTCAATCAACGGGGCGAGCATGAGCGGGCAATCATGCAGGCGGAACAGGTCAGCAAAGAGGCGTCGGACCTGGACAGGGCCCGTGGCATTATTGTTCAGGCCCATCTGGGAGCCGGCGACAAGAACGCGGCTATCCAAACGGCCGACAACTGGATTAAAGCCAAGCCTGAAAGTATTTCTGCGTTGATTACCCGGGGCAACCTTGCAATCAATGAAGGCGACCCAGAGGCTGCGCGCACGTACTTTATGAGCGCACGGGAGAGAGCACCGCAGTCCGTCGCCCCCGTGGTTTCCCTTGGTAAGCTGGCCCTGATTCAGAATGACCGAACAGAGGCCCAGAAACAGTTCGAGATGGCCGCCCAGATGGCTCCGGACAGCGCTCAGGCGCTGCAGGGATTAATTGCTGTTCAGGACAGGACCGAAACCCAGCAGTTCATGCGAGACATCCTGGACCAGCACCCGGATGCCACCGGCCCTCGCTTGATACTCCTGGAAATCGCTCTGCTCGACAACGACAGCGAAAGCTCGAATAACCTCACTGCCTCGCTGCTTGAGCGGTCCGACGAAGATACGCCGGCTCCTGCAGAGCATCTGGTCGCAGACATCTACAGTAACGTCGTGTCGAATCTGAAGAGCTCTGGAAATAGTGAACGGGCAGATTCGGTACTTGAACGCGCACGCATTCTGTTTCCGGACAATGAGCAGATTACACTTCAGGCAGCCCAGCAGGCTTTCGAGAATAACCGCTCCGACGACGCCATGACCATTCTCAATGAAGCCAGGGAACAGCATCCTAACTCGCCCCACCCTTACCTGACGGAAGCCAGGTTCCGTGAACGCGAAGCCGAGTACCAAAAGGCCGCCGAACTATACCGGGAAGCACTTGGAAAGGTATCGAATGCAGACACGGTCACCGGCTACGTCAGGAACCTGCAGCGGTCCGGGCGGACCAACGACGCGCTCGCCTATCTGGAGTCTGAGTTGGGTGGCTCCCCGAATAATACCCAACTGCGCCTCAACCTCGCGATACTGCAGCAATCCACCGGTAAGGAGAGCAGTGCCAGGTCCAATTACGAGGTGTTACTGGAATCAATGCCGGACAACACCGTGGTTCTTAACAACCTGGCATGGCTTTACCACAAGACCGGCGACGACAGAGCCATCGTGCTGGCCGAACGCGCGTACGAGCTCAGCCCGGACAATGCGGCCATTGCGGATACGTACGGCTGGATCATGTTGAAATCCGGGAATCATCGCGAAAGTGTGCCCGTTCTCGAGAAAGCTCACGAACTTCAGCCGGACTCCGAAGAAATCGCCCGACACCTCGCCGAAGCTTACCGTGTCGTCGGCATGGACTCCGCCGCCCAGAGGATCCTTAAGAAGTTCGGCGAACAGGGGTAAACGCCGACATAATACCGGGACTCGCAAAGCCTGTGATAAGGTGCCATTTTGGGGTATCTTTAGGGTGCTTTTGCCAGAAGACGGTCTAAGTAAAAGGAACTTATGAGCGCCAGTCCCGGTTTTTCCCGCCATTACCTCTGGGTACTTGCTTTCCCATTGCTCGCCCTCGCCCTGTGGTCGGAGTGGCAGGATTTTTTCCATCTCTGGTATGACTCCATTATCTATAATCATGGGTATCTGGTCCTTGCCGGTACGGTGTATTTGCTGTTCGTCCGACGACATGCCCTTCAAACGCTAACCATCAATGGCTCACCCACAGCGATTATTCTCCTGGCAGGCGCCAGCGCCGGCCTGCTGCTCTCCCAGGCTGCAGATATACAAGTCCTCCGCCTCCTGCTAACGCCCATACTGATTCTGCTATGGGGCTGGTCGATCTGGGGGCGAGCTTTCCTGACCGTGGCCGGCGGTCCGATCATGCTCCTGTGTTTCGCCGCCCCTATCTGGGACGACTTCTCTCCCTTACTGCAGCACATCACGGTTTTCTTCAACGATATCTTCCTGCAGATCGCCGATATCGACGCAACAATCAATGAATTCCTGATCACGCTCGAGGTGGGTGCGTTTCTGGTTGAAGGCGGTTGCAGCGGCGTGCGCTACCTCATGGTCGCGCTTTTTCTTGGCGCCTTCTATGGGCAGCTCTACTACCGTTCATTCAGGTCAAAGGCCATCCTGGTCATTACCGCCGGTCTGTTTTCTCTGCTGGCAAACTGGATACGGGTCTTCGGGATCATCGCTGCAGGCCATTACACCAACATGGAGACCTCACTGGTCAAAGATCACGAGTTGTTTGGCTGGGTGATATTCGTCATCTTTACCCTTATTCCGGTCTTATTCGTGTCGTCCAGGCTGGAAGACTCATCAGGAGCAAAGCCGACGAGCGCGGGCCCCAAGCAAGTCCCCTCACCTATTTCCGGGAAACACACATCCGCGCTCTGGCCCATCGGTGCATCCGTTCTCATCATTTGGCCGGCTATCGTTCCCATCGCGCTTCAAGCAAAAACCGAAAAGGTCGCGCAATCCTGGAATCCGACGCTGGCGGAAGGCACTTCAGACTGGCGGGGGCCCCTGAAACACGCCAATGTCTGGCAGCCCGAATTCTCGGATCCAGACATCGATCTCAGCGGCGTGTACGTGTCCGATGATCTCAAGCAGGTCCAGTTACAGATTACCGGTTACCGCAATCAAACCCAGAACAAAGAATTGATCTTTTACAAGAACCAACTGTTTGACAGCTCTGACTGGCAGCTTGTTTCATCGGCAAAGCGTGAACTCGGGAATTCCTACAGCCGGAGCCCGGAACGGATCAACGAGACCGTTATCCGCAACAAACAAGACCGGTCACAGGTGATCGTGTGGTCCTGGTACGATGTGGGGGGATTCCTCACCGATTCCAAACTTGAGGCCAAGGTGGCAGGCGCCTTGAAGAAGATAACGGGGGACAGTCGCGGAGCACTCTGGGCCCTCGCTGGCCGCTGCGAAGTATCACACCAATCCGGGTGTGAACAGCAGCGACAGGCGTTCACACAGTTTCTGGATGGCATTCTGCAGTAAGGAGGTCTCAGCTCGCGCTGGGAATCCGGCTGGTCTCAGACGTTTCCTCAAGTTGGAACTCGTTGATCAGCGCGGCCAACACCGGCTTGTCCCGCTCCGACTTGTTCTCAAGGTAGTCGGTGATGATGCCCTCTCGAATCCGACGCCAGGTAGCGCGTTTGGCCTGAGTGGTGAACCTGTCATGGAGATAGAGCTGCCCTTTTGACGTTAGCTTGGTGGGTCGACATCGCGAATGCTCGAGGTCCGAAATAGCACCTATCATCATCTCGACGCCCAACCTCACCACTTTTTCGTAGAGGCTGTTCGGGTTGTCGTCTGCGGTAATAGCCGGCCTTCCCTGGTACACCACGTCACCATCGTCCACGCCCTCTGACACGAAGTGAACCGTCGCCCCTACACGCTCAGGTTCCCGATTGTGAATAGCCCAGTCCGTCGTGAACAGCCCCCGATAGAACTGGGATAACCCACCATGCAGATTCAGGACGCCATGGGTGGGTACGGCCAGGAGCTCCGCTTTCATAATTGAGGCACCACAGACAGCGATCACATCGGGCCTCAAAGAACGGATCCAGTCACGATATTCTGGAGCATTTATGGCGTTCACCCCCTGGGTACGCAGCACCGCCACATCGTCAACCGGGCTTAGAAAATGCCCCTCCTCGCCGAAGTCGAGGGCATTCTCCGCCCGGTTGTAATCCTGCTTACCCTCGACCAGTTTTCGGTCCAGCACCTCCCATACTTTCCGGGAGAAAATGGCGGGATTGCCTGCGTACTTGATTGCCTTGTTGAGAAGCGGGGATTGGTCCCTCTCAGGAATCTGGTTCTCAATAACAACCCCAACAACGTTGAGGGATTTCATCAGCTGATTCGCGAAAAAAATATCGGATTTATCCTGACTGACCACGACCACTGTACGCATTGTTCCAATCTCCTTTTGGTGAACTCAGGCAGTGCGAAGCCTGGTTTTGGTCGATCTGATGGCCCGTTTGATGACAGGAATCACACGACATTCCACAAAGTAGAGAGTCCTCAGTTTCAGGCTGTCCCCAAACAATTCCACCGAACAGAAATTTCGATAATCACTGGTCCATTTACTCAAATACCAGTAGTCATCGGCACAGGTGTAGTACTGTCGGTAAAGGCCATTCTCGAAGAGATTTTTCAGTGCGGCATACTCAAGAACTGATCCAGGTGAATACGCTTTGAACCGTTCGTCGTAATCGGCCCGAATCGGGTAAACAACATCGTCGAGCGTCAAATGAAGTTCAAAGGCCACCGGTGTCGTTTTATGACGAACGATCCAGGCACTCAAATCACCCGACTTTCCGAATGATCCCACGAGATTGAGCAGAAAATGCCGGCTTCGCTGATTCGACCTGAGATCGTTACCAATCGAGGACTTCCAGCTGTTCGCCGAAATCTCGATGAGTTCGTCAATGATGGGTTGATCGGCGCCGGTTATTTTCTCGTGGTCAATGGTAAAGTCGCCCTCGCTCCTGAATCGGTTCAGTTTGTGATTCAGGCTTTTCTTCAGGCTTCGCGACTTCGATTGGTAAAACTCCTCCCAACTGCCTTCAATGTCGACGACCGGGGTCTTTAAACTGGGTTTTTCCAGCACCCTTTCATGGCCCGGCTTTGTCCTGTCCGTGAGAAAACGCCTGAGCTCGCTCGCCTGATCTATTTTGAAGAACAGCCCCAGCTCTCGGGAACCGATGCGTGTCAGCGCGGAATAGACGGCTTCAGAATCGGAAGGTGTTAACGAGGCGTCAACAATGATGGATGAATAGGGGCTGTGACCATTTGCTGCCAACTTCAACAGTGTGATGGGAATACCGCGATAGCGCTCTCGCGTACGAACGAGTGGCGCTATCCCAACCAACTCCCCATTGCTGTAGGCACACCTGAACTCCATCTCCATATCGACGGCGAAGGCTTTCCACCAAGCAAGTAACCAGCCATGAGTCAGTGGCAGAGGAGCGGGAGCCAGTTTCGCGACAAATGCATCCCATTCTGGCTGTATGCGACTGAATTCCTCCTCCCCCCGGATGATTTTTAACTCCACAGTGTCAGGTTTTCCCGCCGATAGATGAGTAGTTAGTGACAGTCATGAGAAACTCTCCTATCCAGAAAACCGCCATCGTTTGTTCTCGCGGGGAGAATGAATCATTCCTGTCATTGGCTAGCGCTGTTCCCGGACTAAGCCGCCGATAGCCGGTGCTTAACCTTCCGAAGCTGGTCCAGTACATCGATAGCCCGGCGCTTGATCCAGAAGTCCAGTAATGGCTGATTCAGCCAATCTTTGAGGCTGTTCTGGAGCCAGAAGTAGTTGACCGACACGTTCCGCCCCTCGGCCTCAATGAAGTGCCAGGTTCCGGCCGGAATGAAAAGGGCCTGACCTTCTTCCAGCCAGCCGGACAGGCCTTTTGCCTGGCTCAGTTTCGGGAATCGACTGAAGTCGGGACTCTGACAATCGACCTTGCTGTCCACCACCCGATTTTCCAGGAGAGCTTTCAAACTGAAAGGGCTGTATGGATACATGCAGTCGCTTTGATCAGGCGAAAACAGAATGAATCGCTTCCGTCCTTCCAACATCATTAAAAGGCTATGGGTTTCATCGTAGTGCAGGAGGGACTTGTTTTGTCCCGGTCCGATGTAGAGGTTCGAAACCCGGAATCCCGACTCTGGAACGAAAGCCGGTAACGATACATCGATTTCGGACGGCAGATCGTCCGATACGCCTTGACCTCTCAATGGTTCAAGCGCGTACCCATTGTGTGTTGTCTCCATGACCTGATTGAAATCAGGCATCGGGATACGTTCGAAGCCAAGGTAATGATAAATCCCATCTTCAGACTTACGCTGAATCCGGATGGATTTCAGCGAATTCCTGAAGAACTCATAGTCCCAGTTTCGCGTAAAAGGCAGCGCCTCCCTGACCCCATCCAACAACACAGGCTGACGTTTCTGGATATATCGGATCAAGCCATCCTGTTCAGAAGGAAAAGGAATCGTTTCAACAGGTTTTGGCGTAGCTAGATCAAATAAGTTCATCATGACATCCCTTTTCAACGAACTGTGACTGTCCTGATTCCCCTCAAAGCCAAGCCCTGCTTTGCAAATGGGGAAGGACAA
The DNA here is from genome assembly GCF_019264345.1 of Marinobacter arenosus. Lineage (NCBI taxonomy): Bacteria > Pseudomonadati > Pseudomonadota > Gammaproteobacteria > Pseudomonadales > Marinobacteraceae > Marinobacter > Marinobacter arenosus. Next base: position 621,543 of record NZ_JAHVAO010000001.1, read on the forward strand.
TTTAACGATATGCCATGGCCCTGAAAGCTGCAAGCTCAACCAGCGCCTTCATGACTAGCCGCTTCTGATCCGGTCATTTCCGTTCATCTTACCCGATCCGACAGGGTTCAGATTGGTCCACGATCAATTATTTATCGACCAGCCCAGTCAAGCGATGCCGGACACACTTGGAAAGTATCCGCGTCTCAACTTGATTGGTCATAACCAACGTCTTAATGTTCTTAATACCGTTATATCGCGAGGTATTGCATGGATGAAGCTCTTGAACGATGCCTGAGGGAGTTCTGTCAGGTGGACCTCTACCTGTGTGCGGGCGAACTCAGCCAGGATGACTCAAGCTACCTCATCGAACGACAATGGATGCAGCGAGCGGTGACGAGTCGAAAGCGGGAGTTTTATTCCGGCCGGTGGCTCGCTCGTCAAGCGCTGGAACGCGCAGGCGTGCCGGCCCAGGCCCTGGATAGAGGCCCCTTGGGCCAGCCGATCTGGCCCGACGGCGTCATCGGGTCGATAACTCACGGTCAGCACTACGGGGTGGCCGTTGTCGTACCTGCCGGGGCCATTCAGGGGATTGGCATCGACTTACTTGAGGACCCAACGGCAGTAGAGCGCCATATTGCACACCTGATTGTGCAACCTGACGAGGAATCTCTCCTTGTCGACCGTTTTCCCGGACTGCCTGCCACAGCTGTTGCATTCTGCGTAAAGGAAGCCGTGGTTAAAGCCGTCTCTGCTCACATTGGTCAATTCATGGATATGCGGGACATTCTTTTGATGGGCTCAGGGCCCCGCATTCGGGCTCGAGTCAACGGGTTTACCACCGACCTGGACTGCATCGTAATTGAAACAGAATTAGGTCTCTTGAGTGCGAGCTTTTTCCGCCTTCAGGAGTGAACTCTGTACCTTCTCCCGAGACGCCAATACAGCCTGCGGGATATAGCGCAATACCGTTTGCTATGCTAGTTTACATATTGTAACAACCGGTCTGACCGCATTCTGCCAGACCACATATTTCTTGGCATGGAGTCCCGCCGAGCTGTGTTCGTTGATCTCTATCTAGGGAAGGCAGAGAGATGGATGCTAGAGAGTCTCCCCCCGTTGTACCCGGGTTCCTGGCCCAGTTTGAACGTACCGCCCGGGAGTTTGCCGATTCTCCAGCTATATATGGCTCTGGGGGACCGGTCTCCTACGGGAATCTCTTCAACAACGCCCTCACCATTCAGGCAAAGATCGCTGATATAGGCGCCCCACAAGGGCCCCCGATTGCCATCCACACACGCAATCGTGAGTTGGCGATCACTGCCATCATTGCCATTCTTCGTCACGGCTGTCCCTATCTGCCCCTGGATCCCATGTACCCCGAGGATCGGCTCAACTATATGGTCAGCCACGCTGACGTGGTGCTCACCATCACCGACAACGACGATTTCAGGTCCCCTGTCGGCAGCCATTTGGACCTTCGGGAGCTGGACTTTGGTCATCGGCCAGAGTCAGCACCGGAAACCGCACCCATTGGACCAGAGACGGATGCGTACGTGATCTACACCTCCGGTTCGACCGGCAAGCCCAAGGGCGTCCGGATGAATCACGGCACGCTGGACAACCTGATCGCCTGGCAGAATAACCATTACGCTCCCGGGACACGCCTCAGAACCCTGCAGTTCTCGGCGTTGAGCTTTGATGTTTCCTTTCAGGAGACGTTTTCCACGCTGACTCAAGGTGGAACCCTGTATCTCGTCGAGCCGGAACTCAAGCAGGATTTCCGGAGACTGCTTGAGTTCATTGATGAAAAACAGATCGAACGGATCTTCCTGCCCTACATTGCCCTTCTTCAACTGGTCATGTGGGCGAACCGGCTTAAGCTCTACCCGGCGTCTCTCCGGGAGGTTATTACCGCGGGTGAACAGTTGGTCGTCAGTAAGGAACTGCGTACCGCCTTTAACCAAATGAAAGACGTCACCCTGATCAACCAGTATGGTCCTTGCGAAACCCATGTGGTGAGCGAGCATCAGCTCCATTGGCCAGCGGATAACTGGCCAGCCCTGCCCCCCATTGGCAAGGCCATTGACCAGGCAGAGCTCCTGGTACTGGACGAGCAGCAGAAGCCGGTTGAACACGGAGAAGTCGGCGAGCTCTATATCGCGGGCCCGGTATTGGCGCATGGCTACATCAATAGCCCTGAGCAGACGGAGCAGCGCTTTATCAGGCTTCCAGACCTGAACGGAGAACGAGCCTACCGGACGGGGGATCTCGTGAGCCTCGATGAGGAAGGTGAACTCCTTTACCGTGGACGGATCGACAACCAGGTCAAGATCAGTGGCTACAGGGTGGAACTCAGTGAAGTCGAAGCTCGGCTTCTGGACACGGGCCTGATCGAGGAAGCGGCTGCCGCCGTTCAGGAAATCAACGGGCAGAAGAAGCTGGTAGCGTTCGTCACCCCTGACACCGGGGCCGGCGACCTAGAGGCGTCTCTCAAGCACAAATTACAGGCATTGATGCCCGGCTACATGATCCCCAGTCGGTTTTTCTGGGTCAAGCAGCTCACCAAAACGCCTTCAGGGAAGATAGACCGCAAGTCCATGCTGGAATCGCTGGAAGCCGAAAGGCCGGCCTCCAATACCCGGCAGGGAGACCTGTCAGAAGCACTACTGGGAATCATCCGGCACGAACTGGATTTGAAGGATCTGACAACGGAAGACAATCTACAGGACCGGGGTATGGATTCCCTGGCCGCCAACCGGATCGCCGCGGCGTTCTATGAGCAACAACAGCTGTCGATTCCGGTCTATTCACTGTTCCAGTATCGGACACTCGGGCAGTTCCTCAACTACGCCGTGACCCGCCAAAGCGTGCCAGTAACGCGCGCAGCGGGCAGCCATCCAGGCGTCAATGACGGGCCTGCATCTCGTGATGTCGCGATCATCGGAATGTCCCTGCGAGTTCCCGGCGCCAATTCACTGGACGAGTTCTGGCAAAACCTCCTTGATGGCAAGGAGAGCATCACTTTCTTCACGCCGACAGACAAAGAACGTGGCCACGTCAACGCCAGGGGGGTTCTGGATGATCCTCTGGGGTTCGATGACCGTTTTTTTGGCATCAGCCCTATCGAGGCGGAGTTTATCGACCCCCAACAGCGTTTGCTGCTCGAGCTTGCGTGGCATGCCCTGGAGAATGCCGGGTATGACCCCGAACAGTTTGCCGGACGGATCGGGGTTTATTGCGGCGTCGGAAATAACACCTACTACCTCAACCATGTTCTCAAAAATCAGGAGAAGCTGGAGGACTACGGCGCCCTTCAGGCCATGGTCGCGAACGAAAAGGATTACGCCGCCACTCGCCTCGCCCACAAACTTAACCTGGTTGGCCCTGCGCTGAGCATACACAGTGCGTGCTCGACGTCGCTGGTTGCGGTGGCTGAGGCCGTTGAGGCGATTCGACAGGGGCGTTGCGATATTGCCATAGCCGGTGGTGCATCACTGACGTTTCCGCAGCAACAACCCCATACCCACCAGGAAGGCAGCATCTATACCCGCGACGGCCATACCCGCCCCTTTGACAAGGACAGTTCAGGCACAGTGTTCAGTGATGGCGGCGGTATCGTGGTCCTGAAACGACTGGACGATGCTCAAAAGGACCGGGACTACATTTACGCCGCCATTACCGGTGTGGCAGTCAATAATGACGGCGCCGAGAAAGGCAGTTTTTCGGGACCCAGTGTGCAGGGCCAGAAATCGGTCATCCTGTCGGCGATCAATGATGCACGCCTTGATGTCAACGGCGTTGGGTATATTGAAGCCCACGGGACCGCTACGCCCATTGGCGACCCCATTGAGGTCTCGGCCCTGAGTGCCGCGTTTGCGGATTACACCCCCAAGAAACAGTTTTGCCACCTGGGTTCGGTAAAGAGTAACTTCGGCCACCTGACGGCAGCAGCCGGTGTCGCCGGGCTCATCAAATGCGCCCTCGCCATTGATCGCGACGCGATCCCCCCATCGATTAATTTCGAGGCACCCAACCCGGAACTGTCCCTGCCCCAGACGCCATTCATGGTCGCGCAGCGCACAACGCAGTGGAACAAGCCAAAATCAGAGCGTATTGCCGGCGTCAGTTCTTTCGGGATCGGCGGCACCAATGCTCATGTATTAATCAGGGGCATTGAACCTACCGTGCTGCCAGAACAGTCGGAAACGCCTGACTGGGTGCCACTGTGTTTCAGTGCCCATTCTGCAAAGGCATTGTCTGCCCTACTGGCAAGCTTTCAACCGGTCCTGAATCAATCCAGCGAACGGGCAGATAGAGCCCAGCTTGCCAGCGCACTGATCCATAATCGTCGGGCATTCCGTTATCGCATGGCACTGCCCCAGAACATCAGCGTCCAGGAGCTGATCTCACGGATTGAGGAAGCCGAGGATACGGAGCCCTCCTTCGTCGCGCCGACTGTGGCGCTGGCCTTCCCGGGTCAAGGTTGTCAGGTAGCCGGAATGGGGCATGCTCTTCATGCCGGGGTGCCGGCTTTCAAGGCCGCGTTCGACGAATGTGCGGACATCCTCGCAACGCAACATGCACTGGATGTCCACGCCTTGATGTTCGAATCTGGTGATCCGTTGAAGGAAACCCAAAAAACCCAGATCAGCCTGTTCTGTATCGGCTACTCACTCGCCATGACGCTGCACGACCTTGGGGTCAGGCCCCAGGCGGCGATTGGCCACAGTATTGGTGAGCTGGTGGCAGCCACCGTATCGGGAGTGTTCGACTTACCAACGGCCATTCAGGTGGTAATGACCCGCGGAGAAGTCATGCAGGCCCAGCCATCAGGTTCAATGCTGGCGGTCCGCGCCGGCGTCGACCAGCTCTCTGGGTCGTTGCCCGACGGGGTTGTTGTCGCAGCTGAAAACACGGCCGACGCCTGCACGGTGTCCGGAGACCCTGATGCCATTGCCCAAGCAACCGCAATTCTGGAACAGCATGGTGTCAAATTCCGGGCCCTGAATACATCCCACGCCTTCCACTCCCCTGCTATGGATGCCGCCTGCGACGAGTTTATTCAGCGATTGGAGGGGGCGCGCCTTCATCCCCCTCGCATCCCGTTCATTTCCTGTGTTACCGGCGACTGGATAACCGATCAGCAGGCCACGGACATCCGCTACTGGGCCACGCAGATTCGGGAGCCTGTGCAGTTCCGAAGAGGGTGTCAGACTCTTGGAGCACTGAAAAACCTGATCGTCCTGGAATGCGGACCGCAAAGCACGGTCTCCGGAATGGCTTTACAGAATCTGGACGATAAATCCGACCTTGACCTGATTCCCCTCGTTCCGGACGCCGGGAACCCCGAAAAAGAAGCGTCATCGTTTGCTCGAGCGCTGGGACAGGCGTGGTCCGCAGGGCTATCGCTGGAATGGCCCTGTGGGACCGTAGATCCCGCACTGCGAATTCGATTGCCCGGGTATCCTTTCCAGCATCGGACCCATGTTATTGAGCCTGAGTCGGCCATTCCGGCGATGACGGATGCCTCCAACAGTGCGGCAGCCACCCCTCAGGTGGCTGCCGCCGATCGTTCACAGAATTCGGCTGGGCAAAGCATGAAAGACACTATTGCGGACAAATTGCGCACTTTGTTTTCCGACATATCCGGCATGGATCTCAGTCAAGCCGAAGGCAATGCGACGTTCTTCGAGCTTGGACTGGATTCCCTGTTGTTGACGCAATCAACCCAGAAAATCAAAAAGAAATTCAAGGTAAACATTACCTTCCGCCAGCTTCTCAATGACTGCGGTAACCTCGACAAGCTGACAGAGTATCTGCTCAAAGAAGGTGCAGAAGTGGATGGACACACGGTGGGTCAGGGTCCCTCGGGCCCCGCACCAGTCCCTCAGCATTCCGCCAGTACCGACGCGACCCAGGCACCGGCCACCCCAGATCCGACCGATCGTTTGCCTGCATTTGCACCGCCATCAGGGTCAAACGGAGACATACCGTCGTTGTTGCATCAGCAAATGCAGATCCTGCAGGGGCAATTGGCGCTGTTATCATCGCTATCCAGCCAGCCATCCGGCAGTGGATCCGTTCAGACATCTTCCGGGAATTCCGGCCGTAACAGTGCGCGGGGATCATCAGAGGGCTCTCCGCTCAAGCCTTTCGGGGCCGGTACGCGCATCAATGTTAAGCGCAGCAATGATATGACGCCAGAGCAACGGCAGAACTTCGAGAAACTGGCCGCGCGGTACAACACTCGATTTTCCCGCTCAAAAGAATTTGCACAGAGCAATCGCAAGCAACTTGCCGACCCAAGGGTCGTGTCGGGCTTTCGCAATGTCATAAAGGAGGTCATATATCCGATTGTTGTTGAGCGCTCTGAAGGGCCCTACCTATGGGATATCGACGGCGGAAAGCTGATCGACGTCACCTGTGGTTTTGGCAGTAATTTCTTTGGTAATTCCGCGCCTTTTATCAAGGAGGCCATTTCCAGACAGTTGGACCTTGGCTATGAGATCGGCCCGCAACATCCCCTGGTAGCTGACGCCTCCCGCCTGTTTTGCCAGATCACGGGCAACGAACGCGTGGCATTCTGCAATACCGGCTCTGAAGCGGTTCTCGGAGCCATGCGTCTGGCACGGACGGTCACTGCCAAGGAAAAAGTCGTGATCTTCGAGAACGACTACCATGGAATCCATGACGACGTCATCGTTACCCGGGGAAGCAACGGTTTTGCGGTTCCCGCGGCCGCCGGCATTCCCGAATCCGCCGTCGAAAACATGATCGTTCTGGATTATGGCAGTGACGAATCCCTCGACTACATTCGGGAGCACTCCGAAGAAATCGCGGCCATCCTCGTGGAACCGGTACAGAGTCGCCATCCAGGGCTGCAGCCAAAACACTTCCTCCAGAAAGCGCGAACACTGTGTACCGAAAAGCAGATCGCACTGATTTTTGATGAGGTAATCACCGGCTTCCGCATCCACCCACGGGGTGCCCAGGGTTACTATGACATCGATGCCGATATCTGCACCTACGGCAAAATTGTGGGTGGCGGTCTTCCCATTGGAGCCATCGCCGGAAAAGCCCGGTTCATGGACGCCCTGGACGGGGGTCAGTGGCAATTCGGCGACGACTCGGGGCCCGAGGTGGGGGTTACCTATTTTGCTGGCACCTTCGTTCGCCACCCGTTGGTGTTGGCCGCAGCGGTTGCTGTCCTGCAACGGCTGACCAACGAGCCGGAACTTCAGGCCACCCTCAATGAACGGGCGAGCCAGATGGTGAGTGACATCAACCATTATGCTCAGATGGTGGGTGCACCGGTGAAAGTCGAGAATTGCGGATCCATGTGCAAGGTGAAGATCCCTCAGGACATCGCGTTCGAGGAACTGATTTACATTCTTCTCCGCGAGAAAGGCATCCATATTTGGGATGCCCGACCGATGTTCATCACCACGGCCCACAGTGACGAGGACATTAGCGTCATCGTCAACGCCTTCAAGCAGGCCATGGATGAAATGATCGCGATGGACTTTTTCCCGACGAACCAGAGTTCGGATCAGCCGGTCCATGCCAGCGATCAACGGCCACCGGTGGAGGGCGCCCGATTGGGACGCGACGAATCCGGGAAAGCCGCCTGGTACATCCCTTCCAAAACGGACAAGAACCAGTTCGAGAAATGGGCAGGTTAACCGCTTATGAATACGGCCGTTTTGAATTACGTTGATCGACATGATCCCTTTCAGTTCGGCGAGCTCGAAGGGGTCATTATCTCCACCGAATCCCAGCGTGAAGTGTGGTTGGCCGCTCAGTTTGGCGACGGCGCGAGCGCCGCCTTCAACGAATCGGTGTTCGTCAATCTCCAGGGGCACGTCAATCACACTGCGTTAAACGGCGCTCTGCAAGCACTCTGGGATCGCCATCAGGCCATGCGCGGGTGTTTCAGTGATGATGGGGAGGAAATGGTGATCTACAAAGATCGCCCTGCCCCAATCTACGCCCATGATTTTTCATCACTTGCGCCGGACTTGCGAGACGAGCAGATTACGTTATTGGCTCAAAGTGCCGTCGTCGATGCCTTTGACCTGTTCAACGGCCCTCTTGCCCGATTGGATGTTATTCAGTGTTCCAGTTCGGAAACCCGGATCCTCCTGACCCTGCATCACTCAATCTGCGACGGCTGGTCGTTGTATATCCTTGCCAGCGAACTCGGCAAGCTCTACTCAAACCTCATTGCACCGTCGAACCCATCGCTGCTTGAGCCTGCCCCGAGATTCAGCGACTACGCCGATTGGGAACGCAGTGACGAAACCCGGCCGTTACGGGAACGCAGTATCGACTACTGGACAGACCGATTTGCCCAGGGAATACCGGCACTGGACCTCCCCTATGACCGGCCTCGATCCTTCTCCCGTAGTTTTGAGGCATTCCGACTGGACAAAGACCTCCCCATGGACCTTCTGGGGGACATGAAAAAACTGGCGGCGAGAAACAGCAGCACCATCACGACGGCGCTGATTGCCACGTTTGTCGCCTACCTGAATCGTATCTCCGGATGTGAGGAAATAGTCCTGGGCATCCCCTTCGCCGGACAGATGGCCAAGGAAGAACACAGCCTGGTGGGCCACTGTGTCAATATTATCCCACTCTACATCACTGTGTCGGGCGAGGATTCGTTCGAGACCCTGCTCCAAAAAACGCAGCAGAACATGCTTGAAGCCTTCGAGCATCAATACCTGACGTACGGCACGCTTCTAAAGACCCTGGGCGTTGCCCGCGATCCATCCAAGCCACCCTTGGTTTCGGTCATTTTCAACGTGGATCAGGCCAACGAGTCGGATTTTCAATTTGCCGGCCTGGAGGCTTCGTTTCAATCAAACCCCCGCGCCTTTGAGAACTTTGACCTGAACCTGAACATTACCCTGTCCGATGCTTCAGCGGTGATGGAGTGCACTCACAATCTTCAGCTGTGGGACACAGAAACCATGAACCGCCGTATGGAGGAATTACAGATCCTCATGCGTCGGGTTATCGGCAATCCCGGTGTTGCTATCAAACAACACAATCTCATTCGGGACGAAGAGCTCGCTTTCTACCGCGGTCAATGGGAAGCGGCTTACCGTCCGTACGACTTTGAACATACAAGCCTTCATGGCCTTGTTGAATCAGCAGCTGACCGGTTCCCGAATCGAACCGCGTTGGTGTTTGAGGACGCCGAGCTGACCTTCAGCGAACTGGACAGCCAGGCAAACCGCCTCGCGCACTGGTTAATGGATCAGGGTGTCGCCGCAGAAACGGTGGTTCCCATTCTGATGGATCGCTCTTTCGACATGCTCATCGCGATCAACGGAATTCTGAAGGCGGGCGGCGCCTACCTGCCTCTGGATCCGGACCACCCCCACGACCGATTGGCGTTTATCCTGGATGAAGTTGGCGCAACGTTCGTTCTGACGCAATCAGAACTGAAAAGCCGTGTGCCTGTTTCCGTTCGGGCCGTTGCAATTGATGCCGGGGAACCCGACCTGACGGACTATCCAGATCAGCGTCCCGATGTCGACTATTCCTGCACACAGCTCGCCTACGTGATCTACACCTCCGGCTCCACCGGAACGCCAAAAGGTGTGATGCTGGAACATCGGTCCATCTGCAATCATATGTTGTGGCTGCAGGAGACGTTCCCTCTGGATGAGTCGGATGCTGTAATGCTGAAAACGCCGTACACGTTCGATGTATCACTGTGCGAGCTTTTCCTGCCTCTGATGACAGGCTGCAGATTGATCATTGCCCGCCCGGGCGGACATAAGGATCCGGAGTACCTGGCAGCCCTGATAAATCAGCATCAGATCTCCCACGTCCATTTCGTTCCATCCCTGGCATACCTGTTTCTCGATATCTGTCGTCAGTCCGATTGCCCCTCCCTTAGACGGCTGATCCTGGCCGGTGAGGCCGTCAGCACGGAACTCGAAGCCCGGATCACCGAGGCATTTCCCGACGCGGAATGCTGGAACCTCTACGGTCCGACGGAGGCGGCGGTACACGCCAGTCTGTGGCAATGCGGCAAAGAGATCTTTGACCACACCGTACCGATGGGCAAAGCCCCACCCAACACCCGGTTATACGTGGTTAATCAACAGATGCAGCTGCTTGGCCCCGGCCTCATCGGCGAACTCCTTATTGCGGGTGTCCAGGTCGCTCGCGGGTACATGAACCGACCGGACCTCACGGCCGATCGATTTATTGACGATCCGTTCTCCGATGAGCCTTTCAGGGCTTATCGGACTGGCGATCTCGTCAAGATGCGGTCAGACGGGGTGCTCGAATACATAGGTCGAAACGATTTCCAGGTAAAACTTCGGGGGCTGCGCATTGAGCTTGGCGAGATAGAATCGGTGATTCTTCGATTCCCCGATATTACCCAATGCGCCGTGCTTGCTCGGGAAGATCGCAAGAACGATCAGCGCCTCGTTGCCTATCTCGTGGCAAAATCAAAGGTTGCAGAATCGCTCTCAGAGCTGAAGACGCATATCGGGCAGAACCTGCCTGACTATATGGTGCCGCAGCATTTCATACAGCTGACCGCACTGCCCCTGACCTCCAGCGGTAAGGTAGACCGTAAGGCCCTACCCTTGCCCGATCCTACAGCTGCCGCAGAGTCCGATTATGTTCCGCCAGCAACCCGAACCGAATCGGACCTGTGTGACCTATGGTCCAGAGTGCTTGGCGTTTCCAATCTGAGTGTTAACGCCAATTTCTTTGACCTGGGCGGGCATTCCCTTCTGGGAACGCAGATGCTGGCCCAGATCAAGAGCCAATACGGAATTCCTCTGGGCCTTGGCAAGTTGTTCGAAGCACCGACGGTCCGAACGATGGCTAAATTGATAGATCAAGAACGGCAAAGTGGGCCACAGACGCAACAGATTTCACCGCGCCCCCACGATGCAACGGTTTATGCGATTCCACAGCAACAGGTCTGGTACCTCTACGAAAAGATCGTTCCGGACTCTTATGCGTTCAATCTTCCGGCTGTGTTCCGTTTCGAGGGAGATCTGGACATAGCTGCGTTGGAGCGCGCGTTCAATACAATTCTGCAACGCCACGAGATACTGAGAGCCAACTTTATCAATCCCGATGGCGAAGTTCAGATTCTCGTCGACGAATTCAGGTCGTTGGACCTTCAACCGCAGAATCTGTCTGACTATGGCGCAGACGATCTCGACAGCCTGGAACAGGCCCTGCGTTCGCAAGTGGCAGAGAGCTTTGACGTGGCATCAGGCGCCTTGTTCAAGGTCTGGTTGATCCGACTCGATGACAGGGACCACATTCTTTTCCTGATGATTCACCATCTGGTGTTCGATGGCTGGTCGTTCGATCTGCTTCTGAAAGAAATGTGTACCCTCTACAACGCCTACTCCCAGGGCTTGGGAAACCCTCTTCCCCCCCTGCCCGTTCAGTTTCAGGACTTTGCACTCTGGCAGCGTGACTGGTTGCGCAGTGATGCCGTGAATAGTCAGTTATCCTTCTGGAAGAAACAACTGGCCGGAGAATTACCGGTACTGGAGCTTCCCACGGATTACGACCGGCCCCAGACCCAGCCGCACAGGTCGGAGGGGGTGAAATTTGACATTGACGAGCAGGCAATCGGCGCTCTGGAATCATTTGCAACGCGCCATCACACGACCCTTTTCATGGTCCTCCTGTCGCTCTACGTACTGATGTTGCATCGATTCAGCCGACAGAAAGATCTGATCGTCAATGTCCCGGTCTATGCCAGAAACCAGGACGAACTGAAGGATGTCATCGGGCCGATGATCAATGTGCTCGTTTGCCGGTTCCGGCTGGCGGGCAGTCAGTCGTTCGGTGACATTATTCAGCACGTAAAGGAAACCATTCTCAACGCCATAGACAATCAGGATGTGCCGTTCGATCTTCTGGTGCGAACCATCAACCCCCCCCGGGATCAGTCGCGCAACCCCATTGCCCAGACCTTGTTCAATTACCAGGATGTCCGCAACCGGCAGGACCAGATGAATGGAATCCATCGATCCCAGATAAACCTCGACCGGGTGGGCGTCGAGACAGATCTTGATGTCTGGTTCAAGAGGCAGGTCAGCGGAATGCAGGCGGGTTTCGAGTACCCGATCGAACTCTTTAAACGCGAAACTATCGAGGCTTTAGTGACGAATTTTAAAGATAGCGTTCAGGCGCTGACCGAACAACAGGAGGAGCTGGATATCCAGCAGATGGTCGGTGCCACTGCGCAGGAACTGGAGAAAATTGCGGCCTGGAATCGGACCGACACCCCCTGGAACTTCCAGCAGGGTTTCCTCACCGAGTTTGAACGGCAGGTCAACGCGAAACCCGATCAACCTGCCTGCCAGGATGATCGTTCATGTTACAGCTACCGTGAACTCGATCAGCGTGCCAATCAACTGGCAAGGTTCCTGTCCGATAAAGGTGTTCAACAGCACGATGTCGTCGCGCTCCTGCTTGACCGGAATGTCGATTTACCGGCGACTGTCATCGCACTCTGGAAACTGGGCGCCGCTTACGTGCCGCTGGACCCGGTATACCCCGAAGAACGGGTCAGGGCCATACTCGGTGTCGCTGGCGCGAAGGTGCTGGTGACATACTCCGAATTCGCCGGTGCCCAGTCCGCACACGACGGCACCACCCTCTTACTGGACCAGGTGGCCACGGAAATTGCGGCGCATAGCACGGAAACTGTCAGCACGAGCCTGAAACCAGAGCAGTTGGCCTATGTGATATTCACCTCAGGCTCCACGGGCGTCCCCAAAGGCGTGGAAGTCAGTCATGGAGCACTGCATAACTTCCTCAAGGCGGTGGCTGTGGAACCGGGACTTGGTGAGCACGACAGGCTACTCGCCATCACTACCCTGGCCTTCGATATTTCTCTGCTTGAGCTGTTCCTGCCTCTCACTGTCGGGGCAACGGTGTTTGTGGCGTCGACAAACCAGAGCAGTGATCCTCACCAACTCCTCTCACTGATTGACCGGCACGGAATCACAACCGTCCAGGCTACACCAGCCACCTGGCGGTTGCTGATCAATGCCGGGTTTGAGCCAACAACGCCCATCAAAGGCCTGATCGGGGGCGAAAAACTCCCCCCCGACCTCGCAGAAAATCTAGTCAATCAGGGCGTTGAGCTGTGGAATATGTATGGCCCGACCGAAGCCACCGTCTGGACCAGCTGTTACCAGATTTCAAAAGCTGAAGCTGGAATGTGGCCACGGATCCTGATTGGACGGCCGCTCGCAAACACACAACTGCATGTTCTTGATGAACAGGGCGCTCCGCTCCCGCTTGGCGTCTTTGGCGAACTGTGGATCAGTGGTGCGGGCCTGGCAAACGGCTATCGTGGCAATCCAGAGCAAACGGAAGAACGTTTCGTTTCTTCTCCGACCGGTGAGCGGCGCTACCGCACCGGGGACAGAGCCCGCTGGACCCGGGACGGCCAGATTGAGTTCGCAGACCGCCTCGACAACCAGGTCAAAGTGCGCGGGTACCGGATTGAGCTTGAAGAAATCGAGATCAATCTCCGCGCTCATCCAAACATCTCGGATGCCGCTGTCGTCGTCCAGAGCTTCAGCTCAGACGATCAGCGTTTGGTCGCCCATGTCACCTACAGTGGCGATGACCAGCCCACCGGCAGCGAATTACGCAAACACCTCCGGAAATTTTTGCCGGACTACATGATGCCCCAACAGTTTTCAGCCCATGAGGCACTTCCTTTGCTGCCATCGGGCAAAGTTAATCGGAAGCTCCTGGCGGAGGTCAATGATACTCAGGCCCCGAGTCGCGGCGTCCCTCATCGGGAGCCCAACGAAACCGAAGCCCGCGTGATGGCCATCTGGAAGGAGTTGCTCAAGCGGGACGAAGTGGCGCTCGACGATCAATTTCTTGACATAGGGGGGCACTCGCTCCTGGCATTAAAGGTTATTGTCGATATTGAAAAAGCCTTCGGTGCCAGGCTGATGCCTCAGGACCTGTGGGTAAATACACTGGAGCAACTGGCCAAGCTGATTGACCAGAAACAGGCTTCATCCAATGCCGAAACCGGAAAGAAGACCGATAACAACAAACCCATGAAAACCGGACGGGGCATGTTCAGACGGCTTTTCGGCGCATCGTGACACGGGATGATTCTCATGATGCTACCGAAAACGTCGCCGTTCAGTCCCCCCGCCGTATCGCAGTGTGATCGGGAGAGCATATTGGAAGCGTTTTATTTCGGACCGTCCGAAAGCTACCTGTTCGGGGCGTTCCATTCCAGACATGGTATGAGCCGCAATGAGGGGATTGTCCTGTGTAATCCATTTGGCCAGGAATACCTGAGGGCTCACAAGTCCATACGCCGGTTGGCAATCAATCTCGCGAACCTGGGCTACCCGGTTCTGCGTTTCGACTACCGGGGCACAGGCGATTCAGCGGGGGACATCAACGGCGTATCAGCCGATCAATGGGTCAGGGATATTGGACACGCCATTCAGGAACTTCAGGACATGGCTGCCGTGCCCAAAGTCGCTCTGATAGGCTTGCGGCTGGGAGCCCTGCTCGCCGCGAAAGCAGCTACCGAGAACGCTCAGGTGTCCCGCCTTGTGATGTGGGATCCCGTTGTAGACGGTGCCAGCTACGTTGAAGGCATTCGATCCGCGATCGTTGGCGCCCAGCCACTGGGCAGTCGCTCCCGTGTGATCACCTCGGACGGAACCCTTCATTTCAATGGATTCAGCATGCCCCCTCTTTTTCAGGACTCCATCTCGAAATGGCACCTTAAGACACTGGCCGCAGATGTCCGGGTTCCCATTGCTCAGATCGTCTCTCACGAGTCCGATACCTTTGCGGACCTGAAACGCTTGTTGTCCGCTCAGCAGGGCTTTTACTCAGAACTGGCGCCGGCGCCTCACGACTGGAATTATGTCGACCATGTTGGAGGGATTCTGTGGCCAAAACCGGTGATCGATGCAATCGAACAGTATTTTGGTCGGACAACGTCTTCATGAAGGGAACATCATGCGCGAACGGGTAGTCACAATTGGGGACCACCTGCCCCTGGTAGGCATCTTCTGTGAACCTGATGCAGATCGGGTGTCAGACCCCAAGACGGCCGTCATATTGCTGAACTCAGGCGTAATCCATCGCGTCGGCTCCTGCCGCTTGTCGGTAACGCTGGGACGAGCCCTGGCCGATGAAGCAGGCGTTCCCACGTTTCGGTTCGATTTCTCCGGCATCGGTGACAGTGACGCGCGGCGTGGCACCCTGACAGCGAACCAGGCCGCAATTGAGGAAGTCCAGGAGGTCATGGATTACCTTGGGAAATGGAAGAAAATTGATCGTTTTATACTCTACGGCCTTTGCTCAGGCGCTTTCGCCGCCTACCGCACCGCCATCGCAGACCGGAGAGTTCTGGGTACCGTGCAACTGGATGGCTACTGCTACACGACCTGGAAAAGTCACATGATGCACTATTCGCCCAAGCTGCTTTCGCCCTCCCGCTGGGTGACCTGGCTGTTGCGCAAGCTCGGATTACGCAAAGTCAAAAAAGGGGCTGAAGTATCAGGAATTGAGGAACAGTTTTTTGAAGTGCCGGATTTTGCCAGCTACCCGCCCAAAGAAGACGTGCAGCAAGGTCTCAAGACCCTGAATGACAGGGGGTTGGAGATGCTGTACGTGTTCCTCGGCAACGAACACTACAAATACCACAAACAGTTCGAGGATTGCTTCAACGGTGTCTCGTTCAAAGACAATCTCACCGTCATTCACCGCCCCAACGCAACACACATACTTTCTGAACCAGAAGATCGGAAGCGTGTCATTGAGGCTATTACGGACTGGGTAAACCAGAAGTTGCCCGCTTATTGAGTGATTCTCATCAACAGCCATGGAAACAGCAGCTCAGGCGCCCAACCAAGCTAGACCGGAACTAGCCGCACTGACCTCTTTACGGGGGATTGCCGCGATTCTTGTGATGTTCCATCACTTTATGTTCGTCCTACTCCTCGACATCGGACGAATAATTCCGTCCAAGCTTTTCTATAAGTCCTACCTTTGGGTCGACCTGTTCTTTATCCTGAGCGGTTTCGTGCTTGCCTACGTCTACCAGAACCATTTCCGCGCCGGGGTTGAAGGTTCAACCTACCG
The DNA here is from genome assembly GCF_019264345.1 of Marinobacter arenosus. Classification (NCBI taxonomy): domain Bacteria; kingdom Pseudomonadati; phylum Pseudomonadota; class Gammaproteobacteria; order Pseudomonadales; family Marinobacteraceae; genus Marinobacter; species Marinobacter arenosus. Next base: position 637,674 of record NZ_JAHVAO010000001.1, read on the forward strand.
ACGGTTCATGCAGACACGCTTCGCCCGTATCTATCCGTTACACCTGTTTGTCCTGCTACTGTTCGTCGGATTCGAGAGCCTTCAATGGCTTCTGAGTGCGCTGGGCGCCGAGGGCATGGACAACCTCACAGATCCCTTCACCAGTGATCAGAATCCGGAAACCCTTATTACCAACCTGTTCCTGGTGCAAACGCTGCATTGGAAGGCTTACTGGAATCAACCGGCCTGGTCCATAAGCGCGGAATGGATCATTTACTTTTCGCTGCCGTTCCTGATGCGCTGGCTCCTGCCTGTCGCCCACAAAAGCCCTGCTTTCCTGACCGGGCTGGCGTTGCTGCCGCTGGCCATCATAGAGTGGCATTTTGGCGACCTTGGCCTTGAATATGCGGGATGGCCGATGCTGGTCCGCTGCCTCAGCGAGGCGACGCTGGGTTTGATGTTATTCCGGTGCTATCAAGTGGGGCTTTTCAATAACATTGCCTCAGGCCGGCTGCTTATGCCGGCCCTGGCCGTGAATCTGGTCCTGCTTGCGCTCCCCATTCCCGGCGTCATTTCCGTCGCCGGATTTATGTGGCTGGTGCTCTGTGCTGCAAGACTTCCAGGCTCCGAGCCGCACCTACTGAATCATTCGGTATTGGTTTATCTGGGCAAAATTTCCTACTCCATTTATCTCGTTCATTGGTTCATCATGGACTTGTTCAGGGAAACCATTCGGTTTTTTACGGGCGTCCCCGTGAGCGAGGCACTTGCTTTCTCGGATCAGCTCTTCGTTATGGCAGGGCTGACGTTGATTGTCCTGGGATTGTCGCACCTGACCTACCATCTCCTCGAAGCCCCAATGCGGGACAGGCTAAAGCCAAGACGTTACCCGCAAACCCAGCCCTACAAAGTCTGACGGGAAATTCTATTTCTTCATCAAAACCCATTTTATAAAAGCATAAAAACTAACCTTCAGATTTATTTATCGGAGCCCTGTGCCATGCTTCAGTGAGTTATCCCGCCTTTTCCAACCATGCCTGAGGATGCTCTCATGGTCAGAAATAATAGACTCTTACTTCTGTCTGTATCGAGCTCACTGTTCGCCGGTTGTGCAATTCAAGCACCTATGGATGTCGAAGAGCTACCACCGCCGGCGGCCGGTGATTTCTTGGAGCACATCATTGATCGGGAGGATATCGGCTTCTATGCCGACGGCGATTGGAGGGTATCCAGTTCTATTTCGGGTTATCAGGGCAGCGACTATCTCATCGTGCCTCCGGGTCAGGGGAACAATGTTGCAACCTGGAACCTCAATATCATAAGAACGTTTGATATTTATGCGAAATGGTCCTCGACATCCAGGCGTGGATCGAACGTGAAGTACACGGTTCATCACCTGGATAACAGAAACAACCTGGTGACCGAAACTGTAGTCGTCGACCAGCGAGAAAACGGCGGCGAGTGGTTCAAGCTGGGCACCTATCGAATGTCGACATTAACCGGGCGGGTAACGGTAAATGACGATGCAGATGGTTACGTCGTGGCCGATGCGGTTCTTTTCAGAGAGGTGGGCGTCTCAGGCGGTGAAGTGACCGACGACTCTGATGGTGACGGTATACCTGATGACTGGGAGCTCTCTTATGGACTTGATCCGAATTCAGCAGCGGACGCTGACTTCGATCCCGATGGCGACGACCTAACCAACCTGGACGAATTCCTAACCCAGACCGACCCAACGAACTCCGACACGGACGGCGATGGCACACCGGATGGTTATGAAGTTTCGTTCGGGCTTGACCCGACGGCCGATGACTCCGGAGCCGACTCTGACAACGATGGATTCTCCAATATCGAGGAGTTCAACGCAGGGACCGACCCAACCGATGCCACAAGCATTCCAGACACCAATTCTGTCCTTGTCTCCTGGACTCCACCCACTCAACGCACCGATGGCAGCCCGTTAAGCGAGAGTGATATTGCCCAGTACGAGCTCTCTTACCAGTTAACAGTCGTAGGAGATGAGATCACCGTAGACAATGAATCCAGTAATTTTTCGAGCTCTGGAGGCGGACGCACCTCCAGCGGCTACAGTGGTTTTATCGGAAGCGACTATTTCCTCATGGATCCGGGTTCCGGCGAAACATCGGCTGAATGGCGCGTGACAAATCTGGTGCCCGGAACCACTTACGAGCTTTATGCACACTGGGTTTCATCAGGTCTGCGAGCGTCCAACGCGACTTACGAGTATACCTACACTAACAATAGCGGGACTCAGACCACCGACGCAGCGACCGTTGATCAGCGCGAGAATGGCGGTTCGTTCCAACTGCTGGGAACCTTCACACCGGGCGATAGCGGGGTTGTAGTACGTATCGATAACAACGCAGACGGCTACGTGGTTGCCGATGCCATCCGGGTGAGCGCAGAGGGGGCTCCGGCACAAACCCAGTTGATTGAGCCAACCGGGACGAACACCTATCTGGTCAAAGACCTTGATGAAGGTGAATGGCAATTCAGGATCAGGGCCATTGATACCGATGGCGTGGCCGGCGAGTATTCTGGTGTGGAGACCAGTATTGTCCAGTAACCCGGTGCAGGTCTAACTGCAGTGGTCTAAAAGGACCGACAGGTGGTGCTTTCATTCACCTAGTGGCTAGATTGGCCCTTCAGTATCCGGGCAACAAGCGCGACATCCTCCGCTTGCACATCCTCATGGCACGGGAGAGTGAGCAGTCGGGCAGCAAAGTCCTCGGCAACAGGGAAACGGGCCGGTCCGCATATTTCTTTCAGCCCCTCGATCCCCGGCAATGCCTGCCCATAGAAACGGCTAGCCCCAATCCCCGAGTTATTGAGGGCCAGGAGGGCCTCGTCACGTAGACGTTGCGTGGGCGCGAGCAGACCATAACGAATCCGCGGTAGGTTGGGTGAGCGAGAACTATCTCCCAGTATTGTCCAGCCAGAACGCTCCAACCCCTTCAACTCTCGATCGTATAGTGGATAAACCAGCGGGCGGGCCCGAAAATCGTCTATGCCCGCATGAACCAGTGATTCAGGTAGCGCAAGGCGGATGACAGCCGAACACTTATGATACTTGGTGTCACCGATCCCGAAAAAAGGAAGTTTCTCAAGGACAAGATAGGGAATTCTGGCCATGAGCAAATGGAAAAGTCTTCGCTTGAGTCGCCAAACCAATCCCAATCTCGCTTCCATACGGGGAAATTGGTCGATGACAGACTTCGATTCTTCATAAATTTCATTCCTGACCAGTAAGGCTCCGCCTCCCATTAAATTAATGGGCTTCCCCCTTCCAAAACTAAGAATCACTGCATCGGCCCACGCACTCTCAGTGCTCGCCGGAGGGAAACATTGGGCGGCATCCTCGATCAGAAAAAGCCTTAGCTCACGGCAAATTTTCGAGAGTATGTCCAGGCGCTCGGGAGTACCGAGCAATGCTACCGCCACCACCGCTACCGTTCGAGTTGTCACCGCGCCACGTAACTGTGATTCATTCATGAAGCCAGTGCCGGGCTTGAGATCAACCAGAACGGGTTTCCCTCCCCCGGCGATGATCGCTGCCACCAAATCCGGACAACCGTAAGCCGGGATTATGATTTCAGGCGCCGAAACCGACTTTTTCCGGGAAGCGGCAAAGGCGACCGCCATGGCTAGTGCCTGGGTGCCGGAGGCCGTGAATTCAGCGCGGTAGTTCTGATGCCAGGGGAACTGACCCGTGCTCAGTATTTTATGAGCGACTGGAATCCGGCTACCCACCGGTCTCAGTTTGCCCCACATGGACCTGCCTCCCCGGCCATTAGCGCTTCGAGGGAGTCCATACAGTCATCCTTCGGCCCGTCATGAAAAACACCGTTGCGTGGGCAATGGCAACGTTAACCTGAACAAAAAAATAAGGGATCTTTCCCCACGCCTTCTCCCTAATGGCAGGTACAAAACGTGCAGCAATAACAAGACTGTAAAATGCAATCTGACCGATGAACGCCAGAACATAGACCAGCCCCGCCCCCGAAAGAAGCAGAGAGGTCACCAGCAAAAGCACTTGAAACCAGGGAACCGCCCAGCGCATAACCTTGTGTCCGAACACTTGGAATGCAAACAAGCCGAACCGTTTTGGATTGAGAACTTCCATGTGACGGCTCAATGCGGTTAATCCCCGGATCACGGTTCGTATCTTCCGCTGATATTCTTTGGAGGGGTCACTCACATCCTGATAGTAGCCAAGTACATCGGGAGCAGTAACGGCCACCAGTCCCTTCCTTGCGCAGTTCAGCGCCGTGTTAAAATCACTGGGCGAATAAATATCCCAGTCGCTCTCACACACCTCTTTCCTGGCCGCGAAAAAAGAACCACTGAGGCCTACAACTCCGCCTCGCTCTGATTCCAGACCTCGCAACCACATTTCATAGCGCACATACGCCCCTTCCCCGACAATGCTGCCGTCTCGGCTTACAAAACGGTCCTCACTCGATACCGCACCGACTGCCGGGTCCTGAAAATAACGAACCATTTTATGAAGTGCATCTTCAGGGATTGAGGTCGCAACGTCTGAAAACACCAGTATCTGGCCTGATGACTTCATGATTGCCTGCAGTTGCGCATGCTCCTTACCCTTTCGCTCCTCTGCGCGGGCAAGAAGCACGTTATTTTTGGAATACTCGGCTACGATTTGATCCGTGGCATCCGTGGAGCAGTCGGACGCTACGATAATCTCAAGATCGGGGTAATCGATCTTCAGGCAGTTTTCGATTTTTTCGCGGATTCGGGATTCTTCATTGTGAGCCGTAACGATGAGTGACACCGCAGGAGCTTGATCGTGAGGGCTGGGCCGAAACTCAGCCTTCGTTTTGCGTTTGGGGACAAGAGCTAACAGGACAGGATAAATAAAATAGCTAAACGCAACGCCAAAGGCGGCCAACCAGAACAAAAAAACCAGCATCGCTCTCAATCCCTGTGAACCGGCATTAATGACAACTCCGCCTTCGACTGGCAGAATCATGGTTACAGACTATACAGGGACGCTAAAGCCAACACCACTGGTGGCTTTCATGGAGGCATGGTCTTGGCCTATTTACGATCTGCTTTGAAATTCTTCGTCATTGCAGCGCTTGCAGTGTATGGCTGGCTGAAAGTCAGACTGACATCTCAGCCGACGCTCATTATTCTGACCTACCATAGGATCCTTCCCAGGCATCATCCGGACCGCAAGTTCGAGCAACCCGGGATGGTAACCGACCCGGAGGTTTTAAAGCGCCACCTTCACCTCATGAAGTCCCTCGGGGCGACTCCAATCCATCTCGACGATTGGCTGGCAAGACGGGCCCGCAAAGAGCCATTACCCAGGCTTTCTTTGGTCCTGACATTCGATGACGGCTGGAGAGACAATTTTCAGTACGCCTACCCTATCCTCAAATCAGAGAATGTGCCGGCAACGATTTTTTTGGTGACGCGCCTTGTCGATACAAACGACGTTTTCTGGCCGGAGCAGATTCTTAAACTGCTCACGTCAACGCCCCTCAGTGAGGCAGGACCGCAATACCAGTGGCTCACGCCCTACTTGCCGAATGGGGAGCCTAACCAAGCTCCTCTGACACTGAGTCAGGCTGATCAGGTTATAAACCGACTGAAAAGCCTCGATGACGCCACGATTCTGAACCACCTCAGTGACGCCAGCCCAGGATCCTCGTCTCCGGGCACCAGCGAAGACGACAGGTCGATCTTGAATCGCCAGGAACTAACGGAAATGGCCTCAGGCGAACTTTTTCGCTACGGAGCGCATACCCAGCATCATTTCCGTCTGAATCGTCTTGATAACCCCTCGACACTCAGGCGGGAAATTCTCGGTTGTCTGGATGACCTGAATGACTTCGGTAAAGGAATAGTGCCCATTTTTTGTTATCCCAATGGGGACATCACTGGAGATGGCAGAAAGCTGGTTGAAGATCGCTATCAAGCTGCCTGCACAACCAAGACCGGGTGGAATCCCGGAAATCGGGATCCGTTTGACCTACACCGATTCAATCTCCATGACGGAAACAGTGGCAGTACCAGGTATCTATTGGCCACAATTGGTCGGGGCATTCTATGAGAGCGGCGAGCATTCCCGGTGTTGTCACACATGTCGTATCCGGGGACCTGTGGGCCGGCGCGGAAGTCCAGGTCTATAGCTTGTGTCGGGCATTGAAAGCCTCCAACGAACTTAACCTGACCGCTATCGTTTTTAACGAGGGCATACTCAGTCAAAAACTTCGGGAGCTCGGCATCCCCGTGGACCTGGCTGACGAATCCCGGCTGAACGCACTGCAGATGATCCAGGTAATACGGGATCACTGCCGGAAACACCAAACACAACTGCTCCATACTCACGGATTCAAGGAAAACATTCTGGGAATACTTGGCAAAGATCTGGCGCATGTCCCCTGTTCAGTCCGAACTGTCCATGGCAATCCGGAGTCCGCCTTCACATTGAGATCCCCTCACAAGTGGCTGGTCCAAAAGCTCGATCTTTTCCTTGGTCGTTTCAGGCAGCAAGCTGTGGTGGCCGTATCGACACAGTTAGAAGAAAGCCTCTCGTCTGTATTTCCCGGCAAGGTACACAAAATATTCAACTTTGTGGATGTCGAGTCTATCCGGGCTCAGTGGCCGAAACCGGTCAGGCAAGCCGAGGAGCCAACACGGTTGGGGATCATCGGACGTCTGGCTCCGGTAAAGAGAGTGGATCTGTTCATCAGAACAGTTGCCCTGCTGAATCAGAGGGGCGAACACTGCAAAGGAATCATCATTGGAACGGGGCCTTTGGAGAGTGAAATGCGGGACTTGGCTGAAAGCTTGGGCGTCGCAACGAACATTGAATTCAAAGGCTTTGTGAACCCCGCCTTCAAAGAGCTCACATCGCTGGATGCCCTACTGATGACATCGGACCATGAAGGTCTGCCACTGACGCTTCTAGAAGCCCTCTCGCTTGAAATTCCGGTTATCGGGCATCGAGTCGGAGGTATTCCTGAAGTGCTCGACCAGGGAGCCTGTGGCTGGCTGGTGGACGAGCAAACACCGGAAGCCTATGCGTCAGTTACGTCTATGGCCCTCAACTCCTGTGAGGAGCGCGCACGGAAATCCCAGAGAGGATTGGCACACGCCACCGATAATTTTGGAAAGCAATCGAATACAGAGAAGTACATGGGGCTCTACAATAGATATAGAGGGCTTAGCGAGGTCGAAGCCACCTAGATGCTGATCCAGGAATTTACACTGCCCGGAAACTCCGAGAGCAACACGGATCGTTAACTTGTTAGTGAATAACAGAGTATAGGGACAATGCCAAAAATTCTCATGTTATCGGATATAACCGGACTTGGACCCGATTACCATGTCGGGGACGAGGCAATGGCGGAAGTTGCAATAGAGCGACTCGGAAAGTTAGTCGGAAAGGAGAACCTGATACTGGGCTGCGCCAGCCCTGAGCGGGTACCGGAAACCTACGGAATTCGCGCCTTTGCGTTCTACCACATGACGGACAAGCAGTTCCGTAGCTTGCTCTGGAAGAAACCATTGTCCTATTTCAAAGCCTTTGCCATGAATGTATACCAAGTGGCGCGTTGCGACAAAGTCGTCATTTGCGGTGGCGGCAATATGACCAGTGTCTGGCCCGGGGTTCTGGAAGCTCGCCTGAGGCTTTTGAAAGTCGCCAACTTTTTCAAAAAGGACGTCATCCTCGTCAGCCAGACAATTGGGCCGTTTGAAGAGTCACACAGAGAAGCCGTCGATCAGGTACTGCGCAAAGCAAAATGGATCGGTGTCCGAGACGTCAATTTTTCTCACACACAGGTCAGCTCACCCGTTCAATTTGCCCTGGACGATGCCTGCTATCTGGAGAAACGTCACAGCGAATACAGCCGATCAATCAGTGCAAGCAGTGGTGACTTCGCCTGTATCTCCATGCGGAAATTTGGGGGGATGGATGACTCTGACGTGCTCCGGGTGGCTGCCGCCATTGAACAAACGGTTCGATCCCATAATCTAAACACCGTCTTTATTCCTCACCATGCACCGATGGGCACCAAGGGTGACATCGCGTTGGCGAATCATATAAAGCATCTATGGAAAGAAGAGAGCTTCCACCTCGTTAACCCTATACCTCTGGCGTCCGAACTCAAAGCTCTCACCGCAGACAGCCAGTTTGTTATATCCATGCGTTACCATCAGCTCGTATTCGCCCTGTCGATAGGCATCCCAGCAGTCGGAATATATGTCGATGAATATACCCAAGCGAAGCTTACAGGGTCTTTTGAAGCCCTCGGACTAAAGCCACTGGTCACCTCCATCAACCAGGTTGATCAAGAACTGAACGACCTGGTGTCCGAGGCTCTGGAATCCCGGGAAAAATTTGCAATCGCCGCCCTCAAAATTCAGCAGGAGGCCAAGACAGTCAGCGAACGCCCCTACAGGCTACTGGCAAATGTTTTGGAGGAACCACTCGCCGACTCGATTGGCAAGCCAACGGAGGCAAAGGGCTCGTGACCGGAATGATGGTTCTTTTTCACTGTGAGTCGAACCCGGGGTATGCAGCATCAAGTCACGAACACACGTTCCTTGAGGTTGCGAAAGATCTGGTGGGCGACATTCAAAACGTGCACTACGCGTACTCCGATCTCACCGGAGGAATGACCTCTTCTCTTCCCACCGATCTCACCAACATCCTTCACCTCGATACCCAGTGGTCAGATCCTGATCACCTCAAGAGCGTTGAGTCCTATATCCGGAAACATCGTATCCAACGCCTCCTCGGATTTGATCAGCCAGTCTCACGCCCAATGTATCAGGCTCTGCGGAGGGGCGGTGTAAAGACATTCGTCTCCTACTGGGGGGCCCCCATGAGCTCGCTGAACAGCGGCCTGAAACTTCTTCTAAAAAAGCTGGAGGTTTCAACCAAGCGATACGGTCCCGATCATTACGTTTTTCAGTCTGACGGAATGCGTGATACCGCCGTGAATGGGAGGGGAATCCCATTCTCGAAAACCTCCATTGTTAAAACCGGAATAGACACCAAGAAGTATGCGCCCGACCCCTCAAAACGTTGGTACGCCCACGAGTCCTTTGATATACCAAAGGATCGAAAAATTGTTGTGTTTTCGGGACATATGGAGAGACGCAAAGGTGTGCACGTTATCCTTCAGTCTGCGGAAATCCTGACCCGCAAGCTACTACATAAGAACGTTCAGTTTCTTATTCTCGGAAACCGGCCAGGAGAGCGTGAGAATTTTCAGGCGTACCTGCAGGACCCTGAGGTCAATGAGCATATTACTTTTGGCGGCTACCGATCCGATGTACCCGACCTCCTTAAGAGTTGCTCCGTTGGAATGATCGCCTCGGTGGAGTGGGACTCTTTCCCCATGTCGTCACTTGAAATGGCAGCAACAGAGTTGCCACTCCTGGTATCGGATCTTCCGGGTCTGAATGAGGCGATAACAGACGACACTGGCAGAAAATTCCCCGTAAACGATCATGTCGCCGCAGCTGAGCAACTGAATAGTCTTCTCAATCAGACAGACCTTCTGAAAACGATGGGTAGAAAGGGCCGTGAACGGGTCATTAAACACTACTCCAGAACCGCTCAAGCGAAGGGCATAATCAATATTTTCAGAGAACTGGAACGCGAGCAGGAGCTTGCGCTGTGAGCCAAGCGCATCAGATGGTCAAGCACTCAACGATCTACGCTGTCGGAAATATATCCCGACAGCTTGTTGGGTTTTTGATGCTGCCGATCTACACGAGGTATTTAACCCCTGCCGACTATGGTGTTATCGGCCTTCTGGTCTTCTTAGTAAGCCTGTTTGAAATCATTCTAGGTGGCCACATGTTTCAGGCCGTACCGAAATTTTTTCATGAGGAAGATAGTAAAAAAAGAAAGAACTCCGTCGTGACAACCGCTTTCTTAATTACATCTTTCTTTAGCGGTTTCGCCTGTTTGATTATGGCCGGCTTTTCAACTCCGATATCTTCGCTCGTTTTTGGAGATGAAAAATACAGCATCTATATAATTATCTTTTCTGCATTAATACTGACCCACGCTTTGGAGCAGTATAGTCTTACTTATTTGCGAATAATAAAAAAGCCATGGACATTTTTTAATTTTAGCATGGCTAAGCTTGCGCTTCAGTTAAGCCTGAACATTCTCACAATCGTTATACTCGACTGGGGCCTGATGGGGCTTGCTCTGAGTAGCCTTATATCTTCAGTTATTATATCTGTCATATTAACAGGCTACACTTTTTATCATACTGGCTTCCATGTGACAAAATCATTGGCCGTTAAGATTTTAAAGTTCAGCTGGCCATTATGGATCTCAGGTCTGATCGGACTTTATATCGGTTCGTCCAATCGTTATTTTATTCGTATATTCTCATCCCTGGATGACGTGGGACTTTTTGAACTGGCAGCGAAATTTGGTGCGATTGTAGGCGTCCTGATCTGGAGTCCATTCTCGCAATACTGGCAAACGGAACGCTTTGCCATAGCCAAAACGACGAATCCATACCCGGCTTACTCACTAGCGTTTCGTATGATTACCGCACTCTTGCTAATTTCTGGCATCAGTGTGAACACGTTCTCCTCGATCATCATTCAGTTTATGTCTGCCCCACCCTTCCACCCAGCCATTGATGCCGTCCCTTTTTTGGTGTTGGCAGGGGTTTTTCAAAGCTTGACGATCTTCAACAATTTCAGCTTTATGTATAGAAACCGGACACTCGAGTTAACCAAAAACAACATCGTTACAGCCATCTTGATCACGGTATTCTATTTAGTTTTAATACCGGATTACGGTTTTGTAGGGGCATCGGTTGCGCTGGCGGGCGGATCCATTGTTCAATACACGTATGCGCTACATACAGCAAATAAATTCTACCCTCTCAAGATAAGCCAGAAATCACTTTTTACTGGCATCATAGCCCTAGCGCTTGCGGCAACAGTTGATCAGTCATTTATTAGTCAAGACTTATCTTTTTCAACTATTTCTAGCAAAATCTTACTAACAGTAACTTTCTCGGTTATTATACTTTTCTCATTATTCGAGAAACAGGAACTCTCCGGATCTAAAAACTATTTGATTGGCTTTTTCAGGAAACACTAAAATACTGTTCAAAAGTTCCAACATAGAACCACCAGACACGCCTTTGCTTATGGAAACACAGCCACACCATCAATTTCCTTATGGTAACTTTTGTTTAATAGTGAAGAAAAATTAACGACTAAAGCCAAAACAGCCTTACTGAACAGGGTTTCCGTACAGAGTTTCTTAAAAACAGAAGGTTATATAAACCCGTCTCTTAGACGACTCAGGCAGTGAGAGTTTTATTGTCTGAAAACGACAGAACGAATAATTAAAGTTGCGACGTAAACCGGGAAATTTATTGCTCTGGCTAAAGGACAATCAGCTATAATTGTTCCAACGTCAAACCGCGTTTCTGCCTCCGCATCAGACACGCCTTCCAAGTCCGCAACATGGAGAAAGTTAACATGAAACACTCCAATGTTTTGGTCAGAGCAACCGCACTTTCGCTGCTCGTGGCCCTATCCCTTCCCGCTCATTCCTGGACACGAGCTTTGACATTCGAGCAAGGTGCGGTCGGTTCCAAAGCGCAGAGCGACGGTGACCAGGATTTCGATGACGCCGCCGGTGGATCCTATATTACTGACGAGCGCGTTCTGACCGGAAGCAAGGCCGCTAAGCTGACTGTGACCGGAGGCTCTACGGCCTTTGGGGAATGGGGAGGAATCATCAATTACCCGGAACTGTTAAGAAAGGGCGATGAGGTCTGGTTCAGCGTCAACACCTTTTTCCCAGAGGGATTCAACTACGATTCAACTGGCGGAGGCGGTCACCTGAAATTTCTCAGGATTCATGCACAGAAGAGTGATGGTTCCAACTCCGGCTACAACGATTGGTATATGAACCCGGAAGCATCCACCGTGCCGCACAAGTTTATTTACGAAGGACAGCAACAATGGTTTGAGTTTGGAGCGCCGTCGGATGAGGTTCAACGAGGACGTTGGGAAACCTACGAGATGTATATCAAGTTTGATAATGTTCCCGTCGACCAAGGAGGAACCGCCATTGTTCGGGTATGGAAGGACGGAAGGCTACTCCGGGAAATCACCGGGGCTGAGACGCTAAACAGCTCATCCGACACGTCTGACAGGGCTCACCTTTTCACATACTGGAATGGCGCTGCGCCAAAGACCCAGTTCATGTATGTGGACGATATTGTGGTTACGTCGGATACTCCCTCCAACCGGGACGCTAGCGGCAATCCAATGGTTGGCGGTGCCAGCAGCGGTGGCGGGGCGCCTGGTGTGCGCCCAGCGGCACCACAGCTCAACGTGGAATAGATCATTTCTAGAAGGTATTCTTATGACCCCCACGATCAGGGATGATGCAGTCTGGGTGACATGGGAGCGGCAAACCAGGAACCGCTCAGCAAGTGATTATTTTAACGTTCCGCTTTACGAGGTAATTGAAGAAGGCCCCGGTCGCGCTTCGCGGTATTTAAAGAGCGCCGTCCGAACCCTCGCTATTGTGGGACAACAAAAACCACGCTATCTCTTTGCTCAGAACCCTTCCATTGTTCTGGCGCTACTCGCCATTGCTCTTAAACCATGGCGAGGAGTCAAAGTAATCATCGACGCTCACAACGCCGGAATTCACGGGCCCGAAAACGGTGGTAGGTTTCTGCCGAGGATAAACAGATTTATTATCCGAAAGGCTGACGCCGTTATCGTCACAAACTCGGAATTGGCCGAATTCATCACCAAGTGTGGCGGCAATCCGATCATTCTGCCCGACCCTCTTCCCAACCTTGAGAGGAAAATGTTTCCGGCGGAGCGCGGTGGGCCAAAGAAACTAAAAGCATTCTGTATTACCTCTTGGAGCGAAGACGAACCCTACCAAGAAATCCTTGAGGCGGCCTCTGCTTTTACTGATGAGGTCCAGTTCTTTTTTTCGGGAAACCATAAGAAAGTCAGATCGTTGCGTAACAACACCATTCCATGCAATGTCAATCTTCTCGGTTTCATCGACGAAAACGCTTTCCACCACCACCTGTTTTCCGCAGATTTCTGTATCGATATGACCAAGCGGGCGGATTGCATGGTGTGCGGAGCGTACGAAAGTATTTCCGCAGAGAAACCAGTGATTCTTTCGGATACGCCAGTTCAAAGGCAATATTTCTCAAAGGGCGCTGTTTTTAGCCGGAACACAGCGCAAGATATAAAGCAGGCGATCAATCAAATGGTAAACAGCATTGAGTTCATGCGCCGCGACGCCATTGATCTGAAAAAAGAAATACTCGAAAAGGAAACTAGCCAGAGAACCGTATTAATCTCCCAGATTCAACAACTATAGTTTCGGATCATGCTGATCATAGGGCATCCCGACGTTAGTGATCTGTACATTGCCGAGTCTAGACCCGCCTCAGTTCCTTTCCTTCGCTTTCCTGCCCAAGCCGATGCATTTTTTTCTTGCGACGGCTTGGGACCAAAACTTCCGAAAAAACGATATTACTCGCGCATACGAACAGAGCAAAATGGATCCAGAGGAATGGATAATACACCACAGAGACAAACTGGCCGGCAACAACAAAGCCAATCACAGATATATTCAAATATGAAAAGATCGTTGTAAAAAAACTACTCTCTGCGTTTTTTTTCAACATCTTCGCCACTTTCCTCGTTCTCAATAAAGCATAGGAAATCATCACCAAATAAAGTAACAATGCGGGATATCCAAGATCCGCCCCAACTTGTATAAAGATATTATGAGGGAGTTCGGCCGATTCGTATAACATATCCTCGTAATAGGCGCGCTCATAAAATGGGACATAGTTAAAGTAACCTACACCAAGCCCTGGGTGCCGGTTCATCATATCTATGCCGTTTTCCCAATATAGGAGCCTCTGAATCGAGGTTCTATCATCGCCTGCCACCTGAAACCGATCTTTCTGCTCTTGAGGCAAAACGGCCCAAAGAAGGGATAGGACGACTGCACACGAAACCAAAACCTTTGGCCTGAAAAGGGATCTGGAATTAAGAACTATCAATTGAACAAGCAGCGCAAGCTGCGCGCCCCGAGAACTCGCGCCAAGAATGACCATCATTGCCGTAAACGGCATTAATAAAAGAATAAAATATTTAGCCTTACTAACATGCGGCTTCAAATAAAGAGCAAATGCCCAGGCAATAGGCCAGAAAACCAGCATTTGAATGGCGAGCTCTCCAGAGTTCTGAAAAAAGCCCGGCGGCCCACTCAACCCCCAATCAGTAAACGCAAAGCCACGCTTCGCCCATGTTATCGAAAGCGACAGCGATAGTTTGAAAGTTGCCAAAAAGAAAATACAAATAAATATAAAAAACCGTTTTTCGGTATTTACTATACTAATAATAAGAAAATATATAACAAGCCAGGTATAAAAGTTTTCCAGCCGCTCAAAAGCGAACGATGGCCAGTAGGCAAAGGCGCTTGATAGTAGAATTATAATAAAGAAAAGTATGAGCCAGATGTTTATAGGTGACGAAACCCATTTTACACTCTTGTCGTTAAAGCACCCTATGAACGCTCCAAGCACTGCTAACTGTGTCCAGGGAAGAAAGTCGAGAAAGGGATAAATCGACTGCGGTCTTACGTATTCCAGAAACAGGTAAGCGCAGATCATCCAGAAGGCCAGTGATTCAGTTTTGAAATGACGCCACATGGCTCCGATGTTGAGCTGATAAAACTCCTGAAGACTGACCTCCTTGCGCTTTTTAATCACAGATTTTCCTCACGGCTTCCATGATCTTTTGCTCACAGTTGGCAAAAAACTCGGAACTGCAATTGAATGGATCGTGAATATAAGGAGTCGGTCGTCTGCAATAGTGTCCAGCCAAGGCCAGAGAATAGGCGTTGCCAATTTTCTCCTGAAAAGAGGTGATATGGGTGGGTTCCATCAGAACGATCAGATCAGTATCCCGGAACTCAAAATTCCGAACGTTGACTGTCTGATGGTCATCCAGAGTTAAACCACGTTTTCGGGCGAGCTCTCTTGCCCTTGGGTCCGCTGGATGGCCATCGGTGCAATCCAGCCCACAAGACCTTGCGTCACGGCCGAGGCTTCTTGCGTATACCTCAGCAAGTGGGCTTCTGCATATGTTTCCGCTGCAAACGAAGACGACGCGCTGATCTGTTCCGGGAATCAAAGCGGGAAAACGGCGATAGGCTCCTATTTGGGCAAGAAGCCAATATCCAAGGAATCGAACGAAACCATTTCTCGACCCAAACCGCTCATACACCAACCGGTTCACCAGATAATCTCCTTATTTCCGTGTGAAAGTCCCTGAAAGTCAGTTGTAAGTCGTATCATGCCATACCTCAACTAATCAGCGTAAAAGGTCTTGAGAAAACCAACCGAAAAACTCCAGCTCGCATTACGAAACGGACGGATCACGCCGGGAGGCCTGGTCCTAATAGTATTCGACGCCATTATCAATGATAATATAGACCCGCATCGTGAGCTTGGTACCAACAAAGGACGTTGCTATCCATGGAATCCAGAATATTGGTGCTTGATGGGAACCAGCGGGCATCTCTTGCAGCGGTGAGGTCACTCGGGGCCAGAGACTTGTGGGTGGCTGTCGGGGAAAGCTCCGCAACTTCAATGGCTGGTTTGTCCCGTTATTGCAGCAGAATGGTCTCCTATCCGGACCCGTGCGGGTCACCCCGCCTGTTTTTCAAGGCTCTGTTGGAGCTCATCGAAAAACACGATATCTCGTTCCTTCTCCCCATTACCGAGGCAACGACGTACGCCCTGCTTCTGTATCGCGAAGAGCTGCCAGACAGCGTAACCCTACCCTTTCCCAGCACAGAGGCAGTCGAGCAACTTGCGAATAAGAACGAGCTCTTCAGATTCGCTGCAAATATCGGAGTCCCTATTCCCAGCACCTCTTTTTGTGACAACGTTGATGAAGGATTGAGAAAACTGGAGGGGATAGATCGTTTCCCCATTGTTTTAAAGCCTTTCAAATCAAAAATTCTGGAAAACGACAGCATCACTTCAACCAGAGTTCTTATCGCCGATTCCGCGGAAGACGCTCGAGCCCTACTAAAGTCCCACACATTTTTTTCACATCCGTTCACCATTCAGTCTTTTATAGAAGGCACTGGTCAGGGCGTGTTTGCCCTTTTCCACCAAGGGAAAGCGGTATGTTATTTCTCGCATCGCAGGCTCCGCGAAAAGCCGCCCGGAGGTGGTGTGAGCGTCTTGAGCGAGTCCGCCCCATTGGACGATTCGTTGAGGGTATCCGCCGAGAAACTCCTGGAAAGTGTCGGCTGGCATGGCGTAGCAATGGTGGAGTTCCGGGTCGACCACAACGGCACGGGCTACTTGATGGAAGTTAACCCTCGATTCTGGGGCTCCCTTCAACTGGCCATTGATTCGGGTATCGACTTTCCCTGGTGGCTGTACCTGGTTTGTACGAACAAGCGCCCCCCGGAAGTCGTATGGCGACACAGGCGGGTAAGGTGGATACTTGGGGATCTGGATAGGCTTTTCATAGTTCTGAAATCGCCTACGTCCAAATACTCTGCCAGAGAGAAGCTGATTGAGATCTTTCGATTCTTGAAGCCTGGCGCTCGAACCAGGCATGAGGTGAATCGCTGGAATGATCTCAAGCCATTCTGGTTTGAGCTAAAACAGTACGTTCGCGCCTTGAGGGGATGACAATATCCATGGGGTCACCCTACGTCATTATTCTTGCTAACGGACTCAACGGTCTCGGTGCGATACGATCGGCCGCCCACGCCGGGCTCAAATCCTATACCTTGATCACCAAACATTCAGACCTTAGTACCTATAGCCGCTTCAGTGAAAGAACCTTTGTGTTGCCGGCTTCCCCCTCTCTGGGTGACATCAGGCCAATTCTCGACCAGTTGTTCATCGACGAGTCCGGCCCCGGCGTTTTGCTGGCCTGCTCGGACAGCTCTGCCGAATTACTTGGAGAACTCAAGAGCGAAGGCTATGCAAAACAACACCTCATTGTCCCAACAGCGGAAACAACCCGGATACTGAACGACAAGAAATTTGAATGTAAGGCAATGGAAAATGGCGAGATTTCTCTGCCCAAAACTTACTACGAGCTCACCGATGACGCCCCCCAGTCCTTCCCCTTGATTATTAAGCCCCGCACGTTCAGGGATTACCGGATACTGGGCGCCAAAAACGTTATTCTTTATTCAGAGGTGGAATTAGATAACTTCCGAACCCGCTTCAAAGGCTACATGGAACGGTTCATTGGGCAGGAAGTGATTCAGGGTAACGACGACAACCTTTGGGTCTGCAACGTCACCTTCAATCAGCAGAAGGAAATGAGCGCCTGCTTTGTCTTTCAGCGACTGGGGACGATGCCGTCACACTATGGCGTTACCTCGCTGGCTATCAGCAGAGAAAACAAAGAGCTCCGCGAGGAATGCGAAAAGATCGGGAAGGCATTGAATTACTGCGGGCCGGCCATGATCGAATTCAAGAGAGACCCCGTTTCCGGACGGTACTTCTACATCGAAACCAATCCTCGCCTGGGCATGTGCAACTGGTTCGATACACGCTGTGGTATCAACAACATACTTGCCTGCGCTCAAGTTGCCTATGGCGAAAAAGTAGCATTTGGCTCGCAGCGCAATAACCTGGTGTACTGGAATTTTTTCGGTGATTTGATTGCCAGGCTGGAGGACAGAGAAAATCTCCTCTCAATCTTTTTCCTGTACCTGAGGTTGCTCCTACGCCCCAGGGTTGGCGCACTGTTCTATTGGAAGGATCCAATCCCGGCCTGCAAATATTCATGGGACGCTATCAAGAACATCTCGCGCAGAGCCGAAAAGAAGCTACGCAGGAAGTTTAGCTAATCCGCGCACCTTCATCTTGAAAGCTTCAAACCTGTTCACAATCTGGCGAAAATCATCGAAATCGCATGGTAAGGAGAATCTGGGCAATTCGAGACTATTCCGATCCGCCCGAACATAACCGGGAATGGTGTTAAACGCCAGCTTTATTCCGGATCTTTGGAGCCGTTCAATATCGAGCTGATCATAGTCGGACCGACGTCCGGTAGGGTATGCAAAAATATCCGGTAGGTAATCTAGTTCCGCCTCTACCCGTCGAATCGACATCTCTATCTCGGACTGTTTCTCGTCAACAGACAACGTTGAAAGGATTCGATGAGTACAAGTATGCGGGTACACGCCGTGTCCTGCATCCCGCAGAGTTCGCGCATCGCTCCAGGACATCGGCCGGTAGCTTGTGGGAATCTCATGTGGATATTCAACGCCGAGCGCCGGATAAAGGCCCTTTTCTAGCCATGCATAGAGATCACTTTGGCTTTCCTTCTTTAACGTGCTTCGAAGACTATAAACAACGTCGCCGATGTCATCGTGCCGAAGATTAATCGTTAACTCCTTTCCGGAAGGAAGCCTTAAATCGATCACCTCTTTCTTGGAGCGGTGAAGTGCATATGCGACTTGATCGTCCCATGGCCAGAGGTTGCGATCCAGAAAGCCTGTAATCACAAAAAAATTCAGACTATAACCGAACTCCTTGAACACTCGGGCAGCAATATCGTGGTGATCAAAGAATCCATCGTCGATGGTGAACATGACGGACTTTGAAGGAAGTGGTTTGTGGTGATCAAACGCCGCCCGGAGATCATCCATGGAAAGGACCCGATATCCATTCCTGGCAAGGTAGTCCAGATGGGAGCGAAGTATATCTGCGGTCATACATCCGGGTAGCCGTTCTTCCCCAAGGTCGGAGACCCTGTGGAGCATGAACACCGGGACGCTTCCCGGACAAAGAACCTGAAAAAGACCGGTTTCGCCAACTAAGTTGGCTAGCTTCAGAACGAGGTTCTTTAGCATCTTGCCCTAGCCGATGAGTTGTTGATAGAGACCACGGTACTCCTTAAGCATAGTCGCCAGACCAAACTTTTGGCCTGCAATACTGCGAGCACTGGGAACAACCGCTTTTCGAATCTCTGTCGCTGTGAGCTTCTTTATGGCGGAGACAATGGCAGCGGGATCTCTGATGGGAATCAGGAAACCGGTTTTTCCGTCGTCAATAATCTCCTCCGGGCCGCCGCTGCGCGTAGCAATAACCGGTACGCCGGCCATCATGGCTTCCACGGTAGAGATAGAGAAGCCCTCCGAGACAGAGGGCAGAAGAAAAATATCCGCTTGCCTGAGTATGTCGGCCACATCTTCTCGGAATCCGAGCCAGTGAATATTTGGCTCATGCGGCGCCGTGGAGATCTGACGGGTCAACTCTTCGAATAGCCCTTTTCTTTGGTGTCCCACAACCACAAAATGAATGTCGGGATCCGATTCCGCCATGAGTATCGACGCGTTTACCAGATACTCGTAGCCCTTTGCAGGGCGAATGTTTCCGATAGAAACAACCAGGGTTGTTTCTGGCCTCAACCCCAACTCCTGCCGTAAATCGACCCTCGACTCTCCGAGAAACGGTAAATGATCCACTCCGTTATAGATGAGCTTCAGTTTGCGAGCGGGTAGATTGCTTTTGGCGGTAAGTTCTTTCTCCAGACGTTTCGAAACGCACACTATCCTTGAAGCTCCAAGACCGATCAGAAAAAACTTGGCCTTAAGAAAACGCTCTCCGTCAGCAACGTCAACGGCTCCGTGGAACGTCGCAATCATCGGTTTTCGGCAGATTAAGGCCAACATTGCGCCATAAACATTTGAGCCCAGGAGGTGTGCGTGAATCAGTCCAATCTGCTCACTCGTAATTAAATGCCTGAGTGCGCGGATGTAACCAAGGTTAAAACTTCCCTTCGAGTCAATAAAATGGGGCGTGATCCCGATGGAACGCACCTTATCCGCGACCCATCCCTCCCCTCTTAAAACCACCACGTTCCTCAGTTCTGTCTGCTCTAGGGCCCTGAGTAAATCGATAAAGACCGTCTCGGCCCCGCCAGGCCCCGTCGTATCGATCAAATGCAAGATGCTTCTCTCTGGCCGGGCAAGCATCACGGCAGTACCCTGACAATGCGCGGCCCCAAACGGTTCGCAACCCATACCGGCAACTTGCGCCAGGCTGCGATCAGCAGTCGGAACTTCGGATTATTCGGATTAAGTTCAGGGAGTCTCTTGTCATTGGGCAGCACGTAGTCCCAGTAAAGAGCAATCGGGTGGGCGCCCCATTGCTGTTTGAATCGGTAGGTTCCGGCATGCTCAGTGCAGCGACCGAAATCAAAAACCGAGAATTTTTGCTCGACAGCAAACTCAAGGATTTTCCAGTACATAATCATGTTAATCCCTGTGTGGCTGTATCTCTTAAGAGTGGATGCCCAAGGAATCTCCATCCTGTCCCGGTAACCTGTTAGAAATGCACAACCTGCGGCCCTGCCGTTAATGCGTGCCACGACCAGCCAGGCCTGCCCGTCAAGACACGCGAGTAAATTCCTGAAAAAACCGCGACTGTACACCGGTGTCCCAAGGTCACGCATATTGACTGAAAAAACCCGGTAGAACTCATCCAGAAGCTCTGAGCCCCCGATACTGAAACTGCTCAATTCACGTTCGCCACGGCGAATTTGAGCCCTGATTTTGGGTTTGAAGCTATTCCAGAGAGGTTCGCTTTGAGCAGGCAACGACAACCAAAAGGTTACTTTATCTGTTCGTTGAGGAAGGCCAAGCTCATTGTTCTGAAGGAACCTGAGCTCCAGATGCGTGGCGCCTTCCTCTTGTCTCCATTGGTCTGCCGCAGAAATGAGCTCACGGGCTATCTCGGCACTGTCCGCAAGTAACCCGCCATAATTGAAGAACGGCATGGAAACCATGAAATTCCCGAACAAACGGCTTCTGAGCTGGACGACGGGGAGAATACCAACCAACGCACCGTCATCTGTAACGGCGCAGAGATAACGGACCTGATGGCCGTATGTCTGTTCGACAAAGGATGTGACTCGAGGCCGATGCCACACTGATGCACCGGGGTGCTGACCAACATACGCCTCAGCCTTTCCCTCTAACGCTCCGGTACAGGGTATTACCTTGACCGATTTACCTAGGGAGCTGTCAGAGATCGATGGATAAGGCGTAATGGGTTCGGGTACCCATTTTCTATCGGTCTGACCATCGTTGAGCTGCTTTTTGATTAATTTTTGGAGCGCCTTGACCTCCCGGGATACCTCGCGAAGCCCGGAGAGCCAGACATCCGCGTCTTTCCCGGCTTTACGCGCCTCACCCACAAGATGACTCAGCCGCCCCTTCTCATTTTTCAGACCTTCAAGACGACGCTTCTGATCTTCCACACTCGCACCAGAAATCTCGCTTCCCATCAGACTACTCATTTAAGCGCCCTTATACGGCAACAGCCTGGGAAGAAATTTTCGCATCGGACAGAACACTCGATACGGGGCCAAAGCGGAAGTCCCCCAGCAGGCTTTCAAGCCGACTCATGCACTTATCAAGGTTGTTGTAGTGGCGAAAACGCGAGAACGCTTTGACTTTCATTCGTGGCTGCTCAGGATCAATTTCCCAGGGGTGAAGGTAAAAAATAAATGGCTGCCCCGCCCTATTGATCCTCCCCAATCCCCACCGACTGAACCAATAAGGGAAAAGCCTGAAGTAGCCTCCTCCGGCGATCGGTAGCCGATAATTGCCCAAGGGACATGTCGAGAGAGGAAACTCCGTCAATACGCCGCCACCCGGGGCCCTCAACTTGTAAGGCTCGAACGGGGTCCCTGGCATTCCATAACGGTCATGATGCACAGGGAAAATAGAGGAATCCCAGGTAAAGCCCTCGTCACAAAGAATATCCAGCGCCCAACGAGATGCGGATGTGATGGAATAGCTGGCCGCCCTGTAACCGGTTACCGGCTCACCAGTGATATCCTCGAGGATCTTTTTTGACCGGCGCGTCTCTTCGCGGAATAGCTCAGGTGTCTGGTCATAGATTAACTGGTGACTGTAACCGTGACTGGCAATTTCGTGGCCACCGTTCTGGATCCGACGAACCAGAGCCGGCGATCGCTCAGCCACCCACCCCAAGGTAAAAAATGTGGCCTTGATACCGTGGCTATCGAAGAGCTCGAGCAAACGATCGGTATTTGCCTCGACACGGTATTCCATGGAGGACCAGTCATCCCGTTGCACTGCCTCCGAAAGCGCTGCTACCTGAAAATAATCCTCTACGTCGATTGTGAGCGCATTCTGAATCGGTGTCTGCATGGCAGTCTTCCTTGTCTCGCGTTACCGTCATTGGATGCATCAGCGGAACTGATATTCAACACCAACCAGGACCCAGGCTTCATCGAACTCCCGGATCAGCACATCACTGGTACGCGTTTCATAGCCCAAGACGGTCACGAAATTGAGCTGTCTGTTCAATTGGAAATCGATTCCGGTATTGACTCGAATGACATCGTCTTCGGTATCGTCTGCGCTGTAACGGAACAATTCATAGCGTGCCCCCACGGTCCAATTCAACTGGCCTGATAGCGGGCGCCGAAAGAACGCATCGATACCGGCGCTATCCTCTTCAATGCCGATATCAAGATAGTCTGACCGATTTGCAAACAGTCCAATGTCAAAGGTAGCGGCGCCAAGATCATTATTTGTACCCAACCGCAAGGCTGTGACCTCGACAGCACTTGTCTGATCCAGATTAAAAATAAAATCATCAAAGCGAGCATCGAAATCGGACGTTTGATCGGTGAGCTCTCGACTCGCTTCAATTTCAAGTTCTGTAGTGACATTTATCTGACGAACCAATAACACATTGCCAACGAAGCTGTCGTATTCCCGTGGACTACTGTTTTGCAGCGAGGATTCAATCTGGCCATAGCCCAATGCGCCGCTCAGGGCCGTTGCAGCCCAAGTTTTCCTGAAAGGAGCGCTGACAGTGAGCCGATCAAATTCCTCCTCAGTATCGAGCTCCGACTGATCTACACTCACTCGCAGTCCAGCCGTCAATGAGGGACTGAAGAAATGGTTCCAACCGACCGAGCCGCTGTACCGTTCCCCGTCCTTTTGTTCAGGTTCCCGAAACTCCGTATTCTCGTAGGAGGCAGAGAGCAAGAGCTCATCCACTGCGCCTAACCTGAATGTGAGCACCGGACCGGTTCGAAAGACATTTTTCTGTGTTCGGTTGTTGGGAGTATTGGTTACCCGACTGTCCCGGGTGACGTCTCTGAGATAGTCCGAAGCCTCCCAAACCAGATTACTACCCAGGCGACAATCTCCCTCAAAATCAGCATTGGCGGTAGTTTCCGGTGAAAACGTTTCATCAAGCCAGCGGCTATAACCAACTCTCGCAGCCAGATCAGAATTACAGTTGCCAGGATCGGATGTATGTTGAACGCCTAGAAACACCCTCGATTCCAGGTCCGATTCCTCATCGAAAGGAGCCTGCGTAGCATTATTGGTATAGCGCGAATCCAGCCCGACCGAGAAGACGGCAGGAGCTGCCACTGCGTGGCCCGATGAGCTCATCCAGAGTCCGAAAATGAGTAAACCGTACCGCCCTTTGAGTACTGACAATCCCTGTCTAACCATTAATCACCGTCCCGACAAATTTTTGCGGATTGAACGCGAGGGCGGCCTGCTCCACTTGATTAGGAGTAACCCGTCCATGAGGAACAACCAGCATCGCGTAATCACAGAGCTCCGAGAGAATCCTGGCGTCAGGCGATTCAGTAATAGGCGCAGTATCGAGCACAATGAAGCGGTCTGGATAACGGCGCCTCACCGCCTGGAGGAACTGTTTCATTCTGAAGGAGGTAAAAAATTCGCTCGGTGTCTCCCGACGACTCCCTGCGGGTATAAGTCGCAAACGAGGAATGCCTGTAGGGTATAGAATCCTGGCAATGTCGTAATCAGGATCATCCAGAAAATCGGTGAGCCCCGTTTCCGGCATGATATCGAGCGTAGAGTGAAGCGTTGGCTCCCGAAGATTGCAGTCTATGACGACGGCAGTCTTGGACTGATCGAACGCAAAGGCCGCTGCCAGATTGAGCGCCACGAATGATGCACCCGCTCCCCGATTTGTCGCGCTTACGACAATCGTGAAATTGTTACCGCCTGAGGCTTCGAGTAACTTGGTCCTAAGGTCCCGGAAGCGGTTGACGAGTGCCCGGTTGCTTGATTCAGGGTAAATGATCCGGCGTTCATCCATGTCGTCCGCAGTTAACCTTCGAGGCTCCTGCATTCGGACAATCTGCTTGCTGATGACATACCGGTCCACCGCGCCGGGGCCGAGCTCAAGGGAACTGGGGACGAGCATACGGGAGTCATCCCACTCCGAATAAGGGACACCATCCTTGTTTAACTCATCCTTGTTCCTCAGCCAATAATTGTCCTCCTGACGACTACTGTCTCCACTAACGACTGACTGGCCTTTCTCCGAATCCTTGAGGGAACCCGTTTTGCTATTCTGGTCATTCATCCGATCACTCCCATCAGCGCGGCTCCGGCGACACTCAAGTAGACAACCACGGCAACCACGGCAATAACTCCAACCACCACAGTTACCCTGTGGTCCCGCCGTTGCTCAAACGGCGTTCTTATTTCCGGAAGCTGTACCAAAACCGGCAACTCAATGGTTTCCTCGAGTTGTTCCCGTGCTCTTACTCTCGGATCGATCTGCAAGAGCCCTGCAACAAGACCAAACGGTGCCGCCAATCCCAAAAAGAGCCCGGCGGCTGCAAACAGCGGGAACCCAGGGCCTGATGCCGATAGAGGGTACTGCGCCTTTTCGTTAATTCGGTAATTCAGCCCCTGACCTTCAACATCCAGGGACATGGAAACCCTCGCCCGTTCACGTCGCTTGAGCAGGTCATCATAAATCTCTTTGTTAACCTCCATGTCCCGCGTTAGCTCCATGTACTGGGCCTTGTTTTCCTGGATGCGTTCCATCCGCTTGGCCTGTTCCGAAAGGAGCTGTCTGAAGCTGTTGATTCGGGAATTGAGCGTCTGTATATCCGCTCTGGTGGACGTTAGTTCGGTCTGGATCTCCTGATAGACCGGGTTCGACAGGGATTCATCTCCAATTGGCTGGGGCTCGTCACTTTGCTCAGCAAGTTGTCTCGCACGTTGGCGACGCAGCTCCTGAAGCTGTTCCCGCAGGATCACGATATCGGGATAAGTATCGTGATAACGAAGGCGCAGATTATCCAGTTGCTCTTCGAGAGAACTGATCCGGGTCTGGTATGCATCCGGGGTTCTGCCCTGCCGTATCGTGGGATTCACACGATTCAGTTCAAGCTCCAGTGATTGTTCCCGGGCTTCGAGTTCCGATTTTTCTAACTGGGCAAGCTCAAGCTGACTCCTGAGATTATCCAGGCGATCATTGGCGTCGCCCTCCGTGCCATCGACGTTCTCAGAGAGAAATGCCTGCAAGCGCTCTTCGGCCTGGGCCAACTGACGCTCATAGCTGCGTACCTGATTATTGATGAACTCGTAGGCGTTCCGGCTTTCCGAGCGTTTCCTTTCGTTCGTTTCTTCAATGAAGAGCTGCCCCATACGCTGGGCAACCTGGAACGCTCGCATTGGCGACCCTGCCTGATAGACTATCGCGAAATAGCTGTCGCCACGGGGAACAACGGACAGGTTCTCTTTTAAGCCAAAAATCCGGCCCTCAAGCCTCGGGCGCTCGACGTCTGCGGCCCCCTCGCCAAAGATCTCCTCGTCTTTGGCGATTTTCTCGATCACACTTCGACTCCAGAGTAATTCCTGAGCTGCCGACGCTCTGTCATTAATTTCGGTTGCAACCGCACTGCCTTCCATCAACGGGCGGATGATATTCTGATCGTCAATGAAAATGACCGTCTCAGATTGATATTTGTAGGGCCATAGGAAGCCTGCAGCCAGAACACCAAAGCTCACGATGATGAAGAGCAGCAGGGCCAGCCATTTTCTGGACCGTACTTCCTTGACGATTTCGACTGGTAACTCGGACAGAGGCAGTGCCATGGCGCATAACTCACTCTTGGATTAACACAGACCCATTTAGATTCTGGTCGCTTAGAAATTCCGCTCCGGAATACTAAGAATATCTCCCGGCCGAATCGCGTAATTTGTTGCGACATCACCATTGTTCAATATGTCTTCCAGGCGAACCGGAATGGCGATAACCTCGCCGTCAACTTTTCGGTAAAGCATGGATTTATTGAGGGCCGCAAAGGGCGTCGTGCCGCCAGCACCAAGCACAACATCAAGCACGGTCATTCCTGCCCGGTGCGGCACCGATACAGGTTGCTCAACAGCACCGGTGACTCTCACTCGATCGGTGTACTCGTGGCTACCCATCGATGTTACGACAATGCTGACCTGAGGTTGGCGGATGTAACGTGCCAGGCTACTTTCGATATCATCGGCAAGCGCCTGCGGTGTTCGACCACTTGCCTGCACATCACCAACGAGAGGAACGGAAATCTTGCCATCAGGACGAACCGGCACCTCGATACTGAGATCTTCATTACGCCAGACCGAGACCTTAACGACGTCCGTGGCTCCGAGAACATATTCTTCAACACTGGTCGCCGTATTGACACTCAGCGCCCGTTGAATTTTGTCTCTGGATGAGGGTGAGTGACCGGCGCATCCTGAAATCAGGGTAACCGTCAACAACAGGGCAAGCCCTGGAAGGGAGTACATCCGTGACATTGTAAATCCTCTCTACAATTCCTTGCTTCTTTCCATATCTCGGGAACAGCGTAACCCCGAAACTACCTTGATCCTTTTTTGAACAATACCACTTCGACTGTCTGAATTATAATCAACAAATCAAGAAGCAGGCTTTGATTCTTGATGTAATAGAGGTCATAGCGAAGTTTTTCCCGCGTATCTTCTTCATTATCAGCATAGGCGAAGCAGAGTTGGGCCCATCCGGTGACTCCCGGCTTCACACGATGCCTCTCACTGTAGAACGGTATTTTTTCCGAGAGTTGCTGAACAAATACCGGCCGCTCTGGCCGGGGGCCGACAAAGGCCATGGTGCCGTTCAATACATTGAAGATCTGAGGCAACTCGTCGATTCGAACCTTGCGAATAAACTCCCCCACCCGCGTAACGCGAGCGTCGTTCTTGCTGGCCCATACGGCTCCATTCCTCTCAGCGTCTGTAACCATCGAACGGAATTTATGCACTTTGAACACCTGCCCATTCAAACCAACCCGCTCCTGGCTGTAGAAAACCGGTGATTTCAATCCATCTTCGATCTTGATAGCGATTGCGGTCAGAATCATGAATGGCAAGCCGGCAATCAGCAGTGCGGTCGCTGCAAGAATATCCAGCGACCGTTTCCCGATGCCAAATACAGAGGACACAGAGAACCCATCGGAAAACACCAACCACCCGTGGGAAATCATTTCCAGGGCCACCTTACGGGACTCCCGCTCGTAGAAGGTCGCACCGTCAACAATTTTTACACCCTCCATCTTGCACTCCAGCAAATCCTCCATCGGAAGCCCTTTCCTTCGATCGTCAACGGCCACGACGATCTCACTGACGGGGTGCTTGTGGATGTATTGCTGCAAAGTCGTAGCCGGATAGATCAGGTGTTCTTCCGGAACCTCCCTCTGCTCCCCGGGTAGGGGTACAAAGCCACTGAGACTGAAGCCTTTTCGGTTGAAAGGTGTTTTCAAGTCCTCGAGGAGTTGATTTGCACGAAACCCCGAGCCAAGGACAAGAACCTTGCGCTTGAACGCGTCTTTGCCCGCAATGGCAAAGAAAACGGAGCGCACGATTCCCAACATAAAAAATCCGAACACCGAGGCCGCCGTCAGTACGCCGCTCGAGCCGAGGTACCACAGCCACTCACTGGCAAGCAGATAGGTGAAGCCGGCAACGGGTACACCCACGATCAGCGCAAGGATCGTCCTCAGCATCATTCCCGACATGCCCTCTTCCAGTCTGGCCTGATGGACCCCGATAGAGATCATGACCAGGAGGTTGACGGCAGCAAAGACCACGGCGGAAGGAAGCAGGAAGGCCAGATTGTCCAGAAAAAACCCGGCGTCGCCAAAATAGCGAAAAAATACAGCCAGCAGAAAGCTGAAGACCAATACCAGGAAATCAATCAGGCCCAGAATAACGAAGGGGAGGTGTATATAATGCCGGAACAGCCTGACGTGGGCCACGTCAACTCCTTTTGATGTTCAACCGAGCACGCTCCCTGCATCCACTGCAAAGGGAACTCAATACACCAGAGTTTACTGTAATTTTTTGTAACTTCAATGATTCATGGTCAATTGCCAGCCAAAAAGCAGCGCTGCCGCTCAGCGCCTCCTACCCGCGCGCCCGAGGAGCAGAAGCGCCAGAAGGCCGAGCCCCAACAGCGCAAATGACCCCGGTTCCCTGACCGATTCTGCGGATTCACCTAGCGCCTCAGTGTTGCCGGATGAAGATGTCCATACCCTCTGTTTCGGGCCACTTTCTGCCGGCTTGAAGCCAGCGTCATCGTTCTCAATCCGCCGGCCATCGATGGCTAAAAGGTCGAGGCGCGGTTCCTGCCCAGACGATACCGAAGG
Organism: Marinobacter arenosus; assembly: GCF_019264345.1. Taxonomy (NCBI): domain Bacteria; kingdom Pseudomonadati; phylum Pseudomonadota; class Gammaproteobacteria; order Pseudomonadales; family Marinobacteraceae; genus Marinobacter; species Marinobacter arenosus. The sequence continues at coordinate 666,228 of NZ_JAHVAO010000001.1, forward strand.
CGGTTGCAAGGAATCGGCATCCAAAACTGGCGCGGCAGGCACTCCCGTGAAAGATCCTGTAACGATCAGCGTAACGATGCCAGCACGCCTCGCAGCGCCAGTGACGGCCATAAACCCTCCCGCTCTACCTCACAGCCACGGAAAGTAATGTGCATAGGCTGTACCACCCAGCCGAGTCCTCATGTTTGTGGGCTTGTTTCCTGACACTAGTCTTCAGAACAGCAAGCTATCTTTGCCCTCACCCGTAAAATTATTCGACGTCCCACCCCGAGAGATAAATTCCCGCGACCCGAATCAAATCACGAACTGGTCCATGAACAAGTGCACGGGCATGCCCTCCAGTACCTCATGATCAGCGAAGCTTTCCACGATCTGCCTGGCCCTATGGGTCGGGAACCGGGTACGGAGGTTAGCGCTGAATTTCTCCTCCAGCAGAGGAATACTTTCCTCCCGGCGCCGGCGATGGCCAATCGGATATTCCACGGCCACCTTCTCGGTACTGCTGCCGTCCTTGAAGAAGACCTGGACAGCATTGGCAATGGAGCGCTTTTCGGGCTCAAGATACTCTTTCGAATATCGAGGTTCTTCGACAACCTCCATTTTGTCGCGCAGGTCATCAATGATCGGATGGGCTTCGTGAAAGCTGTCCTCGTAGTGATCGGCGGTCAGACTGCCAAATATCAAGGGCACCGCGACCATGTATTGGAGACAGTGATCGCGATCCGCCGGATTGGCCAGTGCACCTTGTTTGGAAATGATTCGAATCGCAGACTCATGGGTCGTGATGACCACCTTGTCGATATCCTCGATTCTGGCCTGAACCTCAGGGTGCAACGTGACTGCAGCCTCAACGGCGGTCTGGGCATGAAATTCGGCAGGAAACGAAACCTTGAAGAGGATGTTCTCCATCACATAAGACCCGAACGAGCGCGGCAGCGTGAATCGGCGTTCGCCATCCGGCTTTAGCTTCTGATCCTTGTTGGTTTTACTGAACGAAACGTCATAGAACCCCCATTGAGAGGCCGTCAATACCCCGGGAATCCCCATCTCCCCGCGCAACGCAATGTCCGCAAGACGAACAGCTCTCGAGGTTGCATCCCCTGCAGCCCAGGATTTTCGAGAGCCCGCGTTAGGTGCGTGCCGATAGGTTCTCAGGCTCTGACCGTCAACCCAGGCGTGAGAAAGCGCAGAGAGCAGTTCCTCCCTCCTCGCCCCCATCAGTTTCGCGGTAACCGCTGTCGAAGCGACTTTTACCAGTACAACGTGATCGAGGCCCACCCGGTTGAAGGAGTTCTCCAGGGCAAGAATTCCCTGTATTTCGTGCGCCATAATCATGGCCTCGAGAACAGAGCGCATGGTCAGCGGCGCTTGCCCCTGAGCAACCCGTCTTTGGGATAGATGGTCTGCCACGGCCAGGATGCCGCCGAGATTGTCCGAGGGGTGCCCCCATTCCGCTGCCAGCCAGGTATCGTTGTAGTCAAGCCAACGAATGGTGCAGCCAATATCCCAGGCCGCTTTGACGGGATCCAGACGAAATGACGTACCGGGAACCCGAGCACCATGGGGGACCACGGTGCCCTCCACAATAGGCCCCAGATGCTTTGCGCACTCGGGGAAACGAAGGGCCAGCAGGCCACAGCCAAGGGTATCCATGAGGCAGTATCGGGCGGTTCGCCAGGCTTCGGCACTGTCTATGGCGTAATCCAGCACATAGTCGGCGATGGTCTGAAGGACTTCATCAAACTCCGGGCGCTCGTTCTTATCGCTGTTGTCGGTCATGGTCGCTTCCTCCTCGACGGCCAGGCTTCATAGCTAGAAGCCTAGTTCACTGTTGTGTGAATAAACGATGTTTTCGCTCCCTCCTTGTGCCACCGAAAACGTGAGCGATGTCACACTTTTTTACAACCTACACTCCTTGCAAACGCAGCACTTTCCCGGTGCTGACGAAACCCTTCTGTTTTTTAGCAAGAATTTCGGAATTGGTATCCACTTTGCGTTCGTATTCAGGAGTAGCCGTTGTCATTCGCTCTCAAGCAGCGTTTCACTCTACAGGGGTGCTTTGCTATGACACATTCTCCCTTTAAATTATTGCTATGGAGCTCGGCTTTTGCTTCGGGCCTGGCGGTCGCGTCGCCCATTGAAATCTCAGATGTTACTGGGACCTGGATAAACGTGACACCCGGTGCCCCGGTGGTCTCAGGCCTGAACACGGATACCGTCAAGTGGGGTAACTCCACCCCCGATTACCAGAGTGGCTATTCGTTCACCGGCACTGCCGCCTCGGCGGTTCACACCAGCGACGGAGAAGCGTTTGCCCTGGGTGAGTTCACGCATTTCAACCACCCCATCGGCGGGACGCCGTTGACCGGAGCCGAACTCAAGGTGTCTGCTACCGTAAACTTTAACGGTGTCTACCAGTTGCTGGAATCCGTTTTCCAGTTTGATCACTGGGAAACCGTCAATACACCGGCTGAAGGTCAGGCGTGCGGCAATGGCGAATCCAGAGAGTCGACCCTGAATCAGTATGGCTGCGCTGACCGTGTCACACTGGCCCTGAATCCGTCCAGCTCTTCGTACTACTCATTCGGCTCGAGGCAGTATTACCTTGATATCACCGGATTCTTCCAGGATGGCGAACTCGCTCACGCACTCTGGACCCAGGAGCGGACCACGAGTACTTCCCTGCTCTCGGGTATTATTCGGTCCAGCGCACTGGAAGTGCCTGAGCCCTCGTCCTTTTTGCTCGTCGTGTTGAGTTTGCTGGGCTTTCTCTCACGGAAGGTGTGGAGACGGGCGTAGTCGACTGCTTGAATGAAAGTAACGGCAGTGGCACCCCTGGTTGGGATGCCACTGCATTGCTACTACGTTCTAAAAAGAATCTCCTGGCACACGCACCCAACCTTCCATGAGTATCCGCGCGCTGCGGCTCATGACAGCCTTGGTGGCCGTCCATTCCCCATCGACTTGTTGTGCCTCGGCGCCGACCCGCAGGGTGCCTGAGGGGTGACCGAAGGTCACGTCAGTCCGATCGCCTCCGCCGGCCGCCAGGTTCACTAGTGTTCCGGGAATGGCGGACGCCGTCGCAATAGCAACCGCAGCCGTACCCATCATGGCGTGGTGCAGTTTGCCCATTGACAGGGCTCGGACCAGAACATCAATGTCTCCGGCACCGATCCGCTTACCACTGGAAGAGGTGTAGTCCGCCGGACTGCTGACAAAGGCAACTTTCGGAGTGTGCTGCCGATTCGCCGCTTCCTCAATGTTTTCGATCAACCCCATTCGCACGGCACCGTGGGCCCGAATCGTCTCAAACATCGCCAGGGCCTTCGGGTCGCTGTTGATGTCATCCTGCAATTCAGTCCCGGTGTAGCCGATATCCTCGGCGTTCACAAAGATGGTCGGGATTCCCGCGTTGATCATCGTAGCCTTGAGTGAACCGACCCCGGGAACCTCCAGTTCGTCAACCACATTGCCGGTCGGGAACATGGCTCCGTCGCCGTCGGCGGGGTCCATGAATTCCACCTGAACCTCGGCCGCAGGGAAGGTCACTCCATCCAGCTCGAAATCACCGGTTTCCTGAACTTCCCCGTTGGTAATTGGTACCTGGGCGACGATGGTTTTCCGGATGTTGGCCTGCCAGATACGGACCTTGCAGAAGCCGTTGTCGGGAATGCGATCTCGCGATACAAACCCACCGTTGATGGCGAATGCGCCGACCGCGGCGGTCAAGTTGCCGCAATTTCCGCTCCAGTCGACGAACGGCTTGTCGATGGACACCTGCCCGAAAAGATAGTCCACATCGTGATCAGGCTGGGTAGGCTCAGCCAGAATCACCGTTTTGCTGGTGCTGGACGTCGCCCCGCCCATTCCGTCAATTTGCTTCTGATAGGGGTCCGGACTGCCAATAACTCTCAGCAGGAGCTGGTCTCTGGCCTTACCTGGAACCCGGGCGGCTTCCGGCAGATCCTGCAGCCGGAAAAACACGCCCTTGCTGGTTCCGCCACGCATATACGTGGCGGGGATTCTGATTTGCGCTGGAAAGCTCATGCGGCGCCCTCCGCCTCCAGGAAGTCCTGAGCGAATCGCTGAAGCACACCCCCGGCAGAGTAGATTGACACCTCTTCCGCCGTATCGAGCCGGCAGATCACGGGCACGTGCTCGGTGCTGCCGTTCTTACGATGAATCACCAGCGTCAGCTCGGCTTTCGGCGAGGCGACGCCCTCGACGTCGTAGGTTTCCGTGCCATCCAGTGCCAGAGTCTGGCGAGTCGTGCCCTCCTCAAACTGCAAAGGCATCACACCCATACCCACCAGGTTCGTGCGGTGAATGCGCTCAAAGCCCTCGGCGACGATGGCTTCAACGCCTGCCAGGGCTACGCCTTTGGCCGCCCAGTCGCGGGAAGAACCCTGACCATAATCTGCCCCGGCAATAATGATCAGCGGCTGCTTACGCTCCATGTAGGTTTCAATCGCCTCCCACATGCGCGTTACCTTTCCTTCCGGCTCAATCCGGGCCAGGGAGCCTTGTTTCACGTTGCCATTCTCATCCCGGACCATTTCGTTGAACAGCTTGGGATTGGCGAAGGTTGCACGCTGGGCCGTGAGGTGGTCGCCGCGGTGCGTTGCGTAGGAATTGAAGTCTTCCTCCGGCAAGCCCATTTTCGCCAGGTATTCGCCGGCCGCACTGCTGGCGAGGATGGCGTTCGAGGGCGACAGGTGGTCAGTGGTAATGTTGTCCGGCAGAATCGCCAGCGGGCGCATGCCCTTGAGGGTCTTCTCGCCGGCAAGCCCACCCTCCCAGTAGGGAGGACGACGAATGTAGGTGCTCTGTGGGCGCCATTCGTAATTCGGATTGGTGTTCGCCCGGGCATCGCGAGTGATGTCGAACATCGGGATGTAGGTACTGCGGAATTGTTCCGGCTTGACGCTCGCCTTCACAATCGCGTCAATTTCTTCATCGTTCGGCCAGATATCTTTCAGCGTGATCGGGTTACCGTCCTGATCATAACCCAGCGCATCTTTCTCGATATCAAAACGGATCGTTCCGGCAATCGCATAGGCGACAACCAGCGGCGGAGAGGCCAGGAATGCCTGTTTCGCGTAAGGGTGAATCCGCCCGTCAAAGTTCCGGTTACCGGACAGGACCGCTGTCGAGTAAAGGTCCCGGTCGATGATTTCCTGCTGGATCTTTGGGTCCAGCGCACCGCTCATGCCGTTGCAGGTGGTGCAGGCAAAGGCAACGACGCCAAAGCCAAGGTCTTCAAGCTCTGGTAGCAGATTGGCCTCTTCCAGGTACATTTTCACCGTCTTGGAGCCAGGAGCCAGCGAGGTCTTCACCCAGGGCTTCCTCGTGAGGCCCAGCTTGTTGGCGTTGCGGGCAATGAGGCCCGCTGCCACCATGTTCCTGGGGTTCGAGGTGTTGGTGCAACTGGTGATTGCTGCAATGATCACCGCACCATCGGGCATCTTGCCCTCTTCCTGCTCCCACTCACCGGCAATTCCACGCTTGGCAAGCTCGGAGGTTGGCAGATGTGCATGCGGGTTGGAGGGGCCTGCCAGGGTGCGCTCAACTTTGGACAGGTCAAACTTCAATACCCGCTCATACTCGACCTGCTTCAGACTGTCAGCCCAGAGTCCTGTGTGCTTGGCGTACTTCTCGACAAGGGCAACCTGATCGTCCTCACGTCCGGTCAGTTTCAGATAGTCAATCGTCTGGCCATCGATGTAGAACATGGCCGCTGTCGCACCATACTCTGGCGTCATATTCGAAATGGTGGCGCGGTCGCCGACCGTGAGGCTGTCAACCCCCTCGCCGTAGAACTCCAGGTACGCGCCAACAACCCGCTCTTTACGCAGGAATTCGGTAATCGCCAGTACCATATCGGTACCGGTAATGCCCGGACGCAGCTTACCCGTCAGTTCCACACCGACGATGTCCGGCAGGCGCATCATCGAGGCACGACCAAGCATCACGCTTTCGGCTTCCAGGCCACCCACACCGACAGAGATGACACCCAGAGCATCAACCATCGGCGTGTGGCTGTCGGTCCCTACGCAGGTATCCGGGAAGGCTACACCGTCACGGGACTGCACCACCGGCGACATTTTCTCCAGATTGATCTGGTGCATGATCCCATTGCCGGGCGGGATCACATCCACATTCTTGAAGGCCGTTTTTGTCCAGTTAATGAAGTGAAAACGGTCATCGTTGCGACGGTCTTCCACCGCACGGTTCTTCTCGAACGCATCCTTTTCAAAACCCGCGTGCTCTACCGCCAGCGAATGGTCGACGATCAACTGGGTTGGCACAACAGGGTTCACTTTAGCGGGATCCCCACCTTTCTCCGCGATGGCGTCCCTCAGGCCCGCAAGGTCAACCAGGGCGGTCTGGCCTAGAATGTCATGACAGACCACACGCGCCGGATACCATGGAAAATCCAGATCGCGCTTGCGCTCGATCAGCTGCTTGAGTGAAGCGGTGAGCATCTCCGGATCACACCGGCGAACCAACTGCTCGGCCAGGATCCTAGAGGTGTAAGGAAGCGTGTCATAGGCGCCAGGCTGGATGTCTTCCACCGCCTGACGGGTATCAAAATAGTCCAGGTCAGTACCCGGAAGCGCTTTGCGGTAATCAGTATTCATCGGTAGGAACTCATGTCAGGTATCGAAGATGTGGGCGGTAACGGGCACGACCGGAAAGCCCGGAAGTGCCCTGCCTGGCTTAGGGGCGCTCGTCGATGGGCACCCACTTCGAATCAGCTGGGCCGGTATACTCGGCACTCGGGCGAATGATCCGGTTGTTTTCCCGCTGTTCTTTTACATGAGCGGTCCAGCCCGAAACCCGCGACATCACAAAGATCGGGGTAAACAATTCGGTTGGAATGCCCATGAAGTGATAGGCCGATGCGTGGAAGAAGTCCGCGTTACAGAAGAGTTTTTTCTCACGCCACATGACCTCTTCACACCGAACCGAAACCGGGTAAAGGACCGTATCGCCGACTTCGTTAGCGAGTTTCTCGGACCATTTCTTGATAATCGCGTTACGGGGATCAGAGTCCTTGTAGATGGCATGGCCGAAGCCCATGATCTTTTCTTTCCGCTCAAGCATGCCCATCAGGCCCGCTTCTGCTTCGTCCGGAGTCTTGAATCTCTGAATCAGCTCCATCGCCGCTTCGTTCGCACCGCCATGCAGGGGACCGCGCAACGTACCGATCGCACCGGTCACGCAACTGTGGATATCAGACAGTGTTGAAGCGCAGACCCTGGCTGTAAACGTCGACGCATTGAACTCATGCTCCGCGTACAGAATCAGAGACACGTTCATCACACGCTCATGAAGCTCGCTCGGTTTTTTGCCGTGCAACAGCTCAAGGAAATGGCCACCAATGGAATCCACATCACTGTCCGTCTCGATCCGGACGCCCTCGTGGGCAAAGCGGTACCAGTAGGTGATGATGGATGGGAAAACGGCCAGCATGCGATCGATCTTGTCGTCCTGCTCGCTGAAGTCTTTTTCCGTCTCCAAGTTACCCAACATGGAACAACCGGTGCGCATGACGTCCATGGGGTGCGCATCCCTGGGAATCTGCTCAAGCACAGTCTTCAAGGCAGCGGGAAGGCCTCGGAGACTCTGCAGCTTCTGTTTGTAGGCGTCCAGCTCCTGGCGGTTGGGCAGTTTGCCTCTCAACAGCAGGTAGGCAATTTCCTCAAACTGGGCCTTCTCAGCCAGATCGGCGATTTCATATCCGCGATAGGTCAGTCCGGCACCGGACTGGCCCACCGTACACAAAGCCGTTTGACCCGCTACCTGTCCGCGCAGACCTGCGCCTCCCAGTTTCTTCGCTTCAGCCATTGTTGTTCTCCCTCATCTAAGGATGATCATCAGTCACGTTTAAAATTAGTTTTTCTGCTGCTGGAAAAGCTGATCCAGCTTTTGCTCGAACTCGTGATAGTTCAGGAAATCGTAAAGTTCCATCCGTGTTTGCATGAGATCGACCACGTCCTTCTGGTCCCCCTTCTCCAGAATATTCTGGTAAACCGACAGGGCGGCCTTGTTCATCGCCCGGAAGGCGCTCAGCGGGTACAGGACCATGTCAGCACCGGCATCGCCGAGCTCTGAACGGTTGTATAGCGGCGTGGCGCCAAACTCGGTAATGTTCGCCAGAATCGGCACATCCAGCGCGTCCGAGAACGCCTTGTAATGCTCAAGTTCGGTCACCGCCTCCGCGAAAATACCGTCGGCGCCCGCTTCGATGCACGCCTTGGCACGTTCGATAGCCGCGTCCAACCCTTCTTTCTGGAAGGCATCGGTACGAGCCATAATGAAGAAGTCATCATCCTCTCTGGCATCTACAGCGGCCTTGATGCGGTCAACCATTTCTTCCTGCGACACGATTTCCTTATTCGGTCGGTGGCCACAGCGTTTCTGGGCCACCTGATCCTCAATATGGACAGCGGCAGCACCCGCCCGTTCCATTTCACGAATCGTGCGGGCAATGTTGAAAGCCCCACCCCAACCGGTGTCGATATCCACCAGCAGCGGAAGGTCACAAGCGGCGGTTATGCGACGGACATCTTCGACAACGTCGTTCATGCTGGTCATGCCCAGATCCGGCAGACCGTAGGAGGCGTTTGCCACGCCGCCACCCGACAGATAAATGGCTTGATGCCCCACTTTCTGCGCCATCATCGCCGCATAGGCATTAATGGTTCCGACAATCTGCAGCGGCTGGTTTTCTTTCAGGGCCTTGCGGAAGCGTGCTCCCGGGGAAAGTTTGGTAGACATGTTGTGTACCCTCATCTATCAGATAGTTAAAACGCCTTCCTCAATCTTCTTTTCGATATTGCGGCGGGCGGCGTTGATGTGTCGTTTCATGAGAAATTCGGCGAGCTCTCCATCGCGTTGGGCGATGGCTTCGACGATACGGCGGTGTTCACCAAGCGCCAGATGGGGGCGCCCGGCGGAGGTGCTCAACCGGTAACGGTACATTCGCACCATGTAATAGAGATCACCCAAGAGCATCTGGGCCAGTTTGGTATTGCGGCTGCCGGTGGCAATGCGGTGATGGAAATCGTAATCACCCTCTGCCTGGTAATAGGCCTGCCCCTGAGCCTCTTCAATCATGCGTTCGTGAACATCCAGTGTAGCCTGCAGGTCGGATATTTCCGCGTCGGTCATGCGCTCAGCGGCCTGCCGGGCGGCAAGCCCTTCCATCACTTCCCGTATCCGATAGAGTTCAACCAACTCAGACGCGCTAACGGAAACGACTTTCACACCGGCGTGGGGACGACGAACCAGAAGACCACGTGACTCCAGGCGACCCAGGGCTTCACGAAGCGGCCCCCGGGTCAGATTGAATCGCGTGCACAGCTCCAGTTCACCGATCTTTTCACCGGGCGCGAGTTCCCCCTTCACAATGGACGTTTGCAGACAATCGAATGCCTCATCCGCGCGGGTGTATGTTTTTTCGGTGGCCTCAGGCATGCTTTGTTAACAATCCAGGATATTTTCCGGAGAAACTACGCCCAATTGCCCATATTGTCAACAATCCTTCAGGGCCAGAGACCGCATTGTCGACACATTCCGATGCCCATCAGTACAGTTCCCGCTCGCTGGGTGGCGGTGGCGAATACTGGTACACCCAGGTCTCGGTAAGCACTTCGTCACCCAACTTCAACACCACTTTCAGATCAATCGGGTCGCTTGCATCATCCGGAACAAGATCGAACATGGCCCGGTACCCGTTTATCGAAGCCAAGGGCCTCGCCGATGAGATTTCAACAGCGCCGCGGCTCACGGTGATGGCCGGCTCCACTTCGGCATCGTCCGCCAACATCTCCAGCATGCCACCGGCAAAATCGATAACGAACCGCCAGGAAAAATACGTCCGCTTTTGCCCAACGACCCCGCCCAGCCCGGTCCGGGTTGCACGCACGGTTGCCAGCTTCGACTCAACAGCAGGCACAATATCGCCCCAGGTCAGACGGTAGGAGAAAAGATACTCCTGTCCCGGAGACAAGGCCGTTTCAGGATTCCAGTACGCCACGATGTTGTCGAAGGTTTCATCAACCGTCGGTATTTCAACCAGATCAACACTGCCAGCGCCCCAGTCATCTCGCGGCTCCACCCAGAGGCCTGGACGACGATCGTAAAAAACGCCATCGTCCTGATAATGCTGGAAGTTCCGGTCCCGCTGCAGCAGTCCGAAGCCTTTCGGGTTTCGATCCACAAAACTGTTGTACCGGAGATTTTCTGGGTTGGCGATGGGGCGCCAGACCCACTGGTTCGCGCCCGTGTGCAGTAGCAGGCCATCCGAATCGTGGATTTCCGGCCGCCAGTCGTAGTCCATCCGGCGACTGTTCTCACCAACCTGGTACATACTGGTCAGTGGCGCGATGCCCAGCCTGTCGATTTCCTCCCGCGGATACAGCGCAACATCTACGTCCATGATGAACCGGGCACCGGGGTCAAGAACGAACGCATAGGCTCCCGTAACACTTGGTGAATCAAGCAACGCCCAGACCCTGAGGACGTTTGCGCCCGGCGCCGGCCGTTCCAGCCAGTATTCCGCGAATCGAGGAAACTCTTCCCCACCGGGCCCCGCCGTGTTGACTGCCAACCCGCGAGCGGACATTCCGTACTGCATCTCCTTCCCGACGGCCCGGAAATAGCTGGCCCCCAGAAAAGCCGCGAGATCCAGCGCAAAGTTGGTGTGGTAATGCACACGAAAGCCTGCGAATCCCAGGTCTCGGGGGAGTTCTCCCAAGGGTTGCTCCCCCTCGTACCTGAAATACTCGGGGTCATACTCCAGCGGCCACGCCATGCCATCGCGCAATTCATGAATTCGGACGGGGGTCTGGAAATACAGTCCAAGATGAAAGAGCTGAACCCGAAACGGCAGGGATTGATTGGCCCAGAGCGCCCGGTCGGGACGGAAACTGATTGCCTGATAATCGTCCCACGACAGCCCCTTGAGCGAATCGGGCAACTCCCCCTCGTGGGATTCATACGGAAGCTCAGACAAGTACCTTGCCCTGCCCTTAAGCCACTCATAGCTGAACGTTTTCGGACCATCTGAACCGCTGTCTCGCTCCGCAGCGAACAGCAGACCTGGCGAGAAGCAGTAGCCGCCTGCGCCTACGGCAAACCATCTGAGCAGTGAACGCCTGTCCATGCTTCCTCCTTAACGACACTCAAAAATTGGGCTCGCTGGGCGGGCTGCCCACCCGTTCCAGAATCCGCCGTTGAATGCACTGCCCCCAATACGTCCCTATCGACGCTTTCCAGGCCTCTTTATGGAGGTAATCCAGCGCCCACCGGTCCCTGGCGATATGGGCCAACTTTGCATTCGAAAGATAGACCGGCCCGAACTGAAGGCAGCTTTCCACATCGTCGGCCCAATGCCGCCGGCGAGCTTCAGGGGTATGAATGCGGGCGAATGCCTGGTGCAAACGGTTCACGTGCGGAATCAGTATCGCCTGCTGGAACGGCGTCAGACTCTGGTAAGGTCGACTCATTGACCGGTGTTTCAAGGCCAGCTTCAGCACCGGCGGCGGCTGGGATTCCTCGGGTATCATCAGCAGTCGCCTGCCCAGTAATCCCACACCCAGCGACTGGCGACTCAACAACACCGACGTCGGAGCCGACAAAATAAGCGGTACGGCGACCGGGAGCGACCAGAAGAAAAACAGGGTATCCAGATTCCAGGCAAACAGCGCCCAGGAGCTACCGACCAGCATGGCTGGAAGCTGGGTCCAGAAGCCGTCTCGCCATGTCATTTCTTCGGTCCGGTTCTGGCCGGCCCATTTCAGCGAAACATTGAACAGTGCCGCGAGCACAAAGCGGCTGTGAGCCAGCATCCGAACCGGCGCAAGCAGGACGGACACAAGAATTTCGAGCAGAACACTCTTGAACAGCTTCCCGTAACCACCAAAGGATGCGCCGGTACGCTGGACAACCGCGTCCAGAATCGCCAAAAATTTCGGGAAGAACAGCAGCAGCAACGTACTTAACGCCAACCCCAGCGCCCATTCGGGGCGCCACTCCGGCCACAAAGGGAACAAGCCTTGATAGCCTTCCGGAAAGTAATCGATCGGCGCCAGTGTCATCTGCGCCGCTGAGATCGTCACCGTGATAAGAAACAGCAGCCACAACGGCGAGGCCGCATACGCCATGATCCCGTTGAGAAACGCCATCCGGTGGGCAAATCGCAGCCCCGGCTCCGTAAGCAGGACCCAGAGATGCTGGAGATTACCCTTCGTCCACCGGTTGTCCCGCGCCAATTCGTCGCCCAGGGTCGGCGGCGATTCCTCGAAACTCCCCCCCAGCTCAGGCTCGAGCCAGACTTCGTAACCAGCCCGTCCCATGTAGGCCGCCTCGACAAAATCGTGGCTCATGATCGGGCCGCCGAACAACCCTCGACCTGACAGTTTTCGAAGCCCGCAATACTTCATGAAAGGCTGAACCCGAAGGATCGCGTTGTGGCCCCAGAACGCGGCGTCCCCCATCTGTACCGCAGCGAGGCCAGTGGCAAACAGGGGGGAATAGGAACGGTTCGCAAACTGCTGGACCCTGGCGAACAGTGATTTGCCGTTGATGACGTTCGGATTGGTCTGCAGAATCCCGACCTGGGGCTGCAATTCCATGATCTGCACCATCCGGCGAAGCGTCTTGCCACTCAACAGGCTGTCTGCATCCAGAGTGACCATGTACTTGTGGCGGCGTCCCCACCGACGCAGGAAGTCCGCCACATTGCCACTTTTGAAGTTCAGGTTGACCGGCCGGCGACGGTAGAAAATGCGCCCCTCGGCACCAAGCTCGGTGACCAGGTCGTACCAGGCGGCCTGCTCTTCCAGCCATACATCAGGGGATCGACTGTCGGAGAGGATGTAGAATTCGAACTGGTCAAGGTCGCCCTGGCTCGCAAGATCCTCGTAGACGGCCCTCAAGCCTTTGAGGGTCCAGTCAACCGGTTCGTGGTAGATGGGTAGCAGGATCGCCGTTTTCGCCAGTGGAACGGCATCAAGCTCCTCCTGGGTGTGCCGCCTCACCAGTGAATGGCGGTCGCCTCCGAAGGACCGTATCAGGAATCCCCAAACGGCGATCCAGAAGCCGATCGCAATCCAGACATACAGCACGGCGAACAGAAATATCAGGACTTTTTCAACCAAGGTGCCACCGTGGTACGGCAGTATCCATAGCAGATAATAGGTGGCTAACGCTGTCTGGCCGATTACCAGAAAGATCATCAAACTTCGACGAAAGAGCGCGACGCCACGCCAACCGTCCTGCTCGTCATTCGCCATTGTCTGCTCCGGGCCGGTCGTAGCCCATGCTGCCACGTTTCAGCGGTGGACAGATCTCAGGCACGGTGAATCCGGGTAACCCGAAGTACTCCGGGATCGTATCAATGGCCCGGTCCAGGGCACTGGTTTCGGCACCCTCGGCCTGAGAAGCCAGCACTGCCTTATCCAGCAACTGCAGAAGGCGTTGGCATTGGTCGGCGGTCATCTCTATGCCAGACTCCACAAGGTAGAGATAGACTCGGTTGAAGACATTCTGCAGATCAATGTCGCGCATTTGAAGAGTGACTCCCAGGGCGGCCTACTCGGATTGACGCATCAGGTTATTGCCAATGCCGAGTTCGTAAATCCAGGTCTCGGTAAGCGGCGCACCGTCAAGACTGAGAAAGGCCCGTAAAGACAGGACCTTGCCCGGTTCAGGGCGGGCCAGGATCGAAAGCCGCCACATGTCTTTGGGTTCGACGTACTGAACAAAGTGTTCCAGTATCTCTACGCCCTCTCCTCCGGACACGTTACTGACCACAGGCGCTTCCCTGGAAAGGCCGGACAGCTCCTCGCTCTCGAAATCAACGACAAATCGATAGGCATTGGGATTGTCCTGTGAGGCCTCACCGTTGCCGAAAAAGGTGGGGATAACGCGCCCTGTTTCCTGGCCACTGATATCAGGACCACCAAAACTCACGCGGTAATTGAACGCCAGGGTCTCCCCGGCAGTCATGGCCGTTTCCGGTTTCCAGAACGCCACAATGTTATCGTTCGACTCGGCATCGGTGGGCAATTCCAGCAGCACCACGTGCCCCGGCCCCCAACCATCCTCGCTTTCGACCCAGGCGCTTGGCCGGACGTCGTACCGGTGTTCAACATCCTCATAGGATTCAAACCGCTGATCCCGTTGCATCAGACCAAAGCCCTTGAGATTCGCGACCTGGTGGTAACTCATTCTCAGATTCTTCGGATTCAGCAACGGACGCCAGAGCCACTCCTCCGTCTCGGCGTCGTGAACGAGAAGTCCATCAGAATCATGAACTTCAGGACGCCATTGACCCATGGGTTTAACCGAGTTCTCTCCGTAGAAGAACATTGACGTCAAAGGCGCAAGCCCCAACTGCTCAACGTCCTCTCGGAAAAACAACCTGGCTGTGACCTCCACGTCGGTGGCTGCGCCTGGATGGATGACAAACCGATAGGCACCGGTGATCGAGACTCCATCCAGCAGCGCAAAGACCACCATCGAGTCTGATTCGGGTTCGGGTTGTTGAAGCCAGAACTCTGTGAACGACGGAAACTGCTCGCCTGAGGGCAATCCGGTGTTAATGGCGATGCCTCGTGCCGACAATCCCAGACGTTGACCCTGTCCCATTCCCCGGAAGTAGCTGGCTCCGCCGAAGACCAGGAACTGTTCTCGCGCATCGGCACCGGAAAACGGAAAATTGAGTTTGAAGCCTGCATAACCCAGGTCCGCGGGAATACGGTTTGTCAGGTCCGTGTCGGGGTACGTGAAGTCTTCCCGGCGGAAGGGGATGGCCTTCGTGTTACCTGCCGCCACCACATTGAGACGGACCGGGTGGGCGTAAAAGCTCCCCGGAGCCATCATTGTCACCTGGAACTTTGAGTCAGAGTCTCGCCATAAGGCGGCATCGGGATGGAACTGAATGGATCGATGTTGGGATGGGCTGAGTTCCCGAAGAAAATCAGGCACCTGCTTGGGCGGCTCGAACGCCTCTCCGGCCAGCGCCTCGGCCTTTTGCTCAACATCGCTGAAATCAAAGCCGTAAACCAGGCGTGGCAACGTCATAACCAATGCCAAGCAAAGTATGACTCGATACTTCCCGGTATCTGCCACGATCCTGCCCTCTTCCCTGCTCGCTTCCGATTGATCACCTATCAACATAGGCAAATCTAGCCATATGTGGCAACTGGAAAGTAGAGGAAACGAAGGTTACATGTCGACGAAAATGGAGAAAGAGAGGTCCGGACGTTTCGGAAGATCGATTTCCGGGTCTGAAACAGCCAGCATCTTACCCACACTTAATGCGGCGTAAAAATCACGGGCATCGAGTTTGAGGGAGACTTCGCCAACACTTGCACCACCCTCCTGAAGGCCGCCATGCTCCTCGCCGGGCGTCCAACCACGGAGAACAGCCATCTCGACGGAGGATTGAAATCCCCGAAGTACCGGAACCCGGAATTTTGGACTTCCCGCCTGAATTCGCAGCCAGCCACCCTCCTGAGCGTACTTGGTCTGCCCGCTGAAGCCCATCGCCAATGACGATCCTGCAATCTGGATCTTTTCTGCAGACGGAAGGTCTTCACCGGCCATCTGGTATTGCCCACCAAGCCCGACGGTCCATTCGTGGATATCCCGTTGGATTGATGCAGACAGCGCAAGCTTTCGGAACGGGTCTTCGGTGTAGGTACGGCCGGAAGTACTGGCGATTTCGCGGGATTCAACCCCGCCAAACGCTCTCAAGCTCGTGGAGGACTGCAACCCCGCCCACAACTCATGATCTTCCCGCACCTCGAGCCCCAGTTTGGAAATCTGATACTGGGTCTCTTCCTCCCAGCCAGTCGCATCGGCGGCGTTCGAGGTACCGGATGAATGGTTGAAAAGGCTGCTCAAGGAGAACCCACGCCAGGAAAGCAGCGGGCGACTGCCGCTGATTCTGAAGGCATCGTGTTCACTTCTGGCGTCAAATCTGTTTCCTTCACCAAGACTAACCCCGGCCCAGTCGCTGTTCTCGAATTCCATGCCGACATCGAAGTCGAGTACCGAAAGTCCGTAATTCAGAATCAGAGAACTGGATTCAAGGTTCTCCCGGCGGGAAACGCTGTCACGATAATTCAGCCCAATCCGGTGCTTTGACCAGCCCAGATCGTCGCTCGCAAAACCAAGACTGCCGTACGCGCGGTCGTCCTCGTGACTGGACGAACCTGTGACCTGGACCTTCGACGCCACATACCGCGCCACAGAGGGCAGCAGTTCGCCCGGGTAGGCTTCTGAAACCCCATTTGCGCCTTCATAGCCCGATGCGGCGCCCACATTGATGAGTGAAATGCACAGAATCAGTGCAAAAAAACGGGTGACTCGCACTCGCAATCCTTCGGGAGGTGACCAAAATATGAACAGCACTTTATCTGTGCAAGCGTCCCGAATGCCAGCCCGAATGACCAAAAATTACATTTCTTAATATCCGGGAATACATGCTGTTATGCATGTTTCTGCAAGTTGATTGCGAAGTGTTTCAGAGTGTAACCAGAAGCCCATCTGGCAACAATTCAGTTACCGTAGCTTACGCTTGAGCCCTGGCCCTCCATTTCAGTCGGCAACTTCGTTAAACTCGGCACAGTTTGTGTTTAGGCTAAAGTGAAAAGCTTGGAAGACTCCCATTCAGGGGATGTGAACGCTCAAAAAAGGACGAATTCCATGATCAAGAAATGCCTGTTCCCCGTTGCCGGATATGGCACCCGCTTTCTTCCGGCCACCAAGGCCATGCCGAAGGAAATTCTACCGGTCGTGAACAAGCCGCTGGTGCAGTACGGCGTGGAAGAGGCCGCAGAAGCCGGAATCCATGAATTCGGTTTTGTGACCGGGCGCGGCAAACGGGCCATCGAGGATCACTTCGACATCAGCTACGAGCTGGAGCATCAGATTGCAGGCTCCGGCAAGGAAGATTTGCTCGCTTCAATTCGCGACCTGATCGACAACAATACGTTTGCATTCACCCGGCAGAATGAAATGAAGGGCCTCGGCCACGCCATTCTGACCGGCCGCAACCTGGTCGGAGACAACCCTTTCGCGGTGGTACTGGCCGATGATTTCTGCCTGGGCCCGGATGGTGACGACGGCGTACTGGCCCAGATGGTCAAACTCTACAATCAGTTCCGTTGTTCCATCGTTGCCATCGAGGAGGTTCCGGAAAACGAGACCCACAAGTACGGTGTGATCGCGGGCGAGTCCATGAAAGATGGCCTCTATCGAATCACTGACATGGTTGAGAAGCCCGCGCCGGAAGACGCGCCCAGCAACCTCGCGATTATCGGCCGGTACATCCTGACTCCGGACATTTTCGACATCATCGAGCGAACGCCCGCAGGCAAGAACGGCGAAGTCCAGATTACCGATGCCCTACTGGAACAGGCTAAAAATGGGTGTGTACTGGCTTACCAGTTCAAGGGACGCCGCTTCGACTGTGGCAGCATTGACGGTTTCGTGGAGGCCACGAATTACGTCTATGAGAATATCTACAAGAAAGGAAACTGAGTTAACAGAGGTCCGCTAGCCACCCAGGATCTGAAGGATCATGCGCCGGTTTTCTGTGGAAGTATTGCGAAACCGGCGCAGCAGTTCCACTTCTTCCTCCGACAGCTGAACCCGGTTAATTTCCTGTTCCAGCTGTTTGATCGCGACGGAAAGGTCGTCGCTGTTGCTGAACGCCAAACCCGGTAACTCAAGCTGTCCACCACCGCCGGGCTCCTCCAGATCGAGCAGAACGTCAAGGGGCGTTTCGGTCCGCATGCAGAAATCGAGCAGTTCCGTCACACTGGGGTAAGTTCGCTGCCTGGCATCGGTTGCTTCCCAGCTTCTGACCCGGGTCTCCTCCACGCCGCACATCTGGGCGACATCCCATCGAGAGAGCCGGCCGTCCTCCCGAATCTGGCGCAAGCGACGATTGAACGTTTGCAGGTACCGCATAAGCTGGTTGCCTCTACCCTCAGCAGGGACGCCAGTGCATCTGGAGCCCGATACGATCCGGATCGTTCCGAAAAGTGAATCAAACTGGAAATGTAACGTACATATAGCTTTGCACACAATCGACCTTTAATGAATCCAACGGCGACGGAACAGGACGTTTATGGCTGCACACCCCCTGGACACCGAGACTGCCTGGCAACTGGTACTGCAAGCGGTCAATCGCAGCAACGTAACACTGGCGGTGCCGGAAACCAGCGAGGCGGCGGTGAGGCTAAACGGCCGGGGAGCGTGGCATCTCCTGCACCCTGCCACAGACAAAGCCAATGACCTGCTTTCCCTGTTCCTTCCCCTGTGCCGACCTCTTGAGGACGGCACCGTCTCCCGCGTAGTCGGACAACTCGGCCAAAGCCTGGATGGTCGAATCGCGACGGCAACCGGGCACTCCCGGTTTATTAACGGTGCCGACGGCATCACCCACCTGCATCGCATCCGCGCCGTTTCAGACGCTGTCGTTGTTGGCGCCGGGACAGCGACAACCGATAATCCAAGGCTGACTGTCAGACGCGCTCAGGGGCCCAACCCGGTTCGCGTCGTCATTGACCGGCATCGTCGGGTTCCGGACAGCCACCACCTGTTCACCGATGGCGAAGCCCCTACCTTGAGGCTGGTAGCCGGAACGTACCGGCCAAACCGCCCAGCCAGGATTGAAAGCGGTGTGACGGAAGTCCCCTGTCTGGGGCCCTGTCATGACAGCGAGACAGTGTGCCCGACCAACATACTTCGGGTGCTGGCTGACTTCGGCCTCCGCAAGGTCTTTGTTGAAGGGGGCGGCCTGACCGTGTCCGCCTTCCTTCGGGCTGGCGTACTCGACCGCCTTCATGTCATGGTCGCGCCCATGATCATCGGAAGCGGCAGACCGGCTTTTTCTCTCCCGGAAATTGACCTGCTGGAGGATGCGCTGCGTCCAAGGTCCCAACTGGTCAATCTGGGCAGTGATATGCTCTTTGATCTTGATTTTTCCTGACCGGGTCCCGCGCCCCACTCCCGGCCTGCTTGAGCCGGACGGTCAAAAACACCAGACCTGGTAGTGTGGACAGGAAAACGAGGGCGCCGTAACCGACGCTCAAAGCCACACCCTGCTCAGGCGGCAATCCCGCCATTGGCCAGAGTACGGCAGCCGCCCCTTCCCGAACGCCCCAGCCTGATACGGTGACTGGCAAAACCATGCTCAGTAGAAGAAGACAGCAGAGTGCAGCGGTCAAGATCATGGCGTTCCAGCTCGTGAGATGCCCCGCCCCATAAGCCAGAATCAAAAAGACCGCCAGGTAGCTGGCGAGGACGAGCACAGAGGAGCCCATCTGAATCGGGAAGGCCGGCCAGGCCACCAATGTCCGAACGATGTCTCGCCAGAGACCCCGGAGATAATGCCTCGCGCCGCGGCTGGAACGAATCAAATATCGGCCCAGAAGAAAAACCACGACCACCAGGCCCACCAGCCCCCACATCCACCATGGAGACTCCGGGGGCACGACGCCCACCTGTGCCAACCAGGACACAGAGATCAACACCGCGAGGCCCAGAACCAGTTGGCCGGACAACCGCTCGATGGCAACCCCGTGCATCGCATACAGCGGCTGACCACTGGCCCTGCCGTGCCGCCATGCCCGATTCACATCCCCCAGCACCCCGCCCGGGAGCACCTGGTTCAGGAAACTTGCGATGTAATACTCACGTAGCGCCACGCGGTACGTCAGCGAAACGCCCAGACGTCGCGCGGTATACCACCAGCGCCCGGAGGACAGCAGCACCTGGAGCACGGTGATAGCCAATGCGGGCAGCAGGAGGTCGATGGGCATCTGCGACAGCTCCTGCCACAGCGTTTGTCGATCGACTGACACAAGCACAGCAGCCAACAGGCACAACGCCACTACCCACTTGAGTAGCGGACGGCGTACTCGGTGCCCCTTCCCCTTCATTCCGACGCGGCCCCCGGCAAGGCCAGCAAGTCCAGATGTTGTACAGTGACGGACAGCGCCCCTTTTGCGAGCTGAGCCTTACGCCCCTCCCACCATTCGGTCAACGACGCCCGAGCGCCGGGGTCCTGCTCGTTGGCCGCCTCCACCCACCCTTCAAGCAACCTGCCGATCAAGAGCCTGTCCCTCGCTCCCAGGCGCCAGGGACTTTCGGCAACGGAGACGGTATAGCCGGCAGATTCCATCAGATCTTTCAGGACCCATGTGGCCTCGGCGCCCAGTGCGCGCCCCACACCCTTATCACGATGCTGGTGCCGGTTAACCAATTCACGGATGCGTTGGTCGTGTTCATGGGGCGGGTCCAGCTCAAACTGGCCCGCGTAACTCAGCACCACCAGTAGAGCCGATTTCCGGCATACAACAGCCTCGACCAGCGCCTTGAGCCATTCCGCTGAAACCAGGTCGATCAACGCAGACGCGGTTATCAAAGCGGCCTCAGTGGGAATATGGCGTCCCAGTGAACCCGCAGCCAGCTGAACAACGGAGTGGGACAGTTCGATGTCCGGCGCTGTCGGCCGCCTCCGGGCGTCCTCCAGCAGGGCGACGTCCTGGTCCAGCAATAACCAGCGCTGGCGAACCTGCAACTGTGGGATGAGGTACGCAGCATTGGAGCCGCGACCCGCACCAAGATCGACAATGGTAACGGACGATCCCGGACTGCCTGTCTGTCGATGCGTCGGGTAATCCATGTCCAGCCAACGGGCCAGAGCCCTCGTCAGTTTTTCCGAGCGTGCAGCGTGATCGGCCCCCTCGCGCCAGCGAAGCCAATCAATATCGAAGGCGCTTTCTTGCCTGACGCCCAACAAATCCTCCAGGGCGGCCTTAAATTCGACGGCTGCCTGCCGCCAATGTCTCAAACGGCCCGATTCCCGCCGCGCAAGGTTCGTCTGACGGGCCAACTCCTGAGGGTTCGCCAACCAGTATCTCAGCCGGGCAGACAAAGCCGCGACGTCACCCGCCTCATACTGAACGACGCCACCACGCATGGCCGTTTGCGCCAGCGCACCGCCACTGGATGTAATCACCGGGAGGCCCGCGGCCAGGGCTTCATCAATCACCATCCCATAGCCTTCGTAGAGCGACGGAAACACGAACAGATCAGCTTGACGATAGAGATCAAACAACTGATCGCCACTCACCTCACCCGTAATGTCCACCCGACTTTGGAGGCCCCGGGATTCAATCTGGGATCTGACACGCTCACTGTAATCACGCTGCCGATCGCAAGAGCCGGCCAGGGTGCAGTGCCAGGGCAGCGACCTCAATTCGGCCAACGCATCGATCAGTTGATGCTGGGCTTTGCGCGGCGACAAATGGGCCACACACAGAATACGAGGTGGTTCGCCGGGACCGCGAATAGCATGGTCGGTTGTCGAAGACCCTGGAAATGACTGCACACCCGGCTCGACGGTCCGGATGTTTTGCGCAGGAACCCCGAAGTCCGCCAGCCGCTCGGCAGTGAACCTGCTGGTGGTGATTACTTTGCCGACTGCCGCCAGGGACCGAGTCTCCTGTGCAAAAAACCACCGCTGCTCCTCAGCGGTCAGGCCCGTTTCATCCGCCAGCGGGTGATGCACCAGCGCAATCAGGCTCAGTCGCGAGGCATGGGCCTGGACGACCTCGGGCAGGCCGCCCATAGCGAGACCGTCAAGTACGACTACCGCACCATCGGGATAGCCCTGCAGACAGTCATCCAACGCGGCCTTCGCTTCTTCATCAGGCCGAGGGAAGCGCCCAGGCACACCGGTAACGCGCGCCATGCCATCCGATTGGTTCAAAGCCTCGACCAGGAGCCGGACATAGCGGTAGCCGCCTGTATTCTGGTTCGGGTCCCCGGGGACCACAAACTCGACCTCCCAGGGTGTCTCAGATCCCGGCATGGTAACTGGCCCAGGCAATGTGAGACTCAGAGAGGGTCACTTTCAGGCTGGCAATACCCTTGCCCGACTCACCGAGTCGCCCTGCTCGAATCGCATCCGCCATTCGCTCGAAAACGACGCTGGCCATGAATTCGGTGGTGGTATTACGGCCTTCGAATGCCTCAATCTGATCGAGGTTCTGCATGGTAAATTCCCCAAGCACCTCCTTGAGAACGGTCGATGCCAGGCCGATGTCCACCACCAGATTGTCTGAGTCCAGTTGCTTCCGCTCGAACGAAACGTCGACCACGTAGGTGGCCCCGTGAAGCTTCTGAGCCGGACCAAATATTTCCCCATTAAAACTGTGCGCAATCATCATGTGGTCGCGAACGGTCAGACTGAACATAGAAAATCCTCTAACAATGAAGGCGGGTTAATAGGCAATCCGGTGACAGAGCGTGTGGTTCACATCGGCAAGAATGCCGGCCATCTTGTCAGGCAGGTCGGTAAACTGGCTCTCACCACTGATCAGGCAGTCCAGTCGCTCATCGCCGAGCAACTCCAGGGCCAGCCGCATGCGCCTGGCGTGGTCCCAACGGGAGCGACGGAGCGGAGGCAACTGGCCAACCTGACTGGACCTGAGCGTCAGCCTTCGAGCATGAAAAGCGCCCCCCAGGTTCGCCGGCACAGACTGGTTGCCGTACCAGCTCATTTCGACGACCACGGATTCCGGGCCGGCCAGTGCAAGCGCGGTCTCCAGTCCGGAAGGATGACCGCTGGTGTGATACACCAGATCGTGGTCATCCTGTGAGAGGGTGGATGCGAAACTCAGCCCCAGTGCTTCTGCAATCGGCCTTCGATCTTCGTTTATGTCCACCGCTGTCACCCGGGCACCCGGTATCTGGTCGGCCAGCCAGGCCACCAGGAAACCCACCACCCCCAAACCAACCACCGCTATCCGATCGCCGATGGCGGGCTCGCCGTCCCAGAGCCCGTTCACGGCGGTTTCCATGTTCGCCGCAAGCACTGCACGAGCGGGGGGTACGGATTCAGGGACAAGGGTGACGGCGGTCGCCGGAACCCGATACCGCTGTTGATGCGGGAAGAGGCAGAAGATCGGTTTTCCGGTCAGGTGCGACGGCCCGCTCGTGACCATCCCCACGTTCGCGTAACCGTATTTCACGGGAAACGGAAAATCCCCGCCCTGGAACGGCGCCCGCATGCGCTCGTATTCCGTTTCGGGGACCCGACCATTAAGCACCAGCGCCTCGGTTCCCCGGCTAATGCCGGAATAGAGGGCTTCCACGGTCACAATCTCGTCCGAAACTGAAGCCACGCTGGAATCAATCGTTGTTTCCAGCAAGGCCCCCTTCCCCTTATTCGTCGCCCACCAGGCCAGCGTCGTTTCCGAGGTCCCCTCAGTTTCAGGTTTCAATGAACTCTCCCTGCGTATGAACGGCGGATTTGAGTCCGAACGGCCGTCTCCCACGTAAGCACATTCAGGCGTAACAAACTATAGTTTCTTGCTGGGTGCACGACGGCCCTGCAGACCTCAAGGCTATACGCTGGAGTTTTGGTATGGATTCTAAAGGCGACTCGGCTTCCCATGGCCTGACTGCACTGCAGGACCTGGCGTGGGCGTTCGTTCTGACCGCCGCCCTGAGCTCTATGGTGGCGCTGCTTTGGTCGCTCCCTGCGCTCTTCTGGATCATCGTCGCCGGGCTTTTCAGCACCCTCGGCGGGTGTGTGCTTCGCGTTTGGTCGCCCCATGGGATTATCGGGCCAGCCAACCGGGCCACACTGTTGAGGGCGTCGCTGGTCATTGTTCTGTTTGCCAGTGCACCGTTCATGAACGGCGTCGGAGCTGGCGTCTGGCTGTATGGAACGCTCGCCCTCCTGGCACTGATTCTCGACGGGGTGGACGGTGCCATAGCCCGTGCAACCAACTCCCAGAGCGAGTTTGGCGCCCGCTTTGACATGGAACTGGATGCTGCATTCATTCTGGGGCTCTGCCTGGCGGTTATCGCGCTGGGCAAGGCCGGCCTGTGGGTACTTACGCTCGGCTCTATCCGCTATGGGTTCGTTCTCGCCGGTCTGAGGTGGCGCTGGCTCAATAACCCGCTTCCTGACAGCTTCCGGCGAAAAACCATCTGTGTCTGGCAAATCGTCACCCTGATGGTCGCTATATTGCCGCCCGTCCTGCCCCTCTTCGCCAGCCTCACACTGGCAACGGCCCTGTTGTTGCTGATCTGGTCGTTTTACATCGATATTGTCTGGCTCTATCAAAGGAGAACCGCTCATGAACCTGCCTAACATGACTGCGCACCTCGCCTGCACGGCTGCCTTTCCTGCACTCCTCGCCATGACGCCGGTGGTTTCGGCCGAGCCGTCCAGATTCACCGTCGATTCGGAACATTTTTCCATGGCTTTTGAAATCATGCACATAGGCTACGCGCCAGTCATTGGAATGTTTCGTGAAGTGGAAGGCGAGTTCGTTTATGACGAAGAAACCGGCGAACTCAATTCAGGCACCCTGGTGTTTCAGAGTGAGAGCGTTTTCACAAACCACAAGAAGCGTGACGACCACTTACGGGCGGAGGATTTTCTGGACAGTGAGAACTACCCTGAGATCACCTTCACCCTGACCGACTTCGAACCAACCGGGGAGAACGCGGGTAAGGTAACCGGCGACCTCACCATGCTGGGCCAGACCAACCCTGTTGTCCTGGATGTCACCCTCAACAAATCGGCCGTCTACCCCATCGGGCACGAGGACTTTACTTTGGGAATCAGTGCCGAAACGACCTTGAAACGGAGCGATTGGGGAATGACCTATGGGCTGGATCCGGCCCTGGTGGGTGATGAAGTCCGCCTGCGTTTCGGGTTCGAGGCCAATCGCGATTCCGGGTGGTTCTGATCCCGGCCGCTATTTTGTGACCGACCCCTCATCGTGAACACATTTTGTTACATTGATGCCTCAAAGCTCTGCCGGGCTTCGCTGAATATCTGTATGTTTATTAGCCACAAACAAGACAAAAATAACAAGGAATCGACGGATGCCCGGCAAGGCGCTCCTACTGTTCATGGCTGTGACGACCTGCGCGTTTGGCACAGGCTACTATTTGTCCGCCGACAATACCTCCACATTCAAGTGGCTGGTCACCGGCTTTGCCGACCGGGTCCAAGACGATGTTCCCGGCGATCAGGTCAGCGACAATCCACATTCCCCGAGTAAGGCGCCCGAACCGCTGCAACCCGGTGACAATGCGCTTGGTTTCATGCTCACCAGTGTCGCCGAGCAATACACTCAGAATTCTCGCTATCCGTCCTGGTCCATTCCCCTCACAGCAGCGCAGGCCAAGGGCTATCAAGGCAACCACTATCAGCCTGTCGAACTCCCGCTTGGTAACGATGGCCGTTTTACGGTCACTCTGGAGAAATACCGGTTTACCAAAGGCGAGCCTATTCTCGTGGTCGCCTCGGTTCAGGGTCCGCAAGTTGTGGGCGACACGCTTCAGGCGACACTGGAAGCAGCCCAGGTACGAGAGGCGGTCGGATCAACCACCCTCACGATGTCGGATAGCACCGGCTTTTATGAAGGGTCCCTGGCGTCGGATGAGGCCCCCGGGGAGTACCGGCTCATAGTCGAGGCGCAGGTGGATGGCAAACCGGTGAGACACGTCTCAACGCTGACTATCGAACCCTACCTGGGAGATTTTGAAGGCCTGGGGGATCCCTACCTGAACGACAACAACCTGGTCATCCCCGTTCGTTTCCACCCGGAGCAGCCAGGGTTCTATGCGCTGTCCGCCCAGTTGTTCGCCGGGCTGGTCCCTATCGCCCAACTCCAATCCGAACAACGTGTGGACCTTGGCACGGAAACGATCGAACTCAAAGCACACGGAACCGTGCTGGCAAACCGCGACATTCAGGGCGAGCTCGAGATTCGAAACCTTCAGATTCGCCAGCTCCCGTCCAGGCCCGGAGATCGAACCCACTACGCATTCGGGCCAGAAGATGGGTATTCATTTACGCCGCCGGACCTCGGGGATCTGCAGGATTCTCCGGCAGCGGATTCCGAATCAGAACAACGGGCGGCCCTGCTCAGGCAGTTAGCCGACAAGTTCTGACAGCGGGGCCGCTCTGGCTCCGAACCGGCTGACGCCGGGTTGTACCGTCGGAAAGACCTTCAGTGCCTGAGGTCGACGGGTAATCGTCTTTTCACAACAATAATTCAGCAAAGACGGAGCAAACATGACAACAACGATGATCGGAAGTGCCTGCAAGGCCGCTGTCGCGGTCACAATCACCGGTAGCCTGTTTGCCGGCAGCGCCCAGGCCCAGTTGGCTGGCCATAATGTGATACTCGTGCATGGCTTTCAGCAAGAGGACCTGGCAAACCCGCCAGAGAACCTCCAGGCCGTGAAAGCGGCCGGCGAAGATTACTGGCGCACGTTCTGGCTGGCCCGGTCCGAGGCCCGAGTGGACTGGGGGAGCGATGGCCGGATCGAAGGCAATATTGCCCAACAGGCGTATCAGCAGATCCGCCAGATCAGCCAGCAGGGCCTGTGCAACAACTACTGCATTATTGTGTCTCACTCCACCGGCGACCTCGTGACGCGGTATCTACTTGAGAATCAGGCTCGCTGGCTGCAGTCGGAAGGGCTCGCACCCCTGAAAATTCTCGCCGCCATCGACTATTCCGGTGCCGGCGGAGGGACCGAACTGGCCGACCTCGCTCTCAGCATTGCCTACAACGACAGTTGGTATAACTGGCCGTTGAAAGCCGCCGTGCAAGCCTTCACTGGCATCGAACCGGAACCCGGGAAACTGGGGGTGGTTAACGACCTGCAGACCAATGCAGCCCGCAACCTTGCGATCAGCCCGAATGCCATCCCCAGGCTTCGTTTTGTCGCTGGCGGCTCGTCCTACGGAGGCGTGACAAAGCCCTTTATTGCTGGAACTGACGATGGGGTCGTGCCCACCCATTCCGCCTGCGGTTCGACGACCGCTGATGGGATCGAATCCTGCTCCGACCAGATCAGCCTGGCCGGCAAGGTCACCAACCAGAACGGGCCGGACGGACTCTGGTTCAATCACTTCCCTATCCTGATGAACGAAGGTGCAAGCCACAGCGGCGTGCTGGGTTCGGAAACCGGGAATACCTCGGTACCGGTGGTGAACAACACAACCCTGAACGGACTCCGGCTCGACTTTGCCAGCCGAACCTACAATCAGCGGGCCTGGTGGCAATGGTGGGGGTCTGGCGACACCTACATTGAAGTACCGGGGTCCGATCAGACCGACATGTCGACATTGGTCTACACCACACTCAACAACTGACTGGGAAGTCCGCTGATTTCACGAGGAAAATCGGGCTCAAGGACGAGCCCACCCCATTCTTCCACCCTATCTCACCTTCCCTTTTTTGTTCGCAAGCTATACATTGTCCCGTTTTCGGTCTTTCGGTCGCCGACCGACGCTCACACGGGTTTACGATGTCCGACGCTCGCAAATCAGACGTTCTGCTGGTAGCCGTAACGCTTGCAGCCGCTATCAGCTGGATGTTTTCCAAGGAGGCCGTCCTGCTGATGCCTCCACTGCTTTTCATGGCCGCGCGCTTCCTCATCGCCGGCAGTGTTCTCGCCTTCGCGGCCTGGCGCCCGTTATCACGGTTGAGTACAGATCAGATCCGGCGCAGCATTGCCGTCGGCCTGGTATTCGGTATCGCCATGAGTTTCTGGGTCATGGGCCTGTTCCACACCAAAAGCATGGGTGAAGGTGCATTCCTGACCAGCCTGGGGGTCGTGATCGTCCCCATCATTGCCCGCCTGGCCTTTAAGGAGAAGCAACCTGCGAGTACCTGGATCGCGATTCCCATTGCGGTCTGCGGCCTGGCTCTGCTGTCCCTGAAAAATGGCTTTAACCCCGAACCGGGGCAACTTTTCTTTGTTTGCGCCGCCTCTATCTTTGCCCTGTACTTTACCCTGAACACCCGGGCAGCCAATCAGCGAACCGTCATCAATCGACGAGGTGAAACGATTGAAAAGCACCGAGTGCCGGCGTTACCTCTCACTGCCCTGGCCCTGTTAACGGTTGGAACGGTGACGCTGCTGGAATCCCTGGTTCTGGAGACCTGGCAGGAAACATTTGTGGACCCCTCCCCCCTTCTGGTTTGGTGGGTGTTGGCAAGCGCGCTCATTGGAACGGCGGGGCGGTTTCTGTTACAGACATACGCCCAGAGTCTGTCTGCCCACAGTCACGGCGTGGTTATCCTGGTACTTGAGCCTATTTGGGTTGCATTATTCGCTGCCGGCTGGTTTGGAGAGACAATGAGTTCGGTTCAACTGGGCGGATGTGCACTTATTTTCACTGCGCTGGTGGTCAATCGGTGGGGGGCAATTGGCAAAGCCATCAAGACCGGGTTGAGGAATCGGAAAACCGCATAAAAGTGGTTGACCGGAATCCGGAGAATAAGTATATTGCGTCCCCGTTGCAGGACATAGGACCATAGCTCAGTTGGTTAGAGCGCTACCTTGACATGGTAGAGGTCCCCAGTTCGAATCTGGGTGGTCCTACCAATCTTTCGCGGATCTGCAACGCCCCTCACCAGATTTCTCAGAACACCCCTCACTTTAGACTTTCGAACGATGAAAACGTCTGAAGTATTTCAAATGATTCTTAAACCTGAATAGCCAAAACTCGCTCCTCACTTATCCTTGAAAGTAAGGCTCTGACGCTTTGTGCGTCACAAGAGATTTGACCCTCTAAGCCGTCTCAAGAATCTGTTTTGCAATCGTCCATTATTGCGCGGCAGGTGACTGAAATGATTAGGTTTAATGCATCCGACCCACCGATGTTGGGTGACGCTGGCAAGGAACCAATGCCGGTTTCTCATGATTGCCACCTTGATCCCTGCTTTACCGATTCCGGAATCGCCAAAATCCTCGAAACCATTCCTCTCGAAAGCATCAAAGCCAAGCCTCCGACTCAGAAGCGTCACGAACGGGTTTATACCAACAACATTCCAAGATCCGAATTGCTCAAACAGCTGGAGGACCCCGACGGCGATGTCTGGATTGTCCTGCACGAGATTGAGGATACGCCGATTCTGCGACACGTGTTCCGGGAAATGGCAACCGCGTTGAGGGAATCCCTACCAGCACCCTATGGCAGGGTGACTCTGTGCACCGGCTCCCTGTTCATCAGCCGTGGCCGGGCAACGACTCCCTATCACCTGGATTACGGCAGCAACCTGTTGCTGCAACTTCGGGGTAGCAAGCATTTTCTTGCGTTCAGCCCCAATGATCCCGAACTGGTTCCTAGACAGAGCCTACACGAATTTTTTGGCGGAGAATGCAATCCCCCTTCCCTGAACTATCAGCCGTCATTTGAAAAAAAGGCGCTCGTACTCGATCTGGAGCCGGGCATGGGGGTATACATGCCCTCGACGAGCCCACACTGTACAGAGACCAGGACTCAGGAACTCTCCCTGACCATCAGTCTGTCGTTCGTTGCTCCGCGGGTGGACGTACTCAGACGATCCGTTCTATTTGACGCCAGGCTGCCCGGTTTCACGTTTGTCCCGATCGTCATGAAGTGCGCCATTGTCGCGTTCTATGAGAACCTGCTCCATGCTTTGGGGGGAAACCAACCCCGACACAAAAGCTTCAAGCCACTGGCGCCGTAGCTTCGGTTGGGACATTCCACCGGATCCACCCCGTTCTGTTGTCAGGGCGGGGTCAATTACTTATGCTTCCCCCCAACCAATTCACCTTCTGACGGCCTCCATGCGAACGTCCATAGACCTTACCCTCGAACACACGAAAATTGCGGTCGATGCGCTCAGCGAGGCCTCAGGCCTTCCCAAGCAACGCATCAAGGACGCCATGAACAAGGGTGCCTGCTGGTGGACCCACAAAGGCAAACAAGTCCGACTGCGCAAGGCCAAACGTGAAATCCGGGCCGGGACACGGTTGCAGTTGTTCTATGACGATGTCGTGCTGGGCCGAAAACCGGAGAATCCGGACTGCCTCGAAGACCGGGGGAGGTATTCGGTCTGGTTTAAACCTCACGGAATGCTGGCGCAGGGCTCCCAATGGGGCGACCACTGCAGCCTTCTGCGCATGGCGGAAACTGAACTGCGGCGAGACAGCTTTCTGGTTCATCGGCTTGATGCAGACGCAGCCGGCCTGATGCTAATTGCCCACGATCCCAAAGCCGCAGGCGCCCTGTCTCAATGTTTTGCCAGCCGAACCATAACAAAGGAATACCAGGCCAGGGTACGCGGTCTGTTGCAGGCACAGGACCGTCTGATCGACACACCGATAGACGGAAAGACCGCCGCCAGCCGAGTTACCACACTTCGAACCGAAGAAGATGACGAGACCAGCCTGTTGCGGGTCAACATTGAGACGGGGCGAAAACACCAGATTCGAAAGCATCTCGCCGGCATCGGCCACCCCATCGTCGGCGATCGCCTCTACGGGCAACCTGCCTCGGTGTCCTTGCAACTATTGGCCGTGCGCCTGGAGTACGACTGTCCTCTGACCCGACAGCGAATTCGGCTCTGCCTTCCGGAGCATCTGAACAGCCTGACCAAGAGTGACCAGGGAGCCCCGTCAGACTGACACTGGCTCATTAGCCAAGCGGTCAAACACCGGCTGCGCCTTGGCCAGCTTTCCTTCCCTGATTACAAAGCTCAACAGCGTGCGACCCAGAAGCTGGACGCTGACATAGGTAAACATCGGCTCAAAGCCCGCTTTCGCCAGGGCGCGCCTGGAAGATTTATTGCTCACGGCAACCGCTGTCCAGGCGATACTCGTTTTATGACTCAGGTTCTGGAGAATTCCATTGATCATCACCGAAAGAAATCCTTTGCCCCGGTGCTCCGGGGTGGTGGCCCCATCCCAGAGATAAAGGGCATTCTCCGGTACCCGTAGCCTCAAATCGTGCAATATGCCGATCGTTGCGCCGGTGCAGGCTACCCAGTTGTAGGACACGGGTTCCCGATCTACAAAAAGCTCAAAGAACCTGTGTCCCTCACGCACTCGCCGTTTAAACTCTTTCTCGGAGAAGGGCAGATCCTGCCGGAGCTCTGCCATGTCCGTCATGTCGGTCACCGTGACAGAGTCGTCTTTGTCAGCGGGGTTGTTTTGCTCGATGGGCTTCGACAAGAAGATGCCCGCTTCGATTCGAAGAGTGCGATTAAACCATCGTTTGAGGGGGCGCAACCAACGCCGTAAAGTCTTCAATGACCGATCATCCCTTGAGGTCTGACATTCGCGGACGGAACTCCTCAAATACTAGTCGGAATATGAATCCCTTCAAATTTCGGACGCCGTTCACCTCGAACCTGGGCGTTCTAAGGGTTAGACGCGATAGAAATCCCGGTACCAGTCGACAAAATTCGCAATGCCCTCTTCGACTGGCGTCCCGGGCTTGTAGCCCACGTCTGCGATCAGGTCGTCAACATTGGCGTAGGTGGCAGGGACATCGCCCGGCTGCAATGGCAGCAGGTTTTTCTCAGCTTTTTTCCCGATCCGCTCCTCGATAATTTCGATAAAGCGCGACAGCTCCACCGGGTTGTTGCTACCAATGTTATAGATTCGGTAGGGCCCCTTACCCGTGCCCGGATCGGGGCGTTCGCCGGTCCACTCGGGGTTGGGTTCCGCAACGTGATCCAGGGTTCGGATCACGCCTTCCACGATGTCGTCGATGTAGGTGAAATCGCGCCGGTGATGGCCATGATTGAAGACATCGATCGGTTCACCGGCAAGAATCTTCCTGGTAAAGATAAACAGCGCCATGTCGGGGCGGCCCCAGGGGCCATAGACCGTGAAGAAGCGCAATCCGGTGGTGGGCAGGTTATAAAGATGGCTGTAGGTGTGAGCCATCAATTCGTTGGCCTTTTTGGAGGCCGCGTAGAGGCTGAGGGGGTGGTCCACGTTATCATGCACGGAAAACGGCATGGTTTCGTTAGCGCCGTACACGGAGCTGCTGGACGCGTATACGAGGTGCTTGACGTTATTGTGACGACAACCTTCCAGGATATTCATGAATCCCACCAGGTTGGCGTCAACATAGGCATGAGGATTCTCGAGGGAATACCGGACCCCGGCCTGGGCTGCAAGGTGCACAACCCGTTCCGGTTTTTGCTCGGCAAAAAGCGCCTCCATGGCGCTCCGGTCCGCGACGTCCTGACGCACCTCGGTGAATCCAGGCTTGCCAGTCAATCGTTCGAGCCGGGCCTCTTTCAGGCTCACATCATAGTAGTCATTGACGTTATCAACACCGATGACCTCATCGCCGCGATCAAGCAGGCGATGGGCCAGATGCGAGCCGATAAAGCCGGCGGTTCCCGTAACGAGAATCTTCAAGGTTCCTTCTCCCTAGAACACAACGCCCGCGCTGATGAACGGTCCGTCGATTTCCACGTCCAGGCTTTCGTCGTCATCTTCGTAGTCGATAGACATCTGACGATACCCGGCTCTCAGTTGAAGCACCGCTATCTCAAACTGGCCATAGGCGTTGAAATCGTGCAGTGAGTCGCCACTGTAGCTGACGAAGTTGCCCTCTGCACCAACCGACACACCCGTCAGCGGCAAGTCAAAGCGGGCGGCCACATAGCCCATAGGCAGCACCGCATCCACTTGAGTCTTGCTGGCCTGAGTTCCACCGATCTCCCGGACGTTCAGTTCACCATCCAGATCTCGGGCGGTCAAACCCAGGTCAAGATTGACCCAGTTATCAAGCACTTCGTAATAGAGGGTGAGGTCCAACTGCTCCAAATCGAGGTCTGATCGGACGTCCACGCCGCTGCCCACAACAATACCGCCAAAATCAGCACCCAACTGACCACGGCCCGTTTGCTCAATCAAAGTGTAGTTCAAGCGAACGTTTGGCAAAACGGGAACCGGATGCTCGAAATAGAGTGAGGCATTGGCGTTGGAGTCGCTGTCCAGATTGAGATCATTCTCGACATCAACGACGTCGCCATTATCGGTGGCCTGACCGGACAGGTCGGAATCCCAGTAACTGACGTTCGCGCCAAGCCCTACCACATCGGCCTGAGTCAGCGGTGCTGACAACATAAGAGAACTGCAGGCGACAACCATCAATTTACGCATAAAACACCTTTTCTTTTGTTGTATGTCAGGATCAGTCGAACTGGATACCCAGACGGCGTCCGACTTCCTCGTAGGTTTCAATCACGTCACCCAATCCCTGGCGAAAACGGTCCTTGTCCATTTTCTTCCGGGTTTCCTTGTCCCAGATACGGCAACCGTCCGGACTGAACTCGTCGCCCAGCACGATGTCACCGCCGCTTCGACCGAATTCCAGCTTGTAATCCACGAGTAGCATTCCCGCATCGTCGAACAGAGCCTTCAAGACATCGTTCACCTTGTAGGTGAGCTCTTTCATGCGTTCCAGTTCTTCAGCCGACGCCCAACCAAAACTCACCGCCAGTGACTCGTTCACCATGGGGTCATGCAGCGCGTCATTTTTGAGAAACAATTCGTAGGTGGAAGGCGTCAGTTCCTGCCCCTCTTCCACGCCCAGACGTCGGCACAGGCTACCGGCAGAGATGTTGCGAACGACACACTCAACGGGAATCATGTCGAGCTTCTTGACCACCGATTCCGTCGAAGACAGCAGGCCCTCGAAATGAGTCGGAATACCCGCGGCTTCCAGCTTCTCCATGATGAACGCATTGAACTTGTTATTGACCATGCCCTTGCGATTCAGCTGTTCCTTTTTTTCGCCATCAAACGCAGACGTGTCGTCACGGAACACAAGCACGAAACGATCGGGATCGTCCGTCTTGAAAACGGATTTCGCCTTGCCGGCATATAGCTCTTCACGCTTTTCCATTACAGGTCTCCGAAGTGGGATCGGCCTGGATAACCGCCCACTCAATCAGTATAGATAGTCAAACAATTGTGTCAGAAGATCGGGCACGGAGTTCTCTCCGTCGTAACTGGTCAGACGCTCGGCCGTGATAACCAGTTCATTGTCACGTTCTGCGAGGTTTATCGTGTGGGTGTGTTCCGGCTTGTCCTCATCGCTAAACCAGTCAAACCAGCCCGAGTCACGCTCATCTTCCGTGCGGAAATCCACGTAGAACCAGCCTTCGCTCCGGTTGAGGTCAACCACAGCGATCCCGGCCTCGGTCAACGCCCGGCTCAGTTCTGCCCAGGAGCGACCGTAATCAAGGTTCATGCGGATGGCGACGGCCTCGTCACCTTCGGACACCAGTTTTACGAGGGGGTCGCTGACCATCCCGGACGCGGCTCGAGAGAACGACTTGTTTTCTTCACGGGCCTTGAGGAAAGTCCCGAGGTCGTTCAGCACACGTTTCTGCACCTCTACAGCGTCAGGCGTCGGGCTACTGGTGCCCGACCAGGAGACGAGCTCTTCAGGCTGGCCGTCAACGATGACCTTTCGAACCTGAATCTCAGTCGTCTTTCGGCGTACGCCCGGCGCCATGCGCATCTGGAGCACAACTCTCGGCTCCTCAACGCCGGGCTGATCCGGCAAGTCGGCCAACTGTCGGGCCCGCTTGCTGAAATTCAGCAGTTCGCTTTGCAGTAGCCCGAGCTGGGGGCTGTCATAGCCAACACCGAGCCCCCGATCGGACATATACGCATTCGCTGCCGGCCAGATACGGCCCGGAACATCATTGACGAGCAGCCAGACGCGACCGTCGAGCTCTTCGATGACGTAATTCTCTTCGAGAATTTCAGACGTCATGTCCGGCGGGCTTGGGATATCGGAAGGGTACATTTTGCTGGCGTCAGCGACCGCGACATCGCGAATGGGCATCACCTGACTGAAGCGGGACTTCTCCGCACTGGCCGGGAGCTCAAGCGGTTTGCCCTCTTCTGCGGAAACGTAACGTTCGGAACGATCTTCTATCAGGCTACATCCGGACAGCGCTGTCATCAGCAACAGTCCGGATGCGATAGCCTTGGTCGAGAACAACGGGGTACTACGGGTTCCTTCAAGAACCGGCATCGGGTTACTCCGGGTCAGACACAGTTTCAGTAAACTCAGAGTACACCTGAGGCTTTCAGCGCATCTTCCACTTCTGCGTGGAACTTCTCGCTCAGCGGCGTCAACGGCAGACGAATGCCCTCGCTGATCATACCCATGCGGTGCAGAGCCCACTTTACCGGTATGGGGTTCGCCTCGAGGAACAACTTCCGGTTCAGAGGCATCAGAAGATCATTCAGACGTTCGGTTTCTTCGCGATTGCCCGCAATGGCGGCTTCGCAGAGTTGCGACATCGCTTTCGGCGCAACGTTGGCCGTGACCGAGACGTTCCCCTTGGCGCCTGCCAACATCAGCTCGGCGGCAGTCGCATCGTCACCGGAATAAACCGCGAGACGCCCGTTCAACGCTTCAATCAGTTCCGCTCCGCGAGGAATGTTGCCGGTGGCATCCTTGATGGCAACGATATTCGGGATATCAGCCAGGCGCAGAACCGTTTCATTGAGCATGTCGCAGGCGGTCCGGCCCGGAACGTTGTAGAGCATCTGATTCATGCCGGGGACGGCTTCGGCAATCGTCTTGAAATGGCGGTACAAGCCTTCCTGGGTCGGCTTGTTGTAGTAAGGAACCACCAGGAGACAGGCATCGGCACCCAGTTTGTGGGCTTCGGTCGTCAGCTCTATGGCTTCTCGGGTGCTGTTGCCCCCTGTACCGGCAATGACGGGGATGCGACCATCCACACGTTTTATGATGTGGCCGATCACCTGGCAATGCTCTTCAGGGTCCAGCGTTGCGGATTCACCAGTGGTGCCCACAGCAACGATGCCATGGGTGCCGTTTTCAATATGAAAATCCACCAGCCGATCCAGCTCCTCCCAGTGAATGTCACCGTTTGGATCCATGGGCGTGACCAGTGCGACAAGGCTACCCGTAATCATAAAAGCTCCGTCCGAATAAAACCGATATGGTAATGTTGGGCACGAACTGACACAAGGGAATTAAAGGAGTTGTCATGCCATCTGTTGAACTGGGCCAACCCGTGCCCGACTTTGAGGCTTCAGCCACTGGCGACCAGACTATTCGTCTGGCCGATCTCAGGGGGCAAAACGTTGTCATCTATTTCTACCCCAAAGACAACACGCCTGGTTGTACTTCGGAGGGCCAGGATTTCCGGGACCTGATGAAAGCGTTTACCGAACTCGATACCGAGATCTTCGGTGTCTCCAGAGACGGCCTGAAAGCCCACGAGAATTTCCGGGCCAAGCATGAATTCCCGTTCCACCTTATTTCAGACAAGGACGAGTCCCTGTGCAAGCTGTTCGACGTCATCAAACTCAAGAAGCTTTACGGCAAGGAATACCTGGGCATCGACCGCAGTAC
This sequence comes from Marinobacter arenosus, assembly GCF_019264345.1. Classification (NCBI taxonomy): domain Bacteria; kingdom Pseudomonadati; phylum Pseudomonadota; class Gammaproteobacteria; order Pseudomonadales; family Marinobacteraceae; genus Marinobacter; species Marinobacter arenosus. The sequence goes on from NZ_JAHVAO010000001.1 coordinate 702,487, forward strand.
GTTTTTGATTGACGCCGAGGGCGTTCTTCGAAACGCCTGGCGTGGCGTCAAGGTCAAAGGGCATGCTCAAGAGGTTCTTGAGGCCGTAAAAGCCCTCTGACGCGACATCAGGATTGCTCCGGGGCCGGTGGCTGGACATGCTCCTTCACCGGCCACGCCGCAAACACGGCCTTGAGAAGGGTCGCCAGCGGGATAGCGAAAAAGACCCCCCACAGCCCCCAGATCCCGCCAAAGAACAACACCGCAACGATAATGGCAACCGGATGCAGGTTGTTCACTTCGGAAAATAGAACAGGCACCAGCACGTTGCCGTCGAGCGCCTGGATAATGCCGTAGACCACCATGACCCAGATAAAGTGGCTGCCCCAACCAAAGGCAAACAGCCCAATCATGGCGACGGGTATCGTCACAACAGCCGCGCCGATGTAGGGAATGACGACACTCAGGCCAACCAGCAGTGACAGCAGCGCCGCATAGGGCATGCCCAGGAGCTTGAACGCCACGTAGGTGGCGCCCCCAACAATGAGGATCTCGACCGCCTTTCCGCGAACGTAATTGGCGCACTGGAGATTCACCTCGTGCCAGATTTTCAACATCATCGGACGTTGCGAAGGAAGCAGTCGCCCAATGGAATCGAGCAGCACCTCCCGGTCTTTCAAAAAGAAGAAAACCAGAATGGGCACCAGCACCACGTAGATCAGAAGCGCCACCAGATCGGGAATGCTCGATAGCGAGAAGGACACCAACCATTGCGTCATGTGTGCGACTTCCGTCGAAACCTGCTGGTAAAGGGTATTAACAGCATCTGCGGAAATCAGCTGCGGGTATTCCTCGGGCAGCAATTCAAGGTAAGACTGCATCTCACGGATAATTCGGGGCGTTTCACCCGCCAGGTTACTGACCTGAGTCCAGAGAAGAGGCAGCAGACCGAAAATAACCCCGACAAGGACCCCAAGGAACAGCAAAAACACGCTGATGATGGCGACCATTTCCGGTACGCCAAGTTTGACGAGTTTGGTCACAAGCCCCTGGAGGATAAAGGCAATGATCAGAGACGCGATGGCCGGCGCCAACATGGCACCAAACCAGATAACCAGTACGGTTCCGATCACCAGGATCAGAAAAAGGATGACCGCCTCTTCGTCTGAAAAATACTTGTGCGCGAGCCCGCGTAATATACTGATCATCAATGACTCCGAATGGTTAGCCGCCGCACTTTATCACAAACCGAAATTGGCCATCGGCCTCAGATGAACTCATCAACTGGTGACTGGAAAGTTCGATAAATGCAGGAATATCCCGGGCGGATCCGGAATCCGTCGCAATAACCTCGAGCTCCTCTCCCGCAGACATTGCGTTCAGTTCCAGCTTGGTTTTCAGCAGAGGCATCGGGCAGCGAAGGCCGGAGGCGTCAAGAGTACGATCTACCATAAAATTGAAGCACCACTACAAACCGGTAAGGCGAATGAACAGGCACGCATTATGCCGACAGTGATAATGTATTGCATCACAATAGATTTTAATCGAATTTTAAGAACTTTTTATCGTAAGCTGTTGTCACACTGGCACCTGGAACGAAAGGCACCCTGCGTTACATGATTTGCTTCCAACACCGTTTAGCCCGATTGTCCCGCAGCGCCAGGGCGGGCGCCCTCGCGGCGTGTTTGTGCGCCGCCTTTTCGCTCGTTCACGCCCAGGAAACCGAGTTGCCAAATATCGGCGGCAATGGCGGCGGCCTGATTTCCGGGCAACAGGAATCGGAAATCGGACAACAGGTCATGATTTCGATCCGCCGGTCGGCGCCGAGAATCACGGATCCACTGGTCTACGACTATCTGACGGCAATCATCTACCGACTGGTACCCTCTGCCCCACTCCAGGACCGGAACCTTACCCTGGCACTGATCGACAGCCCCGAGATCAACGCCTTCGCCGTTCCGGGCGGAATTGTCGGGGTCAATGGCGGGTTGTTCCTTAATGCTGCCACCGAACAGCAGTTCTCATCGGTGCTGGCTCACGAGCTTGCCCACTTGAGCCAGCGGCACTTTGCACGCAGGCTGGAGCAACAGGAAACCAGTGCTCCATTGACCATGGCCGGCATGCTCGCCGGCATCATCCTGTCGGCCGTCACCCAGTCTGACCTTGGTATTGCAGCCATTGCGGGCACTCAGGCGCTGGCAGTCCAGAACATGCTCGCTTATAGCAGAGCCCACGAACAGGAAGCAGACCGAGTCGGCCTGGATATCCTGGCAAGCGCCGGCATGGACCCCCGTGGGATGCCCGAGATGTTCGAGATCATGATGCGGCAGAACCGGCTCCAGGGTAACCAGGTTCCCGAATACTTATCCACGCACCCGCTTACCCAAAGCCGGGTAGCGGACACCCGGAACCGTGCCGAGCAGTATCCGGACCGAAACATCAGGGACGGCCAGGAATATCACCTGATCCGCAACCGTTTGCAGGTGCATTATGCGGCGTCGGCGGACGTGGCCGTTGAAACATTCGAGGCGTATCTCAATGGCGATAAGGCGCAGAGGCATGACGCAATTCGATACGGACTTGCCGTTGCCTACCAGAAGAACAATCAGCCCGACAAAGCCCTGAACGTTCTCAGGGACCTTCTGGACCGAGCCCCCGGACGAATCACCTTTCAGGTCACACTGGCTGACGTACTGATCGACCAGAAACGGATTCAGGAGGCCAGAGACATTCTCCGAGAGGCCCTGGCCAGGAACCCTGGCAATTACCCCATCACGTTCAAACTGGCTGAAGCGGAAATTGCCGACGGCAATGGCGCCGCTGCCGCAGAGTATCTGAAACAACTGACCCGGCAACTTCCCGCCCAGGAACATCTCTGGCTTCGGTTGGCCGAAGCGGAAGGCATGGCGCGCAACATCGTTGGGGTGCATCGGGCCCGCGCGGAATACGACGCGCTGATGGGAGATCTCGAGTCCGCCCAGCGCCAGCTTCGACAGGCCCAGGAAAAGCTGCCGGCGGGATCACCCCAACGTCAGGTTGTCACCGAAAGGCTGGCCGAGATAACCAGCCGCCTGAACGCCAGACGAAACAGCTGACGCTCCGACCGCTCAGGCGTTGCCGGCAGCTTTCAGATTCATGTTGGCCGTGAAGTCCAGCATTCGACGCAGAGGCTTGAGGGCACGCTCACGCAAGGCGTCATCAACCTCGACCTCCTGATCACCGTGCTCCAGGACATGAAGCAGGTTCTCCAGCCCGTTCATCGCCATCCAGGGACAATGGGCACAGCTACGACAGGTAGCACCATTCCCTGCGGTCGGCGCTTCCAGCAACGTTTTGTTGGGCGCGAGCTGCTGCATCTTGTAGAAGATACCGTTGTCCGTAGCCACGATAAACGTCTCATTGGGCAGCGTCTGAACCGCATGAATCAACTGAGACGTTGAGCCCACCACATCCGCCATCTCCACCACGGCATCGGGAGATTCCGGATGAACCAGCACAGCCGCCTCCGGGTAGAGCGCCTTCAGATCTTCCAGACCACGGTACTTGAATTCCTCGTGGACAATACACGACCCGTCCCACAAAAGCATGTCGGCGCCCGTGGTCTTCTGGACATAGTGGCCCAGGTGCTTATCAGGCGCCCAAAGGATCTTTTCGCCACGGGCGTCCAGGTCTTCAACAATGGCCTGAGCACAACTGGAGGTTACTACCCAGTCAGCCCTCGCCTTAACGGCTGCCGACGTATTCGCGTAGACAACAACGGTACGGTCGGGGTGCTGGTCACAGAACTCGGCGAACTCATCCGCCGGACAGCCCACATCCAGGGAACAGGTTGCCTCCAGGGTTGGCATCAACACCCGTTTCTCAGGATTGAGAATCTTGGCGGTTTCGCCCATGAAGCGCACACCAGCCACGACAACGGTCGACGCCGGATGCTGGTTTCCAAACCGCGCCATTTCCAGTGAATCCGCCACGCAACCACCGGTTTCCTCTGCCAGGCGCTGAAGATCAGGATCCGTGTAATAATGAGCTACCAGCACCGCGTCCTTGGCTTTGAGCACGGCCTTGATGCGGCTTTCCAGATCGGCCTTCTCGTCAGCGCTCAGCGGTTTGGGTTCCGCGGCGTGGGCGAGGTGTTCCTGAACAAGAATACGATCTTCAGCTCGTGTCATTACTGCATCTCTGTGTTGCGTGGTCTTTGGGGATTATATCACTTCAACCCTGGCTTTCGTGATTCCGAAACAAGGCTGCAACAGAACCCTGGGCGGGATTTCCGTGCCCTCTCCTGACTAGGTAATAACGTATACGCAAAAAAAAAGAGCCCGGAGGCTCTTTTTTCGCAAAACCCGTGCGGGGTTTTCGCTATTTGGTGGGTCGTGAAGGATTCGAACCTTCGACCAATTGGTTAAAAGCCAACTGCTCTACCAACTGAGCTAACGACCCGTAACTGCGGATCAGCACGTAAACACTGACCCCATCCCGACGTGACTCAGCACACGCCGGAATTCGAATTTGGTGGGTCGTGAAGGATTCGAACCTTCGACCAATTGGTTAAAAGCCAACTGCTCTACCAACTGAGCTAACGACCCAAACGAGGCGCATATAGTAATGATTTTTTGGCGTTGATCAACCCTTTTTCTCAGGTTTCTCAACATTTCTCCCGAAGCAACCGATCCGTTGGTTCAGGAGCCCAGATACTTCTGCGCCAGATTGGCGGCACTGCTATTTGGGTAGTCCCTGACAACCGTTTCCATCCGCCGCCTGGCCTCCTGTTTCTCGCCAAGCCGATCAAGAGTGACTCCCAACTTGTAGACAGCATCCGGGGCTTTCCGATGGTCAGGATACCGTGTTGCGACAATCGTGAAGGCCTGCTTGGCCTGCTCCAACTGAGGCTTCACGAGGTAGACCTCTCCCAGCCAGTAGTAAGCGTTAACGGTCAGATCCCCTTCCGGGTACTGATCGATGAACTCGTAAAGCTGGCTGATTGCCTCGTCATAGTTCTTCTGGTTCCGAATCAGGTCCTGGATCGCCTCGTACTGCTTGCGCTCCTCAGCATCAGGCTGACGATACTCCTTGGTGGCTGTAGCAGCGCCGCCAGCGGCCCCGGCCACCCCTGCACCAGCCCCAGGCGAGCTCGCGGGCTGCTCAGCAATCTTCTCGGACAGGTCCAGTATGCGCTGATCAAGATCGATATAACGATCCCGGCCCTGCTCTTTCAGGCGATCGATCTCATATTTTTGCTCCTCTACCTGTCCTTGCAGGCGACGAACTTCGCCCTGGAGTTGCTGGATCATGTAGAAAAGCTCAGCGGTGGCCTGACTGCTATTCGCCTTGCGCTGGGCTTCCGAACTGCTGTTCTGAAAAGCCTGCGTAGTTGACTGCGCCAGCGCCACTCCCGCCTGCCCGAAGGCAAACGGGAGAACCACTGCCGCCATGAGTAATTTTCTCATGGGCATTCCTGACATCTGATGTGTTTACTCGAACACGAGCTCCACACGACGGTTCTGGGCCCAGGCACTTTCAGTCGAACCCATAACCGCCGGCTTCTCTTCACCGTAGCTCACGGTTTCCATTTGACCACGTGAGGCACCGTTTACAACCAGAAAACGCTGGATGGCGTTGGCACGACGCTCACCCAATGCCAGGTTGTATTCTTTGGTTCCACGCTCGTCGGCGTGGCCCTCAAGACGCACCTGCTGACCCGGATTGTTAGCCAGGAACTGGGCGTGGGCAACCAGAACATCACGAGCTTCAGGCTTGATCTCAGCAGTGTCGAAATCGAAGTAGAAGGTTGTGATATCACGCAGCGCTTCCTGCTCAGCCTGCTGCTGGGCGGCCATACGCTCTTCTTCGGTCATCGCCGAGGAAGAAATGCCGTCCTGGTCGCCGCCGCCGTAGACAGTGGAACCACCGTCCTGATCAATCGCATCGACGTCAGAACCGTAGGCACCCTCGTCTACTGTTTCGCCAGTGGAGCTACAACCGGCAAAGAGACCGGCAGACAGCAGAACGGCAAAAAACTTGGATTGGGCTGACAACTTCATAAAACGTTCCTTTTAGTTGATTGACTTGTTTAACGAATCATTTTACGGGCAACAAAGGGCCCCGTTACCGCACCAGCGGCCCCCAGGCCGGCTCGCGCACATCGCCTTCCGACGCCGGCAGGCTGTAGGCAGCACCGCCATCGACAGAAATAACGGTGAGCACGCTGTCTGAACCCTGCTTGGTGGCATAGATCAGCATTCGACCGTTCGGGGACACACTTGGGGATTCATCGGATTCTGTTCGGGTGAGGATGGTCTCCTCACCGGTATCAAGATTGGTTCGGGCGATATGAAACGCGCTGTTCCGCTGATGCACGTAGTAGACAAAGTCTCCAGTGTTATCCGGTCTGGGCCGCGCGTTGTAGCGGCTGCCAAAGGTAATACGACGGGGCGCCGCCCGCTCACTTTCCTTGTGGTAGATCTGCGGCCCACCGGATCGGTCCGACGTGAAGAACAGGCCGTCGCCGGTGTGATCCCAGCTCGGCTCCGTATCAATAGCCCAGTGATTGGTTATCTTGGTTAACTGACGACTCGCCAGATTCATTCGGTAGATTTCGGCATTTCCGTCTTTCGACAGGGTCATCAGTAACGATCTGCCGTCCCTGGACCAGGCCGGCGCGGAATTCAGACCCGGAAAATCCGCAACCGCAGTTCGGTTTCCGGTCGCCAGCTCATGGACGAAAATCACCGGCTTGCCCGTCTCAAACGAGACATACGCTAGCTTCTTCCCATCGGGGGACCAGGCCGGCGAAAGAATTGGCTCCTGACTCTCCAAGCGGACCCTGGCCCGCTTTCCGTCCACGTCACTAACCTGTAACCGGTACCGAGGCTTGCCGTTGAAGGTATCGAGCGTCACGTAGGCCAGCTTGGTGGAGAACGCCCCGGGCACACCGGTAATGGCCTCGTAAACCTTGTCGCTCACGTGGTGGGCAAGCGACCGCATATTCGATGCTGGCGCAGCTGCGGTTTCCCCCAGCAGTCGCTCCTCCGTATTGACATCAAACAGCTCGTATCGCGCCGAAACCCGATCTCCCTGCCTGGTCAGGCTACCCACGAGGACGTAACGCTGCCCAAGCAGTCGCCAATCCCGAAAGAACACCTCTTCCCGCTTGGACGGAAGACTCAGCATTTTCTCGGCCGGCAATGGGCGAAACTCACCGCTCATGGCAAGGTCGCTGTGTACAATGTCTCCGACCTTGTCTCCCGGAGGCACCGCCCCACTCTCCGAAAACGGCACAACGGCAATCGGAATTGCGGCGTCAGCACCCTCGGTAATCCGGATCAACAATTCGGCATTCGCCGTGTTCACCGTCAGAAAAACCAGGGCGATCACTGAAAAAAGCTTTCGTAACGGCATAGTCCAAACCCGCTGTGTCATGTGTCATCCATTCCTTATTTCAACCGGCGAGGGTTGAACTCGATGGTAAACTGACGGAAATACCGCTCGAACGTGTCGCGCTCATCCGGGATCGGGTATCGATTAAGCGATCGCACAGCGCTGAGCGCAGAGTTATCGAACGCGGTATTGCCACTACTACCCACCAGTTTAACGCCCGCCAGTTCACCCGTGGGCAGCAGGGTGATCTGCAGCCGGGCTGTCATTTCTTCAGTCGCCGACGAGGGCGGGTACCAGGCCTGACTGAGGCGCTCACGGATCAACGCCTGATACTTTTCACTTTCTGTCAGCATCTGCGCTTCGCGGGCCTTTGCAGCCGCCGCCTGCGCCCGCTCTCGCGCTTCGGCTGCCTTCGCCTGCTCAGCCTCTTGAGCCAATGCCTCGAGTTGCTGCTCTTTCAAGCGGCGCTCGGCCTCGAGCCGCTTACGCTCAGCCTCTTTGCGGGCCTCCTCCTCACGTTTCTTACGCTCGGCCTCTTCCCGTTTTCGCTGTTCTTCCTGGCGACGCTTCTCTTCCTCCGCCTTACGCTGGGCCTCTTCCTTTCGCCGCTTTTCCTCTTCGGCTTTTCTGCGTTCGCGTTCCCGGGCTTCGGCTTCTGCCTTCTGGCGGGCGGCTTCCTCCGCTTTGGCGGCCTCTTCCTTCTTCCGCTGCTCTGCCAGTTGGCGCTTGCGTTCCTCTTCCCTGGCCTGGCGTTCCGCCTCCTCGCGTGCCTTCTGTTCCGCCTGACGCCGGGCTTCCTCTTCTTTACGCTCCTGTTCGGCCTGGCGCTTCTGCTCTTCCCGGAGCCTCTCTTCCTCACGATCAGGCTGATCATCCGGTTCCACTATTGGACTGGGTTCTGGCTGTTGCTGGGTAATCAACCTCGCCGAGATACTCCGGGGCGGTGGTTCATGGTCCGGGCTGGACCAAGTCCAGCCTGCCAGTGCAACACCGATAATCACAAGGTGCAGGGTGATCGACAATGCAACCGGAGATTTCCAGGGTGGTACGCCCGTGCTGGTTACTTCGCGCTCGTGACCTATCACAACAAACCTGCCCGCACTGGTATCACTTGTCGTCCAGTGGCGCTTCGGTGATCAAGCCTATGCTGCCTGCCCCGGCACCCTGCAATTCGGCCATCAGACGAACCACTGTTCCATATTCCACGTGCTCATCCCCCCGCACCAGGATCTCGCTGTTGGCACGCTGCGACAGAATTTTTGAAACCTGCTCACGCACCTCTCCCAGGGACATGGGATCGCTGCCACGGTCGCCAACTTCAACGTAATAGGCGCCGTTGGAATCCACAGACACCACGATCGACTCCACGTTCTTGTCAGCCTGAATAGGATCCGCCGTTGTTTCCGGCAGATCCACCTTCACCCCCTGGGTCAGCATGGGCGCAGTGACCATGAATATCACCAACAGCACCAACATCACGTCGATGTAGGGCACGACGTTGATTTCCGACATTGGCTTGCGCCGGTGCTGAGGCATCATACCCATGCCCTTCATTGCGCTACCCTCCAACCTTTATAAAAAACGTGCATTTACGCAGCACTCTTTTCGCTGTTGTGAACACGGCGATGCAGGATGCTGGAGAATTCATCGGCGAAGGTTTCGTAGTTCTTGAGCAGAGCATCCGCCATGGCCGAGAATCGGTTGTAGGCAATGACCGCGGGGATAGCCGCAAAAAGGCCCATGGCCGTAGCAATCAGGGCCTCCGAGATGCCCGGTGCCACCGTCGCCAGGGTAGCCTGTTGCACCTGAGCCAGGCCACGGAATGAATTCATGATGCCCCACACGGTGCCAAACAGGCCGACATAGGGGCTGGTCGAGCCCACAGTTGCCAGGAACGGCAGGTGCGTTTCCAGGCGCTCCTGTTCCCGCGAAAAAGCCACACGCATGGCCCGCTGGGTCCCTTCCATGACAGCATCCGCGTCCCGGCTTTGCTGGCGCAGGCGGGAGAACTCCTTGAAGCCTGCCCTGAACACGGATTCCATACCCGAAAACGGCGTCGGCTCGGCGTTGACCTCGCGGTAGAGCTGGCCAAGGTCCATACCGGACCAGAACCGCTCTTCGAACGCCAACTGAGACTGCCTGGCCTTCCGGAACACCTGAAGACGCTGAAAGATCAGCGCCCAGGACACGATGGATGCCAGGGCAAGGAGCAACATGACAAGTTGCACCAGCACACCGGCGTTGGACACGAGATACCAGACTGAAACTTCTGATTCCACCTTTTGCTCCTGGCTTATTCGGTTGTCTGAACGTTGCTTTGCAACAACGCCTGCATATTCTCGGGTAATCGGCGCGGGCGACCACTGTCCAGCGCCACGCACGCCACTCGGACGTCGGCTTCACACAAAAGTGTTCGGTCCTCAGCCCGATAGACCCGTTGTTTGAATTCCATCCACACACGCCCGTAGGCCGACGGCTCTGCGGTCACCAGCAAGCGGTCGTCCAGGCGGGCCGGCACTGAATAATGGATACCCATCCGCTGGACAACGTAGCTGATGTTCTCGGCTAACCCGGCGCGCAGTCCAACCCCGCAGCTTCGAACCCACTCGGTCCGGGCCCTCTCCATGTAGTGGAGGTACTTGGCATGAAACACAATGCCACCCGCATCCGTGTCCTCAATATAGACTCGGAGCGGCAGCTCAAAAACAGAGGGGTCCTGAGGGTCAGCCAAAAAGATCATCCTCCCGCCCGGATTTCGGCGGCACCACGCCAAAATGCTGGTAGGCATTGGAGGTAACCATGCGACCACGAGGGGTTCGAACCATATACCCCTGTTGAATCAGGAAGGGTTCCAACACATCCTCGATGGTGCCTCGCTCCTCGCTGATTGCCGCTGCGAGACTCTCGACCCCAACCGGACCACCGTCAAATTTCTCGATCATCGCGAGCAACAGGCGACGGTCCATGTGATCAAACCCCTGACTGTCCACTTTCAGCATGTTCAGCGCCTGATCGGCAATGTCCGAGCTGATGTGACCGTCGGAGCGAACCTCGGCGAAATCGCGAACGCGACGCAGCAAGCGATTCGCGATACGTGGCGTCCCTCGGGAACGCCTGGCGATTTCAAACGCGCCCGCTTCGTCGATATCCACGGAGGACAGACGGGCCGACCGGATGATAATGCTGGTCAAATCCTCTGTGTTGTAGAACTCCAGGCGCTGGACAATCCCAAACCGATCTCGCAACGGCGAGGTCAGCAGGCCCGCCCGTGTCGTGGCACCCACCAGGGTGAAAGGCGGCAGATCCAGTTTGATGGAGCGCGCGGCCGGGCCCTCTCCAATCATGATATCCAGCTGGTAATCTTCCATTGCCGGATAGAGCACTTCTTCGACAGCGGCGCTTAGACGGTGAATTTCATCAATAAAGAGGACGTCGCCCTCTTCCAGATTGGTTAGCATGGCGGCGAGATCACCCGCCTTTTCCAGAACGGGCCCCGACGTTGTCTTTATCGACACGCCCATCTCGTTAGCGATGATATTAGCCAGCGTGGTCTTGCCGAGACCGGGCGGCCCGAAAATCAGAACGTGGTCAAGCGCTTCCTGACGTCCACGGGCAGCGGAAATGAAGATGTCCATCTGCTCACGAACCGCGGGCTGACCGACGTACTCCGTGAGCAAGGTGGGACGAATCGCCCGATCCTGCACCTCTTCATATTCACCGGCCCGGGCTGAGATCAGTCGGTCGGATTCGATCATGGCGTCATCCGTTTGTTAGGAATCAACATCGTGCCTTAGCGCTTGCGTCGCAGTTAAATCGTTGCCCCAATTGTACAAACCGCCAAAGGGGTGTCACGTTACGCTCTCTACAGGTTTGGCGCTATCCTGGCGACAGATTGATCAGTGGCCATCACGCCGGGATCATATTGCGCAATGCGAGCCTTATCAGCGCTTCACTCGACATTCCGGCTTCGGCGACCTTGCTGATCGCCTTGGCAGCCTCCTGAGGCTTGTATCCGAGGGCAATGAGCGCGGCCTCCGCTTCGTCTCTGGGATCCTGACCGCGCTCTGACACGTCTTGCCCTGCCATGGCCGTTCCTGTCGCTTCTCGCGACGCTGGCACGAATTGTCCTTCAAGTTGCCCGATCCGATCGGTCATTTCAATAAGCAGACGTTCCGCGGTCTTTTTTCCGACGCCCGGCAGTTTGACGAGCGCATTGGCGTCACGCGCCTCCACACAGCGGATAAACTGCTCGGCATCCAGGCCCGAGAGGATGCCTACAGCCAGCTTGGGGCCCACGCCACTAACCTTGATCAGGAGCCGGAACAGGTCCCTGTCAAGGCGTGATGCGAACCCATAAAGGCTCTGGGCATCTTCCCGAACGGCAAAATGGGTATGTAGGGTAACTTCCTGACCGGTTTCGGGAAGATGAAAAAAAGTGGTGTAGGGAATATCAACTTCGTAGCCCAGCCCGGCGCACTCGACCAATGCCTGACCCGGTGCTTTTTCAACCAGTATTCCTCGGATACGACCTAGCAAAGGAACTCTCCTGTCGCTCCTGAGAGCGGGTTATTTTTGTCGCACGCGCCCGCTGCGGACCTTGCCTCCCGCGCCAGCTACCCTCAAAACACTTTGGCTCATGTGGGCGTGACACAACGCGATGGCAAGCGCATCGGCGGCATCCGCCTGGGGTTTGCGGGGAAGGGCCAGCAGCGCCTGTACCATATGCTGCACCTGAGACTTGTCTGCCCCACCCTTGCCGACCACGGCCTGCTTGACCTGGCGCGCGGAGTACTCGTGAACCGCCAATCCGCTGTTGGCGGCACTGACAATGGCAGCGCCACGCGCCTGGCCCAGCTTGAGCGCAGAATCCGGGTTGCGGGCCATAAATACCTGTTCAATGGCAAACTCTTGCGGGCGGAACTCGCCGATGAGCGTGGCAAGGCTGTGAAAAATCGTCTGCAGGCGCTCCGCCATCGGCTTTTCGCCGACCCGAATGCAACCGCTATCAATATACTCGATATTGCGGCCCTCAGCCCGGATAATCCCGAAGCCGGTGATCCTCGACCCGGGGTCTACACCCAGAATGATCGCCAAATCGATACCCCTGTCGCTTCAGAGCGATTCCATGATGTCGCCGGCAATGTCGGCGTTGTGATACACGTTCTGGACATCATCCAGATCTTCCAGCATATCGATCAGTTTGAGAATGGTTTCTGCGCCGTCTCGATCCAGCTCAACCCGGGTTGCGGGAATCATGGTCACTTCCGCATTGTCTGGTGTGAGCCCGGCGCTTACCAGCGATTCCTTGACGTCGAGAAACTGCTCGGGCGTGGTGACGATCTCGAAGGAGCCGTCATCCTGTTCTGCGAGATCTTCAGCACCGGCGTTCAGGGCAGCCTCCATCAGCTTGTCCTCGGACACATCCGGGCTGTAGCTGATGATACCCTGTTTGCTGAAAAGATAGGCCACCGAACCGTCGGTACCGAGATTGCCCCCCATCTTGCTGAAGGCGTGCCGGATTTCCGCCACCGTGCGGTTCTTGTTGTCGGTCATTGCTTCCACGAAAATGGCCACACCGCCCGGACCATAGCCCTCGTAGGTGAGCTCTTCGTAGTTACTGTCATCACCACCTCCAGCACCCCGCTCGACGGCACGCTCGATGGTGTCCTTCTTCATGTTCGCCGTGAGCGCCTTGTCGATAACCGAGCGCAGGCGTGGATTATCTTCAGGATTTTCGCCGCCCTGTCGGGCGGCAACGGTCAGCTCACGGATGATTTTGGTGAAGATTTTGCCCCGCTTGGCATCCTGCGCTGCCTTACGGTGTTTGATGTTGGCCCACTTGCTATGACCAGCCATAAAACCACTCCAGCCATCTCCGGAGTGTGCGCCACTCTCAGCACACCTCCGGTGTTGAGAATTTACTCGCTTGCTGTGTCCTCGCTTCCTGCCTTATTGCCTTCTACCGCCTTGGCGGACTTTCTCCGACGAATGTGAAGTTCACGCAACTGCTGGTCATCGACTTCACCCGGGGCCTGGGTCATCAGGCAGGTCGCGCTCTGGGTTTTCGGGAAGGCAATGACATCCCGAATGGAGGAAGCGCCGGTCATCAACATGACCAGACGGTCCAAACCAAAGGCCAGGCCACCGTGTGGCGGACAGCCGAACTTGAGTGCATCCAGCAGGAAACCGAATTTGGCACGCGCCTCATCTTCTTCGATGCCCAGAATTCGGAATACGGCTTCCTGCATCTTTTCATCGTGGATACGGATAGAGCCGCCACCCAGCTCGGTTCCGTTCAACACCATGTCGTAGGCGCGTGACAGTGCGTTTGCCGGATTCGCTGCGAGCTCATCGGCACTGCAGGACGGCGCTGTAAACGGGTGGTGAATCGCTGTCAGGCCTCCGTCAGGAGTCTCCTCGAACATCGGGAAGTCGACAACCCACAGCGGCGCCCACTCTTTGGTCAGCATATTAAGGTCATGGCCGACTTTGATGCGCAGCGCACCCAGCGCCTCGTTAACCACAGTTGTCTTGTCCGCGCCAAAGAAGACAATGTCTCCGTCTTCGGCACCAACACGCTCCATGATGGCCTGAGCCACGTCATCACCCAGGAACTTGATGATTGGCGATTGAAGCCCCTCTACGCCCTTGGACAGGTCGTTGACCTTGATGTACGCCAGCCCCTTGGCTCCATAGATACCAACGAACTTGGTGTAATCGTCAATCTGCTTACGGGTCAGATCACCACCTTTCGGCACCCGAAGCGCTGCCACCCGGCCTTTCGGGTCCTTGGCCGGACCGGCAAAGACCTTGAAATCCACGCTCTCGACCAGATCCGCCACATCAATCAGTTCCAGCGGGATCCGGAGGTCGGGTTTGTCGCTGCCATAGCGCTGCATGGCCTCGGAATGCGGCATGCGCGGGAAGCTGGGCAGTTCAACGTCGAGCACATCTTTGAACAGGGAGCGGATCATGTCCTCGTTCAACCCCATCAGGGTTTCCTCGTCGATGAACGAGGCCTCGATGTCTACCTGGGTGAATTCCGGCTGACGATCGGCCCGGAGGTCCTCATCCCGGAAACACTTGGCGATCTGGTAATACCGGTCGACGCCGGACACCATCAACAGCTGCTTGAACAGCTGAGGTGACTGAGGCAAAGCGAAGAAGGAACCTTCGTGGGTACGGCTCGGAACCAGGTAGTCGCGGGCACCTTCCGGCGTGGCGCGAGTCAGGATCGGCGTTTCCACGTCCATGAACCCGTTGCCGTCCAGATAGTTCCGGATGTAGCTGGTCACGCGAGAACGGAACCGAAGGCGATTGATCATCTCGGGGCGGCGCAGATCCACGAAACGGTAGCGCAGGCGCACGTCCTCGCCCACATCCACGTGTTCGTCCAGCGGGAACGGCGGTGTGGCGGCCGCGTTCAGGATGTCCAGTTTTTTGCCAAGGAGCTCGACCTGGCCCGTTGGCATATTGCTGTTCTCGGTGCCTGCAGGACGACGACGGACCCGGCCAGTCACCCGGATCACGAATTCGCTGCGAACTTTCTCGGCCAGGGCAAAGCTTTCGGGGGTGTCTGGATCGACAACCACCTGGGAGATACCATCCCGATCCCGCAGATCAAGGAAAATGACACCACCGTGATCACGGCGACGATGTACCCATCCGCAAAGTGTGACTTCCTGATCGATGTGGGATTCGTTGATCCCACCGCAATAATGACTGCGCATACCGGTTCCCGTTGTATCTGATGTGTGCTTAATGTCTGGCAAGCAAGCGGGCGTGGTGGCTCACGTTGCTTAAAAAATTGGGCCGCAAAAAAGACGTGGCGACCATACTGGAAAAGCCGCCCATTATAAACACAATGTCGCTGAAAATCAGGCGTCATTCTCGGCATTACCCGTGCCCGGATGACTCGCCGTCGACAGACCGCTAGAATGCGACCTTCACGCAGTAAATGGAGCCTCACCGTGTCGTCCAGAGCCGAGCAGAAACTTCGTACCCGTCGCGCACTGATGGATGCTGCCCTTGCCCAATTGAGCGCCGACCGAGGCTTTGGCAGCCTGAGCCTCCGTGAAGTTGCCCGCGAGGCCGGAATAGCCCCTACCTCGTTCTACCGGCACTTCTCAGAACTCGACGAACTCGGCCTCGCCCTGGTCGACGAAGGCGGTGTGGCCCTGCGACAGCTGATGCGTCAGGCGCGGAAGCGAATCGCCCGGGACGGCAGCGCCATATCCACATCGGTGGAAACGTTCATGGAGTATCTCGGTAACAACGCCAATCTCTTCCGGCTGATGCTCCGGGAGCGTACCGGGGTATCCAAGCCCTTTCGGACCGCCATCAAAGCGGAAATTGACCACTTTGTGACGGAACTGGCCGACGATCTTCACCGCGTCGCCGAAGAGCAGAGCAAACCGCTATCGGATTCCCGCCTGGTGGCGGAGGCCATGGTCACCCTGGTTTTCAATCAGGGCGCCGAAGCACTGGATGCGACACACAAGGAACGGGATGAACTGAAGGTGAAGCTCAAGACCGAGTTAAGAATGATCCTCGTTGGATCTCAAACGCTGGCGCGCAGAAAAGCCCCACAAAAAACCTGAGGTCTGTGGAACCTTTTTGGGAATGGTCACGTGGACGGGAATGGAAGACGATACACCTTCCATTGTTGAGTCGTTACCTTTCCAGGTAGCTTTGCGCCCGCCACCTTGGCGGGCTTTTTTTTAACCGCCTATTTCAATGAAGCCAAAATCGGGGAAAGCTGTTCCCTGACAGTCTCCAGCTCCTCGTTGCTGTATGGCACCGGAGGTCGCACGCCCCATACCGGGCCCGGCCAGGCAGGGTCGCCCTCGAAACGTACAATGTGATGCAGATGAAGCTGGGGCACCATATTGCCAAGTGCGGCAACGTTCATCTTGTCACCCGAAAACAGCGTCATCATGCCGCGACTCAGGGTTGAAGACTCATGCATCAGCCGTTGCTGCTGCACATCACTTAGCTCAAAAATCTCCCGGATCTCACTGACAGCCGGCACGAGTAGCAGCCAGGGCCAGGTACGATCGTTCATCAGGCGGATTTCGCACAGCTGACTGAATCCCAGACCGATGGTATCCGCTGCCAATCGTTGATGAAGCTGAAAGTCTGGCGCCTTGCTCATAATTACACCGTATGAAACTGATTTCTGCCCCGTCCTATGGCGTAGTAAATCAGGCCATGGCGTTCAAGCATTTCGGGCTCGTACAGGTTCCGGCCATCAAACACCACAGGCTCCCGCAACGCCGAGGCGACCACGTCAAAGTCCGGCGAGCGGAACTCCTTCCACTCGGTGCAGATGACCAGAACATCGGCGCCTTTCAGGGCCTGTTCCTTGGTTCCACACAGTGTCAGCCCCGCCTGATTGCCGTAAATACGCTGGGTCTCCTCCATTGCTTCCGGATCGAACGCCTGCACCCTGGCGCCTACCTTCCACAGATCTTCCATCAGGGTTCGTGACGAGGCTTCGCGCATATCATCGGTGTTTGGCTTGAACGCCAGACCCCAGAGCGCCACGACCTTGCCGTTGAGATTGCCACGGAAATAGTGGGAAATTTTGTCGAACAGAACGTGTTTCTGCGCGTAGTTCACCGACTCGACAGCGTTCAGCAAGCGGGATTCGTAATCGCAGTCGCGGGCGGTTCGGGCAAGCGCCTGAACATCCTTGGGAAAACAGGAACCGCCGTAGCCACAGCCGGGGTAGATAAAATGGTAACCAATGCGCGGGTCCGACCCAATGCCCTGGCGAACCGCTTCTATGTCCGCACCGAGGCGCTCCGCCAGGTTAGCCACTTCATTCATAAAGCTGATCTTGGTCGCCAGCATGGCGTTAGCGGCGTACTTGGTCAGCTCCGCCGACCGGACATCCATGAAGATCATCCGATCGCGTGACCGGTTGAACGGGTAATAGACCTCGCGCAGCAGCTCCGCAGCCTTGTCGCTGTCCGTACCAACCACGATCCGGTCCGGTTTCATGAAATCATTGATGGCAGCCCCTTCCTTGAGAAACTCGGGGTTGGAGACCACATCAAAATCCAGCTCGAGATTGCGGCCATCCAGTTCAGCACGCAACGCGGCTCGCACTTTATCGGCGGTGCCGACCGGTACCGTGGATTTGTCGACCACCACCTTGTAGTCATCCATGTACTGACCTATCGCCCGGGCGACGGCGGTTACATACTGCAGGTCTGCAGAACCGTCTTCGTCCGGGGGCGTGCCCACCGCGATGAACTGCAACGTGCCATGCTTGACCGCTTTTTCGGCATCGGTGGTAAAGGCGAGACGCCCGGCTTCGACGGTATGCGCGACGATGCTTTCGAGACCCGGCTCATAGATGGGAATCTGACCGTTCTCAAGCTTTTCGATCTTGGCCTTATCCACATCCATGCACAGGACGTGGTGGCCAACGTCTGCAAGACACGCCCCTGTTACCAAGCCAACGTACCCAGTGCCAAAAATCGTAATCTTCATCCATTCATTCCCAATGCTGTTTAGAGGAGGACTTAAGACCTCAACTCGAAGAATGCTTGCGTTTTTGCCAGATGGCTTCCCAGGCCAGCGCTGTCCCGACAATCGTCTCGAGACTGTCGTACTCCGGGGTCCAGCCCAGGACTTCTTTGATCCGCGCATTATCGGCCATCAAGGCCTCTGGATCGCCCGCGCGACGCCCGGTTTCGGCAACCGGAAAATCAACACCCGACTGCCTTTTGACCTCACCGATCACTTCTTTAACCGTGAACCCTCGACCATAGCCACAGTTCAATACCTTTGACTCGCCGCCCCGGGCCATATAGTCAAGGGCCATAACATGGGCCTTGGCCAGGTCGTCCACATGGATGTAATCGCGCACACAGGTACCATCCCGAGTACCGTAGTCGGTGCCGAACACACTCATGCCTTCTCTTTGGCCAGTCACACACTCACAGGCAACCTTGATAAGGTGGGTGGCCTCAGGGGTCGCCTGACCCAACACCCCCTCGGGGTTTGCGCCAGCGACATTGAAATAGCGAAGAATCACATAGTTGAGGTCGGAAGCGGCGGCCAGATCCATGATCATGCGCTCGCTCATCATCTTGGAAGCGCCATAGGGATTGATGGGCGCAAGCGGCATATCTTCCGTCAGAACCGTCTGGTCCGGCATGCCGTAGACAGCCGCCGTTGAGGAAAACACCATGAAGGGAACCCCGTGCCTTTCCACAGCTTTGAGGAGATTCAGGGTATTGCGGGTGTTATTGCTGTAATACTTGAGCGGATTGGCTACAGATTCGGGGACCACGATGTTGGCTGCGAAGTGCAGGACCGCGTCAAATCTCTGATCTGTGAACACCTCTTCAATGACCGCTTCGTCGGCCAGGTCACCGACGATGAGCTTCCCGGCCGTGACTGCCCAGCGGTAGCCGGTCGAAAGGTTATCGAGAACAACGATGTCATGGCCCGCCTGATCCAGTTGGCGTACAACATGACTCCCTATATACCCGGCTCCGCCGGTGACCAGAACGTTCATGACGTAAGTTTACTCCTTCCCTGAAGATTGACGACGCTGTTGCCGGATTTCTTCTCGCCGAGCGCTGAAGAAACCGCTGATCATTTCGCTGCAGCGCTGCTGAAGCACCCCGGACACAACGGACACGTCCCAGTTGAGGTGAGGCTCTTCAAGCGTTCGACGAGCCGACTCCACCGCACCGGCTTTGGGTTCCGGGGCCCCGTAAACCAGACGGCTGACGCGACTGTGTACAATGGCCCCGACGCACATCGTACAAGGCTCCAGCGTTACATAAAGCACCGCCCCGGACAAACGGTAATTGCCCACCCTGGCCGCGGCATCCCGAAGGGCCCGGATTTCAGCGTGAGCGGTTGGGTCACACCCGGTGATGGGTGCATTAAACCCTGCACCCACTTCCTTTCCGTCAAGCACGACCACGGCCCCAACAGGCACTTCGCCAGCACTGGCTGCCTGGGCGGCCAATTCGAGCGCTCGCGCCATCCAGAGCTCGTCACTGGCAACTGGCTGTGTTAACGGATCCATACCTGCCGGGCTATTCCCACTCAATGGTTGCCGGCGGTTTCGACGAAACGTCGTAGGTCACCCGGGAAACCCCGGTGATCTCATTGATAATCCGATTGGATACGGTTTCCAGCAACTCATACGGCAGATGCGCCCAACGTGCGGTCATGAAATCGATGGTTTCCACCGCTCGCAGCGCGACGACGTACTCATACCGGCGGGCATCGCCTACCACGCCTACGGATTTCACGGGCAGGAAGACGGCGAAGGCCTGACTGGTCTTGTGGTAGAGGTCTGCCCGGTGCAGCTCCTCCAGGAAGATCGCATCGGCCCGGCGCAGGATATCCGCGTATTCCTTTTTAACCTCGCCAAGGATGCGCACACCCAGCCCCGGCCCCGGGAACGGGTGACGGTAGACCATGTCATAAGGGAGACCCAACTCGAGACCGATGCGGCGGACCTCATCTTTGAACAGCTCGCGCAGCGGCTCAACAAGCTTCAGCTTCATGGTTTCCGGCAAGCCACCCACATTGTGATGAGACTTGATGACATGGGCCTTGCCGGTTTTTGAGGCCGCCGATTCAATGACGTCCGGGTAGATGGTGCCCTGCGCCAGCCAGTTGACATCCTTGATCGTCGTGGCCTCTTCATCAAACACGTCGATGAAGGTATTGCCGATAACCTTTCGCTTCTGCTCGGGATCGCTCACACCCTTGAGCTTGGACAGGAACAGGTCCTCTGCATCCACCCGGATCACCTTGACGCCCATGTTGCTGGCAAACATATCCATGACCTGGTCGCCTTCGTGCAGGCGCAGCAGTCCGTTATCCACAAACACACAGGTCAGCTGGTCGCCGATGGCCTTGTGCAAAAGCGCAGCCGTCACCGAAGAGTCGACACCGCCTGACAGTCCCAGCAGAACCTTGTCGGAGCCGACCTGTTCGCGAATCTGACGCACCGCGTCATCGACGATCTTGGCCGGCGTCCAGAGTGCTTCACACTGACAGATATTGAGAATGAAGTGCTCGAGAATGCGTTTGCCCTGCAGGGTGTGAGTCACCTCGGGGTGGAACTGGACCCCGTACAGGTTCCGGCTGAGATCCTGCATCGCGGCGATGGGCGCGCTCTCGGTAGACGCCAGCAACTCGAAGCCATCCGGCATGACCACAACCTTGTCGCCATGGCTCATCCAGACATCCAGCAGGGAATCCCCGGTGCCGGTCAGGTGATCGGTAATATCCTGAAGCAGCGGTCCGGTCGCACGGACTTTCACCTGGGCATAACCAAATTCCCGTTTCTCGGAACTGGCCACCCGACCACCGAGCTGTTCGGCCATGGTCTGCATGCCATAACAGATACCGAGAACCGGAATCCCCCGCTCAAAGAGACCTTCCGGTGCCCGCGGACCACCCAGCTGGGTAACGGATTCGGGACCGCCGGCCAGGATGATGCCCTTGGGGTTGAACTCATCGAGCTCTTCATCGGTGATATCGAACGCCTTGATTTCACAATAAACGCCGATTTCCCGTACCCGTCGTGCAATCAACTGGGTGTACTGGGAACCGAAATCGAGAATCAGGATGCGGTGGTCATGAATGTTCTGGGCCATGGAGTCCTCGGGTCAGAAATAAATAACGCGGCTCCAGAGGAGCCGCGTTGGGGTAGAACCAGTGTTAGCCGATACGGTAGTTCGGAGCTTCCTTGGTGATGGTCACGTCGTGCACGTGACTCTCACGCATGCCGGCGTTGGTGATGCGCACGAATTCGGGCTTGGTCCGCATCTCTTCCATGGTGGCGCTTCCGGTGTAACCCATGGAAGCACGCAGGCCACCAACCAGTTGGTGAACAATGTTCCGCATGGGGCCCTTGCAGGCAACGCGCCCTTCAATGCCTTCAGGAACCAGCTTCTCGATACCCTTGCTCGCATCCTGGAAATAACGGTCACTTGAGCCCTGCCCCATCGCGCCGATGGAACCCATGCCCCGATAGGCCTTGTAACTACGGCCCTGGAACAATTCCACCTCGCCCGGAGCCTCGTCGGTGCCCGCGAGCAGGCTGCCAATCATCACGCTGTGGGCTCCTGCCGCGATGGCTTTGGCAATATCACCCGAGAACCGGATACCACCATCAGCAATCAGCGGTACGCCCCGGTCTTTCAATGCGGCGGCAACGTTCGACACAGCGGAAATCTGGGGAACGCCAATGCCCGCCACAATCCGGGTGGTGCAGATTGAGCCAGGTCCGATACCGACCTTCACCGCATCTGCGCCGGCATCGGCCAGAGCAAGCGCGGCTTCGGAGGTCGCAATGTTGCCGCCAATGACCTGGACTTCGGGGAAGTTTTGCTTCGCCCAGCGGACACGATCGATTACACCTTTGGAATGGCCGTGCGCGGTATCAATCACAATGACATCCACGCCAGCTTCAGCAAGCGCCGAAATACGTGCCTCTGTATCCCCGCCAGTGCTTACTGCCGCCCCAACCCGCAGGCGACCCTGATCGTCCTTGCAGGCCAGCGGGTAGTCCTTGGCCTTCTGGATGTCCTTGACGGTAATCAGGCCGCGAAGCTCGAAATTGTCATTGACCACCAACACCTTCTCGATCCGATGACGGTGCAGGAGCTCCTTGACGTCGTCGAGGCTCGCGCCTTCCTGGACGGTGACCAATTTATCCTTGGGTGTCATGATGTCCCGGACCGGCGTATCCATGCGGCTTTCGAACCGGATATCACGACCGGTCACAATGCCGACCAGGTCATTGCCATCCACTACGGGCAAACCGGAAATGCTGTTCGCCATGGTGATATCCACCAGTTCACGAACGGTGGTGTCCGGAGCAACCGTGATGGGGTCCTTGACCACACCACTTTCGAATTTCTTGACCTTGCGAACCGCTGCAGCCTGTTGCTCAACTGTCATGTTCTTGTGCATGATACCGATTCCGCCTTCCTGGGCCATGGCAATGGCCAGCTCGGCATCAGTCACGGTATCCATCGCAGACGACAGCAGAGGGATATTGAGGGTAATCTCCTTGGTCAGCTTGGTCTGCAGACTGACCTCATGTGGGAGAACTTCGGAATATCCGGGGACCAGCAGAACATCATCAAATGTGAGGGCTTCTTCGGCAATTCGCAGCATTGGGATCCGCCTTTTGAACGTGCTAAGTTGGGAGTTACCCTGCTGAACCCGCGGCGGCACAGCAAAGCAAAATCCTTAATCGATCTATTATAAAGGGGTGCTGGAATTCAG
This sequence comes from Marinobacter arenosus, assembly GCF_019264345.1. Classification (NCBI taxonomy): domain Bacteria; kingdom Pseudomonadati; phylum Pseudomonadota; class Gammaproteobacteria; order Pseudomonadales; family Marinobacteraceae; genus Marinobacter; species Marinobacter arenosus. Next base: position 725,125 of record NZ_JAHVAO010000001.1, read on the forward strand.
TAAACCGCACCTTTTTTAAGGTTCGATTGCATCTTTTTGAAATTTGGCTATTTTTACCCTCCCACTTTTCGGCTATTGCGTATGGATGACTACCCCACTCCCAGGGAGAACCCGCTGTTTCAGGACACCAGGCCTCGCGCCCTGAGCGTCAGTGAGCTCAACCACCAGGCCCGACACCTGCTTGAATCAAGTTTCATGCAGGTCTGGGTAGAAGGAGAGCTGTCCGGGTTCTCACGGCCATCGTCCGGGCATTGGTATTTCTCGCTGAAAGACCGGAAATGCCAGGTGCGGTGTGCCATGTTCCGGGGTTTCAACCAGCGCATTCGCACTCTGCCCAAAGAGGGGGACCAGGTGCGGATTCGAGGCAAGGTGACGCTGTACGAGAATCGGGGTGATTTCCAGATCATAATCGAGCACCTTGAGCCGGCCGGCCTGGGCGAACTCCAGCAAGCCTTTGAAGAACTCAAACGCAAACTGCAGACCGAGGGGCTGTTCGATACCGCAAGAAAAAAGCCCTTGCCGAAAACGCCGGGGCACATCGGCGTGATCACCTCACCAACCGGCGCTGCCATTCACGACATCCTGACCGTGCTTGCTCGCCGGTGTCCGGCCATACCGGTCACGCTCTACCCCACTGCCGTTCAGGGCAAGGCCGCCACGAGAGATATCGTCCAGGCCATTGAACGGGCGCAAGCCCATGGCGTTGCCGACGTTCTGATCATCGGGCGCGGAGGCGGTTCACTGGAGGATCTTTGGTGTTTCAACGAAGAAGCCGTGGCCCGTGCTGTGGCCGCGTGCCGGATACCAACCGTGAGCGCGGTCGGACACGAAGTGGACGTAACGATCACCGACTTTGTCGCCGATCTTCGCGCGCCAACCCCCTCTGCTGCCGCTGAAAAGGTTTCGCCCGACCAACTGGATTGGTTGAGGCAGATTCAGGAACGGGAACACCGTCTCGCAAACGCTGCCAGACGGGCCATCAAGCGATTCGCAACACAACTTGAGCATCTCGGTGCCCGTCTCCGCGATCCGAGAAGGGATCTGCTGGAAAAAGCCCAACGCATGGACGATCTGGAACTCCGCCTAGGCAAAGCGATGGTTCAGCGCCTGGAGCGGCTAAGCGTGCGCAGCGACCATCTCGGCCAACGCCTTGCCCTGCAATCCCCTCGCCGCCAACTGATCGACAGCCGTGCGTCCGTTGCACTGGTCAGCGAGCGCCTCAGCGCCGCTATTCGGGCACAACTTAAACACCATCAGGAACGCCTCGAACACATGGCCCAGACGCTCAATGTCGTCAGCCCCCTGGCCACACTTGGGCGAGGTTATGCGATTGTTCGCGACAACCAGGGCAACATCATCCGCAATGCGTCGGACGTTGCGCCCGGCGACGGGATCACCGCCCGAATTGCCCATGGGGAGATCGAGGCCAGAGTGACTTCTGTCAATTCACCGGAAAATTAGCGCAGAAAAACGGCGCAACTAAGCCAATGGTCTACTAGTCCATGATTTCAAACGGCCTAGAGTTGTTCAGAAAGATAATAAAACAACAATAGGCAGAATGAGGTGGAATGTATGGACTACCACTCCGAGTTTCGGCGTTCGATTGACCAACCGATCGACTTCTGGCGAGAACAGGCCGAGCACATCGAATGGATCGAGCCGCCACAAACCATCTGGACACCAACCGACAACGGTCACGGAAAGTGGTTCCCGGACGGCGTCCTGAACAGTTCCGATGTCGCCCTGGACGCCAACATCCGAGCCGGACGTGGTGAACAGATCGCCCTCATCTACGACTCCCCCGTCACCAACACCAAGCGATCCTATACCTACCAGGAACTGACCGATGCGGTAGCCCGATTCGCCGGCGCGCTGTCGGACAGGGGCATCACCAAGGGTGACCGGGTCATCATCTACATGCCGATGATCCCGGAAGCGGCCATTGCAATGCTGGGCTGCGCCCGCATTGGGGCCATCCACTCGGTGGTCTTTGGCGGTTTCGCCTCTCACGAACTTGCGGTCCGCATCGACGATGCCACGCCCAAAGCCGTCGTCACGGCCTCCTGCGGTATCGAGATAAACCGGGTGATCGAGTACAAGCCCCTTGTGGACAAGGCCATTGAACAGGCCAGCCACAAGCCGGAAAGCTGCATCGTCTACCAGCGCCCCCAGGCCAAAGCCAACCTACAGCCGGGCCGGGACTTTGACTGGAGCGAGGCCATTGCCAAAGCCACTCCGGCAGATCCCGTTCCTGTGAAGGCCACAGACCCTCTGTATATTCTGTATACCTCCGGAACGACAGGAAAACCCAAAGGCGTCGTGCGTGATAACGGCGGGCATGCTGTGGCGCTGAACTACAGCATGAAGCTGGTCTATGACGCCAACCCCGGCGACGTTTACTGGGCCGCGTCTGACGTGGGCTGGGTAGTGGGTCACAGCTACATTGTCTACGGCCCCCTGTTCGCCGGCTGCACAACCATTCTCTACGAAGGTAAGCCGGTCAAAACTCCAGACGCCGGTGCGTTCTGGCGAGTGGTTCAGGATCATGGCGTAAACCTCCTGTTCACTGCACCCACCGCTTTTCGTGCGGTTCGCAAGGAGGACCCGGAAGCCGACCACCTGTCACGTTACGACGTCAGCTCGCTGAAGCGTATTTTCCTTGCGGGCGAACGTCTTGATCCACCGACCTATGACTGGCTGAACGAGCACACCAACCTGCCCATTCTCGACCATTGGTGGCAAACCGAAACCGGCTGGGCAATTTGCTGCAATCCCGCTGGCATCGAAATGATGAAAACCAAGCCCGGCTCAGCGACCGTACCCTCGCCCGGCTTCAACGTACAGGTCGTGGACATGAACGGTCGCCAGATGCCCGCAGGCGAACAGGGGCAGATCGCCGTCAAACTGCCCCTCCCCCCAGGCTGTCTGATGACCGTGTGGGAGGACGACGCCCGTTTTCGGAAAAGCTACCTCGAACCCATTCCGGGCTTTTACAGTTCCGGGGATGGCGGCTTTATCGACGACGATGGGTATGTCTTTGTCATGGGGCGCACCGACGACGTCATCAACGTGGCGGGCCATCGCCTGTCAACGGGTGAGATGGAGGAAGTGGTTGCCTCCCATCCGGCCATTGCCGAGTGCTGTGTCGTGGGCGCCCACGACGACCTGAAAGGACAGGTGCCCGTTGGCCTGGTGCTGATCAAGGACGGGGCAACCATCGATCACGACGAACTGGAGGATGAACTGGTTGAAATGGTTCGTGAGAAGATCGGCGCTGTCGCGTGTTTTCGCAGGGCGATCGTGGTTGACCGGCTGCCGAAAACCCGATCCGGCAAGATACTGCGCCGGGTCATTCGCCAGATAGCCGACGGTGAAGAGTACACAGTACCCAGCACGATTGACGACCCCGCCATTCTGGATGAGATCAGCGAGCATTTCCGTCGCTGACCCCCTCCCGCCCGAAAACCTCCCGACCTCCGAAAAGAGGCTCGGGAGGTTTTGCCCGTCTGTCCGGCCAAATAGTTGTTTTTAAAACACTAAAAACTCTCCGGAAACCGGAAAAAAAGCGTTGACGACCCCCAAACTCGGTCTATACTGAAATTGCTGTGAAAGTACAGCGGTATTTGGTGAATGCGCTATAACGTCCTGCCGAAGTGCTCTTCGTTGCTCCTTCCTCAGTACTCTCTGGATTTCTCAGCATGGATTCCATAAGGAATATGAAGGTCCCGTGAGGGCAAATTTCAGAAAGACAGGAAAGATCAATGTCCGATACAAAAACCGGCCACGTGAAGTGGTTTAACGAGTCCAAAGGCTTTGGCTTCATCGCTCAGGATGGTGGAAGCGACGTCTTTGTTCATTACAGTGCAATAAATGCGAGCGGTTTCCGTACCCTGACCGAAGGTCAGCAGGTACAGTTCACCGTAACGCAGGGACCGAAAGGCCCACAGGCGGAAAACGTAACCCCGGTCTGAGGTTGCCAGTTCCGTCCTTTGCCCCTCACGGGCATGGGAAAATCAATAAGCCGGCACTTGTGCCGGCTTATTACGTTCGGTAGAGCCCGCTAATCAGGCATCAACCGTGTCCGGCCTCGTTTCAGCGGCCCGCATTTCAGTTCCCACGACCTGTGCAACGGCCGAAAACAGCGCCTGAAGGGTTGCTGAGGTCGTATCTTCTGCCAGCGCCGCCGCGCTGCAATGCTGCCCTCCCGCCATCAGACGGATGCACGCCAGCGCGTTCGCGTTTGTGCCCTCGCCGAGCGCGAACTCGTCATAAGCCTCAACCGCTATCGAAATACCGAACTGACGCTCCAGAGCATCAGACACCGCCTCGACGGCACCCAATCCACGCCCTTTAAGGGACCGCTCTGTTGTACCGGAGCCCACGGTAACGTCAGCTTGTACGCCCTCGGAATCGCGATGCAGATCGTAAGCGCGCAACGCCCAGTCGTCATGGACCTTCAGGTAGCGTTCTTCGAACAACCGATGGATAGTGAGGGAATCGATTTCCCCGCCGTTGGTTTCCGCTTCCTTCTGCACCATCTTTGAGAACTCAATCTGCAACCAGCGCGGCAGACTGATGTTGTAATCACGCTCCAGCACGTAGGCCACCCCACCCTTGCCGGACTGACTGTTGATTCGCACCACTTCCTCGTAGCGACGCCCAATATCGAACGGGTCGATAGGCAGGTAGGCAACGTTCCAGAGCTCACCTGGTTCCCGCCGGGCCAGGCACTTGCGAATAGCATCCTGATGGCTACCGGAGAATGCGGTGAAGACCAGTTCTCCGGCATAGGGGTGACGGGGATGCGTTGAAATCTCGGTACAGGCTTCAACCACCTCGGTGATCTCGGCCATTCCCGACAGATCAAGAGTCGGATCGATACCCTGGGAGTACAGATTCATGGCCATGGTAACCAGGTCCATGTTTCCGGTGCGCTCACCGTTGCCCATCAGAGTACCTTCTACTCGATCAGCCCCCGCCATGACCGCCAACTCGGCAGCAGCGACAGCGCAGCCACGGTCATTGTGAGTATGCACACTGATACTCAGGTGCTCGCGGCGCTGAATGTTGTCGCAGATCCATTCAATCTGGTCAGCAAACACGTTTGGTGTTGCCATTTCGACGGTCGCGGGCAAATTGATAATGACCGGCTGCCCCTGATCCGGCCGCCAGACCTCAGTAACCGCATCCACCACCTCGGCCGCAAAATCCAGCTCGGTGCCGGTGAAACTTTCGGGGGAATACTGGAACGTCCATTCGGTCTCCGGGTGTCGGGCGGCAATCTCACGTACCAGTCTGGCGCCGTTCACCGCAATGTCCCTGATTCCCGCACGATCAAGCCCGAACACCTGCTCCCGCTGAACCGTCGAGGTGGAGTTGTAGACGTGAACGATGGCGCGTTTGGCGCCTTTCAATGCCTCGTAAGTGCGCTCGATCAGCTCCGGACGGGCCTGGGTCAGAACCTGGATCTTCACATCATCGGGGATACGGTTCTCGTCGATCAGCTTCCGGCAGAAATCAAAGTCGGGCTGGCTCGCGGCCGGAAACCCAATTTCAATTTCCTTGAAACCAAGCTTGACCAGCAGATCGAACAATCGTTGTTTCTGGGCCACCGTCATCGGCTTGACCAAAGCCTGATTACCATCACGAAGATCAACCGCGCACCAAGTCGGCGCCTTGTCGATAACCTTGTCAGGCCAACGGCGATCGGTCTTGCCAACGGGCTTGAAAGCAACGTACTTGCGGTAATCAAAAGCCATTTCAGTCAATCCTTGCGGTTTCGGGTGGAGAGTCTTGCAACAGTTTTAATAGGTTAACGTCAAAACGCGAGCATATGATTGCTATTTTAGTCGCTCAGCACTATTTTTAGCTACATTCTGCCTAACTTAAAATTACGATTGGCATTTTATGGCTAAAAACCCGGAAAGACTTATTAAAATCGACAAAACCGACCGCCGCATTCTCGAGCAGGTGCAACAGAATGGCTCGCTGACCAATCAGGAACTGGCTGACAAAGTTGGCCTTTCACCCTCACCCTGCCTTCGCCGCGTCCGGGCTCTTGAAGATGCAGGCATCATCGTCCGCACCGTCACCATTCTGGATCACAAGAAGCTGGGCCTGTCGCTCACCGCCATCATCCTGATCGGCATGGACCGACACACACCGGAACGGTTCTCCGCCTTCGAAGAGCAGGTGGCCCAATACCCCGAGGTCCAGGAATGTTACCTCATCACGGGTCAGGACGCGGACTACATGCTGAAGGTTGTCGTGCCTGACATGGATCATTACCACCATTTCCTCCTGAACCGCATTACTCGGATTCAGGGGGTGAGTGGTGTGCATTCCAGCTTTGTGCTCAGAAGAGTCATTGACAGCACGGCGTTGCCCCTGGGATACCTGACCTGACAGCACGACTTCGCCGCTCAGGCCTTCCCAATGCCATGACGACAACAGCGCCTGCCCGTTTCCTCACTCGCCATCTGTACCTCGACAGGCTGGCTCCGTACAATAACGACCTCTTTACGACAAATAGAGCCTATGCCGGCTGCAGCGGCCTACTGGCCGCCGATCGAATAGGCTGACAATCCCCTGATCTGAACCAAACGGAAGACACGATGCGAGCAAGCCGCTATCTGATTGCGACCCAGAAAGAGACACCGGCAGACGCCGAGATTATCAGCCACCAGCTCATGCTGCGTGCCGGCATGATCCGCAAGCTTGCGGCCGGACTCTACACCTGGCTGCCAATGGGCTTGCGGACCCTGCGTAAGGTTGAGCGAATTGTTCGCGAAGAAATGGACAAGAGCGGAGGCCAGGAAGTCCTGATGCCAGCGGTTCAGCCAGCGGAGTTGTGGCAGGAGTCCGGACGCTGGACCCAGTACGGCGGCGAATTGCTTCGCATGCATGACCGCCATGGGCGGGATTTCTGTTTTGGTCCGACCCACGAAGAAGTCATCACCGACCTGATCCGAAACGAGCTGAACAGCTACAAGGAACTGCCGGCCAACTTCTACCAGATCCAGACCAAGTTCCGTGACGAGCGCAGGCCCCGCTTCGGCGTCATGCGGGCTCGTGAGTTCGTCATGAAAGACGCCTACTCGTTTCATCTCAATGGCGAGTCGCTGGACGAAACCTACCAGATTATGCACCGCACTTACTGCGCCATCTTTGATCGCCTGGGTCTGGATTACCGGCCGGTTCAGGCCGATTCCGGGGCCATCGGCGGCAGTGCGTCCCACGAATTCCACGTGCTGGCCTCCTCGGGCGAGGACGACATCGTGTTCAGCACCGACAGCAGCTATGCCGCCAATATCGAGAAGGCCGAGGCGGTCGCACCAACTGGCGAACGCGCAGCCCCGTCCGAGGAACTGAAAGAAGTTTCGACGCCGGGTCAACGCACGATTGACGCCATTTCCGAATTCCTTGGCGTTGATGCCACCCGCACGGTCAAAACCCTGCTGGTTAAAGCTGAGGCCGACGAAGAGGAAGAAGCGGGTCTGGTTGCCCTGATCCTGCGTGGTGATCACAGCCTGAACGAGATCAAGGCTGAAAACCTGGCCGGCGTTGCCGAGCCGCTGACCATGGCCACCGATGAGGAAATCGAGAAAGCCGTCGGCTGCAAGGCCGGCTCAATCGGGCCGGTGAACCTGAATGTGCCCATTGTGGTTGATCGCAGTGCGGCTCATCTGGCCGATTTCGTCTGCGGCGCCAACAAGGACGACTTCCACCTGACCGGTGTGAACTGGGATCGTGACGTACCGCTTACCCGGATCGAAGACATCCGCAACGTGGTGGAGGGCGATCCGAGCCCCGATGGTCAGGGTACCCTGGAAATCCGCCGCGGTATCGAGGTCGGCCACATCTTCAAGCTCGGCAACAAATACAGCCAGGCCATGAACGCAACCGTACTCGATGAGAACGGCAAGAGCGTCGTCATGGAGATGGGCTGCTATGGCATTGGGGTATCCCGAATCGTCGCCGCGTCCATTGAACAGAATCACGATGAGAAGGGCATTATCTGGCCAGATGCCATTGCCCCCTTCCAGGTCGCCATTGTGACGCTGAATGCGCACAAGTCGGCCCCCGTTGCTGAAGCTGGGGAAAAACTCTACGAACAGCTCCGCCAGGCGGGATACGACGTGCTTCTGGATGATCGCAATGAGCGACCGGGCGTCAAGTTCGCCGACATGGAGCTGATCGGCATTCCTCACCGGTTCGTGGTCTCCGATCGCGGCCTGGCCGCTGGCACGCTCGAATACAAAGGACGCCGGGATGCCGACAAGCAGGATATTCCGGTAGCCGAAGCCCTGCCCTTCCTGATCAATGCGTCACCACGCAAGGGGCTGTGATAGCGGGCCAGGTGACGTTTGGGTAGGCGATTGCCGCCTACCCTGATTCACCGCCCTGGCCTACAACGCCCGGCTCCATCTCAAGCTCAACGCCGAATTTGGCCTTCACCGTTTCCCGTATTTTTTCGGCCAGTTCCAGGATATCCCGCCCGGTACCGCCGGAATGGTTGATGAGCACCAGTGCCTGGCGATTATGAACACCGACCCGCTGGTTCCGGAACCCTTTCCAACCGCACTGATCAATCAGCCACGCAGCCGCGAGTTTCACGCCCCTGGGCTGTGTGTAGCCAACAATATCCGGATAAGTAGTCTGCAGGCGTTCATAATCGGATACTGCAACCACGGGATTTTTGAAGAAACTGCCAGCATTGGGAATGAGGTTCGGGTCGGGCAGCTTGCGACGGCGAATGGCCATGATTGCCTCGGCAACATCAATGACGCTGAGCGCCGCCCGGTCGCGATCACCGAGATACTCCTCCAGATCCCGGTAACCCAATTGCAGCGGCGTGTCTCTCGACAGTCTCAGGCGAACCTCAATGATGGCGTATCGCCCCGGAGACTGCTTGAACAGACTGTCCCGGTACGCAAAACCGCATTCTTCATTGCGCAGGCTAACCACCTCACCGTTCCGGCGGTCCAGCGCGGTAACAGACTCCAGCGTGTCGCATAATTCGACACCATACGCACCGATATTCTGTACCGGCGCAGCGCCAGCCGTACCCGGGATCAGAGCCAGGTTCTCGATGCCCCTGTAACCTGCTCGGGCGGCATAAATCACCGCCTCGTGCCAGTTTTCGCCGGCGCCAAGGACCAGCGTCGCCTCATGATTCCGGGCCTCTTCCCAGTAGCGACCGGGAACACACATCCGGATGACCAACCCACTGAAATCGCCATTGAAGACAAGATTACTGCCTCCGCCCAGAATGAGCACACCGAGGCTCTTGGCTTCAGCCCAGGCAAGCGCTGCCTTCAACTCGGCCGCATCGTGCACTTCCCAGTAGAAGCGGGCAACGGCTGGCACATGGAGCGTATTGAGATCGCCAAGCTCCACGTGTTCTCTGGGTTCCGCTGTCAGGCTCAAGCCAGGCGCTCCCGGATCTCGGCCAGCAACCCTTCCCCGGCCTCATGGATAAGATCCAGAACGAACTCGAACCCCTCTTCACCGCCATAATAGGGGTCAGGCACCTCCTGATGCGTGGACCGCCCATAACTCAGGAACAGGGCGGGACGGGTTCCGCCATTTTGACGCCAGACATCGGTAACGTCCGACAGGTTTTGCCGGTCCATCACCAGCACGTAATCAAAATTGTCGAGATCATGGGCCGCGAACTGGCGGGCTCGCAAGTTGCTGATGTCAACACCACGCTTACGGGCCGCCTGGGCGGCCCGGGCATCAGGAGCCTTACCAATGTGCCAGTGGCCAGTGCCGCAGGAATCAATCTCGATCCGGTCAGCCAGACCCGACTCTGTGACCAGGGCACGGAACACCCCCTCGGCACTGGGCGATCGACAGATATTCCCCAGACAAACGAACAGAACCCTAACCCGCTGAGTCATTGCCCCTCCCCGTTCTCAAACAAGCCCTGATCCGCTCAAGATCTGCCTCGGTATCCACGCCGGCGGGTGGCTTTTCCGCGGCCACGTCCACATGGATACGGGCCCCGTTATAGAGAGCCCTGAGCTGCTCCAGCGACTCGACTCGCTCCGTCGGAGCCGGAGCCCAGCTCACGAACTGACCGAGTACGCTGGCGCGGTAGCCATAGATCCCGATGTGGCGGAAGTACCCGACGCCATCGGGAAGAGAGACGTCTGCCCCGGCCAGCGGATTGCCATCCTGCCAACGGTCTCGGGCCCAGGGAATTGGCGCCCGGCTGAAATAATGAGCCATGCCCTGATGATCAAAGACAACCTTGACCACATTGGGGTTGAAGACGTGCTCAACATCGTGGATGCGCTCGCAGAGTGTGGCAATGGCGGCGTCGGGATAGCGTTCGAGATTGTCCGCAACCTGGTTGATCAGGGCTGGAGGGATCAGTGGTTCATCACCCTGAACATTCACGACCCGGTGATCCGGGTCGAAGTCCAGTTTTCTCGCCACTTCCGCCAGCCGATCGGTACCACTGGCATGATCGGGCGACGTCAGCACCACCTCTGCACCGAAGCGTTCACAAGCCGACCGGATGCGTTCATCATCCGTTGCGACCACCACCCGATCCGCGCGGCTTTCCTGGGCGCGTTCATAGACATGCTGCACCATGGGCTTACCGGCAATTTCTGCCAGGGGCTTCCCGGGCAAGCGACTGGACGCGTAACGGGCCGGAATGACGACTGTAAAAGACATGGACAGGAATCCTGAGCTGGTGGTTTACCGTTTATCGAGACGCTCATCGGTCGTGAGTGTCCGGGCTTCACTCGCCAACATGACCGGAATCCCCTCACGGATCGGAAAGGCCATGGCATCCTGAAAGCAGAGGAGCTCGGTGCGAGCATCGTTCAGTTTCAGATCGCCTTTGCAGACCGGGCAAGCCAGCATCGCCAGCAGTTTTTTATCCATGATGTTTTCTCACCAACGTTTAAGAGATTATCTGTTCGGTACGCTGCCGGATTCGGGCGAGCAGCGAGGCGATGAATTCCGGGGCAAGGCGGGCCTGAACGGAAAATACCCAGGCGTTGTCAGACGCAAAGCCCTGGCACTTCACCGCGTCCTTGGCCGTCATCACTATCCACTGGCCATTCTCTGCTTCCAGGTCACCGGCTTTGAAATCATGATGATCCGGAAAAGGCACGCCTTCCACAACCGCTCCGAGACCCCGTAGTGTATCGAAAAACCGCCCGGGATTTCCGATTCCAGCCACAGCCCGCACGGACTGCCCCTCAAGATCACTCAGCGGGCGAGATTCTCCGGTAATCAGGTTGGTCAGCGAGGACGGTTCCAGCGCCATGGTGTAAATCTGCGGATGCTCAATGCCCTGAAACGATTCGATGCGGCTGCCAGCCTCAAATTCACCGCCATTGACGACGACAAAATCCACTGAAGACAGGCGTGAGGCAGGTTCGCGAAGGGGGCCGACTGGAATGACCGAGCCATTACCCATACCACGGGCACCGTCAAAGACAGCGATCTCCACGTCTCTGGGAAGCGCGTAGTGCTGCAGGCCGTCATCGCAGATCAGGATATCTCCAAGGCCCTGTTTGAGAGCCCAGGCTGCGCCACGTCGGCGCTGGGGATCCACCACGACCGGAACACCGGTCGTCCGGGCAAGCATGACCGGCTCATCGCCCGCCTGCGCCGGATCGCTGTGCCCGTCCACCAGCAACGGATACTGGGCTGAGTTGCCACCGTAGCCCCGACTGAGCACCACCGGTCGCCACCCGGCAGCGCGAAACTCAGTGACCAAAAGAGCGGTCAGCGGGGATTTTCCGGTGCCGCCGGCGGTGATGTTGCCAACCACCACCACGGGGACGGGCACCACCTCATTCCTGAACTCCCAGGCCTTCCGCCGGCGAGAGGCTGCAACCGCCTGATAGATCCAACTCAAAGGAGCAAGGAACCGCAAGGGACGACCCTTGCCGTACCAGAGCCGGTCAATCAGGGAACTCATGCCGATTCGCTGAACTGCATCTGGTGCAACTGGGCGTATGCGCCGCCCGCCGCAAGCAACTCTTCGTGCCGACCCGACTCCACGATACGACCGTTATCCATAACCAGTATCCGGTCCGCTTTCTCGATCGTGGACAGGCGGTGAGCAATCACAAGCGTGGTCCGGCCTTCCATCACCGTTTCCAACGCCTCCTGAATATGACGCTCGGATTCCGTATCGAGGGCCGACGTCGCCTCGTCAAGAATCAACAACGGCGCATCTTTCAGCAGTGCGCGGGCAATCGCAAGACGCTGGCGCTGACCACCGGATAGCATGACGCCATTATCACCAATCATCGTGTCCAGTCCGTCGGGCATGCGGTCAATGAATTCCAGGGCATGGGCCTTGGCGGCCGCCTCGCGAATGTCATCGCGGGTACAGTTCCGAAGCGCACCGTAGGCGATGTTGGCGGCGATGGTGTCATTAAACAGCACGACATTCTGCGTCACCAGGGCAATCTGGGCCCGCAACGCCTTCAGGGAATAGTCTCGAAGGGAATGGTCATCAATCAGGATGTCGCCGCCGGTGTACTCATAGAAGCGCGGCAACAGACTGACCAGAGTCGATTTTCCGCTGCCCGACCGGCCAACAAGCGCCACGCTCTGCCCTGCGGGGATGGTCAGTGAAATGCCCTCCAGCACGTTGTCGAGCTGATCGCGGTACCGGAACGAGACATCCTCAAACCGGATGCTGCCCTCGACCCTGGTCGGTGCAAAGGTGCCAGGATCCTGTTCCGGGCGCTCATCGATGGTTTCGAACACGTCGTATGCCGCAGCAACGCCCTTCTGGATCTTGGCATGAACCGACGTAACCTGCCGGATGGGCTTGGCCATGGTAGTCGCTGCAGTAATAAAGGCGACCAGCTGACCCGTTGTCATTTCACCGCGAATCTCCGGTGCAAGCATGGTCCAGACCAGAGCGGCGATGGCGATCGCCACCAGTACCTGGATAATAGGAACGCTGATCGCCTGGGTCGATGCCATCTTCAGGCTTTGCTTCAGATTGCGATCGTTGACTTCGCGAAAACGTTGCTGCTCATAGTCCTCGCCACCAAACGTCCGAACCACCCGGTAGCCGGCAATGGATTCTGACGCCACATGAGTTATGTCCCCCATGGAGCCCTGGATACGTTTGCTGATCTTCCGGAAACGCTTACTGGCATAACTGACGACGGCGCCGATAATGGGACCGACAGCCAGGAAAATCAGTGTGAGCTTCCAGTTGGTGTACAACATAAAACCCATCAGCCCCACAATCGTCAGGCCTTCCCGAAGCGTGATGGTCACCGCATTGGTGGTCGCTTCGGCGACCTGCTCCACGTTGAACGTGAGCTTGGAAACCAGCCTACCGGCGGCGTTGTCGTCAAAATAGCGGGAGGGAAGGGTCAGCAGCCGATCAAAGACGTCATTGCGCAGGGCATTGATCACCTGCCGCCCGACGTAGTTGATGAAGTACTGACTCATGAACGTGCCCAGTCCACGAAAGGCGAACACCCCGACGATCACCAGCGTCAGCAGCAGACGGTTACCGTCTGTCGGGTTTTCAATGGCGGCAATGACATACTCCATGGCGGCCGCCATGCCCGTGGAAGCCGCGGCATAGATGACATTACCGACCACAGCCAGCGCGAACGCCAGCCAGAATGGTTTTACATACGCCAGCAATCGCTTGTACGTTTCCCAACTGCCGGAAGGTATTTCCGGAGCCGGCGTGGGAAGCGGCTCAGTGCTGCTCACGGGCTTTCAGCCTCCCGCTCGGTGGTGATGCTCAGCTTGGCAAACCCAAGCCTACCGGCAACATCCATAGCGCGCACCACAAATTCGTGAGGCGTACGGGCATCAGCAGTGATAATGAATGGCAGCGAATTATCGCCTTCGGCCAGCTCCCGAACGCCCCGCTCCAGAGTCTCACGGCGATTGTTGACCAGCGTCCGGTCGTTCAGGATGTATTGTCCCTCGGCATTGATCACCACGTCGATCTGTTTCACCTCCGCTGGTGACGCCGGCTCGCCACTGGCTTCGGGCAGCTCGACCTGAAGATGGCTTTCTCGGGTAAAGGTGGTCGAAACCATGAAGAAAATCAGCAGCAGGAACACCACATCAATCAGTGGCGTCAGATCTACCGCGACTTCCTGACTTCTCTGGCGCTTGAACTTCACGGCGTTCAGGCTCCTTCCACGTCGATTTCGCGGTCTCCGTGGACAACCTCAACCAGCTTGATCGCTTCCTGTTCCATGCTGACCACCAGCTCGTCTACCCGACGCATAAAGTAGCGATGGGCAATCAGGGCTGGAATCGCAACGCTGAGTCCGGCGGCGGTCGTGATCAGCGCTTCGGAAATACCGCCCGCCAGATTGCCGGCATTGCCGACACCGGCCAGTTGAATCTCGGCGAAGACCTTGATCATACCAATGACCGTTCCCAGCAGCCCCAGCAGCGGCGTAATGGTCGCAACGGTACCCAGCGGGTTCAGGAACCGTTCAAGATCATGGATCACCTGACTCGCTTCGTGCTCAATGCTTTCTTTCATGATCTCACGACCATGCTTGGCATTGAGCAGACCGCCGGCCAGAATCCGGCCCATGGGAGAGGACCCCTGGAGCGCTTTCAGCTTGCGGCCATTGAGCTCTTTCTTCTTTATCCAGCGCCACAACTCGTTGACGGTCTGGGCTGGAGCAACCCTGGATACGCGCAGAGTCCAGAAACGCTCCATGATGATGGCTAGCGCCAGAATGGAACACGCAACAATTGGCACCATCAAAATGCCACCGGCTTTCAACAGCTCGAACACGCTCGGTCTCCCTGATAATTTACAAGCCGCGCTACTTTAGCATAGCTGCCGTTGGAGGCCACACCCGTTGTGTCACGGTATTCTACATCGGGCCCGGGCCTGATCCGGAGCGCCTATCCAGAATGGCACATTGTGTCGCTTTTCTTTAACCGTCAGATGGTTATTGGAAATCGCCAGAATCAATCTGCCGGAACAGGCGGTGCTGAGGGATTGCCCTCCAAGACTCCGATAACGGGCTGTCACAGTCGGATGGGGATGTCCGAAGCGATGGCGATACCCGGCTGAATAAACCACCACATCAGGCTTCAGTGTTTCCACCCAGGTCAACGACGACGACGTCTTACTGCCATGATGCGGTGCCAGCACGACCCGGGTCTTGTCGTTGATCGCCCACGGAGTGCCGTCTCGAAAAGCAAGGTACCGGGCTTCCACATCCGCACTGATATCCCCCGGTAGCAGCCATTCTGTCCCCGACGCCCCGTGCCGGATGCTCATCACGCAGGATGCATCGTTGCCTTCACGAGCACCCGGCGCCTGCCAGTATTCGACGTCAAGGCTGCCTAACCGCTCACCTCGACTCAAACAGGGAACAATTGGGAACCGGGCCGAGCCTCCCAACTTCTCCCAGACCTCGGACACTTCACCAGTCACCAGTTGCCCGATCTCCAGGGAATCTGCCAGCAGAGCCAATCCACCGGCGTGATCGCTGTCCGCATGACTGACCACCAGGGTGTCAATGCGGCGAACACCCAGGGCCTTCAGGTTGGGCAAAAGCGTCGACTCTACCGACGAGAACACGCCCGGGACCGCCGGCCCGGTATCGTAGAGGAGCACCCGGTCCTTTGTTCGCACCAGCACCGATAAACCCTGGCCCACGTCCCAGATCCGAAGCTCCGGTTCAGCCACCGGTCGGTTTGCTAACGGAGCCTGCATCAGCGAGAGCCCCAGCCACGAGAGGATGGCCACGCCCCCAAGCACTCGACAGGCAGTCATTGGTGCGCGCAGCAGGACCAGCGCCAGAAGCGACAACAGGATGATCTCCAGCGCCCCGGCGTCGGGCTGAGGGGACGGGAGCTTCGCAAGGAAAGAAAGGAGGCCCCATAGAGCGCCCAGTACCGCGTCGAAAGCGCTGGTTACAAACCCGGACACGGCGGGCACCATTGCCGTCAGCAACCCGCCAAACACCAGCACCGGCATGGCCATAACCGAGACCAGCGGAATGGCGACCAGGTTTGCCAGCCCACCTACCAGCGGCTGATCCTGCCCGAAGACGTTAAGTACGGGCCAAAGCCCCGCGAACACCGCGCATTGTGCGACCAGCAGCGTCCAGAACCATCCGGACACACCAAGAGAGTTCGCAAAGGCACAGATCAGCACAGCAACCGCACCGAACGATAGCCAGAATCCCTGGTCCAGAGGCGCAAACGGGTCCAGCAACAGGATCGTCGCCAATGCCAGGATCAGCGCATGCCAGGCGGCCCCCTCGCGCGCAAACAACGCGGCCCAGCCACCGACCACCACCATCACGAGCGCCCGGCGGGTCGGGACAGTGAAGCCGGCCGCCAGGGCATAGACCAGGCAACACACCATCACAGCCGCAAACAGGAGTCGACGACGAGCCAGTTCACCCAAGCACCCGATCGGAACCACCAGCATCACGTGCCTGACCACGAGGCCCGCACCCAGAGCTACCAGTCCGAGATGGAGCCCTGAGATGGCAACCAGGTGCACTGTCCCCGTGGCCTGGAGGACCTGCCAGTGGTCATCGGTCATATGCCCCCGATAGCCCACCAACAACGAGGCGATCAACGGCAGGTGCTCGGCGGTGGAAAACTCGCTTGCAACCCAACTGGCGAGTCCGGCGTGGACCTCGCTGTAACGACAATGGAGACCACAATAGACGGTGCCGGCAGGTTCGGCGGCCCGGACGGTCCCTGTGGCTCGATAGCCCTTCCGAAACAGCCAGTCCTCGTAGCGAAACCCTTGGTCATTCAGGGTTCCGTGAGGCCGCTTCAGGACCACGTTCAGGCGGAGCCGATGGGCGGGAAGTCCCGAGGCGTCCGCCCCATACCAGGCCAGCCGAAGCTTTCGGGGCATCGGAGATGCTTCTGCCATGTGCCGCGGGAGGTCATGCCAGCGGGTGACACAGAAACTGAAGCGCAGACTACGAAAGCTGCCGGGCGCCGGGACGTCGCAAACGTATCCGGACACGGACACGATCTCGCCCTCGACCGTCGCCGGCAGTTGCTCGCTCAAACGCGCGCTGGCGTGCCAGGCAGCCCAGCCTGCGCCAGCACTCAACGCCATGAACACAAACGCGACTTTCCGGAAGAATCGGGGGCGGGACGGTAAAGCAATGCAAAAAGACGTGATAAAGCTCGCCACGAACCACTCCGGTGGTGGCAAGATCGACAACCGATACAGTAAGATAACGCCGCAAGAGAAGGCGAAAACGCCCACAACTGCCAAACCGCGCCCTTGGAGGGAGCGGCCTTGAATGTTTGAAATTCCGGACAATCCTTGTCCTCCCGGTTTGAGACATCACCGGCGGCATCCTTGCTACCGGTTTTTACACTCTTTCAACAGGCAGAGCTTCCAATGCCAAAGAAGTTCATGAAACGCTATCTGCCAACACCAGAGAAGGTGCAAGCGATGAAGTCGCTGCGCTTTCTTGGCGATATCCTTCATGAACCCAACCTGTGGCATATCAATCGACACAGTGTCGCCCGGGCGTTTCTCGTTGGCATCTGGTTCTGTTTCATTCCCATGCCTTTTCAGATGCTTGGCGCCGCCCTCTTTGCAATCTGGTTCAATGCCAATCTGCCTCTGTCCGTCGTGCTCGTGTGGATCAGCAATCCGGTGACCATGCCACCGATCTTTTATTTCAATTACAAAATCGGCGCCTGGATTCTGAACCGACCGGTCCTGAACTTCGAGTTCGAGCTGTCCTGGGCCTGGATCAGCGAGCGTTTGCTGGATATCGGCATTCCGCTGTACCTCGGGTCGCTGATCATCGCCACTCTTACGGCTTGCCTGGCATACCTGGTCATCCAGTTTCTCTGGCGTCGAAAAATACGCTCTGACTGGCAGATACGACGCCTGGAACGAAACAGGCGTCGGGGACCCGCGGATCAGCCTTCCTGAATCAGTCGCCCCTGCTCAAGTCGCAAGACCCGGCCCAGGCTGCGGGCCATCCTCATGTCGTGAGTCACCATGACAAAGGCAATACCCAACTGATCGCGAAGTGATTCGATCAGCTTCTGTACACCTTCCCCGGTATGTTCGTCCAGGTTCCCGGTCGGCTCATCCATCAGTACGCATTGCGGCTCATT
This sequence comes from Marinobacter arenosus, assembly GCF_019264345.1. Taxonomy (NCBI): domain Bacteria; kingdom Pseudomonadati; phylum Pseudomonadota; class Gammaproteobacteria; order Pseudomonadales; family Marinobacteraceae; genus Marinobacter; species Marinobacter arenosus. The sequence goes on from NZ_JAHVAO010000001.1 coordinate 743,236, forward strand.
GACCAGCGCCCGGGCAATGGCAACGCGTTGCCGTTCACCCCCGGACAGCTCGCCCGGTTTGTGGGCCAGTCGCTCTGCCAACCCGACCCTGGCCAGCAAATCTTTTGCCTTTTCCCTCGCCGCCTTGACCGCCATGCCGCCAAGGGCGCAGGGCATCATGACGTTCTCAAGCGCGGAGAATTCCGGCAATAAATGGTGGAACTGGTATACGAAGCCCAGGTGGCGATTCCGAAACCGGGCCCTACCTGATTCGGAGAGCCGGTGAATGTCTTCGCCACAAATCGAAATCTGCCCGGACGAGGGGCGGTCCAGCCCCCCCAGCAGGTTCAGCAGGGTCGTCTTTCCAGCACCGCTACTGCCCACTATGGCAACCGTCTCGCCCGCGTCCACCACCAGAGAAATATCAGAAAAGATGGTCAGCTTTTCCGGCCCCTCGGTGTAGGTCCGAGTGATCTGCCGGCAATCAATCACAGGCCCGGATTGCTGCGGGATTGTATTTTCCTTACTCATACCTCAACGCCTCCGCCGGATCGACTCTGGATGCTCGCCACGCGGGATAAACAGTCGCCAGCAGGCTCATGGCAAGGCCGGCTCCACTGATGATGTAGACATCCTGCCACTGCAACTGGGAGGGCAGATAACTGATAAAGTACACGTCGGCGCTCAGGAACTGATGTCCGAGTGCCCCTTCCAGCCAGGAAATAAAAGCACTGATGTTGAGTGCGCCAACCACGCCCAGCGTTGTTCCGATCAACGTTCCGAAGACGCCGATCACCGCACCCTGAACGATGAAAATACGCATGATTCGGCCCGGCGTGGCTCCCATGGTGCGCAAAATTGCGATATCGGCAGTCTTGTCAGTCACCACCATGACCAGGGTGGAGACGATGTTGAAGGCCGCCACGGCGACAATGAACATCAACAGCAGGCCAATCATGGTCTTTTCCATCCGGATGGCCTGGAACAGGTTGCCGTGAGTTCGCGTCCAGTCAGAGATGTAATAACGCCCCTCCAGCATTCGCGCCGCCTGCTCTGCCACCCTGGGAGCGGCAAACAGGTCGTCCACCAGCAGCCTCACTCCGAGGGCCTTGCCCCCTGTACGCATCAGCTTGGAGGCATCGTCCATGTGAACGAGCGTGTAGTTGCCATCCAGTTCGGCGCCCACACTGAAAATGCCTTTGACGGTGAATCGCTTGAGCCTCGGCAACACGCCTGCCGGCGTCACCGAGGCCTCCGGCAGGACCACGGTTACCTTGTCTCCCAGCTCAAGCCGGAGACTGGCCGCCATCAGGCGGCCGATAATGATGCCGAATTCACCTGACCGGAGATTGTCCAGGCTGCCTTCGATCATGTGTTTCTCAATGATCGAAACCGTCTTCTCCTCCTCAGGCAATACGCCATTGAGCATGACACCACGAACATTGCCACCGCCGGTGACCATGCCCTGCCCCTGAATAAACGGGGCGGCAGCCAGGACACGGGGATGCTCCTGAACCTGCCGATCGACCGATTCCCAGTCCTGGAGGGGGCCGGAGCCCTCAATGACTGCGTGGGGCACCATACCGAGGATCCGCTGTTTGAGTTCCCGATCGAATCCGTTCATGACCGAAAGCACGATGATCAACACCGCGACACCCAGCATCAGGCCGATCATGGAAGTTAGTGATATAAAGGAGATAAAGTGGTTACGACGTTTGGCTGCGGTGTACCGCAAGCCGATGTAGAACGATAAGGGTCTGAACATGGGGAGGTGCCTGTCGCTACCTTCAGGTCTGTCGTGGTCTGGTCTTCCCAACCGTCTGCCAGCGACGGAGGAAACTGCTAAACTGTTCTCTAATAATGGAAAATTCAATTTCGGAGCCAGGATGCCGTCACACAACACACCCAGCGGACCGGTCGAGTATACCCCCGAACGTCGGGATTTCTTCCGTATCGAAGATCGAATCGGCCTGGAAATCCGGAGGCTTCCACCAAACGCGCCCTTCGAGGAAGACGCCTTTGATGGCGACCACCTTGAAAGTCTGAAAGCCGAGTTCCGGCGACTGGATCAGGACGTAAGAGCCCAGCTTGCCAGCCTCGCTGAACGAGACCGCCTTCTGACAGGATTAATCAAGTCCCTGAATGGCAAGCTGGACACGCTTGCGCGCATTATGGCCTTTGAGCAAAATCCGTTGCAACCGGAAGACTGGCAAGAGGTGACCTTGAGTGAAGGCGGCCTGGCATTTTCAAGCCATGCCCCGCTCTGGGCGGTTGGTGATCGCCTGGCCATTCGCATGACGCTGCCGCCTGAGCTTTTCCAGCCGCAGGCCATCGCCACGGTCATTGACGTGCAAACCGAGAACGCAGGTGGCGCAAGGGTCCATACCGAGTTTGAACAAATTCAGGACAGCGACCGTCAACAGATTGCACGACATGTGATGCGCTGGCAGATTCGGCAGCGTCAAAAAGAGTAAGCTTCGGAAAAACAGGTGACTTTTGCCTGTCCTTTTAAGATATTACGCTTTATCCATGTCCTTCCGAGCGAACCCCGGGAGGAACCAGGCATTAATGGAGATAACACAATGAGAAAAAACAGAATAACACTCGGAACCCTGGCGCTGGCGGCAACGCTCACCCTCGCACCGGCGAGCGGCCTGTGGGCCGAGCAGCTCAGCATTCCGGTGGGTTCGCAGGCTGATCGCGAACTGGTCAGCACACCCGCAACCGGAATGAGCCAGGAGTCCGTTCGCGCCACCTGGGGCGAACCGCTGGAGGTCATGGGCCCTGTTGGAGAGCCTCCCATCACTCAGTGGCACTACCGGAACTTTATTGTTTATTTTGAGCGCGACCGCGTACTCCATGCCGTACTCAAGCCCAATCGCTGAGACGTAACAAAAAACAACAGCGAGCAGGTAGCAAATTCCCGGCACAGCCCCTGACGCTGCGCCCTCCGTTGGTTAGAATGGCGGTTTTACGATTCAAGGTGGCAGTAAAGTGACATCCAGACGTGTGTTGCCCGCTGAATGGGCTCCGCAAAGTGCAGTAATGCTGACCTGGCCCCACCCGGGAACCGACTGGGCCGAAATCCTGGACGAGGTGGAGCCGGTTTTCACTGCGATTGCCAAGGCTGTCCTGCGCTTCGAACACCTGCTGATCAGCTGTGAGCACGTGGTCCGGGTTCAGGAGCTCGGGCAGACCCTGAACCGCTTTGCCCAGGACCAGGGATTTCCCGGTCGGGTGATTGCCGTTCCCGCGCCGGCTAATGACACCTGGGCAAGGGACCATGGCCCCCTCACCGTTCAGACCGAGGATGGCCTGGCCCTCCTTGACTTCCGGTTCAACGCCTGGGGCGGCAAGTTCCCTTGGGAAAAGGACGACGCCCTCAATCGACACCTGGCCAATGCCGGTGCTTTTGGCGCCACACCGCTTCTCAAGATGGACTTCGTTTTGGAGGGTGGATCCATTGAATCTGATGGTGAGGGCACTATTCTCACCACGAGCGAATGCCTTCTCACCCCGAGCCGGAATCCCTCCCAGGACCGAACCGCCATCGAACGCCTCTTCGCCGAGGTACTGGGCGCCGATCGCGTTCTCTGGTTGAACCACGGTTACCTGGCCGGCGACGACACCGACAGCCATATCGACACACTGGCCCGCTTCTGCGCGCCCGACCACATCTGTTACGTCGCCTGTCCCGATGTATCCGACGAGCATTACAGTGCCCTGGCCGCCATGGAAGAGGAGCTGCAGGAATTTCACCAGCGTGATGGCAGCCCCTACAGGCTGACGGCCCTACCCTGGCCTGACCCGATTCATGACGAGGACGGCCATCGCCTTCCCGCGACCTACGCCAATTTCCTGATCATCAATGGCGCGGTACTGGTACCCACCTACGGCGTGCGTCAGGACAACGAGGCGATTGCCATTCTCGAAGAGGTGTTCCCGGATCGCGAAATTATCCCCATCGATTGCCGGGCACTGATTTTCCAGCACGGGAGCCTCCATTGCGTCACCATGCAGATTCCGGCAGGAGTGGTCTCTCCATGAGCAACAACACCCATTCCCAGTTTCTGAACCTCGCTGCTATCCAGCAAGCCTGCACAGACGACAAGGCAGCAAGCCTCGCCACGACTGAAAAGCTCGTCAGGGAGGCCGCCGCCAATGGAGCGGAGCTGGTTGTTCTGCAGGAGCTTCACGCCACCCTGTATTTCTGCCAGACGGAAGACACCAACATCTTCGAACTGGCCGAACCCATCCCGGGCCCAACCAGCCAGAGGTTGTCCGATCTCGCACGGGAACTGGGTATTGTTCTGGTCGGATCCATTTTCGAGCGTCGGATGAATGGCGTGTACCACAATACCGCGGTGGTTTTGGAGCGGGACGGCTCGATAGCCGGCATCTACCGGAAAATGCACATCCCGGATGACCCGGGGTTCTACGAGAAGTTTTACTTCACGCCGGGCGATGCCCAGTTCAACGACGGGCAAAGCGGGTTCACACCAATCAACACGTCGGTTGGCAAGCTGGGCGTATTGGTGTGCTGGGATCAATGGTATCCCGAAGCGGCCCGGCTGATGGCCCTGGCTGGCGCAGAAATTCTCATCTACCCCACGGCCATCGGCTGGGACGTAACCGACGATCCGGAAGAACAGGCTCGACAGCTCGAGGCCTGGGTGACCGTACAGCGTGGCCATGCGGTCGCCAACAATCTGCCGGTGGTCGCGCCAAACCGGGTCGGTACAGAGCCGGACCCCACGGGACAAACCGATGGCATACGGTTTTGGGGCAACAGCTTCATCTGTGGTCCTCAGGGCGAGTTCCTCGCCCGCGCCGGTGACGACAGTGAGTGCATTCTGTCCGCAACGCTCGACCGCACTCGCAGTGAATCGATTCGCCGTATCTGGCCGTACCTGAGGGATCGTCGCATCGACGCCTACGGCGACATTCTCAAGCGAGTGAGGGACTGACCCGACAATGAAGAAACTGGTCGACACCGTTGTCAGTGAACTGAACCAGATATTGTTGGGCAAGGACCAACAGGTGCGTCTGGCACTGTGCGGGCTACTGGCCCGCGGTCACCTGTTGATTGAAGACATCCCCGGCATGGGCAAGACTACCCTCTCCCACGCGCTGGCGAAAATCATGGGCCTGTCCTATCAGCGTATCCAGTTCACGAACGACCTCTTGCCGGCCGACGTGCTTGGCTACTCCATGTACGACAAGGAAGCGGGTAGCCTGGTGTTTCATCCGGGCCCGATTTTCGCGCAGATTGTCCTGGCCGACGAGATAAACCGCGCCTCGCCCCGGACCCAGAGCGCCCTGCTTGAAGCCATGGAAGAGCGGCAAGTTTCTATTGAGGGCCAGACACGCCCCCTGCCACAGCCATTCTTCGTGATCGCGACCCAGAACCCCATCGAACAGGGCGGTACCTTTCCGTTACCGGAATCCCAACTCGACCGGTTCCTGATGCGACTGCGCCTCGGCTATCCGGATCCCAGAGCGGAACGGGAACTGCTCGAAGGCGAGGACCGTCGAGCCATGACAGAGCGGCTGCAGGCGCTCCTGCCCCAGGAAGACCTGACCACGCTGCAGGAGGCCGTTGGCCGGGTCAAAGCCAGCCCGGCTCTGCTGGACTATGTTCAGCGGTTGCTGGAACAGAGCCGGCGCATGCCCGGTCTGCTCTATGGGCTCTCGCCCCGGGCGGGCCTGGGCCTGCTGAAAGCGGCCAAGGCCTGGGCGCTCATGGAGGGACGCCATCACGTCCTGCCCGACGACATTCAGGCGGTATTCCCGGCGGTGGCGGAACATCGTCTCGAACAGGGGGAATCCGGCAAGAGTTCTGAGCGGGTCCGGCAGTTGCTCGCCACGGTTTCTGTCCTTGAATAAATAGCAAAGTTTTATAAGCGGAATTGGCCAAATCGAATGGCAGACTGCGTCATTCGTGTTAGCCTTCTGCCCTTTCCGAGCAGATTTGAGCCCGCCAAGGGCATCGTCGTACCGAATTTAGTGAGAGACATACACAAATGAGCGAAACCAAACACTCCCGATTGATCATTCTTGGCTCCGGCCCCGCTGGCTACACCGCCGCGGTCTATGCAGCCCGGGCCAATCTGAACCCGACCCTGATCACCGGTATCGAGGTCGGCGGCCAGCTCACCACCACAACCGATGTCGACAATTGGCCGGGCGACAACGACGGTGTCCAGGGTCCAGAGTTGATGCAGCGCATGCTCAAGCACGCAGAGCGTTTTGAGACCAGCATTGTCTACGACACCATCAATGAGGCTGACCTTCACGAACGCCCATTCCGACTGAAAGGTGATGGAGGCGAGTACACCTGTGACGCGCTGATCATCGCAACTGGCGCATCGGCCATGTACCTCGGCCTGGAATCCGAGGAGAAGTTCAAGGGCCAGGGTGTCTCCGCCTGCGCCACCTGCGACGGCTTTTTCTACAAGAAGCAGAAAGTAGCCGTTATTGGCGGCGGCAACACCGCAGTCGAGGAGGCGCTCTACCTGTCCAATATTGCTGACGAAGTCACCCTGGTACACCGCCGTGACAGCCTCCGCGCCGAAAAGATCCTGCAGGACAAGCTGTTCGAGAAGGCCCAGAACGGTAACGTCAACATCGTCTGGGATCATACCCTCGATGAGGTCCTGGGTGACGGCACCGGCGTGACCGGCATGCGCATCAAGAGCACCAAAGACGAGTCCACTCAGGAATTGGAGCTTGCAGGCGTCTTCATTGCCATCGGCCACAAGCCCAACACCGATCTGTTCCAGGGCCACCTGGACATGGAGAACGGCTATATCCGCATTCGCTCGGGCCTGGAGGGCATGGCCACCCAGAGCAGCATCCCGGGCGTGTTTGCCGCCGGCGATGTGGCGGACCATGTCTATCGTCAGGCCGTCACCTCGGCCGGGTTCGGCTGCATGGCGGCCCTGGACGCGGAAAAATTCCTGGATCAGCAGGACTGAACTAAACTGCGATTAGTCTCTCAATAGTTTGACTCGGCCAGTGGGAGCACGTCGCTGGATTCGGCCCATTGAACGGCCAGCTTCAGCGATTTGCGCCCACAAACCGACATTCGAACACATTATGCAGGCAAACTCCCAAACCGGAGCAGGATGACCTCACTACCCTGGCTTGACCCGGACCAACTCTGGTTCCCGCCCGCGGACGAAGCACTCGGCGATCCCGACGGACTGCTTGCACTCGGCGGTGACCTGTCTACCGAACGACTCCTCCTTGCCTACAGAAACGGAATCTTCCCCTGGTACAGTGATGACCAGCCCATTCTCTGGTGGTCCCCGGACCCCCGCTGCGTCCTCGTTCCTCACGACATTCATGTTTCCCGCAGCTTGCGTCGCACCCTGAATCAGGGGCGGTTCACGATCACAGCGGACCGGGCTTTTGGTCGAATCATTCGCTTGTGTGCGACAACGCGGGCTGAGGGCACATGGATCACCGAGGACATGATCGCCAGTTACTCCGAGCTCCACAGGCAAGGCTATGCCCACTCGATCGAGGTCTGGAATCGTAGTGGTGAGCTGGCCGGCGGAATGTATGGACTGGCGATTGGCCAATGCTTCTTCGGCGAATCCATGTTCTCGCTCGAAACGAACGCCTCCAAGGTCTTGATGGTTCACCTTGCCAATCAGCTCAGGGAATGGGACTACAAAATGATGGACTGCCAGGTGGAGAGCCGTCATTTGCTCACGATGGGTGCCCGTAGTATTCCCAGAAGCGAGTTTTTATCTATACTCAGGGCATGCGTTGGTCGGGAACCGGCCCGACACAACTGGACATTTCGCTGGCAATGGCCTGGTCCGGAGGCGTAAATGAGCAATCTGAGAACACTGGTGTTCTTCGCAACCCCACCTCACGACTGCAGCTACCTCCCGGACCGTGAAGCGACCACGATGTTCGTCGATCCACGGGCGCACATCGACAAGAAACTATACAGCCAGCTGACCGCACTGGGTTTTCGCCGGAGCGGCTCCCATTACTACCGCCCCCACTGCGAAAACTGCAACGCGTGCATTCCGGTTCGGCTAAGAGTGAATGATTTCGAACCGGACAGGAACCAGAAGCGCGTGCTCCGGAAGAATCAGGACCTGGAGTTCAATCTGGTGCCCGCGAGCTTCAGCGAGCAGTACTATCGGCTCTATGCCGAATACATCGAGCAACGCCACAAGGACGGTGACATGTATCCGCCGTCCCGAGAGCAGTTCATCTCCTTCCTGGTGGATGGCGCCACGGATTCGTGGTTCCTCGAAATACGGCTGGAGAACACACTGGTCGGCCTTGCTGCAATCGACCTGCTCGACGACGGCCTGTCTGCGATTTACACCGTGTTCAAGCCGGAACTCGAACACCGGAGCCTCGGCACCTACGCCATCCTCTGGCAAATAGACGAGGCACGGCGCCGGGGCCTGCCCAACCTGTATCTGGGGTACTGGATTCGCGAATGCCGCAAAATGAACTACAAGACCCGCTTCAAACCCATCGAAGCGTTGCGCGATGGGCAGTGGCGGACCATCGATTTGAACTGACTTTTGCCAAATGCCGATAATTCAGGCAGAATTGCGCAATTTAAAATCACGAGAAGTACATTCCAAGCGAGGTTTCTACTGAATGGCGAAATCAGATGTCATTGAAATGGAAGGCGTTATTATCGACACGCTTCCAAATACCATGTTCCGTGTTGAACTCAGCAACGGCCACGTGGTGACTGCCCATATTTCCGGAAAGATGCGCAAAAACTACATCCGCATCCTGACCGGCGATAAGGTCAAGGTTGAGCTGACTCCCTACGACCTGAGCAAGGGCCGCATCGTGTACCGCGCCCGTTAAGGCTTTCTGACATCTGAAAAGCCCCTCTTCGGGGCTTTTTTCGTTTCTACCGTATGGAAAGTAAAAAAACCGCTGCCAATGGGCAGCGGTTTTTTTGGTTGGTGGGAAAATCCCTGGAGGACTATACCGCTTCCGCAGGCTCATCCTCGTAATCGAAAACCAACTCGTCATCACGGAGATGGATGTAGACATCCCCACCCTTCTCGGACAGACGCCCGAACAGGATCTGCTCCGCCAGCGGACGTTTGATCTTGTCCTGAATCAGGCGCGACATCGGGCGGGCGCCCATGGTGACATCGTACCCCTTATCGGCCAGCCAGACCTTGGCGTCATCATCCACGTGCAGGACAACGTGCTTCTCATCCAGTTGCGCCTGCAACTCGGTGAGGAACTTGTCGACCACGTGAGTGATGGTGCCTTTCTGCAGATCGGCAAACTGGATAATGCCATCGAGACGGTTCCGGAACTCCGGCGTGAACGTCTTGCTGATGATTTCCATGCCATCGGTACTGTGGTCCTGCTCGTTAAAGCCAATTGAGCGACGGGCCATGCTTTCCGCTCCGGCGTTGGTGGTCATCACAAGAATCACGTGGCGGAAATCCGCCTTGCGACCATTGTTGTCCGTCAGCGTACCGTGGTCCATCACCTGCAGGAGCAGGTTGAACACTTCCGGATGGGCTTTCTCGATCTCGTCCAGAAGCAGTACGCAATGCGGATGCTTGTTGACCGCCTCGGTCAGCAAGCCGCCCTGGTCATACCCGACGTAGCCCGGAGGGGCACCAATCAGGCGGGACACGGTATGCCGCTCCATATACTCGGACATGTCGAAACGGACGAGCTCGATGCCCAGCACCTTGGCCAGCTGTTTAGTGACCTCGGTCTTGCCCACACCGGTGGGACCAGCAAAGAGGAACGCGCCTTCCGGTTTTTCCGGGGCTTTCAAGCCGGCACGGGCCAGTTTGATAGCCGTGGACAGGGATTCGATCGCCGGATCCTGGCCGAAGACCACCATCTTGAGGTCCCGCTCCAGATTGCGCAGCAGATCCTTGTCACTGGTGGAGACATTTTTCGGCGGGATGCGCGCGATGTTGGCCACCACATCCTCGATTTCCGAAACGTCGATTGCCTTCTTGCGCTTGTTTTCCGGTTGCAGGCGCTGCCGTGCACCGGCCTCGTCGATCACGTCAATGGCCTTGTCCGGCAGATGGCGATCGGTAATGTACCGATCCGCCAGTTCCGCGGCCACGCGCAGGGCCTTGTCGGTGTATTTCAGGTCGTGATGCTTTTCGAAATTCGGCTTGAGGCCCTTCAGAATCTGGTAGGTGTCCTCAACACTTGGCTCGTTGACATCGATCTTCTGGAAACGACGGGCCAGCGCGCTGTCCTTCTCGAAGATTCCGCGGAACTCCTGGAACGTCGTTGACCCGATGCAACGGATCTCGCCCGAACTCAGCATCGGCTTCAGCAGATTCGACGCATCCATGACGCCACCGGATGCCGATCCGGCGCCGATGATCGTGTGGATCTCGTCAATGAAGAGAATGGCGTGCTTCTCTTTCTTCAGTTCCGCCAGCAGGCCCTTCAGTCGCTTCTCGAAATCGCCCCGGTACTTGGTTCCCGCCAGCAGCGCGCCCAGATCCAGCGAATACACCACCGCATCCGAGATAATATCCGGAACCTGGCCGTCCACGATCCGCTTCGCAAGCCCCTCGGCAATCGCGGTCTTACCGACACCCGCTTCGCCGACCAACAAGGGGTTGTTCTTGCGCCGACGCACCAGAATCTGAACCACTCGCTCGACTTCATGCTCCCGACCGATCAGGGGATCTATCCGACCCTGACGAGCCTGCTCATTGAGGTTGGTTGAGTAGCTTTCCAGTGGTTTGGAATGACCACCTTCTTCGCCAGCCTCATCCGGCGCCGCCTGATCATGCCCTTCCTGATCTTCTGCACCCTGAACCCGGGAAATCCCGTGAGACACGAAGTTGACCACGTCAATTCGAGCAATACTCTGCTTTTTCAGGACGTAAACCGCCTGACTCTCCTGCTCACTGAAAATTGCCACCAGGACATTGGCTCCCGTGACCTCTTTCTTGCCGGAGGACTGGACATGGAATACGGCTCTCTGCAGCACACGCTGGAAGCCCAGGGTCGGCTGGGTCTCGCGTTCACTGTCGTTACTGGGGATCAACGGCGTGGTGGAATCGACAAACTCCACAAGTTCTTCCTGAAGTCGCTGGAGATCTGCCCCACAGGCCTTCAGAACGCCCACCGCCGATTCATTGTCTAACAGGGCCAACAGTAAATGCTCGACCGTCATGAATTCATGACGTTTGTCCCGGGCACTTTTGAAGGCCGTATTCAGCGTAATTTCAAGATCTTTGCTCAGCATGGGCCACCCCAACGTCTGTCAGTCCGCACGTTCAATCTCGCAAAGGAGCGGATGTTCGCATTCCGAAGAATACTGGTTCACCTGTGCCGCCTTTGTTTCTGCGATGTCTCGGGTATATACCCCACATACGGCTTTTCCTTGCGTATGGACGAGCAGCATCACCTGCGTCGCCTTTTCTTCGTTCATGCCGAAGAATTTCATCAACACGTCCACCACAAAATCCATGGGCGTGTAATCGTCGTTCAGTAGCACCACGCGATACCTCGCCGGATGCTTCAGGGCGGGTTTTTCGGGCGCAACGCTGAGATCATCCTGTCGTCCCGGTTGTTCGTCCTCCCCTTGATTAAATACTAGTAGAGAATCTTCGATAGTCCGCATCATTCTTTACCGGTTTATCGGTGCCCTTGCCTAAATGTGGTTGTCTGTACCCGGGTTTTCAAGCGCACTCGAAAAAACGGGCGTGAGGTATGTATCACTACGAGCATGATACCGGTTCCGGACCGCGTTCAACCACACATTCCGGTAATAGAAACTATTGACTCAACGCGTCGATTGGTCGAAAGTTAAGTAGCATTGTTAAATAGTGTAAATTCATGCGAGCTTTACGTAACAGGATCCGTGTCGGGCGCTCCCGACCGGAACGCGCACAGCACCAATAATAAAGTAAGACAGCACATGGACAGGGGAGTTCATCATGCCAAGAGGCAAGGTCAAGTGGTTCAACAATGCCAAAGGATACGGTTTCATTATTGAGGATGGCTGCAGCGATGACCTGTTTGCCCACTTTTCGTCGGTTCAGATGGAAGGATACAAAACTCTGAAAGCCGGCCAGACCGTCACCTTTGACAAAAAACCCAGCGACAAGGGCGTTCACGCGATCAACATCGTTCCCGACGAACAGCCCCAGAAACAATCCCCGGATGGCTCCGGGACGTCGGCCGAAAAAAAATCGGATTCCGACGACTCCGGTCGAGGTGACTACCCACCCCGTGCCGCGAACGCCTGACTGGGTCTCGCGGAGCGCCCCGGGGCGCCTGCTGTCTGAAACGTAGGCGCAGTCAAGCTGGTATTCACCAAAACCAGCCTGGACAGATTCCGGGCACTCGTCGCTTTGGGCATTCATGCAGCGCCTCCCTGAAGACGCTCTCTCCGGGCTTTGTCATTCGCCACGGTTAAAGTACCCTTCCAGTCCTAACCCAATCTATCACTCCGCATGCGCTGACTGGAATGGCCGATCTGATTCTTTTCAATAAACCTTTTCGAGTTCTGAGCCAGTTCACAGATGATCGCCGGGATCCGTCCAAGCCCGTCCGGGCAACGCTGGCTGATTGGATCCCGGTGCCCGGTGTCTATCCGGCGGGTAGACTGGATTACGATTCGGAAGGACTGTTGCTTCTGACCAATGAAGGTTCCCTGCAGCATCGCATTGCCTCCCCGTCCCAGAAGATGCCAAAAACCTATTGGGTGCAGGTGGAAGGCCGGATTACCGACGACGCGCTCGCCCAGCTGGAACACGGTGTCAGACTCAAAGATGGAGCAACGGCACCTGCCCGGGCAGCGAGGATGGACGACCCCGTCGTCTGGGACAGAACCCCACCGGTTCGATACCGGGAATCCGTTCCGACGAGTTGGCTGGAACTCACCATCACCGAGGGCCGCAATCGGCAGGTCCGGCGCATGACCGCCGCCGTTGGCTTCCCAACGCTCAGGCTCATTCGCTACCGTATAGGGGACTGGACGCTGGACGGTTTGAAACCCGGCCAGTTCCGAACCGTGGAGGTTCATATCCCCGAACCGGGACCACGCCGGAAGCGCCCCGCAGCGACCCGGAAATTTGGCAAATCACCAAGGAGCGCCAGAAAACGATGACCTGGACCCCTCACGCCACCGTGGCCGTCATTGTTGAAGACCAGGAAGGCCGCTACCTGGTTGTTGAAGAGCTCAGCGGCGGCCGCGTTGTCTTCAACCAGCCGGCCGGTCATGTCGAAGAGGATGAGGCCATTCTGGACGCCGTCAGACGTGAAACCCTGGAGGAGACCGGCTGGCGCGTCGAACCCGTGCATTTCCTCGGAGTGTATACCTACAAGGCGCCGGCCAACGGTGTCACTTACTACCGGTTCTGCTATGCCGCCCGTGCGCTCGAGCGCGTCACCGATAAACTGGATGCGGGCATCATTGCCGCCCACTGGATGCACCTGGAGGACATTCGCCAACTGGGGAACCAACTTCGGAGCCCATTGGTCCTCGAGTGCATAGAAGATTACCGAAACGGGCGTCGCTATCCGCTGGATGTGGTGGTGGATACGCAGACGTAACGACGGACAAATGGTAAACTTGCCGGCTTTTCACCCAGATTGAAGTTTTCATGACACACGCAACCGAAACACGTCCCGTAGCAAACACCCGAGTGATCGTCGGCATGTCCGGCGGGGTGGACTCATCTGTCGCAGCCTGGCTGCTGAAGGAGCAGGGTTACCAGGTCGAAGGATTGTTCATGAAGAACTGGGACGAAGACGACGGTACCGAATACTGCACTGCCATGACCGACCTCGCGGACGCTCAGGCGGTTGCCGATGCCATTGGCATTAAGCTTCACACCGCAAGCTTCGCTGCCGAGTACTGGGATCGCGTGTTTGAACACTTCCTGTCCGAGTATACCGCCGGGCGGACGCCCAATCCTGACATCCTCTGCAATAAGGAGGTCAAGTTCCGGGCGTTCCTGGACTACGCGGTTACCCTGGGTGCCGATTTTATAGCCACCGGACACTACACACGCCAGCGGCCACTGGATGACGGCTCGGGCAAGGCCCTGCTTCTCAAGGGGCTCGATCCCAACAAGGACCAGAGCTACTTCCTGCATGCGGTATCCGGCGAACGCATCGCCCGAACCCTGTTTCCGGTCGGGGAACTGGAAAAGCCGGAAGTTCGGCGAATTGCCGAAGCCCAGGGCTTTGTCACCCACGACAAGAAAGATTCAACCGGCATCTGCTTCATCGGTGAGCGTAAGTTCACCGACTTCCTGAAGCAGTACCTGCCGGCCCAGCCCGGCGACATCGAAACGCCAGAGGGCCAGGTCATCGGCCGGCACCAAGGTCTGATGTACCACACCATCGGGCAGCGTCAGGGGCTTGGAATCGGCGGGCTCAGCGACTTCGGAGACGAGCCCTGGTATGTCGCTGAAAAGGACCTGGACAGAAACGTTCTGATCGCGGTGCAGGGCAAACATCATCCACTGCTGTTCTCCCGCGGGCTCGTGTCCGGCCCCATCGACTGGGTGGCGGGGGAAGCATCAGCCACTCGTTTCCGCTGCAAGGCCAAGACCCGCTATCGGCAACCGGATCAGGACTGCGAGGTCCAGGTGCTGGAGAACGGCGTCAAGGTGGTCTTTGACGATGCCCAAAGAGCCGTTACCCCGGGCCAGTCGGTGGTTTTCTACGAGGGTGAGGTCTGCCTGGGCGGTGGCGTGATCGAAGAAACCTGGCGCGATGGCGAAGCTCTGCCGGCGCGCCTGGCCACAATGCCACAACAGGAAGCCGGTGCATGAGCCGAACTCTCAATGATCAGACCCTCGCTCTCGCTGGCGTATTCCAGGCAGCCAATCTGGTCCAGCAAATCGCACATAACGGCCAATGCTCTGAGGCCAGCCTGGAAACCTGTATCCGTTCCCTGTTTGCCACCGATCCGGCGTCAACGCTGGACGTGTATGGTGGTGATCTGGCGGATATCCGGGAAGGTCTGGTCACGCTCTCAGCGGTTCTGAGTGAGCAGAGCAAGCAACAGGATATCGAAGTCCTCCGCTACGTCCTGAACCTCATTCACCTGGAGTCGAAGCTCAACCGGCGGCCGGACATGCTGGACGTCATCGGCAGCCGAATCGATCAGGCCCGGCACACGGCCAGTCATTTTGGCTACACCCATGGCAACCTGATCAGCAACCTGGCGTCGGTCTATGCTGACACCATCAGCACCTTCCGCTTGAGGATCCAGGTCAGTGGCAACCCCACGGTTCTCCAGCAGGAAGAGAACGCCGCCAAGGTTCGCGCCCTGCTGCTCGCGGGCATCCGTTCAGCCGTACTTTGGCGCCAGACTGGCGGCCGGCGGTGGCAACTGATCTTCGCCCGCAAAAAGGTCATTCGGCACGCCCGGGAGCTGGCAGAGCAAGCCAATCGTCCCCTGTAGCTTCGATACGACTGATTCGGGCGCGGTGCTGGTGTATCATATGCGCCCCACATTTTCTTTTGTCCCGTTTCTTTGATGATTTGAGAGGTTTTCGATGGAACTCACCGCCCTGACCGCCATTTCCCCGGTCGATGGACGTTACGGCAATAAAGTCAGCGTCTTCCGAGACATATTCAGTGAATATGGCCTGATCAGGAACCGCGTGACCGTCGAGATTCGCTGGCTGCAGAAACTGGCGGCCCACCCGGAGATCGCTGAAGTGCCCGCATTTTCTGCCGAGGCGAACGCGTTCCTCGACAAACTGGTTAGCGAGTTCGGACTGCCGGATGCGGAACGCATCAAAGACATCGAGCGCACGACCAATCACGACGTGAAAGCGGTCGAGTACTTCATCAAAGAAAAGATTGCCGAGTTCCCGGAGCTGCACGCGGTCACCGAATTTGTGCATTTCGCCTGCACCTCCGAAGACATCAATAACCTCTCCCACGCTTTGATGCTGCGTGAAGGCCTCGACCATGGCCTGCTGCCGGCAATGGACAAGGTGATCGCGAAACTGGGCGAGCTGGCACAGGCGCACGCGGAGCAGCCCATGCTGTCCCGTACCCATGGCCAGACGGCCTCCCCGACCACGGTCGGCAAGGAACTGGCGAACGTGGTTCATCGCCTGCGCCGTCAGCTCAAGCAGATTCGCGCAACCGAGTTGCTGGGCAAGATCAATGGCGCGGTTGGCAATTACAACGCCCACCTTTCTGCCTACCCCAGCATTGACTGGTCCGCCAATGCCCGGGAGTTTATCGAAAGCCTGGGTCTGGACTGGAATCCGTACACCACCCAGATCGAGCCCCATGACTACATCGCCGAGCTTTACGATGCGGTGGCCCGCTTCAACACCATCCTGATTGATCTGGACCGCGACATCTGGGGCTACATTTCTCTGGGCTACTTCAAGCAGAAGACCGTGGAAGGTGAAGTGGGCTCCTCCACCATGCCTCACAAGGTCAATCCGATCGATTTCGAGAACTCCGAGGGCAATCTGGGCATTGCCAATGCACTGCTTGGCCACCTCTCCGCCAAGCTTCCGATTTCCCGCTGGCAGCGCGACCTGACCGACTCCACCGTACTGCGCAACCTCGGTGTTGGCTTCGCCCACAGCCTGATCGCCTACGAAGCCACCCTGAAAGGCCTGGGCAAACTGGAAATCAACCCTGCACGCCTTGACGAAGATCTTGACCATGCCTGGGAAGTGCTGGCGGAACCGATCCAGACGGTTATGCGTCGTTACAACATCGAAAAGCCCTACGAAAAGCTCAAGGCTTTGACCCGCGGCAAGGCAATGACGCCGGAATTGATCAAGAATTTCGTTGAGACCCTGGACATTCCCGAGGCTGCCAAGAAGGAGTTGATGGCGTTGACTCCGGGCAGCTACATTGGAAATGCCATCGATCAGGCACGCAACATCTGATACCGGGAGCGCACATATGGACATGCTTGGCGGACTGACGGCCTCCGAATTTCTGCGGGATTACTGGCAGAAGAAACCGCTGGTTATCCGCCAGGCCTTTCCGGACCTGGAATCCCCGGTCAGCCCGGAGGAGCTCGCCGGCCTCGCCTGCGAGGAAGCCGTCGAGTCCCGGATCGTCATCGAAAACGACGAAGGCAAACCCTGGCAGCTGCACAACGGCCCCTTCAGCCCGGAACGTTTCAGCCAGCTACCAGAGCATGACTGGACATTACTGGTTCAGGGCCTGGATCACTGGGTTCCGGAAGTCGCTGACTTGCTGGAGCATTTCCGCTTCGTCCCCAACTGGCGCCTCGATGACATCATGGCGAGTTTTGCGCCAAAGGGCGGCAGTGTCGGACCGCACTATGATCAGTACGATGTATTCCTGCTTCAGGCGCAGGGCCGTCGTCGCTGGACGTTTGGCGGCCACTGTGACCACACCTCGCCCCGGGTGGAGGGCACCCCGCTGCGAATCCTGAGCAGTTGGGATGGTGAAGAGACAGTCACCCTGGCCCCGGGGGACATGCTGTACCTGCCACCGGGAATTGGCCACCACGGGGTCGCCGAGAACGACTGCATCACGCTGTCCGTGGGATTCCGGGCCCCCACGATCGACGACGTCCTGACCGGGTTCACCGATTTTCTCTGTAGCCAATCCGATGCCAGCGATCACCTGAACGACCCGGATCTGCAGGTTCAGGACAATCCGGGAACCATTCAGCCAGCCGTGATCGACAAACTCGATGCCGTGCTGCGGGAAAAACTGGGCGATCGACGCCAGCTTTCCCTCTGGTTCGGCCAGTACGCCACCGCTCCCAAGAACATGGACATTGTGGTGCCGGCAGAGGAGCCAGCATCCGTTGAGGAGTTCGCTGCTGCCATCCATGCGGGCGAACAGCTTCGCTGGAACGAAGGCTCCCGCTTCGCCTATTACGATTTCGAGGACGAAACCGCGTTGTTCGTTGACGGTGAACAGTATCTCCTGAAAGGCGACGCCCGGCCCATGGCCGAACTCCTCTGCGCCGGCGCACGCATCGACTCAGAACGGCTTGCCCGATTTGCCGATGACGAGGCCCTGCTTGGGCTGCTCTGCACGTTGTATAATCAGGGTTCGGTCTACTTCGAATAGTTGGTCGCCATGAGAGTGAAATTCAGGAAGTACAGCTGGCAACTGGCTCCGGGTCATATCCGCGACATCCGACAGCGGGTTTTCGTTGAAGAACAGAACGTACCGCCCGAGCTGGAGTGGGATGACACCGACGAGATTGCCGACCATTACCTGGCGGTCCTGCCGGATAACACCCCCGTCGGCGTCGCCAGACTGTTCTCAACCCTCGGAGAGACCGGTCATATCGGTCGCATGGCGATTCTTCCGGGCTTCCGTGGACGGGGCATCGGTGAAGCTCTCCTGCATCACCTGATTTCCGAGGCCGCCGGTCATTTCGATGAGCTTCGGCTTTCAGCCCAGGAACATGCGATTTCTTTCTACCAGCGTTCTGGTTTCCATGTCTGCTCCAGTCCCTACGACGATGCCGGGATTCCCCACGTCGACATGCGCTGCCTGTCGCCTGAACTCGTGGCCTGCGAGATCGACCAGCGCACCGCGCCGATGATTCTTGGTGAAGATTCGGAAACCTGGCTGTTCTCCAACGAACACCACATGGTCAGCCTGATGGATTCAATGGTGGGTCAGGCGGGACAACGACTCTGGCTCTACGATCGTTTCCTGGATCACGATCTTTATGATCGGCATCGGTTCCGCGAATTGGTCTCCGCTCTGGCGAGAATGCACAGGCTAAGTGACATCAGGTTGCTGATCCACGACGACAAGCCCCTGGTCAAGCGCCGTCACCAACTGGTTGAGTTGATGCGCCGGTTGCCCAGCAGGATTGAACTTCGACTGGTAAACGACGATTACCCGGTTGACGACCAGCCGTTCCTCCTGGCTGACCGCTCCGGGGTGTTATACCGCCACGACTTTTACAAACCCGAGGGGTTTGCAAAGTTTTCTGATGGTGGTCGGGTAAAGCTGCTTGGGGAAAACTTCCAGCGCATGTGGGACACCGGCCGGAGCTCTCTGGAGCTGAGGGAACTACCGCTCTGAATGCTGCACCCGGGGCACTTCAGCGGATTCGAACTGGGCGCCGAACGGCGCAAACTCCCGGTCCACGTCTTCGGCAACCTCCGCAATCAGTTTGCGTAGCCACTGATGATCGCTGTTGTGCTGCAGCAACGGGCTCCAGGCCATTTTCAGTTCGAAAGGCGGAATTTCAAAAGGCGGTACCTTGACCACAAGGTCCGGGTTGTCCTTCTGCAGCCACGCCGCACGGGAAGGCAGGGTTGCGATCAGGTCGTGCTGTTCGGCCAGCAGCATGGCCACCTGGTAATGGCGGGTAAACACCGATATCTGGCGCTTTCGCCCCATCCGGGACAGGGCTTCATCTACCCAGCCAAGACGCTGGACATCTTTGGGATTCACGCCCACGCCGACACCAAAACCGGTTTTGCTGACCCAGATATGGCTCGCATCCAGGTAAGTGTCGAGAGTAAACGGCTCCTTCAGAATCGGATTCCGGGCGTTCATCAGGCAGGAGAAGTATTCGGTCCAGAGCGTTTTCTGATGGAAGGATTGCGGGATCTTGTCGAACCGGTTGATGGCCATGTCGAGCCG
Organism: Marinobacter arenosus; assembly: GCF_019264345.1. Classification (NCBI taxonomy): domain Bacteria; kingdom Pseudomonadati; phylum Pseudomonadota; class Gammaproteobacteria; order Pseudomonadales; family Marinobacteraceae; genus Marinobacter; species Marinobacter arenosus. The sequence continues at coordinate 762,814 of NZ_JAHVAO010000001.1, forward strand.
ACCCTGCTCAACGTCGAGGAAGCTGACGTCACTGGGTGTCAGTACATCCAGGGTGACGTGCGGTGCCTCCTGGCGAATCCGTCGCAGAACCCTGGGCATCAGGCAGGACTCGGCATAATCACTGGCCATGATGCGGAACACCCGTTGGCTTTCGAGTGCGGAAAATGGCGTTTTTTCCTGCACCGCCTGCTCAATATCCGACAGTATACTCCGTACCAACGGCTGCAGTTCACGGCCGCGCTCGGTGGCCGTCATACCCTCGCTGGTGCGGACCAGCAAGGGGTCACCGAACAGATCCCGCAGGCGCCTGAGCCCGTTGCTCATGGCCGGCTGGGTTATACCAAGATGGTTTGCCGCCTTGGTGACGTTCCGTTCCCGCAGCAGGACATCAAGGTAAACCAGCAGATTCAGATCAACGCGGGAAATATCCATCGGTAACTCCGGAAGGCCAGGCAGATTTGCGGATAGGCGGATAGGCGGAAGACCACCCCATCATTCACCAGGGCAATATACACGAAACAGATGATTCACGAAATCAATACAGAGCGGCAACTTTCACATTTTGCAACGGTTTCAGTACCGTAATTCTGCTAGTCTTTCCTTGGGTTACTGAATACTATCGGTAGCTTGAGGCCGGCATTCGCACCTGCCATCCATTGATCCAGAAGCCGGAGTCATCGCTGACAAGATGGATACAACAACAATCGTAATAGTACTGGCTGCCCTCGTAACGATCTCCATCGCGATCATCGTTTTGAGCCAGATGCGTGAGAAAGCCCGAATAGAGCGCGCCCGAAAGGTGACGGCGCAGGAAGACGCCTACAATCGGGCCCAACGGTTACTGTCTGAGATTCCCGGCCAATACCTGACCACCGACCTCAAGCTGCTTCTCATCAAGCGCATGGAAGAAGCTTGCTCTGACCTGGTCGCCCTCAAAGCAAACCTTCCCGTCAAGAAGTGGCAGGACTCCACACTGCAGCTCAAGACCCAGATTCTCGAAAAGCAGGACTCCCGGGCACCGGTCAAGATTGACTCGCCGGAGAAATCCACTTACGTGAAGGAGTTGCTGCAAAATCTGTTCAAAATGATCGAAGGCATGCACAAGAGCGGCCGGATAGACGCCGGAAGTGCCAAGAAGAACCTGAAGTACGTGCTGTTCCTGGTTCACAAGACCCACGCGGACTTGCATGTTTTCCAGGCTCGGGACTATGTTCGTCAGAACCAGATTCGCAAGGCCATTCACGCCTATCACCTTGCCAGTACCGAGATGGGCAAATCTCGCGACAACCCACTGGCGATGAAAGCCGTCAAAAGCTTCCGAACCCGGATCAAGGAACTGGAAGCACTGAGCAATGAAGGCCGGGACACTGCAAGTGCCGAGTCCGCATCCAAGCTGGATCGTGAGTGGGATACCTTCCTGCATGACGACGAATGGAAGAAAAAGGCCGACTACGACGATTAACGGCAGTTGAACCGGGCAGCTCACACTGCCCCGTTAACAGGGACAGTAAACTCCAGTGATCAATGGTTTCAGAAAGCGACTCTCCTTCCGTCTGACCCGAGATACGGTTCTGGTCGCCATGGCGTTGGGGCTCGTACTGAACCTGATTCAGATCACCCTGGATTACTTTAACGCCCGGGCATCCATGGAGGAGGAAATTCACGCCCTGATTAATATCAGTGTGAGCCCGGCCTCCCAAATTGCCTACAACATTGATGTCCGGCTGGCCGAGGAACTGCTGGACGGTCTGCTTCGCCACCCGGCCACGATCGACGCCAGAATCATCGACAACGATGGCCAGACCATGGCCGCCGCAAGCCAGAGCAGCCCGGACTCGCCCTACCGCTGGGCCAGCGACTTGCTGTTCGATTCCAGCCGGGTTTTCAGCCAGGAGTTGCGAGTGCCGCAACTTGAGGACCTGCCACTGGGGCAACTGATCGTCACCATCGACACCTATCATTACGGCCTCCAGTTTCTCGAACGCGCCACTTACACGCTTATAAGCGGTCTGCTCAAGAGCCTGACCCTCACGGCGGCCCTGCTGGGTATTTTTTATCTGGTTCTGACACGGCCAATGCTGAACGTAATCAGCGCGTTGTCGCAGGTCAAGGCGAGTACCCCGGAGAAAGTCCGACTGCCGGTGCCGGCCAACCACCAGGACGACGAAATCGGCACCATGGTGGGCATTATCAACCAGCACCTCGAGACCATTGATTCCAGCCTTGCCCAGCTCCGGACCGCCGAAAGTGCCATGAAAAACTACTCATTCCAACTGGAACGGGAAGTGGAAGACCGGACGCGCGAGATCTCGGAGAAAAACGATGCGCTCCAGCGCGGTAACCGCGCGCTGATCAAGGCCAAGGAAGACGCAGTCCGTCGAGCCCGGGCCCGGGCCAACTTTCTCGCCAGCATGAGCCATGAGATCCGCACCCCCCTTAACGGGGTGCTGGGCATGCTGGGCCTCGCTCTTGAAGGGGAACTGGACTCGACCCAACGCAATCGGCTGGAGATCGCCTTCAACGCGGGGGAAAGCCTGCTTGGCCTGCTCAACGATATCCTCGATATCTCGAAAGTCGAAGCCGGCAAACTCAGCCTGGAGAACATACCCTTCAGCATGCGTAACCTGATCGAAGAGTCCGCCACCCTGCATGCGCAACAGGCCCGCCGCAAACGGATTGATCTGGTCAGCGAGGTAGATCCCGCCCTCCCCGAGAGCTTTCTGGGTGACCCGACCCGGGCCCGCCAGATACTCAACAACCTCCTCAGCAACGCCATCAAGTTCACCGACGAGGGCTCGGTGTATGTCAAGGCGGCCTACTCGGCCGGAAGCCTCAGACTGGATGTCATCGACACCGGCATTGGCATGTCCTCTGAGGGACTGCACCGGATATTTTCACCGTTCTCCCAGGCGGATGCTGACACCACCCGACTGTACGGAGGCACGGGCCTGGGCCTGACCCTCTGCCGGCAATTGGTGGAGCGAATGCACGGTCAGATTCTGGTGGACTCCAGAGAGGGCCGTGGCACTCACTTTACGGTCACGCTCCCGCTGCCAATGCATGAGGACAGCAGCCCCGACGGGTTACCGCAGGTCGCTGCCAAACTTCGTGAGATTGGTGTAGCTCTGGCCATACCCGCTGACAACCCGCACCGCCGGCCGATCGAACGGCAACTCAGCGCCTGGCAGATTCCGGCGTGGGATATCAGTCAGCACCACAAGGGTATCCTGATCGTGCTGGCCGAGGATACCGACAGAGTTGCCCCGACCTGGCAGGGAGAGGGTGTGATTCTCGCCGACCGATCCGGCTCGGCGGTTCGCGGCAAACCCGAGGACCAGATCCTGTCCCTGCCGGTTCGCCGGGACGAGCTTTACCGCTGTCTGTGCCGGGCTGTCGGAATTCTCCGCAACGAGACGGCATTCCAACCCGCCCCGGTGGCCCGTAAAGAGGAGGACAGCAGACCACTCAAGATCCTGCTGGTCGAAGACAACCAGGTGAACCAGATGGTGGCCAGCAGCCTGCTCAAGAAACTTGGGCATCAGGTGGAACACGTTGAAAACGGCCAACAGGCTCTGGATGCCCTGCACGCGCGGAATTATGACCTGGTGCTGATGGACTGCCAGATGCCCGTGATGGATGGCTACGAGGCCACTCGTAAAATCCGGAAGAATCCGGAATGGAAAGACCTGTCAATCATCGCCGTGACCGCCAATGTCATGCAAGGAGACCGAGAGGACTGCATAGCCGCGGGCATGAACGATTACGTCACCAAACCATACAACCGGGAGGAATTGCGGGCGGCAATCAGTCGCTGGGCCCCCCCTCCCCCTCAAGAGCCGTAAGCACCGCTTTCAATTCCTGCCGCAATGCTTTCAGTCGCTCTGGCTCAACACCGACCGAACACAGCAGGCGTTCGGGAATCGTTCCCGCTTTCTCCCGCAACGCCCAACCGGCGTCGGTCAGCGTCAGTGTGACCACCCGCTCATCCTCGGCACTCCGTCGACGCTCCAGCAGCCCCCGGTCGGCCAACCTTTTCAACAGGGGCGTCAGGGTTCCCGAGTCCAATCTAAGCCGGCGGCCGAGATCGGATACCCGGGTAACGCCCCCGCCCTCCTTCTGCTCCCACAACACCAGCATGGTGAGGTATTGCGGGTAGGTGAGATCCAGATCCGCCAGCAGCGGGCGGTAACGGGCAGTCACCGCCCGGTTGGCGGCATAGAGCGCAAAGCAGATCTGGTTTTCCAGAGACAGTGTCCCGTCGGGTATTCCCATGGCTACAGAAGCTTCTCGATGTCTTTGCGGATATCCTGGGGCTTGGCCGTCGGCGGATAGCGTCGAATCACTTGCCCGTCCTTGCCCACCAGGAACTTGGTGAAGTTCCACTTTACCTTTTCAGAACCCATCAGGCCCTTGGCCTCACGCTTCAGAAACTGGTAAAGCGGATGGGCGCCCGAGCCGTTCACTTCTATCTTCGAGAACATCGGGAAGTCTACGCCGTAATTGAGGCTGCAGAATTCACTGATGGCATCGTCGTTGCCCGGATCCTGATTCATGAACTGATTGCAAGGGAACCCGAGCACCTCAAGGCCACTTTCTCCCAGCTCCTTGTGCAGGGTCTGCAGACCCTCGAATTGGGGAGTAAAGCCGCACTTACTGGCGGTATTCACAATCAGAAGCACCTTGCCACGGTAATCAGCCAGGCTTTTCTCGTTTCCCTTGATGTCGGTGACAGTGAAGTCGTAAACGCTCGATTCAGACACACAGGCCTCCTTGGGCTTGTTTATTTATATTTTCCGAAATTCAATTGTGCACAATGCTAAATGGAAAACCAAGGCTTTCCGGGCCTGAATGGTCATCCGCTCAAACAGGACTCCAGCTTTAACCGCCAAATCTGCCCGACCACGCCACAATTCATCATAATTCCCCTGTTGCCGCCGCCCCTCGCTCCGCTAGAATAAAGGCCTGTTACACAACAGTTTTATTTTCCGAATTCAGACCAAGGAAACCCGGGCCTTATGCAGAACTACTACAAATCCGCCAAGCTGGATAACGTGTGCTATGAGATACGTGGCGTAGTTCTGCGGGAAGCGCGTCGACTGGAAGAGGAAGGCCACCGGGTCCTGAAACTGAACATTGGAAATCCCGCCGCCTTTGAACTGGATGTGCCGGAGGAAATTCAGCAGGACGTCATTTACAACATGCATCTGGCCCAGGGGTACGTCGAGTCCAAGGGACTCTTTTCGGCCCGGAAAGCCGTTATGCATTACTGTCAGCAACGTGGCATTGATAAAGTCGACATCGACGATATTTTTCTGGGCAATGGCGTCAGCGAACTGATTGTCATGTCGATGCAGGCGATGCTGAACACCGGTGACGAGGTCCTCATCCCGGCGCCCGACTACCCGCTCTGGACCGCTGCGGTCACCCTTTCCAGCGGTAAGCCCGTGCACTACCGTTGTGATGAGCAGCAGAACTGGTTTCCAGATATCGACGATATCCGGAAAAAAATCACCCGCCGCACCCGGGCGATTGTTCTGATCAACCCCAACAACCCGACGGGCGCGGTATACTCGACGGAACTCCTCGAGCAGGTCATCGAACTGGCTCGCCAGCACAACCTGATCGTGCTCTCGGACGAAATCTACGACAAGATTCTCTACGATGGCACTGAGCATGTCTCTACCGCTTCCCTCGCAGACGATGTGCTCTTCTTCACCTATAACGGGCTGTCCAAGAACTACCGGGCCGCGGGCTATCGGTCTGGCTGGATGATCATCAGTGGCGCCAAGCACCGGGCTAACGATCTCATCGAGGGGATCGAAATGCTGTCCAACATGCGCCTGTGTGCCAACGTGCCTGCCCAATTGGCGATCCAGACCGCGCTGGGTGGCTACCAGTCCATCAACGACCTTGTCGCGCCAGACGGGCGCCTGTACGAACAACGCGAGACCGCCTGGCGAATGTTGAACGATATTCCCGGCGTCAGCTGTGTGAAACCCCAGGGAGCGCTTTACCTGTTTCCGAAGCTGGACCCGAAGTACTTCCCGATCGTCAATGATGAAAAACTGGTACTGGACCTGCTGCTTCAGGAGAAAATCCTCCTGGTGCAGGGTTCCGCCTTCAACATCGATGACAAACAGCACCTGCGTGTGGTTTTCCTGCCGAGGGAAGATACCCTTGAAGACGCCATGTCGCGGCTAGGTCGTTTTCTTGGCAACTACCAGCAGTAACGGAGTATCCATGGCTGACATTCACGTAGAGGAGTTCTACAAGGACGTTGCGATTGCACTTGTCCAGCTCTACGGCGTCTTTCCTCGTCGCGTAAACCTCTTTGTGGAGGACATCGCCGGCCCGGACGAGCCGGATGAATTCGGACTTCACAGCAAGCGTCACATGGCCTGCTTCGGAGCCCTGCTCTGGCTGGAGGAAGAAGGCCTGCTGCGATACGTGGATACCATCCGCCAGGAAGCGCTGGATCAGGCGGTTCTGACCCACGCCGCTTTCGTTCGCCTGAGCGCTCCGGCGCCGTCTGCACTCAGTGAAGCCCTGGCCCAAAGCAAGGCCCCGGCCGATGACAACTTACCTCCATCCGTTCAGGAGGACCTTTCGACCCACATCCACCTGATCCGGAAAGCGCTGAAAAGCGGCCATTCCGGGCGCATCAGCCAGGTTGTCCAGGCGACATTCTTCGCCGATCGCAAACATTAAATCGGCGCAAGGACGTTGAACCCCAGAACCACGACCACATATTCCGGTCTTAGGCACAGCTTTACGTGTTTGACTCATTAATCAGGGAACTAACATGCGGATTCTGTTGTTTCTCGCCACAAACCTTGCAGTCATCCTGGTAGCGAGTTTCACGCTGAGACTACTGGGCGTGGACAGCTACCTGTCACAAAACGGCATTCAGTATGGCTCACTGCTGGCATTTGCCGCAGTGTTCGGATTCGCCGGGGCGATTATTTCACTGCTGATATCCAAGCCGATGGCGAAGTGGAGCACCCGGGCGAGGGTCATCGACTCCCCCCGCACTCCCGCCGAACGCTGGCTTATGGACACCGTGGCAGTTCTTGCCAAGAACGCCGGTATCGGCATGCCCGAGGTTGCGATATTCCCTGCATCCCAGTCCAACGCCTTTGCCACCGGCTGGAACAAAAATGATGCGCTGGTCGCGGTCAGTGAAGGTCTCCTGCACCGTTTCGACAAGGATGAAATCCGGGCCGTGCTTGGCCATGAGATTGGCCACGTTGCCAACGGTGACATGGTGACACTGGCGCTGATCCAGGGCGTCGTCAACACATTTGTGATCTTCGCCTCCCGGGTGATTGGCTCCTTTGTTGACCGCGTTATCTTCAAGAATGAGAGCGGGCACGGTATCGGTTTCTTCGTGGTCAGTATTGCGGCAGAAATCGTGCTCGGCATCCTTGCCAGCACCATCGTGTTCTGGTTCTCCCGTCGCCGGGAGTTCCGGGCGGATATCGCCGGCGCGCAGTTGGCGGGCCGATCTGCCATGATCAGTGCACTGGCGAGACTGAAACAGGAGAGCGAAATTCCGGATCAGATGCCCGACACGTTACAGGCATTTGGTATCAATCGGGGAGCTCGTCGCGGCCTCAGCGCCATGTTCATGACCCACCCGCCGCTGGAAGACCGGATTGAGGCCCTGAAACAGGCCACACTCTAAAACAAAAAACCGGGGCAAAAACCCCGGTTTTTTTCTATGCCCAGATCCTCGATCAGATCTTCAGCTTGAATCCGATTGCCCTGAAGCTGTCCTGCAGGGATTTGCTCGTGCCTTTCAACTGCACCTTCAGGCTGGAACATTCCCGGCGCACCGGGTAATCCCGCCTCAGCCGATCAAAGGCCGCAGCCCTCTCCTCGGCCGAGCCCCCCATGGCAAACCGCAACCGGGCATCATCCTGCCTCGGGTCATAACAGGCCCGAAGCGCAATCCTGATCGCATCGTCCTCATCTGCGGCACTGGTAAACGAAACCTTACTCAAGGCCGGTTCGGGCAGGAATTGCCCCGCCTTTTTGCGCACCGGCAGACCAAGGTAGCCGCTGAGTGCGCGATAAATCATTTCCGTGCCCTGGACCTTTCCCTCAAGGCTGTAGCCGGCAATATGAGGGGTCGCCAACCAGACCTGGTCAACCAGCTCCGGATCAATGCGAGGCTCCCGCTCCCAGACATCCAGAGCCACGACCGGTGCATTAGCCTGAGCCAAACGGGCGTGCAACGCTCCGGTATCGATGACTTCGCCACGGCCGGCATTAATCAGCAGCTGGTCCGAGGTCAGCGACGCCAACTGGCTTTCCCCGAGCATGTGATAGGTGGCATGTTGCTGATCCCGGGTCAGTGGCGTATGAAGCGTAATCACATCGCACTGCAGCGCTTCATCAAGGGATACGAATTCCTGGTCGCCGCCTTCCTCCCGTTCAGCTCTGGGCGGGTCGCACAACCGCACTTCGAATCCCAGTCGCTCAAGCTTGTGGGCAAGCTCGCCACCGACGTTTCCGACGCCAACAATCCCGACACTCAGACGCGTCCAGTCGGCCAGGGCGCGCCGCTCTGCGTGCAGGGACAGTACAGCCAGCACATACTCGGCGACGCTGTTCGCGTTACAACCCGGCGCAGCGGAAAAGCGGATGCCCTGCTGTTCCAGCCAGTCACGGTCAACGTGATCGGTACCAATGGTTGCCGTGCCCACAAACCGGACTCGGCTACCCTCAAGGAGTTCCGGGCCAACCCGGGTGACGGACCGAACCAGAAGCACATCGGCGTCCCTGACGTCGCTGGCCGTCATCGTCCGGCCCGATACCCGACGTATTTCCCCGAAATCTCCGAAGAAAGAGTCCAGTAACGGGATGTTTTCGTCTGCTACGATCAACATGATCCTTGTCCGGCCCTGTCAGTTCCTGCGTTGACGCTGATTGCGACCACCGGAGCCAGGGCGACCACCCTGGGGGCGGCGACCGCGCTTGCGGGTGATCGGCGGATTTTCCATTGCCACCGTCAACGCCTCGTCCGGCACCGCCGTTTTCAGTTTCTGGCTGATGTACGCCTCGATGGCCGGCAGTGCGAAGGAATCATCCTCCCCCGCAAAGCTGACCGACACCCCATGCTTGCCCGCCCGTCCGGTACGGCCGATGCGATGGACATAATCTTCTGCATTGTCGGGAAGATTGTAGTTGAAAACGTGGGTTACGCCGTTGACGTGAATACCACGACCTGCGACGTCAGTGGCGACCAGCACCTGGATGGAACCTTTCTTGAACTGTTCCAGCGTCTTCAGGCGTTTGTTCTGGGCGATCTCTCCGGACATCAGGGAAACCTTGACCCCCTGGTTACGCAAGTCCTCCTCGAGATCCCGACACTGGTCGCGGCGATTGGCGAAGACGATGGCCTTCTCCACTTCCGGACGTTTGAGGTAGTTCACCAGAACCGGCAATTTCTCATCATCGCCGACCAGATATACCGTCTGTTCGACCCGCTCCGCTGTCTTTTGCTCCGGCTCGATTTCCACGAACTCGGCATTCTTGGTCCACATGGACGCCAGGTTAAGCACATCCTGGTTGAATGTGGCACTGAACAGGAGGGTCTGACGTTCTTCCTTGGCTGTACATTTGCGGATGATTCGTTTCACATCGGGAATGAACCCCATGTCCAACATGCGATCCGCCTCATCCAGAATCAGAATATCCAGCTGATCGAGGAAGACATCCTGGGAACCCAGAAAATCAATGAGCCGTCCCGGCGTTGCCACCAGTATATCCACGATCTCGTTCTGCAACTGGTCCCGCTGCTTGTCGTAGTTCATGCCGCCAACGACGGTCACGACGTTGTGACCCGTGTGCTGGCAAAGCTGCTCGGCGTCTTTGGCAATCTGCATCGCCAGCTCCCGCGTGGGCGCGAGGGCCAGAACCCTGGGTTCAGAGGCAAACCGGTCCTTTTCCGGGATCGGGGTTTCCAGCAGGGACTGAATGGCGGTGATCAGGAACGCTGCGGTTTTACCGGTGCCCGTCTGGGCCTGGCCAATCAGGTCCTCACACGCCAATGTCCAGGGCAGGGTTTCCGCCTGAATCGGCGTGCAGTATTCAAATCCAATCGCCGTAATGGCATCCAGCAGACGTTTGTCCAGATTCAGGTCCTGGAATCGAAGGTCGCCAGTGTGCTTTGGGTCAGATGTCATACAGTCTCAATTTTCCTCGGGATGTTCAGTGCGGAACTCGCCGGAGCAATGCGTTGGGCATCCTCTTGCCAGGATTCGAACACGGTATCAGCGGTTCCATAAAAGGTTTTCAATGCATCAAAAAATTGTTCGGCCCGTCGCGGCATTCCGCTCGACAGATAATGCCGAGCCTGTATCCGGACTTTTTGTCTGAAGCCCGCCTCATCGGCAGCACCCACTCCGGAGAGGTTATCCACACTGATATGGAAGCGGGATCCGGCCGCCACGGAGAAAAGCCATTCCAGCGCCTGGGGCTTCACCTCCACCTGCTCAAACGCCCTTTGCTGCTCGGGCGTCCGACCATCCGGACAGTACCAGTAACCGTAATCATGCATTGTGCGACGGCGCTCACCGGCGATACACCAGTGGCTGATTTCATGCAAGGCACTGGCATAATAGCCGTGCGCAAAGACAACTTGCGCGACCCCATCCGGCTCATTGGCAGGTAGGTATTCGGGTTCATCACTGCCTTTGACCAAAATCGTCCGGTATTCTTCCCGGAACAAGTCATTAAACAGCATGATAAGATCATTTGGACTGTGATTCATTGGCTGGCTATTGTGCGACTTTACAGCGATCAATACCAGAGGGAACTTTGGGGTCCCGACTTTGTCCACTGGCTTCGAACGCCACGCGAAGAACACACCCCGTCGCGGGCGCACAGAACTCACTAATCACGAACTGCAAACAGGAACCAGATCAACCCATGACAGTATCCGCTGTGGTCCTTCAGAACTGTCGACGCGCCTTCGCCTTTACCCACCTGCTGACGCTTATCGGTCTTCTGCTGGTGACCGGAACAGCCTCAGCCCTGGGCACCAGTGGCAACTCCCTGTTTGGATCCGACAGCAACGACTTCCTGCCGGTTGATGAGGCGCTCCCGTTCAGTTACAGCACGGACAGCGACTCCGTGGTACTGTCCTGGAACATCACCCCGGGCCACTACCTGTACCGGGAACGGATCAGTGTTGCCTCAACCACCGAGGGTGTCGAGATCGGCGAACCCCGGTTCGCCCGGACCGGGAAGGTTGTGCAGGACGAATTCTTTGGCGAGGTAACCGTTTTCTACGATCCGGTCGAGGTTCGGGTTCCGGTTGCCCTGCCCGACGGCGTTCGGGAAGCCCAGCTGGAGGTAACCTACCAGGGCTGCGCTGAGGCAGGCCTGTGTTATCCACCGCAGACCCGCGATGTACTGTACTACCCCGGCGATGCCACGAGCCAGGGTCCTGCACCCGGCAGCACCAGTGAAAACGGCAGCTCGGTAGACACGTCGTCCGCTACCGGCCTCGCGGGTTTTCTTTCCCGGCAATCCTCGGTTGTAATTGTTGGCGTTTTTTTCCTCCTTGGGCTGGGACTGACCTTTACCCCCTGTGTACTTCCCATGGTGCCCATCATCTCGACCCTGGTGTCCAGCCATAACACTCGCACGTCCGGCCATGCACTGATGCTGTCCGTCAGCTACGTTCTGGGCATGGCACTCACGTATGCTGCGGCCGGAGTCGTGACCGGACTGCTGGGGGCAAGCTTCAATCTTCAGTCGCAGCTTCAGTCGCCCTGGGTGCTGGGGGTGTTTGCCACACTGTTCGTGGTGTTCGCACTCTCCATGTTCGATCTGTTCGAAATCCAGTTGCCACGATTCATCCGCGACCCGCTGAATGACGCCAGTCACCACCTGACCGGCAGCCGCGTATTGGGCATTTTCGGAATTGGCGCACTGTCGGCGCTCATTGTTTCACCGTGCGTTTCCGCACCTCTGGCGGGCAGCCTGCTCTACATTTCCACCACCCAGGACGCCCTGATCGGCGGTGTCGCCCTGTTCGCGCTCGGCCTCGGCATGGGGCTTCCGCTTATTCTGGTGGCGGTCGGCGGTCGCAGACTCTTGCCAACCAGCGGACACTGGATGACCACGGTAAAGCACTTCTATGGCGTGATGCTGCTGGCTGTCGCGATCTGGCTGGTTGAGCGACTGGTTCCGGCCTGGGTAGCACTGACACTCTGGGGCCTGCTCATTGCGATCACCGGGGTTCAGCTTGGCGCCTTCGATGCCGCCAAAGCCGGCTGGGCGCGAACCCGGAAGGGTCTGGGCCTGGTGCTTTTTGCCTATGGTCTGGCGTTACTTGCCGGTGCCATGGGTGGTGCCAACGATCCGCTGCGACCACTCACCCCCTTTACGGTGGCCTCGACGCCAACGCCCGGCCAAGCAAGCTCCGATCACGCCGGCTTCGATCGGGTCGCCGCACCGGCCCAGATTCGCGCCCGGCTGGATCAGGCGCGGACGCAAAATCGCCCGGTCGTGCTGGACTTCTATGCCGACTGGTGCATCTCATGCAAGGTCATGGAGCGCAACGTCTTCAGCGACCCGCAGGTCATCCAGGCGCTCGCGCCCTACACCCTGTTGCAGATTGATGTGACAGACAACACGCCGGCGCAGCAGGCGCTACTTGATGAGCTCGGGCTGTTCGGCCCTCCCGCCATCCTGTTCTACGGTCGGGATGGACAGGAAATGACGGGACAGCGCGTGTTGGGCGAAATGGACCGGGATGACTTCCTTCGCCACCTGAATGGGCTCGGAGCTGGGGCCTGATCCTGTCAGGCCTCTCCTCTCCGAATTAGGAACACGAACTCGTCACCCTGCTCCTCATCACGGACCAACTCGTGGCCGAGAAACTGGCAGAACCGGGGAATGTCTCGGGTGGTCGAGGGGTCGGTGGCCCGAACCCGAAGCACGCGTCCGGGCGCAACGTCATTGATGCGGTTGTGCAACATCATGACTGGCTCCGGGCAGAAAAGTCCCCGTGCATCCAGCTCTGCGTCGTACTCTGAAGCCGTCAAAACTTTCTCCTGCTTGATAACCTGATTTTTCCGGAAAACCTGCTAAATTATTGTTTATAACAGCTAAAAAATTGGAGGTAAGCCATGATTCGGGTGCTGATTGAACGCCACATCGCCGAAACCCTGGAAGACGCTTACGAGCAACGTGCCCGAAAAGTCCTGCAACAAGCGGTCAGTGCGCCAGGCTTTATTTCCGGCGAAACACTCGCCGACAGCCATGACCCCAACCACCGCATTACCCTCGCCAACTGGCGCTCCGAAGCCGACTGGGACCGTTGGTACCGCTCGCCCGAGCGCCGGGAACTCATGTCCGAGCTGGTTCCCATGATGGATCAGGACGAAACCATCACCGTCCTCGAACAGAGCGTTTTCTAACCCGTTCTCTCGATAAAACAGGTGATTTCCTCGCGATCATGGTAGAGGTGGCGGGCCTTCAAATTGAAGCCAACGCCCGCTTCTGCCAAACCTTTCTCAATGATATCACGGCAAATCAGCCATTCATCGTAGCGCTTCTTCATCGGTAATTTCAGATTGAATACCGTGTAACGGCAAAACCCGCCGGCAAGCCAGTCGACCGCCAGCCGTGCGGTTTTCCGAGGCTGGTCCACAATGTCACAGACCATCCAGTCTATTGCCCGCCTGGGTCGCCAGCTGTACCCGTCAGCCTCAACGTGATCGACGTGACCGGATGCCATCAGTTCGGGATTCATCGGCCCGTTATCAATCGCCGACACCAGCATTCCCTGGCGCACCAATTGCCAGGTCCAGCCACCGGGTGCGGCCCCGAGATCCGCAGCCTTCTTGCCGCCGCCCAGATACTCCAGTTCCCGTTCCGGTGGCAGAAAAATTTTCCACGCCTCCTCCAGCTTCAGGGCAGATCGGCTCGGCGCCGATGCCGGCAAACGCAGCCGGGGAATGCCACCGACGTACCGGGCCCTGTTTTCTTCCAGGCTGAAACCAATGACCGCCTCGGAAAAGTCAGGCAACAGAACCTCAAGCCGGGCCGGAGCGGGGGCATTCTGATCGGCCTTCAGGAGGCCCGCCCCCCGTAATCCACGTGATAGCGGAGACACCCACTTACGGGCAAAGTTGCCCAGATCGCTGTCGGCGTTGTTTTCAGGCAGCCTGACCTCGAGGCGTGCACACCCGGGGTAGCCCCGTTCCAGATTCCTGAGCCCGTCAATGACAGCCCCCACTCGATCGTGTTCCGGCAACGAGAAACGACCGAGGACGACGAACCAGTCCCGGACGAACACGAGGTCCGCCAGCGCCAGTCGCGACAGGAGATCCTCCGCCGCTTCCGACCCTCCCAGCGAATACCAGACCATGCCAGCGCCTTTGGTGGGCTCAAAGAAACCGAACAAACCGCGCTCGGCGGCCTGATCGGTCAGTTCACGACCCGCCTCGGCTTCGAAGCCGGGTCGACAGAATGCAAGAACCTGTTCCATTGGATACCTGTTGTCAGAGGCCTCTCAAGGCAACCCTGTAAATTTGAAACTGTTTAACATCAAAGATTGTGTGCTTTGGCTACACTCTCTGATCTACTGCTTGCGGGAATCCCCAGATGTCGCCTGTTCTGCGCCTGTTCGCCATCCTGAGTCTTAGCCTGCTACCGGCTCTAGCGTTACCCGATGCCCAGTCATCCGGGACCGGGTGTCCGACTCTTGACGCCACAAACGCGGAATCCCGGCGGTCGCTGATGCACTTCATCTGTTTTTACAGCGCTGCGCCCGGCGATCCGGCGCACGATGCACGCTCGCCCGACGGCTTGCCGGAGGACCTGGACTGGACCCCCGCAAACGGCCACGACCTGGTATTCAGCCACACCAAATCCGTTTACTGGGTGCACCTCAACGTCAAGAACACCGGGCATCGCCAGGCACTCTGGTACCTGAAACTCAACTATCCGCTGCTCGACGAGGTAACGTTCTGGCAGTCAGGTGATGGCCCATACAACCACCTGGCCACGGGAGACCAGCGACCTTTCGACGCAAGAGGCATAGACTACCGGTATTTCCTCCTCCCAGTCACCTTGGCCGAGGGCGAAACCCGATCAATCACTCTGCGCGTACAGAGTAGCGGCGCACTCAATGTGCCCCTGACGTTCGAAACTCCGGAACAGGTGATCGCCCTGAGCAATCACCTGACTCTGACCCATGGGCTTTTCTACGGTGCCCTCCTGGTTTTCGCGGTGTTCAATCTGCTGCTGTTTTTCAGTTCGGGCACCGTGTATTACTTCTACAACGCCTTCTATATGGCCGCCATGGGACTTTTCATGTTTGCCATGGGTGGCTTCGCCAACCAGTATTTCTGGCCCGACAGCACCGGCTTCGCCAATACCTCCATTCCCCTCAGCCTGGTCCTCTGCGCCCTGTCGATGACATTGTTCGGCCGCTCCTTCCTCGACGTCGAACAGAAAACCATTGCTGGAACCGCGATGACCGGCCTGGCCTGGTTCTGTGTCGGCTTTCTCGCCCTGACCCTGTTGCTGCCCTACAGCAAGACAATCTTGCTCAACACAGTCCTGGCGCTTACGGTCATCTGCAGCCTGTTTGTCATTGCCGTGGTTCGTTGGCGTCACGGCTATCAGCCGGCGATGTGGTACGTGCTCGCGTGGCTGGTCATGCTGGTAGGTGGGCTGATCTACGCCTTGGCCGCGTTCGGCTATCTCGCGGATTTTCTCGCTCGTGAGGCACTGATGCAGGTGGCCGTGGGCGGCCAGGTGGTCTTGCTCAACTACGCCATGGTCCAGCGCTGGCGACTGCTCAATGAAAAACTGCTGGCGGTGGAGCACAACGCCAGAACGGAATTGGAGTTCAAGGTTCACGAGCGCACGGCCCAACTGCGAAACACCATGCGGGAACTGGAGAAAGCCAACCGGCAACTGGCGACGCTAAGCCTGAACGACTCACTGACCGGCCTTCACAACCGTCGACACATGGACAACATCCTGCCGGAACTCTGTGCCGAGGCCCGGCGAACCGGACAGCCACTGACGCTCGCCCTCGTCGACGCGGATCACTTCAAAACGATCAACGACACCTGGGGTCACGGCTTTGGCGACACATTCCTGCAACTGATCGCCGACATTCTGACCCGGCACGTGAAACGCCCCCGGGATGTCGCCGTGCGTTTCGGCGGAGAGGAATTTGCCCTGCTGCTTCCGGGCACCGATATGGGTGGCGCATTAAAGGTATGCGAAGCCATCCTTGAGGATATCGAAAGCTCCTCGCTGACCAGCCCGGACGGGCGCGCCGCCCGGATTACTCTGAGCGCCGGCATTGCAACTCTGGCTCATGGCGAAGACAGGACAAGCCTGTTTGACCGGGCCGACGAAGCCCTTTACCAGGCCAAGAGCAAAGGCCGTAACCGGGTGATCGTGTCCAATCAGGCGTTGGCGGACAAAGCCTGAGGCTTGACAGACTCCCTGATGAACGCCCGCGCCTGCTGTGCCGCCTCCGCAATCAGGGCTTGCTGACTGCTATTCTGACGGGCCAAAGGCTGAAAATCGTGATTACCGCCATCCGACCAGTGAAGATGCACCCCAGCCAACTCCGACGCCCGCGCCTCGACCTCGTCCTGTCTTCCAAACGGATCCCGGGTCCCCTGCACAATAAGCATCGGGCAGCGTAAGGAGCCAAAGTGTCCGGTTCGCCATTTATCCGGCTTGCCTGGGGCGTGGAAGGGATAGCCGAACCCCACCACGCCGTCGATATCGGCGCGTTCGCTGGCGAAGAGGCTGGCCATGCGTCCGCCCATGGATTTCCCGCCGACCACCAGCAGGCAGTCGTTACCCACATCCCGACGGACCTGGTTGACCACGTCGGCAAAACACTCGAGCAGCCGCGGCTGACGATCGGGCGGTCGCTTCCTGCCGTCCTCGCGCCGCTTTTGCATGTAGGGAAACTCGAACCGCACGTTCGGTACGCCATTTGCGTCGAGCTCATCGGCCAGAGCGTTCATAAACGCTGAATCCGCAGGCGCACCGGCACCGTGCGCAAGTATCATTACCACGTCCGGCCCCTTCTCATAGCTTTTCGTCTTAATCAATTCCACTTCATTCACCTAAGGTTATTTAGGGACTATCATTAGACGTCAGGCATCGGCATATGCCCACACCCAAAACGTCGCTTTTAGTGGCCGGTGCAAGGATGCCATGTTGCTGATTTCGGCGCATTTGACAGCTTTCCGGAGTTGACCTGAGTCATTGCAAAGCGCTAATGCTTTCTCCATACTTGCGCCCGCATAATTTCTCACTCTAAACCCATTGGTAAGGCTATGAGCACAGTAAATGCAAACCTGACTTACAACTACAAGGTGGTAAGACAATTTGCCATCATGACGTTGGTCTGGGGCATTGTTGGCATGGGTATGGGCGTATTGATCGCGTCCCAGCTTGTGTGGCCAGCGATGAACCTGGATTTGCCCTGGACGCACTTCGGTCGTTTACGGCCGCTGCATACCAACGCCGTCATCTTCGGCTTTGGTGGAAGCGCCCTGTTCGCCACCTGTTATTACGTCGTTCAACGTACCTGTCAGGCTCGCCTGATCTCGGACGGCCTCGCTGCGTTCACCTTCTGGGGTTGGCAAGCGATCATTGTGGCCGCCGCCATCACCTTACCCATGGGTCTTACCTCGTCCAAAGAGTACGCCGAACTTGAATGGCCGATTGACATCGCCATTGCCGTGGTCTGGGTCGCCTTCGCACTGGTGTTCTTCGGCACCATCATGAAGCGCAGCACGCCCCACATCTACGTTGCCAACTGGTTCTACGGCGCCTTCATCATTACCGTGGCGTTCCTTCATATCGGCAACAACCTGGCGCTCCCTGCCAGCGCGTTCAAATCCTACTCCGCCTACGCGGGCGTGACCGACGCCATGATGCAGTGGTGGTGGGGTCACAACGCGGTCGGTTTCTTCCTGACCGCCGGCTTCCTCGGCATGATGTACTATTTCGTGCCCAAGCAGGCCAACCGTCCGGTTTACTCCTACCGTCTGTCCATTGTCCATTTCTGGGCGTTGATCGCGACTTACGTCTGGGCCGGTGGGCACCACCTGCACTACTCCGCGCTGCCTGACTGGGCGCAGACCGCAGGCATGGTCATGTCCCTGATCCTCCTTGCGCCCTCCTGGGGCGGCATGATCAACGGGATGATGACGCTGTCCGGTGCCTGGCACAAACTGCGCACCGACCCGATCCTGCGCTTTTTGGTCGTTTCCCTGTCGTTCTACGGCATGTCAACGTTCGAAGGCCCGATGATGGCCATCAAGACGGTCAACGCCCTGTCTCACAACACTGACTGGACCATCGGCCACGTTCACTCCGGTGCTCTGGGCTGGGTTGCCATGATCAGTATTGGCGCGGTCTATCACCTCATCCCCAAACTCTGGGGTCTCCAGGCCATGTACAGCACCAGCCTGATCAACGTGCACTTCTGGCTGGCAACCGTCGGTACCGTCCTGTACATCGTTGCGATGTGGGTAAACGGCATCATGCAGGGCCTCATGTGGCGCGCGGTTAACGCCGACGGCACGCTGACCTACAGCTTTGTTGAATCGCTGGAAGCATCCTACCCGGGGTATTTCGTCCGCTTCCTCGGCGGCGTCATCTTCCTGAGTGGCATGCTCGTCATGGCTTACAACGTGTACATGACTATTCGCCAGAAAGAAGCCGTTGCGGATGAAAGCGCAGCAGCCCAGACGGCGTAAACGGAGAGAGGTCAGATGAACCACGATATTGTTGAAAAGAATATTGGTCTGATGATCGTACTGATCATCCTGACCATCAGCGGCGGCTTTCTCGTTGAAATCGTGCCGTTGTTCTTCCTGAAAGAGACAAACGAGCCAGTTGAGGGCCTGGAACCCTATACCGCCCTCGAACTGGAAGGCCGGGATATCTATATCCGCGAAGGCTGCCACGTCTGCCACACCCAGCAGATCCGTCCGTTCCGGGCTGAAACCGAGCGCTATGGCCACTACTCCGTCGCCGGTGAGTTTGTCTACGATCGGCCGTTCCTGTGGGGCTCCAAGCGTACTGGCCCGGATCTGGCCCGTGTCGGCGGCCGCTACTCGGACGCCTGGCAGCGCCAGCATCTGTACGATCCGCGCAGTGTGGTTCCGGAATCCAACATGCCAGCGTTCCCCTGGCTGTTTGAGAACCGTGTAGACCACACAGCAACGGCGGCCAAGATGGAAACTCTGCAGTCACTGGGGGTGCCCTACAGCGATGAACAGATTGCCGAGGCGTCTGCTCAGGTCGAAGGCAAATTCGAAATCGAAGCTCTGGTCGCGTACCTGCAACAACTCGGTACCGTGATTTCAGAGAAACGGTGATCCCATGGATTTGAACGAGTTACGCGGCATTCAAACCCTTCTGGTCATGGCGGTTTTTTTCGGAATCGTCTGGTGGGCGTACAGCGCCCACCGCAAAAAGGCCAACGACGAGGCAGCGCATCTGCCCTTCGATGACGACGAAGTGGAAAAGCGTACTCTCGAACAGGAAAAAACGGAGAAGAAACAATGAGTACCTTTTGGAGCCTCTGGATCAGTGTGATCGTGCTCGGTACTATTTTCGGCTGTATGTGGCTTCTGTGGGCAACCCGTAAGAACCAGACCACCGATACCGAAACCGATCGCACCACCGGCCATTCCTTTGACGGCATTGAGGAGTACGACAATCCGCTGCCAAAGTGGTGGTTCTACCTTTTCATCGCCACCTGTATTTTCTCGCTGGGCTACCTGGTCCTGTACCCTGGACTGGGTAGCTTCCAGGGCGTCCTGGGCTGGACGTCAGCCAACCAATGGGAGGCTGAAGTTGCCGAAGCAGAAGAAAAATACGGCGAAATCTATGCCCAGTATGGCAGTACACCGGTCGTCGAGTTGGCATCCAACGAAGACGCCCTGAAGATCGGCCAGCGTCTGTTTGCCAACAACTGCGCCGTCTGCCATGGCTCAGCGGCCCGGGGCCAGGTCGGCTTCCCGAACCTGACCGACGACGACTGGCTGTACGGCGGTTCGCCGGACGCCATCCTCGAGACCCTGCACAACGGTCGCATGGGCAACATGCCGGCAAAAGGTGTCATGCCCAACATGACCAATGAGCAGGTCGACCAGGTGGTTAACTATGTGCTGAGCTTCAGTGGTCGCGAGAAAGACGCTGAAGCCGCAGAAGCCGGCAAGGCCGTGTTTGCCCAGGGCTGTGCCGCGTGTCATGGCCCTGACGGCAAGGGCATGGAATCTGTTGGTGCACCTAACCTGACGGACAACACCTGGCTGTATGGCTCCACTTATGAGTGGATCAAGGAAACCGTCATGAACGGTCGTCAGAACCAGATGCCCGCCCAAAGCGGCCGTCTGTCAGAAGATCAGATTCAGATTCTCGCAGCCTACGTATACAGCCTGTCGAACTGAGTCAGCAGGCCGGGGCTCATGCCCCGGCCTGGTCTTTTCCAGCCTGTGCCCTGCCCCGCCGGACACAGCCTGGAACAGATCAGCAGACCCTCCGGGCCGCCTTAGCGCTTTACCCTTTCATCGGGAGGTTTCGATGAGCAGTGAGATTCCGGTCAAACAGGTTGACCCATCCTCTGACCCCTCCGATAACAACAACAAAACCGGAAGTGTCGAACTCTACGCCAGCCGCAAGAAAATCTATGTGAAAGAAGTCAAAGGCTTCTTCCAGCGCATCCGCAATGTCAGCCTGATGCTGCTGATGGGCATGTACTTCCTGTTTGTCTGGATCACCCTGGACGGACAGCCACTGATCCACTTCGACCTTCCGGCCCGGGAATTTCACCTGTACGGCCTGACGTTCTACCCGAAGGATTTCATCCTGCTGTCCGGGATGCTCATCATCTGCGCCTTCGGCCTGTTTTTCATCACGACCCTCTTCGGCCGGGTCTGGTGCGGTTACACCTGCCCCCAGACGGTGTGGACCTTTATCTTCATGTGGATTGAGGAGCGCATCGAGGGCAGCCGCAACAAACGCATGAAGCTCGACAAGGCCCCCCGCTCGGGTGCCAAAATCGCCAAGAAGTCGGCCAAACATACCGCCTGGCTTCTCGTCGCCCTCGCCACGGGGCTGACCTTTGTCGGATACTTCTACCCGATCCGGGAACTGATCACGGACCTCTTTACCCTCCAGGCCAACGGGTGGGCCTACTTCTGGGTAGCGTTCTTTACCATCGCCACTTATCTCAATGCCGGCTGGATGCGTGAACAGGTGTGCCTGTACATGTGTCCGTATGCCCGGTTCCAGTCGGTGATGTTCGACCCCAACACCCGCGTTGTGTCCTATGACCCGAACCGCGGTGAACCCCGGGGCGGCCGCAAAAAAGGAACCGATCCGGCGGAGGCGGGCCTTGGCGACTGCATCGACTGTGGCCAGTGCGTCCAGGTGTGCCCGACCGGCATCGACATTCGCGATGGCCTGCAGTACGAATGCATTGGCTGCGCCCTTTGTATCGATGCCTGTGACGAAATCATGGACAAGATGGACTACCCCAGGGGACTGATACGCTACACCACCGAGAACGAGCTGGAAGGCAAGACTTCCAAGCTGCTTCGCCCGCGTACCTTTGGCTACGGTGCCGTGCTGGCAATTATGATTGCGGCCATCGTCGTGACCATTGCAACGCGGGTACCGGCGCAGATGGATGCCCTCCGCGACCGGGGCGCGCTGTACAGCTTTAACGGGCAAGGACGGGTTGAGAATTCCTACACCCTGAAAATCGCCAACATGACCGAAGTTCCCCAGACGTTTTCGATTTCAGTGCGAGGCCTGGAAGGCATCCGGATTCTGACCGGGACGTCAGTAACGGTGGAAAGCGGCGAAAACCGGTCGCTGCCGACGGTGGTTGATGTGCCACCAGAATCCATCAGCCAGTCCAACAACGAGATTTTCTTTGAGGCCCAGTCGCAAACCGATACGTCGCTGAAGCTGGAAACTGAAAGCCGATTTGTTGGTCCAACCCGCTGATTCTGAAATGCGCGACGACCATACTGTTTAAACGAGAATGAGTGATATGACCGAACAAGCTCCGATAGCACCCTGGTTCCGCCAGCCCTGGTTCTGGTTCCTGACCATTTTTCCGCTGGCCGCCATCATCTGGTGCATCTCCATGATCATCATCGCGACCAACCTGGAAGACACCATGGTGACCGACGATTACTCCAAGGAAGGCCGCGGCATCAACATGGAAATCGCGCGCGACCAGAAGGCCAAAGACCTCGGCATGATCGCGGAAATGCGATTCGACGACCGCACCATCGCCCTGAACCTGTCGACAGACGAAGGACCGGCTGACTTTCCCTACCTGGTCCTGAATCTTTTTCATCCAACGCTGGCCGATCGCGACCGGACCATTCAATTCCAGAAAACTGGCACGGGCCAGTACAGCGGCCAATTGCTTGAAGACATTGATGGACGCTGGTATTACGACCTGCGTGGGCCGGATAACCAGTGGCGCCTGAAAGGCGAAGCCTGGCTGCCCGCGGACAACGGCATCACGGTCAGCTCAGAAGGCGCCGCCAAAGGGTGACTGCCCTGGAATGCTTCCACTGCGGCGAACCGGCAGACGGCGAACCGCCGATTACCCTTGAGCTGGATGGACGAATACAGCATTTCTGCTGCCGCGGCTGCAAGGCCGTTTGCGAGACCATCCGTGGTGAGGGTTTATCAGGGTTCTACGACATCCGCACCGAGCCCGCGGTCACGCCCCGACAGCTATCCAGCTCCGAACTTGCCCGTATTCGAGAGCTGGATCATCCCCTGGTCCAGCAGGCCTTCGTGTCACCGGTCAAAGGTGGCGAGGAAGCCCAACTCCTGATAGGCGGCATCACCTGCGCTGCCTGCATCTGGCTGCTGGAAAATCACATGAAGAAACAGCCGGGCGTGCTGTCTTTCAGTGTCAATCACACCACCCAGCGCGCCCGCCTGGTCTGGGCCAAAGACCAGAGCCGACTCAGCGACTTGCTGATTGCCATCCACGAACTCGGCTACACCGCACGCCCTTACCAGCCAGACGAAGCAGAACAGGCCCTTCGATCGGAACATCGCTCCATGTTGATTCGACTGGTGCTTGCCGGCATCGGCTCGTTCCAGAGCATGATGCTGGCCTTTCCCTTGTATTTCGAGATGGTGAATGACCTGTCACCGGAGTTTGTCAGTTTCTTCCGCTGGTTCAGTCTGCTGATCGCCACCCCAGTCGTGTTTTACAGCGCACGCCCCTTTTTCAGTAACGCCCGGCGAGATCTCCAGTCCCGGCACCTGACCATGGACGTGCCGGTTGCCATTGCCATTGGTCTGGCCTACGCGGCGAGCGCCTGGGTGACCGCCTTCGGCGGCGAGGAAGTGTATTTTGAATCGGTCTGCATGTTTACCTTTTTCCTGCTCCTGGGCCGCTACATCGAGGTGCAGGCCCGGTTCCGCGCCGGGTTGACCGGGAACGCACTGGCAGGCTTCCAGCCGACCGTCGCCAGTCGCGTGCAGGGTGAGGATCTGGAGGTCGTACCGGCGCATGCGATCAAACCGGGGGATGTGATTCGGGTTCGGCCGGGGGAAACCCTGCCCGTCGATGGTGAGATCGTCCACGGTCAGTCCACCCTCAATGAGGCGGCCCTGACGGGTGAATACCTGCCGGAGACCCGGATGCCCGGCGACACCGTGCATGCCGGCAGCATCAACGGCGAAAATCCGCTGGATGTCCGGGTGGTCAAGGCCGGTTCCCAGACCCGGCTGTCGGGCATCATGCGGGTTTTGGACCGGGTTCAGGCCGAGAAACCGCCGGTGGCGCAGATGGCCGACAGGATCGCCGGCAAGTTCGTGGCCCGGGTGCTGATCCTGGCCCCGGTGGTCTGGTTTGGCTGGTGGCTCGCCGGGGCCGACAATGCCTTCGACATCACCTTGTCAGTATTGGTGGTCACCTGTCCCTGTGCGCTGTCCCTGGCCACACCGACCGCCATCACCGCCGCAACCGTGAAACTGCGGCGTCTGGGTTTCCTGCCAACACGGGGCCATACCCTGGAATCCATGAACACGATTGATACCGTGATCTTTGACAAGACCGGCACACTGACCCGGGGCGAGCTGAGCCTCATTGCCGTGAGGGTCGTGGGTGACGTGGACGAGCGCACCTGTCTGAAGCTGGCAGCCGGGCTGGAACAACACTCCGAGCACCCCATTGCCCGCGTGTTTCATAACCGTCCGTCCGCTGTCGTCGAGCGGGTAAACAATCACCTGGGCGGCGGGTTGTCGGGACAGTGGGGGGAACAACAGCTCCATATTGGTCATAAGGAGTTTGTCGAGTCACAGACGGGCCTGCCTGCACCGGCCTCATCTGGCGACCGCGGCATGGAAATCTGGCTGGCGTCGGACCGCCAATGGCTGGCCTGCTTCTCGCTTGACGATCAGCCGAGACAGGATGCGGCTGACGCCATCCACGCCCTCCAGAGCCTGGGCATCCGCACCCTCCTGCTCAGCGGTGACCGGTCGGATCACGTCTCGCAGGTCGCCCACGCGGTCGGCATTGACGACGCCATAGGCCAGGCATCACCGGAACAGAAACTCGACGTCCTGAAGCGGCTCACCGACGAGGGACGCAACGTCATGATGGTTGGAGACGGACTCAACGACCTGCCTTCGATGGCCGGGGCGGGTATTTCCGTCGCCATGGGGTCGGCCGCGGACCTGACCCAGCTTCACGCCGATGCCGTGTTGCTCAATGGTCAACTGGTTCAGTTGGTTGAAGCCCTGAAAACCAGCCGTCAAACCCGCCGGGTTATTCGTCAGAACCTGATGTGGGCCTTCGTCTACAACGTGTGCGCCCTGCCCCTGGCTGCGGCCGGCATGGTGCCGCCCTGGCTCGCAGCCATTGGCATGGCAGCCAGTTCGCTGATTGTGGTTCTGAATGCCCTTCGATTGGGGCGGCAGGCCCGGCAACCAAAAACCCAGACCGAGGCCGCGGTTGGCGCTCAGGTTGTGTCCTGATACCGTATCCCGATACTTTTTCCGCGAGGTTTTGCCGTGCAAATCGTAATGATCCTGGTCCCGCTGGTGCTGATTGTGGTGGCCCTGGGTATTTTCCTGTTCTCGTGGGCGGTCAAAAGTGGCCAGTACGATGATCTGGAGGGGCCGGCGCACCGGATTCTCTATGACGATGACAAGGATATGATTCCGGACGATGCCCGAACGGACAAGTCGAATGCCCCGGCCGCGGAAGAGTCCGGGGAACGCAACGGGGCCGATTCGAACGAGGACGACCCGAAACCCTGATGGCCCCGGAACTCTACCTCAGTTACCCCAGCGCCTTTCTGATCGGACTACTGGGCAGTTCTCACTGCCTCGGCATGTGCGGTGGAATCAGCGCCTCGTTATCCATGGCCCTGCCCGTGGGCAAAGGGTTCAGGCTGCGCCAGACCCTGATGTTACTGGCTTTCAACGCGGGCAGAATTGCCAGCTACGCGATGATTGCGGCCTTGGTGGCTGTCCTGAGCACTTCCGCTGCACACCAGTGGTCGGAACTCGGCTGGGTGCTCCGAACCGTTGCGGGTCTGCTGCTGATTGCCATGGGGCTGTCGATGGGGCAATGGTGGCAAGGGATCCGCTACATTGAGAAGGTGGGGACGCCTGTCTGGCAGCGCCTGTCTCCGCTGACACGGCGCTTGTTACCGGTCAATCATGTGGGCCAGGCCCTGGCCCTGGGCGCACTCTGGGGATGGTTGCCCTGCGGCCTTATCTACACCACGCTCGGCTGGGCCGCACTTCAGCCCACCGTGGGCTCGGCAGCCCTGACCATGCTGTTCTTTGGCCTTGGCACCCTTCCCTCCATGCTGGCAACGGGTTACGCGGCGGGCTGGATTCGAAAGCTGCAGGGTCAACAGCTGTTTCGGAAAGTGACCGGCGTGCTGCTGATCGTGTTCGGCGTCTGGACACTGCCACTGACCGGCGGCCTGGCCCATTAACGGGATCGTCGGGCCATGGCCGGGCGATCAGCGCTAGATGTTCAGGACATCCAGGCGCCCAAAGTGGCCGGCATCCTCGGGCTCAGCCGTATTCACGGCCTGACGTTTCCCGCCCAGACGCTCTCCATCCCGGAAATTGTACAGGTTGGTGTCCGCAAGGTGAGACGGCTCAACGTTGCACATGGCACGAAACATGGTTTCCAGCCGGCCCGGGTGCTGCTTGTCCCAGGATTGGAACATGTCCTTGATGACCTGCCGTTGCAGGTTTTCCTGGGAACCACACAGGTTGCAGGGAATGATTGGAAATTCCCGAAGCGCGGCGTAGCGGGCAATGTCCTTCTCACGCGCATAGGCCAGTGGACGAATCACCGTGTTGCGGCCGTCGTCACTGTGCAACACTGGGGGCATGGATTTGAGTTTGCCACCGTAGAACATGTTCAGGAACAGGGTTTCCAGGAGGTCGTCGCGGTGGTGACCGAGCGCGATCTTGGTCACCCCGTGTTCTTCTGCAAAGTTGTAGAGAATGCCACGCCGTAACCGGGAACACAGACCACACGTGGTCTTCCCTTCCGGTACTTTTTCCTTAACAATACTGTAGGTGTCCTTTTCGATGATGTGGTACTCGATACCCATGGTTTTCAGGTATTCCGGGAGTACCTCCTCCGGAAATCCGGGCTGTTTCTGGTCAAG
Organism: Marinobacter arenosus; assembly: GCF_019264345.1. Lineage (NCBI taxonomy): Bacteria > Pseudomonadati > Pseudomonadota > Gammaproteobacteria > Pseudomonadales > Marinobacteraceae > Marinobacter > Marinobacter arenosus. Next base: position 789,522 of record NZ_JAHVAO010000001.1, read on the forward strand.
GTTGACCGCAATCAGCTCAAAGGAAACCGGCGCACTCTTCTGCAGGTTGAGCAGAATATCGAGCATGGCGTAGGAGTCCTTGCCGCCAGACAGGCAGCACATGACCTTGTCGCCGGCTTCAATCATCGAAAAATCGGCAATCGCCTGCCCGACTTCGCGGCGCAGACGCTTCTGCAGTTTGTTCAGCTCCAGTTTCTGGCGGCGCTCAAACTCGGCGCTCTGGGACGATTCGGGACTGGCGATCATTGCTTCGGACATACCAACTACGTTCATAAGGTTAATGAGCGTCGGATTATACGCGTCACAGGGATTCAGGGACAGGATACCGACATGGATATGTTGCAACCGCACCGTCAGATTACCGGAAAACGAGAGCTGAACCGGATCCGCAATCGAGGGGCCATCCTCGATGCTGCCAGGGAATGCTTTCGCGAACATGGCTACGACAATTCGACCATCCGCGACATCATAAGGCGCACCGAGCTGGCCTCCGGCACCTTCTACAATTACTTCTCAAGCAAACAGGACATCTTTGCCGCACTCCTGAGCGATTTCCTGACCCGGCTGAACCACAGCCTTACCCGTAATCGCCGTTCCGCGGACACGACGCAGGATTTTATTCACTCCGCTTATCTTGCCCTCTATACCGCAACCGCCCGGGACCCGCTGGTCTATGAACTGGCTCACCGCAACGACCGTGCCCTGCGAAAGCTGTTCGGCTCGGACATTCTTGGGCTGACGATGCTGTCACTGGAGGAGGACGTTCGCGAGGCGATGGCCCGGGGCCTGCTGCCAGAACTGGATTACGACTACCTCTGCGCAGCCTTTTTCGGAGTGGCCTACGAGATGAGCTTGAGGGTTGCCCAACGCGCCCATCGTGCACCCGACACCGCAGACGAGGAGGCGCTTCGGGCAACGCGGTTTTCCACCGCACTGTTTCTGGGCGGCATCCCCGAACTGTCCGGCCTTTCCTGACGCAGCCGACTGCCCTACCATTGGCCCATGACCGACTCCAATTCAATACGCCGATCTGCGGCTTTCGCTGTCGAGAATGACGGCATTCTGGAACAGCAGATTCAACACCTGCTGGTGGCGCTGGAACACGAACTGCGCCGAACGCCCGAAGGTGTCAGCGAACTGTTCCTGATCAAAGCGCTGCAACGCCCGCCGTGGGAGTTGATCGGAGACGTGTGCTTCAGCGATCCGGAGAAGCTATACCCGGTGCACTTCCTGCTGTTCCATGCACTTTACCGGCTGAGGGACCAGCTCTCAGAGATCGGTGAAACGCTGCACATCTCGCCCCTCCGCATCCAACTCTCACCCCAGGACGTCATTGCTGGCAAGGGCTTGCCGGACGAGCTCGACATGCTCCGGGCATTCTATCTGGATCTGTCCCAATACCACCTTCCCGAAGGGGTCATTCATCAGATGATGGACGACTTCTGGGCCGGGAGACCGGGCAGCCGACCAGACGCCTCCGACACCCTCGCGGCTGCGGAAAAACTGGGGTTCGACAGGGTTCCCGACAGTTTTCCGGAAGTGAAGCAGCGATTCCGGCGGGCGGTCATGCAGGCCCATCCCGACCGGGGCGGCGATACCAAGAGTATTCAGGCACTCAATCTTGCCTTTGCCACACTCAAAACCCACTTTCAATTCGCCAAATGACGTTGAGCGCACCCACTATCTACGACCGTTTGAAAGGATCTTTCATGTCACAACGAACATTCGTGAAGCCGCTACTGTTTCTGGCTCTGTTCACCCTGGCCCAGCAGACCCGGGCCGACCTTGTCGTGTTGCAATACCACCATGTCAGTGATTCCACGCCCGCGTCCACCAGCACCTCGGTATCGTTGTTCGAGGCTCAAATGGACATGATTTCAGACCTTGAACTGGCGGTCGTACCCCTGAAAAAGGGGACCGACGAGGCCTTGGCCAGCGAACCCGGGACGGAAAGCCGGCTGGCGATAACCTTTGACGATGCCTACGACTCGGTTTACACCACCGCCGCGCCAATACTCTCTGACAAGGCATTCCCCTACACCATCTTCGTAAACACGGAAGCCGTGGGGCGACAGGGCTACATGACGTGGGCTCAATTGAGGGAACTCGAGCAAAGGGAAGGTGTCACCATTGCCAACCACAGCGCCGACCATGGTCACCTGGCCCGCAAACCGGGCGAGAGCGAGAGCCAATGGGCACAGCGCGTTGAGTCCAGCCTGGACTCGGCGCAAGCAACGCTCGAGGACAAGCTCGGAAGCGCGACGCCCATGTTTGCCTATCCTTACGGCGAGTTCGACGCCGCGCTGGAGGCAAAAATAGCGGAACGGGGATGGTACGGCTATGGCCAACATTCCGGCGCCATTGCCCAAACCTCCGGTAGCACCCGTTTGCCCCGATTTCCCATGGCGAACACCTACGGTCAGCTCAACGGCCTCGAAAATAAACTGCGGAGCAAAGCATTTCCAGTGGACACTGCCAACTTGCCCGACGGGGTGATCTCCACCAACCCGCCGACGCTGACCTTCAGCCTGCCGTCATCAATAAACCCAACAGCCCTGACATGCTTTGCTTCGGGTATGGGGCGCATTGACTTTGAAGTGGATGACGGCGAGGTGGTGATTCGGGCGCCGAAGGCTTTCGATAGCCGGCGTTTCCGTTATAACTGCACCCATCCGGTCGGAGATGGCAGCTTTTATTGGCTGTCAAAGCAATGGCTGGACCTGACCCAGCCGGAAGACTGAACCAGCGGACTCAGTCCGGCTCTGCCATCATCAAGCCGATTTCCCCATGGTCAACATGGGGAATGGCCTTTGGCCCGCGGTCGGTTTCAATGACAGTCTGCCGATCCAGATCCTCAGTGCGGGTAAAGATGACCATCCAGCGCTCGCCTTCGGCCGGGAAGACCGGCACCCAGGCTTCGAGGAACCCGCGGCGACTCCAGGTTTCCGGTTCGTAGGGACTGACAAGGTCAGTCACCAGACGCACCGGCTGGAACTCGCTATCCAGGAACACCAGGGATGGTACGACTATGCCATCATGGTCATAGGACCGGATACGCGCGATAAAATCGGTCCGGTCGGCAACGCTGGCAAGGTCAATCAACTGGAATGGGCTGGTCCCGGTGAGAAAGCCGTGAACCGGAGATTGAGGATCCAGATCGACACCAAACTCACGGCCTTTCTGCCACTCTTCATGGTTACTCGTGTCCAGGCCCCGGCAGCATGACTCACTGAAACGAGCGAAGTAATCCTCGTTGCCGGATTCAATGCCCAGAACCGCAAAGGCGTCGGGATCACTGCCCGCAACAGGCTCCCGTGGCTCAAGGTCCGGCCCTGCATGGTAAATACTGGCAGGCGTCAATTCGATCGGAGGCGGAACCCGCCCTTTCTCTTCGTCGCTGCGGGTATCGGGCTGAAAGTAACTGACTCTCAGATTGCCTTCCGCATCGCGCCAGGTGAAATAGGGCTGACGCTCGCCTGGGCGGACATACCCATCCTTGGCAAGTTCGGATGCGTCCGGGTAGTTCTCCAGGGTGTACTCGGTTTCCTCTGCCAATGCCTTGGACATTTCACTTGCCTCGGCCCTGGTCTTGACGCCGGGGTCGCCACCTGCAGACGTGGTTGCCAGCTCTGTCTCAGAGTCCGACTCTTTAACAGGGGGCTTTACAATGGGTGAGTAGCGGACCCTGCCCTGCTCGTCCACCCACGTAAAATAGCCATCCCGCTCGGATACCGGTGCGCCACCAACCTGGCACCCGGTCGCCAGACCGGCCACCACTGAAATAACTGCTAACTTCACCAGAACGCGTATCGTCATGCCATGAGTCCACCCCGTCACTGGGTGCTGCCCGCTCAGAATTTGGTTCGGAAACTGAGGCCGGCCATGACCACCCGGAGCGAGGTTTTGATATCCAGCCCCGCATAGGGGTTGTAGATGATGTTGGTGATATTGTCGCAGTTTACGTTACAACTGGTGTCCGCCGGAATGGTTTCGATCGACTGCAGGTAACTGAGGTTCATGTCGATCTGAGTGTCCTTGTCCCACTTATACCCCATACCGACACTGTAGAGATTGGCGCCACCAAACGGAGCCATGATGGAGCGTTGATCGTCCGGTATGACCGAGTCCCGGATTTCAACGCCCGCCCGCAAATCCAGGCGCGACGAGGCATGGAATTCGGCGCCAAACGCCCAGTTCCACTGACTCTTGAAACCAAGGGGCAGGCGCAGGGTATCCGACGTGGCGTTATCCGGCGAGAGGATCTTCGCTGCGTTCAGGAACTCCAGGTTGCGGTCGAAACGGAATTCAAAGGCATCCCATTGAGCGTAATCGGTCCAGCCGATATCGGCGTTCAGCGTGAGTTTCGGGTGCACGTCAACACTGATCCCGGTCTGGAAGTGCTGTGGATACACCAGATCCATGCTGACATTACCGGCTTCGCGGGGCGCGCCGGATGGCAGGCTGAGGATGGCCGAGGTAATGGCACCGAGCACCGAGCTGTTCACGCTCTGCCAGAACCCGGACCAGTCATCCGTGTACTGAATCTCATACGTGCCCTTCAGGTTCATGTCGGCTTCGGAAGTGTAGCTTGCGCCCCAGGTGAACCACTCGGTCGGCTCCCACATGACGCCGAACGAATAGGTCGGCGATAAGGTCTCCTGAACATTGATGCTCAGGGCCCCGATGTCATCCCATGGACCGACGTTACCACCACACAGCGCCAGCCAGGGCTGGAGCGGTTCGTCACCGCTTTCACAGTTGAAGGCATCCTGCAGGATCTCCGCGACCCCCAATAACAGGTTGGGCGCCCTCATATACTGATCAGCGGCAATCCCCATGTGGGAAAGGTGGATACCCGCCCCCACCGACCACTCGTCGTTGATTTCGTACCCAACGGTGGGCGACAGGTAGGTTGTGCGCTGCAGCGCCGTTGCCTGGGGTTGATAACGGCCGGGATCGTCCTTGTCACGATAGAATCCAGCTGCCAACGGCAGATAAAAGGCATTGGCGAATGTCAGCTTCGACCCGGGAGGGTTGATGCTGATACCGGCCGACGGTGCCACCGCCGGTCCGGGGGGCGCCCTCAGGATGCCATACCCGGGCACATACAACGCCACGTTGTTGGTGTGGCTGTGGCTGTTGGCCACCGGGTCTTTCTGTTTGCCCGTGAGCGGGTCCGTTTCCAGACCGTCGATCCCGAAGATTTCATAGCCCTCGGGCGCCGTGAAATCGGCATCGATGTCGAGATAAACACTCATCAAAGTGACTTCAAGCTGGCGATCATCCAACTTGGTCAGGCCGGCCGGGTTGTAATGGATTGCCATGATTCCCGGGGGATCTGCCGTCACCGCGTTACCCAGGGCGAGCGCCTTCGGGTGGATGGTGAGGTTCTGCGCGAGCTGGGCCTCGGCACCACACGAGATGGTCGTGGCGATCAGAGCCGCGAGAATCTGCCGCTTGTGGCTGTAGTGTCCCATGAATTCCTTCCCTTCCCGTAAAACGTCGACGGCACCAATCACTCTTTGAGGCCGGAGAAATTAATGGGGAGGGATACACCCAGGGAGAAGTCCGGGGCATCCTCGGTCAGACCAATACCAAGACTGGTATTCACGATGGTGGTGTCGCTGACCCGGGTGCCCAGAGACATACTCAGAAAGCCTGTCATCTGGTCCTGGGCAACCGCCTGATCACCATTGCTGAAGGTGAGAACCGTTTCGTCGCTGTAACTGAGCTGTGCGGAAATACTCAGTGAGATGTCGTAGGACAGGGAGTAGGCAAAACCTGCAGAGCCCGACAGCCCGAACCCGGGATCCACCTCGGTCAACAGCCGGGCGCCCCGGACCTGGTTCAGGTCCTCGGCCGGCAGGTTGTAGGTCAGACTTACCGACCCGAAGACAACCACCGGATCAAGAACCTTGGACAGACTGGCGCCACCGGCCAGAGAGTAATAACCACTTCCGGTCGAGAGCTGTTCATTGATGTCGATCTCGTAGGGACTCACCCCGGTTTTCGTGGTGAAGGTTCCAAACAGCGTGGTCGACATTTTGCCAGGCACGTAGGCAAACGGCTGCCAGCGTCCGGTAAAGGAGATGTCGCCGAAATCGTAGACGGTAAGCTCGTCCTGCGAATCGTACTTCACCACCAACGGAATCCGTGTGCCAACGGTCAGGTTGTCCAACAGGCCATAATCGTAGGAGAACGCGTTGGTGAAGTTATGGGTGGCGGAGGGAACCACGTCGAGGTTCCGGACCGAGCCATCGGTGATGGCCAGATCCAGGCGCTGGTCCGCCGTGTAGGAATAGTCAAACGAGTAATTTAGGGCGTGAGTGCCTTTTTTCTGCAGCGAGTAATTCTTCTCCGCAGCCTGGAACACTTCTTCCAGCTGACGTGAAGAATCCTCGTCTCCCTCCTGCTTGGCCAGGGCTTCCCGCGCCTGGTCGACATTGCCTTCCTGCGCCAGGGCCATGCCCGGAAGCAGTCCTGCCGTGGAAACAAGGATAAAGCCTCGCACAAACCAACGATTCATCCTGACTCCCTTATTTTATTTGTAATGTCCTGATCCGGATAACAATCCGGAGAATTAGTTGCGACGGTAGTGCAGTTGTTTTCTGGTGTTTTCTACACTGCCGTCGGGATTGTTCTTCTGGCGTTCCAGGAGATTCTGGATTCGCCGTTCGGTGGCCTCGTGGAATTCCGGAATCCGTTCCAGTGCCAGCAAGGTCATGGTCTGGTCGTCTACAAAACGCAGGTCTTCCTCTTTCAATTCCAGGTTGTCCAGCGGCTTATCACTGCCGGGAAACACGATAAACAGAACGTTGTCGTCCCATTTCTCTTCAAACTCCGCCAGTGGAAACGAGATATTGCCGACCGACGGATCCGCCAGGTACACCCGCCCATCTCGAATGGTCCGAAGCACAACGAAGTGTTTGAAGCCTGCGTGGTGGATGGGAACAATAGCGGGGTGATCAAGATCCTTGAGATCGTCAATGGTGGCCCGAAAGCCGCCGGACGGGTATCCGAGCGCGGTCACCAGGCGTTTCATGTCGAGCATGGAAAAGGCCCGGCGCTCGACAATCCGCTCACTCTCACCGTAATGGAGCAGGCCTTCCATCACCTGCCGCTCCGACAGCGTTCGACCCAGGTAGAAATTCAGCACCGTGGTCAGCGCCGCACTCCCGCAACTGTAGTCATAGGCCTGGCGCACAATGTTCCGGTACTTCTGTTCAACCAGCGGTTCCACACGGACATCGGAGCGCAGTTTCACAGGCCCGGAATCAACATCCTGCTCGATGACAACGGTGCCTTTTTCGAAAGGCTCGACCACAGTTGCTTCCTGCACCATGGTGAATGTGAGAATGGATCCGGCGAGCACCAGCAGCATGTCAAAGGGGGTCCCTGTTTTTATTGGCCATGACATTTATCGGGTTACATGTTGTTACGGTAAGATACCGAAAAGCCTGATCCCTTAAAGATAACTGTGCCTCAAATCTGCCGCTGCAGAAGAGGCCTTCGGAAATGGATGTGAGAACCAGTTCAAGGCTTGGTGCGACAGCGTTGGAAGTTGACGCCAACGGGTAAAGCCGGTATCAACGGCTGATAAGACCGCCACTTCCAGATGTAGATCCTGATGACAACAACACTTAACCCGGGACCGATCACCTTTATTGCCGCCAAGAACGAGCGCCCGCTCGCCCCGCCTGCCTTATTGGCGCGGGAGAAGTTCAACGATGTCCTGCAGGGACTCGAGGCGGTCAGCCTACTGCTGGTGCACGCACCGGCCGGCTATGGCAAGACGACAACCATTGCTGACCGCCTGGATGCGCTGGAGGCAAAGGCCGCCTGGTACCGGCTGGAAACCAGCGACAACGATGTGGCCCGATTTGGCGGCTATCTGGCCAACGCCCTTGACCGGGCAACGGACGGTGGCTGTACCGAGACACTTGAAACTCTGCAGCGCTCTGGCTACCCGACTCTCGAGGCGTTGCTGACGGCGCTCCTGGCCGAACTAACCCAGACGGAAACGCCCCTGTTTCTGGTCCTGGACGACTACCACCTGATCAACAACTCAGAAATCCATGACGGCCTGCGCTTTTTGCTAAGGCACCTGCCCGGGAGCCTGACGCTGATCCTTATTTCACGCACCCTGCCTCCGGTCGGTGTGGCGCAGCTGCGGATGCAGGGTCGGATGGTCGAAATCACTAGCCGGGATCTGGCCTTTGGCGCGGATGAAGCCCAGAGCTACCTGGAGAGCCGGTTACCCTTCGAGGTTTCCCGGGAAAATATCGAGCGGGCCGTGCGCCGGGTCGAGGGCTGGATTTCGGCTCTTCAACTGCTGGCCGCCTCAGCCGCCACCAGCCTGGAATTCAGCGACTTTGTCGATCAGCTCGAACATGGCAACCAGCATGTGTTCGACTATTTTGACGAACTCCTGGGGCACAGCCTCACCGAACAGCAACGCACCTTCCTGTTGCGAACCAGCATTCTGGATCGTTTCAATGCCGGCATGGTAATGCGGGTCATGGACGACACAGACGGCCAGTCATTACTCAGCAGCCTGCTGTCCATGGGCCTGTTCATCACCCCGGTTGACAACTCCGCCCTGTGGTTCCGATACCACCCGCTGTTCTCGGTTTACCTGCGGCACTTACTGACCTGCACCACCCGGGAAAATCAGCGCGAGCTGCACCAACGGGCGTCGGACGCCTGGCTGCAGCTTGATCATGCGGAAGAGGCTGCCAAACATGCCATCGCGGCGGAAGATCCGGATCGCATCAATAGAGTGCTGGGGCTGCACGGTCGCAAGTTCTTCACCGAAGGCCAGTTCACCCTGCTGCAGCGTTGCCTCGACACCCTGCCCCAGGACCAGATTGCCCAGGATCCGACCCTGACACTGCTGCGCGCCTGGGTCGCCCAGGGCCAGTACAAGTTCGACGAGGTGGAGAACTGGCTGTCGGCGGCGGAATCCCGGCTGCAGACATCCATGAGTGAGGACACCCAAAAGGCGGTTCATGGTGAATTCAGTGCGATCCGGGCTCAGGTTGCCATGAATTACGGCGATGGCGACCGCGCGCTATCGCTGGCCCGCGAAGCCATTGAGCAAGAGGCCCGTTACCTGCCGACGTCCCGGGTAGCCGCCGCATCAGTGATTGGCGAGGCGCTGTTCGTGAGGGGTGAGCTGGACGAAGCTCTCGCCCGGATGCAAGACACGGAACACCTCGCGCGGGCTCATCAGGCCCACCAGAATGTCCTGTGGGCACTGTGCCAGCAAAGTGAAATCAGCGTTGCCATGGGCCTGTTACAAAAGGCGTATAACATTCAGGAGCGGGCCTTCCAGTACGCGGAGGACAATCAACTCAACCATCTTCCCATACTGGAATTCCTGTTCCGAATACGCAGCCAGGTGATGTGGGAATGGCACCACCTGGAAAGTGCCGAGCGCTGTGCCTTGCAGGGCATTGAGATTCTCGAGGCCCAGGGCGAGCGCTGGTACGTTCAGAGCTACACCTCCCTTGCCAAGGTGGCCCAGGCCAGAGGCCGGCAGACCCTGTGCGCCGACTACATCGGCAAGATCCAGAAAATGCTGGCGTCCGGCGATTACCATCTGGACTGGGTCGCCAATGCCCACGCCACCATGCTGTCCTACTGGGATGCGGTGCGGGACCACGATTCCATCCAGCGCTGGCTCACCATCGCCCCACCATGCGATCCGTTCAACGCCACCAACCATTTTTATCAGTGCAACGGCCGTAATCAGGCCCGAGCCCTGGTCAGCCTGGGACGCCTGCAGGAAGCCGAACCTTTGCTCGAATCACTGACGCAGGTGGCCGAACGACTTGGACTGAAAACCGACCTGAACCGGAATTACATTGCCCTCGCCAACCTGTACTGGCACCAGGAGCGGCGGGACGATGCCCTTCGGCAGATGAGGGCGGCCCTGCAATTGGCCAGCACCACCGGCGCGGTGGGAAGCTTTCTGCGCCTGGGTAAGGTGCTGATCGTCATCCTCAAGGCTCTGATCAGCGAAGGGGCGGTCGACGGCATGGAACTGCAGCGGGCGGAGCGGCTCATACAGCTGGCTCAGCAGCAGCGGGATTTCAGCCGGGCCATCCGGATCTCACTGGACGAGGCCATCATCCAGGACATCATAGACCGCCCGGACGTTCCCGAACTGATCCGGACCTCACCGCTCACACGCCGCGAGTGGCAGATCCTGAGCCTGATTCATGCGGGGCTCTCCAACGACCAGATTGCCGAACACCTGAAAGTAGCCTCGACTACCGTCAAGACCCACATTCGAAGCCTTTACCAGAAACAGAACATCAGCCACCGTTCCGAGGCCATTGAACTGGCCAAGGATCTGTTGAGCAAGATTCAGGGCGAATAACCTGCGGACCGGTCGAGCGACCGGATCTGCCGGTCCTGCAGGCGGCCAAGCAGGATCAGCGCGAGGATGGCGCCGGACAACGCCCAGGCCATATCCGACTGGGTGTCCCAAACGTAGCCCTGAGTACCCAGGAAGGATTCCGCCGCCTCTTCGCTCGCCAAGGCGACCCACCACTCGATCAGTTCATAGAATGCGCTGAACGCCAGGCAAAAGCTGACGATAAAAAACGAGCGCCAGCCTGGCCTGGCGAACACCCCCAGCCGGATAACCACTTCCCGGGCGATCAGGGCCGGAACGAAGCCCTGGGCGAAATGCCCCAGCTTGTCGTAGTTGTTTCGTTCCCACCCAAACCAGTCACCCAACCAATCAAACAGGGGCACCTCGGCGTAGGTGTAATGCCCGCCCACCATGAGGATGACCGCGTGGATAAGGATCAACCAGTAGAGCATGGGCGTGAGCGGAAAACGAACCACACACCATGCCACCAGGACCAGACCGATCACCGCAGGCAACACCTCCAGGACCCAGGTGGCCCGATCCTTGGGACCGATCCCGGACCAGATCAGCACTGCCAGAAAAACCATTGTCCAGACCAAGGCGGGTAGCGGAAATCGCGCCATCACAGTCATCCTGCTGCTCTATCGATTGGTGTGGTGGTACAGAGTAGAGCCATCTTTGCCGTCATCAGCTCGTGGTAGCGGGCAGAAACCGACCGAAGCCCAATTCCTTGCCGAGAGCCGGTTCGATGACTTCATCCGTAACCGCGGGGCGACCGTTGATCAGGACATGTTTCACGCATCCCGGAACCCGGTTAACCATCCGTTCGAGGCCAAAGCTTTCCATATCGGCCCAAGTGACCTGCTCCAGATCCTGGTTCAATCCCTCGGGATCCAGGATAGTGACATCGGCCCGGTCACCCTCCCGGATGTGGCCGGCGTCAATGCCCAGCCAGTCGGCCTGTTCCCCGGTCAATCGGTGGACGGCGCGCTCAAGGGACATCACCGGCTGACCCCGGCTATGGCTGTCCTGAATCAGCTTCAGGAAACGAAGAGGCAGGTTGTAGAACGCCATGTTGCGAATGTGTGCGCCAGCGTCGGAGAACGTAATCAGGGCGTTGGGATTCTTCACCATCTGCTGAAGCCGGTCCTCGCGGTGATTGCCGACCACTGTAAACCACCGCAGCGCCCGACCGTGAGCCACAACCATATCCAGAAAGAAATCGACCACGTGGATGCCACGTTCATCGGCCAGTTCGGCGAAGTTCCGCCCGACCAATGAGGCGTCCGGGCAGCCCAACACAATGGCATCGCCAAAGTCTCTCTGCCAGACCCGCGGCGACAGCTTCTCCTTGTAGAACTTGCGAAAGGTTCGCCGGTACTCTTCGTCTTTCAGCAGTTCATTGCGTTCGAGCTGGTCGCGAACATCCAGTGCCATTTCTCCGGCCCCGAATTCTTCAAACAGGACGATGTCCATGCCGTCGGCATAAATGGCAAAGGGCGTTGGCAGAAGCTGCCAGCGGAAATTACCCCGGAAGGCGTTGGCAAGCCAGCCCACGACATTGGCCATGGGCCGGACCGTGGGGTTACCCTTCAGATCGATCATGGCGATCAAGGTGGTTTTCAGTGGCTTCCGGAACCAGCCTAGGGTTTCCCGAAGGTATTGGGTGACCTGGAGCGGATTGGCGGCATTGGGAGCCCCCTGGTGCACCCGCCCGTAGCGCCGCAGAAGCCGGTTCAGGCGACTGACCTCCCGCCAGCGCGCATAGGTGCTTGGCAGACTCTTGGACCACTCCCGGTCACCGTCGACCTTGTCCCATTTCAGGCACATGGTCGACAACCCCAGGAAGCCCACCTGCAAGGCCTCTTCCAGCAACTGTTCCATGCGCCCCAGCTCCTCCGGTGTCGGCTTGACGCGCCGATCGGTCGCGCGATGAAGCCCCATCACACCAACACGCAGATCGCTGTGCCCCAGAAAGCTGATCACGTTGGGTCCCAGCGGGTGGTCGCGAAGAAAACTCAGCCAACCGGAAGGCGTCCGCCAGCTTTTGTGCTGTTGCAGAATGGGCAGTACCTTCTCCCTCGGCACCGTCTCCACGCGGGTAAAAATATCCGAGGCATCCTCGGCCTCCGAACAGACCATGCTCAGGGAACAGCTACCGATCAATACCGTGGTGACCCCATGACGCACGGATTCGGACAACGAGGGGGCAACAATCAGCTCCGCATCGTAGTGGGTGTGAGTATCCAGGAATCCGGGCGTGACCCAGCATCCCTCGGCATTGATCACGCGGTCCGAGAGACTGGTGTCCGGTTCGGAATTGAACACCCGCTCGATACGTCCATCGCGAATGGCCACATGTGCAATGCGGGATGGACCACCGGTGCCGTCAAAATAACGGCCCCCGATGATAAGCGTGTCATACCGGTTCATGCAGGCTCACTCCTGTCAGGTTTTTCTTGTTCGGAAACAGTCTAGCCAGACCGGGCCGACATTTCCCTGTTTTACCGCCGGGAACCACTACCGGCCCCGGATTCGCCCCCCATCTTCCAGTTGCCGGTCCGGGTGGCGAACGACTCCATCTCCCTCGCTCAAACCACTCCGAACGACAGTGTAGAGACCGTTGCTGCGGCCGGTGACAACCGGGGTCAGTCTGGCCCTGTCCTCCACGGCCCGAAATACGTGATGGGTTCCCTCGTGCTCGAAAATGGCTGATGCGGGAATGCGCAGGACGTCATCGGCCTCCCACAGCACAAAGGTAGCGTCCACCCGATACCCGTCACCCAGCATTTTCCACTCATCCACCGGACTCACAATGTCCGCCACCACCTGCACCCTCTGCTCGTCAACGCCGAGGGCGGAAATGTCCTCAAATCCAACCGGCTCAACCCGTCTCACCGAAGCCTCGAGCATCTGGCCGCCCCAGCCGGTCAATCGGGCCCTGACCCCGGGAGTCAGTTTGACCGCGTCGAAACTCAAAACCTCCACCACCACTTCCAGTGCCCCTGGATCTCCAACTTCCAGGATTGGCTCGCCTGCCTGTATCACGCCTTCACTTTTCCTGACGATCCCCAGAATGGCGCCGTTTACCGGCGATCGGACCTCAACCCGCTCAACAGCCCCGTTGCCGCTCGTCCGGGCCGCGGACACCTCCAGCCGTGTCCGGGCCGCGCTCAGTTCGTGGGCCATCACCTCTTCATCAAACCGGGCGGACCGAAGAATTGCCTGGGCACGCTCGTCTGCCGCTTCGGCCTGCTCCAGCCGATCCTCAGAGACAAAATGCTTGCCGCTCAGGGCCTGGAGCCTCGTCAGTTCGCTCGCAGCAAAGATTGCTTCGGCCTCGGCCGCCGCCACTTTCTGTCGGGCGGAATTGAGCGCAGACCGAGCCGCCCCGACCCGGGCCTCGGCCTCTGCCCTGCTGCGGGCATCGAGCACACTGGCCGGCATCGGATCCACCTCGGTCAGCAGTTGGCCCGGCGCTACCGTATCCCCCACCTCCAGCGATACCCGGTGCAGGTAGCCAGCCACAGGAGACGAAACCAGGTAGCGGTCCTTCACCCGGGTTTTGCCCTCCTCGGTGATCGACACTTCCATTGCCCCCCGTGCCGCTGGCACCAGATCAACCCAGACCGGATCCGGGCGCAGGGTAAAGTACAGGGCCGCCAAAACCAGGAGGGCGAACAGCACCCAGAACAGCCACTTGCCGGCAGAACGCTTGTCTGTCATCACTCCCTCGTTTTCAGCACAGCCACCAGATCCAGATTCTTGAGCCGCCACCAGGCCACCGCGCCCGATACCAGCGCCGACCCCAACACCACCGTCGCTGACAGCGCCAGGGTCTGGGACGTGATCGTCAACGGCACCCTGTAGAGTTCGGTCTGCAAAGCGGTAATCAGCAGAAAGGCCAGCCCTTGCCCAATCAGCCAGCCAACGACAATGCCCGAGACCAGAAGCAGGGCCATTTCACCAAACAGAATGTGGGCAATCTCGTTATGGGTGTACCCCAATACCCGAAGACTAGCCAATTCCCGACCTTTTTCCGCCAGCGATATGCGAATCGTGTTGTAGATCACGCCGAACGCAATGATTGCGCCCAGCAGGCTGTTGAAAAACGTAAAGGTGAGAAAGGTTTGCGCCATTGTCTCGTAAAAACTGTCGAGCATGGCCTGCCGGATGCTTATACCGAGCACGCCGGGCGTTTCCCGGAGTTGCCGATACACGGTATCTTCAAGAGCAGGATCCACATTCAACAGGGCCTGGTTGATCAGTGGCCCCTCCCCCAATACCCGATTCAGGGCATCCAGCCTCATGTAAGCGCCCACCCCGAGGAACTCGCTGGTGGTTCCGGCCACCGGCACGGACAGGGTTCGGCGGTCGCCTTCGAGAATCTCAACCGTGAGGTTCTCGCCTGCCGACACTCCGAGCTCGCTGGCAAGAAAGTCGGTCAGAAGAAGGCCGTCGGCGGGCAGGCTCACCGTTTCCAGATCCTTGTCCACGACAAACTGAAGCGCGGCGTCCCCGGGGATGCCGGTCAAGGCACTGCGCCACTCCCGGTGCCCGTTGACCAACCTTGCGGCGACCGAGCGACGCCCTTCGACAAAACGGACCCCTGGCTGGCGCTGCAGTCCGAAAAGCACCGCGGCATTGGCAGGGTCGATCAGGGTGGCCGTCAGGTCCTGCTGCTGCACCCGGGCAAACTCGGTTTGCACCATGAGCGACACCGCGTCGAACTGGAAATTGCCCACCATGATGATTGCGGTAGACATGGCAACGCCGATCATTGACAGAAACGACCGCAACGGCCGACGGGTCGTCTGGCGCACAATCATTCGGGAAGGTTGGGAAAAATGGATTCCGGACAGCCACTTTTCGGCCCGAGTGATCCGGAATTTCGCCGGCCCTTCCGGTCGCATGGCTTCCGCTGGCGCCATCGAGGCCGCCGAACGGATGGCACGCCAGCCACCCAGCCAGGCGACCGCAACGGTGATCATGGTCAGCAACACAAGCCAGCCCGGATCGAGCCGGAACAATAGCCCCGGAAACCGGTAATAATCCATGTACAGCTCGCCCAGGCCCCGCCCCAGCCAGACCCCAAAGCCAATACCGAGGACAAGGCCCATGGCGGCTATGGTCAACACGAGCTGACTGTAATGCCAGGCTATCTGGCGGTTGTCGTAACCGAAGGCTTTCAGCACCGCAATGATGTCTCTCTGGGTGCTCACCAGTCGACTTATGACGACGTTGAGAAGAAACATGGCAACGCTCATGAAGATCAGGGGGAAGACCGTCGCCATGATCTTGAGCTGGTCCAGTTCATCACTGAGAAAGCGGTGTGAGAACTGGTCTTCCCGGGCGAAGGCGCCGGTGGCTCCGTACCGGTCCAGCAACCGGTCAAGGCCGTCAATCACCGAGGCAACGGGATAACCGGGCTCGGTCCGAACCACCACGCTATTGAACGCCCCCCGCATGTCCATGGCCGCAGCCAGTGAGTCCGAGCTCAACCAGAGCACGCCATAGCGTTCAAAGTCCGGGAGCATGCCACCCGGTGGAATGACGTAGATGAATTCAGGCGATTCAACGATGCCGGTCAGCGTCAGCGTCTGCTGGCGCCCGTTGATAATGGCTGAGAACCGGTCACCGGGCTGAAGCGCATGAGCGTCGGCAAATGAACCGACAGCAGCGACCTCGTCGGGCCTGCCGGAGGCCGGCAACCGGCCCTCGCGCAGGAACAGCCGATTGACCTCGGGCTGGCCCTGATCGGGCAGAGACAACACCCGTGCCGAAACCGGGTCGGTGAATCCAGGAATTTCAAGTTTCGCTGCGCCCTCCACCCGACCGGTCAGCCGGCTGACACCGGGGATCTCAGCCGCCTGTTGCAGCACATGCTTTGGCGCCCGCTTTACCGTCGCAAACACCTCGGCAAACTGGTACTGCTCGTAGTACTGGCCGCGGGTGGCGGAGAGCGAGGAATAGGCCACCAGCGACATCACGCACACGGCAACCCCGCCCGCAATGACCAGGGCGATGGCCAAGACCTGCCCCTTCATTTGCCAAAGCTCTCGCCGTACCTTGGTTGTCAGTGCGGAAGCCATCGCCCTACCAGCTCAGGGTGTGGGGTGACTGACGCTCACTGTTACGCCGTTCGCCACTGATGTTGCCATCGGACAGGGTGATCACCCGATCCGCCATGCCGGCAATTGACGCGTTGTGGGTGATGATAACGGTGGTGGTTCCGGTTTCCCGGTTAGCGCTTTCCAGGGCCTCGAGGACCAGGATGCCCGTCTGGGAATCCAGTGCGCCGGTTGGCTCATCACACAGCAGTACGTCGGGGCGCTTGGCGACGGCGCGGGCGATGGCTACCCGTTGCTGCTCGCCGCCAGACAACTGGGCGGGAAAGTGGTGCATTCGATTCCGCAGGCCAACCAGATCCAGGGCATCCTCGGGTGCCATCGGCCGTGTCGCGATTTCAGTGACGACGGCAACGTTCTCCAGAGCGGTAAGACTGGGAATCAGGTTGTAGAACTGAAAAACGAAACCCACGTGGTCGCGCCGATAGTGGGTCAGCTCCCGATCACCCGCGTTGCTCAGCTCCGCATCCCGGTAGCGGACTTCGCCGGACGTTGGCACATCCAGGCCACCGAGGATGTTGAGCAGCGTGGATTTACCGGATCCCGACGCCCCCAGCATGACCACCAGTTCCCCGGCGTAAAGGTCCAGGTCAACGCCTCTCAAGGCGCGGACCTGAACTTCCCCTTGATCATAGGATTTGGTCAGTCCGCGGGTATGGAAAACAGGTTTTGGGTCCATCAGCGCCTTCCCGGTGTCCGATGTCACTCACCGGCGCAGTCAACACACAGGGTGGTATAGGGCAGGACCTGTAAACGGCGGGGATCGATTGGCTCCCCACAGGATTCGCACTCATCTCCCAGCCCATTCTCGATGCGCTCCAGCGCCCGTTCGATCTGGGCCAGTTCCTCGCGGGTCTCGACCTCAAGCGAATCAACGACCTCATCATTCTGGGTCTGACTTGCCTGCTCCTCAAAATCCTTGTCCAGGGCTCCGCCTTCCCGGTGCTGGTGAGCTTCAAAACGGGACAAGCGGACCTTCAGGTCTGCCCGCAGGGTTTCAAGTTCTGCTTTCCGATTAGTCATCAGGCGCCTCCTGCCAACGGGGAAATCGGGCATTCAACCGTTAATGCCACACCCTAAAGCATAAGCCGAACACGGGCTTGACGCCTGTCAAATTTGTTCGCGGCGAGCTCGGGCAGAATAGCCACTCAACCGTTATGCCAACAAAGGAGTTGTCAGCATGAATAATGAGATGTTTGAAAAAGCCAGCCGCTTCAACGAAACCCTGATCGAGCAGTTCAGCAAAGCCGCGGAAATGCAGATGGATGCATTCCGACGCTACGCGGATGTCGCCACGGAACAGGCGAAGAAAGTCTCGGAAGTACGTGATCTCGAGGGACTGAAAACCCTGACCGGAGATCAGGCGGAGACCCTGAAATCCCTGAGCGAGCAGTTCACGGCCGACTGGAAAGCATGGCAGGACTATTTCACCGAGGCCCGGGAACAGATCCAGCAAGCCTTCGACACGCCAAAGGCCGAAACGGCCAAAGCCAAACCGGCGGCCTCCAAGTCCGGTTCCAGCGGCAAGACCGCGGCCTGACCCAGTGTTGAAAACGCAGCCGGTCCGGGGTTTGCCCGCTCCGGCTGTTCTGCCTTTGGTAATGAGAGGACTGCTATGTTCGGTCTGGATCTGCTCAGCAAAACCACCAGCCACCTGATCAACGGCTTTGAAACCAATTTTCGACAAGGCCAGCAACAGCTGGAGAAATGGCTCGGCGACAGCGGCGTGATGGACGACGCCTCACTTTCCACACTGACGGAAATGTCGGACGCCTACCGCACCATGGCCGAAGACCTCCTGCTGCATCCGCTGCGGTTCGCCAGTGCTGAGCTCGACCTTGGCCGCAAGCATCTCGCTTTGGGCTACTACACTCTGGCCCGCCTGGCCGGCAGGGAAAAGCAGCCGGTGATAGAGGCGGAGAAGGACGACCGCCGGTTCCAGGCCGACGACTGGCACAGGCATTTGCCCTTTGATGTCCTGCATCAGGCCTACCTGATCAATAGCCGCGCCTTTCTCAAGTGGGTAGAACAGATGGAAGGACTCCCCCCCAGTGGACGGGACCAGATGCTCTTCTACGCCCGCCAGCTCACCAGCGCGCTGTCCCCTTCGAACTACCCCGTCACCAATCCCGAAGTGCTCAAAATCACGTGGGAGCGCAAGGGCCTGAACCTCGTTGATGGTGGGCGCCAGCTGTTCGAGGACCTGCGCCAGAATCCGTCACTGTTCAATGTCGGGATGACCGACCGCTCGGCCTTTGAGGTGGGTCGGAATCTGGCAACGACACCGGGCAAGGTTGTCTACCAGAATGAGCTGATGCAGCTGATCCAGTACACGCCCGCAACAGAGACGGTGAGCAAACAGCCTCTGCTGATCGTGCCCCCATGGATCAACAAGTATTACATCCTCGACCTGACCGCCCGGAACTCGTTCATTCAGTGGCTGGTCAACCAGGGCCAGACGGTGTTTGTGATTTCATGGCGCAACCCCGGCCCGTCACTTCGGGACAAGGGCTGGGACGACTACATGCGACAGGGCCCACTGGAGGCCATGGCTGCGGTAACCGAGGCCACGGGCGAGGACCGTATGAATGCCATTGGTTACTGCGTCGGCGGAACCCTGCTCGGCTCGACACTGGCCTGGCTGAAAAAGAAGCGTCGGAACCCCATCATCAGCGCCACCTACTTCACCACACTTCTGGATTTCTCGGATCCGGGCGGGATCGGCGTTTTTATTAACGACCATTCGATCCGTGGAATCGAGCGGATGCTGGAGCGCAAAGGCTACCTGGATGGCCGGGCCATGGCCTTCACCTTCAATCTATTGCGGGAAAACGAGTTGTTCTGGTCATTCTGGACCAACCATTACCTGAAAGGTGAAAAGCCGGCGGCGTTCGACATCCTGTACTGGAACACCGACGGCACCAACCTTCCGGCCCGAATGCACAGCTTCTACCTGCGGGAGATGTACCTGAACAATCGCCTGATCGAGCCGGACTCCCTGACCCTGAATGGCGAATCGATCAACCTGCGGGAGATTGACGTCCCTTCCTTCTTCCTTTCCGCCCGACAGGATCATATCGCCAAATGGAAGGCCACCTACCGGGGCGCCCTGGTGCATGGCGGACAGGTTCGCTTCGTACTCTCCGGCTCCGGGCATATCGCCGGGGTCGTGAACCCGCCATACCGCGAGAAATACGGTTACTGGACCAACGACTCCCTGCCGGCCGATGCCGACACCTGGTTTGCCGGGGCAGACCACCACCCTGGTTCCTGGTGGCCGCACTGGTTCGAGTGGCTCGGTCAGCATGCCGGGGAGACGGTCCCCGCTCGGGTTCCGGGGGATGGAAATCTGGAGGTTCTTGAGGAGGCGCCCGGCAGTTACGTTCGGATAAAGGCCGCGGAAGCCGCCAAAACCTGACAGGTGGCATCACTCAGAGCACCCCAGGCTCGCCGCTGACAGCGGGATATGGCACTATTGCCTGCCCTGTGACCGGCGGAGATTTGGGATGCTCTATACCACCGTGGCAGCGCTGACCGCTGCGCTGCTCGTTTTTACCTGGCTGGGCCTGAGAGCCCGGCTCGCCGATGGCGGCCTGGACGACTACGTCACCGCACGCAATACCCAGGGTGCAAGGGCCCTGGGCCTGTCTTTCCTGGCGTCCGGCATGGGTGGCTGGATTCTGTTTGCGCCGCCCGAAGTCGGTGCCCTGGTCGGTCCCCTGGCGCTCGCAGGCTACGCCATCGGTGCGGCCCTGCCCTTCATCGTGTTCGCCTATTGCGGGCCCGCAATCCGGCGGCGACTGCCTGAAGGCCGCAGCATCGGGGAATTTGCCCAGGCTTGCTACGGCCGCGGCGTGCGCCACTATGTGTCTTTGATCTCCGTGTTGTACATGCTGTGTTTCCTGACCGCGGAATTGACCGCGATCGGGGCGATCACTTCCCTGCTTTCCGGCATCAACGGTAACCTTGTGGTGCTCGGTGTCGCGCTCGCCACCCTGATCTACACCGCCTGGGGCGGCCTGCGCGCCAGCATCGTGACCGACCAGTGGCAGGCCTTCCTGCTGATTGGGCTGCTGGCGATCGTCGGCTTCGTCGGGCTCGGCCAGCTCCCGGAGCTTTCAACAGCCAGATTGCCTGAGGTTCCTGCAACCAGTGCACTCAGCGTCGCGCTCACCCTCATCATTGCGGTGACCGCTGCCAACCTGTTCCACCAGGGCTACTGGCAACGGCTCTGGTCGGCGCGGGATACCGGCAGCCTGAGTCGGGGAGCGGCTCTGGGTGGACTGATCACGGTCATCGTTGTTGCGGTCGTCGGTGGTCTGGGCATCCTTGCCTCTCTCAGCGGTGCTGATCTCGGCAGCCCGCCGATCCCATTCTTTGCACTGCTGAGCGAGGCCCCAGCCTGGTTGACCCTCCCGGCCCTGATTCTCGCCATAACCCTGGTGGCGTCTTCGGTGGACACACTCCAGAACGCGCTGGCTTCGCTGGCGGTGACAGAAAAGCGCGGGCTGTCCATCACGTCCGCGCGCTGGGTTACGGTGGTATTGATGGTCCCCGTGGTGCTGGTAGCGCTGCAGGGCATTTCGGTGCTCAGACTGTTCCTGATTGCCGATCTGCTGTGTGCCACCGCAGTGCTGCCGGTGCTTATGGGGCTTTGGTCCCGGATGACCACGACAGCCGCCATATTCGGCGGCCTGGCGGGTCTTCTGGGTGCAGTGCTGCCGGGCTGGATTAGCGGAGGATCGATAATGGCAGGCCTGGAGGCCGCCAGCTTCCCGGGCAGTATTCCCACGCTCATGCCGTTTGTCGGTGCGCTCGCGGGTTCAGGCCTCGTCTGCCTCGCTGTCACCCTGGCCCGCCCGGCTTCCGGCCGGGCCTGAGGCGGCCACCACAGAGACGTGGTTCAGGCCACTTCCGCTGACACCTGGAACTGGCCGGTCAGCCGCTGCAACTTGTTGGCGGACGCCTGAGTACGCTCCGAGCTGAGCGTCAACTGCTCAATGACTCCGTTCATGACCGATGCGCTCTCGGCCACGCCCGACGTCTGGCTGCTCTGCTGACGGTTGGTGTCCTCAATACCGGAAATAGCGCGAAACAGTTTCTCCACCATATGATGGAGGGCAGAATTGTCGTCCGCCGCAGCTTCCGCCTTACGCAACCGCTCCTCCATTTCGGACATGCCCTCCTCCATGGTTACCACGGCCCTGCGGGTTTCCTCCTGGACGCCCGCAAGCCGTTCACCGATATCCTTCGTGGCCTGGGCAGTGCGGCTGGCCAACTGCCGTACCTCATCGGCAACCACCGCAAAGCCTCGGCCCGATTCCCCCGCCCTCGCCGCCTCGATGGCCGCATTCAGGGCCAGGAGATTGGTCTGGGCCGCAATATCGTTGATCACCAGCGCGGTCTTGCTGATTTCCTCGGTACGATCATTCGCCGCCCGGATACCTTCCGCCGACCGGTTGATCACGTCGCGAATGCTCTGAGTTTCCTGGCTGACCCGGGCGAACTGGGCCCGGGCCCGCTCCACCACATCTTCCATGCCGGAACGCATTTCCTGCGCGGTGGTGGACGCATTACGGATTTCATTCTCCTGCTCCGTTGCACCCCGCACCATATCGTCGATGTGCGTGAGGACCTCGCGGATTCGTTCGTCCGCGAGTCGGTTCTGGGTCATCAACTGGTCGCTGGCCTGGCGCGAATCCGTCGCGAGAGAGATCACCTGACCCACCATACCGTCCAGACTGTCGATAAAGCTGTTGATCCAACGCGCGAGATCGCCGGTTTCGTCCCGTCGCATATTGGACAGATCCATGCGTTGGCGCAGGTTACCCCCGCCCTCTGCGATGTTCCGAATCACGTCCGCCATCGCGCCCAGCTTTTCCGACAGGGGTTTGGCCGACGACACCCTGAACAGCAACACCATGGCCAAGGCTGCAAGGGCGTTTACCGCGCCTTCCAACCAGAGCGGCACACCGCTCCATGCGAGGGCGAAGTTGATGGCCCACAACAGCCCCATAAGCACGGCCAACCGGGCGGACAGGCGCCAGGAGATCGAGCGCCGCCGGTACACCTCTTCGAGATCACCCTCGCACATCATGCCCCAGCGGTCCGGTGAGCCCGGCATCTGGAACGTGACGCCTTTGCCGATGACGGGAATATGGCGGTAATCGGAATAACCCGGATACTTCACGTACAGGTTCTCGCCCCGGGCAATGGTTTCCCGAACGCCCGGATGCAGTTGCCCCGTGGCCGGATCGGTGAAGCGAATCTCGAATTCGGTGTGCTCGCGGACACCAACGGTCCCGAAACCGGTGCGAATGCCCTCCTTGAGGTTGTCACCATGGCTGAACGTGGCGTCCTCGAACCGAGACCGGGACAACGCCGTGCCGGCCAGAATCGTGTTGTCGAATCGGCTGTCGATCATGAACAGATAATTGTCACCGGATTCCTCGAACACGTGGCCGGCTTCCCGTTGAATCAGGTCGCTCATCACGTCGTTGGGGATTCGGGCGCAAACCGCTGCGGGCCGCCCGCTGTCCAGCATTACGGGCTGGTAGAACATCAGGGTGACGGCGTCGTGGAAGCGGGAGGTCGTTGGCCCCAGTTCCAGGGTAACGGGGTCTCGATAGGGGCCATGCAGGAGGCGTGAACGCACACCGGTCTCGACCGCCTTTCGCGGCAGGTCCCGTTTACCCCGGCGACCGGCGGCGGATGATTCGAGGATGACGCCGTCTTCATCCACAACAAACAGTTCAGAAATCTCCCGGAGCCTGCCTGAGGAGGCGTGCATCAACTCCGTGACGGCCGCCTCGTCCTGGCCTTCCAGTCGGGCCGCCAGGGACTCCAGGAAGGCCCACTTGTGGTCGGCCCATGCCATCAAGGCATCACGCCGCGTTCGGGCAATGCTTTCGAAAATCTGCTCATTGGTGTCGTACATTTTCCTGTTCAGGAAACAGGACCAGCCCATGGCGAGCTTGCCCGTCGAGCCCCAGGCCGGGAGCCAGCTCCGCTCCTCGCCGGTGAGTTTCATGGTGTCACTTTTCAGGGTCATTCACGCGTCCTCCAATCCGTACGCCAGGACTGCAAGGCACCAGGCCGGTGCAGTCAAACCGGAATCAGGGAACGTTTTGCAAGGTTCAGGCCGCATCGGCCAGTGACGGGGGAATCCCGCTGAACCCTGGCCGCAGTGTGGATTCCTGAGGCGAGCAGGCAGCATCGGAACGACGGCAGCGCACCACATCGAGCCAGACTGGGTAATCGCCGACCAAACAGGGCACCACCGCAGTGCATAAGAGGTATCTCCCCCCTCTACGCCCCTCTCCTCCCCCTGACTACGCCAACAAAAAGTCAGGCAGGAGGATGAACAGAATGTCCGGGCGTCCCACTATGAATCAGGATCTTTCACCACCGGAAAACAAGCGAGACAACATGACCAACAATCCGGACTGGTGGCGTGGCGCCGTCATTTACCAAGTTTATCCACGCAGCTTTTATGACTCCAACGGCGATGGGATTGGTGACCTGCCGGGTGTGACTGCCAAGCTTGACTACATTGCCAGCCTGAATGTGGATGCGATCTGGCTGTCCCCGTTTTTCACCTCGCCAATGAAAGACTTCGGCTACGACGTTTCCGATTACCGGGATGTGGACCCGATTTTCGGCACCCTGGCCGATTTTGACGAACTCATTTCCGAGGCCCACAAGCGGGGCCTCAAGATCATGATCGACCAGGTATTGAGTCATTCCTCCGATCAACACCCCTGGTTCGAAGAGAGCCGGGCCGATCGCACCAACCCGAGATCAGACTGGTATGTTTGGGCCGACCCAAAAGCCGATGGCACTCCGCCCAACAACTGGCTGTCGGTATTTGGCGGCTCGGCCTGGGCCTGGGACAGCCGGCGCAAGCAGTACTACCTGCACAACTTCCTGGCCAGCCAGCCTGACCTGAACTTCCACAACCGGGACGTTCAGGACCAGGTGCTGTCCGACGTCAAATTCTGGCTCGACCGCGGCGTGGACGGGTTCCGGCTGGATGCGATCAACTTCTGCTTCCACGACCCGAAGCTTCGCAACAACCCGGCGAGCAATGTGGTGGCCGAAGGGTCCATCGGCGTCCGGAAAGAGAACCCCTACGCCTACCAGCTTCACAAACACGACAAGACCCAGCCCGAGAACCTCGAGTTTCTGAAGCGCCTGCGGAGTCTTCTGGAACAGTACCCCGGCACCACCACGGTGGGCGAGATCGGCGATGACAACTCGCTGCAGACCATGGCGGACTACACCAGTGACGGCGACAAGCTGCACATGGCCTATTCCTTTGACCTGCTCACCGAAGAGCATGGCGCTGAATTCTTCCGCAAAACGGTCAGCACCATCGAGGACAAGCTCACCAACGGCTGGCCCTGCTGGGCTATTGGCAACCACGATGTCACCCGGGTTGCCAGCCGGTGGGGCGCGACTTCAGAGCGGCAACTGAAAGCCTACATGGCCATGCTGCTCACGCTCAGGGGGAGTGTCTGCATCTACCAGGGTGAGGAGTTGGGGCTGACCGAAGCCGAGCTGAACTATGACGATCTGGTGGACCCCTACGGCATCAATTTCTGGCCCGAGTACAAAGGCCGCGATGGCTGCCGGACGCCCATGGTCTGGCACCATGAGGCATCCCATGGTGGCTTCTCCGATGCACGGCCCTGGCTGCCGGTCTATGATGACCACTACAACGCGGCCGTGACAGTCCAGCACGACGAAGACCATTCGGTGCTCGCCGCGTACCGTTCGTTCCTGGGCTGGCGCAAGGATCGGGACACGCTGCTGAAAGGCGACATCGAGTTTCATGAGAGCCCGGAAGGCACCCTTGTCTTCACCCGTTCCCTTGATCGGGACACACTGATTATTGCCCTGAACCTCAGCAACAGGCGGACCCGTATTTCCATGCCAGGGGGGTGCGAGCCGGTTTCCGGGACACCGGAGTTTGTCGGCGGCCAATGGCAAGGCACGACCCTGAACCTGGAGCCCTGGGGCGTTGAAATAGCCAGGCTCTAAGATCATACCGACCCAACAAGAAGATACCAGTTATGGCCAGCGTCACGTTACGAAATATCTGCAAGAGTTTTGACGAAGCCCAGGTCACCCGGGATGTGAACCTGGATATTCAGGACGGAGAATTCGTTGTATTTGTCGGCCCCTCGGGTTGCGGCAAGTCCACCCTGCTGCGGATGATTGCCGGCCTGGAGGACATAACCTCCGGCGATCTGTACATCGGCAACAACCGGGTTAATGATCTGCCACCCAAGGAACGGGAAGTGGGGATGGTGTTCCAGTCCTATGCCCTCTACCCACATATGGATGTGGCCGAGAACATGGCCTTTGGCCTGAAACTCGCCAAGACCCAGAAATCTGAAATCGAGCGGCGCGTTAACGATGCAGCCACCTTGCTGCAACTGGACAAGCTGCTGGAGCGCAGGCCCAAAGACCTGTCCGGCGGCCAGCGCCAGCGCGTGGCCATCGGCCGTACCATCGTCCGGGAACCGGAGGTTTTCCTGTTCGACGAACCCCTGTCGAACCTCGACGCCTCACTTCGCGTGCAGATGCGCATCGAGATCTCGAAGCTGCATAAACGCCTTGGGGCAACGATGATCTATGTCACGCACGACCAGGTCGAGGCCATGACCATGGCCGACAAGATTGTCGCCCTCGACAGCGGTGCGATTGCCCAGATTGGCAAACCCATGGAGCTCTACCATTATCCGGCGACCCGTTTTGTTGCGGGCTTCATCGGCTCTCCCAAGATGAACTTTATTGACTGCTCCGTGGTAGCCGCCAACAGCCAGAGCGTGACTGTCGAGTTTCCCGGCAACCATCACCTGGAACTGCCCGTGAACGGCGGCAGTTTGTCCGTGGGTGAGCAGGTCACACTGGGGGTACGCCCGGAACATCTGACGGAAAATGCGGAAGCCGATATGTACCTGAAGGGCGAGGTACACGTGGTCGAACGTCTTGGATACCAGACACTGGTGCACCTGGAAGTCGAACATGTGGAGGGCGTGCTCACCATGCGCACCGATGGCGGAAACCCCGTCCAGGAAGGGACACCGGTAACACTTGGCCTCAATGCCAATAAATGCCACCTGTTCCGGCAGGATGGGACTGCCTGTCCGCGGCTGTACCAGGAACCCTGCGTGGACTTCTGATCCTGCCTCGCCGGGTCGGGCAATGATAACGATTGCCACGACCCGGTGGGAAAGTCGCTCCTCAGTCGCCGCGATCGGCGATGTAATCCGTAATGGCTGCGTAGAACTCCATTTCGTCGAACGTATCGGGGCCGACGCCAATCACGTCCAGGTGATCCTGGTTGATGACGTAGGCCGACGATGTCATCTGAGTGCTGTTGGGATGATTAATGTCGGAGACGTAACCCAGGTTGGTGCGCTCCCACACGTAATCCAGGCAACCCCAGCATTCGGCGTATTCCATCCGGTAGCCCTGCTGCTGACTGTTGATGCCAACGACGCCGTCATCGTCCCGTTCGTTAGGATTGCCATCGCCCTGGCCCGCGGCACCGTCGTTATTGCAGTCGTCGTAGCAGTAGCCGTCCCCATCGATGTTATAGATCAGCTCCGACACCAACCACAGCGCCGGATTCACGTTGCTGCCGCTTTGAGCGGTCATCAGCGAAACGGAGTTGGCGACATAACTGGTGCTCGACGGGTACTTCTGGTTAAACGCCTTCATCCCGGTGGTGACACCGTCATTTGGATCGTAATCGTCGTAAACCAGTTGCTTGGCGCCGGCGATCGCGTCGTTACCACTGCCGTAGACCACGTCACCAAAATAGTTGGCGAGCGTCTCCGTCACCGAATTGGCGTAGTAGTCCAGGACGTACTTTGCCACCGGTGACCCCCGGTGTGGCGAGGAGATACTCACGTGAGTTTCCACGACGCGGTATCCCTTGCGCTCGCGGAGCAGGCGGGCTGCCTTACGAGCGTCAATGCCACCCTGCGAGTGAGACACGATGTTAACCCGGCTGGCGCCGGAGGTTGCCATGTAGCTTTCGATGTTATTGGCGAGTTGGTACCCGCGAACTTCGGAGCTCTGGAAGGGCGTTACCGATGACACGAAACTGCGCTGATTGTCATTCACATCGCCGTTGCAGTTCGACTCAAACAGCTTATCGCAGGGATCAAGCACGAACGTGCCGTAGTCATCGCCCCAGTAGTCGTAGCCGAGAATGTCATCGAAACCGGCCATGCCGTGGGCAAACACGACCGGATACTGCGTCAGGTTTGCGTCGCGGGCCAGGGTGTGGGGCGAATTCACGATGCCAGCGGCGAAAAGCGCGATGGCACCCAGTTTTTTCAGGGTACTGACGTTCTTCATTATTGTTAGCCTCTTGTTTTTGTTGTGAGCCTAACCACGGTAAATGCTGTCTGGGGTCTGGCCTGTCGCCGACATCCCCAC
The DNA here is from genome assembly GCF_019264345.1 of Marinobacter arenosus. NCBI lineage: Bacteria > Pseudomonadati > Pseudomonadota > Gammaproteobacteria > Pseudomonadales > Marinobacteraceae > Marinobacter > Marinobacter arenosus. The sequence continues at coordinate 817,488 of NZ_JAHVAO010000001.1, forward strand.
GGGCAGGTATCCCTATCCCTGTACTCAATCCCTGAATCCTCGCGGTGCGAACGGCAATCATCGCCGTCCAGACTACCGAGGCGTCCGCCACGTGCAGACCTTTCCTTTCTATCTGATATGCCCCGGCTTTGGTGTGACTGAAGTCACGCCATGGCAAGTTGGGCGACACAAAGCCCCGAATTCGGTTGGCATGATCGACCGGTCGCGGCAATCTAGTGCATCGCTATCTGATAAAAACAACAATCGAAGGTGCCCAACGTGAAACTGACCAAAACCCAGGGCCTCACCATTACCGGCCTCACCCTCAGCGTCGCCGCCTATGCCTGGATCACGGCAGGCACGGGAGCCTCCTCCGTGGCCCCGACACCTGAACATGCGCAAGCCGTTTCCACGGAACCGGCGGCCGATTCACCTCCGCCGGCGGTTGACGCGAACACGCCTCAGGTGACAGAAAACACCGAGCTGCAGCGGGTACGCGAGCAACTGCTATCGAAGTACGGCGCTCACCTGGACCAACCCAAGGCCCAGGTCCGCTTGCTCGAGGACATGATGCGCTACCTGGCGTCCATCGACCCGGCGCACTGGGAGGAAAATCTCCTGGCGTTGCTGCAGACGTGGTTCCCGGACCATCACGACGCGCTCCGGGAGCGGGTCACCGCCCTGCTTGCCTACCAGGACTTCATGGAGCAGGAACGGTATGCCTTGAGGGCAATGGCGCCGGGGGAGCGGCGGGATTTCATCTGGGCCAAACGCCAGGAACTGTTCGGGGCTGACGCCGAGCTGATCTGGCAGGCGGAACTGCAGAGTCAGGCATTGTCGCAATCGCTTCAAAGCATTGACTCCAATTCGGGGACGCCCCTCACCAAGGCCATGGCTTACACTCAGGCCATCGAACAGACCTACGGCGACCAGGCCAGCCGTGTTCTTGAAAGCCGTCGCCAGGAGCTGACCGACCGGTTTCTCACCCTGCCCTCCGTACAGTCTTCCCTGCATGAACAGCCGGCTCCGGAGCGCTACGCCACCCTGCGTGGCATTCGAGCCCAGTTGGGCATGGGCGACGAAGCCCTTGACCGCTGGGGAGATCTTGACCGGAGCCGGGACGAACGCTGGAGCAAGGGCGACCGTTACCAGTCCGAACGGAACGCCATTCTGGAGCAATACGAGCAAGGCCCTGAACGCCAGGAGGCGCTCAATGCGCTCACGGAAGAGGTGTTTGGAAAGGACATGGCGGAGGTTATCCGGTCCGAGGAAGCCGCCGGGTATTACCGTTTCGAAGAAGAACGGGTCTTTGGCCAGAACTGATCCGGTGCCAGGGTGGAACCCTGCGTGATCGTAAAAAGCCCGGCCAGTGGGGGGAAGGTTCATCTGGCCGGGTAAACCGTCACAGGTTGCGAATCATCCTTTGACGCCGCCGGCGGTCAGGCCGCCGACAATCCATTTCTGGCAGTACAGGAAAATCACGGTAATGGGTAAGCCTGAGAGCACCGCTGCGGCAGCGAAGTCACCCCACAGGTAATTCTGTTCGTACAGGTATTGTTGAGCGCCCACGGCCAGCGTCAGCTTGTCAGTATCGACCAGCAGTACCGAGGCCATCGGGTATTCCATGATGGTCATAATGAACGCCAGGATGAATACCACCACCAGAATCGGCACCGACAAAGGCAGCAGAATGTATCGGAACGCCTGCCAGGTGGTGGCACCGTCCACGATTGCCGCCTCCTCAAGGGAGCGATCAATGGAATCGAAATAGCCCTTGATGGTCCAGATATGCAATGCCATACCTCCGAGCGAGGCAACAATTACGGCACCGTGCGTGTTCAGCCCCAGCCAGCTCACGTGGTTGCCGATCTGGTCAAACAACGCGTAGAGCGCGACCAGTGACAGTACCGGCGGAAACATCTGGAAGATCAGCATGGACTTCAGCACCGCGCCTTTCCCGGCGAAGCGCATGCGAGCAAAGGCATAGGCGCTGGTGGTGGACAGCGCCAGGATCAGCACCGAAGAAACCACTGCAACCTTGATCGAATTCCACAGCCAGAGCAGGACCGGGAATGGCGGTTGCGTGGTGACGCCATCTTCCCCGGTGTAGGGAATACCCAGCGCCAGGTACCAGTGTTCCAGCGATGGATTTTCGGGCAGCAGGCTGCCCGAGGCAAAGTTGCCACTCCGAAAGGAGATCGAAATCACCATCAGCAGCGGAAACAGCACGATCGCGATAAAGGCCAACATCCCCAGGTGGGACGCCAACACGCGGTATTTCGTGGAGCGGGGTTGAACCATTGCCATGGGAAGCTCCTTACACCTTGATCTTGGACAGTTTGAGATTGATCAGCGACAGCGCGCCGACAACCAGGAAGATGGCGGTGGCAATGGCAGCCGCCAGCCCGAAGTTCTGCCCTGAATCCTGAAACGCAATCCGGTAGGTGTAGCTCACCAGCAGATCCGTGGTTCCGGCCGGAGTGCTCGCGCCAATAATGTCGGGCGCGCCGCCGGTTAACAGGGCAATCAGGACAAAATTGTTGAAATTGAACGCAAAACTGGCAATCAGCAACGGCATCAGCGGCTTGATGATCAGGGGCAGCGTGATATTGAACAGGTTACTGACCGGTCCGGCGCCGTCCATCGCCGACGCCTCGTACAGGTCCTTGGGAATGGCCTGCAGCAGCCCCATGCACAACAACATCATGTAGGGGTAGCCCAGCCAGGTATTGACGATCAGGATCATGGTGCGGGCCAGGGCCGGATCACTGAACCAGTCCGGACGCAGCCCGAACAGGCCCTCCAGAACCAAATTGATCTCCCCGAAGTTCTGATTGAACAGCCCCTTGAACACCAGGATCGAGATGAACGCCGGCACGGCATACGGCAGGATCAACATGGTGCGGTAAAAGGCCTTGCCGCGAATCTGCTCCCACTGCAGCAGGTTGGCCAGCAGCAACCCGAGCGCCAGGGTAAGCACGACCGTTGCCACCGCAAATGCCAGGGTCCAGACAAAGATCTGGAAGAACGGGCCGCGAATGGTCGGGTCGCTGACGACTTTCAGGTAGTTGTCCCAGCCGATGTTGACGGTCCAACCCGGAGACAGGGATGCACCCTCGGCTGAGCGGTAAAAACCGGTTTCATGATCCGGGTAATAGGTCGTTCCGGTCTGGTTGTCCGTCAGGCTGCCGTTCTCGTGCAGGGTGAACTGGGGATGAATGGCGGCGAACGAGCGCAGGCTTGCCTGGCTGAGTTCCCGACCGTCTTCGGTCACCAGGGTTACCTCGGAGAGCACCTCCCTGAGCTGGATAATGTCCCGGATTCCCAGTGGCTCGCCGGAGGGTTTGCCGGCCACTGGCAGAACCGGCGCCGAGGTTTCACCGGCCTCCAGATCCAGCGGCGCAGACGTCAGATTCTGGTGTTGGCCTTCCAGGTAGAGCACGTATCCAGCATCGGTCCGATAGAGCTGATAGTTGTATCGAACCGCTTCGGATTGGTAGGTCCGGCTGAGCAGGTTGTCTTGCACCTGCTCGAAACTCAGCAGGTTGCTGGCGCTGTAATTCGTGAAGCCAATACCGATCGTGTACATCAGCGGAAAGATCACAAAAAGCCCCATGCCAGCGATGGCCGGGAAGATATACCGGTGCGCATACAGCCTGCGATTGATGAACACCACCACGGCGGACGCCGTGAGCACCAGGAACAGCATGGCAAACACGAACTCACGCTGGGCGTAGAGGGCCAGGATCAGGTACAGCGCCATACCGACCAGGGCGGCCAGGGCGCCCCATTTCAGAAAGGCTCTGGTCATGGAGTGTCTGCTTTCGGTTCCGGGGTGGGATAGGGTTTCCGTTATCATTGTAGTCAGCCCGTAGGTTGCCGTCGCCCGATGGGCGACGGCAGATTCTCATCTGCGTGTACGTATACGGGGCCGGGCCAGTCAGACCCGCGCCACCGGGATCACCGGGTGATTCGCTGGGCCGCGGCGTCGAGTGCCTCGTCAACGGGTTGCCGGCCGGACGTGATGTTCTGCAGGGCCGGCCCCATGGACGACCAGAACGCTCCCATGGCGGGAACGCTGGGCATGGGTTCGCCCAACTGGGCATTTTCGAACGTTGCCCGGATATTGGGATCCGCCGACAGCTCGTCCATAAACGCCTTGTTCGCCACGGCGCCAAGGGGAACATCGCTGTTGACCATTTTCAGCCCCTTGACCGAGAGCGCATAGTTCTCCAGAAACTCAACGGCCAGGTCCTTGTTCGGGCTCGCGGCATTCAGGGTCGCCGCCATCACGCCGACCATCGGTTTGCTGGGCTGGCCATCCACCGTCGGCAACGTGGTGACGCCGAAATTGATGCCGCTTTTCTCCAGATTGCCCCAGGCCCAGGGACCATTGATCATCATGGCCGTCTCGCCCTTGTTGAAGCTGGATTCCATGGCACTGTAGTCGGCACCACGGGGCATCACCCCTTCTTCAATCAGCATCGACAGGGCCTTGGCACCTTTGATAGCGCCATCGGTGTTCACACCGGTGTCTTTCACGTCCACCCTACCGTCGTCACCCTCGGCGAAGATGTAACCGCCGGCGGCCGCCAGCATCGGCCAGGTGAAGTAGGTGTTGTTGTAGTCCCAAAGGATGGCGCGCTTGCCGTCCTGTGCGAGCTTGCTGTGCACAGCGGGAATGTCTTCAAATGCGGTTGGCGGCTCAGGCAGCAGGTCCTTGTTGTAGATCAGGCCAATGGACTCCACCGCCATCGGATAGCCGTATTTCTTACCGTCAACGGTGACCGCATCCCAGGTAAACTCGTAATTGGCGTCAACAACTTTCTGGGAGGGTTTAATCTCGGAAATGATGCCGCTTTGCGCCCACTCGCCAAAGCGATCATGGGCCCAGATGAAAATATCAGGACCATTACCCGTGGCGGCGGACTGCTGAAACTTGTCGGTTGCGCTGTCCGGGTGGGCAACTTCAACCGGAATACCGGTTTCTTCTGTAAACCAGTCGCCTACTTCCTGAAGGCCATCATAGCCCTTGTCTCCGTTAATCCAGACCACCAGTTTGCCTTCTTCGATTTCGGCATGGGCTGGCGCCGAGAGACCGAAGGTTGCGGCCATGACCGATGCGGCGAGAGTGCTGCGTATAAAGAGTCGACGATTCATCAGGTGTTTCCTCTGTGTGTTCTTGCCTTATTCTTGTTGTCCGGCCAGTCGCGAGGTTCTCGGGCCGGGCTTAACGCAAAGCTTTCTTTTGCGAGTGTCTGCACTCTGTTGCAATTCCGTGAAATTAGCATCCCCCCCGATTTCATTCCCCGAGGCGTAGCACGGGGGAGTAGAAAGGCGTAAAAATTCCGTCTACCACCCCGCCCCGGACTTTGCTTTGATGGCGTCGATAACAACCATAATCGCACCCGGAGCGTCCCTCATGAACCGCTGCACTCGTGCCCTGGCCCGATCTCCGTCATGCCGCGTCCCCGTCCTCCTTTTGGCCGGATGCCTGGCCACTGTCCACCCGCCGGCGACGGCAACGCCCGGCAGTGAGCCCCCTGACACGCCGTGCCAAACTCAAACCGGTACCGTCAGCATTCCCGTTGCAGGCACCTTTGACGACGGTGAAACGGTTCGTGATTTCTACAGCGGCACCACCGCCACGGTCCGCGATGGCTCCGTGCGGTTCAAACCAGATCCGCAGGCGGAGGGACTTGTTCTGCTGGAGTCGATCCGCGCCCCGGTGAACCGGTTCGAATGGGCCGGGGCCACCGTCTATTTTGCCGTCACCGACCGGTTTGCGAACGGCCGTGCCGACAACGACCGCAGCTATGGCCGTCAACCCGATGGCAAGGAGGAGATTGGCACCTTCCATGGTGGCGATTTTGCCGGTCTCACAGCCCGGCTCGACTATCTGGCGGAGCTTGGCGTCAACGCACTCTGGATTACCCCTCCGTTCGAGCAGATTCATGGCTGGGTCGGCGGTGGAGACCGCGGGGATTTCCGGCACTACGGTTACCACGGCTATTACACCCTGGACTTTACCGTACCGGACGCCAACTACGGCACCCGCTCGGAATTTCGTGCCCTGGTGAACCAGGCCCACCAACGGGGTATCCGGGTCATTATGGACGTGGTGATGAATCACCCGGGCTATAGTACCCTGCAGGACATGCAGACGTTCGGTTTCGGTTCCCTGTTCGACGGCTTTGAGAAGCACCTGCCGCCCCGATGGGGTGACTGGCAACCGGAATCCTGGGAAAACCAGCACGCGTACCACGCCTTGATTGACTACGACCACCCCGATTGGCGCCACTGGTGGGGCAAGGGCTGGGTTCGGGCCGGCATTGCCGATTACGACACGCCGCCCAGTGCCGCGGTGGATCCTCAACGAGGTTCCCTGGCGTTCCTTCCGGACTTCAAGACGGAGACGGACGAACCCGTTGAATTGCCCGACTTCCTCCGGACCAAGGCCAGCAGCCGGGCGGTCCCGCTCGACCAAGCCTCGGTCCGGGATCACCTGATCACCTGGCTCACGAGCTGGGTGCGTGATTTCGGCGTCGACGGGTTCCGGGTCGATACCGCCAAGCACGTCGAACCGGTTGCCTGGGCAGAGCTCAAGGCGCGCGCCCAGGAAGCACTGGACGACTACCGCGCGCGCCATCCGGAATCCTCGCTGCCGGGACATGATTTCTGGATGGTGGCGGAGGTATTTCCTCATTCCGTGCGCCGGAGCAGCTACTTCGATGCCGGTTTCGATGCGGTGATCAATTTCGATCTGCAAGCGGAAGCCCACGCCGGCGCGAGGTGTCTGACGGCCATGGAACCGGTGTATCAAGAGTACGCCGACACACTGAACGGCGGCACGCCATTCAACGTCATGAGCTACCTGTCGTCCCACGATACTACCCTGTTCAGCCGAATGGCGGGCAACGACCCCGTGCTCCAGAAACGTGCCGCGGCGGCGCTGTTACTGACCCCGGGGACCGTCCAGATTTTCTACGGTGACGAAACCGGTCGCCCGTTTGGACCTACCGGCTCCGACCCCCATCAGGGGACCCGTTCGGATATGAACTGGGCGGACCTTAACGCCCCGGACGTCGCGGCCGTCCTGAGTCACTGGCAGAAACTGGGGCAGTTCCGGGCACGCCATCCCGCCATCGGTGCCGGATCCCACACCCTCATCAGCCATCAACCGTATGTTTTCTCACGACGCCTTGGGGATGACCGCGTCGTGGTAGCCTTTGCGAGGAAATAGTATGCCGACATCAACACCGTTTCCGGCTTCCGAGCCCCCACTGATCCTGGGCATGATGCGATTGCTGGACCACCCGGATCTGTGCCAACCACAGGCCCTGGCGCGGTGGATCCGGGCCCGGATTGATGAGGGCCTGTCAGTGTTCGACCACGCCGATATCTACGGCGATGGTCAATGCGAACGGATCTTCGGTGAAGCCCTGGCCTCGGATCCGGGGCTTCAAAGGGAGATCCGGGTCATCACCAAGGCCGGAATTGTGCCCGCCCATCTGGACGCCAGCCGCTGGGGCACCAAACACTATCGCGCAGAGGCCCACTACCTGACCGACGCCATCGACAGCGCGCTGAGTCGCCTTCAAGTCGAACAGATCGATACCTTCCTGATTCATCGCCCCGATCCGCTGATGGCGGCGGATCGCGTTGCCCAGGCGCTTGAACGGGCGGTTGCCGCAGGCAAGGTCCGACAGATCGGCGTCTCCAATTTTCTGCCCGACCAATGGCGCTGGCTCCAGCGTCATACCAATCTTCCACTGATCTGCAACCAGTGTGAGTTGTCGCTGGCTCACACCGCTCCCCTGTTCGATGGCACGCTGGAAGCCCATCTCGCGGACAACCTGCGCTGGCTGGCGTGGTCCCCCCTGGGCGGCGGCGCACTGGGACAGGCCATCCCCGACACCCTGATGAAGGCGGCCGGGCAGGAAACGGGGTTGTGCGAAACCGGTCTGGCCATCGCCTGGTTACGCCAGCTTCCCGGTCGACCGGTCCCGGTGCTCGGCTCGCTGCGGGCGGCACGGATTCAGGGGGCACTGGAGGGGGCTCGGAAGGATCTGCCTCGACCGCTCTGGTACGCCTTGCTCGAGGCCGTTCGCGACCAGGCAGTTCCCTGAAACAGCGAGGAAATCGGCAACCTTCCGGGCCGTACAAATTGTTACCAAATCTTCCACCTAAGTCCCATTGTTGGCTCGTTGGCCAGCACTGACACTTACCGCCGGTTAACAATTAAACAAAAAAGAACCCGCCGTTCTTTGCCCTCTCCCGGAACGGCATGCCGGAGGTTGACATCAATGACGCTCAGAAAAGCTCTCTTTTCTGTCTGCCTGCTGTTGCTCGCAAGTGCCACAGTATCCGCAGAAACCCTCAGGATCGGATTGAACTACCCGCAGACCGGGCGCTACAAGGACCAGGGGCTGCAACAACGACTCGGCACCTTCCTCGCCGTGGACGAAATCAACAAGGCCGGCGGCGTCCTTGGTCGGCAGCTGGAGCTGGTTATCCGCAACACACGCGGAGAACCGGCCCAGGGGGCAAAGAACACCGCTGAGCTGATCGACAGAGAAGGTGCTGAGATGGTCTTTGGCGGCGTTTCCAGCGCCGTGGCCATCGCTTCCGGCAAGGCTGCCCGGGAACGGGACCGGCTCTACTTCGGTACCCTGACCTATTCCAACGCGACGACCGGCAGCGAAGGCCATAGCCACATGTTCCGGGAGCCCTACAACGCCTGGATGACCGCCAAGGCCCTGAGTCAGTACCTCAAGCGCAACCACGCCGGCGAGAAGTATTTCTACATTACCGCCGACTACACCTGGGGCTGGTCCGTTGAAGAATCGGTGCGCAAATTCTCGGAGACAGAGAACACCAGCGATCACCCGGGTGTGAAAACGCCTTTCCCACGGGCGCTGATCAATGATTTCCGCGAGGCGCTGGAAAAAGCCGCCGCCAGCGATGCCAAGGTACTCATGCTGGTGCTGTTCGGCGACGACATGGTTCGCGCCCTGAATGTCGCCTACGAGATGGGGCTGAAGGACAAAGTCCAGATCGTAGTACCGAACCTTACCCTCGGCATGGCCCGCCAGGTCGGCCCGACCATCATGGAAGGCATTGTGGGCGGGGCACCCTGGGTATGGAATGCGCCGTATGAGAAGAATTACCCGAGGGGCAAGGAATTCGTGGAGGCCTTCTCGAATCGCTATGAAATGCGGCCCTCCTCGGCTGCGGCGTCTGCCTACAGCATCGTGTACCAGTACAAGGAAGCCGTCGAACGCGCCGGCACCACCAACACGGCCAAGGTCCGGGCGGCCCTGGAGGGACACCGCTACACCTTCCTGAAGGACGAGCAGCACTGGCGTGACTTCGACCACCAGAACGAACAGACCGTCTATGTGGTCAAGGTCAAACCCCGCGACACCGTCGTGTCGGACAAATACAGTTCCGATTACTTCAGCATCATTGATTCCATGCCGGGCAGTGAGGCAACCCAGACGCGCGCCGAGTGGGAGGCACGACGAGCCCAGGCCGGCAAACCCATCACACTCTGAGGCCGGGGACCAGTTCGGTCCCGGAGAGGAAGGCTGGCCCGCCGCCCGTCCATCTCCGACAGGCGGCGGGCCGACACAGCACGGGTATCAGCTCTGGCGAGCGTCTTCCCAGGTCTTCAGGAGTTCCTGGTAGGGAACCGTTTTGCCTTGCGGTTTTTCGTTCGACAGCTTGGCTTTCGGCGCTCCCGGCTGATCCAGCCAGTACTGCGGATCGCGGGGCTCATTCAGTTTCGGACCACATGTGGCCATGACATTCGCCCGCTCCAGACGCTCCATGACACGATCCTGGGCCTTGGCCAATCCGTCCAGGGCTTCCTGGGGGGTAGCCTCACCACTGGCGGCCTGGGCAATATACTGCCACCAAAGCTGGGCCAGCTTCGGATAATCAGGGACGTTGGTGCCGGTTGGCGACCACTGGACCCGCGCCGGGCTTCGATAGAACTCCACCAGACCACCAAGCTTTGGCGCGGCTTCGGTCATCGCCTCGGAGTTGATGTCCGATTCGCGGATCGGAGTCAGGCCCGCCAGGGTCTTTTCCAGAGAAACGGTTTTCGCCACGGTGAACTGGGCGTACAGCCAGGCGGCCAGACGACGCTTCTCCGGCGTTGAATCGAAGAAGGTCCAGGAACCCACGTCCTGATAGCCCAGCTTCATGCCCTCTTCCCAGTACGGACCACGGGGAGAAGGCGCCATGCGCCATTTCGGCGTGCCATCGTCGTTCACTACCGGCAGACCGTCCTTGACCATGCTGGCGGTGAAAGCCGTGTACCAGAAAATCTGTTGGGCCACGTTGCCCTGGGCCGGGACCGGACCGGCTTCCGAGAAGGTCATGCCCTGGGCCTCGGGCGGTGCGTACTTGTCGAGCCAATCGACGTACTTGGTGGTCGCATAGACAGCGGCCGGTCCGTTGGTAGCGCCGCCGCGGCTGACGCTGGAGCCCACGGGGTGGCACTCATCCACGCGAATGCCCCATTCGTCCACGGGCAGCCCGTTCGGGAGGCCCTTATCGCCGGCGCCAGCCATGGAGAACCAGGCATCGGTGAAGCGCCAGCCCAGTGACGGATCTTTCTTGCCGTAATCCATGTGGCCGTAGACACGCTCCCCGTCGATCTCCTTGACGTGCACCGAGAAGAATTCGGCGATGTCCTCGTACGCGGACCAGTTGACGGGCACGCCCAGATCGTAACCGTAGATCTCCTTGAACTGGGTCTTGAGATCGTCGCGCTCAAACCAGTCGGCCCGGAACCAATACAGGTTGGCGAACTGCTGATCCGGCAACTGGTAAAGCTTGCCGTCCGGAGCGGTCACGAAATCCAGTCCGATGAAATCGTCCAGATCGAGGGTTGGCAGGGTCAGGTCCTTACCGGGACCATTCATGATGTCCTCAACCGGGACCACCTTGCCATAGCGGAAGTGGGTACCGATCAGGTCCGAATCGTTCACGTAGGCATCGTAGATGTTACGACCAGACTGCATCTGGGTCTGCAGCTTTTCGATTACGTCCCCTTCCTGGATCAGGGTATGGGTGAGCTTGATGCCGGTGATGTCGGTAAACGCCTTGGCGAGCACACTGGATTCATATTCGTGGGTCGCGATGGTTTCCGAGACCACGTTGATTTCCATGCCCCGGAACGGCTCGGCGGCCTTGGCAAACCACGCCAATTCCTCAAGCTGTTCTTCCCGGGTCAGGGTCGAGTTTTTGAAGGCATCATCCACCCACTTCTCGGCCGCGTCCGAATACTGGTCAGCGCTGACCGGCAGGCTCATCCCCAACCCTGCAGCACCGATGGCAGCACTGAGAAGAAGGGTCTTCGGATAGTTGTTGTTCTTGAACATATCCTACCTCGTTCGTCTTGTTTTGAATGGAACGAAACAGTCACTATTCCGTTTCCCTGTGCATAGCGTCTCTAGCCGCTATTCCTTTGATCGAACCGCCGTTCCGGGCGATCACGATCGTTGTTCTGAGATTCCGCTGGCCTGTCCCTATCCCCAGCGCAGCAACACCAGCAACCAGATGACCGAGATCGCGAGGGCAATCCACAGGCTGACCGTACTGACGGCCAGAAAGGCCAGGTGTATGTACGCGGCGGACAGCAGGCCAATAAACAGCCGGTCACCGCGCGTGGTGGCTATGGGCAGAAATCCCTTGCGCTCGGTGCAGGGAGAGACAATCTCCCAGACAGTCATGGTCGCCAGAATGCCGGCAATCACTGTGAAGAAAATTGCGACGGTTGGCGTCCAGTTCATCCATGCAAGCATGTTGGTTCTCCTCTAAACGCGTCCGAGCGCGAAGCCCTTGGCAACGTGGTTACGCACAAACCAGATCACCAGCAGCCCCGGAATGATAGTCAGGACACCCGCAGCCGCCAGCACTCCCCAGTCGATGCCGCTGGCGCCCACCGTTCTCGTCATGATTGCCCCGATGGGTTGGGCGTCCACCGACGTCAGGGTGCGCGCCAACAGCAATTCCACCCAGGAGAACATGAAGGCGAAAAAGGCCGTCACGCCGATTCCGGACCGGATCATGGGCAGGAAGATCTTGATGAAAAATTTCGGGAAGCTGTAGCCGTCGATGTACGCCATCTCGTCATACTCCCGGGGCACACCCGACATGAAACCTTCCAGGATCCACACCGCCAGGGGCACGTTAAACAGGCAATGGGCCAGGGCCACGGCAATGTGGGTATCGAACAGGCCGATGGACGAGTACAGCTGGAAAAACGGCAGCAGGAAAACCGCCGGCGGTGCCATGCGGTTACTGAGCAGCCAGAAGAACAGGTGCTTGTCCCCGAGGAAGCGATAGCGGCTGAACGCATACGCAGCGGGCAAAGCCACCAGCAGGGTGATCACCACGTTCATGGACACGTAGATCATGGAGTTGATGTACCCGTTGTACCAACTGGGGTCGGTAAAAATCACCGCGTAGTTGTCCAGGGTAAACGTCTCTGGCCACAGCGTCAGACCGCTGAGAATCTCCTGATTGGTCTTGAACGACATGTTCAGGAGCCAGTAGATCGGCGTCAGCAATAACAGGATGAAAATCGTGATCCCGATGTTCTTGCCTCGTGTCTCGTGCATCACCGCCTCCTATTGGTCTTTGTCGGCATGGGTAATGGCCGTAAAGAACAGCCAGGACACCAGCAGCACGATCAGGAAGTAGATCAGGGAAAAGGCCGCCGCCCTACCCAGATCAAACTGGCCGATTGCCATGGTGGTCAGGGTCTGGCTCAGGAACGTCGTCGAGCTTCCCGGCCCGCCGCCGGTTAACACGAACGGTTCGATGTAGATCATGAAGCTGTCCATGAACCGGAGCAGGACCGCGATGATCAACACGCTCTTGAGACGCGGAAGCTGGATGTACCGAAAGACGGCCCACCGCGATGCCCGGTCGATTTCCGCGGCCTGATAAAAGGCTTCGGGGATGGCCCGCAGCCCCGAGTAGCACAGCAACGCCACCAGGGGTGTCCAGTGCCAGACGTCCATCAACAGCACGGTCAACCAAGCATCGACGGTATCGCCGGTGTAGTTGTAGTCAAAGCCGAGTTCGTTCAGGCCCCAGCCAAACAGACCGATATCGCCGCGGCCAAAGATTTGCCAGATGGTGCCCACTACGTTCCAGGGAATCAGCAATGGAATCGCCAGCAGGATCAGGCACAACGACGCCTTGATTCCGGACTTGGGCATCATGAGTGCCACGCCGATTCCCAGTGGAATCTGGATCAGCAGCACGGCACCGGAAAAAACGAACTGGCGCACCAGGGAATCCTGCAGCCGCTCGTTGGTCAGAACCTCACGGAACCATTCCGTGCCGACAAAGTAGGCCTGGCCCGGCCCGAAGATGTCCTGCACCGAATAGTTCACCACCGTCATTAAAGGCACCAGCGCGGAGAACGCGACCAGGATGAATACCGGCAGCACCAGCCACCAAGCGCGATTATTGGGTATCTTCTCCATCACGGTTGCTCCTGTACCAGAAATTCATCCACGTACAGCTTCAGCCACTGCTTCGGGAATGACAGGTGAATCCGGTCGCCGACCTCGGCCTGGAACTCCTCGTTCTGGCGAACCTTCAGCCGTTCCCCGCCAAGCTGGACGGTGACGATCTTGTAGGTCCCCAGGTCCTCGACATCCAGAACGTCCGACTCGTAGGTGTCGTCAGATGCCACCCCGGACACCTGGATGAATTCGGGCCGGATGCCAATTTTCACGTTGGAGGACTTGAGTAGCTGGAGCATCTCCACCTGCCAGGGCTCAAGCGAAACAACGACGTCGTCGAAACAGACGCCCCCGGCGCAGCGTTCGACGGCCACCAGGTTCATCCCGGGACTGCCGATAAAGAAGCCAACGAAGGTATGGTTCGGCTGCTCAAACAGCTCTGTTGGGGTACCGAACTGGACGATCTGACCGCTGTACATCACCGCGATCTTGTCAGCAAAGGTCGACGCCTCGAGCTGGTCGTGGGTGACATACACCATGGTGATGTCGAATTGCTCATGAATCTGCTTGAGTTTGCGTCGCAGCTTCCATTTCAGTTGCGGGTCGATCACGGTCAGGGGTTCGTCAAACAATATGGCGGACACATCCTCACGCACCAGGCCGCGCCCCATCGAGACCTTCTGCTTCTCGTCGGCCGTCAGGTTCTTGGCTTTCCGGTAGAGCTTGTCCTCAATCTCCAGGACTTCCGCAATCTCGTGCACGCGGGCCTTGATCTTCGAGGCCGGGACCTTGTTGTTCTTGAGGGGAAATGCCAGGTTCTCGTAGACCGTCATGGAGTCATAGATCACGGGGAACTGGAATACCTGGGCAATGTTACGGTCACGGGGCGATAACTCATTCACGCGCTTGCCGTCGAACAGGACATCACCCTCCGACGGCTGGACCAGACCCGAGATAATGTTGAGCATGGTGCTCTTGCCGCAACCGGACGGCCCCAGCAAGGCATAGGCGCCGCCCTTTTCCCAGATGTGATCCAGCTGCCGGATCGCGTAGTCATCGGGGTCCTTGGGCATGTCGCTGTAGCTGTGGGCCAGCGACTTCAACTGGATTTCTGCCATCAGACCTCCCCTGCTCTCACCGGTGACGGGGTATGGACGAGCCGCTCACTGTCGTCGAAGACGAACAGTTTATTGATCGGCAGATAGACCTTGACCGGGGCACCGGTGTGGTACTGGTGCACCCCCATCAGCTGAAGGACCATTTCGAAGTAGCGGTTCTGCACGTGCATAAAGGTTTCCGAGCCGCTGATCTCGCTGAGTTCGACCTCCATGGACATTTCCAGGTCGTCTTCGTTGGCGGGCACAAGGCCGATGTGGCTGGGCCGGATACCGAACCAGTAATCACCGGGATCCAGCCGGGCGAGCCCCTGCGTCAGGGCGTGATGGGAGTATTCATCGAAGGTGACTTCGGTTGCGGTTACCCTGCCTCGAATCATGTTCATGGGCGGCTCGCTGAACAACTGGGCCGCCAGGGTATTCACCGGCCTCCGGTAGACCTCCATGACTGGCCCGGTCTGCACTACCTTGCCTTCGTGGAGTAGCGTGGTGGTCCCGCCAAGTGCCAGTGCTTCGTTCGCTTCGGTCGTCGCATAGACAGCGATGCATTGACGTTCGCGGAAGAGCTCCCGCAGTTCCGCCCGCAACTCTTCGCGAAGCTTGTAGTCGAGGTTGACCAGGGGCTCATCAAAGAGAATCAGGGTGGCGTCCTTGACCAGTGCACGGGCCATGGCGGTCCGCTGTTGCTGCCCCCCCGACAACTCCAGCGGGTGCCGTTTAAGCAGTGGTTCGATCCGCAGCATCGCCGCGGTTTCCTTGACCCGACGATCGATGTCCGAGTCGGTCATCTTCGCCAGCCTGAGCGGCGAGGCGATGTTTTCATAGACGGTCAGGTTGGGGTAATTGATGAACTGCTGGTAGATCATCGAAATGTTCCGGGTCTGCACGCTTTGCCCGGTCACATCTTCACCGTTGTAGATCAGTCGGCCAGTATCGGGTTTGTCCAGGCCCGCCATCAGTCGCATCAGGGAGGTCTTTCCCGCCAGCGTGCGACCAAGCAGTACATTGAAGGACCCGGCCTCAAAGGTCAGGTTGGCATCCCGGACATAATCGACTCCGTCGACCACACGGGAGAGATTCTCCAGTGTTAAGGACATAGGCTTTCCTTGTTGTTCTTGTAGATGCAGCCCGGAGACTAAGCCATGCCTCCAGCGCTTCGAATTCGAATACGAGAACGCAATACCTGTACCAGCTTCGCACTTTCCCCCACCAAGAAACTGTACACTGTTGTTTTACCGAGGTTTTTGCAATTACCGTGATTTCTAAAACGAAAATCAACATGTTCGTTTAACGATACTTTGTCCAGATTGAACATTGACCTGAACAGTGTTTGCACAGATGATTGAACAGGTCTGCGCGGTCAAACGAACCGTAGAATCCGACAACGGTGTTCAATAAGAAGAAAACGAACCCGAAGGTGGCGCTCAATGAGGAAGAATGAGTACGGCGATTACCGGAGTGTAATCACAGAGTCCTGGGATCGATGCATCGCCCAGGGGCTGGAACACGAAGACCAGCCTTCGCCAACTGCGCAGACCCCGAAAGGCGCGGACACGACCGGGGAAACGACTGAACTACTGGCCATGACAGAGGCCGAGGTTCTGCCGTATTACAGGAACGTTCTCTCCAGCAGTCGCTGCCTGATTTTGCTCGCTGACCGGCAAGCCAATATTCTCCGCAGCTGGGGCGACGACCGAATCACCGAGGCCCACCTCAAGCCCTGGTTCGAGGACGGAGCCAACTGGCATGAACAAACCTGTGGCACCAACGCCATCGGGACCTGTATCGCGACCGGCAAACCGGTTCAGATCGAACGCAATGAACACTTTCTGAAACTGCATCGCAGCCTGATTGGCTCGGCAGCGCCCATTTTTGACGCCACCAAGACACTGGCCGGCGCCCTCAGTGTGTTCAGTGATGCCTACCTGCCCCGGGCACACACACTGGGGATGGTGAGGCTACTGTCCCAGTCTGTTGAGAACCGGCTCATCAGCCGGCATTTCGAGCACAGCCATTGTCAGATCACCCTCAATACGACCGCCGATAACTTCGACAGCCCCTGGTCCGGCATTCTCGTTTGTAATGACCGAGGCATGATCATTTCAAGCAACCAGCGGGCGGACCAGCTCCTGGGCCAGGACACCATGAACCGGCGCCTCGATGACCTGTTCACCACGCCGCGCAACCACATACTGGCGCACCCAGAGCGGATGCCTATGCAGTTGGTGACTCGGAGCAAGGTGCGCTTGAGTGCCCGGCTGAAACGGCCGGCGTCGCGCGCAGAGCCCGACGCCCGGTTTGCGCCGGAGAAGTCGGAACAAGCCCCCAGCATTGCCCAGCCCGACCTGACTGCCATTGAATTCGGCGATGCCTCCGTCCGCCGTTGCGCCAGCCAGGCCTTCAAGGTGCTGGAACGAGGCGTGCCGCTTCTGATTACCGGCGAAACCGGCGTCGGCAAGGAAATACTGGTCAAAGCCCTGCATGGCGCCAGTCACCGCAAGCACGAAGCCCTGGTGTCGGTGAACTGCGCCGCTATTCCGCCGGAACTGGTTGAATCGGAACTTTTCGGGTATCAGCCGGGTGCCTTTACCGGCGCCAGGGCCCAGGGCTCGCTGGGTTTTATTCGCAAGGCCCACAAGGGAATCCTGTTCCTGGATGAAATCGGGGAGATGCCGCTCTCGGCCCAATCCCGGTTGCTCAGGGTGCTCCAGGAGCGCGAGGTGACGCCAGTCGGCTCCACAGACAGCGTGTCAGTGGACCTCTTGCTGGTGACCGCTACCAACCGGTCATTGGCATCCCGGATAGAAGCCGGTCAGTTCCGCACCGACCTGTATTACCGGATCAACGGTCTGAGCGTGGAGTTGCCACCGTTGCGGTACCGGGCGGACAAACGGGAATTGATCCGGGAAATCTACCGGGAGCATCGGGAATCCGGGCAACCTGACGAACTGTCCCCGAGCGTGCTGGCCGCCCTGGAGAATCATCCCTGGCCAGGCAACATTCGTCAGTTGGTGAACGTACTCAGGGTGGCCATTGCCATCGCCGATGGCGAAGACATCCAGGTCTGGCACCTGCCCGAGGATTTTCTGGCTCAGCTCGACGACAGCGAATCGTCTCTGGCGGCCCCGGCCTCAGAGGCGATGCCTGCCCTCCGAGACACCGACCATGACGCGGAAACGGCCAAGGGGCGGGACCCGCTGGCACGCACCCTTCGCGTCTACCATCAATGCATGGGGAACATTTCCCGGACCGCACGGGAGCTCAGCATCAGCCGTAACACCCTGTACAAACGCCTGCGGGAACTCGGCGTCCGTTAGCCCCGGCCAAGGTGCTGTCCCGGGGCCGGTCAGAGCTTCTCCACGGCCCGGGTCCAGCCGTCGTAGAGGCGGTCCCGGTCCGTTTTGGTCATCTGCGGCTCAAAGCGGCGGTCACACCGCCATAGCTCCGCAAGTTCGTCCAGCGACCCGTAAATGCCTGCCTGTAACCCGGCGAGGTACGCCGCGCCCAAAGCCGTCGTCTCGACGAATGACGGCCGGTCAACCTGCGCACCCAATACGTCCGCAAGAAACTGCATTACCCAGTTATTGGCCACCATGCCCCCGTCCACGCGCAGGGTCACGGGGCGGATGCCGTCGCGTTCCATGGCTTTCTGGAGATCCTTGGTCTGGTAGCAGACCGATTGCAGGCCGGCCGTTACGATCTCCCGGATGCCGGTATCACGGGTGAGTCCGAAGATCGCACCGCGGGCGTTGGGGTCCCAGTAAGGCGCTCCAAGCCCGGTAAACGCCGGCACAAGGTAGACGCCATGATCCACCGGCGTGCCTTGCGCCAGCGGCTCGGTTTCACAGGCATCGGCAATCAGCCGGAGTCCGTCCCGCAACCACTGTATGGCGGCTCCCGCAACGAAGATACTGCCCTCAAGTGCATAGGTCGGCTTACCCTTAACCCGGTAGGCCACCGTTGTCAGCAAACGGTGATCCGATCTCAAAGCCTTTTCGCCCGTGTTCAGCATGAGAAAGCATCCGGTCCCGTAGGTGCTCTTGGCCATGCCCTTCTCAAAACAGGTCTGACCGAACAGCGCTGCCTGCTGGTCGCCGGCAACTCCCCGAACCCGGATACCGTTCAGGGCCCCGGCCTCAGTGATCTCTCCAAATTCATCGGCCGAGTCCATTACCTCCGGCAACAATGAGGCGGGAATGCCGAACAGCTCAAGCAACTCGGGATCCCACTCCTGGGTATGGATATTGAACAGCAACGTACGGCTGGCATTGGTGGCATCGGTTCGATGCTGCCGGCCGCCCGTCAGCCGCCAGAGCAGGAAACTGTCGACCGTACCGAACGCAAGCTCGCCGCGGTCGGCACGCTCACGGGTTCCGGGCACATTATCCAGGATCCAGCGAATCTTTGTGGCCGAAAAATAGGGATCAATGAGCAGGCCTGTTTTGGCATTCACCCAGGGCTCCGCCCCCTGTTTCTTCAGAGATTCACAGAAGGAGGCCGTTCGCCGGTCCTGCCAGACGATGGCCCGATACACGGGCTCCCCGGTCTGGCGATCCCATAGAAGGGTGGTCTCCCGCTGATTGGTGATACCTGCAGCGAGCACCTCATCACCGGGTTTGCAGCCCTCGGCCATCACCCGGCTGATCGTTCTCTGAACCGAATCCCAGATATCTTCCGGATCGTGCTCCACCCAGCCGCTGGCGGGAAAATGCTGGGCAAACTCCTCCTGATGGGAATGCCGGCAGTGTCCCTCCAGATCGAACAGAATTGCTCGGGAGCTGGTCGTTCCCTGGTCAATTGAAAGTATGTATTGGCTCATGGTCTGGTCGTCCTTGCTTTCTTATTTGTTCGCATTTTTACTTTTTTGAACATAAAAGCCAACCGAGATCGTCGGATTCCGCAAATGGACCCGAGAAGACAGCCGCCAGAAGCTGCATAACCGCCTGAAAAACACTAAACTCCAGACATGTTTACCAGCGGCCGGTTTTTCGTATCAGAACACAGCAAAACTGCGGAGGTAGTGTGAATGGCACAGCGTCGCCGACAGGACCTGATTATGGAGATGATTCAGCAGAGCGGGTTCGTCACCACGGAGCAGTTGGTTGATCAGTTCAAGGTAACGCCTCAAACCATCCGCCGTGATCTCAACGAGTTGGCCAAGGAAAAGAAGCTTCGCCGGCATCATGGTGGAGCCGGGATCGACTCGAGCACGGTCAACACCGCCTATCAAACCCGAAAAATCATGGACCTGGAAGCCAAGGAGCGCATTGCCGAAGCCCTGGTGGAAATGATTCCCGACAACGCCTCCATGTTCATCAATATCGGCACCACCACAGAGACTATCGCCAAGGCGCTGCTGGTCCGGAACAATCTCCAGATCGTCACCAATAACCTGCACGTCGCATCCATCCTGTCCGCAAAAGAGGACTTTCACGTCATCATCGCCGGCGGCGAGGTCCGGAACCGTGATGGCGGCATCGTCGGTGAGGCCACCCGTGATTTCATCAACCAGTTCAAGATGGATTTCGGCATCATCGGCATTAGCGGCATCCATGACGACGGCTCCCTGCTCGACTTCGACTACCGGGAAGTCCGTGTCGCCCAGGCTATCATCGCCAATTCCGATCAGGTGCTCCTCGCCGCAGACCACACCAAGTTCGGCCGGAACGCCATGGTCCGCCTGGGCAACATCACCCAGGCCGATCACGTCTTCACCGATGCCCAGCCTCCTCTGGACATCCGTCAATTGCTGACCGAACACAACGTCAAACTCCACATCGTCTGAACGCGACTTTGCGCCCCTGACGCTGCCCCGGGAATCCGACCTTGATTTTCGTTTTTTTTCTTATTTTTCCTTTACGAATATTTTAGACTTTCGCATAATGCTCGAAGTCGAACGAAAAGTGTGCAACCCCGGGGCCATACTTTTGCCACAAAGGGAGGAACAGAGCAGCCATGATTAAGGAACAGGACACCTATGACGTTGTTGTCGTCGGTGGCGGCGTGAACGGAACAGGCATCGCGATGGATGCGGCGGGGCGCGGGCTCAGGGTATTGCTCTGTGAAATGAACGATCTAGCGTCGGCGACCTCTTCCAGCAGCAGCAAGCTGATTCACGGTGGGCTGCGCTACCTCGAGCATTACGAGTTCCGGCTGGTTCGGGAGGCCCTTGCCGAGCGCGAATCACTGCTTCGGAACTCTCCACACATCATGTGGCCCATGCGTTTCCGCCTGCCCCACCGTCCTCACCTCCGACCCGCCTGGATGATACGGACCGGCCTGTTTTTGTACGATCATCTGGCCAAACGGGAACTTCTGCCCGGCTCACGTTCGATCCGGTTCGACAGCTCCGACCCTCTGAAGCCGGAACTCGTCAAAGGTTTCGAGTATTCCGATGGCTGGGTGGACGACGCCCGACTGGTCGTGCTGACCGCGAAGAAAGCCCAGGAATCCGGTGCCCGCATCATGACCCGGACCAAATGCGTGAAGGCAGAAAGAGGCAACAACGAGTGGACGGTTACGCTGAGAGACACGGGAGACGATTCCGAGCAAACTGTCAGGGCCCGCGCCATTGTCAACGCCTCCGGCCCCTGGGTGAGTAAACTCTTTGGTGAAACCCTCGCCATGCCCGCCCCCAGGATGATCCGGATGGTCAAGGGCAGCCACATCGTCGTACCGCGCCTGAACAAAGGCACCGAAGCCTACATCCTGCAGAACGAGGATGAACGCATCGTGTTCGTGATTCCCTATGAAGATCAGTTTTCACTCGTGGGTACCACGGACGTCGATTATGAGGGCGATCCGAAGCAGGCGCGCATCTCTCCGGAGGAAACCGAGTACCTGCTCGACATTGTGAACTCGCATTTCAAGCGGCAACTGAGCGCCGAGGATGTGGTCTGGTCCTATTCCGGGGTGCGTCCACTGATGGACGGCGAAGAGGAGAATGCGCAAAAAGCGTCCCGGGACTATTCCTTCGAAGTCAGCAGCGAGCCCGGCAAGGCACCGTTGATTTCGGTCTTTGGCGGCAAGATCACGACCTATCGCAAGCTCGCCGAAGCGGCAACCGACAAGCTCTGTCAGTTCTTTCCCAACGCGGGTGGCCGCTGGACCAAAAACGCCGTTTTGCCCGGGGGCGATTTTGACAACCAGGAGAACCTGTCGGCCCGGCTGCATCATGACTTTCCCTGGTTACCGGACAATCTGATCAGCCGGTATGTCCGAACCTACGGGACCAGTGCCTATACCTTCCTGCGCGACTGCACGTCGGTGGACGATCTCGGCCAACACTTTGCCGGCACGCTTTACGCCGCCGAAGTTCGCTATCTGAGGGAAGCCGAATGGGCCCTGGATGCCGATGACATTCTGTGGCGCCGAACCAAGCAGGGACTCTACGCAACCGAGCAGGACGTTGAAGCCCTGAACCAGTTTCTCCGGGGGCAACAGGCATCCAATTCGAGCGATGCCGCGATGCACCACAGCGCCTGAACGTCAGCGTTCTGCCAGTATTGAGGCCACTCGCGCCCGCAGCGCCGGAACGGTGACCTCTTCAAACCATGGGTTCCGCCGTAGCCATACGTTGTTGCGGGGGCTGGGGTGCGGCATTGGCACCACGTCTGGCCAGTAACGTTCCCAGTTCTTCACATTGCCGGTAACCGAGGCCTCACCGTCCGGCAGGTGCCACGCATGGGCATAGCGGCCGATCACCAGCGTCAGTGAAATGTCCGGCAATCGATCAAGCAGTGCCTGGCGCCAGGCCGGTGCACATTCCGGCCGCGGCGGCAGATCGCCCGATTTCCCCGTTCCCGGGTAACAGAAGCCCATGGGCAGAATGGCCAGCTTCTGTTCGTCGTAAAAAGTATCCCGGGTCACCCCCATCCAATCCCGCAGCCGGTCCCCACTGGGGTCGTTGAAGGGGAGCCCGGTGTCATGAACGCGGCGACCGGGCGCCTGCCCAACCACCAGAATGCGTGACGATTCCGAGAGCTGAACCACCGGCCTCGGGCCACAGGGCAACACGTCCGCGCAAATGGTGCAGGCCCTCACCCGCCGAACCAGTTCCCGGAAAGGTAAGTCGGCAAGTTGATCTGTCATGGGTCAATCGTCATCCCGGCAATTGCATCACTGAAGGGTTTCCCGTAACCATAGAGCGACACGAACCCAAAAGGAACCGTTATGAATGCGAAGGCAGGGGCGCTCCCGGACATCAATGTGGAGGAGTTTCGAAAGGTGGTGCGTTCCCGGCGTTCCATCCGCCGGTTCAAGAATGATCCAGTACCCGACGACGTGCTGGCAGACTGCCTCGAACTGGCCACGCTCGCGCCCAACTCCAGCAATCTGCAGCCCTGGGAATTTTACGTGGTGCGCACGCCGGAACTGAAATCCAGGGTGGCCGGGGCCTGCCTCGGACAGAATGCGGCGAAAACGGCACCACTCCTGATTGCCATTGTAGCCCGCACCGACACCTGGCGAAATCACGCCCGACTGGCGGTGGAGCAATGGCCCGAGGAGAAACTCCCTCCGATTGTCGAAAAGTACTACCGGAAGATTGCCCCCATCCACTACAACCAGGGCCCGTTCGGCCTGCTGGGCGTTGCCAAGAAAGCAGCGGGCTTCGTGGTTGGCCTGACCCGCCCGGTACCGCGAGGCCCCTATTCGTCCAATGAAATGAAAGTCTGGGCGACCAAATCAACGGCGCTGGCCGCGGAAAACCTGATGCTCGCCCTGCGGGCACACGGGTACGATTCCTGCCCGATGGAAGGCTTTGACGAATGCCGCGTGAAAAAACTGCTGAAAATTCCGAAGAAAGGGCTGGTCACCATGATGCTGGCTGCCGGCAAACGGGCGGAAAACGGGGTTTACAATCAGCAATACCGGGTCGCTCAGGAAAACCTGATTCACTACCTGTAGACGCTACCCGGCCCGGAGCAACGGACTAGACCTCCGGATTGCCCAGGGCTTCGGCGGCACCCAGAAGTCCGGTGTAGGGCTCGGTCACCACGTAGACCGGTGTGCGCTCGACCAGCGGGCGCATGCGGCCCTTGTCTTCGAACCCGGCCCGAAACGGGCTTTCCAGGAAGAAATCGAGAAAACGTGGCAGGATGCCGCCGCAAAGATAAACGCCGCCTGTACTGCCCAACGTCAATACAGCGTTGCCAGCAACACGACCCAGGATTTCGCAGAAATGGCGCAGCGCATGACGCGCCAGCGGATCCGCCTGTCCCAGGGCTGCCTCGGTCACTCGTTCGGGCGCATCCAGCGGTGCCGCCACGCCCTGGATTTCCGCGTGCGCCTGGTAAAGATTCAGCAACCCCTGGCCACACAGAATCCGCTCCACGGACACTCGCCCGAAGCGAGCCTTGAGGATGCGCAGGATGGCCATTTCCGTATCGTCCGTGGGCGCGAAGTCCACGTGACCGCCCTCGGTCATCAGGGGCACCCAACCATGGGTAATAGGCACCAGTCCGGATACGCCAAGGCCGGTTCCGGGCCCCATTACCAGCCGCGGCCGGCGCTCATCGCCGGGGCCGCCACAGACATGCACCAGTTGATCTGAGCGGACGTGGGGCACACCCAGCGCCATGGCCGTGAAGTCGTTGATGACCTTGAATGCCTGCCAGCCGAAACGGGCGCGGACCTCATCGGTGTCGAAACACCAGTGATTGTTGGTCATCCTGACACGGGTACCGCTCACCGGCGAGGCTACCGCCAGGCAGGCTTCGGAGACGGAAGCCACCCCCACGCGTTCAAGGTAGTCCACCACGGCATCGTCCAGATTGCCGTAATCGCCACACGGCAGGATTTCAATGGCCTCAGGCCGGACGCTGCCCTGTGCCACCAGGGCGAATCGCGCATTGGTCCCACCGATGTCTCCGACCAGGGCATACTGACTTGCTGTCATGCGTCGTGATTCCAGAAAAAGCTGGCACCTTCCTCGGGCGTGCTTGCCGAACGGCGCATCCAGCCAAACAACTCCCGACCGTAACCGTGATGATAACCGCTCAAGTCGACTTTTACCGAACCCCGTTCGGCAAACTCGTGATCATCGACCTCAACGCTCAAACGCCCCGTCAACGCGTCGAGACAGATCAGGTCGCCGTCCTGGACGCGAGCCAGCGGCCCGCCATCGAGTGCCTCCGGGTACACGTGAATGGCCGCAGGCACTTTGCCTGACGCCCCCGACATTCTGCCATCGGTTACCAGCCCGACTTTGTAGCCCCGATCCTGAAGCACGCCCAGGTACGGCGTCAGTTTGTGCAGCTCCGGCATCCCGTTGGCTTTGGGCCCCTGGAAACGAACAACCACGATACAGTCCTTATCCATGTCTCCGGCATCGAACGCGGCCTTCAGTTCGTTCTGATCATTGAAAACCACCGCCGGCGCTTCGACTTTGCGGTGCTCCTCCGCTACCGCAGACACCTTGATGACGCCTCGCCCCAGATTGCCATCCAGAACCCTCAGCCCGCCATCCGGGGCAAACGGCTCGGCCGCTGAACTCAGCACCTCCGGGCGGAGACTTTTCGCCGGTGCTGGCTGCCAGTCCAGTTTGTCCCCCTCCAGCACAGGATGCCTGGTGTAGCGCTCAAGGCCATGCCCCACCACGGTCTCGACATCGTTGTGCAGATACCCGCCATTCAGCAATTCCCGGATCAGGAACGGCGTGCCGCCCGCCTCGTGGAAGGCATTCACATCCTCCTGCCCATTAGGGTAGATACGGGTCATGGAGGGCACCGCGGACGAGAGTTCCGCGTAGTCGTTCCAGTCGATGATGATGCCAGCGGCACGGGCAATGGCGATCCAGTGAATGGTGTGATTGGTCGAGCCCCCGGTCACCAGCAGGGCAACCAGCGCATTGACGATGCTTTTCTCGTCCACCATGTCGCCCAGGCCAAGCTCGCCCCCATGAGGCTTGGACAAACGAATAACCTGCTCGGTCGCCTCGCGGGTCAGGCTGTCCCGAAGCGGGGTTCCCGGATTCACGAAGGCGGAACCGGGTAAATGCAGCCCCATGACCTCCACCAGCAACTGATTACTGTTGGCGGTACCGTAAAAGGTGCAGGTACCGGGGCTGTGGTAGGACTTGCTCTCGGCCTCCAGCAATTCCTCCCGGCCGACCTTGCCTTCGGCGTAGAGCTGTCGAATGCGTTGCTTCTCCTTGTTTGGCAAACCGGAAGGCATGGGGCCCGCCGGAACCAGAATGGTCGGCAGGTAGCCAAAACTGAGAGAGCCAATCAGCAGCCCGGGCACGATTTTGTCGCAAATGCCGAGCAGCAAGGTTGCGTCAAACATGTTGTGGCTGAGTGCCACGGCCGTGCTCATGGCGATTGTGTCCCGGGAAAACAGACTCAATTCCATGCCCGGCTGGCCCTGGGTTACACCGTCGCACATGGCCGGCGTCCCACCCGCAAACTGAGCCACGGATCCCATCCCATGGGCCGCGTCCCGAATAATATCCGGGAACTTTTCATAGGGCTGATGGGCCGAAAGCATATCGTTGTAGGCAGAAACGATGGCGACATTGGCTTTGTTCATGAACTTCAGCGTGTCTTTGTCGCCCGGGGCGCATGCTGCGAACCCATGCGCCAGGTTTCCGCATGAAAGGGTGCTGCGATGGGGCGACTGGGCCTTCAGCTCGTTCATCCGGCCGAGGTAGTCCTGCCGGCTGGACCGGCTACGCTCAATGATTCGCTGTGTAACCCTGTCAACGATCGGGTGCATGATGGGCTCCATTTAACTGACTGGTTGGATGTCATTATAGATGTAACTTTACTTTCTTTTTTCGGAGTTTTCACCCGGAAAA
Source organism: Marinobacter arenosus (assembly GCF_019264345.1). Taxonomy (NCBI): domain Bacteria; kingdom Pseudomonadati; phylum Pseudomonadota; class Gammaproteobacteria; order Pseudomonadales; family Marinobacteraceae; genus Marinobacter; species Marinobacter arenosus. Next base: position 843,872 of record NZ_JAHVAO010000001.1, read on the forward strand.
CGTTCAAAAACCAAATTTTTGTTGTTATATTTACTACATTATAAGAGGAAAAAACGAACAAAAAACCAACCACCGAGGAGTCGGACGATGACTATCCGTATTGCAATCAACGGTTTTGGCCGAATCGGCCGCAATGTTCTCCGGGCACTTTACGAAAATGACTACCGCAAGCAGATTCAGGTCGTCGCCATCAACGACCTTGGCGACGCCGAAACCAATGCGCACCTGCTCAAGTATGATAGCGTTCACGGTCGGTTTGAAGGCGTGGTCGGACACGATGCGGAATCCCTGACGGTGAATGGCGATCGCATCGCTATTTCTGCGGTTCGCAATCCGGAAGAGCTGCCGTGGAGGGAGTTCCACATTGACGTGGTGTTCGAGTGCACCGGCCTCTTCACCCGCCGCGATGCGGCAGCGGCTCATCTAACCGCCGGCGCCCGCAAAGTCATTATCTCCGCCCCCTCCCCTGACGCCGACGCGACCGTGGTTTTCGGAGTCAATGATCAGACGCTGTCCCGGGAGCACGACGTGATTTCGAATGCTTCCTGCACCACCAACTGCCTTGCCCCCGTCGTCGAAGCCCTGCACAAGGCAGTGGGCATCGAAAGCGGCCTGATGACCACCATTCATTCCTACACGAATGACCAGAAACTCAGTGACGTCTACCATACGGACCTGTATCGCGCCCGCTCCGCCACCCAGTCCATGATTCCTACCAAAACCGGGGCCGCCGCCGCCATTGGCAAGGTCATCCCGGAACTTGACGGAAAACTCGATGGCCTCGCTGTGCGCGTCCCCACCATCAACGTCTCGCTGGTCGACTTTGGCTTTATCGCGAGCCGGGACACCACGGTTGAGGAAATCAACGAGGCGGTCAGGGCTGCAGCCGAGACCAGCCCGATTCTTGGCTACAACCTGGAAAAGCTGGTCAGTGTGGACTTTAACCACAATGCCCTGTCCAGCGTCTTCGATGCCAACCATACCCGAGTACTGGGTCGTCACGTAAAAGTCATGGCCTGGTATGATAATGAATGGGGTTTTTCAAACCGAATGCTGGATAACGCGATCGCCCTGATGCAGGCCGGCCAGTAACCCTGGCCGGCACCGGTTATTCCACTATTCTTAATGAGACCTTCCCGACCAACCAAAGGACACCACACATGCTCAGGCGCACCAAGATTGTCGCCACTCTCGGTCCCGCAACCGATTCTCCCGAAGCCCTTGCCGCCATCATCGGCGCCGGTGTCGATGTCACCCGACTGAACTTCTCCCATGGCAGCGCCGAAGAACACATCGGCCGGGCACGCCAGGTCCGTGAGGCGGCCGCCGCCCAGGGGCGCTTTGTTGCCCTGCTGGCGGACCTTCAGGGCCCGAAACTCCGCATCGCACGGTTTACGGACAACAAGGTGACCCTTGTCGCCGGCCAGACGTTCGTTCTGGACGCCTCCATGGACAAGGAAGCCGGTACCGAGGAACGTGTCGGTATCGATTACGAGCAACTGATTGAAGACGTCGAGCCCGGAGACATCCTCGTTCTGGATGACGGCCGCATCGAAATGGAAGTGACCTCTGTGGACGACCACAGCATCACCTCCACGGTCCTCATCGGCGGGCCGCTGTCGAACAACAAGGGACTCAACAAGCGAGGCGGCGGCCTCTCGGCAGACGCCCTCACCGAAAAGGACAAACAGGACATTGTCACCGCCGCCCGCCTGGGTGCCGACTACGTGGCGGTCTCCTTCGTGCGAACCGCGGAAGACATGCACACCGCACGGAGGCTCCTCAAGGATGCCGGCTCGGAAGCCGGCCTGGTGGCCAAGATAGAACGGGCAGAACTGGCTCACGACGAGGCTGCCCTCGATGCCGTCATTGAAGCGTCTGACGCGGTCATGGTTGCCCGCGGGGATCTGGCGGTGGAGATTGGCGATGCCGAACTGGTGGGCGTCCAGAAACACATCATCAACCGGGCGCGGGTGCTGAACCGGGCGGTGATCACCGCCACCCAGATGATGGAATCAATGATCACCAGCCCCATGCCCACCCGGGCCGAGGTGTCGGACGTCGCCAACGCGGTCATGGATTACACCGACGCGGTCATGCTATCGGCGGAAACCGCCGTTGGCGATTACCCGAAGGAAGCGGTCGAAGCGATGGTGCGGATCTGCCTGGGCGCCGAAAAGCACCCCTCGATGCACCAGTCCAAGCACCGCATTCACGAGAGCATGGAACGCGTGGACGAGGCGATTGCCCTGTCGGCCATGTATGCGGCCAACCACCTGGAAGGGGTCTCTGCGATCATCTGCATGACCGAAACCGGGGCAACTCCCCGGCTTATGTCCCGCATCAAGTCCAGCTTGCCGATCTTCGCATTCTCCCGCCATCACTCGACCCAGCACCGCGTGGTCCTGTTCCGCGGCGTTCAGACCATCCCGTTTGATTCCGCCAAAATCCCCAACGAACGGACCAACGCGCAGGCGGTATCAGAACTGGTGAATCGCGGCGTCGTCAATGAGCATGACCTGGTCGTGATCACCAAAGGCGACTATGTGAATGCCCAGGGCGGCACCAATACCATGAAGATTGTCCGGGTCGGCTCGGACATCCGCTGATACGCCACGCACCATTCGGCGTTCCGATGACTCTGTGGTGATCGGAACGCCGGATTTCCTGATGACGACTAAACCCGAGTTCTCAGCCTCCGTCTCAAAGATCGGCCAGGCTGCCGCGGGCTATCTCGGTGATCTGCCCCCAGTCCCTGGCTGCTACCACGTCGCTCGGGGTCAGCCAGGATCCACCGACCGCCTGAACATTCTTCAGCGCCAGGTAATTGCGAGCGGTCTCGCGACGGATGCCGCCGGTCGGGCAAAAGGTGACGTCGCCGAAGGGCCCGCTGAACGCTTTGAGCGCGGGCACACCACCGGCCACTTCCGCCGGAAAGAATTTGAACTCCCGGTATCCGAGGGCGTAGCCCATCATCAACTCGGAGACGCTTGCGATACCGGGCAACAGCGGTACCTCGGAGGTCAGGCCAAATTCGAGAATGGCTTCGGTCACCCCCGGTGTGATGACAAACTGGGCACCAGCCGCCTCCACTTGTCGGTACTGGGCAATGCTGGTAACGGTCCCTGCCCCCACCCAGGCCTCGGGAATGGCTTCACGAACCGCTTTGATGGCGTCGACGCCATGTTCGGTACGCAGGGTGATCTCAAGCACATTGATGCCACCATCCACCAGCGCCCGGCACAGTGGCACGGCGTCCTCAAGGTGATTGATTGCAATCACCGGGACCAGCGGCGATGCGTCCAGCACGGCTCGGACGCGCTCACGATGAAATTCAGAAAGCTGGGTCATGATTTTCTCCATGGAATCAGTTAGAGCCGGATTCAGGGACTCCAGAACACATTCAGGCCGGGCTTGAGAAAGCCACGAACCGGCATCGACATCACATCTTCCGGTGCTGTCATTGCACGCCTGAGGGTCTCAAGCTTGTCGGCACCCTTGAGGTGGAGGGCGGTAAAACGGGCATCCCTCAACGTCGGCCAGGTCAGGGTGATACGCTGTTGAGGCTGGGACGGTGGCGTAGCCGCAGCAACCAGGTCCGGGCAGTCGGGACTCATGGCCCGCGGCAATTCCGGTGCGTCCGGAAACAGGGAAGCCGTGTGACCATCGTTCCCCATCCCCAGAATCAAAACATCGAGCGGCAGCGCCAGCCCGGACAATTCCGCCTTGACTGCTTCCAGACCCTCCAGCGGGGTCGCGCCCGGCTGCTTCAGTGAGAGAAAGTTGGCGCCGGCAGCGCGATCCTGCAGCAGGTTCTCCCGTACCAGACGGGTATTACTGGCAGGGTCATCCTCCGGCACCCAGCGCTCATCCGCGAGCAGGAGATCCACCCGGTGCCAGTCAAGATCTTTCGTCGACAGCGCCCGGAAAAATGGCAGGGGTGTTGAACCTCCCGACACCACCAGGCTGACCCTCTGCGCGTCAGCAAGCCGCTCCTTGAGGAAGGCGGCCACGGCGTCCGCGAGATCCAGCGCCACCTGTTCCGGGTCGGAGCCGAATCGCATGTGAACGCCCTCGGGCAAGTCAATCTCAGGCGTCTTCATACCAACTCCTCCCATCACGGGTGATCATGGCAATGGACGCCACAGGCCCCCAGGTGCCTGCCGCATAACGCTTGGGCGGCTCGCCGCTGTCGCGCCAGTTGCGGATCACCTCGTCCACCCAACGCCAGGCGTGCTCGACTTCGTCCCGGCGCACAAACAGGTACTGATTCCCCTTCATGACCTCCCACAACAATCGCTCGTAGGCATCAGGGATACGATCGGTATCAAAGGTCTCGGAAAAGGTCAGTTCCAGCGGCCCCTGACGCAGACGCATGCCTTTGTCCAGACCCTGATCCTTCGTCAGAATCTTCAGTGACATGCCTTCGTCGGGCTGCAGGCGAATGATCAGTTTGTTATTGGCCAGGTGCTTCTGGTCCGGATCGAAGATGTAATGGGGCGCGGGCTTGAAGTGAATGATGATCTGGGAGAGCTTCTCAGGCAGACGCTTTCCGGTCCGGATGTAGAAGGGCACCCCGGACCAGCGCCAGTTCTCGATCTCCGCCTTCAGGGCCACAAACGTCTCGGTATCGCTGCCCTTGTTGGCCCCCTCCTCTTCCAGGTACCCCGGCACCGGTTTGCCATTACTGGTGCCGGCGGTGTACTGACCGCGCACCACATGACTCTCCATCATGTCCGGCGTCACCCGCCGCAGGGCCTTCAGGACTTTCACTTTCTCATCCCGGATGCTGTCAGCGGACAGGTCCGAAGGCGGATCCATGGCAATCAGGCACAGCAACTGGAGCAGGTGATTCTGGATCATGTCCCGAATCTGGCCTGCCTTGTCGAAATAGCCCCAGCGCCCTTCGATGCCGACGCTCTCAGCCACCGTGATCTCGACGTGGGAAATGTGGTTCTGATCCCACTGCGAGGCAAAGAGGTTGTTGGCAAATCGCAGGGCAATCAGGTTCTGGACCGTCTCCTTCCCCAGGTAGTGATCAATCCGGAACAGCTGATTTTCGTTGTAGACCTCCCCCAACTCATCATTGATTACCCGGGAGGATTCAAGGTCGTGGCCGATGGGCTTCTCCACCACCACACGGGTCTTCTCGGTGCAGCAACTCGCGGCGCGGAGATTACGGGCGATCACGCCGTACATGGCGGGGGGTGTAGCCATGTAGACGATCAGTTCGTTGTTGGCATCGTCACGCCACTCGTTGAGTACACCAAAGCCGTCGGGGTCATTGAAGTCCAGCCGCAGGTAATCCACGCGTTCGAGGAATTTTCGGACGACGGACGCTTCGAACTCTTCCGCCTTCACATGCTGCTCAAGTTTCTCGAACAACTGTTTCCGAACCGCCACTGTGTCAGCCTCGGTGCGTGCTATCGCGAGAATGCGACTGCCTTCGGCCAGCAAATTGGCACGCTCCAACTGGTAAAGGGCTGGAAACAGCTTGCGTTGCGCCAGGTCGCCGAGGGCGCCAAACAGCATCAGGTCACACCGGGTATTAATCTTGTTGACCATTGGTTCCTTCTCTCTGGTGGGTAAGGCGATCCCAAGAACCGCCCGAACAAACACTCAATGTAGTAATTTTATGCAAATAATGACATCGGAAATCGGGTTTTCCAAGCAAAAAAACCATTTTCTGATACTTTTACTACCCCATAATGACAGAAAACACGGTATAATCAGCGCGTTTTCACACCAATGATCGCCAAGATTCAGGGAGTACCTTTAATGGCTGCGAACCAGGCGCACCGTGACGACAACTTGCTTGAAGACATCCAGGCCCGGCTGGACAGCCTCAACAAATCGGAGCGAAAAGTGGCCGAAGCCATTCTTCGGGATCCCAGTGCGGCCACTCGTTACAGCATAGCTGCCCTGGCCCGCGCTGCTGAGGTCAGCGAGCCCACGGTGAACCGGTTCTGCCGGGGTTTTTCCGCCACCGGATTTCCGGACTTCAAGATCAGGCTGGCACAAAGCATCGCCACGGGCACGCCCTACGTCGGCCAGAACGTTGGGCCGGACGATTCGGTATCCGAATTCGCGGATAAGATCATGCTGAGCACCATTGCCAGTCTGGACAAAGCCCGCCAGGCCCTGGACCCGAAAGCACTGGCCATGGCCATTGACTACCTGATCCAGGCCAAGCAGATCAACTTCTTCGGCATGGGCGGTTCCGCCGCCGTGGCCCTGGATGCCCAGCACAAATTCTTTCGCTTCAACATCCCGGTGATGTCTTACGACGACGCCCTGATGCAGCGGATGGTTGCTGCCGGCGCCAATGTGGGCGACGTCATCGTCCTGATTTCCTACACTGGCCGTACCCGTGAAACGGTTGACATAGCCAAGCTCGCGCGGGCAAACGGTGCCACCGTGATCGGCATCACCAACCCGCAATCCCCGCTTGCTGAAATCTGCACCGTTGTCCTTGGCGTAACAGCTCCCGAAGACACCGAGGTGTATATGCCAATGTCATCCAGAATCATTCACCTGACGGTGATCGACATTCTGGCCACCGGCGTCACCCTGAAACGCGGCGCCGATTTTCTCGGGCACCTGAAGAAGATCAAGGAAAGCCTCAAACCGACACGCTTTCCTCCCGAATAGGCGCGCAACGCCCGGCGCAACCAGCCCATAAGAGACTCCTCCGTCTACGCCCCTCCTCCCCCTGAAAACTCACCCCCCAATTTGTTCAGGGCGGAGGATGTACTGCACCCAGGGTTACAACACCATGAAATCCGGTTTCCCCAATGTCTGATTGGCAGAAGCTGCAATCGCGGAAGCCGGAAGCGCAATCCGGCCCTTACTGAAGCTTCAGAAAAAACCGGAAATTCCGCTTCCCTGACATTCAAAAACGACAAAAAGCACAGGACCCAAACATGCAGAACAACAAGCGCTTCTTCGCAAGAAAACTCCCCCTGGCTGCGGCCGTCGCGGCTGCCGTAATGACCGGCCCTGCCATGGCGGTGGACTTCAATGGCTATGCCCGCGCGGGCGCCTCCACCAACATTGGCAGCGGCGGCGAGCAGACCTGCTTTGGCAATGGTGCCACAGGGCACTATGTCGGCCGCCTTGCCGACGAGTGTGACACCTACGCCGAGCTGGGGCTGGGCGACGAACTCTACAACGAAGACGGAAAGACGTTCCGCTTCGACTCGATGCTGGCCTACAGCGCCGACCCCCAGGGCAATGACTACCAGGCCCTCAACGGCGGTAATAACATCAATAACGTAGACTTCACCAATTCTGAAACCACCACCAATAACTCGGATCCATACGGCGGCGGCGATATTGCATTACGCCAGCTCTACGTTTCCGCCAAGAACGTCATCGACTCACTTCCGGGAGCAACACTGTGGGCCGGTAAGCGTTTCTACCAGCGTAAGGACATCCATCAGCTGGACCTGTACTACGTCAACAACTCCGGCTACGGCGCGGGCATTGAAAACATCAGCATGGGGTCTGGCAACTTCTCGGTCGCCTACACCAACTCCGACACCAGTGATGGCGACAACCTGGTTCAGAACAACAAGATTGACCTGCGCTATGCCTTTCCGGTGGCAAGCGACTACACGCTCGAGTTGATCGGCATCTACGCGATGGCTGACCTGACAGACCAGCAGGAGGCCGCGGGCATAGAGGATGAGGACGGCTACTTCCTGACCGCGGAAGTTTCAACGGGGATCATGGGGGGCTTCAACAAGTTCGCCATTCAGTACGGCGCCGACTCCATGGGCTTTGCCAACGCCGAAGGCAGCAGCGGCGGCCGGGTGGACAACGGCAATGTGGCCGGCTATTTCGAGTCCAGCTGGCGGGTGCTGAACCACGGCGTCATCAAGCTGGGCAATAGCTGGGACCTTGGCCACTCCATTGTGTACGAGCAGGCCGAATCCCACGACCCGGCGGCCAAAGATGGTGAACGCCTGAGCATTGTTGCCCGCCCGATCTATAACTGGACTCCGGTCATGAGCACGGCCATTGAAGTTGGCTACAGCGAAACCGACCGGCCCTGGTTCGCCGAATCACAGGATCTGGGCAAGTTCGCCATTGCACAGCAGTGGCAGGCAGGTTCCGGCTACTGGGCCCGCCCGGTTATCCGAGCCTACGCAGCCACCTTCTTCGGGGATGAAGCCGAGGCTGCCCGCGGCGGGGACGGCATCGACGGCGACATCCAGATTGGCGCCCAGATCGAGGCGTGGTGGTAAACGCCGCAAGTATCCTGTCTTCCTTTGGACCCTTTGGGCCGGCAACATGCCGGCCCTTTTTTGTGCCCCTGCTACACCCACCGACAAAAAAGCCCGGTCGAAACCGGGCTTTTCAGTTCCCGACGACGGTCGGGCTATACGCTTACGTCCGGCTCAAGGCCGCTCTACTTCAGCGCGATTACGAAGGTACTGCTGATACGCCGAATACTCACGCTGCCCCTCGAGGGACGCCAGGAACTGGCTCAGCTGCTCGAAGTCAGCACCGTCCTCTTCCACGGCGCCCTCATTCACACCATCCAACGCAACCACCGACGCGCGATCCGCACTGACGGACTGCCCGTAACTGGCCTCACCGTCTGCTGGACGACTCAGCGAGAAGACCGTTCTCATGACACCTGCACCCACTTCCTGCGAATTCCGGGATTGGGCTTCATAGCTGACCCATTCACCAGCACCCAGTTCCTCCAGGGACTGACCTGCCTCGAGTCCGGCGATGATCTCCTGGGCTCGCTCGCGCAGCGCCTCACGGGTCTCACGCACCTGCAATCTTGCACGGATGTCATCGGCCACCTGCTCCAGAGGAAGCTGCTGTGCTTCACGATATTCACGAACACGCGCGACAACAGACACATTATCGCCAACATCGATCAGCTCGGTGTTGTACCCCTCCTCGAGCACATCCGCCGAAAACAGCTGACGAAGCAGCCCTTCATGATCAAACGGCGCCATGCCACCGTTTCGGGTTACGCCTGTGGCCTCGCGCACTTCAAGGCCAAGCTCTTCGGCAGGACCCGCGAGATCATCCGCCGCGTAGGCGGAATCGGCCAACTGGGTGCGAATCTCCGCGAAACGGTCTTCGGCGCGGTCACGGGCGAGTTCGCTGCGAAGTTGACCGGCGATTTCCTCAAGCGGCGGGACCTCTGAACGACGCACGTCCTCCAGCTTGATCAGGTGCACACCAAAGCTGGTTTCGACCGCGTCTGACGTTTCACCTTCATTGAGCGCAAACAGCGCCTCCTCGAAAGCCTCGTCGTAAACGCCGCGCCCGGCATACCCCAGATCACCACCCTCTTCCGCGGAGACGGTATCGATGGAGAACTCACGAGCCAGGTCAGCAAAGGATTCGCCCTCGGCGAGGCGCTGCTGAAGGGTTTCAATGGTGGCGTCAGCCCCCTCGCCATCTTCGATCAGGATATGGGACGCCTTACGCTCTTCACGGGCCAGATCATCGGCACGCTGCTCGTAATAGGCCTGCAGCTCTTCGTCGCTGATCTCGATGGTTTCTGCCAACGACCCCAGGGACAGCGTGATGTAGGCCGCATCCACCTGGTCCGGTTCCTGGAAGGCACTGCTGTTCTCCTCGTAAAACGCCTGCACCTCGTCGTCGGTGATGTCCACCTGCCCGGCAACGGCACTGTCCGGCACAGTCACAATCCGGAAATCACGGGTCTGATTCTGGATGCGCAGAATCTGGGCGACGTGTTCATCGGCCGCCACGCCGCTCTGGATAATGCCGGCCCGAATCTGGTTGACCACATACTGCTTCCGCATAGCCTCGCGGAACTCAGCGACGCCCATACCCATATTGCGGACGGTCGACACGAACCGGTCCCGATTGAACTGCCCCTCTACCTGGAACTGGGGCATCTGAGTAATCAGCGCATCAATGTCAGCGTCCGTCAACGCCAACCCCTGGCTGTCGGCGTCCTGGATCAGAACCTCCTGCTGAATCAGGGATTCCAGCACGTCCTGGCGAATCTGGTCTTCATTGAGCAGCGAAGGATCCGGTGTTTCCATGCGCGACAGTCGGCGCTGACTTTCCATCTGAACCAGGCGCAGGAACTCCCGCTCCGTGATGTCCTCACCATTCACCGTTGCCACTTCCGGCTCACCGGAGAACCCGCCAATAATGGCGTCCATTCCCCAGATGGATAGGGACACGATCAGCAGACCGATGATGATCTTGGCAATGGTGCCCTGGGCATTTTCCCGAATATCTTGAAGCATGTTTCTCCCGAATCCTGTTCAAGGTCGTGCAGTTTTATCGTAAGGCGATGAGCATTGGGGCGCCGAACGTAAAAAGGCGCACCCTGTCCGGAATGCGCCTTGAATTCTTCTTGGGTAGCCCCCTGCGACAGGAGCTACCAGAGAAAGAACCGTTATTTAACGGCGTCTTTCAGGGCCTTGCCTGCTTTGAACCCAGGCACTTTGGAGGCCGGAATCTTGATCTCGGCACCAGTCTGCGGGTTACGACCGGTACGAGCAGCACGCTCTTTAACGGAGAAAGTGCCAAAACCGATCAGAGTAACCTGATCGCCTTTTTTCAGGGCACCGGTAATGGAGTTGGTCATAGCATCCAGAGCACGGCCAGCGGCGGCTTTGGAGATATCTGAGGACTCTGCAATTGCATCGATAAGTTCGGACTTGTTCACACTAAACCCCTTCGATTTCAGGTTGAAGATGTTATAGGTTGGTTTGTTTTTTCTCGGACGTTCTCGACTATCGCATAAGCGGTCAGAGAATTCCATTCTTCAGTTTTCTTATTCCTTGCGGTTTGTTAACCGGTGTTCGGAATAGGCACTTACTGCGCGGGAGCCCTTGGTATTGGCTGCTTCACGGCGAAACAGTTATACCAACGGGCTCTCTGGCATGTCAACAACTCATCAAGCCTTTAATGCGTATTTATGCGTTCTGCGCTGTCACCTTCATCATCACGGGGCTTGCCTGAAGCAGCCTCTGATGACTCATCTTCCGCCCGAGGCTCGGGTGGGTATGCCAGCGCAATATCCAGGACCTCGTCGATCCATTTGACCGGACGAATCTCCAGAGACTCCTTGATATTATCAGGTATCTCTTTGAGATCCCTGACATTTTCATCCGGGATCAACACCGTCTTGATACCGCCCCGATGCGCCGCCAGCAGCTTTTCCTTGAGCCCGCCAATGGCCAGAACCCGTCCGCGGAGCGTGATCTCACCGGTCATCGCAACGTCCGCCCTGACCGGAATTTTGGTCAGCGCAGAAACCAGCGCCGTGCACATACCGATACCCGCACTGGGGCCGTCTTTTGGCGTTGCACCTTCGGGAACGTGGATGTGCAGATCATGCTTTTCATGGAAATCGTCAGCGAGCCCCAACCCCGGGGCACGACTGCGAACCACGGTCAGAGCCGTCTGAATGGACTCCTGCATGACATCGCCGAGTGAACCGGTCTTTACGACCCGCCCTTTGCCCGGTGTCAAAGCGCATTCGATGGTCAACAACTCGCCGCCAACCTGGGTCCAGGCCAGTCCGGTCACCTGCCCGATCTGGTTCTTCTCCTCGGCCAGGCCGTACTTGAACTTCTTGACGCCGGAGTACTCCTCCAGCACATCCGGCTGCAAGGTCACAGAGGCCTTGTCATTGCTCTCGACGTGCTCGCGCACGATCTTGCGGCAGATCTTCGCAATCTCGCGCTCCAGGCCACGTACGCCTGCCTCACGGGTGTAATAGCGAATCAGGTCCCGCAGGGTTTCCTCCGGGATTACCAGCTCGTCCTTGCGCAGACCGTTGGCCTTGATCTGTTTCGGCAACAGGTACCGCAGCGCAATGTTTACCTTCTCGTCCTCGGTGTACCCCGGAATCCGGATGATTTCCATCCGGTCCAGCAGGGCCGGCGGAATGTCCATGGAGTTGGAGGTGCACACGAACATGACGTCAGACAGGTCGTAATCCACCTCGAGGTAATGATCGTTGAAGGTGTGATTCTGCTCCGGGTCCAGCACTTCCAGGAGCGCCGATGCCGGATCCCCCCGGTGATCCATGCCCATCTTGTCGATTTCATCGAACAGGAACAGCGGGTTTTTTACCCCGACCTTGGACAATTTCTGGAGCAACTTGCCCGGAAGCGCACCAATGTAGGTTTTCCGGTGCCCCCGGATCTCGGCTTCATCGCGCACACCACCGAGCGCCATTCGGGTGTACTTCCGGTTGGTGGCCCTGGCAATGGACTGACCAAGCGAGGTTTTACCAACCCCCGGCGGGCCAACCAGACACAGCACTGGCCCTTTCACTTTCTTCACCCGGCTTTGGACCGCCAGGTATTCCAGGATACGCTTCTTGACCTCGTCCAGGCCGTAGTGGTCGCGGTCGAGGATTTCACGGGCCTTCTCAATGTCGTGACGGACCCGGCTGCGTTTTTTCCAGGGCACGGCCAGCATCCAGTCGATGTAGCCGCGAACCACCGTGGCTTCGGCTGACATCGGCGACATCATCTTGAGCTTGTTCAGCTCGGTTTCCGTCTTCTTACGGGCCTCTTCGGGCAGACCAGCCTCTTCAAGCTTCTGTTCAAGCTCTTCGAAGTCGTTGTTACCCTCACCCAGATTGCCCATTTCCTTCTGAATGGCTTTCATCTGTTCGTTCAGGTAATACTCGCGCTGGCTGCGCTCCATCTGTTTCTTGACGCGGCCGCGGATGCGCTTCTCGACCTCAATCAGATCGATCTCGCCATCCAGTTTGCCCAGAAGCAGGTCCACGCGCTTGCGGACATCCAGCGCTTCCAGCAACTCCTGCTTCTCGGGGATTCGCATTTCCAGGTGCGCGGCCATGGTATCGGCCAGACGTTCCAGCTCCTCGATACCGGTCAGCGCGTTCGAGACTTCGGACGGCACTTTCTTGGAGAGCTTCACGTACTTCTCAAACTCATCCATCAGAGTCTTGATCAGAACATCCTGCTCTCGCTCGGGCAGACCTTCTTCATCCATCAACACGGCACTGCCGGAGAGGTAGTCTCCTTCCGAGATATCACTGATGGTCGCCCGTGCATTCCCCTCAACCAGCACCTTCACGGTGCCATCCGGCAGCCGCAGCATTTGCAGTACGGTCGCCAGTGTTCCCATATCAAACACATCCGCAGGACCTGGCTCGTCGGTGGAGGCATCCCGCTGGGCAACCAGGAGGATTTCCTTGCTTCCTTCCATTGCGGCTTCAAGCGCCTGAATGGACTTTTCTCGGCCCACAAACAGCGGGACTACCATGTGCGGGAACACCACCACATCACGCAAGGGCAGCAACGGGTATTCTTGCACAGTATTTTCGGGTATCCGGGTCATAGGGAATCCTCTGACGGTATTTCTTTGAGCATATCACCCTTCATTGGGGCGCCCCCATAAATTGCAATCTTTTTACCAAACGAAACAGAAAGGGTTTACGGGGAAACAGAACGTGAAAAGGGGCGTTTCCGCCCCTTTTCATTCAAACTTGATTCAACAGCACCGGTCAGTCTTCCGGGACCGCTTTGGCATGATCGCTGCTCGCGTAGATCTTGAAGGGCTCGGAGTCCCCGTCAATCACGCTTTCATCAATCACAACCTTGGTTACGTCGTGCTCGGACGGGATCTGATACATGGTGTCCAGCAGCGTGGCCTCCATGATCGACCGAAGCCCCCGGGCACCGGTTTTCCGCTCCATCGCCTTGCGTGCGACTGCCCGCAGCGCGTCTTCGCGGAAATCCAGCTCGACGCCTTCCATGTCGAACAGCTTCTGATACTGCTTGGTCAGCGCGTTCTTCGGCTCGGTCAGGATCTGCACCAAAGCGGCTTCATCCAGCTCGGTCAGAGTCGCGACCACGGGGAGACGGCCCACGAACTCGGGAATCAGGCCAAACTTGACCAGATCCTCGGTTTCCACATCCTTGATGATGTCACCGGCGCTCTTCTTGTCCTCTTCGCTGACCACAGCAGCCGAGAAACCAATGGAACTCCGCTCGGAACGCTCCTGAATCACCTTGTCCAGGCCTGCAAAGGCACCGCCACAGATAAACAGGATGTTGCCGGTATCCACCTGCAAAAACTCCTGTTGCGGGTGCTTGCGGCCGCCCTGGGGCGGCACCGACGCGACGGTACCTTCGATCAGCTTGAGCAGCGCCTGCTGAACGCCCTCACCCGACACATCCCGGGTGATCGACGGGTTATCCGACTTACGGGAAATCTTGTCGATTTCGTCGATGTACACGATACCGCGCTGGGCCTTGTCGACGTCGTAGTCACACTTCTGAAGCAGCTTCTGGATGATGTTCTCGACATCCTCACCCACATAGCCGGCTTCGGTCAGCGTGGTCGCATCGGCAATGGTGAATGGCACGTTCAACATCCGCGCCAGAGTCTCAGCCAGCAGCGTCTTACCGCTACCGGTCGGACCGATCAGGAGGATGTTGCTCTTGCCCAACTCCACTTCGGCCTTGCCTTCGCCGTAGCGCAGACGCTTGTAGTGGTTGTAGACCGCCACCGAAAGCACAACCTTCGCGCGATCCTGACCAATGACGTATTCGTTCAGAGTGTCGCGGATTTCTGCGGGTGTCGGGAGCCGATCGCTGGCCTCTTCCTGCGCATTTTCCTGAATCTCTTCACGAATGATGTCATTGCACAGGTCAACGCACTCGTCGCAGATGAACACCGAGGGCCCTGCAATGAGCTTACGGACTTCATGCTGGCTCTTTCCGCAAAACGAGCAGTAGAGCAACTTGCCGTTATCGTCGCCTCTGCCGTTTCTTTCATCTGCCATTGAATTACCTCTGCTCTTGAATCGCCGGCGTTAGTGGCTAATACGCCGGCCAAGTATGATGCGATTACTTCCAGTATTATTTATTCGGTACGCGCTTATCAAGTATAGAATCGATGAGCCCGTAGTCTTTCGCCTGCCCCGGATCCATGAAGTAGTCACGATCGGTATCTTTGGCGATCGTGTCCAGCTCTTGGCCAGTGTGATGGGCCAGGATCGAGTTCAGGGTATGGCGGATCTTGAGGATTTCACGGGTGTGAATCTCGATATCGGTCGCCTGGCCCTGATAGCCTCCCAGCGGCTGATGAATCATGACCCGGGAGTTCGGCAGGCAGGCACGCTTGCCTGCAGCGCCACCGGCCAGCAAAAACGCGCCCATGCTTGCCGCCTGACCGACGCACAGCGTGGCGACATCCGGCTTGATAAACTGCATGGTGTCGTAAATGGACATCCCGGCGGTGACAGACCCACCCGGGCTATTGATGTACAGGTGGATGTCCTTGTCCGGGTTCTCGGATTCCAGGAACAGCAACTGGGCAACGATCAGGTTCGCCATGTGGTCTTCAACCGGCCCTACCATGAAAATCACCCGCTCCTTGAGCAGACGGGAGTATATGTCGAACGAGCGCTCGCCCCGAGCGGTCTGTTCGATAACAATCGGCACCAGGCCGGAATTGGTAACCATTGCGGGGCCATCAATTGGTTTCTGCGTCATGTGCGCCTGAACTCCTTATGGACATTGGGTCGTGGACTCGCGCCACGGCGATCATTATAGGTGTTATTTCACCTTATACTTTGCCAGCAGCAGGCCCAGATGAAAACAGCCGGACAAGCCGGCTGTTTTCAGAATTCGGCCAGCAGGGTCGGAGTGTACTCTCCGACCCCGACAGGATCAGCGCTGTGGCTGCCCCGCCTGTACCGCTTCTTCGTACTTGACCTTCTTCTCTTTGACCTTGGCCTTGTCCAGGACAAAATCAACAACGGCATCTTCGAGAACGGAAGACTCGATCTGGGACTTCTGCTCGGGGTTGCTGTTGAAGTGAGCAACAACTTCCTCAGGCTGTTCATACGTAGACGCAATTTCCTGGATCTTTTCGTCTACCTTGGCCGGATCCGCCTTCAGGTCGTTCTGCTTGACCACTTCCTGGAACAGGAGGCCGGTCTTCACGCGACGCTCAGCCTGCTCCTGGAAAATTTCCTTCGGCAGTTGCTGGAAGTCAACCTGACCACCAAAGCGCTGAACCGCATCCTGACGCAGACGGTCGATTTCCTGGTCAACCAGGGCGGCAGGCACATCAAGCTCGGTGCTCTCGAGCAATCCGTCAACCACGTCGTTCTTGACCTTGTTGGAGACGGCCTGTTTCAGCTCGCGCTCCATGTTCTTCTTCACTTCCTCACGGAAGGTCGCCTCGTCTTCGGCATCGATACCAAACTTCTTGAAGAATTCGGTATCCAGTTCCGGCAACTGGGGCTCTTCCACCTTGTGAATCTTAATCTCGAACTTCGCCGGCTTACCCGCGAGCTCTTCGTTGTGGTAATCCTCCGGGAAGGTCACTTCGATTTCCATGTCTTCACCGGCCTTACCGCCCTGGATGGCTTTCTCGAAGCCCGGGATCATCTGGCCTGAGCCCAGAGTCAGACGATGGCCTTCAGCGGCGCCACCTTCGAACTCTTCACCATCGATAAAGCCTTTGAAATCAATGGTCAGCACATCCTTGTTCTTGGACTTGCGCTTGACTTCCTTCATGGTGGCCTGCTGACGACGGAGGTTATCGATCATGTTGTCGATATCCTTGTCTGCGATTTCAGAGGTCAGCTTCTCAACGGAAACCTTGCTCAGGTCACCCAGTTCAATCTCGGGCAGAACCTCGAAAATGGCAACGAACTCAAGATCCTTGCCCTCTTCCATGGTCTTCGGCTCGAACTTCGGCCAGCCGGCCGGGTTGATGTCCTGCTCCTGAAGTGCCTTGATGTACTGGTCGCGCATAACCTCGCCAACCACTTCCTGGCGGACGCTGTCACCGAAACGACGCTTGACCACCTTCATGGGCACCTTGCCCGGGCGGAAACCGTTCAGACGCACTGTGCGCGCTGTTTCCTGCAGGCGTTTCTGGACCGCCTGGTCAATTTCCTGGGCGGGCACACCAATCGTCATCCGACGTTCGATGTTGGAGGTCGTTTCAACAGACACTTGCATGGAAGATCCTCAAATTACAGGTTCGGTATGTGAATGAAATTAAAGCTAAAAGTCCCGCTCCGGGCGAACTCCCGCGAAAGGACCGAAATTTAAAAGCGGGTAGTTTATCACGGTTTGGCCCACCGAGAGAATCACCTGTCACAGGCAGTTTCCGGGCAGGAAAACGGCACCGGTGGCTGCGCATCACAACGTAGATATGGGGACATTGACGAAAAAAGAAAGGGTGGTGCGAGAGGAGAGACTCGAACTCTCACGGGTTGCCCCACTGGAACCTAAATCCAGCGCGTCTACCAGTTCCGCCACTCTCGCACATCATCTGCAAAACCCAGGTTAGCCGATACCGGCTGGAGCTTCACAAAAGCGGAAAACAAATCGGGAAAATGGGGTGGACGAAGGGGTTCGAACCCTCGACCGCAGGAGTCACAATCCTGAGCTCTACCAACTGAGCTACGTCCACCACAATCAGGACATACCTTACGGTATTTTCGACCTATCAACTTTGCTGGTTGGCGACCCCGGTTTCGGACCAAGCCGACGACTTAATGGCGCGCCCGGCAGGACTCGAACCTGCGACCACCCGCTTAGAAGGCGGGTGCTCTATCCAGCTGAGCTACGGGCGCTTAACCGTTCGCCCACCTGAATACTCAGAAAAGTGGTCGGGGTAGAGAGATTCGAACTCCCGACATCCTGCTCCCAAAGCAGGCGCGCTACCAGACTGCGCTATACCCCGTCTGAACTGAACAACAAGTGCCTCAGCAAAGTTGGCGCGCATATTACCGGCGCCGAACCACGCCGTCAACACGGAATTCCAAATTCACCGAAAGATCAGGATTCTGTATGACCCGGCACGACCCGAAAAGTTCCTCCCACGCCGCCCTGCTCCCCGCCAATTGGAGTTCCGACGGAAGCATGAGACAATGCCCGGCCTCCACTTTTCAATGCCCAACCGACAAGACGAGACATGAGCGCCAAACTGATCAACGGAAAAGAAATTGCCGCCGGTGTGAGACAGCAGGTCGCAGCCGGTGTAGAAGCCCGCCAACAACAGGGATTACGCGCTCCCGGGCTGGCCGTGGTACTGGTCGGGGATGACCCGGCCTCCCACGTGTATGTTGGCAACAAACGCAAAGCCTGCGATGACGCAGGCATCGTCTCACTTTCCTACGACCTGCCGGCCGACACCTCCCAGGAAGCCCTGGAAGCCCTCATTGATGAGCTGAACGAAAACCCGGCGGTGGACGGCATACTTGTGCAACTACCCCTGCCTGAACACCTGGATGCGGACCCGATCCTGGTCAAGATTCGACCCGACAAGGACGTGGATGGCTTCCATCCCTACAACATTGGCCGCCTGATGCAGCGCAAGCCGACCCTGAGACCGTGCACGCCGGCTGGCATCATCACCCTTCTCGACAGCATCGGCACCCCCTACAAGGGGCAGCATGCCGTGATTGTCGGCGCGTCCAACATTGTAGGACGCCCCATGAGCATGGAGTTGCTGCTCAAAGGAGCGACAACCACCGTGTGCCACCGCTTCACCCCGAACCTCGAGAAATTTGTCCGGGAAGCGGACATTCTGATTGCCGCCGTGGGCAAACCCAGCCTGATCAACGGCGAGTGGGTCAAACCCGGTTCAACGGTCATTGATGTTGGCATCAACCGGATGGCGGACGGAAAACTGCGCGGCGACGTCGACTTCGAGGCCGCAGCAGAGCGCGCCTCGTACATCACCCCGGTTCCCGGTGGTGTTGGCCCCATGACCATCGCCACACTGCTTCAGAACACGCTTTACGCGGCGGACGTCCTGCATAAGGACTGAACGCCCACTCTGGACAGAGTCAGGGATTCGGCAAAGCCTCCAGGCACAAAAAACCCCGCTTCAAGCGGGGTTTTTTGTTGCTCCCTAACGCTTACGCGCCGTACTTGGCTTTCGCCTTCAGACGGTATGCGTGAAGCAGCGGCTCGGTGTAGCCGTTCGGCTGTTCCCGACCCTTGAGGATCAGATCCATCGCTGCCTGGAACGCCACGCTGTCGTCAAAGTTCGGCGCCATGTTGCGATAGGACGCATCACCGGCGTTCTGCTTGTCGACCACGGC
Organism: Marinobacter arenosus; assembly: GCF_019264345.1. Classification (NCBI taxonomy): domain Bacteria; kingdom Pseudomonadati; phylum Pseudomonadota; class Gammaproteobacteria; order Pseudomonadales; family Marinobacteraceae; genus Marinobacter; species Marinobacter arenosus. Next base: position 862,950 of record NZ_JAHVAO010000001.1, read on the forward strand.
AGCCATGCGCTTCATGGTCTCGTCAATCTGCGCCTCGGTGCACACACCGTGGTACAGCCAGTTGGTCAGCAACTGGGAGGAGATACGAAGGGTGGCACGGTCTTCCATCAGGCCGACGTTGTTGATATCGGGCACTTTGGAACAACCCACACCCTGCTCAACCCAGCGCACAACGTAACCCAGGATGCCCTGGGCGTTGTTGTCCAGCTCCTGCTGGATTTCGTCGGCTGACAGCGCACCCGGATCGGCCATGACCGGAACGGTCAGGATGTCGTCCAGGTTGGCGCGGGCCCGGCTTTCGATGTCCTTCTGGACATCGGCCACATTGACCTGATGGTAATGTGTCGCGTGCAGGGTAGCGGCCGTCGGGGACGGTACCCAGGCGGTGTTGGCACCGGCCTTCGGATGGCCGATCTTGGCTTCCAACATGCCCGCCATCAGGTCCGGCATGGCCCACATGCCTTTACCGATCTGCGCGACGCCGCGGAAACCGGTTTCCAGGCCGATATCCACGTTCCATTGTTCGTAGGCATTGATCCACGCTGCCTGCTTCATCTCGCCCTTGCGGATGAACGGCCCCAGCTCCATGGAAGTGTGCATTTCGTCACCGGTGCGATCGAGGAAGCCGGTGTTGATGAAGACAGCGCGCTCTTTCGCCGCGTGGATACACGCCTTCAGATTAACGGTGGTGCGACGCTCTTCGTCCATGATCCCGACTTTCAGGGTGAACTTGGGCAGCCCCAGGGCATCCTCGACACGACCGAAGAACTCGTTGGTGAACGCCACTTCTTCCGGACCGTGCATCTTCGGCTTCACGATGTACATGGAGCCCTTGGTGCTGTTCTGGAACTGACCCTTGCCCTTCAGGTCGTGAATGGCGATCAGGGAAGTGATCAGGCCATCCATCAGACCTTCCGGCACTTCCTGGCCGTCGCTCAGCAGGATGGCCGGGTTGGTCATCAGGTGGCCAACGTTACGGATGAACATCAGGCTGCGGCCCTTCAGGCTCAGCTCGCCGCCAGCCGGAGCGGTGTAGGTGCGGTCAGGGTTCATCTTACGGGTCAGCTGCTTGCCGCCCTTCTCGAAGGTCTCCTGCAGATCGCCTTTCATCAGGCCGAGCCAGTTGCGGTAAGCCAGGGCCTTGTCGTCGGCATCAACGGCGGCTACCGAGTCCTCGCAATCCATGATGGTGGTCAGGGCCGACTCCATGAGCACGTCCTTGACGTGAGCACCGTCGTCCTTGCCAATCGGATGGCTGGCATCGATCTGGATTTCGAAGTGCATGCCGTTCTTGACCAGCAACACACCGGTCGGAGCGTCAGCCGCTCCGGTGTAACCCACGAATCCGGCCTCGTCTTTCAGGCCTGTGGTTTCACCGTTCTGCAGCTTGACAGCCAGCTTGCCACCTTCAACGGTGTACTTGGCGGCGTCCTTGTGACTGCCAGACGCGAGCGGTGCAGAGCTGTCCAGAAGATTACGAGCCCACTCGATAACCTTGGCGCCACGAACCGGGTTGTATCCCGGACCTTTGTCCGCGCCACCTTCTTCGGAGATGGCATCAGTGCCGTAGAGCGCATCGTACAGGCTGCCCCACCGCGCGTTCGCCGCGTTCAGGGCGAAGCGGGCGTTCATGATCGGCACAACCAGCTGCGGACCGGCCATGGTGGCTACTTCCGGATCGACATTGGAGGTCGAAATCTTGAACTCCGCCGGCTCGTCCACCAGGTACCCGATGTCCTTCAGGAAGGATTTGTACTCGGCCATGTCCAGCTTCTGACCCTTGTGGTCACGATTCCAGCTGTCCATCTTTTCCTGGATCGCATCGCGCTTGGCCAGCAGCTCGCGATTACGCGGAGCCAGCTCGTTCACGATCTTGTCAAATTCCGCCCAGAATTTGTCGGCGTCGACACCGGTTCCCGGGATCGCCTCGTTGTTTACGAAATCATACAGATTCTTCGCGACCTGGATGCCGCCGACTTGTACGCGTTCTGTCATCGTTGTCTGCCTCAGTGGGTTACGTTTCCCGACTCCCCCTTCGTCACGAGGGGGCATTCTAATTTGAGCGCCGCATTGTAAGGGAAAATCCCTACAAGATCATGCCTGCGAGCGCAAAACTGGTCTGACCAACCGCCGTTTACCGGTGTCAGGCTTTTCGCCAGGTGGTTCCTTGCCGTGAATCATCAAGGATGATGCCTTTTTCCGCCAGCTCGTCCCGGATACGATCCGCCTCGGCAAAATCTTTTGCTTTGCGGGCATCCGTCCGGGCCTGGATCATCGCCTCGATGTCCTCGGCGCCCAGAGCGTCACCGGTATCTGCCTGGAAAAACGCCTCCGGGTCCTGCTGCAGCAAGCCGAGCACTGCACCCAGTCGCACCAGCACCGCAGCACTTTCCTTGGCCTCCTGCTCGCGGCCCTCGCGACGGTAATGATTGATATCATTCGCCACCGCGTGCAGCACCGCAATAGCGCCCGCGGTGTTGAAATCGTCATTCATCATTTCCGCGAAGCGGCGATCGTGTTCCGTTTCCGCCACGTCACTGTCCTTGGCCGGCACGATACCCCGCAGGGCATGGTACAGCTTGGTCAGCGTGCGACCCGCCTCCGCCAGATTCTCTTCCGAGTAGTCGACCTGACTGCGGTAATGGCTCGATACCAGGAAGTACCGCACCACTTCGGCCGGATAGCTCTCCAGGATTTCCCGGATGGTGAAGAAGTTGCCCAGCGATTTGGACATCTTCTCTTTATTCACGCGAATTGCGCCCGCATGCATCCACGTTCTCGCAAAATCATGCCCGGTAGCGCACTCGGACTGGGCAATCTCGTTTTCATGATGCGGGAACAGCAGGTCGGGACCACCGCCGTGAATATCAAAGGTGTCTCCCAGGCAACTTGTGGACATGGCCGAGCACTCGATGTGCCAACCGGGGCGGCCATCGCCCCAGGGTGATGGCCAACTGACCTCACCTTCGCCAGCAGCTTTCCACAACGCGAAGTCGGCCGGGCTGCGCTTGGCTTCCCGAACATCGATCCGTGCGCCGGCCACCAGATCCTCAAGCTTCTTCTTGCTGAGCTTGCCATAGCCCTCAAAGGAATCGACCGCAAAGTAGACGTCGCCGTTATCCGCCGCGTAGGCGTGACCACTGGCTACCAACTTGTGAATCATCGCCACGATTTCGTTGATGTAACCGGTGGCACGGGGCTCCTCGGTCGGCGAGAGCACCCCAAGACGAGCCTCGTCTTCATGCATGGCCTGGATCATGCGTTCGGTCAGGTCGGTAAAGACCTCGCCGTTCTCTTCCGCCCGGCGCAGAATTTTGTCATCAATGTCGGTGATATTGCGCACGTAGTGGACGTCATAACCGCTATGCCGGAGATACCGGGTGATCACGTCAAAAGCCACAAGGACCCGGGCATGTCCCAGATGACAGTAGTCATAGACGGTCATCCCGCAGACGTAGATACGGACCTTGCCCGGCTCGATCGGACGGAACTCTTCTTTCTGCTGCGAGAGCGTGTTGTAAATACGGATCACTTGCCCCCCTTACCCCAGGAATCCCGCAGAGTAACGGTTCGGTTGAAGACCGGGCGACCCGCCGTTGCAGACAGCTCCGGATCACAGAAGAAATAACCTTCACGCTCAAACTGGTAAGGCAGATCGCCACGTGGCTCAACCAGACCCTTTTCCGCCATCGCACCTTTCAACACGACCAGCGAATCGGGATTGATGTGGTCCACGAAGTCGCCGTCCTTGTCACTGTCCGGGGACTCATGATTGAACAGGCGGTCGTAGAGATTGATATCCACTTCAACGCTGTCGGTAGCCGAGACCCAGTGCACCACGCCGTTCGGCTTGTAGCCTTCCGGATTCACGCCCAGCGTGTTGGGGTCGTATTCGCACTTGAGCTCAACAATCTCGCCGCGGTCGTCACGAATGATCTCGCGGCAGGTCATGACGTAGCCCCCGCGCAGGCGAACGGCCTGATCCGGCGCCAGCCGCTTCCATTTCCGTGGCGGCTCCTCGACAAAATCCTCACGGTCGATGAACAGCGTCTGGCTCCAGGTGACGTCCCGCTCACCCATGTCCGGATTTTGGGGATGAACTGGCAGGACCAGGGTCTCGGTCTTGTCGGCCGGGTAATTGGTCAGCGTCACTTTCAACGGTCGCATCACACACATGGCACGCGGCGCACGGGTGTTCAGGTCCTCCCGTATGGCGTGCTCAAGCATGCCCACATCGACCGTACCGCCGGCCTTATTCACCCCGATCATGTCACAGAAGGTCCGGATGGATTCGGGCGTATACCCGCGGCGACGCATGCCGGAGATGGTGGGCATGCGCGGATCGTTCCAGCCGTCAACAAAGTGCTCATCCACCAGACGCTTGAGTTTTCGCTTGCTGGTGATGGTGTAGTTGAGGTTCAGCCGGGCAAACTCGATCTGGCGCGGGTGGCATGGCCCGGAAATGTTATCCAGAACCCAATCGTAGAGCGGGCGATGGTCTTCGAATTCCAGGGTGCACAGCGAGTGCGTGATGTACTCCATGGCATCCGAAATCGGATGGGTAAAGTCGTACATCGGGTAAATGCACCACTTATCGCCGGTCTGGTGGTGATCGGCGTACCGGATACGGTACAGGATCGGATCCCTCAGGTTGATATTGGGCGACGCCATATCGATTTTCGCCCGCAATACCAGCTCACCGTTCTGGTACTTGCCATCACGCATGTCGCGGAACAGCTGCAGGTTTTCATCCACCGGACGATCCCGATAGGGGCTGTTCTTTCCGGGTTCCTTAAGACTCCCCCGGTACTCGGCCATTTCCTCGGCAGACAGCGCGCAGACATAGGCATTGCCCTTTTCAATCAACTCCTCGGCAAACGCGTACAGGGCGTCGAAGTAGTCGGAGGCATAACGGACATCGCCGGCCCACTCGTAACCAAGCCACTCCACATCCTGCTTGATGGCGTCGATGTATTCCTGGTTTTCCCTTTCCGGATTGGTGTCATCAAACCGCAGGTTGCATTCGCCACCAAAGGTATCGGCAATACCGAAATTCAGGCAGATGGATTTGGCGTGGCCAATGTGCAGGTAGCCGTTAGGCTCCGGCGGAAAGCGGGTCACCACCTTACCGGTGTGCTCGCCCTTGGCGATGGCGTCTTCGATCAGGCTCTGAATAAAGTTGTGGGCTTTCTTCGATTCGGCGCTCATACGTTCTCTGTCAAAAGGAGGTGGATCTGAAACCGACTATTATACTCACAAATCCTGACCAGACTCATGCATAGCGGGAAAGTCTTGCGTACAATATGGGCTTTATCGATTCTAACCCTTATGAACAGGAAACCCTGATGATTCTGCTGAAAACCAACCACGGTGACATCAAGCTCGAACTGGACTACGACAAGGCGCCGGAAACGGCGAAGAATTTTGAGCAGTATGTGCGTGATGGCTTTTACGATGGCCTCGTTTTTCACCGCGTGATCAGCAACTTCATGATTCAGGGCGGCGGGTTTGAGCCGGGCATGACCCCTCGGAAAACCCGGGAGCCGATCCAGAATGAGGCAGACAATGGCCTGAGCAACATGCAGGGTACGGTTGCCATGGCCCGCACCATGGATCCCCACTCCGCGACCGCCCAGTTCTTTATCAATGTCGAAAACAACGGCTTCCTCGACCACACCGCCAAGAATGCCGAAGGCTGGGGTTACTGCGTCTTTGGCAAGGTGGTTGAAGGCATGGATACGGTCAACCAGATTCGCGCCGTTCGCACTACCATGCGTGCCGGCCACCAAGACGTTCCTGCCGATGATGTCATCATCGAGAAAGCGGAAGTTCTGGAGGATGGAGGTACAGCGTGACCACGCTGTTCATCTCCGACCTGCACCTTGAGGAATCCCGGCCGGATATTACCGAGGCCTTCCTGGGCTTTCTGAACAGCAAAGCCCAAGGCGTGGAAACACTTTATATCCTCGGTGACTTCTTTGAGGCCTGGATCGGTGACGACGAACGGACCCCGCTGCAGGAGCAGGTCGCCAACGCCCTGCGCGACGTGAAGGCGAGCGGTACCGATATTTTCCTGATGCACGGCAACCGGGATTTTCTCATTGGCGAGGACTTCTGTAGCCGCGCCGGCGCCAGCCTGCTGGACGACCCCACCGTGGTAGACCTCTATGACACCCCCACCCTGCTCATGCATGGCGACAGCTTGTGCACAGCGGATGTGGAGTATCAGAAATTCCGCGCGAACATGCGCAACCCCCAGTGGCAGCAGATGATTCTGCAACGCCCCCTTGCTGATCGCCAGCAGATGGCCCGCCAGCTCCGGGAAATCAGCATGGCCAAGAATCAAGGCAAGGAAGAAACCATCATGGACGTCACGCCGGAAGAGGTAGTGAAGGAAATGGAGGCTCACGGGGTTCAACGCATGATCCACGGACACACCCATCGTCCGGCAGTGCATGAGCTGGAGGCCAACGGCCAGCCCGCCCAGCGAATTGTGCTGGGTGACTGGGACAAGCACGTCTGGTGGCTGGAGGTGCGGCCCGGAGAAGAACCGGACCTCAAGAAGTATCCCCTTTAACCAGAAAGGCCGGGCATATGCCCGGCCTTTCTGGTTCTGGCGTTAGTGCGCCAGGATCTGTTTGAGGAATTTCTGGGTTCGGGCTTCCTTCGGATTGCTGAAGAACTCGTGGGGGGGCGCCTCCTCCACAATCTCACCGCCGTCCATGAAGATCACCCTGTCCGCCACTGTCTTGGCGAAGCCCATTTCGTGGGTGACGCAAAGCATGGTCATGCCGCTGCCCGCCAGCTCGATCATGACGTCCAGTACTTCCTTGATCATTTCGGGATCAAGAGCGGACGTGGGCTCATCGAACAACATGATCTTCGGTTTCATGCACAGCGCCCGTGCAATCGCCACGCGCTGCTGCTGCCCGCCTGAAAGTTGGCCCGGGTACTTGTTGGCCTGGTCCGGGATCTTGACCCGTTCCAGATACTCCATGGCCGTCGCTTCTGCTTCCTTGCGCGGTATCTTGCGCACCCAGATCGGGGACAGGCAGCAGTTCTCCAGAACCGTGAGATGCGGGAACAGGTTAAAATGCTGGAACACCATGCCCACTTCCCGGCGCACCGTGTCGATGTGACGCACGTCGGCCGTCAGCTCCACTTCGTCCACGATGATTTTGCCTTGCTGGTGCTCTTCCAACCGGTTGAGGCACCGGATGAAGGTCGATTTACCAGAACCGGACGGGCCACAGATGACGATGCGCTCGCCCTGTTTAACGTTGAGATTCAGATCCTTGAGGACGTGAAAATCACCATACCATTTGTGCATCCCTTCAACCCGGATAATGTCAGGCTTCTGGCCCGCCTCACTCCGAGGGGAAGACTGTGTTTCTGAAGTTTGGGTCTGTTCTGTCATTGGATTACCCATCAGGTTTTGTGACCGGTGTCGAGTTTGCGTTCAAGTTTCTGGCTGTACTGGGATATGCCGAAGCAGAACACCCAGAAGCAGAACGCCACGAAGACATACCCCTCCACGGCAACGTTCTGCCAGGCCGGGTCTGTTACGGTTGACTGAACCGTACCGAGAATGTCGAAGAGGCCGATGATCAGGACCAGCGTGGTGTCCTTGAACAGGGCAATGAAGGTATTCACGATCCCGGGAATCACCATCTTCAGTGCCTGGGGCAGAACAATGAGCCCCATCTTGCGCCAGTAACCCAGCCCAAGCGCATCTGCCGCCTCGTACTGCCCACGTGGAATGGCCTGCAAGCCCCCGCGGATAACCTCGGCCATGTAGGCCGATTGCCAAAGGGTTATACCAATCAGCGCCCTCGCCAGCTTTTCGAAATTCATGCCTTCAGGCAGGAACAGCGGCAGCATGACTGATGCCATGAACAGCACGGTAATCAACGGCACTGCGCGCCACACTTCAATGAACACGACACACAGCCCTCGAATGATCGGCATCTCTGAACGCCGTCCAAGCGCCAGTAAGATCCCTATGGGGAGGGACGCAATGATCCCGATGTAAGCCAGGATCAGCGTCAGCATCAACCCGCCCCACTTGGTGCTTTCTACCTGCTCAAGGCCAAAGTTCCCGCCCGGAATGAGGAAGAAGCCAATCAATGGCAGACCGGTCATCCCGAAAATGCCAAGCCACTTCCGCCCCGGAAAACGTTCAATGAACTGGGGAACGAAAGACACTGCCAGTAGCAGGAACATCAAGTCCACGCGCCACTGCAGTTCATCCGGGTAAAACCCGTAGATAAAGAAATTAAGACGCTGGTTGATAAACAGCCAGCAGGCACCTGCCCCACTGCAGTCACTAGGGTCACTGCCCTGGAAATTGGCATCAAAAAATACCCAGTTCAGCAACGGCCCGACGCTGGTAACAATCAGGTAGCCGACCACGACGGTCAGCAGTGCGTTGTACCAGGTGGAAAACAGATGCTGGCGCATCCAGTTGACCGGACTGAGCACTTTCTTGGGAGGTTTCATCGTAGACTCAGTCATCATCGCTCCTTAATCGCCACGGCCCGGTTGTAAATATTCATGAACAGGGAGATCAGCAGACTAATGGTCAGATAGACCGCCATTGTCATCGCCACGACCTCAACTGCCTGTCCGGTCTGGTTCAGGGTCGTGCCCATAAAGACGGCAACCAGATCGGGGTAACCGATTGCGGTTGCAAGCGAGGAGTTTTTCACCAGATTCAGGTACTGGCTGGTCAACGGAGGAATGATGACCCGCATTGCCTGGGGGATAACCACCAGTCTCAGGGTCAGCCCGTGCGGAAGCCCAAGCGCTTTGGATGCCTCGGTCTGCCCCTTGCTGACCGACAGTATGCCGGAGCGCACGATTTCCGCGATAAAGCTCGCGGTGTAAAGGGACAAGGCAATCCACAATGCGGCCAGCTCCGGAATGATGGTGATGCCACCCCCGAAGTTGAAGCCTTTGAGCGCCGGAATCTCCCACTCCAGCGGTCGGCCCGCCACGAGATACGAGACGATCGGCACCAGCACGAGAATGGCAACGCCCACCTTGAAGGTCGGGAAGATCTGGCCGGTTGCCAGCTGCCGCTTCTTGGCCCAGATGCGAATCCCGATCACTGCCGCGATGGCCGCAAGAACACCGCCCCAAACCAATCCGAAACCGTCCTGAGTCAGCGGTTCTGGAAGATACAGTCCGCGGTTATTCAGGAACAGGGTGCCACCCACATCGACACTTTGTCGGGGCGACGGCAGATTGCTCAGGACCGCGAAATACCAGAAGAAAATCTGGAGCAGGAGTGGAATATTACGGATAACTTCGATGTAGACCAGCGAGATTTTGGCAACCAGCCAGTTACTCGAAAGACGCGCGACACCGAGTACGAAACCCAGGATCGTTGCCGCCACAACACCCATTGCAGACACAAGCAGGGTGTTGGTGAGACCGACCCAAAAGGTTCGTCCGTAGGACATGGTGGCATCGTAGGGCACAAGGTGCATGATGATGCCGAAACCGGCCGACTCCTCTAGGAATCCGAAACCGGTGCTGATACCGCGGCTCTCCATATTGGAGAGCGTGTTGTCGACCAGGGTCCAGCCACCCCAGAAAACCAGCGCTATGGCGACAACCTGGAAGAAAATCGAACGCACCCGTGGGTCATACCAGGGTTTAGGGCCCGCGGGTCTTGAATCAATGGTTTGTTTTTTCATGCATTTTCCCGGAAAGCTTCCCTGCAGTAAATGTCATCAGAGATAACAGCGGGCGCCCCGGATGGGCCGCCCGCATACGCTTTCAGGTATTACCGTACCGGCGGGGCATACATGACGCCGCCTTCGGTCCACAGAGCGTTGATACCGCGATCCAGTCCGAGCGGGGTGTCCGGGCCAACGTTGCGATCGTACATCTCGCCGTAGTTGCCAACGAGCTTGACCACCTTGTAACCAAAATCAGCCGGCAGACCAAGCTTGGCCCCCATGTCGCCGTCGGTGCCCAGCAGGCGCTGCACGTTCGGGTTATCCGACTTCAGCATGTCATCAGCATTGGCACTGGTGACACCCAGCTCCTCAGCGTTGATCTGAACCGACAGGACCCACTTCACAATATTGAACCATTGGTCATCACCCTGACGAACCACGGGGCCCAGCGGCTCTTTGGAAATGGTGTTGGGGAGGATTTTTGCAGAGCTCGGATCCGACAGCTTGGAGCGTAGCGCCGCCAGCTGGGAACGGTCAGAGGTCAAGACATCACAGCGCCCGGCGGCAAAGCCTTGAACGGTTTGCTCGGAGGTGTCAAACACAATTGGCTTGAATTCCATGCCCTTGGCCCGGAAGTAGTCAGACAGGTTCAGTTCGGTGGTGGTACCGGACTGAATACAGATGGTGGCACCGTCCAACTGAGTAGCGTCATCAACACCGATACCCTTGTTGATCAGGAAGCCCTGACCGTCGTAATAGTTCACGCCGGCGAAATTCAGACCCAGTGACGCGTCACGGGTGAGCGTCCAGGTGGTATTCCGCGACAGCATGTCGATCTCGCCCGACTGGAGGGCAGTGAACCGCTCTTTGGCAGTCAGCGGGGTGAATTCAACGGCCTTGGCATCGCCGAAGATTGCGGCAGCAACGGCACGACAGGTATCAACATCGATGCCCGTCCAGTTACCTTTCTCATCAGGCTGGGAGAAGCCGGGCAGACCGCTGGTCACACCACACTGCAGGTGCCCCTTTTCCTTCACATTTTCCAGCGTCGTTGCCGCCATTGCACCGGTGGCCGTGAATGCGCCCACTGCCAGTGCCATCCCCAGGGCAATTGATTTCGTCTTTTTCATTATCGGATCTCCGAACTTCGGTTGGTTGCTTCGCGATGGATATCAGCAAATTGTGAGCCATGCGAGCTAGGTTATTGATTAATTGTACTTATTCTCAATTTTCCAGTGTCAATTCTTGCCTTGATCGGCGATAGAAGTCAAACCGGCACACAAATAGCGCATCCGACGCGCCCCTGTGCCCTACCACAAGGCAAAATTGGCGAACTGTACCTTTACAAAGTAGAACAAAGTTCGAGATTTCAACTAGTTTTTACGAAATTTTATGTAGCCGCTTTCATTTCCGCAGGCTCTTTGTAGGTCTCCAGACGCTTCAGCCACCCGCTGAGCCATTGGTCTCTCTCGATCGGGTTCTCGGCATTCTCTGCCCTTCGCCTGAGCACGCGCTCGGCTGCCTCGCGGAAACGGGTCAGGGCAGACTGCCCCGGACTGTCTCCCTCCATGGCAAGCAGAACCTGCAGCAGCCCCCACCCCTCACCGTTATATCGCTCGGTTTGGGAAAGGCCTTCGCCTTTGAAATTGACGTAATCCATCAAGGCATAGATTCCTCCCGGTGTCGCCGCCAACGATTTCAGTCGTCTCTGCACGGCCTCCCGCTGCCCTTCGGGCGCCGCAGCGACAACATCTGTCAGTGACCGCTTGGCCCTGCGCACAATGAACTCCGCCTGCAGGCCCTGGGTACCCGCCAGAAACTCCTTCAACTCTGCCACTTCGACCGAATCCTGCGCGGCGAGAAACGATTCACGGTCCGGCCAGGGCGCGTCAAAGGGCTCCAGCGCCCTCAGCCATTCCGGTACCGACGCCTGACGTTGCATCATGTACTGGATCAGCGCAGGAAAGCTCTCTACGAAACGGCCCTCCACGCCGCTGGGATACCAGATGAAATGCCCGATCCCCAGGGACGGAAACGTCTCGCCCACATTCCAGTGCACAAGACAGTCGAGCTGACCGGCGCATTCGTTGCGGAAAATCTGGGCTCCCACCCAGTCCATCTGGGCCGCCTCCAGTGTGATCGAGACATCAGGTTCGTCCGACTCAGCCTCGCCGTCCGCCTGCATTTCCGGGCGTTGATCCGCCTTCTCTTCCCGGGCATCGCACCCGGCCAACATCAGAATCGCAAATGCCACGAACCACACACGTTTTGCCCAAGCCACGAAACCACCTCGTTATCTGTCCATTGGGGGAGCAACCGCCAAACGCTCCCGGTTGAATTCAAGACATCTAAGTATGGAACAGTGACGATTGCCGGGGGACGGAATTTGGCTTACGAAATGGAAATAAAGCGGATTGACTTATCCCGGAGCTCCAGACAATCTTCACAGGGTCATAACAAAAACAACGGATCGATCATGGTAAAGACTGTGCCCCCTTCCCCATCCTCTGCTCTGCGTATTGTCGTGTTCGGCGCCGGCAGTGTTGGCTGCTATGTGGGTGGCCGGCTGATCTCCGGCGGCGCAGACGTGGTAATGATCGGCCGGGCCCGCATCAGCCAGACCCTGAAAGACCACCCGTTGGTACTGACGGATTACGAGGGTTTCGAGTTCGAGACCCAACTGACTCCCGAGCAGTTCACTGAAGATCCTGCCCAGGCTGCCACAGCCGATCTGGTCCTGATCACGGTAAAATCGGCGGCAACCGGCGATGCGGCGAAGACGCTTGCCGGGCATCTAAAACCCGGTACGCCGGTCATCAGCCTGCAGAACGGCATCTCCAATGCGGAGGAACTTCGTCGACACCTGCCCGATGCCCATGTGTGTGCCGGCATGATCCCTTTCAATGTCGTCCAGAAGACACCGGGGCACTTCCACCACGGTACCGAAGGCCACCTGATGGCCGCCCGGGATAGCAGCCTGACCCCTTTTCTCCCGTTCTTTGAACAATGCGGCCTGCCACTGGAACTGCGTGATGATATGACGTCGGTCCTGTGGTCCAAGCTGCTGCTAAACCTGAACAATCCGATCAATGCCCTGTCCAATGTCCCGCTCCTGGAAGAACTGTCCGATCGCGCCTATCGACGCTGCCTGGCCGCCGCCCAGCGCGAAACGCTGGCGCTGATGCGGCAGGCCGGCATCGAGACGATCCAGCTAACCGCCATCCCGATGCGCCTCGTGCCTGTTGTGATGACCCTGCCCGACTGGTTGTTCACGAGACTGGCAAGCCGGATGTTGGCCATTGACCCGATCGCCCGCTCCTCAATGTGGGAGGATCTGGAAGCAGGCCGGCCAACGGAGGTGGACTGGATCAACGGTGAAGTGGTCCGGCTGGCAGAGAGCCTCAACACGACGGCGCCAGTAAACCGGCGCCTGACAGAGCTTGTGCATGACTGCGAGAGGACCAGACGGCGCTGGCCGGGGGACGAGTTGTTGGCGGAAATACGGGCCGCAGTGCGCGAAGCCCGAACCTGAGCGCAACAAACCGCTCAGTCGATCAGATGCTCCGACAATGTCGCCCGGATCTCATCCGGAATCGGCAGGGCTTTTTCGGTGTCGTAATCGAAGTGGATCAGCACAGCGACACCACGCGCGATCTTTTTGTCGTTCTGCCAGGCTTCCTGCACCACATGAAACGAGGAATTGCCAATCTTGCCGATGCCGGTCCGGATTTTTACCGGCATGTGCCAATAGCTTTGAGCCAACAAATCGATCTCAAGCCGCGCAATGATCAGCGGCCAGGCCTTCACATCAAGACTTGGGTGAAAGATCTTGAAAACCGGCGTTCTTGCCTGCTCGAACCATACTGGCAACGCCGTGTTACTGATGTGACCGAGCGCATCGGTATCGCTGAAGCGGGGTTCAATTTCCAGTTCAAACATCGAATTGTCCTGTCATGAAAGCGTTGAATTATACACCCAGCGACAAGCCCCCCGAAATACTGCTTACTTCTGTGTAGCACGTCACACGCCGATAAAAAATTACGTCTTTCTTTCAGCATGTTACAAGACTCATATCGATTAGGGCGAGGACCTCCGATAGGGTTCGACGGCGCTCCGTCACCAGACGGTGCGCCAATAAAAAGCAATTCAAGGAAACACTATGAAAAACGTTCTGATCTGTTCAGCGCTGACCACTGCCCTGGTATCCGGGTTTGCCCAGGCGGATAACCACAGCAACAATGGCAACGCGATCACTGGCCAAAGCCTGGTTGAAAATGGTTATGTCGAAGCACGACTCGGCTTCGCGGATGTTGGCCTTGATGACAGCGCAGTCATCGTTGCAGGTACTTTCGGAACCAGCTTGTCCCAGGTGTACCCCGGACTCGGCGCTGAAGCGGATCTGACTCTTACGGCCATCGACGCGGAATCAGACTTTGTCGGCGGCACCGTTGAAGCGAGCTATGCGTCTCTGGCCGGTTATGCCACCTACACCTACAGCCTGGACAAGGAAATCAAAGGCCTCGAAGTACTCGGCCGCCTGGGTCTTGCCTACACAGACGCCGACGCTTCCGCCAGCAATGGTACAGCATCGGCATCTGCCAATGACTCCAGCATCGACTTCGCAATCGGCATCGGTGCCCGGTACAACCTCCGCGCCAATCTGGCACTGGTGGGCCGACTGGATACCTATGAGGATATCGATGTTTTCAGTTTCGGCGCGACCTTCCGGTTCTGAAGATCTGGCCATAAAAAAACCGGAGCCCTGCTCCGGTTTTTTATTTCCCTGCGCGACTGAAAAGAACGTGCTTACTGCTCAACGAAAGCCCGCTCGATCACATAGTGACCCATGTCGCCGCCACGCGCCTCCTTGAAGCCCATCTTGTTGAGAATGGCACAGGTGTCCTTGAGCATGCTCGGGCTGCCACAGATCATGAAGCGGTCGTTCTCCGGGTCAAAATCCGGAAGCCCGAGATCTCGGGTGATCTTCCCGTTTTCCATCGCATCGGTCAGGCGGCCCTGATTGCGGAAGTCCTCACGGGTGACCGTCGGGTAATACTCAAGCTTGCCTTTGACCATCTCACCGAAGAACTCGTTCTCCGGCAATTCTTCAATCTCACTCTGGTAGGCCAGTTCAGACACATAACGGACGCCGTGGGTCAGGATGACCTTGTCGAAGGCCTCGTAGACTTCTGGATCCTTGATGATGCTCATGAACGGCGCAAGGCCGGTGCCGGTGCTGATCAGCCACAGGTTCTTGCCAGGCAGCAGATTATCCAGAACCAGGGTACCGGTGGGTTTGCGACTGACCAGAATCTCATCACCGACCTGGATCTTCTGCAGGCGTGAGGTCAGCGGGCCGTCCTGAACCTTGATGGAGAAGAACTCCAGTTCTTCCTCATAGTTGGCGCTGGCAATGCTGTAAGCCCGCATCAGGGGCTTGCCATCCGTCTCCAGGCCAATCATCACGAAATGGCCGTTCTTGAAACGAAAACCCGGGTCGCGGCTGGTCTTGAAGCTGAACAGGGTATCGTTCCAGTGGTGTACGCTGGTCACTGTTTCTTTAATCAGGTTGCTCATGTAAACCTCGTCCTGTTCGGATCGCTTTCTACTGCGAATGGTTCAACTTTAGATTGCGTAAAGTGTAACCCACCACTAACCTATCGGGAAAATGGGATATTCTCATAACCTTATTCGAGCGAATCGATTAGAGCATTTCATTATGAAATACAGCTTCCGCCAGCTGGAGGTCTTTCTTGCCGCCGCGCACTTCCAGAACATTACCCGGGCGGCCGAATCCCTCGCCATGTCGCAATCTGCTGCCAGCAGTGCGTTGAAAGAACTGGAAAACCAATTTGATATCCAGTTGTTCGATCGCGTGGGCAAACGGCTCCAATTGAATGAGCTCGGTCGACTCTATCGCCCCAAGGTTGAGGCTGTACTCGCCCAGGCCAACGAACTGGAGCAGGCCTTCAGTAAACACACCGAGGTCGGCGCCCTGAAGGTCGGCGCGACGCTCACCATTGGCAACTATCTGGCGGTGGGCGTCATGGCCCAATACATGAATACCCCGACCCACCCCAGGGTGTCACTGGAAGTGGCCAACACCAGCACAATTGCCCGCCGGGTAAGAGATTTCGAGCTTGATATCGGTTTGATCGAGGGCGAGCTGCAATCCTCCGAACTGGAGGTTCTACCCTGGCGCGGGGATGAGCTTGTCGTGTTCTGCTCGCCAAGCCACCCGCTGGCTGAAAAGCAGTCGTTGACCGATGACGACCTGCGTCGCGCCACCTGGATCATGCGTGAACAGGGTTCAGGCACCCGCCAGAGCTTTGAACGCGGCATGCACGGCCTGTTGTCGGACCTGAACGTGCTACTGGAGCTGGAACACACGGAAGCCATCAAGCGGGCCGTTGAAACCAACCTCGGGATTGGCTGCCTGTCGGAAGTGGTGCTCGAGGACGCGTTCCGGCGCGGCAGCCTGGTGCCCTTGAAAGTGCCGGAGCACCGGCAATTCGATCGCCAGTTCTACTTCATCCTGCACAAACAGAAGTACCGGAGTGCCGGCATTGATGCCTGGATGGAGCTGTGCCGCCGGCTTTGATTCACTGAACAGGGCCACTGTGGAACCGAAATTCGGCGTCCGGCTCCGTGATCAACCCGTGCTCAATCTCCAGAAACTGCCGGACCCGATCCGCCACCGGCCCACCGTTCGCCTGCTCTGCCAGCTTCAGGTAGTCCTGGTAATGACGGGCCTCCGATTTCAGAAGGCCGTTGTAGAAGTCTCGGAGGGTGTCATCGAGGTGCGGCGCCAGCGTAGCGAACCGTTCACAGGACCGCGCCTCGATGATGGCGCCCACGATCAGCACGTCGACCAGCCGGTCCGGATCCTCGGTCCGGACTTCCTGGCGCAAGCCAGCGGCATAGCGAGCGGGGGTCAGGTGACCGTACTCCACGCCCCGCTTTTTCATGATCGCCAGAACCTGCTCGAAATGGCGCAACTCTTCCCGGGCCAACCGCGACATTTTGTTAAGAAGGTCGGTGTTGTCGACATAGCGGTACATCAGGCTCAGGGCCGTCGACGCCGCCTTTTTCTCGCAATGGGCATGATCAATGAGCATCAGGTCCTGGTTCGCCAGGGCATTGTCGATCCATCGCTGTGGCGTACGGCAGGGAAGGAAGTCGTAAATCTCTTGCAGGGCTTCGGTCATGTCGATATCGGGCGAATGAATTGGACGCCGGAGTATAACCCAGTTACCAGAACACTCCGACCTCTGTCCATCTTAACTTTATAAGGGGTTTCCTATAGAATGCAGCGCCAGTTTACGGCCTTTTCCGCCATAAAACTCCCGCCGGGCTTACTAGCCAAGGGCGCGGGACATTCCAACTGATGAGGGTCCATATCGTGTTAGAAGCCTATCGTGAACACGTTGCAGAACGTGAAGCTCTGGGTATTCCTCCCAAGCCTCTGAATCCCGAGCAGACAGCAGCTCTGGTTGAACTGCTGAAAAATCCGCCGGCCGGCGAAGAAGAAACTCTCGTTTATCTTCTGGAAAACCGCATCCCGCCGGGCGTGGACGAAGCCGCCTACGTGAAGGCCGCTTTCCTGACCGCCATTGTTAAAGGCGAAGCCTCCTCTCCCCTGCTGGACAAGCAGAAAGCGGTTCAGCTGCTGGGTATGATGCAGGGCGGCTACAACATCGCCACCCTGGTGGATCTTCTGGACGACTCCGAACTGGCTGAACTGGCCGGCGAGCAGCTCAAGCGCACCCTGCTGATGTTCGACGCCTTCAACGATGTGAAGGAAAAAATGGACGCAGGCAATGCCGTCGCCAAGGCCGTGATGGAATCCTGGGCCAACGGCGAATGGTTCACCAACAAGAAGAAAGTACCTGAAAGCACCAAGATGGTGGTGTTCAAGGTGACTGGCGAAACCAACACCGACGACCTTTCACCGGCACCCGATGCCTGGTCCCGTCCGGACATCCCGCTGCACGCCCGCGCTGCCTACAAGATGGAACGCGATGGCCTGAAGCCTGAAGAGCCGGGTGTCACCGGCCCGATGAGCCAGATCGACGAAATCAAATCCAAGGGCCTGCCCGTCGCTTTCGTTGGTGACGTTGTCGGTACCGGATCCTCCCGTAAATCCGCCACCAACTCGGTTCTGTGGTTCTTCGGCGAAGACATCCCGGGCGTTCCCAACAAGCGCGCCGGTGGCGTGTGCATCGGTAACAAGGTTGCCCCGATCTTCTTCAACACCATGGAAGACGCAGGTGCCCTGGTGTTCGAGGCACCGGTCGACAACATGAACATGGGCGACGTGATCGAGATCCGCCCATACGAAGGCAAGATCCTGAACGAGGCTGGCGAGACCATCTCCGAGTTCAACTTCAAATCCGAAGTGATTCTGGACGAGGTTCAGGCTGGCGGTCGTATTCCGCTGATCATCGGCCGTGGCCTGACCGCCAAGGCGCGTGCCGCACTGGGCATGGGTCCGACCGACCTGTTCCGCCTGCCGAAAGATCCAGAAGCCGGCACCAAGGGCTTCACCCTGGGCCAGAAGATGGTCGGTAAGGCCTGCGGTCTGGAAGAAGGCCAAGGCGTTCGTCCTGGTACTTACTGCGAGCCGCACATGACCACCGTGGGCTCCCAGGACACCACCGGTCCGATGACCCGTGACGAACTGAAAGATCTCGCGTGTCTGGGCTTCCAGGCTGATCTGGTCATGCAGTCCTTCTGCCACACAGCGGCCTACCCGAAGCCGGTAGACGTGGAAATGCAGCACACCATGCCGGACTTCATCCAGACTCGGGGCGGTGTTGCCCTGCGTCCGGGCGACGGCATCATCCACTCCTGGCTGAACCGTATGCTGCTGCCAGACACCGTGGGTACCGGTGGCGACTCCCACACCCGTTTCCCGATGGGCATCTCGTTCCCGGCTGGCTCAGGCCTGGTGGCGTTTGCCGCCGCGACCGGTGTTATGCCGCTGGATATGCCGGAATCCGTTCTGGTTCGCTTCAAAGGCGAAATGCAGCCGGGCATCACCCTGCGCGACCTGGTCCACGCCATCCCGCTGTACGGCATCAAGCAGGGCATGCTGACCGTTGAGAAGAAAGGCAAGATCAACGAATTCTCCGGTCGCATTCTGGAGATCGAAGGTCTGGAACACCTGACCGTCGAGCAGGCATTCGAGCTGTCTGACGCCTCCGCCGAGCGATCTGCAGCCGGTTGTACCATCAACCTGTCTGAAGATTCTGTAGCTGAGTACCTGCGCTCCAACATCACCATGCTGCGCTGGATGATTGCCGAAGGTTACGGCGACCCACGCACACTGGAGCGTCGCGCCAAGCAGATGGAAGAGTGGCTGGCCGATCCGAAGCTCATGCGTGCTGACAAGGACGCAGAGTACGCGCACGTCATCGAAATCGATCTGGCCGACATCAAAGAGCCGATCGTGTGCTGCCCGAACGATCCGGACGACGCCAAGTTCCTGTCCGAAGTCGCTGGCGACAAGGTCGACGAAGTGTTCATCGGTTCCTGCATGACCAACATCGGTCACTTCCGTGCCGCGGGTAAACTGCTTGAGCAGAACAAAGAGCCCCTGAAGACCCGTCTGTGGATGTCACCACCCACCAAGATGGATCAGGCCCAGCTGATGGAAGAAGGTTACTTCAACACTTACGGCACTGCCGGCGTTCGAACCGAGATGCCGGGCTGCTCCCTGTGCATGGGTAACCAGGCGCGTGTTGCCGCCAAGTCCACCGTGCTGTCCACGTCCACCCGTAACTTCCCGAACCGCCTCGGCGACGGTGCCAACGTGTACCTGACCTCTGCGGAACTGGCTGCGGTTGGTGCGGTTCTTGGTAAACTCCCCTCTCCGCAGGAGTACATGGAATACGCCAAGGACCTCAACAGCATGTCGAAAGAGATCTACAAGTATCTCAACTTCGACCAGATGGAGAACTACACCAAGAAGGCATCCGAAGCGAACGTTGCGTAAGCTTCCAACCTTCAAGGTATAGTGACACCAGAAACGCCAGCCCTCGGGCTGGCGTTTTTTTGTGCCCGGAAAGCGATCGCTTTATCGCTCCAACAGGATCTTACCCACGGCCTGGCCCGACTCGAGGCGCCGGTGGGCATCCCCAACCTGGCTGAACCTGAACCGCTGGCTATCCAGCAATGGCCGGACCCTGCCCTGCTCCAGCAGATCGCACAAGGCCTTCAGTAGCCGCGGCTGATCGTTCATACCGACGCCGTAGAGCAGTGAAATCGACCGAAAGATGACGTGCAGGGTCAGACTCTTGGCGTGCATCTGGCTGAGATCGTGGGTGGACCGGGTATTGATTGAGCAGAGCCGACCGTTGATCGCGGTCGCTTCAATGGACCGATCCAGGTTCTCGCCACCCACGGTGTCGAACACCAAACTGAAACCGTTACCGCCTGTCAGGCGTTGTTTGTAGTCTTCCACCGACTCGTCCCTGTAGAAAATGATGTCGTCGGCGCCCAGCGCCCTGGCCTGGGCGGCTTTTTCTTCCGTCGAAACCGTCGTAGCGACCCGCGCGCCCAGGTACTTGGCAATCTGGATGGCGACGTGGCCGACGCCCCCGATGCCGGCATGAATCAGCACCTGTTCGCCAGGCTGGAGCTGGGCTCTGTCCACCAGCGCGCTCCAGGCGGTGAGGAACACCAGCGGCAAAGCCGCGCACTCCGCCAGCGGTAACGCCATGGCCGGGGTGCGCTTGCCCAGCAAACGCACGTCGGCAATCATGTAATCCGCCAGCGCCCCCTGCCACCCCTTTACGCCACCCGCGCACCCAAAAACCTCGTCGCCCACGGCGAAGCCGCTCACGCCCGGGCCGACTTTATCGACCACACCAGAGACATCGCCATTCAGAATTGCCGGCATGGCCGGACCGGTTTTCACCAAGCCCGAACGAATTTTGGTTTCCAGCGGATTGACACTGGAGGCGACGACCTTGATGCGGACCTGACCCTCGGCCGGTTCCGGTGTGTCGACGTCACGCTCAACGAACACCTCGGGGCCACCAAACTCTTCAATCACCATCGCTTTCATTGTCTTGAACCTCTCTCATCAGTATCAGTACAGAATCAGCCTTACGAGAATCGCCGCCACCATAACCAGGGTTATCCCTTTAACCCAGCGCGCGCCCTGCTTGCTCATATTGACCCGAGTCGCGATGAAAGCGCCGGTGACATTACCCAGCGCCAGCGTCAGCCCGACACCCCAGTGCACCTGATTATTAAGGGCGAACACCATCAATGCCGCAAAGGTGAAGGGCAGGACGATCGACACCTTGAGCACGTTCACCTGCCTCAGATCGATCTTGAGCATGTGGTACAGCACGACAATGAACAGAACGCCAACGCCCACCTGGATAAATCCGCCGTACATGCCAACAAAAAACATCGCCACGTAAATCGCCGGCGTTAACCGCTCTTTGGTCAGCGGACGCGTACTCAGGGAGGGTTGCGGCAACAGCATGAACACCGAGGCACCGATCATCGCCGACACCAGGACAATCTCGAACACCGCATCGGGCACCCAGGTTGCTATCCAGGCCCCCAGAAGCGATCCGAGAATTGCGGGCACGGCAAGGTGAAGACTGACAATGAGATTGCCATGCCCCATGCGGTAAAAACTGCCCACTGCAGTCATGCTCTGAAGGGTGATGGCCACCCGGTTGGTGCCGTTGGCCACCTGTGGCGGCAGGCCGAGGAACATCAACAGCGGCAACGTCAGCATGGAGCCGCCCGCGGACAACACATTGATGAAGCCAGCGACTCCACCCAGCGCCAGCAACGCGAGTACCTCAAACACCGTCATAGTTGGGTCCCGTTACACCGGCGCTGGCCTGGACATTGGCCCCTGTTGGCGGCTGCTCCACACAAAGGCAATGACGAATATCGCCAGGCCCGCAACATCCAGCAGGATCTGGCCATGCGGCCAAAGCATGAGTACACCAATGGGGAACATGAGCAGACGCACCACCGGATTGAGCGGGTGCTCCAGATACCCTTCGAGGCCCGCGACGATGGCGTAGATGCCAAACAGTGCAAAGCAGAACACCCGGAGCATCTGTTCGAAGTCGCCGGTAATCAGCGGCGAATAGGCGAACAAAAGCGGCACGATGTACAACCCCTTGGCCAGTTTCCAGGCGGTGAAGCCGGTGCGCATCTGGGGTGTCCCGGCGATGGCCGCCGCGGCAAAGGCGGTCAGACAGACCGGCGGGGTGACGTTGGAATCCTGGGACAGCCAGAAGATCACCATGTGAGCGGCCACCAGGGCCATGGCGAGCGCGGACGGCGACAGGGCCTGCTCCAGCAATTGGGTACTGAAGGTGTCTGGCACCGCTGCCAGCAGCTGTTGGGCGCTGGCCCGATCCATTGGCCCGTTCAGGAGGTCCAGCTTGTCCGGCGCAACCAGCATGAATATGGACTTGGCCTGCTCCGGCAGATTGCCGTTCATCACCATGTCCAACAGCTGGCTCTGGGCGATCAGGTTGTAGATCGCGGGTGCCGACAGCGTCGCCAGCACAATGTAGGCCGCCGTGACTGGCAGCCCCATACCGAGAATCAAGGACGCCAGGGCCACCAGGATAATGGTGATCAGCAGGCTGCCGCCCGCCCAGTCGGTAATCATGATGGAAAAGGTGTTGCCGATGCCCGTGGTCGACACCACCATCACGATCAGCCCTACGGTAATGAGCAGGATGGCGGTGGTGGTGATGTTGCGGGTCCCCATGACCAGCGCCTCGAGAATATCCCTGGGACCCATCGGGTGTCGGGACAGCCAGGACGCCGCGATCACTGACAGGATCGCGATGCCGGCGGCGTAGGTCGGCGTAAAACCATAGACCAGGGCGGCGACCAGAACCACCAGCGGCAAGAGAAAATGCCAGCCATCCTTGAGCACGTCTTTCAGTGTGGGCGCCTCGCTATCCTCCAGCTTGATCGCGTGACTGCGCTTGGCCTCAATGCGCACAAACATGGCCACCGACAGGAAGTAAAGCAGCGCCGGCAAGGCAGCGACGGAAATGATGGTGAGGTAGGATACCTGGGTGTAGGACGCCATGATAAAGGCGCCAGCGCCCATCACCGGCGGCATCAATTGGCCACCGGTGGAAGCGGCCGCCTCGACGCCCGCGGCAAAGCGGGCGGGAAAACCGGCCTTGCGCATTAAAGGAATGGTGATCACGCCTGTAGACACCGTGTTAGCCACGCTTGAGCCGGACACCGACCCCATCAGGCCTGAAGAGAACACGGCTACAAAGCCCGGGCCACCGACAAAACGCCCTGCCGCACAACGGGCCAGTTCGATGATAAAGTCCCCTGCGCCCGACTTCACCAGGAAGGCACCGAACAGGATAAACATGAACACGTAGGTCCAGGAAATGCGGGCAATCGACCCAAGCATGCCCTGCCCGCCAATGTAGGACCGAAACAGAACGGTTTCCCAGGTCAGCCCCGGAAAATTGAAGATGCCGTCGACATACTGGCCCCACCAGGCCACGTAGGACAAAGCCAGGATGCAAAGGACGGGGATGAACCAACCCACGGTGCGGCGCGCGAATTCCAGGATCAGCAGGACGGCAGCTATGGAGAAAATCCAGTCTCCGGTGCTGAAGGTAACGCCACGCGCATACAGCGCATTTTCAAACAACATCAGATACACGGCGCAGGCAAGCGCGGTCAGACCGAGGAAAACGTCGACGCCCAACACCACCCGCTGACCACCGGCTGTACGCGCCTTTAACATTGGCGTGGTCAGGGCGCAGATCAGACCGAACAGGCCAAAGTGCAGGGCCGATGTCCACAACTCAGAGAGTGTGGACACGGTATTGAAATACAGGTGAATGAGCGATGTCGCGACGGCCAAACTGAAAATCACCGGCCCAAGGAACCGGTGATCAAGGCGTTCGCTGGCTTCGCTCGCGCTTTCGTCGCGAACCTCGCCGGGAGGTTCGCTCGCTGGTTGTTCCGCCACGCTTACTCCGCAATCAGCCGCTCGGGAATTTCCAGCCCCTGCTCACGGTAGAATCGGGCCGCGCCAGGGTGCAGTGGCATGGGCAGGCCGGCAATGGCCTTTTCCAGCGCCATGGCCTTGGTGGCCGGATGGATGTTGTTCAGGAACGGCAGGTTGGCGTAAATCGTCTTGGTGATCTGGTAAACATCTTCCTCGGGTACATCAGCACGGGCCGCCATGATGTTCGGCTGGGCAATCGTATTGATGTCCTTGGCCTGGTTGGGATAGGTGCCGGCCGGGATGGTAAACGGGCTCCAGAGCTCGAAATCACTGTTCACCTGGGCCAACTGCTCGGCGGTGAAGTCCAGCGTGGTAATCTCGTCGCCCAGGTTGGCGTAGGCCCGGGTTACTGCCGAGGCCGGCACACCGGCCGGAATGTTCATGCCATCGATGTTGCCGTTCTGCAAGGCATCGGCGCTGGGACCGTAGCCCAGATAGGCAATATCCACCTGTTCCAGGTCAATCCCAACCTTGCCCAGGATGAAGCGCCCCGACCCTTCGGTACCGGAGTTTCGCGCGCCAATGGAAAAGCTCTCATCGTACACGTTGGTCATATCAGAGATGGTGCCGGTTTCCACCATCGAGTTGCGCACAACGAAGTGTTCGACGTTCTGCCAGAGCATGGAAACCGAACGCAGGTTCTTGTAGGCCTTGGGCACCGGGCCCGTGCCATTCCACGCGTAGGCACCATAAAGACCTTGCAGAATGCCAAACTGGATCTGCCCCTCATCCATCAGCTTCAGATTCTCGCCAGAGCCAGCTGAGCTGATGGCGGAAACGGAAATATTGGTTTGCGGTTCCAGTTTCACCTTCACCAGCGTGGAAATGGCAACGCCCACCGGGTAATAGGTCCCGCCGGTGGTCGCGGTACCCATCACATAGTTGCCTTCGGCATGAACACTGGCTGACAGTGAAACGGCCACGGCAGCGACCGCCCCCATGGCAACCTTGCCGAGAGTTTTGGTATTCATAAGCCTTGATCCTCAATTGGTTATATTTATTTCGGGATGCTTACTGTGAACCTATCACGTTAGCGTCTAGTTGGTAGGGCCGCCAGCAGCACGCCCCCAACTTCGACCTATGTATAAGTCCTCCCCCGGGTACCGGCAAAAAAAAGCCCCCGTCCGGACGGACGGGGGCTTTTGCGTAGCGACCCCGTCACCAGTCGTTCAACTGGCGACGGGTCTGCCAGTTACGGCAGGTTGTGATAACGCTCTTTGATGGCCTTATCGAAGCCAGCAAGGATCTCGGCGTGCGGCTTGTCACCAAACTTGGACACAACCACGATCGCAATGGTGGCAAAGATGAAGCCCGGGATGATCTCGTACAGGTCGAGAAGACCGCCGGACATATTGCCCCAGACTACGACTGTCGCGCCACCCACAATGATACCGGCAATCGCGCCGTTGCGGGTCATTTCACGCCAGAACAGCGACAGGATCAGTGCCGGACCGAAGGCCGCACCAAAGCCTGCCCAGGCGTAGGACACCAGCTCCAGGACCTTACTGTCGGGGTTGAGGCCCAGAATACAGGCAATAATCGCGATGCCGACAACGGCAAGACGACCAACCCAGACCAGCTCCTCCTGGGAGGCTTCCTTACGGAACAGCGCCTTGTAGAAGTCTTCCGCCAGTGCGGAGGACGATACCAGCAGCTGGGAGTCGGCGGTACTCATGATGGCAGCAAGAATGGCAGCCAGCAGGATACCCGCAATAACCGGGTGGAACAGTGCATCAACGAGCAGCATGAAGGCCCGCTCACCGTCATCCAGCGGTGTCTCGAAGTAGCCAATGGCGGCGAAACCGCAAAGCAGCGCACCCAGCAGGCCAAGGCCACTCCAGGTCACAGCAATCCGGCGTGCTGCAGGAACGTCATCCTCGCTCCGAATGGCCTTGAAACGCGCCAGAATGTGCGGCTGACCGAAGTAACCCAGGCCCCAGCCCAGCAGTGACAGAATCGAAAGAACGCCCAGAGCCGCACCGTCGGTGCCCGTAAAGGCATCGAGGAACTCGGGGTTTTTCGCTTCCATCGCGGCAGTCATTGCGCCCCAGCCACCGTCAGCGTTGATTGCCATGATCGGCACCAGCAGCAGCGCTGCAAACATCAGCAGGCCCTGAATAACGTCGGTCCAGGTCACCGCGAGGAAGCCACCGAAGAAGGTGTACGAAACCACCGCAATGGTGCCAACAATCACAGCAACCGTGTAATCGAGACCAAACACCGTTTCAAACAATTTGCCCCCTGCGACCAGGCCAGAACTGGTGTAGAACAGGAAGAACATCAGGATGAAGAAAGCACACACCACGCGCAGGATGCGACTGGTGTCATTGAACCGGTTCTCGAAGTAAGACGGCAGGGTCAATGAGTCACCAGCGGACAGCGAATAGGTACGCAGGCGGCTGGCAACAAACAGCCAGTTCAGCCAGGTACCTGCCAGCAGGCCAACGGCAATCCAGATGGCCTCATAGCCGGCCGCGTAGGCGTAACCGGGCAGACCCAGCAAAAGCCAACCACTCATGTCGGACGCGCCGGCACTGATCGCAGATGGCAGGGGGCCAAGACTCCGGCCGCCCAAGATGTAATCGGAAAGATTAGACGTACGTTTCCAGGCTACATAACCGACGCCAAGCATCAGCAGAATGTAGGCCAGGAACGTAATACTGATCCCAACACTGTTTCCTATCATTTCGGTTTTCTCCCCGTGCGCTATCTGGGTTGTTTATTGTTGGCTTTGGAACGGCTCTCCTTCTGCACCCTGCGGACAGGATGAGAGGGACAACCCTGAGACGGACACCTGTCGCCCGAAAGCATCAGATATCCGAATTCTAGACGACATCCGTGTCGTTGCTATATTTTTGTAATCCCTAAACTTTTTCAATACCGAGTGACAACAGCGAGGCATTGCCCCCGACAGCGGTTGTGTTGATGGTTCTCGTTCGCTCCGTGGCGAACCGCTGCAGGTAATGCGGCCCACCGGCTTTGGGCCCGGTACCGGACAGCCCCCGGCCGCCAAACGGCTGCACACCGACCACCGCACCGATCTGGTCACGGTTGATGTAGCAGTTACCCACCTTGACCCGTTGCTCGATCCATGCGGCCGTGGATTCACTGCGACTGTGAATCCCGAGCGTCAGGCCATAGCCTGCCTCATTGATCTCATCGATCACCGCATCCAACTGGTCGGCTTTGTATCGAATCACGTGCAGAACCGGCCCGAAATGCTCAGACG
The DNA here is from genome assembly GCF_019264345.1 of Marinobacter arenosus. Lineage (NCBI taxonomy): Bacteria > Pseudomonadati > Pseudomonadota > Gammaproteobacteria > Pseudomonadales > Marinobacteraceae > Marinobacter > Marinobacter arenosus. Next base: position 889,906 of record NZ_JAHVAO010000001.1, read on the forward strand.
CAAGGTCGCCCATGCGGGAAATGCCGTAGGCCGAAGGCGCCACAAAATGCCCCGCCGAACACGCCGGCGGCAAGGGCGAGCGGGCGATAAACCGGGCCGTCTGCTCAAGCTCATTCAGGTGTTCCTGCAACGCAGTCCGGGCCTCGGCGTCAATCACCGGACCGATGTCGGTGCTGGTGTGTTCCGGACTGCCAACCGACAGCTCCTGCATGGCACCCGCCAGCATAGACTCCACGTGCTCGGCCACCTCCTCCTGAAGGTACAGCACTCTCAACGCGGAACACCGCTGACCGGCGCTGGCAAAGGCGGAATGCAAAGCATCGCGAACCACCTGCTCCGGAAGGGCGCTGCTATCGACAATCATGGCATTCTGACCGCCGGTTTCGGCAATCAGCGGCACAATGGCACCCTCACGCTGCGCCAGCGTGCGATTGAGCAGGCGTGCCACCTGGGTAGATCCGGTGAAGGCAACTCCGGCAATCCTGGGGTCCGGGGTCAGTTTGCCGCCAAGTCTAGCGCCCTCACCGGGTAACAGTTGAATGACATCCGGTGGGAAGCCGGCCTCGAGCATCAGCTCGACCGCCCGCCCCGCCACCAGGCTTGTTTGCTCAGCCGGTTTGGCAATGACACTGTTACCGGACACCAGGGCGGCCATGATCTGTCCGGTAAAGATAGCCAATGGGAAATTCCAGGGACTGATACACAGGAAGACGCCCCGCCCTTCCATGTAGAGTTCATTACTCTCCCCGGTCGGCCCGGGCATGGCGATGGCATCGCCGAACCGTGCCCGACCCTGAATCGCATAGTAGCGGCAGAAATCCACGGCCTCGCGGATCTCATCAATGCCGTCCTGCAGGGTCTTGCCCGCTTCGCGACAACAGAGGGCGATGAGTTCGTGCCTGTTTTTTTCGAGCAGGTCGGCGTAGGTGTCCAGACACCGGGCCCGCTCGGCGACCGGTCGGGCATTCCAGGCGCCAAAGCCATTCTGGGCGACCCGGAGCGCATCCTCGACATGTCGTTCATTGGCGAACACCACCGATCCGACCGAACGGGACTGATCGTAGGGCGAGTGCACATCGATGCGGTCGCCATCGATGTGGCGAGTTCCGCCAATGATTGGCCCGGCTGTCCAGCTGTGTTGCACCCATCCATCAAGGCCGCTGAGCAGTGGGGTAAGATCCGCCTCAACCTGTATGTTCAGCCCCCGGGAATTGATACGTTCCTGGCCGTAGATGTCCGTGGGTGCCGGAATTCGGTCGTTCGGCAGGGACTCGTATTTCTGCAGTTCCTGGACGGGGTTCTGGACCAGTGACTCAATCGGCGTTGCGGCGTCCACGAGCCGGTGAACAAACGACGAATTCGCGCCGTTTTCCAGCAGCCGCCGGACGAGGTACGGCAGCAGGTCCTTGTGAGCCCCCACAGGCGCGTAGATACGCACGGGAATGTCGTAATCCTTGAGGATGCTGTTGTAGAGCGCATCCCCCATGCCATGCAAACGCTGAAACTCGATCCTGCGATTGCGATTCCGGGCCATCACCAGCACCGAGGCCACGGTGTGGGCATTGTGACTGGCCAACTGGGGATATAGGGCACCCTCGGTGTAATCGCTCAGCAGGTAACGCAGGCAGGCCAGATACGACGTATCGGTTGCTTCCTTGCGGGTGAACACCGGATAACTCGCCAGGCCCAATTGCTGACAGATCTTGATTTCGGTGTCCCAGTAGGCGCCCTTGACCAGCCTGACCGGAATCTCATCGCCCTGATCTTTGGCCAGTCTGGTCAGCCAGCACAGAGTCGGCAGTGCCCGCTTGGAATAGGCCTGCACGACCAGCCCAAAGCGCCCCCACCCTTTGGCAGCGCTGGAGGTGAATACTTTCTCAAAGAGCTTCAGGGAGATTTCCAGCCGGTCCATCTCTTCCGCATCAATCGTGATGGCCACCTGTTTCTCGCGGGCAAAGGTCACGAGATCGCGGACGGTGCGGTAGAGCTCCTTGAGTACCCGCTCCTCCTGGGAATATTCATAACGGGGATGAAGCGCGGACAGCTTGATTGAAATGGATGGCCGGGGGCCGTGGCGGCTCGATTCGGAGTCAGCACCCACCGACGCGATCGCGTTCATGTAGTCTTTCAGGTAACGGTCGGCATCTGAGGCGGTCAGCGCTGCCTCGCCCAGCATATCGAACGAGTAGGTGTAGCCCATGTCGCGATAGCCCCGGGCATTCCTGAGCGCCTCTTCGATATCCCGGCCCAGGACAAACTGTTTGCCCATGATGCTCATGGCCCGGTACATCGCACTGCGAATGACCGGTTCCCCGCTGCGCTTGACGAGCCGTTTCCAGACACTGGATGGCGACCCATCCAGGCGCTTGTCCATTTTCACAACCCGCCCGGTCAGCAACAACCCCCAGGTAGACGCGTTGACCAGTGTCGATTCACTACGCCCAACGTGCTTCTGCCAGTCCGCCACGGACATCTTGTCGTGAATCAACGCATCGGCGGTGTACTTGTCGGGAATGCGCATCAGTGCCTCGGCAAGGCACATCAGCAGGATGCCTTCCTGGGTGTCGAGACTGTACTCCTGCAACAGCGCGTCAATCATATGGACGGCGTCGTCCTGGTCGCGCACGTTGGCAATCAACCCGGTGGCCGTTTCCGTCACCGCACGATCTTCCGCTGCGTCACTCTGCGCCAGGGCAATCAGTTCCTGCAGGTAACCCGCCTCGTCCACAGCATGGTTGGCAACCAGGCTCTGCCAGAAAGCAGATCGAGGCTGCTCCTGGAAGGCCGGTTCTAGAACCTTGCTCGCGTGAAACATGTCGGCACCTGTTTCGGATGTCCGGTTCTGGCCGGCATCCGGTTCGTGATCGCAGCGTCAGCAAGCCGGCGCAACATAGCCCGGAACACTGACAATTTCAGTTACCGTTTAACTTAGTATTACTACGGACCCACGGCTTACAAAATCCTACGATTCTTTTATAAATTCGTCCGAAAAAGCCGATTTTTTCGCAATTTAGGCTACTTTTTCACCAAATCGTAATTTCGTGGGGGTAGTGCCCTTGTGTTTTCTCAAGGCGTTGGTCAACGCACTGTGGGACGAAAACCCCGTGCGATAACTGACTTCCGAGACGGAGAGAGAGGTGGACATGAGGAGCTGGGCCGCCTGGTCCAGCCGGGTCTGAAGGAGAAACTGATGCGGGGTCACGCCGGTGACCTCCCGGAACATTTCGTAGAAACGGCTGACACTGAGACAGGCCACGCCGGCAAGATCCTGAACGGTAATCTTACGATGAAGATTTTCCATGATGTAGCGGCGCACCGTATCCGGGCGAACCGCTTGCCGGTTCGTTGCGACCGTTCGACTCGCGTTCAGCCGCTCGGCCATGCAATGAAGGATGCTTGCAGCCAGGTGACGTTTCATACCGTCGTTCGACGGCGAACGGTCGAATTCGCCGGCGGCGAACTGAACCAGGCCCTGCAACTTGTTGTCCATGCCCAGGGTGCGGGGGCGCTCAAAAAGCGGCGCAAGACGCTCGTAATCGGCATGGGCGGGGGTGTTGATCGCAGGCACGTAAGGGTCGAGGTTAATCACCAATACGTGGTTCTGGTTGTCACCACAGTAGTCGTGACGGGCCTCGGTCGGAACCAGACAGGCTTTCCAGGTGTCCAGGTGGGAACCGGTACCATCGACACTCAATTCCGCTTCGCCCTGAACGCCCACCACGATCTGATGATGCTCATGTCGGTGCTGATGAGAGGCTATGGGCAACTTCAGTAGGCGTGCATCCAGCATAGACGCGAGCGGACCCTAGTGACTGAGAATGTTACTCAATTAAAGCAGATTTGAATGAAACTTGCACACAAGGTCACGCACCCGAGCGCTGACCTCCTCGAGCGAAGCCGCTGCATCGACGATGCTGTAGCGCTCGGGCGCGGCCTCTGCACGCCTCAGGTAGGTGCCGCGGATGCGCTGGAAAAACGACACCGCTTCCTGCTCAAAACGGTCCAGCTCACCTCGCTGCCTGGCGCGTTTCATCCCGATCTCAACCGGAGCATCCAACAGGATGACGTGGTCCGGCCGCACTTCGCCCTGCACCAGTGTCTCCAACTGGGCAATCCAGTCAGCGGACACACCTCGCCCGCCGCCCTGGTATGCAAACGTGGCATCGGTGAACCGGTCGCAAAGCACCCACTGTCCCTTTTCGAGGGCCGGAAGTATGCGCGTGTGCAGGTGCTGGGCACGGGCGGCAAACATGAGCAGCAGTTCGGTCAGATCATTAACCGGCTCATCCCGGGGCGTCAGCAGCAGCTCCCGAATGGCTTCCGCCATCGGCGTACCGCCGGGCTCCCGAGTAAGGATGAAGTCCACACCAAGGGACTTCAGGGTGGCGGCGGCGTTCGCCAGTTGGGTCGACTTTCCGACACCCTCGGCCCCCTCAAACGTAATGAACTGACCGCGCGAGGCCATCACTGCTCTCCACTACCGGTGTCTGCGTCACTCTGAACGGCGGGTGACGACCGATAGTCTTCACGCCGGTTGAGCTGGAATTCACGCACGGCCTTCTGGTGCTCAGACAGGGTCCGGGAGAACTTGTGCGTGCCATCGCCCCGGGCCACAAAATAGAGCGCGTCACCGTCATCCGGGTGCAACGCTGCGTGGATGGCTTCGCGGCCCGGCAGTGCAATGGGCGTGGGCGGAAGGCCGTCAATCCGGTAAGTGTTATAGGGCGTGTGGGTGCGCAGGTCACGGCTACCAATACGGCCTTGGTATTTGTCGCCCATGCCGTAGATCACTGTCGGGTCGGTCTGAAGCCTCATGCCTTTTTGCAGGCGGCGAACGAACACCCCCGCAACCTGCCCGCGCTCATGGGGGGCTCCGGTTTCCCGCTCAACAATGGAGGCCATGATCAGGGCTTCGTAGGGCGAGTCGTAGGGCAACCCCTCTTCTCGTCCGGCCCACTCCTCCTCCAACACCGTGGACATGGTGTTAAAGGCGCGCTTGAGCAGGTCAAGGTCGGATTCGGTGCTGGTGAACAGGTAGGTATCGGGGAAAAAGCGCCCTTCCGGATGCTCACCCTCAGCCCCCACCGCGGCCATGATCTCCTCATCGGCCCAGTCTTTGGTGACCTGCTCGAGTCGCTCTGTCCGCGCCAGGGCGGCCCTCATGTCACTGAAGGTCCAGCCCTCAATGAACTGCACGGACCAGTGCTTGGTGTCACCGGACACCATGGCTGCCACCATATCCTGCGGCGTCATGCCATTGGTGAACTCGTACTCACCCGCCTGGATGCGGGCCTGATCCGGATAGATTCGTCCGTGCAGGCGCAGCCACAGACTCTGGTCAACCAGACCTTCGCGCTCAAGCATCCGGGCTACCTGACTGAAGGCGGTGCCACTGGGCACACTGAATAGAACCGGCTCCTCGAGAGCCACCGGTTTCTCCAGGGTCTGCAGCCCTTGCCACACCCAGAGACCCGTACCGGCTACAACCAGAATGGCCGCACTAACAGACGCTATCAATAACTTCTTGAGCAAAGGAATTATTCCAGTAGTTCGAAAGGATGGAAGATTGTCGCAAGTCCGGTATCGACAGGCAAATCATGGTCGGCAAGGGTACGAACCGGAACCACCCCGAGCACGCTGTTGAGAAGGAACAGACCCTGGCAATCCGGCCCCAGGAGGTCGTCTGTGGTTAGCGGACGTTCCTCTACCTTCTCCCCGCGCTCCCGCAAGCGCTCCAACAACCATTCGCGCAGGATGCCCGATACCGCCAGGGTCGCACTGGCCGGCGTTACCCATCCATCCCGGACCTTGACCAGCAGATTGGTCCTGGTGCCCTCCACCAGATGACCCGCACTGTTTGACATGATGACCTCAAACAGCCCCGAATCCAGCTCCCGTGCCGCCATAACCTGCTCCAGCCGGTTCAGGGACTTGATACCGGCAAACAGGGGATTCACCGTCAGCGGAACCCGGGAAAAGTCTACGATGACGCCGGCGGGATCCGGTTCGGGCGGGAGCGGAGCCGCGGAGACCAGCAAGTTGGGTACCGAGGCGGCATCCGGGCGATAGCCACGTCCACCGGCGCCCCGGGTCAGGGTCAGCTTGAGAACCCAGCCTGCATCGTCGGAAACAAGGGATAACCGGTCCGCAGCCTGGGCACAGACCGTCGTCAGCTCGCCTCGCGATATAGTGATTCCCAGCCGCGCCGCATCGCGAACCATCCGGTTGATGTGCCGCGACAGCAGGACACCCTGCCGTCCTTCCATGCGGATGGTTTCGAACAGACCATCGCCGTAGGCAAGCCCACGGTCATTGGCCGGGAGGCCACCCTCGTTCGCCCAGAACAGGTTGAGCATAGGTGTGCTCAGCCCTCGTAACGGCGGAAGATCAGGGTCCCGTTGGTGCCACCGAAACCGAAGGAGTTGGAGAGTGCCACGCGCACATCAGCCTGGCGGCTGCTGTTGGCGACAAAATCCAGGTCACAGCCTTCGTCGGCATTGTCCAGGTTGATGGTCGGCGGTAACAGCCCGTCGCGGAGGGCCAGCACGGAGAAAATGCCCTCGACCGCACCGGCAGCGCCGAGCAGGTGCCCCGTCATGGATTTGGTGCTGCTCATGGCCAGTTTCCCGGCATGATCGCCAAATACGCTCTTCACAGCAGCCACCTCCGCCACGTCACCCACCAGGGTGGACGTGCCGTGGGCATTGATGTAGTCAATCTCGTCGGGATTGATGCCGGCATCACGAATCGCATTCTGCATGGACCGCGCCGCACCTTCCCCACTCTCTGGCGGCGCGGTTATGTGATGGGCATCGTCGCTCATGCCGAAACCGATGACCTCTCCGTAGATGGTCGCGCCGCGCTTCTGGGCATGCTCCAGCTCTTCCAGAACCACCACACCGGCGCCATCGCTCAATACGAACCCATCGCGGTCGCGGTCCCAGGGACGGCTGGCTTTTTCCGGCTCGTCATTGCGCGTGGACAGGGCGCGGGCCGCAGAAAACGCAGCAATGCCCGTGCGCGTGGTCGCCATTTCGGATCCGCCCGCAAGCATGACATCGGCATCGCCATAGGCAATGGTGCGTGCCGCATAGCCGATGTTGTGAGTGCCCGTGGTGCAGGCCGTAACAATGGCGATGTTGGGACCCCGGTAGCCGAACCGGATAGCCGCGTTCCCGGAGATCATGTTAATGACTGACGCGGGCACGAAGAACGGCGACACCTTGCGGGGGCCGGACTTGTCCATGGTCAGGACATTCTTCTCAATGTATTCCAGGCCACCGATTCCGGAGCCTATGGCAATGCCGGCGCGGTCCCTGTCGAGCTCGGCGTAGTCAGCCAGTCCACTGTCATCGACCGCCTGCTGGGCGGCAATCAGACCGTAATGAATGAAAGCGTCCAGCTTTCGGGCGTCCTTGGTGGACAGCCACGGCTCAAGGTCCAGATCCTTGATGGCCCCGCCAATTCGGGTGTTGTACCCGGTCGTATCAAAACGCTCGATCATGCCGATACCACTGCGACCGTCGCGAACGCCTTCCCAGGAACTTTGTACGTCGTTGCCCAGAGGAGACAACATGCCCATGCCTGTGATGACAACCCGTCGTTTGCTCATAACCCCTTTCACCTGAATCTAGTCTGAGTGCATCCGTTCACCGATTGAACCCGAATGACAGCCAATAAAAAAGCCGTCCTTAGTTTGGTCACAAGGACGGCTTCTTGCCTGGCTTTTATAACTGCAGAGTATCAGGTGTGCGCGACGATGTAGTCAATCGCATCCTGAACACTGGCCAGCTTCTCGGCTTCTTCATCAGGAATCTCGGTTTCGAATTCCTCTTCCAGGGCCATAACCAGCTCAACGGTGTCCAGTGAGTCAGCGCCAAGATCCTCTACAAAAGAAGATGTGTTCTGAACTTCGGACTCTTTAACGCCCAACTGTTCACAAACGATCTTCTTAACGCGCTCTTCAACTGTACTCATAATTTCCTCACTTTGTGTGTCAACCAAGCAACTGTAGTGCTGCCAGTTTAGATTAAACCCTACCTGCAAACAAGCAGGGATTCGGTTAAACATGTTGTGCGACAAGGGGTTGCGCGCACGCAACTCCCGACGCTTATCCCATGTACATTCCGCCGTTGACGTGAATGGTCTCACCAGTCACGTACCCGGCTGCGTCCGACGCCAGGAAAGCGACCACGGCTGCAACTTCTTCCGGCTCACCCAGACGACCCGCAGGTATGATTTCCAGCATAGCCTCACGCTGCTTGTCGTCCAGTTTTTTTGTCATATCCGTGTCGATAAACCCGGGTGCGACGCAGTTTGCGGTGATGCCCCGGTTCGACATTTCCTTGGCCAGGCTGCGCGTAAAGCCTTCGACGCCAGCCTTGGCCGCGCAGTAATTGGCCTGCCCCGGATTGCCCATACCGGCAACCACGGAACTGATGTTGATGATCCGGCCCCACTTCGCCTTGGCCATGCCCCGAAGCACGGCTTTGCTGGTGCGGTAGACGCTCGACAGATTGGTTTCCAGAACCGAGGACCAGTCATCGTCTTTCAGACGCATCAACAGGTTATCCCGGGTAATGCCGGCATTATTGACGAGCACCTGCGGTGCACCGGACTTCTCCGCTATCGCCTTCAGGCCGGCATCGATGCTCTCGGGATCCGCCACGTTCATGACGATACCGTAGCCTTTCAGACCAGCGGATTTGAGATCGTTTGAAATGGATTCTGCACCCTCGGCACTGGTGGCCGTGCCTACCACTTCAGCGCCCTGCTCTGCCAGTGCCCGGGCAATCGCTTTACCAATGCCACGGGTTGCACCGGTCACCAGTGCGGTTTTGCCTTCCAGAGACATGAATAACTCCCTTTCGTTATGACTGACCGAATGCGTCCAGCGCTTTTGCCAGAGAATCCGGGTCTTCGATACCGTGAACCGTCAGCCCGCGATCAATACGCTTGACCAGACCGGCCAGTACCTTGCCGGCGCCACATTCAACAGCCACTTCAACGCCGTTGTTGACCAGCGTCCGCACCGAATCCGTCCAAAGAACCGGCGAATAGAGCTGCTTCAGCAAATTGGCCTTGAGTGTATCGGAATTGGTCTCGGCAGCGGCGTTAACATTTTGTATAACCGGTATGACAGCGTCATTAAATCGCACGTCCTCGAGCGCCTCTGCCAACTCTTCGGCGGCGCCTTTCATCAGCGCGCAGTGGGACGGCACACTGACGGGAAGGGGCATCGCCTTGCGCGCGCCCTTTTCCTTGCATGCCTCGATAGCCCGCTCGACAGCGGCAGCGGAGCCGGCGATAACAACCTGTCCCGGCGCGTTGAAATTGACCGCGGCAACCACGTCACCCTGAGCCGCGCTCTCGCATGCTGCCACCACGTCCTCGTCCTCAAGACCGAGAATCGCCGCCATTTTGCCCTCGCCAGCCGGGACCGCTTCCTGCATCAACTCGCCACGCAGGCGAACCAGCTTGACGGCCTCGACGAAATCCAGGCTCTCAGACGCCACCAGCGCACTGTACTCACCGAGACTGTGGCCCGCCACGAAATCGGGACGACAGCCACCGCCACCGGCAACCAGCCAATGCCGCCACAAAGCAACACTCGCGGTCAACAGCGCAGGCTGAGTCACTGTCGTCTGATTCAGGTCTTCGGCAGGACCTGTCTGGCAGAGCTGCCAGAGATCGTACCCGAGCACGTTGGACGCCTCGGCGAAGGTTCTGTTGATGATGGGCCACGCCTCTGCCGCTGCTGAAAGCATGCCGACAGACTGGGACCCTTGACCGGGAAAAATAAAGGCTGATTTCATAAACAGGATCTTAACGTCATTGAGGGGTTACGGGAGATTAGCCAATAGTACAAGTTAGGCCAATTATCCGCGAATGAATGACAAAAACAGGACCGACTTTAGTCTCAGGCAGTTACAGCATGAGATCGTCGAGGCGCTCGTTGATGCGGCGGGGCACTTCGAGCTCGACCTCCCGCACAGCCTGGCGGATTGCAGCCAACATGGCACGCTCATTGGCGTTGCCGTGACTCTTGATGACAACACCTTGCAGTCCGAGCAGGCTGGCACCGTTATGGCGGGAGGGGTCCATCAAACGCAGAAGCCGGCCGATGATAGGCCGGGCCATCAGGCCGACGATTCGCCCGTACAGCGTGCGGGTAAAGGCCTGTTCCATGAGCTCGATCAGCAGACCGGCGACACCCTCGCCGGTTTTCAGGGCGATGTTGCCCACGAAACCGTCGCAGACCACCACGTCCGCCACGTCCCGAAACAGGTCACTGCCTTCCACGTAACCGATGTAATTGATGGTGTCACACTGGGCAAGCATGTGGGACGCAAGACGCACCTGCTCATTGCCTTTGATTTCTTCCTCGCCAACGTTCAGCAACGCTACGCGTGGCTCAGACTGGCGCGACATGGCCGACGCCATCAGCGACCCCATCAGGGCATACTGATAAAGGTTTTCAGCCGTGGAATCGACATTCGCTCCGAGATCCAGGACATGACACCGACCACGAAGTGATGGGATGAGTTTGGAGATGGCCGGGCGCTCGATTCCCGGATACATGCGGATAATGGATCGACCAAACGCCATCAGAGCGCCGGTATTTCCGGCACTCACACAGCCCTGCGCCTCACCATCCCGGACCAGGCCAAGGGCAATGGCCATGGACGAGTTTTTCTTGTGGCGAAGCGCGTGGGACGGGCGTTCGTTCATCCGGACGACATCCGCCGCCTCAACGATGCGGATACGCGCATGCCCCTCACGCAACAAAGCCTCGAGTTCGCTCCGTATTCCTACCAGAACGATACTCAAGGCTTCGTTTTCGCGCACCGCATCAAGCGCCGCAGAAACCACTATCGCGGCACCGCGGTCACCGCTCATGGCGTCAATCGCAATGGTAACCGGGTTTACCGTTTCTCCATCCGACACTGGGCGGCGCCTTTATGCTGAAAGCTTACTCGTCGCGAGCTTCGATTACCTGCTTGCCGCGGTAGAAACCATCCGGGGAGACGTGGTGGCGACGATGAACTTCGCCGGTGGTCGCGTCGGTGGACAGAGCGGCAGCGCTCAGGGCGTCGTGGGAACGACGCATGCCACGCTTGGAACGGGTCTTACGGTTTTGCTGTACAGCCATGATTATGCTCCTGACCTGTTAACGTAAATAGAACGTGTGTTCGTTGTATGGCGCCGGCTCCCGATAGAGCCCGCACCTGCTTAATGTTTCGTTTTCTTGAGATCCGCCAGCACGCTGAAGGGATTCTCTTTTCGCGGCCCCTCCGGCTGCGCGGGCGACCCATCAGGCTCATAAGCCTCAAGATCTTCCCGGGCCGGACACTCGTTCCGGTCGTGCAGCGGGAATGCCGGCAGTACCAGCAACAGCTCGTCCTCCACCATCGACCAGAGATCCGCGCTGAACTCATCGGTCAGAAACGGCTCCAGATCTTTCGGCAACTGCTGAGCCTGCTCATCGCTGGTCACCAGCCCCAGCGTGAACCGGGATTCCAGCGTTGTCTGCATGGCGTTCATGCAACGCTGGCACTCCAGACTAACCGGAGCTTCGAGCTCACCCGAGACAATCCGCCGGCGCTCGGCATCCATGTAAAAGGATAGCCTGACACTGCACACGGCACCTTCATCAACACCCAGAACCGCTTCCCGGAAACGAGACAACCCACTGAGGGGGATCTCTCCCTCCAGCGTGCTGTTGTGTTCCGCCAATCGGTACGGATCGACAGACTTGGGCAACTCGGCGTGCGGAGCTTTTGACATAGGCGCGCAATTTTAGGGGCGCGGCCCGCCGGTGTCAAAGACTTCGTTGTCTTTTAGCCGGGGTTTGGGCGTAGGTAGGTGTATTTTACGATAAGCTGGACCCTGCAACAGTCACGCAACCGAAAAGGAATTTCCCGATGAACTTCCCTCCCCTGCTACTGGCCTCGTCATCGCCCTACCGCCGCGAACTCATGAAAAGGCTTGGCCTGAGATTTGAGACTGCAAGCCCCGACATTGACGAAACCCCGGAACCGGGTGAAACCGCAGACCAACTCGCCACCCGGCTGTCAGAGGCCAAGGCCCGTGCCCTGGCGGCAACCTACCCGGGGTACTGGATTATCGGCTCCGACCAGGTCGCCTGCCTACCAAACGGCACCCTACTCCATAAACCGGGGAATCACGAGGCGGCGATTCGCCAGCTGAGCCAGAGCAGCGGCCACGAGGTGCTGTTCATGACCGGCCTGACCCTACTGGACGCCGACTCCGGACACCTGCAGAACCACTGTGAACCGTTCACCGTGCACTTCAGGGACCTGGCATTCGCGGAAATTGACGCCTACCTTCGCCGAGAGCAACCCTACGATTGCGCCGGCAGCTTCCGCATGGAAGGCCTCGGCGTCACCCTGTTCAGCCGCATGGAAGGGCGCGACCCGAACAGCCTGATTGGCCTTCCCCTGATCGCACTGAACGACATGCTGCGACATTGGGGGAGAAACCCGTTACTGGAAATCTGAGCCGCTTTCCAGAAAAAACCGCTTCAACGGAGCTCCAGACGGGACTCAAGTAAGTGCCCGGCAAACCCCTCGCCAAACGCAACACCGAGCTGATCGACGAGATCCTGCAAGGGCGACTTGCGGCGACTGTAGTCCACCAGGTCTTCGTGGCCGACAAGCTGGCGGGCCACCCAGGAGGCGCTACCCAGGCCATCTACCAGACCCAGCTCCACCGCCTGCTCACCGCTCCAGACCAGGCCGCTGAACAAGCGATCGTCATCCGCAAGGCGATCACCACGCCCCGCCTTGACCGCCTCAATGAACTGCTTGTGGGTATTTTCCAGAACCCCCTGCCAGAAAGCCACTTCCTCATCCTGCTCCGGTGAGAATGGGTCCAGGAACGCCTTGTTCTCACCGGCGGTGTAGAGCCGGCGATCCACGCCCACTTTCTCCATAACTCCCGTGAAACCAAACCCGCCAGCTACGACACCGATGGAACCGACCAGGCTGGCGCGGTTGGCATAGATCTCATCAGCCGCAGACGCAATGTAGTAGGCGCCGGACGCCCCGATGTCCGAAATGACCGCATACACCTTCTTGTCGGGGTATTCCTCCCTCAGGCGCTTGATCTCATCATAGACATAACCCGACTGCACCGGACTTCCGCCGGGACTGTTGATGCGCAGAACCACAGCCGCGGCATTCTTTTCTTCAAACGCGGCGCGCAGCGCGCCCACAATGTTGTCAGCGCTGGCCAGCTCGTCGGACGCAATGGGTCCATTCACTTCGACCAACGCCGTATGTTTGCCCGTCGCCGCATCGATGGTGTCCCCGAGGGGCAACTGGAACATGACCAACAAGGCAATCAGGTAACCAAAAGTCAGGAACTTGAAGAAGATACCCCAGCGCCGGCTACGACGCTGCTCGGCCTGGAGCGACATCACCAGCTTTTCAATCAACTTCCAGTCCCGGCCGCTTTCCGGCGGCAGATTCGGCCCCTTTCGGCCGGCCTGCGGCGCAACGGGCTCGTCACCCCACTCGGGTGTTTTATCGGAATCCCAGTCAGTCATGCACACATCCTGTCAGCAGCATTATTTTGGTTAAGCGTCAGAGACCCAGCACCCGGCGCAGGTCGGCCACGTTGTCGACGATGGCGTGCGGCGAATAGTCCTCGAGGACGTCACGCTTGTGCACCCCCCATTCAACCCCGATCGACGGCATGCCCAGTCGTTGCGCCATATCAAGATCATACCGGGTGTCGCCGATCATGACGGCGTCCGCCGGTTCGATGCCGTAAAATCGGACAATCTCCTCGAGCATGGTGGGGTCGGGCTTGGATCGGGTTTCATCCGCACACCGGGTAATATCAAAATGCGCTCCCAGACCGCTGGACGCCAGGGCCATATCAAGGCCGCGCCGGCTTTTGCCCGTGGCGACCGAACAGCCACGACCCGAGCCTCGAAGATCGGCGACAACGTCCGCCATACCGTCAAAAACATTCTGGGGCGTCGTCACCTTGCTGAAGAAATATCGGCCATACCCTTCCCGAATGGCGTTCATTTCCTCGCGACTGATTCCCGGATAGAGCTTTTCTAACGCCTCCACCATTCCAAGCCCGATAATATCCCGGTAGGCCTCCCTCTCGAGCTGAGGATACCCCAGATCGGTAGCGGCCTGATGCAGACTGTCAGCAATGTGTTCGACGGAATCCACGAGAGTCCCGTCCCAATCAAAAATAACGACTTTGACCTTCATTTATCGATTCCTGTTACGCGCTTCGAGCTTTTTGAGCACGTCGTTGAATGCATCGTCGTAGGGCGCTTCCAGGCGCATCGCCTCTCCGCTTACTGGCAGGGCAAACTCGAGCGCGCGGGCGTGAAGCATGAGCCGCTGCCCGCCGATCGTACGGAACGCTTTCAGGCTCACATCATCCATATACTTGTCGTCACCGGCAATCGGATGACCCGCCCAGGCACAGTGAACCCGGATCTGATGGGTCCGACCCGTAATCGGCGACGCTTCCACCAGGCTGTAACCCTCATAACGCTCAAGGCACCGGTAGACCGTGAGGGAAGACTTGCCCGCCTCATCCACTTTTACCCGGCGCTCACCATTCGGCATCTCATAGCGCAGAAGCGGCACATCCACACGACCGACCGAATCCGACCAATGGCCGGCGACCAGCGCATGATAATGCTTCCGGATCCGCTTCTGGCGCAGCTCATCCTGAAGGAACCGAAGTGCGGACCGCTTCTTGGCCACCATAACGAGACCTGACGTATCGCGATCGAGCCGATGCACCAGCTCAAGGAAACGTGCCTCCGGCCGAGCCGACCGCAACACCTCAATCAGACCAAAACTGAGACCACTGCCTCCATGCACTGCAATGCCCGACGGCTTGTTAACCACCAGCATCTGATCATTCTCGAAAACAACCGCGGCCTCCATAACCCCTTGCACCCGACTACCCGGCTCAGCTTGTGCCGGCTTTTCTTTACGGGTAACGGGCGGAATGCGGACCTGGTCCCCCGATTTGAGCCGGGTATCCGGCTTGACGCGACCCTTGTTAACGCGCACCTCACCCTTACGAACTACCCGATAAATGATGCTTTTGGGGACTCCGCGCAGCTGCGCCAGTAGAAAGTTGTCGACCCGCTGCCCTTCGTTGTCCTCGTCGACCGTGACCCACTGGACCCCCTGACGGACTTCTTTCCGCCCTGCAGACTGCGCTTCGGGCCTCTCGTTCCGGGCGGATTTTCTGGTCGCGGGCTTGCGGGACATGGAATTCCTTATTGGACGTGTGTACGGGATTGAACGACCACCCGAATACTGTTATATTCCGGCGTGCTCTGCCGTTTGTCTACGGCCTGACGAACTCCAGTCAGAAGCCGGAGCGGCAGAAGTATACCGACACTATTCGAGAGTTTGAACGCCGCATACCCAATCATTATCGGGATCGGCGGAGGAAATGCTCCCGGAGCTACAGGGCAGACCGATGACGGCTGTGAACCTGCCTTCGGGAGAAGTGGAAAACCGTGCGGAAAACCGACGGGCAACATCACGAAGAATCATTGCCACGCAGGGCCGGGCCGTCCAGCTTACGAATACGACGTGAGACCCAGGCACCTGAGTGAACCTGAAAACGGATAACATGCGTCAACAGACACGAACTTCACACGACCTCTCGCTGCCTACCGGCAGTCGGACAGTCGGTGGTCTCAGACCAAGAGAATCGCACCCCATAAGGGTCTGATTCGTCTGGCCGCCGGCCTGCTCTTGCTGTAGAAGAGCCCCGCGGCACGCACATCCCGCTTCGCTGATGCGATCCCCTCCGGTTTTCTGTCAAAATCAAACGACAGGAACCCTTTCTTTCCATGAAAAGAATGCTCATCAATGCAACTCATCCCGAAGAGTTGCGCGTAGCTCTGGTCGACGGCCAGCGTCTGTTCGACCTCGACATCGAATCCAGCTCCCGCGAGCAGAAAAAAGCCAACATTTACAAAGGCCGCATTACGCGCGTCGAGCCCAGCCTTGAAGCTGCCTTTGTTGACTTTGGCGCCGAGCGCCACGGCTTTCTGCCTCTGAAGGAGATCTCCAAGGAGTACTTCAAGAAATCCCCCGGCCAGATCGAGGGCAAGATCAACATCAAGGATGTGGTATCCGAAGGCCAGGAAGTCATTGTCCAGGTTGACAAGGAAGAACGCGGCAACAAGGGCGCGGCCCTGACCACGTTCATTTCCCTGGCCGGACGCTACCTGGTACTGATGCCCAACAACCCCCGCGCCGGAGGCATTTCACGGCGTATCGAGGGTGATGAGCGCGCCCAACTTAAAGAGGCCATGAACGACGTCCAGGTACCCAAATCCATGGGCATCATCGTGCGCACGGCCGGTATCGGGCGAACCACGGAAGAACTCCAGTGGGACCTCGATTACCTGGTTCAGTTCTGGGAAGCCATTACCCAGGCGGCCGGCGAGCGCAAAGCGCCGTTCCTGATCCACCAGGAAAGCAACGTCATCATTCGCGCGGTACGTGATTACCTCCGCCAGGACATCGGCGAAGTGCTGATCGACGCCAACGGGGTGTATGAAGATGTCCTCAACTTCGTTCGCGCCGTCATGCCGACCTTCGAAAACAAGATCAAACTGTACAAGGACGAGATCCCTCTGTTCAGTCGCTATCAGATCGAAGGCCAGATCGAGACCGCCTTCCAGCGGGAAGTAAAGCTTCCCTCTGGCGGCTCCATTGTCATCGACCCTACCGAGGCCCTGGTCTCGATCGACATCAACTCCTCCCGTGCCACCAAAGGGCACGATATCGAGGAAACAGCGCTCCAGACCAACCTGGAGGCCGCTGAAGAGATCGCTCGCCAGTTGCGCCTGCGCGATATGGGCGGCCTGATCGTCATCGACTTCATCGACATGACCCCGGCCAAACACCAGCGGGAAGTCGAGCAGAAGATGCGTGAAGCTCTGGAAATTGACCGGGCCCGCGTTCAGGTTGGCAAGATTTCCCGCTTCGGCCTGCTGGAAATGTCGCGGCAGCGTCTGCGCCCGTCACTCGGCGAGACCCGAAGTGAAGTCTGCCCCCGTTGCGAGGGTCAGGGCACCATCCGTGGCATCGAGTCTCTGGCACTGAGCATCATGCGCCTGATCTACGAGGAATCCTCGAAGGAGAAAACGGGCGAAGTCCGGGCGGTGGTTCCGGTGTCCGTGGCCACCTTCCTGCTGAACGAAAAGCGCAAGCAGTTGGCCGACATCGAAGCCCGCCAGGAAGTCAGCGTGGTCGTCGTGCCGGTTCCTCACATGGAGACACCTCACTTCGAAATTCTGCGCCTGCGCGAGGATGAAACCACGCCTGAGCATATTTCCAGCCACCAGGTGGCCCAGGAATACAGCGAGCGTGAAGAAGAGGTGTTTGAAGCTCCGGCACCCGAGCGTCCGGTACGCGAACAGGCCGCGGTCAAGGCAATCCGACCGAGCGCCCCTGCCCCCAAGCCGGCCGCCAAGCCCGTCGAATCTCAGGATCAGGAAGAAGGACTTTTCCGGCGCCTGGGTCGCAAAATCGCTGGTTTCTTTGGCGGTGAGGACGAACAACCGTCTGAGACCCGCGACAAGAACCGCGCCGTGCGCGAGGATCGCCGGAACCAGGGTCGCCAGGACCGCCGCAAATCCCGGGTTGCCCGCGACGACCAGCGCTCAGCTGGCAATCGCACCGGAAGCGACCGTCGCCAGGGCGGACAGCCGAGCCGTGGAGATGACAGTCGCGGCCGCGGACGCAACCGTAGCGACGATCAGAACCGCCCCAACCAGAATCGACCGGCCGCCGACAAGTCCGGCGACAGCAAAGGCGGTGAGGGTCGCAAGGACGGCCAAGGCAGAGGCCGCGGCCAGGGGCGCAACAAACCCCAGCGCGAACAGAAAGAAGCTCGCGAGCAGAAGGATCAGCAGCAGGGTCCCGCGAAGAAGCCAGCCAACGCCGAAAAGAGCGCCGGAGGCGAGAAGCGTGGCAAGCCCCGTCGCCAACGTGGCCGTGATGGCTCTCCAACGGAAGCGCCTGCTTCTACGCCGGCAGAACGTAAAGCCGAACGTAGCGAGAGGCATCAGAAGGACACCCAGCCTGAGCAGCCGCTGGAATCCGCTGGCAAGCCGGACGTGAAGCAAGCCGGGGAGCGCCCGAACGATCGCGCCAAGGCGACGACGCCGGAAAAAGCCGATCAGCCGAAGCAGACCAAAACCGAGCCTCAGGCAACCACGGCCCAGGCTGAGAAACCCGCAGACGCCAAGGCCAAGAAACCGGCAGAGGCCAAACCGGAGACACCGGCAGAAACCAGGACGGAGAAACCGGCTGAGCCAAAAGCGGCTGACAAGCCTGAGGCAGAGACCGAGGCGACCAAGGCTGGCGAAACCGCGGCCAAAGAGGTGCCAACCGGTAAGTCTGAATCGGCAACAGCCGAGGCCGGCAGCACTGCCCGTGCTGACCGAAAGCCGAAGTCGGCCGATAAGGCAGAGGACCAGACGGACGCCAACAAGAGCAAGGCTGCGGAAACTGATCAGCCGTCGGCAAAACCCGCGGAAGCCGCTGCCCCCAAAGCCGGCAAGCCGGACGCCGAATCCGCCGCCACGACCGGGCAAGCCGCGCCTGCCAAAACCGAATCAAAGGCTGAAACATCGCCTTCGGAAAAGCAGGCTGTCGCTGAACCGTCGACTCCGGCCAAGCCGGCACCCGAGGCCAAGCCAAAGGCCGGCACCGAGTCTCCGGACACCAAAGCGCCTGAACCCAAACCCACGATCACGCCGCAATCCGAGTCAAAACAGGAAGGCGAGAAAGTGGGCAAAGCAGAAACTGCCGATGCCGGCGAGACCAAGTCACAGGAACCATCTGCCATTGATGTTCCGGTGACCCCGGGTCGTGCCTACAATGACCCAAGAGAAGTCCGCAAGCGCCAACGCGCCGCGGAAGAGGCCAAGAAGGCCGGGAGTAATTAACGAATGCTATCCAATTCCGACATCGAAGCGCTGGAAGACATCCTGTTTGCCGAACCCTGGGGAGACGAAGCCCTGGACTTCTTCGGTCTGCATGGAGTTGTCTGTGCCAGTGTCGTCGGGCCGGCAGAGCTGAGCGCGGAAGACATCTTCCGCCTCGCCACGGGCACCCAGGCGGTGCCCGGCGGGGAGGTTCCAGAGACCTTCGCCCGCTGCGTCCACAAGCTCTCCGAGGACATGGCTCATGCCCTGGACATGGGGCAGGCACTCGAGCTCCCGGAACCGGAAGATGGCGACCCCATGAATGCGCTGGAAAACTGGTGCGCCGGGTTCGTGGACACATTCCTGGAGCATGAGGACGAATGGCTGGAAGCCGCCAGTGAGGAAGAGACGGCCGACCTGCTCGTGCCTATGCTCACGCTCTCCGGACTGTTTGACGACGAGGACTTCCAGAAGGTCCGCAACAGCGACAAACTGTCACGCCAGATGGCCGATGCCATTCCGGATTCTCTTACCGACCTTTACCTGCTGTTCCACGCGCCGGATTAGACCGGCGCGGGCGACTCCACAGGCGTTGTGAAATGATGCCAGACCGGCTCAAGCCCGTCTGGCATTTTCATGATTTTTCCGAGCTCGCACCAGGGCGCCCCCGGGAAATGAAAATCGCTACCCTGGGACGCCAGTAGGCCCTCCCGGCGACACAGTTCCGCCAGGAAACCCAGATCTCCGCTGGACTGACCGGACGTCGAGACTTCTATCGCGCGGCCGCCAGCACGTCGAAAATCGGCCGTCAGTTCCCTCAGTTTCGTGGCCGTCAACTGATACTTTCGCGGGTGCGCCAATACGGCAATGCCGCCAGCCTCGTTGATCCAGCCCACGACTTCCTCCAATTCCGGCCAGAAGGCTTTGACATCACCGGGCTTGCCATTCCCAAGGTGGCGCTTGAAGGCCTGAGCCGTGTTACTGACCACGCCGGCCTGAACCAGCACCTGCGCGAAATGGGGGCGACCGGGCACATCGCCGCCGGAAACGGCCGTGGCACGGTCAAACAAATCGGGAACTTTGAGCTTGCTCAACCGGTCCGCAATCGAACGCGCCCTCGCCCACCGATTGTCATTCTGACGCTCCAAAGCCGCCAGAAACGACTCATCGTCCGGATTGAAGTCCAAACCAACAATGTGAATGGTACGGCTCTTCCACAGGCAGGAGAGCTCAACGCCCGGAATCATGACCAGGCCCCGCTCACGGGCAGCAGTGCGCGCTTCTGACAGACCTGCGATCGTGTCATGGTCGGTCAGTGAGAGATGGGTTACCCCACGCTCCACGGCTCGGTTCACCAGTGCGGCAGGCTCCAGGGCCCCGTCAGAGGCGGTACTGTGGCAATGCAGATCAATGCACAGAGTGGAGGCTTGCGGTATAGTCACAGAAAATCCCGAATCAGTTGGCTGGTCGTCTTACCCGTTTGTTCACCAGTGTACCAGCCAGCCACCGGTTCTGTACTACATCCCGTTGCCGGGCCCACGTCCGGCAACCCCCGGTAAAATGGAGAGCTGAATGTACTACGCGATTATCAGCGAGGACGTCGAAAACAGCCTGCCCCTGCGTCAGTCTGCGCGGCCTGCACATCTTGAACGCCTGGAAGCACTAAAAGCCGAAGGCCGCCTGCTGGTGGCAGGGCCTCATCCCGCAATCGACACCCCGGATCCCGGTGAAGCCGGCTTCACCGGCAGCCTGGTCGTCGCCGAATTTGACTCCCTCGAAGCTGCACAGACCTGGGCCGATGCGGACCCTTACATGGATGCCGGTGTCTACCGGAACGTGACCGTGAAACCGTTCAAGGCCGTACTGCCGTAATTGCCAGTACCAGCCGCATGAGTTTATTGTAATGCGGGCCCGCTTGAATGGCCTATTATCTGTGACAAAATTGCGCCTTTGATTCATGACTGCTTTTTAACCGTCTAACTCAGGGATCGTATCCAGTGACGCCTTTCCGTCTTCTTATCAGTGTGCTGTTTGTTGTGTCTTCCGTGGCAGTTGCCCAGGCAAAAACCGTCTGGGTTGATGACCAGCTGTACCTGCCCGTTCGGGCCGGGGCCGGCACCCAGTTCCGGATCATCGAAAATGCCGTTCCGAGCGGGACACCGCTGGAGGTCCTGGAAACGACAGAATCCGGTTACACGCGCGTACGCACGCCCAAGGGCACCGAAGGCTGGGTCTCCAGCCAGTATCTGAGCGACACACCGATTGCCGCAGACCGCCTCCAGCGGGCGAATCGCGAACTGGAGCAGACCCGAAATGAGCTGTCACAGGTTAAGGAACAACTCTCCGAAGTGACCAAGGAGCGCAATTCCCTTCAGAGTTCCGAGTCTTCCCTCTCGGACCGCTCCCAGGCGCTCCAACAAGAGCTGCAACGCATCAAGAGCATCGCGGCAGACTCCATCAATCTGGAGCGCCGGAACCGGGAACTCCGCGAAGAAAACCAGAAGATCCGTAACGACCTGGAAGTGCTGACGGCGGAAAACGAGCGCCTGGAAGCCAGCAAGGAATCGGATTTCATGTTACTCGGAGCCGGCCTCGTTCTCGGCGGTGTTCTTCTGGCACTGATTATTCCGATGCTGAAACCAACAAGAAAAACCGACAACTGGGCCTGATGCCATGCGGGATTACTCGGAGAAGCGGGACTTTCACCGAATGCAGGTGAACTCAGAGATCGAGTTGACCGATAGCAATGGTGAGACGTTTACCGGCATTTGCCGGGACCTCAGCGCCGCTGGCATGCAGCTGTTCGTGAAGCGACCGGTGGTCGTGGGTGAAGAACTGAAAACGCTGCTACGCCCTACTGGCGACCAGATTCCGCCACTGGAAACCGTTTGTGAGGTATTGCGCTGCGAACCGGATGGTGACGGTTACCTGCTGGGTGCAACCATTAACGAGGTAAGCTGAAGAAAACCGCGGAAGGCAGCATCCACTGCGTTCCGCGGTAATGAGCGCCTCAGACCAGAGGCTTCTCGGAAACGATGATGCCGTTGTTGTCGGCGTAAACGTAGTGGCCCGGATGGAAGGTCACCCCGCCAAATGTCACCGCCACGTTCAGATCTCCCAGGCCACGCTTCTCGCTCTTGCGCGGATGGGTTCCCAGCGCCTGCACGCCCAACGCGGTCTTGCCGATTTCATCGACATCCCGCACACAGCCATAGATGATAAGACCGGCCCAGCCATTCGTCGCCGCTTTTTCCGCCAGCATGTCTCCCAGCAGAGCATGGCGTTTGGATGCGCCACCATCGACGACCATGACCCGGCCATTACCAGGCTGACCAACCTGCTCTTTCACGACCGAGTTATCCTCAAAGCACTTCACGGTGACGATTTCGCCCCCGAACGCCTTGTTGCCGCCGTAATTATTGAAACCGGGCTCGACAACCTGAACGTCCGGAAACTCGTCACACAGGTCGGGTGTAATGATCTCTGTCACGTCTCGCTCTCCTTATTCCTGCAATGGGCTCAGTCGATCTTCTCGTCAGCCAGGAAGAACCAGGTATCCAGCACCGAGTCCGGATTCAGCGACACGGTATCGATGCCCTGGTCCATCAGCCACTTGGCCAGATCGGGGTGATCCGACGGCCCCTGGCCGCAGATGCCAATATACTTACCGGCCTTCTTGCACGCCTGGATAGCGTTGGACAGCAGCGCCTTGACCGCGTCATTACGCTCGTCAAACAGGTGCGCGATGATACCGGAATCCCGATCGAGGCCGAGGGTAAGCTGGGTCAGGTCGTTGGAGCCAATGGAGAAGCCATCGAAATGCTCCAGGAACTGATCCGCCAGCAACGCGTTGGCCGGCAATTCGCACATCATGATCACGCGCAGGCCGTTTTCGCCCCGCTTCAGACCGTTCTCGGCCAGCAGGTTCACCACCTGCTCGGCTTCGCCCACCGTGCGTACAAACGGCACCATAACCTCTACGTTGGTCAGCCCCATTTCATTGCGCACTTTCTTCAGCGCCCGGCATTCCAGCTCGAAACAGTCGCGGAAGGTCTCGGAAATGTAACGGGACGCGCCACGGAAACCGAGCATCGGGTTTTCTTCATCCGGCTCATAGAGCGTACCGCCGATCAGGTTGGCGTATTCATTGGATTTGAAATCCGACAGACGCACGATCACTTTCTTCGGTGCAAAAGCCGCGGCCAGGGTCGAGATACCCTCCACCAGCTTGTCCACGTAGAAATCCACCGGTGAACTGTAGCCAGAAATGCGCTTCTCGACCGTCTGCTTGATGTCGCGCGGCAGACCGTCAAAGTTCAACAGTGCCTTCGGATGCACGCCGATCATGCGGTTGATGATGAATTCAAGACGAGCCAGGCCAACGCCTTCGTTCGGCAGCGCCTGAAAATCAAACGCGCGGTCCGGGTTGCCCACGTTCATCATGATCTTGAACGGAATATTGGGCATGGAATCGACGGTATTTTCACGCAGCTCAAAGTCCAGCGCACCCTCGTAAATCATCCCGGTGTCGCCTTCGGCACAGGATACCGTGACTTCCTGACCGTCTTTCAGAAGCTCGGTGGCATCGCCGCAACCGACCACGGCCGGAATACCCAGCTCCCGGGCAATAATGGCGGCGTGGCAGGTACGCCCGCCACGATCAGTCACAATCGCCGAGGCACGCTTCATGACCGGTTCCCAGTCCGGGTCGGTCATGTCGGTAACCAGCACGTCGCCGGCCTGCACCCGATCCATTTCCTTGATGCTGGTGATGATCTTCACCGGACCGCTGCCGATCTTGTGGCCGATGCTGCGACCTTCCACCAGCACCTTGCCGGTTTCATTCAGCAGGTAGCGCTCCATTACGTTGGCGGAGGCACGGCTCTTGACCGTTTCTGGACGGGCCTGAACGATGTAGATCCGGCCATCGTCGCCATCTTTCGCCCACTCGATGTCCATCGGACGCTGGTAGTGCTTCTCGATGATCATGGCCTGCTTGGCCAGCTCTTCCACTTCCGCATCGGTGATACAAAAGCGATTGCGCTCTTCCTGCTCAACCTTCACGGTCTCGACAAACTCACTGGCATCGGGGCTGGTGTGGTACACCATCTTGATGGCCTTGCTGCCGAGATTGCGACGCAGCACGGCAGGCCGGCCTTCTGCCAGTGTGGGCTTGTGAACGTAGAACTCGTCCGGGTTCACGGCCCCCTGAACCACGGTTTCGCCCAGGCCGTAAGAAGCGGTCACGAACACCACGTCCCGGAACCCGGACTCGGTGTCGAGCGTGAACATGACGCCACTGGCGGCGGTTTCACTGCGCACCATTTTCTGGATACCGGCAGACAACGCCACCAGCTTATGATCAAAGCCGTGGTGCACCCGGTAGGAAATCGCGCGATCGTTGAACAGGGAGGCAAACACTTCCTTTACAGAGGTGCGAACCTGCTGCAGGCCGACCACGTTCAGGAAGGTTTCCTGCTGGCCGGCAAACGAGGCGTCCGGCAGGTCTTCAGCCGTGGCGGACGAACGCACGGCAACGGCCATGTGTTCATTCCCCGCCTGGAGCTTGCTGTAGGCTTCCGCCAGGGCATTCTCGAGAACGTCCGGGAAATCCGTATCGATGATCCACTGACGAATCTGCGCACCCACACGGGCCAGTTCGTTGACGTCATTCACATCGAGCGCATCGAGGGCGTTATCGATCTTGTCTTTCAGGCCATCGGTGGCCAGGAATTCACGGTAAGCATGAGCTGTCGTGGCGAAACCGCCGGGAACGGTAACACCTGCGTTGGCGAGATTACTGATCATTTCACCGAGAGAGGCGTTTTTCCCGCCCACCCGGTCAACATCGGACATTCCCAGGTGATCAAACCAGATAATGTAATCTTCCAAAGCACGTCTCCCTTGAGTCTGTGAAGCAAAGAGCATAACCGGGCCAGCGGTATCTAGCGGCAAAAGCGGGCAATATCCACTGCGGAGTCTCGAACTTGGCGTGTATGATACTGTAACCTGCGGCAATTACCTAGGGAACCCGCCAAATACGGAACCGGACGAGACACCATGAAACGCACTGCTTTCTTTATTTCCGATGGCACCGGCCTGACCGCCGAGGCTCTCGGTCACAGCCTTCTGGCCCAGTTTGAAAAAATCGAATTTGAGCGCGTGACTGTGCCTTACATCGATGACGAGGAAAAGGCCCGGGACATGGTGACGCGCATCAACAAAGCCGCTGAAACCGACAACGCGGCGCCACTGGTGTTCGACACCATCGTCAACAGCGACATCCGGGACGTGATCGCCACGGCCGACGGCTTCATGGTGGACATTTTCGGGACCTTCCTCAGTCCGTTGGAGCAGGAACTTCAGTCCTCGTCGTCCTACACGGTGGGCAAGTCGCACTCCATCAATAACGAGGGCAGCTACGAGCGCCGCATCAACGCGGTGAACTTTGCCCTGGACAACGATGACGGTGCGCGCATTCGCCATTATGACGAAGCCGACCTCATCCTTGTCGGCGCCTCCCGCAGTGGCAAGACCCCGACCTGCCTGTACCTGGCGCTTCAATACGGGGTCAAAGCCGCGAATTATCCGATCACCGAGGAGGACCTTGAGGATCAGCAAATGCCTGCCGCCCTCAAACCCCACAAAGAGAAGATCTTCGGGCTGACCATAGAGCCCGAACGACTCGCCACCATTCGGAATGAGCGCCGCCCCAACTCGCGGTACTCGTCACTGAAACAGTGCATGCATGAAATCGAGGAAATCGAACTGATGTACCGGCGGGAACGGATTCCTTACCTGAACACCACCGCGTACTCGGTGGAGGAAATCTCCACCCGAATCATGGTCACCACCGGTCTCAAGCGGAACCGCTGACGCAAAAAAAGAGGGCCTGAAGGCCCTCTTTTTTCATTCCGCTTTCCATGCTGCGTTACATTTCCTCAATCGCCAGACCGAGCTCCTCGACAACCTTTCGGTTTTCGGGACTGGTGACAACCGCAGTGCTCGCCTTCTCCGGTACCAGCCAGGTGCTGGCCACCCGCCTGAGGTCATCGAGCGTAACCGCCAGCACCCGCTCTCGGAACCGGGCACGTTGCTCCGGGCTACGACCGAACAGCTTGTTGTGGAACGCATGCCGGGCTGCCCCTGCCGGAGAGCGTGGTCGATCCAGCTGGCCGATAACGCCCAGGATGGACTCTTCCAGCTCCTGGTAATCGTGGTCGGTGGTCTGCAGCCACTCCAGCGCGCGATCGAAATCGTCCAGCGTTTCAGCCAGACGGGGATCCCGGTAAGAGAAGAACCGGAAGGTTCCATTGACGCTGTCCTGGCCAGCACCACCACCGTAGGCACCGCCCTTCTCGCGGATCGCCCGGTGCAGGTAACCGTTGCGCAGAAAGCCCCCCAGTACGGTCAGCGCGGCCGCATCAGGGTGATCCACCGCCACCGTGCTGTAGGCCTTGGCGCAGAAATTTACCTGGGTGGAGGCCAACCACGCTTCGCGGGTGGTGTAGTTGACCGGCTCGATCTTCCACGGTGACGTCTCGGTACCCGCCTCGCCCTGCCAGCAGGATTTCAGA
The DNA here is from genome assembly GCF_019264345.1 of Marinobacter arenosus. Taxonomy (NCBI): domain Bacteria; kingdom Pseudomonadati; phylum Pseudomonadota; class Gammaproteobacteria; order Pseudomonadales; family Marinobacteraceae; genus Marinobacter; species Marinobacter arenosus. Next base: position 916,450 of record NZ_JAHVAO010000001.1, read on the forward strand.
TCGTCCACCATGGCCGGCAGTTGATCTTCCTCGCCAACGACCAGGAATTCGCGACTCTGGTTGCGGATCCTGTCGTGCAGGGCCGCCAATTTCGCACACAGCTCCTCCAGCTCCTTCGGGTCATCCAGCGTCTGGTCCAGCTGTTTGGTCCCCCGGATACCGGCGAGACCGCCGAGCCGGAACGACAGCCAGGAACCGGGGCTCATGCCTTGGGCGGCGGCGCCCATGGCCAGCGCGTGACCGCTCCCGGTAACCGCCTGTTCCCGCCGGGCACGGATCTGGGCAATGATCTCCCGGATCCGTTCCTTCTCATCAAAACGAGCACCGGTGTATACGTCCCGGAGCAACGCAGTCAGCTCACTCCGGTTCCGGGCCAGGGCCTTGCCGTTGAAGACAATGTACCCGGACAGGTCCTGCACATCGTCAATTTTCCCCTTGGCACTGAAGGAGGCGCCAATGCCGCCCGATTCCGCTGAAATGCGATCCTGCATCTGCAGGTAGTCGAGATCGCCACAGCCCACTTCCGAAATCAGCGTGGTGTAATACGGCACCAGCAACAGCTCTTCCTCGGTCAGTGCGGGGACGGGCACCACCACCTGTTCATACACCAGACCGTTGGTGCCACGGGCGAATACCGTCGCGGCAATATCCCCGTCGTAGCGGGATTCAGGCTCCGGCATCTGCACCGGCACGTCGGACAGATCCACTTTAGGCAGGATGGAATCGTCGTCCTTGCGCATCTGACGCTCTTCCAGCGCTTTGGCACGCTCGACGATTTCCTGGATGTCCGTGTCGGTCAGCTCGGCCTTGCGACGCGCCAGTGCCTCACGAATCGCCTGCTGGCGATGATGTTCCAGCTTGTCGTCCGGGCGCAGGGTCAGCGTCACCCGATGCGGATTTTCCAGAAGCTTGCGACGGATCAGGTCCGGCACATACTTGGGATCCCGAATCTTTTCGCGCAACGTTTCCAGCACCGGCTCAAGGTCCAGCAACTCCACCGGGTCGCCACCATGAACCATGGGCGCAATCGCGCTCATGATCAGTTGCAGGCCGTAGGGGAACTGATCGCCGGCGATCTCGCGCTGGTGCAGTTCCAGCTGGTGCAGAATGGCCTCCAGACGCGCCTCGCTGACACCTTCTTCGGCCACCTTCTTCAGGGTGCCTTCAATCAGCGACTCAAGTTCCTTGTGCTTCTCGGGCTCACTGCCTTCAATACCGCAGACAAACGTCATTTCCCGATTGGAATCTTCGAGACCGCACATGGGTGACGGCGCATGCCCGAGATCCGTGGTTTCCAGAGCTCGCATCAGGGGCGATGCACTGTTCTCCAGCAACACCGCGGACAGAAGCTGGCCCTCGAGGTTTTCCTGGAGATCAAAGCTGTGACCGAGCAGCCAGCCCATAACGATGTGGGTCTTTTTCTCGGTGCCCTCACCTTCGTTGACGGCATACCCCTGCTCAACCCGCACCGGCGAGAACATGCGCTTCTCGTCGCGCACCGGCAGTTCGATGTCCAGACGGTCGAACCGCTTCAGGGCCAGCTCCTCGAATCGCTCATGATGTTCATGGGCCGGGATATTGCCGTAGGTTGCGAATATGGCGTTGCTCGGGTGGTAATGATGACGGTAAAACTTCACCAGGTCGTCGTAGCTCAGGTCGACGATGTGGTCCGGCTCGCCACCGCTGTTGTAGTGATAGGTGGTGGTCGGGAACAGGTGACTACTGAGGTTCTGCCACAACTGCGAGGTGGGCGAGCTCATGGCGCCTTTCATCTCGTTGTAGACCACCCCCCGGTATACCAGGTCGGTGTCCGGATTATCCGGCGTATCGAACTCCAGCCGATGGCCTTCCTGGGCGAAATCCAGTTGGTCCAGCTTGGAGAAAAACACCGAATCCAGATAGACCGACAACAGGTTGTCAAAGTCCTTGCGATTCATGCTGGCAAACGGATAGGCGGTCCAGTCACTGCTGGTGAACGCGTTCATGAAGGTGTTGAGCGAGCGACGGATCATCATGAAGAACGGATCCCGTACCGGATAACGCTCACTCCCGCACAGCGCGGTATGCTCCAGAATGTGGGCCACGCCCGTTGAATCCATGGGGAAAGTCCGGAGCGCTACGAAAAAGACGTTCTCATCGTTGTCCGCTGCCAGGTGCAGGTGACGGGCTCCGGTCTTCTTGTGACGATACTCCTCAACATCCAGATTGAGGGTGCCAATCCGGTGACTGCGAAGCTTCTCAAAGGCCGGATGGGTTGCGTTGTCGATCACTGCAGCCATTCAAACTATCCTGTCTTTAACGATTGGAGACTTGTAGGGTAACACGTAGTATCGATTATCATGCACAGTCCAGAAGCGATAAGGTAGCCCTGCGACCCATGACCACCTATTCACCTCACACCAAGGCCGTGGATGCCCCGGAAGTAGCCGTATACTGGGCTGAACGCCGGCGGTACCTGGAACGCATCCGCAAGGTTCCGGAGATCAGGCAACGTTTCTGGCGGGAAGTTGCGATCTACCTGCTGCGGCGGATTCTGTGGTCCTTCGGCTTCTTCCCCATTTTCATCGCCTTCTGGATACCGTTTGTGCTCTCCAGCTTCAATCCGGTGGTCATGGCAACGGATCTGATACCCATCCTGCAGGAATTCACCAGTTCCAACCCCGAAGTTCAGGCAACCACGATCAGCACCCTGACCATTGCCTGGGCGTCAATCGGCTTTATTTTCCTTGTCTTCGACTTCGTGTTGACCCCCTTCCGCTCGCCCTATGAATATGAAGCCGATGTGTACATGAGGTCCTGGGAGCAGCTCAATCATGATCAGCTTCCGGACAAAGTGTGATTTGGCCTGCATTCTCGTTAACTCCAGACACTTTCTGTTACATAACTTTGCACGTACTGGTTAAGATGCAGAGGTAGACAGAATTCTGAGAATGCAGGCTCACGAGGTTCCACATGGTCGATTTCAGACCGCTTCTGTTCATCAACGCACTGGCCCTGATGCTTCTGGTGACCGCCGGTTTTGCTTCGGTACAGGATGACATGGATGCCGTGGTGACGGCCGAGCCCCCTGCCGTTGAGCAGGCCGTTGCGGCGGCAACAGACACCCGAGAGCCCGGCACCGCGCAATCCGATGTATTTGCCGAGTCCGTCGAGATGCCTGATCCCATTCAGGCCCAGGCCGAAACCGAGATTCTCGCCTCGGCCAATAAGCCGGAACCAACAACGCCCGCATCAACAGAGCCGCCCCGCCGGCCGAACGCGGAAGCAGAACCATTCAGCGTACCGCCCATGCCGGAAGAAACCACCGTGCTGGCCGTTGCTGAGCCCCCAGCGGCCCTGGCGACCCGAACCGACGTGGCGCCGCCCCCGGCACCGGCAAAACCGACTCCGACCACCGGCACCCTTGTTCTGCGCTCAAATGTGGTCGGCGACAGCGTCACCATAAACGGCGAAGCCTACGGCGCCACCCGACTTGACCTGGACCTGGAACCCGGTCGTTACGACGTGACCATCAGCAAGCCCGGATTCAAGGACTGGAGCCGGCAGGTTTCGCTTGAAGCCGGCAACGAAATGACCCTCGTCGGCAAGCTCGAGGCCTACACCACCGTCAATTATCAAAAGGGCAACTGGGTCGGCGGTGTGAAAACCGGCGATGGCACCTACGAAGATGCAGAGGGACTGCGCTACGAGGGCCAGTTCGTGGATGGGAAGTTTCATGGCGAGGGAACGGCCTGGTACCCCAACGGCAGCCGCTTTGATGGCAGCTGGAACGAAGGCCAGCGGGATGGAGAAGGAACCTGGCGAAGTGCTGATGGCGCTCGCTACGCTGGCGAATTCAGCGACAACCAGTTCAGCGGCAAGGGCACCCTCACCAAGGCCAATGGCGACATTCTGACCGGGTTCTGGAAAGAAGGACGCCTGAATGGCCATGGCTCGTTAACCACCGCGGACGGCATGCTGTACGTGGGCGGCTTCCGCGACAACCAGTTCCACGGCCGCGGTTCACTGACCTACCCCGATGGCCGGCATTATGAAGGCGAATTCTCCAACGGTGAATTCCACGGAACCGGCTCCGAAGTTTTTGCCGATGGCAAAAAATACGAAGGCGAATACATTGAAGGGAAGTTCCACGGCAAGGGCCTGCTACTGAACCCCAACGGCAGCTCCATCGAGGCAACGTTCCGCCACGGCGAGCCCTACGGACAGGTCCGTCTGACAACCGCGGCCGGTGAAATCTTCACCGCCCGCACAACCGAGCCCGGTGTGTGCTATCGGGACAAGAGCTACCGGGCCACTCAATGCCCGACACTGGAAGGCTGGTAACTGGCATCAGCCCGATCACACATGCGTTTGCAGTAAACGATTGAGGTAGTGACATGGCGATCAAGAACGCTCTGCTGGTGGACGACTCCAAGGTGGCACGGTTTGCCCTGAGCAAGCTGCTGGAAAGTCGTGACATGGAAGTGAACATGGCAGGATCGGCCGAGGAAGCCCTGGATTTCCTGAACGGCTCTGATCGCCCGGATGTGATTTTCATGGATCACCTCATGCCCGGCATGAACGGCGTGGAGGCAACCAAGGCGATCAAGGGCAATCCGGAAACCGCCGCCATCCCGATCATCATGTGCACCTCCAAGAAGTCGTCAACTTTCATGGAAGAAGCGAAAAACTTCGGCGTTTACAACATTCTCACCAAGCCACCGCAGACCGAGGGCCTGTCCCTCGTCCTTGAGCAACTGGACCGGGATGTCACCGAAGGCACCCTGCCGGAACCACCCGATGTCGATTCCGACGACAGTGCCACCGATGACCTGCTGAATATTCCTGACGATGCCTCGGTGGAACTGTCGATGAAATCCGATGGTGAGGACGCCGCCACCCAGAGTAGCGAGGCCTCCAACGTGGTGCCACTCACCAGCGACCTGATTGAGCAAATTGCTCGTTCCGCGGTGAAAACCCACATCAATAACCGCCTGCACGAGCTGCTCAGTTCCCTGTTTGACGAGCAGTTCGACCATCTGAAACGAGCCCTGGATGAATCGAGAAGCCGCCAGGAGAGCGCTATCGAAGAGCGGCTGGCCGGCGTGGCCAAACTGGTCGAGGACCGCACCAAACATCTGCGGGACGATGTGGCTGCCGAAGTGAACCTCAACCTCGCCCGTGAGCTGTCGGACCTGAAGCGGGAACTGAAGAGCAATTCCGGGTTTACCGCCGACCACATGGCGGAACTGAAGGACCACATCACCAGCGTGCAGACCATCGACACCGAGTTCTGGCAGACCCTTCAGTCAGAGGCCATCCAGCAGGCCCATGAGATCTCCCGGGAAACCGCCGAGGATATCGCCCAGCGCACCATCGACCTTTTTGTGGCCCAGCAGCGGTCGGCATCCTCCAAGATCTACACCGTCGGTCTGGCGGTCAGTCTGGGTATATTCAGCGTCGGGATCGCCTGGCTGTCCGGCCTGTTTGGCTGAGCCGCGAACGCACGTCCTGCCAGTCCTCCGGGGTGTCCACATCGTCGTGGACACCGGGAATATCCACCCTGGTCGCCCGGACACTGGCCAGCAACGGGCCAGCACCACGATCCCCCTCCAGCGCCATCACCTCTGGCCAGAGCCACCTTGGCAGATAGGCGGGTACGCCGGGGCGACCATGGTAATCCGCGGCCACTGGTTGGTTGGGGACAAACCGGGCGGCCTCACCAAACGCCCTCAGCGAATCCACATCCAGCAGTGGCTGGTCCGCCACCAGGACAAAGACCCCGCGGGCTTTTGGCCCCAGGCTCGCCAGGCCGGTTGCCAGGGAAGCCGACAGCCCCCGGTGCCAATCTGGCGACCTGAGCCAGGCTGTCGGCTGCGACGAGCAGCGAAACCGGATCAGTGGGTACCAGGCGCCACAGACCACCCGAACGTCCCGACTGAGAACCCGCCCCAGCTCAATGGCCCGGTCCAGCAGAATGCCCTGCTGGCCCCCCATGGGGAGCAACATCTTGGGCCGGCCGTATCGGCTGGAAGCGCCTGCAGCAAGGATAAGTGTCGGAAATTCCTGATCAGTTACGCGTGGGGATAGGTTTATGATAAGCGTCTCGATAGTCAGATAGGTGATGCCTGGAGCAGAACCAGACTGCCGGTTTCAGTGATTTTTGCTAGAATTCCGCCATCATTCAACCATACCCGCCCGGACTTTTAATGAATCACCTTTTTGTGGACAACCTCACCGTCATTGATTTCGCCTACCTGGACCCTACCCGCGGCCTGGTCGGCGAGAGCTGGATTGCCGATGTGGTGCTGGGCGGCGAACTCGATGATCAGGGTATGGTGTTCGATTTCAGCAACGTGAAACGGACCATTAAACGGATCATCGACGAGCGCGTGGACCACCGGCTTGTCATTCCCCGTGGTTACGAGGGTCTTGCCTGGAACGAGGAAGAACCCGACACCTTTCACTGGGCCCTGACTGACGGCAGTGAAATCATCCATCGCTCTCCGGATGAGGCGTTGGTGTGGCTGTCCTCGGAGCGAGTGGTGCCGTCAGCGGTTGCCAGCCTGCTCGAACATGAACTCAAGGCGGTCCTACCCGCAAACGTCACCACCGTGGAGATCAATCTGCGGGAAGAGGTGATTGAAGGGGCCTACTATCACTACGTGCATGGCCTGAAAAAGCATCTGGGCAACTGCCAGCGGATTGCCCACGGGCACCGATCACCCATCCGGATCGACCGCAACGGCCATCGGGACCACGACCTGGAGCGCCGCTGGTCCAAGCTCTGGCGGGACATCTACGTGGGCTCCGAAGAAGACGTGGTGAGGCGCCACGTCGGTACCGATGGGGTTCGGTATGTGACCTTCGAATACGAGGCTAACCAGGGCGAGTTTGCGCTGACCCTGCCCGAGGAACGGGTCTACATGCTCGACACCGACACCACCGTGGAATTGATTGCCGCCCATATCGCGGACAAGCTGAAATTGGAGTTTCCCACCGACACCATTCGGGTCAAAGCCTACGAGGGTGTTGGCAAGGGCGCCATCGCAGCCCGCTAGTGCCGATGCGTGGCTGTGCCCCAAGGATGACGGGGCTCTCTGACCAGGATATCTGCAGACACAAAAAAACCGCCCGAAGGCGGTTTTTTTGATGGCTATCCGGTGGACTAAACCGTCAAGCCGAATTGGCGTCCCCTAGGGGGTTCGAACCCCTGTTGCCGCCGTGAAAGGGCGGAGTCCTAGGCCACTAGACGAAGGGGACTAGAAATTGGTGGAGCCAGGCGGGATCGAACCGCCGACCTCAACACTGCCAGTGTTGCGCTCTCCCAGCTGAGCTATGGCCCCTCAACGGCTGCGTATATTAAGGATCCGCCCTATGGGCGTCAACCTTTGAATCGCACTTTTTTAAAGTTTTCTGAACATCCCTGTCCAAGCCGTTTATTTCGTCACCAAAGCGGTCACTAAGCACCCAATGCGGCGTACTCTTTTTCCACTCGCTTGGTCTCTTTCTTGGAGAAACCACCCAGCACTTCCAGGGCATGCCGCAAACGGGAACGGGTCATGTCCGGCCCCAGCAGGTCCATGGAATCCATCACCGACCAGGAATTGGGCGTGCCGGCGACGGCAACGAAGATGGAGAACATGAAGTCGCCCATTTTCAACTCCATGGCTTTGGCCAGGGCTTTGATGTCCGCGAAGATGTTTTCCTTGCTCCAGTGCCGCTGGGCTTCCAGCTTCCACAGGGTAAACTGGAGGACGCGCTTGATCTGCGCCTCGTCCAGCTTGTTGTGGGCAAAATCGTCCGGGCTCAAATCGAGCATGCCGGAGAACATGAAGTTGGCCATCGGCGCAACATCTGAGAACACTTCCGCCCTGCCCTTGATATGGGGCACCAGCGCCTGCAGCGCATCCTCGTTGAACCACCACTGGCGCATGCGCTCCATGAACTGCTCATCGGACAGTTCATCGCGCAGCCACTGGCCATTGAGCCAACGCAGCTTCTCGACATCGAACACGGGGCCACCCAGGGACACGCGCTGAATATCAAAGTTCTCGATCATCTCGTCGAGCGTGAATTTTTCACGCTCGTCCGGCATCGACCACCCCATGCGGCCAAGGTAGTTGGTCACCGCTTCCGGAAGGAAGCCCATGCGCTCGTAGAAATTGATGCTGGTTGGGTTCTTGCGCTTCGACAACTTGCTCTTGTCCGGGTTACGCAGCAGCGGCAGATGGCAGAGTTCCGGCATATCCCAGCCAAAGTACTGGTATAGCAGCTTGTGCTTGGGCGCAGAGTTGATCCACTCTTCGCCACGCAGCACGTGGGTAATGCCCATCTTGTGATCGTCCACCACGTTGGCGAGGTGGTAGGTGGGCATGCCATCCGATTTCAGCAGGATCTGGCAGTCCACCTGCGCCCAGTCGATTTCAATGGTGCCGCGCAGCATGTCCTGAATTTCACAGACGCCCTCGTCTGGAACCTTCATCCGGATCACATGGGCTTCACCGGCATCCAGGCGACGCTTTACCTCCTCTTCCGGCAACTCCAGATCGCCTTTGATGCCCGGATTCAGCCCCTGAGCCTTGCGCTCTTCCCGAATCGCTTCCAGCTCTTCCGGCGTGCGGAAACAATAAAAGGCATGGCCTGCCGTAACCAGGTCTTCAGCGTACTGTTTGTAAGAGTCCTTGCGCTCAGACTGACGATACGGACCGTGGGGACCACCGACATCGGGACCCTCATCCCAGTTCAGCCCCAACCAGCGCAGTGCCTGAAGAATGTCGCGTTCGGATTCCGCCGTACTGCGGGCCTGGTCAGTGTCTTCAATCCGCAGGATGAACTGGCCGCCATGCTGACGCGCAAAGCAGAGATTGAACAGGGCCACGTAGGCGGTACCAACGTGAGGGTCACCGGTGGGTGATGGAGCAATTCGGGTACGTACTGTCATGAAACCTTCCTGAAATGTCGGTGGCCGTTTATTAAGCCCGGCATTATACCGACCCGCTCTGGATTTCGCATGACCCGCCGGCGCGAAGACCCCAATCCGGCAATGCCCGACCGACTATTGGCGAGCCGCACGCAATAATGTAACATTATAACATTCCATCAAATGAATCAGGATACGCCCAACCATGCCCCGAGCTTACGCCAAAGCCACCAGCACCCTTCTCGCCGGACTGTTATTTACCGCGCCCGCTCTGGGTACCGCCACCGAAGTTGTTACCTCCATCAAGCCCCTGGAGCTGCTGGTTCGGGCCATCGCCAGTGACGATGTCAGATCCAGCACCCTCGTACCCGCGGGCTCCAGCCCGCACACGTACAGCATGCGGCCGTCCCAGCGGCGTGCGCTCGAAAACGCCGACGTGATTTTCTGGGTCGGACCGGACGTCGAAAGCTTTCTCGATCGCCTTCTTCAGGGCGACGAGTTCCGGGACCGAACCGTGGCCTTCATGACTGAAGACACACACGCCGACGAGGAAGAGGAAGGGCACGACGACCATGCCGGAGAAACCCATGCGCATGATCATGGTGACGGCGAGGACCCCCATGTCTGGCTGGATCCCGTTCTTGCGCTCGGCATGGCCAAAGAGATCCACGAGACCCTGTCCGGGTTGGAAGACGCTGACCGGGCGACACTGGACCAAAACCTCGCCCGATTCGAGACGAGCCTGGCGGAAACCGAATCCCTCATCCGCGAGAAACTGGCGCCCACCCATGAACTCAGCCTGTTTGCCTACCACAGCGCATTCACCCGGTTCGCCGGACACTACGGGCTTTCACTGGAGGATGTCCTGACCCTCAATCCGGAGTTGTCACCCGGTGCCCGACACGTTGCCGAGGTTCAGTCCAAATTGCGCAAGGCCAACCACCCGTGCCTATTGACCGAACCGCAGTTCAACCGCCAGTGGTGGACCTCCATCACCGAGGGTCTGGACGTAACCTTCAGCACCTGGGATCCCCTGGCCACGGACATCGAAGTCACCGCAGACGGGTACCGGGCTTTCCAACTCAGCATTGCCGAGGCCGTATTGAAGTGCCTACCAGAGAATACCGAGCATTAAAGGGATGGACGCCATGGCGAGCAAGGTCTGACCGCTGATGATGCCTGCCATTAATGGGGCATCGCCGCCCAGTTGCCTCGCCAGAATGTAGGCCGACGTGGCCGTAGGCAACGTTGCCAGCAGGATCACCACCTGAACGAGCAGCCCGTCCAGCCCCAGCATCAAGGCGAGCCCCGCCGCCATCAGGGGAAACGCAAACAGTTTCAGAATGGACGACACAAGGAAGGGCATGGACGCCCCCCTGAGCGCCTTCAGTTGAAGACCCGCACCGACGGTCATCAGCCCCATGGGCAGCGCCAGATCACTGAGTGGGGACAGGATCCCGGCCAGCAGGGGATGGAAACCGATCTCGAAAAAGCTCCAGACCACACCGATCACCGACCCGACAATCAGTGGGTTGGTGATGATTGCCTTCATCACCGGTCGGAAACGAACCGGATCCTGGCTGGCCACCAGCGAGAACATCAGAATGCACATCAGGTTCAGCAAGGGCACCATAATGGCTACGGCGATCGCCGTGAGCGACAACCCCTCATCCCCGAGCAACATGCCGCCGGCGGCAAGACCCACGTAGGAGTTGAAACGGATGGCGCCCTGGTAGACAGAAGAGAAAACCGGACCGGGCCATTTCCAGAACCACTGAACGACCCACAGTGCCAGCGTCATCGCCAGCAGCATGGCGCAGATCAGCAGGGCAATGTCGGAGTATGCCGAAGCGGGCAGACGAGCCTGGCCCAACTTGAACACCAGCATGGCCGGAAAAAGAACGTAATAGGTGAAGCGCTCTGCCCTCGGCCAGAAATCACCACCGGGAAAATCCCAGCGTCGAAACAGGTGACCGAGCAAAATCAGGACAAAAACCGGAACAAGCGCCTGAACCATCACCGGCATAGATGCAAACTCCAAGGCCGTCAGGAGCCACGCATACGCCGCCCCGTCATTAGGAAGCTATGCAGCATAACAAATGGACCGCGGCCCGTCCCATAGACAAACCGGGAGGATCAGCCCTGGCGCAGTCTCTTCAGGACCGCCCGCGTCACTGACGCCGGAGCTGAACGGGCCACGGGCCAGAGTGCCTTGAACTGGGCGGAGATGGGCCGATGCAACCTGGGCGAACGTACCTGTTCCCAGACCTCACGGGCGACCTCCTCCGGCCTGAGGTTGACGCCGAGGCTGTCGAAAAGGCGCGAGGCACCGGCATTGTCATGGACCATGGCGGTTTTCACGAACGGCGGCATAAGGTCACAGACCCGGATTCCATGTGGCTCCCACTCGATATCCAATGCCTCCGTCAAGGCACGGACGGCGTGTTTGCTCGCCGAATACGAGGCAAAGTCGGGAATGCCATAGGCCGCCGATGCCGAACTCATGTTCACCACCACCGGGCGGGAAGTGGCCTTCAGATAAGGGAAGGCCACGTGCAGGACGTTCATGAGCCCGATGACATTGACCTCAACCACCGCCTTGTGGGAGGCCATATCGATGTCCTCGAAGGCCCCGACCCGCAGGATTCCCGCGTTGTTGTGCAGGACATCAAGGGTACCACCAGTGTGCCGGGCGAAATCCGCAAGCGACCGGGCCACCGAAGTCGGGTCCGTCACATCCATAAGGTGAATGGAACAGGCCCCTTCTTCCAGTTCTGACTTGAGCGCTGCCAGGGCCTGCTCATCCCGATCGGCGGCACCGATGAACCAGCCTTTGGATGCAAACAGCCGGGCCGTTTCCCGGCCGATTCCGGCGCCCGCGCCGGTGATGAAGATGGATTTCCTCATGCCCGTTCCTTTTCCCTTCCAGACTCATTTCGATGAAGCCCTGCATGAACTTCGCGCCAAACACTTACGTAAACACTGCTGCTTTGTTGATACAATGACCGATCAGGACAAACTTACTGACCAAACGAATTCATTATGCCTTACAGCCCTGGACAATCTCTGCCCTCGACTCCGTACGGTTCCGACACGATTTCAAGACGCTTTTGCGTTGCCCCGATGATGGATTGGACCACGAGCCACTACCGTTACCTGGCCCGACTGCTGAGCCGCAACGCCCTGCTCTACACGGAAATGGTGACCACGGGTGCGCTGATTCATGGCGATACCGAACGGTTCCTGCGCCACGACCCGGCGGAGTACCCGCTGGCGCTGCAACTGGGGGGCAGTGACCCCGCCGAGTTGGCACATTGCGCCGCTCTGGCGGAGCAGTTTGGCTTTGACGAGGTCAATCTCAACGTGGGCTGCCCCAGCGACCGGGTCCAGAACAACATGATCGGCGCCTGCCTGATGGGGCATCCCGACAAGGTGGCTGAGGGCGTGAAAGCAATGATCGAGGCCACCAGCCTTCCGGTGACGGTCAAGCATCGCATCGGTATTGATGGCCGGGAATCCTGGGAAGACCTGTGCGAATTCATTGAAAAGGTTGCGGCAGCGGGTTGCCGGACCTTCATTGTTCATGCCCGGATCGCGATTCTGGAGGGACTGAGTCCGAAAGAGAACCGCGACATTCCACCGCTGAAGTACGACTGGGTGTACCGCCTCAAACAGACCTACCCGGAGCTCGAGATCATCATCAACGGTGGCATCAAGACCTTTGACGAGTGTCACGGGCACCTGGCCCACACCGACGGCGTGATGCTGGGCCGGGAGGCCTACCACAACCCCTGGCTGCTGGCAGGCGTGGACGCCGAGTTCTTTGGCGATGCCTCACCAGCGCGCACCCGCCATGACACCTTGAGGGCCATGATCCCCTTCATCCAGAGTGAACTTGAGCGCGGCGTGTTTCTCACCCACATGTCCCGACACCTGCTCGGCCTGTTCCACGGTGTCCCCGGGGGACGCCAGTTCCGTCGATACATCAGTGAGAACGCTCACAAACCGGGCGCCGGGATCGAGGTCCTGCAGGCGGCACTTGAGAAAGTCCGTGAGCCGGAAACCGCCGTCATTGCGGAAGCTTAATCGTCCCCATACCTTTTGTTGTCTTGTTCCTGTCAGACCAGCCCGTTATTGTAGGTGAAAGGCCAGCATCCGGGAGTCGGATGCATCAATAACCGATCAACCGGGACGACAGGACGAATGACGAATAAGCTTGAACAACTGAAAACCATGACCACCGTGGTTGCCGATACCGGTGACCTCGACGCCATCGCCAAATGGCGGCCGGAAGACGCCACGACCAACCCTTCCCTACTGCTGAAAGCGGCGGCCTCGGACGGCTATCGTCCCATGCTGGACAAGGCCGTCGCCGAAGCCCGACGTCACGGCGGCTCCGATGCCGAACAACTGACCATGGCCACCGACAGCCTGGCGGTGCTGGCAGGGCGGGAAATCCTGAACCTGATTCCCGGCGTGGTGTCCACCGAGGTCGACGCCCGACTTTCGTTTGATACCGCCGGCACACTGGAGCGGGCCCGCCGCCTCGTTGATCTCTACGACAAGCACGGTGTCGATACCAATCGCGTCCTGATCAAGATTGCCTCCACCTGGGAGGGCATTCGGGCGGCCGAGCAATTGGAGAAGGAAGGCATTCGCTGCAACCTGACCCTGCTCTTTTCCTTTATCCAAGCTGCTGCCTGCGCCCAGGCCGGCGCCTTCCTGATCTCGCCATTTGTTGGCCGGATTCTGGACTGGCACCTCGCCACGTCCGGGCGGGACAGCTTCCCCGCAGCCGAAGACCCGGGCGTCCTGTCGGTTTCAAGGATCTATAATTATTACAAGGCCAATGGCTACGATACCGTGGTCATGGGGGCGAGCTTCAGAAACATCGGCGAGATCGAAATGCTTGCCGGGTGTGACCGATTGACCATCAGCCCCGCGCTTTTGCAGGCGTTGCAGGACGACACCAGTGAGCTGACGCGCAAACTGTCTGCCAACGGTGCCACTTCACCCGACCGGCCCGGCACTGTTAACGAGCGGATTTTCCGCTGGGAATCCAACGAAGACGCCATGGCAACGGAAAAACTTGCCGACGGTATCCGGCGCTTTACCGCTGACCAGATTGAGCTGGAACACCGCGTTCGGCAACTGGCCAAAGCGGCCTGAATTCAATGTGAACGGAGCCTTGCAGTCCCATCATGATAGAGCATCTGAAAAAGCTGTTCGCCGCCCCGGAAACGGCGGCATCGGAACCTGACCCACATCAGCTCGCGGTTGCCGCCACGGCACTGATGGTACAGCTTTCCCGGATCGACCGGGATGAAGACGAGCGGGAAATGCAGACCATCGTGGACTGCGCAGTAAAGGCGCACCAGGTCACCCGGGAAGAGGCGGAAACGATTCTCGCCGATGCCCTCAGCCATGCCGACGACGCGACCTCCATGTACGAGTTCACCGGCCAGATCAATGAGCACCTGGACCAGGCGTCCAAGCAAGCGCTGCTGGAAAGCATCTGGCGGGTGGCGTTTGCCGACGGCCGCATCGACAAGTACGAGGAACACCTGATTCGCCGAATGGCGGACTTGCTGCATCTTAATCATCGGGAGTACATGCAAGCGCGGCACCGGGCGGAGAGCGCCGGTTAAGACGAGGAGACAGCATGCTAGCCATTCTTCACCCCAACACCTCACTGGACAGCGACGCCTATCGCCAGACCATGGATTACCTGGAAAATCTGCCGGGGGTGTCGGTACGGGTTCATGAAGTTCAGGGCGCGAGCCAGCGCCTGACCGAGATCTACCTTCTTGGCGACACCAAGTCGCTGGACAAGGAAGAAGTGGAAGCCTTGCCTGCCGTCGAGCGCGCTATCCGGATTTCCGATGACTACCGGATCCTCGGACGCCATCGGGATGATCGACGCCAGAGCGGCTTTACCTACAACGGGGTTGAGTTCAGCCAGTCCAACCTGAACGTGTTCGCCGGCCTGTGCGCGGTGGATGTGCCCGAGCACGTGGAAATGATGATGCAGGCCCTGGAGGACAATGGCGAGGTGTGCACCCGGATGGGCGCCTACAAGCCGAGGACCAACCCTTATTCGTTCCAGGGACATGGCAAGGGTTGCCTGCCCTGGGTGTTCGAGAAAGCGGGCAAGCATGGCATCAAGGTGATTGCCATGGAGATCACCCACGAAAGCCACATTGAGGAGATCGATACCTGCCTGGAGAAACTCGGGCGCCCGACCGGCGTCATGTTGCAGGTTGGCACCCGTAACACCCAGAACTTCGAGCTGCTCAAGGCAATCGGCCGCCAGAGCACCTATCCCGTCCTCCTCAAACGCGGATTCGGAATCACCCTGAATGAATCCCTGAATGCGGCCGAATACCTGGCCAGCGAAGGCAACGCCAACGTTATCTTCTGCCTCCGGGGAATGAAAACCGAGGCCGGTCAACCTCACCGGAACATGGTCGACTTCGCTCATGTTCCGGCGGTAAAACGACTGACCCGAATGCCAGTTTGCGTTGATCCATCCCATTCCGTCGGAAGCCGGGAAAGGGCGCCGGACGGGGTTCTGGATGTTATGCACGCCACCGCGCAGGGAGTGATCGCCGGGGCCAACATGGTACTCGTGGACTTCCACCCCAAGCCGGAAAAAGCGCTGGTGGACGGACCTCAAGCCCTGCTAATGAATGAGCTTCCGGCCTACCTCGAAGATATTCGTCTCTGCCACGACACCTGGAAGAAACGACAAGCCATCTACCAACGCCTCAAAGGTGAAACCACAGAATGATTGTGTACGGACACAGAGGAGCCAAGGGAGAAGCTCCGGAAAACACCCTGCCCGGTTTTGTCCATGCTTACCGTCACGGAATTCGCCATTTTGAGCTGGATCTGGTGCTTTCCAAAGATGGCAGACCGGTGCTGGTGCATGATCTGACCGTGGACCGCACCACCGGCCGGAAAGGGGAAGTCAGCAGCTACACCGCCGCCGAGCTGGCGGACATGGACGCCCGGCGCAACACCAGCTCCTGGCCCAGGAAGATTGGCATTCCCACCCTGGAGGATCTGCTGGACCAGTTCGACGATCTGCAGCATCTCCAGCTCGAAGTAAAAAAGGACAGCCGGCAAAGACTGAACATCCTTTGCAACCGTGTCACCGAAATCATCCAGCGTCGGAACCTCTATGAGACCGCCGCCATCACCTCGTCAGACACCTGGTTCCTCAAGGAAATCCGGCGTCGAAACAAAAACATACGGATCGGACTGGTCGCTGAACGCAAATTCCCGCGACCACTGAACATGGCCACCCGGCTCGGCTGTGACTACCTGTGCCTGAACTGGAAGTTGTGCTCGAAGGAATTGGTGGCCAACGCCCACCGCAAGGGGTTGCATGTCTCAACCTGGACGGTCAACCGCATCCACGACATGCTTCAACTGGAGGAGATGGGCGTGGACAGCATCATCACCGACTACCCGACCAGCACCCGAATGTTCTTCGATAACCGCGCCAAGGCGCTGTTGTCCCTGCCCACAGCCCAGGCGGACACCCTGTCGGGCGACGAAGCGCTGTCCGCGGGCTGAATCCGGATCAAAAGATCCGGTTCAGGCCGTTCAGGGCGGCAACCCGGTAGGCTTCCGCCATGGTCGGGTAGTTAAACGTGGTATTGATGAAGTAGTTCAGGGAATTGGCGTCGCCTTGCTGGTTCATGATCGCCTGGCCGATGTGCACGATCTCGGCTGCCTGGTCCCCAAAGCAGTGAATACCCAGGATTTCGCGGCTTTCCCGATGGAACAGGATCTTCAACATGCCGACGGCTTCCCCGGTGATCTGGGCCCGCGCCAGGTCCTTGAAGAAAGCCTGCCCGACTTCGTAGGGCACCTTGGCTTCGGTCAGTTCGCGCTCGGTTTTGCCGACTGAGCTGATCTCAGGAATGGTGTAGATACCGGTGGGCACATCCGAGACGAACCGGAAATACTCGTCCCTCACGATGTCTGACGACGCTGACCGCCCCTGATCATAGGCCGCGCTGGCGAGACTCGGCCAGCCAATCACATCGCCTGCGGCGTAAACATTTTCCACTTCGGTACGGTAATGCTCGTCCACCGCCAACTGACCGCGACCATTCGGCACCAGTCCGATGTTGTCGAGGGCGAGGGATTCTGTGTTCCCGCTGCGGCCATTGCACCAGAGAAACGCATCCGCCCGGATCTTCTTGCCCGACTGGAGCGACAGAACCACGCCGTGGTCATCGCCCTCAACCTTCTCATACTGCTCGTTGTGCCGCACCAGCACGCCATTGTTTCTCAGGTGGTAGCTGAGCGCATCCGAGATTTCGTCGTCCAGGAACGACAACAGCCGGCTACCGGGGTTGATCAGGTCCACCTTGACCCCCAGCCCGGCAAAGATCGAGGCATACTCCGATCCAATAACACCGGCACCGTAGATGATCAGTGTTCGCGGTGTGTGGGACAGGTTGAGGATGGTATCGGAGTTGTAGATCCGGTGGTGGCGGAAATCAACGTCAGGTGGCAAATACGGCCGTGAGCCGGTAGCAATGATTGCCTGTTTGAAATGCAGGGTCTCAATCGATTTGTTGCCTCGAATTTCCAGCCGGTGACTGTCGATAAAGGAGGCGCGCCCGTTGATCAGGTCCACGCGGTTACGTGAATAGAACTGGGTTCTCAGTTTAACCTGCTTGCCGATCACCTTCTGGGCGTTCTGGAGGACCCGCGGAAAAGAGAACCAGCGGGGCTCGCCGATATCTCGGAACATCTGGTTGGTGTTGAAGGTAATGATCTGCTTGACCGAGTGGCGCAGGGCCTTGGAAGGAATGGTGCCCCAGTGGGTGCAGTTACCGCCGACGGTGGGCTTGTCTTCGATGATCGCGACACGTTTGCCATGTTTCGTCGCATTCATCGCCGCACCTTCACCGGAAGGCCCAGCGCCGATAACGACGACGTCGTAATGATGTTCTGCCATGCGCGCAGTGACTCCTTATCTACGTCTTGGAAAGGTATTATCAATTATTGAGCGTGTATCAGTGCTTGCCGGCCTTGCTGGCATCGTAGGTGAGGCTCTCGGCCGCCTTGCCCTCGCTGGCCAGGCGTTCATTCTCCTCTTCGCACTTCTGGGTGTTGCCACCGCAAATGTCGCAGGACTGACTGATACCCAGCGCTCCAATCCCTCCGCAGGTGCCGCTGATCGGTTTACGACCCAAAATCACGCCGATGGACATGGCCGCAACCAGCAGCACTACGATAAACAAAACAAGAAGAAAGGTACCCATGTTGCCCTCCCTTTACTGAGTCACAAATGACGAGAATGCCGGCGTCTGATGCGTTTCAAAGCCGTCTTCCGTCCGAATGATGAAATAGGCCGGGATATTCTCCCTGGTGGCGAGCGCTTGCGCCCGCTCAAAGCCCATCACGTTAAAGCCGGTCGCCAGAGCGTCGGCTGTCATGCAGTCTTCTGCGATTACGGTCACCGACGCCAGATTGTGAGCGATCGGCTTACCCGTTTTGGGGTCAATTGTATGGGAATAACGGCGACCATCCGATTCGTAATAGTTACGATAGTCGCCAGAGGTCGCCATAGCACGGCTCTCCAGAGCAATGACACGGTTCACCTGCCGCCCTTCCGGCGACGGCTGTTCGATCGCCAGACGCCATGCGTCCCCGCCCGGCTTGCGCCCACGAACCCGGACTTCGCCGCCAATTTCGACCAGATACGCCTCAATACCTTCACTGTCGAGGTAACGGGCAACCACGTCAACCCCATAGCCCTTGGCAATCGCCGACAGATCAATGTACTGGTGCCCCTCGGTCCGCACTGCGGGCGGCATTTCCCGGAACTCCAGCTTGTCGTGGCCGGTTGCCGCCAGAGCCGATTCCAGCTCCCCATCGGACGGCACCTGATCGGGACGAGCCTCCGGGCCAAAGCCCCAGAGGTTCACGACCGGGCCGATGGTGACGTCGAAGGCACCTTCGGTGAGCGTGGACACCTCATCGGCGCGTTTCAGCACCTCAAACAACGGGTCCGATAGCGGAAACCAGTCCGACTGATCATCCGCGCTGTTGAGCGCCGACAGTTCGGAATCCGGCCGCCAGGTCGACATGGAGGCATCGACTTTTTCCAGCTCGGTTTCGATCCCTGCTGCCAGAGTCTCCAACCGCGACTGGTCCTCGGTCAATACGACATTGATGTGATAGCGGGTGCCGAATACCGGTCCGGAGATCTCCCAGACTTTTTCTTCAGGCTGAAACGAACAACCCGCCAGAGCGGCCGCGGCCAGCACCAATACGGTACTGGCCAGGGCTACCCTGACGGGTCGAAGCATGCAGGATGTCATCTGAGCTGATTAACCCCCGAAGTCATCCAGCATGATGTTTTCATCTTCAACGCCCAGATCCTTCAGCATCTTGATGACCGATGCGTTCATGATTGGGGGCCCACACATGTAGAACTCGCAGTCTTCCGGAGCCGGATGGTCCTTCAGATACTTTTCGTACAGCACGTTATGGATGAAGCCGGTCGGGCCTTCCCAGTTGTCTTCCGGGAGCGCATCCGAGAGCGCCACGTGCCACTCGAAGTTGTCGTTCTCTTCCTGGAGCATGTCGAAGTCTTCCACGTAGAACATCTCGCGGACACTCCGTGCACCGTACCAGAAGCTGATTTTGCGCTTGGAGTTCAGACGCTTCAGCTGGTCGAAGATGTGCGAGCGCATTGGCGCCATGCCGGCACCACCGCCGATGAACACCATCTCGGCGTCGGTCTTCTTGGCGAAGAACTCACCGAATGGCCCCATCACGGTCACCTTGTCGCCCGGTTTCATGTTGAAGACGTAGGTCGACATGATTCCTGGCGGATGATCGGTGCCCGGAGGCGGCGTCGCGATACGGATGTTGAACTTGAGGACGCCTTTCTCCTCCGGGTAATTCGCCATGGAATACGCCCGAATGGTCTCCTCCTTGTTCACACCCCGGTAGCGCCAGATATCGTGCTTGTCCCAATCCTCGTGGAACTCCTCCTCGATATCGAAATCCT
This sequence comes from Marinobacter arenosus, assembly GCF_019264345.1. NCBI lineage: Bacteria > Pseudomonadati > Pseudomonadota > Gammaproteobacteria > Pseudomonadales > Marinobacteraceae > Marinobacter > Marinobacter arenosus. The sequence goes on from NZ_JAHVAO010000001.1 coordinate 936,396, forward strand.
TGAAGCTGATATCGTACGGCGGGCACTCGAGCTGGACATAACCGCCAGCGCGGAAGTCGACTTCCTCGCCTTCGGGCAGCTTGAGCACCAGTTCTTTGATGAAGGTGGCCACGTTGTGGTTGGAGATAACCTCGCATTCCCACTTCTTGACGCCGAAGAACTCTTCCGGCACCTCAATCTTCATGTCCTGCTTTACAGGAACCTGGCACGACAGGCGCCAGCCTTCCTTCTCTTCACGATTGGTGAAGTGAGTCTTTTCAGTGGGCAGCATCGCACCGCCCCCTTCAAGAACCTTGCACTTGCACTGGGCGCAGGTACCGCCGCCACCGCACGCTGAGGACAGGAAGATACCCTGGTTGGCCAGGGTACCCAGCAGTTTCCCGCCCGCACCGGTTTTCATGGTGTGTTCGGGATCATCGTTGATCTCAATAGTCACGTCACCGGTGCTGACCAGCCTGGACCGTGCCGCCAGAATCACTGCGACCAGGGCCAGAACGATCACGGTGAACATGACCACGCCGAGAATAATTTCTGTATTCATGGTCTCGCCTTTTCGTTAAACCGAATCACCGGGTGAGTTACAGAGAGATGCCGGAGAAGGACATGAAGCCCAGGGACATCAAACCAACGGTAATGAAGGTGATACCCAGGCCACGAAGACCTTCCGGAACATCGCTGTACTTCAACTTCTCGCGGATGCCGGCCAGCGCAATGATGGCCAGGGCCCAGCCCAAACCAGCGCCAAAGCCATACACGACACTCTCGCCGAAGGTGTAGTCCCGCTCAACCATGAACAGTGACGCACCCAGAATGGCGCAGTTCACGGTAATAAGGGGCAGGAACACACCCAGGGCGGCGTACAGCGCAGGAATGTACTTGTCCAGAACCATTTCCATGATCTGAACAATCGCCGCGATTACACCAATGTACGTCAGCAAGCCGAGAAAGCTCAGATCGACGTTCGGCAAACCGGCCCACTCCAGCGCGCCTTCACGCAGGATGCTGTTATACAGCAGGTTGTTCACCGGCACGGTGACGGTCAGTACGACGACAACGGCAATGCCAAGACCGGTTGCAGCCTCGATCTTCTTGGAGATCGCCAGGAAGGTACACATCCCGAGGAAGAAGGCCAGTGCCATGTTTTCAACGAAAATGGCCTTAACAATCAGACTGATATAGTGTTCCATCAGAAGGCCTCCTTGGCGGTATGGCGAGACATCTTGTAATCCGCCTCTTCAACCTGCTCCGGCTTCCAGGTACGAAGTCCCCAGATCGCCAGTCCGATAATGAAGAACGCGCTCGGCGGCAACAGCAGCAGGCCGTTCGGAATGTACCAGCCGCCTTCGTTCACGGTCGGCATCAGGGCGACACCGAACAGCGAACCGGCACCCAGCAGTTCCCGGAAGAACGCCACGAACAACAGGAGAACGGAGTAGCCCAGACCGTTACCGATACCGTCGAGGAAGCTCAGGTACGGGCCGTTTTTCATGGCGAAGCCTTCAGCACGGCCCATGACGATACAGTTGGTAATGATCAGGCCAACAAAGACCGACAGCTGCTTGCTGATCTCATAGGCGTAGGCCTTGAGAATCTGGTCGACCACGATAACCAGTGACGCGATGATCGTCATCTGAACGATGATCCGGATACTGCCCGGGATCTGGGTCCGTACCAGCGACACCGCCAGGTTGGAAAATGCGGTAACCGCGATAACCGCCAGGCACATGACGATGGTCACGTTCATGCTGGTGGTTACCGCCAGGGCCGAACAGATACCGAGAATCTGCAGGGCAATGGGGTTGTTACTAAATATTGGTTCGAAGAGAACCTGTTTGGCTGATGCATCTGCCATGATCAGACCTCCCCTTCACGAAGTTTTTGCAGGAACGGCGCATAGCCCCGGTCACTCATCCAGTAGTTAACCAGCTGCTGGACACCACGGCTGGTCAGAGTTGCTCCGGAAAGCGCATCGACCTTGTGCTCTTTGTCGGCCGCATCCGCACTGACGCCACCCTTGACCAGACGGATCTGGGGTTCGGTCAGCTCACCGTCATAGACCTCTTTGCCAACCCACTGCTTTTTCCAGCGTGGGTTGTCAACTTCACCACCCAGACCCGGTGTCTCCGCGTGGGCGTAGAAACCAAGACCTTCGACGGTATTCAGGTCACCCTCCAGTGAGATGAAGCCGTACAGGGTGGACCAGAGACCATAACCGTGAATCGGAAGCACCACGCGGTTCACCTTACCATCTTCACTCATGGTGTAGACCTTGGCGATGTCCGGACGGCGCTTGATGCCGGCCTTGTCTTCTGAGGCAGGAATATCGGTCGACAGTTCCGGATCCGAGGCCGCCTTGTACATGTCGTACTTCATCGGGTCCTTGACACCGACGACTGACGGCTCGACGTACTCACCGGTATTCAGGTCAACCAGACGTACCTCGAAGCGTTCGAACAGCGCTTCGATATCCTGTGCACTCGCGCCCTGCGGCAGCATACCGGCCGCCGACAGGATGTTGGTCTTGATGTCCAGGTTCTGGTTCTGGATCTGGGCAGGGCGAAGCAGTACCGCTGCCGTGGATACCACGACAGAGAATACGATACTCAGCACCAGCGCAACGATCAGTGTGCGGGAGACGGTTTCTTTAGCTTTAGCCACGAGCAAGCCTCCGTTTGATGTTGGCCTGAACCACGTAGTGATCCATCAGCGGTGCGAACAGGTTTGCGAACAGGATGGCCAGCATGATGCCTTCCGGGAACGCTGGGTTGACCACACGGATCAGGACCGTCATGACGCCAACCAGAATACCGAAGCACCAGCGACCGGTATTGGTCATGGCCGCTGAGACCGGGTCAGTCGCCATGAACATCATGCCGAAGGCAAAGCCGCCCATAACAAGGTGCCAGTGTGCCGGAATGGCAAACATCGGATTCGTTTCGGAACCGACCAGGTTAAACAGCAGGGAGGTCGCGATCATACCAATCAGCACACCACCGACGATCCTGTAGCTGGCAATTTTCATCACCAGCAGGATGATACCGCCGATCAATACCGCCAGCGTGGAGGTTTCACCCATGGAGCCCTGGATGGTCCCCATGAATGCGTGCATCCAGCCGATCTGCTCTTTCAGCGCATCCAGGCCGCCACTTGCCGCCCAGCTCAACGCTGTCGCGCCACTGAACCCGTCGACTGCGGTCCAGACGGTGTCGCCCGAGATTTGCGCCGGGTAGGCGAAGTACAGGAACGCACGACCGGTCAGCGCCGGGTTCAGGAAGTTCTTGCCGGTACCGCCGAATACTTCCTTGCCGATCACGACACCGAAGGTGATACCCAGGGCCACCTGCCACAGGGGAATGGTGGGCGGGCAGATCAGGGCAAACAGTACCGAGGTGACAAAGAAGCCTTCGTTGACCTCGTGGCGACGCACGGTGGCAAACAACACTTCCCAGAAGCCACCCACGACGAAGGTCACGAAGTAGATGGGCACGAAGTAGGCCATGCCGTAGACAAAGTTGTCCCAGAGGCCCGCTCCCGCTCCGGTCACCGCCAGAGCCTGAATGAACGCAGTGCGCAGGCCGCCGTCACCGACCATCGCATCCGGGTTGGACGCCAGGAAGCTGTTGGCCTGAAAGCCGATATTCCACATGCCGAAGAACATCGCCGGGAAGGTACACAGCCACACCGTGATCATGATGCGTTTCAGGTCAACGCCATCGCGTACATGAGCCGTGGTGGACGTTACCTTGCCCGGTGTGTAGAAAATGGTATCGACGGCTTCGTACAGGGCATACCAGCGCTCGTACTTGCCACCTTTTTCAAAATGATGCTCGATTCCATCGAGAAACTGTCTGATAGCCATCGTATTAGCCCTCGATCTCGATTCGGGTCAGATTCTCGCGGAGAATCGGACCGTATTCATATTTACCCGGGCACACGAAGGTGCACAGCGCCAGATCCTCTTCATCCAGCTCCAGCGCCCCCAGCTTCTGGGCCATTTCGGTGTCGCCAACAATCAGCGAACGCAGCAACTGGGTCGGCAGGATGTCCAGGGGCATGACCTGCTCATAGGCACCGACCGGCACCATGGCGCGTTCGCTGCCATTGGTGGTGGTGGTGAAATTGAACAGCTTTCCGCCAGTCAGCTTGGACAGGTAGATATTCAGTACGGAGAACTTGTTGGGGCCCGGCGAGAGCCAGCCCATGAACTCGCGCTTGGTACCTTCTTCCAGCACCGAGATCTGATTGGCAAACCGTCCGAGGTACGCGCAGGGACCGTCGCCCCGGCGGCCACCGAAAACCGAACCGGAAATTGCACGAACTTCGCAATCGGTCGCCACTTCGCCTTCGAGCAGCTCCGGCAGACTCGCACCCAGGCGGGTACGCACCAGGCGCGGCTTCTGCGCTTTCGGGCCGCCGATCGCAACAATGCGCTCAACCGGAACTTCACCGGTTTCGAACAGTTTGGCGATGTCGATCACGTCCTGGTAATTGATGGACCAGACGGTCTTGCTGCCGGACACCGGATCCAGGTGATGAATGTGGGTGCCCACATTCCCAGCCGGGTGTACGCCGTCGAACTGGTGTACTTCGATGCTGTCTGTCTTGGGAACCGCGATATTAGAGCCGGGTTTGCCCGTGACGAACACCTTGCCGGACGTCAGTTTGGACAGAACCGTCAGACCCTGCTCGAAGGCCTTGCTGTTCTCACCGATGATGACGGTCGGGTCGGCAGCCAGCGGATTCGTATCCATCACGGACACGAAGATGGAATGGGGCGCGCTGTCGATCTCGGGGACTTTGCTGTAGGGACGGGTTTTAAACGCAGTCCACAGTCCGGACTCAACCAGATTGTCCACTACCTGCTGGCGTTCCAGGCCGGCAAGATCCGCGTCGCTGTATCGGGCATAGGTCTCTGTGTCGTCGCCATCGATTTCGATAACGATCGACTGAAACACGCGACGCTCACCGCGGTTGATTTCTTTCACCACGCCGGCAGCGGGTGATGTATAACGAACGCCTTCGGTCTTCTTGTCCGTGAACAGCAGCGTGCCGCGCTTGACGCGGTCCCCTTCTTTCACAGCCATCGTCGGCTTCATGCCGTTGTAGTCAAAACCGATCAACGCCACGTGGCGAACGGGTTTGCCCTCTGTAATGGTCTGTTCGGGAGCGCCGCTGATGGGAAGATCCAGGCCTTTCTTGATCTTGATCATTAGCCTCATCCAATCATCAGAAACTATTCTATGGATTTGTAACGTCCGGCCCCCGCGACCCAGATTTCCTCTCCGGTTTGCACCAGGCGGTAGCCCCAAAGTAGCGAAAGCGATAACCGCCAGAATGCGGCCCAAGCTTCGACGCAGGAAAAGATGAGAAACTGGGTGCCAGACATACCCAAAATCGCGCCAATTATAGAGATTAAGGAAACCTATTTCCACCAGAAACCGGAACAGGTTTGTGCCCGAACGTAAACCTCACAGAGCACAGTTTCCACAAACAAAAACCCCGGCAACTCTCGTCGCCGGGGTTTTCGAAGACGTTACGCGCCAACTAGGGCTCGTTTCGATCAGTCCCTCGCACGTTTCGGGAAGATCGGATACGTAACGCCGGCCATCTGGTTCACAACGCGCACAACCTGCGCACTGTAACCAAACTCGTTGTCGTACCACACGTACAGGATCAGGCGCTTACCACCGGCGATGGTGGCCTGGGCGTCGACCACGCCCGCGTGACGGGATCCCACGAAGTCCGTGGAGACCACTTCCGGCGAATTCACGAAATCGATCTGCTTCTGCAGCTCCGAGTGCAGCGCCATGTCGCGCAGGTACTCGTTGACACCCTCAACGTCTACATCCTTCTTCAGGTTGAGGTTGAGGATCGCCATGGACACGTTCGGAGTGGGAACGCGGATCGCGTTACCGGTCAGCTTGCCCTTCAGCTCGGGCAGAGCCTTGGCAACCGCTTTCGCTGCGCCCGTCTCGGTGATAACCATGTTCAGGGGCGCACTGCGACCGCGACGGCTGCCCTTGTGGTAGTTATCGATCAGGTTCTGGTCGTTGGTGTAGGAGTGCACCGTTTCCACGTGACCATCTTCGATGCCGTACTCGTCATCAATGGCCTTCAGGACAGGCGTGATCGCATTGGTGGTACAGGACGCCGCCGACAGGATCTTGTCGTCGTCCGTGATCCAGTCGTTGTTGATGCCATACACAATGTTCTTGATGTCACCCTTGCCCGGCGCAGTCAGAATGACGCGGCTCACGCCCTTGGACTTCAGGTGCAGACCCAGACCGGCTTCGTCCCGCCACTTACCGGTGTTGTCCACCACGATGGCGTTGTTGATGCCGTATTGGGTGTAATCCACCTTGTCCGGCCCATCGGAGTAGATCACCTTGATGTAGTTGCCGTTGGCGATCAGCGCAGATTCTTCCTCGTTGACGGTAATGGTGCCGTCGAAGGGGCCGTGCACGGAGTCACGACGCAGGAGGCTGGCACGCTTCTCGAGATCGTTCTCGGCGCCGCCGTTACGCACCACAATGGCTCGCAGACGCAGGTTGTTGCCACCGCCGGCCTTCTCGATCAGGATCCGGGCGAGCAGACGGCCGATACGCCCAAAGCCGTACAGCACCACGTCCTTGGTGTCATTGTTCGCGTCTTCTTCGGACTGCGCCGCGTACTGTCCAACCACCGGGCCGATTTCACGCTTGAGGAACTCGACCAGATCGCCGCCCTCTTCCTTGAACTTGACCGCCAGTTTGCCGATATCCACGTGGGCACGACCGAGTTCAAGCGAATCCATCGCCTGCAGGATAGGCAGAGTGTCGTGCACAGACAGCTCACTGTCCTCCACCTGACGAACAAACCGGTGGGCACGGATGATGTCGATCACGGACTGGTTAATGATTGCGCGACCGTAGACGGACGTTACCACGTTGTTCTTGCGGTAAAGGCGGCCGATCAGCGGAATCATGGTTTCCGCGGTGGACTCTCTTTCCGTCCAGTTAGACAGGTGCTGATTGATCTGTTCGTGACTCACGGTTGGGACCTCTGTGTAACACTGGGAAGAATTTTGGGGGCATATTATCCAATTTAAATTTCCCAACGGCAAATACCGACTGATTACACTTCATTTAATGCACTCCCTCAGCCCTGGCTTGGGACCCGCCGAAGCCACCTGGCCCTCATGGCGACCATGACACCACCCGGCTCCGGCGTTAGAATACGCGCCTCTTCCTCTCCCGGTCACCCACAGCAGGAGAACATAACAGCCCATGAGCCAAGGTGCATCCATGCCAGACCTGCGTCCCACGCTGATCGCCCCGGCATTCCCCAATAAACCGGCGGACCACCGAACGTGGGGCCAACTGCACGGCAGCAGCGACGCCTTGGCCATCTGCGAAACGGCCCGTGCTCACCGGGGACTGACCCTGGTCATCACCCGCAGCACCAACGACGCAATCCGCCTGGAACAGGCCATGCGATTCTTTCTCGGCCTGCCGGCCGACGAGGAAGGCGCCGCCATCACCCGGGACGGGCTTGAGCTGTTGTCACTGCCGGACTGGGAGACACTGCCCTACGACCTGTTTTCGCCGCATCAGGACATCACCTCCCGGCGCATACGCACACTGCATCGCCTGCCATCGACCAGTCACGGCGTTCTTGTGGTGCCGGCACGAACCCTGATGCACCGCCTGCCACCGGTAACGTACCTGCAGGGCAACACGCTGTTGCTTGAGGTCGGCCAGTCTCTGGATATCGACACCTGGCGCCTCAACCTGGAATCGGCCGGCTATCGGCATGCGGAAAACGTCTACGAGCATGGCGAATACGCGGTCCGGGGGGCAATCCTGGACATATACCCGATGGGCTCCAACCTGCCCTACCGCATCGACCTGTTCGACGACGAAATCGAGACACTGCGCACCTTTGACCCGGAAACCCAGCGATCCATCGATCGCGTGGAGCGCATCGAGCTCCTGCCCGCCTTCGAGTTCCCATGGCACAAGGAGGCCCGGTCAGGTTTCCGGAATCGCTGGTTCGAACAGTTTCCCGATGCGGATAAAGACGCCCCCATCTACAAGGACGTCACGAACGCCATCACCCCGCCAGGCATCGAGTATTACCTGCCGCTGTTTTTTGATGACACGGCGACACTGTTTGACTACCTGCCCGGCCAGACCCAGGTATTCACCGCCGAAGGCCTGAATGACGCAGTCAACCTCTTCGACTCGGAAACCCGTGACCGCTACGAGGACCGTCGCCACGACCGTCTGCGCCCCATCCTGCCGCCAACCCGCCTGTTTCTGCAGCAGGACGAGCTCTTTGGCCACCTCAAAGCCTTCCCGAGGGTGACCACGACCGAAGCGCCGGCCACGGGCCCAGGTACTGAAAACTGCGCCACCGAGAGCCTGCCGGACATCGCCATGGACGGTCGCGCTGCGGATCCCGCCGGCCGTCTCAAGCGGTACCTGAACGACGTCGGCGGGCGTGTACTTATCTGCGCGGAATCCTCCGGTCGCCGGGAAGCCCTGATCGAGAATCTTGGAGACCACCAGCTCAAGCTCGTGACCCAGCAAAGCTGGCAGGACTTCCTGGACGACGAAAACTGCACCCTGGGCATTACCATAGCCCCGATGGAACAGGGGCTGGTCCTTCCCAAACAGCACCTGACCCTGATCACCGAAACCGCCCTGTTCGGGGAGCGGGTTCTGCAGCGCCGCCGGCGCCAGAAACCGACTGAAATAGACGACGCCGGCTACCGCGACCTGTCGGAGCTCCGGATCGGCGCCCCGGTGGTGCACATTGATCACGGCGTGGGTCGCTATCAGGGCCTCGAGACCATCACCGTCGAAGGGGACTCCAACGAATTCCTGATGCTGGAATACGCCGGCGGCTCAAAGCTCTACGTACCGGTTTCCAGCCTGCACCTGATCTCACGCTACGCCGGCAACGACACCGACCATGCGCCCTTGCACAAGCTGGGCAACGAGCGCTGGAGTCAGGCAAAACAGAAAGCCCTGGAGAAGATCCGGGATACCGCGGCCGAGCTGCTGGATGTCTATGCCCGCCGGGAAGCCCGCAAGGGATTCACCTTCGACGACCCCAAAGAAGCCTACCGCGCGTTTGCCGCAGGCTTTCCGTTTGAGGAAACCCCGGATCAGGAAGTGGCCATCCAGGCGGTTATCGAGGACATGACCAGCGAGCGCCCAATGGACCGACTGGTCTGTGGCGACGTCGGCTTCGGCAAAACCGAAGTCGCCATGCGCGCCGCGTTCATGGCGACCTACTCGGGCAAACAGGTGGCGGTTCTCGTGCCCACCACCCTGCTGGCCCAGCAACATTACGAATCCTTCCGGGACAGGTTTTCCGATACCGCGGTCAACGTTGAACTGCTCAGCCGCTTTCGCAGTTCCAGCCAGACCAGCAAGGCCCTCGAAGCCATCGAGGCGGGCAAGGCCGACATCGTCATCGGCACTCACAAGCTGCTGCAGGGCGACATCAAGTTCAAGAATCTCGGCCTTGTCATCATCGACGAGGAGCATCGCTTCGGGGTACAGCAGAAGGAGAAATTCAAGGCCCTGCGGGCGGAAGTAGACATGCTGACCCTGACGGCGACGCCCATTCCGCGCACCCTGAACATGGCCATGGGCCACCTGCGCGACCTGTCGATCATTGCCACGCCGCCAGCCCGACGGCTGTCCGTTAAAACCTTCGTCCGGCAGCGTGACGACGCCATGGTCAAGGAAGCCATCCTCCGGGAAATCCTGCGGGGCGGTCAGGTGTACTTCCTGCATAACGATGTTGCGACCATCGAGAAGAGCGCCGAGGATCTGCGGCGCCTGATTCCCGAAGCCCGTGTCGGCGTAGCCCATGGCCAGATGCGGGAGCGGGAGCTGGAACAGATCATGTCGGACTTCTACCACAAGCGTTTCAACGTTCTGGTGTGCAGCACCATCATCGAAACCGGTATCGACATCCCGAGCGCCAACACCATCATCATTGAACGGGCCGACAAGTTCGGCCTGGCCCAACTGCACCAGCTGCGGGGCCGGGTTGGCCGGTCGCATCACCAGGCCTACGCGTACTTGCTGACACCGCCACCGAAATCCATCAGCTCCGATGCCAAGAAGCGGCTGGACGCCATTTCGGAATCCCAGGACCTGGGCGCTGGCTTTATGCTCGCCACCCACGACCTGGAGATCCGGGGTGCGGGCGAATTGCTGGGCGAGGAGCAGAGCGGGCAGATCGAAAGCATCGGCTTCACCCTCTACATGCAGTTACTGGACGAGGCGGTGAAAGCCATCCGGGAGGGCCGGACACCGAACGCCGACCTTCCGCTGAGCCACGGTACCGAGATGAACCTGCGGATTCCCGCGCTCATTCCGGAAGACTACCTGCCCGATGTGCACAATCGCCTCATGCTCTACAAGCGCATTGCCAGCGTGGAGAACAAAGCCGCATTAAAAGAACTTCAGGTTGAGATGATTGATCGCTTCGGATTATTACCGGAACCGGCGAAGAACCTGATGCGTCAGGCAGAGCTGCGATTGCAGGCTGAAGGTCTGGGCATTGTCCAGGTGGACGCCGGCAAGGAGTGGGCACGACTGGAGTTCGGCGAAACCACACCGGTTGACCCGCTGATTCTGGTTAAAAAAATGCAATCCGCACCAGACCAGTACCGACTGGAAGGCGCCAACAGCTTCCGTTTTCGGCTGAAGGACGCGTCCACCGGTGGTAAACTCGACGGCATTTCCGAAATGCTTGGCGAGCTGGCACCCGCGAAAACGGCTGCAACCGCCACATGAACGCCCGATTCACACTTGGAGTAAGAGCCTTGCAGACTGACGGTAATTGCGGCGGCCGGTTCACGGCACGCACAGTATTAACAGCCCTGCTGCTGACGTTTTCGCTGACGGCCCAGTCGCAGGAAGCGGGCACGGGCACAACCGCCATCCCCGACAACTACTATCGGGCAGAACTGGTGGTCCTCGAGCGCATTGTCCAACCCGACGCAGTCAATGAACAAATGGCCGATCGGAAGGTGGAGCCTACGCCCGACACAACGGAGATCCTGCGCGCCGTGGCCCCGGACGGGACGGCAGAAACCACCCTGGATCTGGCGCCGAATGGTGAACTGCACCTGCACGGCGCGGCCCAGCGCCTTGAGGGCAGCGGCCGTTATCGGGTGCTGGTTGAAGCAGGCTGGTACCAGGCGTTCCCGCCCGACTATGAGGGTGAGCCCCTGCGGGTAGCGGTTGGTGACTGGATTGATGGCGCCAATACGCGGGAAGTGGAAGGGACGATCACCATTGATCGTCAGCGCTATCTGCATGTCGGTGTGCACCTGAATCACTGGCAGCGTGCCCGCAATGCGACGCCCGAGCCCGCGACGGCCGTACCCGAGGCCGGAGAAGGCGATCAGATGGCGTCAGGCACCGTGGCCGCCACTCAGGACAGTGACCTTGCCTCGATGGCAACCGGTGGTGAGATGCAACCGACTGCCTCGGAACCCCCGGTTGAACTGCTGACCTGGATCCGCGAAACCCGCCGCATGCGCAGTGAGGAAATCCATTTCCTGGACTCCCCCACCATCGGCGTACTGGTGTTCTTCAAGAGGGTTGAGGCGTCGGAGTAAGTCGCCCAAGACCGGCCATCGACTTCTCCAGCATGCCTTTGACGCTGGACATACCCCTGTCGATGGCCTCTTCGATTTCGGCCATGGTGATGATGTGGTCGGACTTGCCCGCAGCCCAGTTGACCACCAGCCCCAGACAGACATAACGCATCCCCAGCTCAGCGGCCAGTACCGCTTCCGGCATGCCGGTCATACCCACCAGGTCACAGCCGTCGCGCTCCATTCTGCGAATCTCGGCGGCCGTTTCCAACCGCGGCCCCTGGGTCGCCCCGTAGACACCAAAGTCCGAGAAAGAGGCGCCCTGTGAGGACGCTGCCTCAATCAGGATCTGGCGCGCTTCGGCGTCGTAGGGCCAGGTGAAATCAATGTGGGTGACGGCTTCGAGATCACCTTCAAAGAAGGTACTCGGCCGCCCCCAGGTATAGTCAATGATCTGATCGGGGATGACCACGTGCGCCGGCCCCATGTCCCGATGGATACCGCCGACGGCATTCACACCCACCACGGTACGGACACCGGCATCGTAGAGCGCTTGCAGGTTGGCCCGATAGTTCACCTGATGCGGCGGAATCCGGTGCGGGTTGCCGTGCCGCGAAAGAAACACAACGGGCTGATCGCCCAGCTTGCCGTCAACCAGGGGCGCCGATGGCGCTCCCCAGACCGTGTCCTTCACCCGCTCACCGGTAATCTCCAGACCGGAGAGCATGGTCAGTCCGGTACCGCCAATGATTCCCACAGGGTAGTTCCCCGCAACCTTGCTCATTCTGCCTCTCCCGCTTCGTCCTGATCACCGACCCGTGTCGTCTGGCGCGACTGCCTGACGGATTCAGCCTGACCGCTGGCCTCGTCGCCCTGCGCCTGATCACGACCACCCTCGTCATCGCCCGCTTTGGCGCTCGCTAACCGAACGCCCCCCGGCAAATGCAGGGTGCGTGTCGGGAAGGCCACTTCGGCTCCGTAACCCTCGATGATTTCACTGATCCGGAGAAGGACGTTCTGTTTCACCTCGTGGAAATGCACCCACTGGGTAGTCTTGGTGAAGGTGTAGACCATGATGTCCAGAGAGGAGGCGTTGAAGGCTACAAAGTTCACGATCAGGGTCTGGCTGGTATCGATTTCCTCGTGGTTCTCCAGCATGGACCGGATATCCTGGACGATATCCGCCATCTGACTGACGTCAGCGTAGCGGATGCCGATGGTTTCACTGATACGGCGATTTCTCATCCTCGACGGATTCTCCACCGCTATCGTGGTGAACGCCGCGTTAGGAACATAAAGAGGCCGCTGATCGAAGGTTCGAACGGTCGTCAGGCGCCAGCCAATGTGCTCGACCGTTCCCTCGATGTTCCGATCCGGAGACCGGACCCAGTCGCCCACCTTGAAGGGACGATCCAGGTGAATGATGAAACCACCAAAGAAGTTTGCCAACAGGTCCTTGGCCGCGAAACCAACGGCGACACCGCCAAGACCACCGAACGCCAGGACCCCGGAGATGCTGTAACCAAGTGTTTGCATGGCGATCAGCACGGCCGTGATGATGACCACGGCGCGCGACAGTTTGCTCACCGCGTTCACGGTGGTGTAGTCCATCGGTGTTTTCATCTTCAGGGGGGAGATGAGGATTTTCTCGCCCTCTTTGATGAGCCGGAGCAGGGTCCAGACAAACACCCAGATAAAACCAACCTCAAGGATGGTCTCGTTGGCCTTGAAGATTTCGGCCTGAGAATACCGGTGGGCCACCTCAGCGGCCCAGTAGACGCCCTGCAACCAGACGAAAGCGACGGCAGGCTTGCGAGCCGCATGCAGCACCGCGTCGTCCCAGAGGTTCTTGGTGTTGCTGAACTTGTGCTCCAACGCCCCGATGACCTTGCTGACGATGTAGGCAACGGTCGCGGTACCAAACACCAACGCAAAGACCACAATGCCCACACGCCAACCCTGGGACAGCAGATCAAAACTCTGAATCCAGCCATTGACCATGGCAGTTACGTCTCCGATCATCGGATCCCTCTGTTCAATCTGGTTTAACGGATGACGACGGCCGTGCCAGCACTGACCCGATCGTACAGGTCGACGACGTCGGCATTGCGCATGCGGACACAGCCGTGCGACATGGGAACGCCCATGGGCTCGGTATCCGGCGTGCCGTGAATGTATATGAAGCGGCGGAAAGTATCGACCCCGCGCCCGCGGTTTTTGCCGGGCTCGAGGCCACAGAGCCAGAGAATGCGGCTCAGGATCCAGTCCCGCTCGGGGTTCTGGCGGGACAACTCCGGGGTATGGATTTCCCCCGTCGGCCGACGGCCACGGAAGACCGTGCGAATGGGTTGACCCCCGCCAATCTTGGCACGGATGTAGTGCTCTCCACGGGGCGTACAACCACTGCTGTCCTGCTCCCCGGGACCGTTGAGGGCGGTGGAAACCGGGTACTCGACCAGCACCGTGCCGTCATGACTGACCAGAGTCAGGACCTGACGATCGAGGCTGATGCGGATTTTCGGGGCGGTGGAACGGTCGAAACTCAAATCGGTGAAGCTCCCTTCGGGCTGGTGCCAGAAGGAAGCCTAACCGACTGCACAGAACTCAGGCAACCGAGACCTTGCTGCCAGAGGGAGGCACAAGCATGGTGTCTTCGGCCTGCATTCCGGCGGCGAGGAACGGCACCAGTCTGGCGGCAATTTCCTGCACGGTGGTTTCGACACCCAGTTTGTTCTGCAGGATATCCCGCAGCGCGTCGCTGCTGGACATGGTGAAGGCGGTGGCACCCAGCATGAACTGGATACGCCAGTAACGGTCGACGGCGGACAACTGGGGCGTTGCTTCCTTGAGCAGACGCATGAAGCGGCTGAAGGGATCGCCATATTCCTGCTCGAGAAACTTTCGAAGATGACCCTGGGACTGGGTGTAGGCGAGCCCGAGCAGGCGCATGAAGATGGAAATCCCCTTTTCATTGCGCTGGGGCATGCGGACTGCGCTCTCGGTCAACGCCCAGAGCGTCTGGTTCAGCGTCGGCGGCTGCCCCTCGCACCGGTCTTCAAGCTCATCGAAGGCTTTCTCCAGCGTGGCCGAAAACGGCGTCAGAAAACGGGCAAATACGGCATGAATCAGCGCATTTTTTGAACCAAAATGGTAATTGACAGCGGCCAGGTTTACTTTAGCCTTACTGGTGATCATGCGAAGCGAGGTCTCCGAAAAACCTCGGTCGGCAAACAGCTCTTCGGCTGCATCAAGAATCCGGTCAACGGTGTCAGACTGCGCCATTTTATTCTCAAAGCCTCTAGCAAACGTCTGTTTGAAACATACGTTTGAAGCCAGTCTATGTCAAGCTCTGGGCTCTGGCTCTGCGGCCACCCCTTGCCAGCCGCGATCAATTGCCCGCTGGTTCCCCTCGAAAAACGCTTTCTGCACCCGGTCGTAGGCCTTCTCGGCTTCCAGCAGATAGATGAGGTACATGCGAACATGGTCCCGCCGGTTCAGATTGCGTGCCAACGCCCGCTGCTCCGACAACCTGAGCAGATTGCTGAACCGGGTGTTCTTCAGGGCCGGATTAAAGTCCGCCATCCGGGCACACTGCCAGATCAAGCCATCACTGCCTTCCAGGTGAGCGGCGTGGGCCCGCGCATCCCGAAGCATTCGCTGCCGCTTCATTACCACATCCAGGTAGGAGGGACTGGCGGTATAAATCCGCCTCACCGAGGGAATGCCCAATAACAGGATAATGACGAACGCACCAAAGCCGGTACCGGCGACCCAGGCCGGGACCAAACCGGTCAGACCGCTCAGAAACACCAGCGCCGCCAGCAGCGCACTGAACAGCCAGAGGTCCCGCCGCCTGCGCGCCGCCGCGAGTGTGTAGTTATCCGGCCAGTCCGCCATGGCCAGTTGATCAAAGTCCATCAACAGGACCCGGTCGCATTGACGCAGCATGAGCCGAAGCTGACGTTGCCGGGATAGGGCCAGCGTCTGCTCGACGTCATCGCCGGCAATCTCCTCTTGCCCCGACGCCTCGGAGTCCGCCGGGCCATCGCCGCTCCTGCTCACTGGGGACTCGTCCGGACTGTCTTCTTTTGAAGACGGCTCCGGGCGCACACTTGCGGGCATCGCCGATGGCGTGGCGGGCTGGGCAGGGTTCGGTGCCGTTGACGGTAACGGATCGGCAGCCCGGCCCGGACGCAGTACGGCGCCCTGGGCGGGATCCTTGACGGGCGGTGCGGTCCTCTGATTCTCAGCCATGCTCAACGGTCCGGAAAATGGGCAACGGAATAGCCCTGAAATGCAGCTCTATCTGTCTATCGACAGTTTACCGCCATTCTTGAGTCAGCGTCACAACCCGAATGGCGATCCGGCGAACTTGGCAATGGCGAACCCGCCCGCTATCCTTGGCCCCCACCCCAGCGGGCAACCAGGTATAAACTTCACGAGGTTCGACCATGTTCACAGGCATCGTTCAAGGCATTGCAACCGTCGAGGAGATCAAAACGGCTCCCGGACTGAACACGTTCGTGATCCGCTTGCCCGAGGACAAGGTGGGAGGCGTGACCATTGGGGCGTCGGTCGCCATCAATGGCACCTGTTTGACCGTCACCCGGCAAGACGGCAACGCGCTCTACTTTGACGCCATGCAGGAAACCCTGAGGCTGACCACGCTCGGAAACCTTGAACCCGGGGATGAAATCAACTTCGAGCGGGCGGCCAGGATCGGTGACGAAATTGGCGGACACCTTCTGTCGGGCCACGTTCATACCACGGCAACGATTGTGGACATCCTGCGGCCGGAAAATAACGTCACCCTCTGGTTTGAAGTGCCTGAGCAGTGGACCCGCTACATTTTTGCCAAGGGCTATATCGCCATCAACGGTGCCAGCCTCACCATTGGCGAGGTCCAGGGCAACCGGTTCAATGTGCACCTGATCCCGGAAACCCTTCGGGCAACGACCTTTGGCAAGGCGACCGAGGGAGATCAGGTCAACATCGAGATCGACAGCCAGACCCAGACGATCGTAGACACCCTCGCTCGCCTTGGTTACGA
This sequence comes from Marinobacter arenosus, assembly GCF_019264345.1. NCBI lineage: Bacteria > Pseudomonadati > Pseudomonadota > Gammaproteobacteria > Pseudomonadales > Marinobacteraceae > Marinobacter > Marinobacter arenosus. Next base: position 953,054 of record NZ_JAHVAO010000001.1, read on the forward strand.
CCAGCCACCCAGACAGCTCTGACCGAAAACAGCCACCACACCGCCGAATCGGCTAACCCAGCCCCGCTTCGAGAACGACAAACTTCGGGTTCGCATCGAGCTGGCGAACCTGCGGGAAAAACCGACGCAAACTCCGGTGGTAACCAAGGTGACGGTTGCCAACCATGAGCAGTCGACCGCCGGGGGTCAGATGTTTCGCCGCCTGCCCGAACAGGCGCAGTGCCACGTGATCGCCGACAACCCCACCCTCGTGGAACGGTGGGTTCAGCAGGATCAGGTCAAACAAACCGGCGGACTCCGCTATGCCATCCCCATGTTCAAAGTGAACCCGGCTGTCGGGGAACGCTCCGGACACGTTGTGGCGAGCGCTGACAACAGCCTGGCTGGACACGTCGGAGAAAGTGAGGGACAGGTCCTGCCGCACGACCAGCGCCGTCAAACCCACCACACCATTGCCGCAAGCCAGGTCCAGTACTGGGGCATTCGTCGCCAGGCCCGACACCAGCCGCTTCACGTGGGGCAGCAACAACCGTGTGCCGATATCCAGCTTCTCCCGGGCAAAGACCGCAGGCAGAGCCTCAACCCGGAATCCGGCGTCGTCAGGATGGTACCCCTTCCATACGCCCGACCAACCTTCGAGCGTCGCCTCACCGCGCCGGCAGACCACCACCCGGGCCTTTTTACGGGCGGGACAGACCTGTTCTGTGTGCACGGCCTGAGCAAATACCTCCACGCCTCGATCCGGCAGATGCTTGATCATGCCACCGGCGAGCAACACACCGTCGGGTTTGAGAATGCCATTCGCCCAGCGCAGCAGCCAGGCCAGATAATCCGCGTGGCGGGGAATTCTGACAATGACGACGTCATAGACGCCCTCTGGCGGATTCAGCCAACTGCGTACACTCACCCCGTCAGCCGCGCCGGGATTGATCCGGGCATTGTGCGCCAGAGCTTCCGCCAGCGTCGCACTATCCGCCACCAGGTCCGGCTGGTAGCGGTGCAGGCCCAGCGCCAAGGCGCCGAACTGATCATCGACAACAAGCACTTTCGGCGCTTTGCCGGCATCCACGCGCTGGAAAACTTCCTGCAGTAACAGTTCATCCGCGGCATCCCATGCGCGGAGTGACGGATCGCCGCCGCCCGGCCGGGACAGGCTGAGCTGACCGTCCGGATAATCCAGTACTGCAGTTGTCATTTCAGGCATCCAAAACGAAGATTGTCACATTCGCGCCATTCTAGGCTGATTATTCTAGAAATTAACCCTAGATTAGTACCTGTTCACGCAACATCCCTTTTCCGGTTGGCTCCGTTGTTTTGGACGCGAACCCTTTGCCCCTCACCCCAGGGGCTTTTTTCGTTGTGCGCTCGCAGAAACGGAGAAGCGCGTGTCAGCGCCGAATCGCCCGGTAAACCGTGAAGCGCCGGTCCTCATAGAGTCGCTCCACCGGTCCGATGAAGCGCTTGATCACGGATTCGTAGGGCAGAAAACTGTTGGCGACCAACCGCAACTCCCCCCGAGATTTCAAGTGGCGCGAAACCTCGCGCAGGAAATTCTCGGTCATCGAGGTGTCAGTTTTCACGCCGGAGTGGAACGGCGGATTCGTCACGATCGCGGACCAGAGACCGTCAACATTCTCGAGTCCGTCCGAAGCCATGATGTCACCACGGGCGCCCGCGCGGTCGTAGGTTGCCCGGGCACAGATCACCGCCTGCGACTGGACATCCACGCCATCCACAACGCTTGGGGACTGACCTTGGGCGCGTTGCCACGCCTGGTACCACGCGCCAATCACCCCCGCACCGCAGGCGAAGTCCAGTATGTGCTCAGCTTTGAGCGGCGACGTGACGAGAGTTTCGAGCAAGAGCGCCGTGCCGCCATCCAGTTCGCCGTGGCTGAAGATACCGGGCAACCCACATACGTCGATTGAACAACCGGCGTGACTGACGGAATGCCACGCCTGCCAGCTGGACAAGTCGAAGTCGGCCAGCGGCTCGATGTTGGCGGCCTCCCAGACCTGGCAATGCCGCGCACTGTCTACTTTTGAGGCGCCGGGGGCCACTGCTTTCAATTGCTTCACGGCGCCCGCGATGCCTTCCTTTTTTTCGCCAACGAGGATCACTCTGGCACCGGGGGCTGACAACCAACGCGCCAACGAAAGCCTCAGGTCCAGTTCCGACCGGGCCTTCGGCAGGAAGACCACCACCGTGTCAAACGCCGACGCGATCAATCCCGGGTCGTCATAACCAAAGCACGATTGCCAGTGCTCCTGGGTGGCGAGCGCAGCCGCCTGCCCTGCATGTTCGCTCATGGCCATGCCCCCATCCGGAAGCTCAGCCAGCAACGCCGGAGCGCTGACACCAAGCAGAGCAACGCGGCCACCCAGTCGGTCGCGATTGCGGATCAGGGCTTCATGGGAATTGGGCATGACAGACATTGGCAAAGCGGTCCCGTGGCTGGTTCTTGAAACGGGATACTCTAACCGGAATCAGCCCCTGAGTCTCGCCAGGAATGGCAGCATCAGAGGGCTGATCGGGAGGATACGGGGTGAGAGGGTCTTACTTGTACCGTGCGACCGTGCCAACGCGCAGGGCGTCTTCCGGAGACATTCCCCAGTCTTCGCGCTGCCGATGGGCAGGCGCCTTGGGGTGTTCGGTCCGAACGTCTGCCTCGAGGTTATCGGACTTTCGCTGTGCCAGGGCACTCAGCGCTTTTTGCATCAATTCTTTCATGGTCAACCTCCTCGCTTACAGCAGGTACCAATGTACCAAAACGGGAGGTGACCAACTGTGATGACGCCACGGGTTCATAAGTGACGCTCATCACGATTTTTTGACGTCATTTTACAATTGACGCTATACCTTTTTCTGGCGCCCGGACCGAACCGGCCTCAACACCAGTTCATCGACACTGTTCTGCTTGATCCGCTCCCGGTCCTGCTCGCTGGAAATGGAAAGCCCCATGTCCCGCAGGATGCCGTCAGCCAGATCGTACACGAAGCCGTGCACGGTCAGCGGCTGCCCGCGTTTCCAGGCCTCCTGCACGATGCTGTTCTGGCACACGTGCCCAACCTGCTCCACAACGTTCAGTTCACACAGGCGGTCAACACGATCCTGTTCACTGGAAATCTCATCAAGCACGGCCTGGTGCCGGTCCCGAACATCCTGGACGTGGCGCAGCCAGTTGCTGATCAGTCCGAAGCCCTCATCCAGCAGTGCAGCCCGAACGCCACCGCAACCGTAGTGACCGACGACCATGACGTGCTTCACCTTCAGCACCTCGACCGCGAACTGCAACACCGAGAGACAGTTGAAGTCGGTGTGAACCACCACGTTGGCCACGTTTCGATGGACAAACAACTCCCCCGGCATCAGATCCACAATCTGGTTCGCGGGGACCCGGCTGTCGGCACAACCAATCCATAGGTATTCCGGTGCCTGTTGGCTGGACAGACGGTCAAAGAACTTTGGGTCCTCCGCTTTGATTCCGTCGGCCCATGCCCGGTTTTTTTCAAGAAGGTGGTCAAGCTGACCCATCAAAATGTCCCCCACTCAATGGCTTGGAGTCTGAAATTGAACGGTAATCGTCGCCACAAATCAATACTCAGATGGTCTCAGGTTCGACCTCAAGATGGCCTGAGTGCATTGTACTTTGCGCCAGATCCAGCAATTCCCGCAGTGCGACGGAGAACATGGCGTATTCCGGTTCGCGCACGCCTTTGAGCTCCGCGAGCATGGATTTCCAGCGATGAATCATACCCGTGTGACGATTCAGCCACGCATCCACACAGACGGGAACATCCTCCGGCTTTTCCGCCAGCCGGAGCACGCCCGTGGTCAGGGCCCGTTGCTGCCATTCGAGATCCTCGCGGAAGCTTTCACGGGCCAGGGCCTGCCAGTGCGATGCCGGGGTGAGAGCCGCGATGGCCTGGGCGAACCAGTTCAGGTCCAGCCTGTCGCCCAGCTCATAATAGAGGTTGGCCACCGTTTTAAGCGGCATCCCGGTCGCTTCCTGGGCCTCAATGATGCCCAGCGACGAGTAGAGGTAATCGGTACCCGAAACCACCGACGCCAACTCCTTGGACAGACCCGCCTCGACAAGGGTCTGGTGACGCTTTTCCCAGGCAGTGCGGGCCTGCTCGCCCAGGTAATCCGGAAGATTGGCGGTAATGGCCCAGACACTGTCGGCGAACCGTTCGATGTGGTTCTGGATACTCAGTTCCGCCCGACGGTTCCGCAGCAGCCAACGCACGGACCGACGCATCAGTCGCATCAGGTCCTGCATGAGCGCCATTTGCAGCTGGGCCGGCACGTTGAAATCCTGCTCCTCGATGCGGTCCCACCAGTTATCAATGCGGAACACATCCCGGGCAATGATCCAGGCCAGGGCGATCGACGCCGGGTCGGCACCCGTGGACTGGTTCAGGCGTTCAACAAAGGTGATGCCCATGTGATTGACCATGTCGTTGGCAATCTGGGTTGCGATGATCTCGCGCCTCAACTGGTGCTCACCCAGCTCCTTGGAGAACTTCTGGGTCAGTCCTCGGGGGAAGACCTTATACATCTCCCCCGCCAACAGGGGCTCATCCGGCAAGGTGCTGTCGATCAGGGTCTGCTTGAGATCGCCTTTCACGTAAGAAATCAGGACCGACAACTCCGGCCGGGTCAGACCCTTCTTGTCGAGCTTTCGCTCGGACAGGGTTTCATCGTCCGGCAGGAATTCCAGGGCCCGGTTGAGCTTGCCCTCGATCTCAAAGCTATTCATCAACCGACGGTACTCTTCAAGCCGGATCGCTGCGTCTTCACTGGCGATACTGATGGCCTGGGTCTGACGGTAGTTGTTCTTGAGAACCAGCGCGGCCACGTCATCGGTCATGTCTTCCAGCATGATGTTGCGCTGTTTGCCAGTAAGATCGCCCATGGCGACGGCCTGATTCAACAGAATCTTCATGTTCACTTCGTGGTCCGAACAGTCCACACCGCCGGAGTTGTCGATGAAGTCGGTGTTCAGGCGTCCGCCCTTCAGGGCGAACTCAATGCGCCCGAGCTGGGTGAGGCCGAGATTGCCGCCCTCTCCCACCACTCTGCAGCGCAGTTCGGAGCCGTTGATCCGCAGGCCGTCGTTGGCCTTGTCGCCGACATCCGCGTGGGTTTCGGTGGTACCTTTCACGTAGGTGCCGATACCTCCGACCCAGAGCAGATCCACCTGCGCCTTGAGGATGAGGGAAATCAGCATGTTTGGCGGAACCCTGTCCGACTTCACCCCGAGGAGTTTCTTCATTTCCGGGCTGAGGGGAATGGACTTGGCGTTGCGACTGAACACCCCGCCACCCTTCGAGATCAGCTTGGTATCGTAATCGGTCCAGGAGGAACGTGGCAGCTCGAACAACCGCTTCCGCTCCTTGAAGCTTTTCTCCGGATCCGGCGTCGGATCGATGAAGATGTGGATATGGTTGAACGCCGCCACGAGTTTGGTCTTCTCGGAGCACAGCATGCCGTTGCCGAACACGTCGCCAGCCATGTCCCCGATCCCGATGGCCGTGAACTCGTCCAGTGCCGGGTTCACACCCAGTTCCCGGAAATGCCGCTCCACTGACACCCACGCGCCCCGCGCCGTGATGCCCATTTTCTTGTGGTCGTAGCCGTTGCTGCCCCCGGACGCGAAGGCATCCCCCATCCAGAAACCGTATTCGGCAGACAGGCTGTTGGCGATGTCCGAGAAAGTGGCGGTGCCCTTGTCCGCCGCAACCACCAGGTAGTGGTCGTCCTCGTCGTGCCGCACCACCCGTTCGGGTGGATGAATGTCGGAATCCACGAGATTGTCGGTGATGTCCAGCAAGCCACGGATGAAGGTCTTGTAGGCCTCGATACCCTCGGCCTGGAATGCTTCACGATCAGAGGGATCGGGCAGGCGCTTGGCGACAAAACCGCCCTTGGCCCCGACCGGGACAATCACCGCGTTCTTGACCTGTTGAGCTTTCACCAGCCCCAGGATCTCGGTGCGGTAATCCTCGAACCGGTCGGACCAGCGCAGCCCCCCGCGGGCCACCTTTCCGCCCCGCAGGTGCACGCCTTCCACCCGCGGCGAGTACACGAAAATCTCGAACATCGGCATGGGCAATGGCATGTCCGGAATCCGCGAGGGATCGAACTTGACGCTGATGTACGACTTGTTGATGCCCTGATCGTCGGGCTGGTAGTAGTTAGTGCGCAGGGTCGCCTGCATCAGTTCCAGGTACAATCGCAGGACCCGGTCCTCACTGAGGTTCTCCACCTCGTCCAGCCCCGCATTGAATTCGATTTCCAGTTTTTGCTGAGCCGCCCGGCTCTTGCCGTCACTCTGATAGCGATCCGGGTTAAAGCGCACTTCGAAGTAGTCCAGCAACATCCGGGTCAGCTCCACATGGTTGACCAGGGTGTTGGAGATGAACGTCTGACTGTTGGAGAAGCGGATCTGCCTCATGTAACGGGCGTAGGTCCGCAGCAGCGCGATCTCGCGCCAGCTCATGTAGGAGGACAGCAGCATCCGGTTGAAGGCATCGTTTTCGGCATCACCGTGCCAGACCCGCCGGAACAGGTCTTCGAAAATGGGCCGAATGCGATGGATATCCACCACGCGACCGGTGTGCGCCTGCAACGTGAAGTCGTGGATCCACACCGTTTTGTCGTGACGATCAATCACCTCGAACGGGTGCTCACCCAGCACCCGGAAACCCAGGTTGTCAAAGATCGGCATCACATCGGACAAGGGCAATGGCTCATCGGGAAAGAACAGCTTGAAGTGCAGCGTGCTCTCATTTTCTTCCAGGGCCCGATAGAAGCTCATCGCCAGATCATGGGTACGGGCAGACTGGGCAATGTGCTCGAGATCGATGGCGGCGCGGCGCGGCGAAAACATATCCGTGTAACTGGCCGGGAAACCGCCGGCCCAGAGCCGGTAAAGTTCGTTCCCCTCTTCTTCGCCATAGGCCTCGCTGAGCGCCTCGTAGAGCCCGTCACGCCAGGACTGGGCCATCTCGATGACCTTCTCCCGGATCTCGGAAATCGGCAACTGCCGGTTTTCCACCTGCGGAACCCGAACCGTGAATTGCACCCGGGCGAGCACCGATTCAGAAAAATGGGTCACAAACTCGATGTCTTCTGCCTCGAGGCGGTCCAGTAACACCTGCTCGACCTTGAGCCGCAGTTCGGTGTTGTAGATGTCCCGGGGGAAGAAGGCGAGGCAGGTCACGAACTGACCGTAGACATCCTCTCGCATGAACAGCTCGATCCGCCGGCGCTCCTGGATGTAAAGGATGCTCTTGGCCACCTTCAGCAGCTCATTGCTCTCGATCTGGAACAGCTCGTCCCGTGGATAGAGCGTCAGAATCTGCTCCAGCTCCTTGCCCGCGTAATCGTCCCGCATAAACCCCGAGCGCTTCATCACGCTCTGATACTTCCGCCGCAACAGGGGAATCTCATCCGGCCTCTCGTTGTAGACCCGGGCCGTGTAAAGGCCGAGGAACCGACGTTCACCAACCACTTCGCCCTTGCTGTTGAACTTCTTCACGGCGATGTAATCGGGATAGGCCGGTCGGTGGACCCGGGACCGCTGCGCCGACTTGGCGAAGATGAAGATGTCATCGGTGCGAGTCATTTCATGGCGTGTTCGCTGGGGCAGCTCATTCAGCCGAACCCGGTCCGGGCGCTCGTTATTAACCCTCAGGATGCCCAATTCCGAGTTCTCGACCCGTCGCACCACCATGCCACTCTTGTCCTTGGCGAAGTCGTACTCGTCGTAGCCGAGAAAGGTAAAGTGGTCCTGCACCAGCCAGTTCAGGAAGGCTCGTGCTTCCTCCTTTTCCTCATCGCTGATGCCCGCTGTGGTGTCGTCGAGCTCCTCCAGGATTTCCGCAACCTTGTTGGTCACGATCGGGAAATCCGCCACCGCAATCCGCACCTCGTGCAGTACGGTCTGCAGGGCTTCCTCAAGTTCTTTGAGGTCTTCCGGATCGCTGTGCCGGTCAATCTCGAGTACGATGAAGGCTTCGTACTCGGCCTGCTTGTTGGTTTTCTTGGTAGAAAGCAGCTTGCTCAGCTTGCCTTCCTCGGTCCGCTCCACCTGCAGGATGGAGTGCTGGATGGAATGGGTGCCGATCTCCCGCTGGTTGATCGCAATGCGCAGGGAATCGATCAGAAACGGAATGTTCGGGTGCAGAATGAAAATGACGGTATGGGTGGACTGCCAGCCGTCGCTTTCCAGGTCCGGGTTAAACACCGAAACCGGGGATTCCTCGGCGCTTCGTTTCTGGAGAAACTGCCAGGCGGCCAGCACCGCACCGTAGGTATCCGAAAATCGTCGACTAACGAGCTCTTCGAGAGGAATATGGGCGTAATGCTGTTTGGCAAATTCGCTGATTTTCTTTGCCTCTGTTTTGGCAATCTTCTGGGCGAAGGCATCAGCCAGTTGTTCAAAAAACTGATCCTTGCTGGCCACTGTCAGCGCATTCATGGTCGACCTCGGTTAGTGTGAAATAAACGTAATCGTCGTATCGTCACATAAGCATAGTCAAACCCTTGATTTTTGCCGGCCAGACACCAAAACTGCGGCAACTACTTACGGACGAAACACGTTCTTTTGATGAACCCAAAAAGAATGGGAGCAGTCACTTCCAATGTCGTTACAGAATACGTTCGGTGAGCTCAGATCGCAGTTGGCAAAAAGGATAATCGGGCAGGAAAAACTGGTGGACCGGCTGTTGATTGCACTGCTTGCGGACGGACACCTGTTGGTCGAGGGTGCCCCCGGTCTGGCCAAGACCACCGCAATCAAGGCGCTCGCCGATCACCTGGACGGCGACTTTCACCGCATCCAGTTCACACCGGATCTGTTGCCCTCCGATGTGACGGGCAGCGAAATATACCGGGCCGAAACGGGCCAGTTTGAGTTTCAGAGGGGCCCCATCTTCCACAACCTCGTACTGGCCGATGAAATCAACCGGGCGCCGGCCAAGGTCCAGTCGGCATTGCTGGAAGCCATGGGTGAACGCCAGGTCAGCGTGGGCCTCCGTACCTTCCCCCTTGATCGCCTGTTCATGGTCATGGCCACCCAGAACCCGATTGAGCAGGAAGGCACCTACCCCCTGCCCGAGGCCCAGCTCGACCGGTTCCTCATGCACGTGGTGATTCATTACCCGTCCGCGGATGCCGAAAAAGCCATCCTTCACCTGGCACGCAATGACTATCGCCAGGGCCAGCCGCGAGCAGACATCCAACTGACCGCCGAGCAGGTATTCGAGGCCCGGGCGGAAGTGGCGGACATGTACATGGCGGAACCGGTCGAGCAATACCTCCTGGCCCTGGTGCTCGCCAGTCGCGATGCCGCCAGCCTGGACCCTGAACTGGCACGCTGGACCGCGTTTGGCGCCAGTCCACGGGGCACCATCGCCCTGGACCGTTGCGCGCGGGCGCTGGCCTGGCTCGACGGTCGTGATTACGTAACCCCGGATGATGTCCGGGCCATGGCCTTCGATGTCCTCCGCCACCGGATCCTGTTGACCTTCGAAGCCGAAGCCGAGGGCATGACGCCCGATACCGTTATCCAGCGACTGATCGACCGGGTGCCGGTAACCGCGTGATGTTCACTCCAGACCCGACAGACTCACCATGCCACCATGGCCAACATTGACGCTGTAACTCACATCAGTCTGCCCGACCTGATCCGCCTGCAAGCGGACGCCAGGGCCCTGAAGCTACCGTCCGCCCGACCGGTACGTAACCGGCAGGCGGGCCTGCAGCGCTCCCCTCAACGCGGTCGTGGCATGGCCTTCGCGGAAGTCCGGCAATACCAACCAGGCGATGACATCCGCAGTATTGACTGGCGCGTCACGGCCAGACGCCAGGCGCCCCACACCAAACTCTATGAGGAGGAACGCGAACGCCCGGTGCTGCTGCTCTGCGACCTTGGTCAAACTTTGTTTTTCGCCAGTACCGGCGCCTTCAAACAGGTGCGCGCCGCCGAAGTAGCCGGCCTGCTCGCCTGGCTGGCCCTGTGGGCCGGTGACCAGGTCGGCGGCATCGTGTTCAACGATCGGGAACTCAACGTCCTGCGACCTGCGCGCCGGAAGAAATCCGTCCTGCGCCTACTGGACACCCTCGCCGAACAACAGCGACAACCGGGCCGGGAACCGACCCGTCACGCTCCTGACCCGGACGCGGGCAATGGCCTGGATCGCGCACTCGCCGAAGCCCGCCGGGTCGCTCATACCGGTAGCCGTATTTTCGTGATCAGCGATTTTCTCGGTGTCTCCGGCGACACCGGCGCCCTGCTCGGGGCGCTCGCCCGCCATAATTCGGTGAGTGCGCTGCGCATTGTCGATCCACTGGAACTCGAGCTGCCAGACTATGGCCGTTTTGCGGTGGCGGGGGCCGATGGTCCGGTGTGGTTTGACGCTGGCAATGCCCGATTCCAGGACGCCTGGCACCGCAAGGTGAACGCCCATGAGGCGCAACTGGAGGAATGCTTTCGCACCGCCGGTGTCGCCGCGGCCACCCTGTCCACCGCCGACGACCCGGCCGTCGTGCTGAAAACCTTGCTCGGCCCGGGAGGACGCATCGGATGAACCCCCAGGACCCGCTCAGCCAGCTCAGGGATATTCACCTACCGGAGACCGGGGGATTCTGGCCACCGGCACCCGGCTGGTGGGTACTGGCGCTGCTGGTACTCCTGATGATCGCCGGCATGTCCTGGCTGGTTCGACGCAAGCGGCAGCAGAATCGCTGGTTACGGCTGGCCAAGGCCGAGATGGCCAGCCTTGAACAGGGCGCCACCGGAGATCCTGACTGGTTCTCGCAACTCAACAACTTGCTCAAGCGGGCTGCCCGCCAGCGCTACCCCGACCTTCACCCGGAAACCCTGACTGGGGAGGCCTGGGTCGCCTTTCTCCTTGAAAAGGCACCGAGCGAACGGGTGGCGTCGCGGCCGGTGGTCGAGGCCATCGTCCACAGTGCCTGGCAACCCCGGGCCAGTGCCGATCCCCGCCAGGCCATGGACTTTGCCTGGCGTTGGTTGGGAGGCCAGAAATGCTGACACTGGTTTATCCCTGGCTGCTATTACTGATCATCCTGCCCGTACTCCTGCAATGGCGGCGACCGGTCGGGCAGTCTGTTGACGCACCCGTGTTACCCATCGGGCACTGGTTGTCGGAACTGCCTGGCGTCAGTCGACGGGGCAGCGCCACACCGATTTGGCAGAAAATCCTGCTGTTCGTGATCTGGGTATTGCTGGTGGTGGCCGTGGCACGGCCGCAGCATGTGGGCGAACAGGTCCAACTGCCGGTGTCCGGTCGAGACCTTATGTTGGTGGTCGACATTTCTCCCAGTATGGACGAACAGGACATGATCATTCAGGGACGCAGCATCAACCGGCTTCAGGCCGTCAAGGTGGTGCTCGACGACTTCGTCACGCGGCGAAAGGGGGATCGGCTGGGGCTCATTCTGTTTGGCACCCAGCCCTATGTGCAGGTGCCGCTGACCTTCGACCTGGAAACGGTACGCACCCTGATGCATGAATCCGGGCTCGGCATGGCGGGTCGGGCCACCGCGATTGGAGACGCCGTTGGCCTTGCCATCAAGCGCCTGCGGGATCGTCCCCAGGATCAGCGGGTGGTCGTCTTGCTGACCGACGGTGCCAACACCGCGGGCGAGATCACCCCGGACAAGGCAACGGAAATCGCGGAAGCCGCTGGCGTTCGCTTGTACACGATTGGCATTGGTGCGGAATCCATGGTGCAGCGGGGATTCCTGGGATCGCGGCGGGTCAACCCATCCCGGGATCTGGACGAAGCCCTGCTCACACGAATGGCGGAGCAGACCGGGGGCCGCTACTTCCGGGCCCGAAGTCTGCCCGAGCTGGAAATGATCTATGAAAACATCAACCAGTTGGAACCCATCGAGCTGGAAGGCAAATTCTACCGGCCAGTCACCGAACTTTTTGTCTGGCCCGCAGGGATCGCCGCCCTGCTCTGGCTCGCGCTGCTTGTGCTGGTTCCCGTGAGTCGCACGAGGTTGTCACGGGGACTGAACGGAGGGGAGGCAGCGCGTGGCTGAATTCCATTTCCTTCGACCTATGTGGCTGCTGCTGATGCTGAGCCTGCCCGTGATCTACCTGGCCCTTCGGCATTATCGAGCCGGAGACAGCGGGTGGTCCCGCGTCATACCGGACCGGCTGCTTGCTCCGGTCATTCGGCACGAGGGCACATCCGGCAGCAGGCACCGGTCGCCGGTCCTGCCGGCCTGCGTCGCCATGGCAATGCTTGCCCTGGCCCTGGCGGGCCCGGCCTGGCGGGAAGCGCCGACGCCCCTCAAACAGCCCGGGGACAGCCTGGTGATTGCCCTGGACCTGTCGTTATCCATGCTGGCCACCGACGTGGAACCCGACCGGCTGACCCTCGCCAAACGCAAAATCCGGGACATTCTGGATGCCCGGCAAGGCAGCCTGAATGGCCTGATCGTTTTTGCTGCAGACGCACACGTGGTCGCACCGCTGACCGACGACAGCAAGACCATCGAGGGCATGCTGGATGTACTGGATCCGGTGATCATGCCCGCCCCCGGAAATCGGGCCGATCTTGCCATCGCCCGGGCCAAAACCCTGCTGACCCAGGGGGCGCCGGGTGAAGGTCGGATTCTCCTGATTTCAGATGATGTACCCGAGCGTTACCACACCGCCATCAGCAAAACCCTCGCGGGCACCGACATCTCCCTGAGTACACTGGTTGTCGGTACGGAGGAAGGTGGGCCGATTCCCCTTGCCAAGCGCGGTTTTATCCGCGACAACGGGGACATTGTGATCACCCGGGCCGCCCCGGGCGCCATGGCCGATCTCGCCGAAGAAAACGGCGGCTGGAGCCAGACACTGACCCTCGCCGACGCAGACATCCAGGCCCTCAGGCTGGAACCCACGGAAAACGAAAACTGGCAGGAAAGCCAGGACGGACTCACGGTCGACCGATGGCAGGACGATGGCTACTGGCTGCTCTGGCTGGCCTTACCCCTGCTGCTCCTGGGGTGGCGACGAGGAGCATTCGCAGTCATCGCCCTGAGCGCCATGCCGCTTGTCCCCCAATCCGCGCAAGCCCAGGACTGGGACGCGCTCTGGCAGCGGGAGGATCAACGGGCAGCGGACATGATCCGCCAGGATCCCGACAGGGCCGCTGAGCAGTTGACCGATCCGGAATGGCGGGGTTCCGCGCTCTACAAATCCGGTAAGTTCGATCAGGCCGTCGAGGCATTTGCATCCGGCGAAAGCGCACGTTCCGACTACAATCGCGGCAATGCCCTGGCTCGGGCGGGCAAGCTTGAGGACGCCATCGCCGCCTATGACCGGGCGCTGTCCCGGAATCCGGATCTGGAGGATGTCGAGTTTAACCGGGCTCTGGTCAAGGAATTGCTGGAACAACAACAGCAACAGGACCAGAACAACCAGAACCAGCAGCAGGACTCGGGCAACAGTCAGAACGACAACCGGGAGCAATCCTCCGACGACCAGAACCAGCAGCAGAAGCCGTCTCAATCCGACGACAGCCAGAACTCAGGACAGCAATCCCCACAATCGTCCGATGAATCACCGGACAGCAACAACCGCGACCAGCAGGAATCCCCAGGTGACGCCGAGCGTGATCAGGAACAACAGGAGCAGCAGGACCGTGCCAACGATGGCGAGCAACCCGCCGGCCAGGTCGAAGCACCGGCACAGATCTCGGAAAGGCCCCTGTCCCAGGGACAGGAACAATGGCTGCGCCGGGTTCCTGACAATCCGGGCGGGCTCCTGAAACGCAAATTCCTGCAACAGTACCAGGAACGTCAGACACCATCCGATGAGGGCGATACACCATGGTGAAACAGCTAACCCTACCCGTTACTCTGCTGTTACTGCTGGTGAGCCTGGCGACATCGCTTCACGCCGAAGAACTCAAGGTGGAGCCGGACCGGACCCGGCTCTACGAGGGCGAAGTGCTGACCCTGACCGTTACCGGCTCCATGAAGCTCGACATCAATCTCAGTAACCTGTTCGACTTCAATCTTTCCGATCTGCCGGCACCAAACATTGAAAAGGTCGAGCCGGATTTCGAGATACTGGGCAAAAACCAGCGCTACAGCATTCGCACCGAGAACAGTGAAATGATCGGTGAAATTACCTGGACCTACCAGCTGGCGCCCAAGCACAACGGAACACTGACCATACCGGCGCTCAGCTTCAAGGAGTCGACCTCCAAACCGGTGACCATTGAGGTGGTAAGCGGCACGCCACCGGACCAGGACAGCGCCAGCCGGGACAGCTTTATCGAATTGTCGGCGGATAAGGCGGAGGTCTACGTGCAGGAGCAGCTTACGCTGACCATTCGCCTGTTCTTCAGCGGCAACCTGATTCGCGGAGAGTTGTCCGAGCCCGAGCACCCGAACGCCATCATCGAGCCGCTGGGCAAACAGCGGGAGTTCTCCCGCTACCGTGACGGGGTACGCTACCGGGTAGTGGAACGCCGCTACGCCCTGTTCCCGCAACAACCAGGCGAACTGTCACTGGCCCCGATCCGTTTCGAGGGGCAGGCTCGCGATGCCAGTGGCAAGCTGATCTTCCTGAGAGACAGCGAGCAACTTTACGCCGTCCCCGTCAAGGACGTGCCTGCCGGTTTCACCGGGAAGACCTGGCTGCCCGCCAGTGGTCTGAGCCTGAACGAAGCCGGCCTGCCGCCCACCCTGCAGGTGGAAACCGGCGAGAACCTCACCCGGACCATCACCCTCAAGGCCGCGGGCCTGCCCGCAGAGGCGCTTCCCCCGCTGCCCGATGCGACACCGGAAGGGCTCAGAAGCTATCCGGAACAACCCGAGCGATCCACCGAGGTCACGCCGGCTGGCCTGACGTCCACCCTGAGTCAGACCAGCGCTCTGGTGCCGGTACAAGCCGGGCAACTGACCCTGCCGGAGATCCGGGTGCCCTGGTGGGATACCAACACTGACAGCCAGCGTGTTGCCGTTATCCCCGCGCAAACCCTTCGGGTTGCCGGCGCCTCTGCCCCGGTGACCCAGCCCACAGAACCCGCCACCAACAACGAGAAACCGGAGGCGCGTGAAACCGGCAACACGCCGGCAACCGGAACCGAGAGCGGCGCAGGTCTTTGGCCATGGCTGAGCCTGGCATTGGCGGTATTGTGGTTGCTCACGCTGGGGTTCTGGTGGCGCTCCAGACCGTCGAAGGCTCACTCCAAGGCCAAACGGGGTGCGGCCAATCCCCAGGAGATGGAACTGTTCGAGAAGCTGGTTCAGTCCGCCCGGGCAGGTTCGTCATCGACACCGGTCCTGCTGGTACAGTGGATGAATCGGCGCTTTCCCGGGCACCAGTTTCAGACGGCCAGCGACGTGATCACCTGGTGCAACGATCCGGCCCTGGAAACCGAGATTCGACGCCTGCAGGCGCACCTGTTCTCGCCAGGGGCCGGAACAACCCCCGACTGGGATGGCATTGCGCTGGCTCAGGCACTGCAGCAATTACGCCGCGAGGGTGAGAAGGACAACACGACCGAGGCCGGGCTACCGCCGCTTTACCCCGGCAACCTGTCGGCCTGAACCACGGACCGTGGCGGCAAGCCTCCCCGGCTTAGTCGGTGAGCTGCTGGTCAATCACCAGGTCCACCGGAGCCTCCGACCCTACCTCAACCGGGGCATCGAGACTGCCCTGCCAATCACCGGCCTGAGCAATGGCGTTGCCGGAACGACTCAGTCGTGCCGTCACCATGACCTGCTCCGCACCGGAGATCTTCGACTCGGGAGACATGGATGTGCTGTCGTCCAGGCGCACCTCCGCCGGCAGCGCTCCGGCGGTCAGACGGGTGATCGCCAGCGGTGGCCCACCCGCACCGTCAACCCGGCGTGCGAAAACGAAGAGCGTGGTGTCCGGGGGCACCTGATCCTGAAACGCGTCAGAGAGGCTCACCCGGACGATCACCGCCGGACCGTCAGACATCGCCTGCTCCATCGCCGGGGGCTCCTCCCCTAACCGGTTGTAGGCTTCCCGGATACCACCCTGAATGGACGCCAATTGGGGATGGTCCGGCGCCACGGTGCCGATTCGTTCCCAGTACCGGATTGCCTCGCGGTAGTTCTGTTGGCTGAAAGCATGGATACCGAGCAAACCCAGGGAGTTCACTTCATCGGGGTTGAGGGCCCTGGCCGCCTCGATAGCGCCGGTCACTTCCTCGGTCATTGCCCCCTCGCTGCGGTAGAACAGAGCCTGTGCCGCCAGTCCCAGGGCGACGGCCCTGGAGCCATCGTCCTCGACGCTGTCCGCCAGGCTCCGGAAGGCCCACGCTGCATCCCCATAGCGTTCAAGCCGCATGTAGCTTTGTCCGAGCATCGCCCAGCCCTCGGAATTGTCCGGGCTGGCTTCGAGTTTTTCCCTCAGTTGCCCAGCCAGCTCGTTCATTCGATCCTGGCGGGCCGCCTCGGTATCCCCCATCTCCTGCATGGTGAGGAACTGTTCTACCCGATCCATGGCTCCCCATTCCTGGTACAGCATGAACGTGGCGGCGGGCACCACAAGAATGGCCAGAAGGCCGACCGCCATGGCGCTTTTCCGGCCACTGACGAGCCGGCCAGGCTCCGCATTCTCCGGGAGATCGTCGAGCATCGCGCCCGCCAGCTCTTCCTTCAGCTGCCGGTAGTTTTCGTCATCCAGTATTCCGGCTTCGTACTCGGCGTCCAGTTCTTTCATCCGGCTGCGGTAAGCCAGCAGGTTCTGGTTTCTCAGGTCGGCTCGTTCCCGTGCCCCTGTGCTGTGGAACAGTACCGGGTAAAGCACAAAGGCAAGGGCAAGAATGATTAATACCGTTGCGGCAATCCAGAAGGTTTCGGTCATGAAGCTATCGTCACAGGTCTAGTCATGGGTGCAGCAGAGAAGGGCTGGCTCAGGCGCGTGTGTCCCGGTCATTCTCTGCAAGAATCTTTTCCACTCGGGCTTTCTCTTCCGGGGTCAGGGCGGTCACGTGAGCTGCTCCTCGCCGGGATCGGATCACCACAATCGCGACCAGGAGGAGCCCACCGAACACCGCAATGGCCGGCGTCGCCCACAATAGGATGGTGCGCTTCTCCACCTCGGGCTTGTAGAGAATGAACTCTCCGAATCGGGCCACCAGGGCGTCCCTGATCTCCTGATCACCGGCGCCCTCCCCCATCATCCGATACACCTCGGCCCGCATGTCCTTGGAGATAGGCGCATTGGAATCGGCGATGTTCTGGTTCTGGCACTTGGGGCAGCGCAACGTCTCGATCAGAGACTGAAACCGCTGCTCCTGGGCCACGGTGTCAAAATCGTAGACGTCCGCTACTTCTGCGGTCGTCACCGAGGACAGAATCGCCAGCAGCGAGATGAATAGAAGCCGCCGCATCAACCGTTCCCCCGGGCGTCGTTGATCGCCGGAAGCAGGGTTTCCTGCCAGACCTTCTCGTTTACCACTCCAACGTGGCGATAACGAACCACGCCGGACGCATCGATCACGAAGGTCTCTGGCGCCCCATAGACGCCGAGATCAAAGCCCAGAGTGCCCTTGGGGTCGTAAATGGTCGTGCTGTAGGGATTTCCGAGGCGCTCCAGCCACACCAGAGCGTCTGCCCGGTTGTCCTTATAGTTCAGCCCAACGATCGAAATACCTTTGTCCTGCGCCAACCACATCAGATCATCGTGTTCGTCCCGGCAGGCCGGGCACCAGGTGCCCCAGACGTTCAGCAGCTGGACTTCTCCACGAAGCAGGCTCTCGTCCAGCTCGGCCTCGGGATTGTTGAGGTCCTTGAGGCTGAACGCAGGCACCGGCTTGCCGATCAGGGCCGACTCCAGTTTGGTGGGGTCCTTGCCAATACCGGCGAACAGGACGATACCGAGCACAATGGCAATCAGCAGGGGAAGAAACAGGAAAAGCCGCTTCATGATAGAGCTCCAGCAGGATCATCAGACTGACCCGCGGTACCTTCGCGGGTGCGTTCGGGTGCCCCGGCCCGCTCACGAACCCGGTAACGGCGGTCGGAGATCGCGAGGAAGCCGCCTGCCGCCATGAACAGAGAGCCCAACCATAGCCAGCGCACCAGAGGCTTGTACTGGAGCCGAATTGCCCAGGCCTGGTCCGAGATACGTTCACCAATGGCAACGAAAATATCCCGGAACAGGCCTGCGTCAATGTCCGCCTCGGTCATGACGCTCATGCCCACGGAATACTGCCGCTTTTCCGGGTGCAGGTCGGCGATCCGTTTGCCGTCCAGAATCACATCAAAGCTGCCGTATTGTGCCGTGAAGTTGGGCCCCTGGCGCTCGCCGATCTCGCGAAAGACGAACTGGTAATCACCCACCGAGGCGACATCACCGGGCACCATCCGCACATCCCGCTCGATGCCGTAGTTCGAAGCCACGGTGGCACCCGCGATGGTGATGGCCAGGCCCAGGTGCCCGAGAACCATGCCGTAATAGCTTCTTGACTGGCGCCTGAGCCCGTGGATCCGGCCCTTGCGGGACGAGGATTTGTCCCAAAGGTCCCAGAACGTGGCCACCGCCACCCACATGGCGGAAAAGATCCCGGCAAACGCCCAGGGCTTAAAGCCACCATACCCGATCAGTACGGCGGTACTGGCGACCAGGCTGATCGCCAGTGGCCATAACAGTTTGCGGCCAAGCCAGCCCCCGTCGGTCTTTTTCCAACGCGAGAAGATACCGGCGCCGAGCAACAGGCCCGTGGCAACCGCGAGCGGGCTGAACGTGAGGTTGAAGAAGGGTTCGCCGATGGAGAGTTTGCCCATATCGAGATAATCCAGCACCAGCGGGTACAACGTGCCCACGGCAACCAGCAAGGTGGCAGAAACCAGCAGTACGTTGTTGAGCAGCAGGAAGATCTCCCGCGACAAGGAACCGTATCGGGCCCGGACGTGGACCACGGGGGCCCGAAAAGCGTAAAGCGTGAGACTGGCGATGACAGTGATCGCTAACAGACCCAGAAGGAACACACCCCGCTCCGGATCGGAAGCGAAGGCATGAACCGACGTCAGAACCCCTGACCGAACCAGGAACGTACCCAGCAAACTCAGGGAAAAGGTAACGATGGCGAGCAGCACGGTCCAACTCTTGAACACGCCGCGTTTTTCAGTCACCGCCAGTGAATGCATCAATGCGGTGCCGGAGAGCCAGGGCAGGAGCGAGGCGTTTTCGACCGGGTCCCAGAACCACCAGCCGCCCCACCCCAGCTCGTAGTAGGCCCACCAACTGCCAAGGGCAATACCCAGCGAGAGGAACGCCCAGGCCACCGTGGTCCAGGGGCGCGACCAACGGGCCCAGGCCGCATCCAGCCGGCCGTTCATCAACGCGGCAATCGCAAAGGCGAAAGCCACGGAGAAACCCACATAACCCATGTACAGCATGGGCGGATGCACGATCAGCCCGAAGTCCTGCAACAGCGGATTCAGGTCGGCGCCGTCCGCCGGAATATTCGGCAGCAGGCGGTCAAACGGATTGGAGGTGATAATGATAAACAGTAGAAAACCAACCGCGACCATGCCCAGGACCGACAGGACCTGGGAGATCATCACGGACGGCAGGCGTCGGCTGAAGACCGCCACAGCCAGTGTCCAGCCTGCCAGCATCAATATCCAGAGCAACAGCGACCCTTCGTGACCGCCCCACACCGCACTGAACTTGAAGTACCAGGGCAACAGGCTGTTGCTGTTATTGGCCACATAGGCGACGGAAAAATCGTCGGTCAGGAAGGCATGGGTCAGTACCGCGAAGGCCAGGGCAATGAATACAAACATGCCGGTCGCCAGAGGACGGGCGAAAGCCTGGAGATTGTCCCGCCCGGAGACAGAACCTGCCAGGGGCACGACGGAAAGGAGCACTGCCAGCAACAGCGCGAGAATCAGTGCGAGCTGTCCGAGTTCCGGATACATCAAAGCCCTCCAGCCAACCGGCTGTTCAATGTGTGGTGATCAGTAAGCGGGTGCGTCGCCAGCCTTGGCCGGCTGTTGCCCGTTTTTTGCGGATTTCGCCAACGCGTCAGCCACTTCCGGTGGCATATAGTTTTCGTCGTGTTTAGCCAGCACCTGGTCCGCAACGAAACGACCCTGACCGTTCAACTGGCCCATGGCAACAACACCCTGCCCTTCGGCAAACAGATCGGGCAGGATACCGACGTACTCCACCGGAACCGACGCATTGAAGTCGGTCACCCGAAACTCCACTTTCAGGCTGTTGGGATCACGCACCACAGACCCTTCTTCAACCATACCGCCAGCGCGAATCCGGACATCAACCGGTGCCTCACCCTCGGAGATCTGGGTTGGATCATAGAACAGGTTGATGTTCTGACGGAGCGCGTAGGTGGTCAGACCTACCGCAATAGCGATGCCTGCCACGAGGAAAAGAACAATGGTCAGCCGTTTTTTACGGATCGGGTGCATTGAGTATCTGCCCTTCAGTCTTGGGAAACATTGACGCGAGTGAACGTGGCCGCCGCCCGGGTCGCGGCAGCCCCCGTCGTGTTCTCGAGAGATTCAAATTGCCGACGGCAGGACTGGATCACCGCCCGGCGACGCCGGACCGACCAGATCATCAGCCCCGCCATCAGCAGGAAGAAGGCCCCATAACAGGTCCACACGTAGGGACCGTGTCCTTCCATCGAGAGAAAGGCAGCGAACGAATCAAACGCCATCGATCAGGCCCTCCCCGCCATAACGTGATCTTTTACCCAGCGCGTGCGTTGCTCACGGACCAGAATTTCGGTTTGCATACGCAGGCAGGCAAGCCAGCCAAACACCAAGTACAAACCGAGGATGGACAGCAACAGCGGCACCCACATCTCAGGCGGCATGGACGGCTTTTCGGTCAGCTTGAACGTTGCCGGCTGGTGCAGGGTGTTCCACCACTCCACCGAATACTTGATGATAGGGATGTTCACCACGCCGACCAAGACCAGCACCGCCACAGCCCGGGCCGCCGATTTCTCATCGTTGATCGCCCGATCGAGGGCAATCACGCCGCCGTAGAGGAACAGCAGGATCAACATGGACGTGAGCCGGGCATCCCAGATCCACCAGGTTCCCCAGGTCGGCTTACCCCAGACAGCGCCGGTGAAGAGGGCCAGGAACGTCAGCACCAGGCCAACCGGTGCCACCGCTTTGACAAAGACGTCGGCCAGCTTCATTCGCCACACCAGTGTCACGACGGCGGCCACGGCCATCATGATGTAGACGGACTGCGCCAGGAACGCTGTGGGCACGTGGATAAAAATGATGCGGTAACTGTTGCCCTGGAGATAGTCCTTGGGCGCAAATCCCAGGCCCCACACGATGCCGCCCATTAACAGCAGTACGCCACCCGCCAGCAGCCAGGGCATTAACCGGGTTGCAATCCCGAAGAACCATTTGGGGGAGCCCAGTTTATGAAAGATCTGCCACATCAGTTGGATACCCTAAACATCATCAACGTCTTCCTAGCTGTTTGACAGGCTGATTCGCAATGCCGCCGAGGCCGCAAACGGGGCCAGCGTGACTGCCAGGACGAGGAAAGCCCCCATCAGGGCCAGGTAAGCGTCAACCGACGCTCCCTCGGCAGCCGCGGCGACCGTGCCCGTGCCAAAAATCAGGACCGGAATGTACAGCGGAATGATCAGCAGGGACAAGAGCACACCCGCTGACCGCAATCCGAGGGTCAACGCCGCGCCAATAGACCCGATCAGACTCAGCACCGGCGTACCAATCAGCAGCGTTAGACACAAAACTGCAATGGAGTTCCCTTCCAGATGCACCATGACCCCAAGAACCGGGGCCAGCAGCACCAGCGGCAGCCCGGTCAGCGCCCAGTGTGCCACCGTCTTCGCCAGCACCAGCAAAAACAACGGCTGCGGCTGAAGCACCAACTGCTCCAGCGTACCGTCATCAAAATCGTGCCGGAACAGGTGATCGAGCGACAGCAGCACGGACAACAGCGCCGCTACCCACAGGATACCCGCACCGGCTTCCCGCAGGAATGACACTTCCGGGCTAACACCAAGGGGGAAGAGCGTCACCACCATGACAAAAAACAGCAACGGGTTGAGCAGGTCCTGGCGCTGTCGAAACGCCACCTTCATGTCACGGCTGAACACCGCCTTCATGGCGGCAACATTGCCGACCCCCGAACTCAGGGGCTTGATCACGGGCCGGGCTTCAGCGTTCATCGCTCAACTCTCCGCCCAGAACGACCCGATGCATGCCCGGCAGTTGCAGGTTGTGGTGGGTGGTGACGACCACGGCACCGCCCTCATCCGCACGATGCTGCAGCAACGCCTCTATGGCGCGGACACCGTCTGCATCAATGGCGGTAAACACTTCATCGAGCAACCAGAGAGGCTCGTCGGCAATCAGCAGGCGGGCAAGGGCCACCCGGCGTTGCTGACCGGCAGACAGCTTGCGGCAGGGGACATCCTGAAAGCCGTCCAGCCCGGTACCCGCCAGCGCCTCGCGCAACACGGAGTCGGTCGTCGGTCGGCGGGATGCCGTCAACGCCCGGAGGTTTTCCAACGGTGTTAGCAATGCCTTGATGCCGGGCCTGTGGCCCAGATACAGCGTATTGCGCAGAAACTCTTCCCGGTGGGTTGTCCGTGACTGCCCGCGCCAGAGTACGTCGCCCGACCAGGCATCGTTGAGCCCGGCCAGAATCCGGAGCAGTGTGGTTTTGCCCGTGCCATTGGCACCCTCGACACGGGTGACTGTACCGGGCAGTATGGAAAACGAAAGGTCACGGAAGAGTATCCGCTCATCTCGTTCACACTGCAGATTGGCAGCCTGTAGTAACGGCTCAGACATCGGGGCCCCGTAACCAGGACGATGCACGGCTCATGCGGCATCGGGTGTATTCAAGACTGGCGCGGCGGATGCGGACATTAGTCACGGCAAGACCCGCCAGCGCGGCGTATTATAACGGAAGCGTTAACGGATTACTCTTGCCCAACATCAAATCGATAGCGATGAAACTACCGACTGGCCAACAGCCTCCCCAACCCGCCGGGCAACACCCAATCTCACCGGTCCGAACGTCAACGTCGAATGGGGTGAACCTGGACAATGTGCCGCCGTCGGCGCGACAGCAGCTTGACGCGTTGCTGGCCAATCGGCAAACCACACTGGCGCGGGTCGCCGAGATTATCACCCGACAGGGGAATGCAACGTCCGAGGTGCTTCTGGACGTTCGGGGCAAGTCTTTGCTGGTCGACGCGGCCATTGGCAACACTCGCCTGGAAACCGGTGACTGGGTCAAGGTCATGCGGGCAGGCAATGAATTGCAGTTGATGGGCAAGCTGGCACCGGCCCAGGAAACCGGTATCGCACGAGCCCTGGTCCAGCACATGCCCTGGCAGCAAAATCTGGAGAGCGGCCTCACGAAATTGCTGTCCAGCCTGACCCAGGGATTGAAGCCAGAACCCGTTCCCGGCCAGTTGCCCTCGGCACGGCCGAGCCAACCCTTGCCGGAAGCAGCCCGACAAAGCATTCAGCAGGTGCTCGCCCGCTTGCCCTCGACCACCACGCTCACCCCCGGCAGCGGCCGTCAGGATCAGCCGCTGCAACAGATCAAGCAATGGATCAACGAAAGCGGTCTGTTTGCCGAATCGAGACTGACCCAAACGCCCTCTGCCAACCTGCCAGATCTGAAACTGGCGATCGGACGGGTCATTACCGCCCTGCTCGCCCAGCAGGGCCAGGGCCCGGAGCATTTTAACCGGCTGACACCTCTGGCCAGCCCGGAGCTCGTGATGGCTCCCCTGCAGTTTCCCCAGGCCCCGGTCCAAACATCGGCTCCCTCCTCCGCCAGCGAATCAACCACCGTCGGCCAGATGCTTCGGCTTCTGGCGGGCATGCTCAACCGGATTACCGTGAACCAGCTCCACAGCCAGGTACTGACAGCGAGGGCCGGCGGTGACGCGCCCGCACCTCTGTCCACCCTGCTGCTGGAGTTGCCTTGGGTCACCCCCCAGAACGAACCCCGGGTCGCACAGCTGCGCCTGGAGCAATACCCGGACGACCGCGCAAACCAGGAGAAAACGCAGAAAGCTGCCGCCAGTGAATGGCGACTCTCGCTGGCCATGGACCTGGATGAAGCCGGCCCCCTGCACTTCGACGTGACACTGCGCCAGCAATCGGTCAGCGCCCGGGTCTGGGCCGAGAAGCAGAGCACTCTGCGACAGGTTAACGAGGAATTGCCCTTGCTCAGGCAGAGCTTGACCGACCTTGGGCTGGAGGTGACCGATCTGGAGTGTCGACGGGGAACCCCTCAGACGTCGGCCACACGCCTTGAACACAGACTGGTGGATACAAGAGCATGACCAATGGTACGACCAGACAGGCCGCCAACGCGGCCGTCGCGCTGAAATACGAGGGCGAGCAGGCTCCAATCATTGCCGCCACCGGCACTCATGAACTGGCAGAGGAAATTATCCGGATAGCCCGGGAGCACAATGTGCCGCTTTATGAGAACGCCGAATTGGCCAGCATTCTGGCCCGACTCTCGCTTAATGAGGAAATTCCGGAGAGCCTGTACCGGGTGATCGCCGAGATACTGGCCTTCGCCTTCCACATCCGGGGCCGGACACCCGACGATGCCCGACCCGCAAACCGGGAAAGCGACTGAGCGCGCGCCCGAAGACTTCCGGACCGGTTTAGGCCACCTGTCGCCGTTTCAACGCGGAGACCAGCTCGGCTTCGGGGCGGGAGATACCGCAGGTATTCATGAGGTCGTCGATGTCGGCACCCAGGTCGACCAGCCGGGAGGCTTCATCGTAGGAGATTCGCAGCGGGTCGTTCTGGCGCATCTCGTCCAGCGTGGTTCGCAGTTCGTGGAGCTGTCGTTCGCAGGCGACCAGCCGCTGGCCGACGCCGACGCTGCCGCTGGTGGTCGCGTGCAGCTCCCGGCCAAGGATATCGCAGCGGTCCTTGAGCGAGGTTTTCAGCTGCCGGATCTGGCGCCCGTGAGCAACGCCCTGGATCAGAACCAGCGAAAGGGCCAGAACAGTCAGCCCCCAGGGGAGGTAGGACGGAATTTCTGCAAACATGACGGACGTCTCCCGTAGTTTAATGACGAAAGGCGTCCATCCGGAGCACTACTGAGCGGGGATTTCCCGTTTACAGTGCGGCGATTTCAGCCCATTCGTTCTCTGACAACATTTTGTCGAATTCAACCAGGATGATCAGTTCACCATCCTTGTTGCACACGCCCTGGATAAACTTGGCACTTTCCTCGTTACCCACGTTCGGTGCAGTCTCAATTTCACTGGACTTCAGGTAGACCACCTCAGCCACAGAATCCACCAGAATACCCATTACCTGGTTAGCGGATTCCATCACTACGATCCGGGTCGCGTCGGTCACTTCCGCATCCGCCAGACCAAACCGGCGACGGGTGTCGATGACCGTGACAACATTGCCCCGCAGGTTGATGATGCCGAGGACATAATCGGGAGCACCCGGTACAGGCGCTATCTCCGTGTATCTCAGCACTTCCTGTATCTGCATGACGTTCAGACCGTAGGTCTCGTCATCCAGACGGAAGGTCACGTACTGCAGTACCTGATCGTCCTGGACCTGATTGTGTTGTCCGCTCGGGGCTGCCATAGCACTGTATCTCCTCTGTGGCTGCCCGGCGGGCAACCTGATCGTCAAAAAATCATCATCAGTGCCCAATACTATATTCGGGGGCACAATCCGTGCCAGCGTGGCACAGTTTCATTCGGTAACCGCGTTTTTCTCAACTCAGGTCGAGATGGTGCTCACGTTCAGCCCGGACAAGAAGGTCGGCCATGGTGCGCACGTCAATGAGGGCGCACATGTGATCGATGACCGTTCCGGCCAGCCAGGGTCGCTTGCTTCGGGCGGTTCGCCAGCGCACCTCATCCGGTTTCAGCGTGAAGGACTGCGCCACGTCGTCACAGGCCAGTCCCCATTCGCTGTTGTCCAGTCGAATAACAAAGCGATAGTTGTCACGGGCATTCTCGGGCACTCGTCCCGCCATGATCCATTCGGCGGTATCCACCACCCTCAGGTTCTGATCCCGATCAGGCCGTATGCCCATGTACCAGCGCGGGCTTCCCGGGATCGGCCGGATTTCCTCTTCAACGCGATGAATCGCGCCCAGCAGAATCAGCGGAACCGCCAACTGCAGACCGGCCACCGTAAAGATCAGGCATTCGAACGGAGCACCGGACCAATCGGGCCGGGATGGCGGTTCGGAGGCTGCCGGCTGCAACTCGGTCTGCGGTCCGGTGACACGCTCGGGTTCCGGCGTTTCCGGAGCCGGCGCCTTCTCGATGACCGGCTCCGGGACTGGCGGCTCGTCTACCTGCGGGCTGGCTTCAGGTGCCGGAGCCTCTACGACCGACTCTTCCAGCAGGGCGCTATCCGTCGCCGTATGCAGGAGGTCATCCAGATAACTGGCGATGGCGCTGGCCGGGTCAGACAGTCTCGTCAATTTTTCGTCAGGCATGCTGACGCTCCTTCACGGAACCGGTGCGGGCCAGCAAGTCCTCAAGCAGGTGGGCATAAGCGCGTACACCGTGGGTTTCCGCATCCAGCGCCGATGGCACAACGCCTGACTGACTGGCATCCCGGAACTTGGTATCCACAGGAACGGCAAACCGCCAGAGGCTGTCCGAGTAGGTTTTTCGAAGCAGATTCAGGCTCTTCACCGACGCTTGGGTACGGCGATCGTACAGCGTAGGAACGATGGTGTATGGCAGCTCGTTTTTCTGGGACCGCATGATCATTTTCAGGGTATGCAGCATCCGCTCGAGGCCCTTGATGGCCAGAAATTCGGTCTGTACCGGAATAACCAGGTGCTGGGCGGCCGCCAACGCATTCACCATCAACACCCCGAGCGATGGTGTGTTATCCAGCAGCACGTAATCGAAATCGTCCCATAACTGCGCCAGCGCGCGGGAGACGATCAGCCCCATGCCCTCGACCCCCACCATCCGACGCTCCAGCGTCGCCAAAGCGGTGCTGGCAGGCAGCAGGGACATCCCGTTACAGCTCGTTTCAGTGATCAGCTGGGCCGGTAGCCCCACGGGCACCTTGCCCTGGTGCTGGAAAAGGTCGAACACGCTGTGGGCAATGGTATCCGGGTCGTATCCGAACCAACTCGTGAGTGAACCGTGGGGATCAAGATCAACCACAAGCACACGCTTGCCACGTTCGGCCAGTAAACCGCCCAACGCCACCACGGAAGTGGTCTTACCCACACCGCCCTTTTGATTGGCTACAGCCCAGATTCGCACGCTTGTTTCTCCAGAGAAAACGTCATTGCAGCCGGACTCACCCCGCTGCCTCCCGGTTTATCGGCCGGTTCGTCGGCAACTTGACCCCTGAGAGCCCGCAAAATGAGATGAAACGGCAATCGCTTGCCGGCCGGAATTCATTACCTCGGAGTAATACAGGAACCATGCCAAGGCAGCCATACAGATGGGCTGCGAAACCGGTATCAGCGCATCGCGCCACGGACACTGGCATCACGGGAAATCAGGAGAACGACCCGCCGATTTCGCCTCCGGCCCTCGTTGGTATCATTGCGGGCAACCGGCTGAAACCGACCATAACCGACCGCTGCCATCCGCTCCGGCTCGACCCCTTCCATCGTCAGCATTCGAACCACCGCGGCTGCCCGGGCGGTTGAAAGCTCCCAGTTAGAGGGGAATCTCGGTGTATTGATGGGCTGGTTGTCCGTAAACCCTTCCACCTTGACCGCGTTATCACGATCGCGCAGAACCCTGGCGATCTTCTGCACCACCTCAAAGGCATCGTAGTGCGGCTCGGCGTCTCCACTGCCAAACAGGAGACTGTTCGGCAGATTGAGTTCCAGCCATCGGTCGCTGGTCTCCATCGTCACCACACCCTGCTCGATCAGTTCATCGAATTCCATAGCAAGTTGGTCGGCCATGGTCCGGAGGGCTTCGGTTCGGGCCTGGGCATCACTCTCTGAATTACGCGGGGCCTCGGTGACTGCCGGCGGGATCACGGCATCGGACGGGGTCGCGGTAGATCGCGGCGGCTGCTCGCCCACCGCAATCGGCTCAACGGATCGCTGCGGCGCATTGAACACGCCGGTCAGGGTTTCGGAGAGGACTTTGTATTTGCCTTCGTTAACGGAGGAAACGGAGTACATGACCACAAAAAACGCGAACAGGAGGGTGATGAAATCCGCATAGGAAATCAGCCAGCGTTCCTTGTTGTGGAGATCTTCCTGGGGTTGCCTACGCCGCCGCATAAGTTGGCCTGCCCATGATTACTGCAGAAAGCCCCGCAGTCGCATTTCAATGGATTTCGGGTTCTCACCATCGGCAATGGCAATGATGCCGTCGATCATCATGTCCTGGTACCGCGTTCGGTCGCGGATGATGCCCCTTAATTTGTTCGCCACCGGGAAGAACAGCAGGTTCGCCAGGGCGACACCGTAGATCGTCGCCACGAAGGCAGTGGCAATCCCGCTCCCCAGAGACTGGGGGTCTTCCAGATTGGTCATGACCTGGATCAGGCCCATCACCGCACCAATGATGCCAATGGTGGGCGAATATCCGCCCATGGCCTCGAACACCTTCGCCGACTCCAGGTCCCGTTGCTCCCGGGACTCGAGATCCACTTCCATGATGCTGCGGATGGTCTCGGTCTCCGCCCCGTCCACCAGCAATTGAAGGCCCTTCTGGGCAAACGGTTCGGGCTCACGTTCCGCCAGACCCTCAAGACCAAGCAGCCCCTGCTTGCGCGCTTTCACACTCCAGTCTATGACCTTGCCGATGCCATCCTCCATGCTGATAAACGGCGGCACGAACACCCAACGGACCTGGGTGAATGCCCGCTTCAACACCGGCCACGATGTCTGCAGTATGGTCGCCGCGAGCGTTCCACCCACGACGATGAGCGCTGCCGGACCGTTGAACAGGGAACCCAGTGCCCCACCTTCCAGCAAATTGCCACCCAGGATGGCCGCAAAGGCGAGTACGATACCGAGCAGACTGAGGATATCCATCAGGCGACCCCTTCCATCAGTCGCGGCCCGATCTCTTCGAGTGCCAGAACTTCGTCACTGAGTCCTGCCCGGGCCACCGCCATCGGCATGCCATAGATGACCGAGGTTTTTTCATCCTGGGACCAGACAACCGATCCGGTCTGCTTCATCATCCGGCAGCCATCCTTACCATCCGAGCCCATGCCCGTCAGGATGACCCCCAGGGTCTTGCCGGGGAAACTTCGGGCCAGCGAGCCGAATGTGACATCGACACAGGGTTTGTAGTTAAGGCGCTCATCACCGGGCAGGATACGTACCCGGGCCTGTCCGCCGCGGTTTTCGATCATCATCTGTTTGCCGCCCGGAGCGAGTAAGGCAAGGCCCGGTCGGAGCACGTCTCCGTCTTCAGCCTGACGCACCTGGATCTTGCAGAGCTTATTGAGTCTTTCGGCAAATGCCGGCGTAAAACTCGCCGGCATGTGCTGAACCAGAACGATCGGCGCAGGAAACGAGGCCGGCAACGACGTCAGCACCCGCTGCAGAGCCACCGGCCCGCCGGTGGAGGTGCCAATACCAACAACGCTGTAATGCCTGGCGGCGCCCCGCCGGGCGGTCCGTCTGGGCGCTTCCGGCTCGTCGGTCGGCGGTGCCGATCTGGGCGCAATGGCTGGCCGCGGGGACGTCGGGCGCGGGCTTGGAGGGGCGGTCTCACGCCGGGCCGGTGAGGAGGGGGCGGCGCTGGGAGCCGGCGTTGATCGCGCTCCCGGCCGGCTTTGGGCCACATCCAGAATCCGATCAATGAGAATTTTTTGAAGCTGACTGCTATCCCGGGCAATTTCCTCAAAGTTCTTCGGCAGGAAATCCACGGCCCCAGCTTCGAGCGCATCCAGGGTGACCCTGGCTCCCTCATAGGTCAGCGACGAAAACATCAATACCGGTACGGGGTTCTTTTTCATGATCTCCCGTACCGCCGAAATACCGTCCATGATCGGCATCTCGTAATCCATGGTGATGACATCCGGCCGCAGCCTTTCAGCGAGCTCCACACCTTCGCGGCCATTGGTGGCCACGCCCACCACCTTGATCTGGCCCGAGCCGGTCAGAATTTCCGTGAGCCGTTTTCGAAAGAACCCTGAATCATCCACGACCAGGACAGAAACTGTCATCCATTTCTCCTAACGAAGTCCAATCTCTCGCTCCACCCTGGCCTGGTCAGCTGTAATGTTGCAGCAGGCTGGGAACATCAATAATCAGGGCGATACGCCCGTCGCCGGTTATGGTTGCACCGGCCATACCCGGCGTACCCTGCAGCGCCCGGCCCAACGGCTTGATGACGACTTCTTCCTGGCCCACCAGTTGATCGACGACAAAACCAACCTGTTTGGTGCCCATGGCCACGATCACGACGTGGGCATTCTCCGGCTCGTCCTCACGGGCGGCGTTTTTCACCAGCCACCGCTTGATGTGGAACAGCGGGAACACCTTGTCCCGCACAACGATGCACTCGCGCCCGTCGACAACGTTGGTCTTGGTCAGATCCAGGTGGAAAATCTCCACGACGTTCACCAGCGGCAGGGCGAACGACTGGTCGCCGAGCATGATCATCAGCGTTGGCATGATCGCCAGGGTGAGCGGAACCTTGATGATGATCCGTGAGCCCTTGCCCCGCTCGGACACGATGTTGATCTGGCCATTGAGCTGGCCGATCTTGGTTTTGACCACATCCATGCCGACTCCGCGACCGGAGACATCGGAGATTTGCTCCTTGGTCGAGAAACCGGCGGCAAAAATCAGGTTGAAGCATTCGTTGTCGGTCAGCCGGTCCGCTGCATCCTGTTCGTAGATACCCTTCTCAACGGCCTTACGACGCAGCACTTCCGGGTCCATACCCGCACCATCGTCCTCGATGGACAGGAGGATATGATCCCCTTCCTGCTCGGCTGACAAGGTAACGGTACCCTGCCTCGGTTTGCCCGCCTTCTCGCGGACGTCCGGTGCTTCGATACCGTGATCGACCGAATTCCTCACCAGGTGAACCAGTGGATCCGACAGGGCCTCCACCAGGTTCTTATCCAGATCGGTCTCCTCGCCGTGCATGACGAGGTTCACCTCTTTTTTCAGACTTCGGGCAAGGTCACGGACCACGCGGGGGAATCGGCCGAACACCTTCTTGATGGGCTGCATGCGCGTCTGCATGACGGCGGACTGAAGATCAGTCGTCACCACATCCAGGTTGGATACGGCCTTCTGCATGTGTTCATCATCACTGGCCGCACCCAGCCGCTGAAGCCGGTTTCGCACCAGTACCAGTTCGCCGACCATGTTCATGATGTCGTCAAGACGCTTGGTATCCACCCGCACCGTGGTCTCCGCCGCCGGCGCCGCATCTCTGGCTGGAGTGGCTGGCGCCGCGGCCTTGGTCGCCGGCGCGGAGTGCTCGGCGGACCCCGGCGCTTCGTCCTTTTTCTGCTTGGCTGCGGGCGCTTTCGGCGCTTCAGCGGCAGACGACCCGGCTCCGGCGGCCTTCTCAGTATCGGTGGCGGTGGGCCCACTACCCTTCCCGTGCAGTTCGTCCAGTAGCTTTTCGAACTCATCGTCGGTAATCAGGTCATCGTCTTTACCCGACGACGCCGGTTCGGCCGGCCCGGCGCCGGCAGCAGGCTCATCGTGCGCCGGAGCGCCGGCAAACTGGCCCTTGCCATGAAGTTGGTCGAGCAGGGCCTCGAACTCGTCATCGGTGATCTCGTCATCACCGGAGTCCCCGGCAGGCGCACCTGAGGACTCACCAGCACTGGCGGGCTGACCCGAGGTTACGTCACCCCCGTCCTGAAGGGCGTCCAGCAGCTGTTCAAACTCATCGTCGGTGATATCACCGCCCTCTTCAGCGCCGCCTTGCCCGGTCTCGGCGGGGACTTCTGATGATCGTTGACCGGCATTGCCCTGAGGCTCCGCGAACGCATCGAGGGCAGCAATCAGTGCATCCGGGGCGGGCGTCAGGTCCTCGTGATTCCGGACCTGTTCAAACATGGCGTTGACGTGATCGAGAGCCTCGAGGACCACGTCCATCAGCTCCGCATCCACCTTGCGTTTGTGGTTGCGCAGGGTATCGAAGACGTTCTCGGCGGAGTGGCAGCAATTCACCAGGGCATCGAGCTGGAGGAAACCCGCGCCACCTTTGACCGTGTGAAAGCCGCGGAAAATGGCGTTCAACAGATCACTGTCGTCGGGGTGTCGCTCAAGATCGACCAGTTGCTCCGACAGCTTCTCGAGAATTTCGCCGGCCTCCACGAGGAAGTCCTGCAAAATCTCATCATCAGCATCAAACGCCATGAGTATTCCCTATTAATTCAGAATCCGAGACTGGACAACAGGTCATCAACGTCATCCTGCCCCGAAACCACATCGTCACGCTCATCAGCCTTGATCTGCGGGCCAACACCCTCTTCTGCCGAAACCTGGATTTCGTCAATCTGGTGTACGGTGCCGGTTATCTGGTCCACATGGCTCGCCATAACCACGAGGCTGAGCATCTGTTCTTCTACTTCTTTCACCAGGGTGGTGACCTTCTGGATCACTTGCCCGGTCAGGTCCTGGAAATCCTGGGCCAGCAGAATTTCCGAAAGATTCCGGTATATCGAATCCGCGTCCGTTGTCAGGCTGACAAAGAACTGGTCGATCCGACCATAAAGCTCTCGAAACTCGGCTGGCTGCATTTCCCGGCGACGCAATCGCTGCCATTCATCCCGAAGCGCTGAGGCTTCATCGCGGACGGAGTGGGCCAAAGGCATGGTCTCCTCCACCAGATCCATGGTGCGGTTGGCCGCCTGGCTGGTCATCCGTACCACATACTCGAGCCGGTCCGAGGCATCGGTCATTTTTGACAGCGCTTCCTGTTGTTCGGCGCTGCGCGGATCCACCTGAAAGTTGCGGATCGCTTCATGAAGACTTCGGGTCAGCCGGCCAACCTCGCGGTAGAGACTCTGGTCCCTAACCTCACTGAGTTCATTGATCACGGTCATGGCCTGAGCGTAATCTCCGGCCTCCAGGCTTGCGGCCAACTCGGCGCTCTGACGCTTGAGCTTCTCCGTCGCCTCCGGATCAAGGCTACGATGGTTCTTGTTGCTGTCGCTCATGAGAGCCATCCGACCTCTGCTTACTGAATGCGTTCGAAGATTTTCTCAATCTTTTCTTTGAGGACGGCTGCGGTGAACGGCTTGACGACGTAGCCATTCACCCCGGCCTGTGCGGCAGCCACAATCTGATCCCGCTTGGCCTCGGCCGTTACCATCAGCACGGGCAACGTCTTCAGGTTCTCATCGGCGCGCACGGACTTCAGCAGATCCAGCCCCGTCATTCCCGGCATGTTCCAGTCCGTCACCAGAAAATCGTACTTTCCGCTTTTCAGCATCGGCAGGGCTGTGTTGCCATCGTCCGCCTCATCGGTGTTGCTGAAACCCAAATCACGCAGCAGGTTCTTGATGATCCGTCGCATTGTGGAAAAGTCATCCACAATCAGGATTTTCATGTTCTTGTCCAATGGGACCTCCAGTTTGTAACACCCGGATTTCGTTTGACCTTTGAGTTCGAAATCTAGCAGGCCGCTGTTTTAAGCACTTATTGTCTGATCTTTGGTGTTCGTGTAAAGCGCCGGTTACCAAAAACTACACAGCTCTATGAGCCAGACACAGAGTGCACACGTTCAGTCATCTGCATCCCGGCGCCAGTCTGCGAGACGTCCTCGCAGTCGCAGCGCGGCCTGACTGTGAATCTGGCTGACACGGCTCTCACTGACACCCAGAACGGCGCCGATTTCCTTGAGGTTCAGCTCTTCCTGGTAGTACAGGCTCAGGACCAACTTTTCGCGCTCCGGCAGCTCTTCAATGGCCACGGCCAGGTTGCGCCGGAACGCATCGGATGCCAGACCGTCCAGCGGATTATCACTGGTCTCTGCTTCCTCTATCGGCAGCTCACCGGATTCATTGAGCTCATCGAGGCTAAAAAGTCGTCCACTGTTGGCATCGGAAAGCGAGGCGTGGTACTCGGATAACTCCATACCCAGTTCCTCCGCAACTTCCTGGTCCTGGGCTTCGCGACCGAGTCGGTCTTCGACGGCCTTGATGGCCTGGGATATCCGGCGGGCATTTCGGTGGACCGAGCGGGGCACCCAGTCACCTTTGCGGATCTCGTCCACCATGGCACCCCGAATCCGAATGCCGGCGTAGGTTTCGAAGGTAGCGCCCTTGGTGGAGCTGTAGCGTTGGGCAGATTCGAGCAGTCCGATCATGCCCGCCTGCATCAAATCATCCAGTTGCACCGAGGCGGGCAACCTGGCCATGAGATGAAGGGCTATTTTCTTGACCAGCGGCGCATGCTCTTCAATGAGTCGAGAAGGACTTTTCGCATCCGACTGCTGATAGATTCCCAGATGTTTCGCCAATGTCATGTATCCGGTGTTGTTTTGACTGGATCAGATTCAGACTTCGACGAGCCGTTCCACAAAGAACTCCAGGTGACCTCTTGGCGAGGACGGCAACGGCCAGTTGTCGACCTTGTCGGCCAGAGCCTTGATCGCGAGGGATGCCTTGGCGCGCGGGTAGGCGTCCAACACCGCTCGCTGCCGCTGTACCGCTTTTTTGACGGCTTCGTCGTAGGGCACCATACCCACATATTGTAGTGCGACATCAAGAAAACGTTCGGTCACCCGACTGAGCTTCTCAAACAGGTGTCGGCCTTCCTGCTCATTTCGCACCTGATTCGCGAGGATACGGAAACGGTTCGTGCCGTATTCCCGGTTCATGAGCTTGATCAGGGCGTAGGCATCGGTGATGGAGGTGGGCTCGTCGCAGACCACAAAAAGCAGTTCCTGGGAAGCCCGGAGGAAGCTGACGACGGATTCGGAAATACCCGCTGCCGTATCGACGATCAGCACATCAATCTGGTCACCCAGCTCACTGAACGCGTTAATCAGGCCGGCATGCTCCATCGGGCTGAGGTGGGTCATCCGCTGGGTGCCGGACGAGGCCGGAACAATCTTGATGCCACCGGGACCGTTGACCAGGATGTCCTTGAGATCACACTCTCCGGCGAGCACATCGGCAATGTTCCGGTTAGCCGTTATTCCGAGCAGAACATCGATGTTGGCCAGACCAAGATCGGCATCCAGAATGACCACGCGGCGACCTTTCTGCGCCAGGGCAATACCGAGGTTGACCGACACGTTACTCTTGCCGACCCCACCTTTGCCGCCGGAAACCGCAATCACCTGTACCGGATGTGCTTTGCTCATGTTGTTTCTTGTCTCTCGCCAGTTATACCGAAGGCTTGTCGTGTCTCTGAACGGCGCCAATTCTGCGCGCCGGATTCTCCGTCATCCGGTAAAGGTCCTTCCCCGCTCAGGCCCCCTCGGCAACGGCCTGCTGTTGCTGGAGGCGCTTCAGCCGTTCCACGGCCAATCGCACCAGGGGAATGGACTCCGCGTGGTGCAGGTCCTCGGGGATTTTCTGCCCGTCCGTGTAATAGGCCACCGGCAATCCGGTTTCCATCACGAATCCCAGAGATTCCCCCAGTGTCAGGGCTTCGTCAATCTTTGTCATCACGCAGCCCGCAAGATTTGCCATCTTATAGCAATGCCACACGGATTTCATGATACGCGGCTGGCTGGTGGCAGACACCACCAGATGGGTACGGATATTGTGGTGGCTGCGCGCCAACTCCGCCAGCTGTTCCTGGTAACCCTTGTCAGAACTGGTCAGGCCCGCGGTATCAATCAGCACCAGGTGCCGGTCGGACAACTCGTCCAGAATATCGTCCAACGAGTGGCTTTCATCGACGACACGAACCGGCACGTTCAGAATCCGACCGAATACGAACAGCTGCTCGTGGGCGGCCACCCGGTAGCGGTCCGTCGTGACCAGCGCCAGCGAGTCTGCCCCATGGCGCAGAACATAGCGCGCCGCCAGTTTGCCAATGGTGGTGGTCTTGCCGGAACCGGTCGGACCGACCAGTGCATAGACTCCGCCTTCGTCCAGCCATTCCTGGCGTGAGGTACGGACACCGGTTGCCAGCATTTTCAGGGATTGCTTCCAGCCGTCTTCCAGACGACCACCCTTATGGCGCCGGGACAACGAGCCTGACAGGTCGGCGCTCAGACCGAACTCCTGGAGCCGCTCGGCCAGTCGCTGCTGCACCGCATTGCTCACCGGCTTTGCCGGCTCGGCGGCGCGACCACTCATCATATCCCTGAGCGAGCTGATTTCTGCCCGCATCTGGGCCAGCTCATCGGAATACCCACGAGCACTGGCCGACGGCGAGGTCGCCGGTTCCTCGAACCCAGAAGACG
The DNA here is from genome assembly GCF_019264345.1 of Marinobacter arenosus. Taxonomy (NCBI): domain Bacteria; kingdom Pseudomonadati; phylum Pseudomonadota; class Gammaproteobacteria; order Pseudomonadales; family Marinobacteraceae; genus Marinobacter; species Marinobacter arenosus. Next base: position 989,422 of record NZ_JAHVAO010000001.1, read on the forward strand.
CTGCCTCGTTCAACGCGGCAAACGAACCATCGGAATAGGAGGCGCCCATTTTCGCCCGCTTTTCCCGGACCTCACGGATGCGATCACGGGACCGGTTCAATTCGTCCTCCAGCCGGCGGTGCTGATCCGCCTGCATTTCAGCCAGGCGCGAACCGTTGGTGGCAGACTCGGCTTTGTCGCCCAGTCGCTGGCGCGCCATATTCTCGTCGTAGTCCAGCGCCGTCACGATTTCGACGCCGCCGTCAACACGACGATTGGAAAGAATCACGGCATCCGGACCCATCTGCTCACTGACCTGCTTCAGCGCCTCTGACATGCTCTGAGCGAAAAACCGTTTTACTTTCATACTGACTCTTCCTCCACCGGCAACCCCCTGCGGGCGCTGACCGCGTTGTGGTCCGCGTCGTTACTGACCGACGGACGCCACGATAGTGATCTGTTTGTTATCCGGTATTTCCTGGTAGGAGAGCACGTACAACCGCTCTACCCCGTAGCTCGCAAACCGCGCCAGTACCGGTCGCAACGGACCGGACACCAGCAGGATCGCCGGTTTGCCCAGCATCTCCTGGCGCTGAACACTCTCCTGCAGCGACCGCTGCAGCTTCTCCACCATGTTCGGCTCCAGAACCAGTCCGATGTCATCCTGACCGCCGGATTGTTGACTCTGCTGAACAGACTTTAGCAATAACTGTTCCAGATCCGGATCGAGGGTAATAACCGGGATTTCGGACTCGTTGCCACAGATGCTCTGGACGATCATCCGGCGCAGGGACTGCCGGGCCACGGTGGTCAGCAGTTTCGGGTCCTGACTCTTGGGATGCACATTGACGATGGCCTCGGCAATCGAGCGCATGTCCCGGATCGGGACCTCTTCTTTGAGCAAATTCTGCAGTACCTTCAGCAACAAGCTGATGGACACGGTGGTCGGCACCAGCTCCTCCGCCAGCTTCGGCGACGTCTTTTCCAACTGATCCAGCCACTTCTGAACTTCCTCGTGCCCCAGCAGCTCATGGGCATGCTTCTGCAGCACCTGGTTGAGATGGGTCGCAACTACGGTACTGGCATCAACCACGGTGTAGCCCAGAGTCTGGGCCTGGTCCTTTTTGTCGGGCTCAATCCAGATGGCATCCAGCCCGAACGCCGGATCCTTGCCCTGGATTCCCTCGACCTTCCCGAACACCTGCCCCGGGTCGATGGCCAGCTCCCGCTCCGGATGGATCTCAGCCTCAGCGATGGTCACGCCCATCAGCGTGATGCGGTAAACGTTGGGCATCAGGTCCAGGTTGTCGCGAATGTGTACCGACGGCATCAGGAAGCCCAGGTCCTGCGACAGCTTCTTGCGCACGCCCTTGATCCGGCTCAGAAGCTGGCCGCCCTGGGATTTGTCCACGAGGGGAATCAGCCGGTAGCCCACTTCCAGTCCGACGATGTCGACGGTAGCAACGTCGTCCCAGCCCAACTCTTTGTTCTCTCCGGGTGCCGGCAACTGGCGGCCCGGATCGCCGGCACCGTCCCCGCCCGGTGGCAGGTCCTGCCCGCTGGACCGCGGCATGCCAGCAGCCCCGCCCCGGCTCGGAAAGACACCGTCCTCCTCAACGGTCTGGCGATCGTGCTTCCAGATATACCAGGCCGCTGCGGCGGCAAGGCTGCCGAGCCCCAGAAAGGCCACATGGGGCATGCCCGGGATCAGGCCCAGAATGAGCAGGATGGTGGCCGCGATGGCCAACGCCTTGGGCGCACTGAACATCTGGCTGAGAATCTGCCCACCCATGTCCTGGCTTGAGGTTACCCGGGTAACCATGATGGCGGCGGAGGTGGACAGCAGCAGCGACGGAATCTGAGCGACCAGCCCGTCACCAATCGTCAGCAGGGCATAACGCTGCATGGCCAGACCAAAGGTGAGATCGTGCTGGAGCATACCGATGGCGACACCACCGATGATGTTGATCGCAAGAATCAGAAGACCGGCAACCGCATCGCCTTTCACGAACTTCGAGGCACCGTCCATAGAACCGTAGAAATCCGCCTCCTGGGCAATCTCCGAGCGGCGGTGCTTGGCTTCGTCCTGGTTGATCAAGCCGGCGTTCAGGTCGGCGTCGATGGCCATCTGCTTGCCCGGCATGGCGTCGAGGGTAAAGCGGGCGCTGACTTCGGAGACCCGACCCGCACCCTTGGTCACCACCAGGAAGTTGATGATCATCAGGATGGCGAAGACCACGAGCCCCACGGCGTAGTTGCCACCAATCAGCACGGCACCAAAAGACTCGATCACCTTACCTGCAGCGTCGCCGCCCTCATGACCTTCCAGCAGGACGATGCGGGTGGAAGCCACGTTCAGGGCCAGTCGCAGAAGCGTCGCCACCAGCAGCACCGTAGGGAAGGAAGCGAACTCCATAGGGCGCATGGCGTAAACACACACCAGCAGGATGACGATGGACAGGGTAATGTTGAAAGTGAAGAAAACGTCCAGCAGGAACGCGGGCATCGGCAGGATCATCATGCCGAGCAGCCCCATCAGCATAATGGGAATGCCCAGATTTCCCCGCGTCAGGGATTTGACGTTGTTAAGGACTAATGCTCTGTCCATGCAGGACTCTTCTCCGCTTGGCTTTACCTGAAGAGGGTTTCAGGGTCGAAAGTCTGACGCCTTAGCGCCTTTTAACGGAGGCTTCGCAAGATCCGTACCACTCCTTACCCGATTTCCCCGAGCTTTCTCCCGGTGTCGCCTGACGTTCCTTCTCAGATACGGTATCCTTGCGCCATTTGAACGCGCTGCAAAACCACGACAGATCAACCAGAGACACAGGTGACCCCATGCCAATCCACGAGGTTAAACACCCCCTGATCCGACACAAACTTGGCCTGATGCGCCGGGCGGACATCAGCACCAAGAATTTTCGTGAACTGGCACAGGAGGTTGGCGCCCTGCTGACTTACGAAGCCACCAAGGATTTCAATCTTCAGGAGAAAACCATTGAGGGTTGGGCCGGCCCGGTCAACGTCGAACAGATCCACGGCAAGAAAATCACCATCGTTCCTATCCTGCGAGCCGGGCTGGGGATGCTGGATGGCGTTCTGAGTCTGATCCCGGTCGCCCGCGTGAGCGTGGTTGGCCAGATCCGCAACGAAGAGACGCTTGAGGCCAGCACCTACCTGGAAAAGCTGGTCGGTGAGCTGGATCAGCGCATGGCACTGATCGTGGATCCGATGCTGGCCACCGGCGGCTCAATGATCTCCACGATCGACCTCCTGAAAAAAGCGGGCAGCACTGAAATCCGTGCACTGGTATTGGTTGCAGCACCAGAGGGCGTCGACAAGGTGCTTGAGAAGCATCCTGACGTCTCTATCTATACCGCCTCAGTTGACGAGCGCCTGAACGAGAAAGGCTACATCCTGCCTGGCCTTGGCGATGCCGGCGACAAGATTTTCGGCACCAAACAGAAGGACGTCTGAACATGCAGGATCATAGCAACGACCCGGTCTGGAAACAGGCCATCGCCGGCTCGCAGATGCTTCTGGTCGCATTTGGCGCCCTGGTACTGATGCCCCTGATCACCGGCCTCGACCCGAATGTCGCGCTCTTTACCGCCGGCCTCGGCACCCTCATCTTTCACGTCGTCACCGGCGGCCAGATCCCCATCTTCCTGGCATCGTCGTTCGCCTTTATTGCGCCGGTTATCGCCTCCAAGGGCAAATTTGGCATGGAAGAAACCCTGGGTGGCCTGATGGCGGCCGGCATTCTCTACATCGCTCTCAGTGGCCTGGTGCGTCTCCGTGGCACCGGCTTTGTCCGCGCCCTGCTGCCGCCCGTGGTGATCGGGCCGGTGATCATGACCATTGGCCTGGGCCTCGCCCCGGTCGCCGTCCACATGGCCTCAGGCCGCACCGGAGATGGAGCAACCCAGCTAATCCCCTACGACACCGCCATCTGGATCGCGATGACTTCCCTGGCCGTGACCATTGTCATGTCGGTCTGGGCCAAGGGCATCTTCCGCCTGATTCCGATCATGTTCGGAGTCATCACCGGGTACGTGCTCTCCGCCTTCGCCGGCATTGTCGACACTACGCCTATCCAGGAAGCCGCGTGGCTGGCCATGCCAAAATTTGTCGCGCCGGAGTTCAGCTGGGGCGCGGTCCTGTTCATGATTCCGGTTGCCATCGCGCCGGCCATTGAGCACATCGGCGACGTGCTGGCCATCGGTAACGTCACCCGCAAGAACTACCTTGAAAAGCCCGGCCTGCACCGCACCCTCCTTGGCGACGGCCTGGCAACCAGCGCAGCCTCCCTGCTCGGTGGGCCACCCAACACCACCTATTCGGAAGTCACCGGTGCAGTCATGCTGACCAAGAACTTCAACCCGAAGGTCATGTGGTGGGCCGCCGTTGTCGCCATTATTCTGGCGTTCGTGGGCAAGTTCGGCGCAGCCCTGCAGACCATTCCGGTTCCGGTCATGGGTGGCATCCTGTGCCTGCTGTTCGGCTCCATTGCCGTCGTGGGCCTCAACACCCTGATTCGCCACCAGGTTGACCTTGCCCAGTCCCGCAACCTGGTGATCGTTGGCGTCACTCTGGTGTTCGGCATTGGTGGAATGGTGCTGGGGCATCTCGAGGGCATTGCCCTGTGTGCGGTCGCCGCCATCATCCTGAACCTGATCCTGCCCGGCAGTCGCGAGGCATGGGGCAAAGCGATCTATGAGCAGCAAACCGACTGACAGCTCGGGCATAAGCTTCACTGCCCTCTACACCGGTGCCGTCTGGCACCGGTACGGGCTTTCCGACGATACCCTCGCCACCCGAGAGGGGCGTTGGCTCTATCACCTGATGACGCCCTTCGAAGCCGCCAGCAAGGCTGCCATCGGGGGCAACATCCGAACCTTCCTGCTTCAGCGCCACCTGATCATCGACCACCTGATTGACCGGGCCATCACCGACCAGGGAATCGGCCAGGTACTTGAGATCGCCTGTGGCATGTCCCCCCGGGGTATTCGCCTGCGCAAACGACACCCCCGTATCCACATGGTCGAGGCCGACCTGCCGGACATGGCCGGTCGCAAGGCCCTGCGCCTGCTCGCCACGGGCCGGCTGGGAGACCACCATCAGGTCACACCGATCGATATCCTGGCCGAGCATGGCGAGTACCAACTGGAGCAGGTCATTGATCGGGTCTTCGACAACGCCAGGCCGGTGATTATCATTACCGAGGGGCTGACCAGTTACTTCTCGCTGGCTGTAATCAGTGACTTCTGGCGGCGTCTGGCTGGCGCCATGGCAAAGCGTCCCGGCTCGGTTTACCTGTCCGAGAGCTACTACCGGCCGAAACAGCCACTGCTGGACGGCACCCTGAGAGCGCTCGGCACAGCCCTTGGCGCGGCCACACGAAGCGAGGTGTCGTTCCACTTCCGGAATGACGACGAGGCGCGCGACCATTTCCTTTCATGCGGGTTTGGCTCAACCAAGGTCCATGATCCACGGTCCTGGTATGGGACGCTGCCGATTCCGGAAAGTCGTGGCGAGCCGATGGTTCGGGTACTCGAAGCCCACTCTTGAGATCACCACCTCCCCCCAGGCTTACAGGTCAGATGCGGAAGGCAAGCTAGATATCCCGCCGAAGATCAGAAGGAATCGGTAGGTCAGGCATGCCCGGTTTCGGCCCACGCCCCTTGCGGAACTGGCGGAGCTGGAACACGTATGCGAGTACCTGGGCGATGGCCATGTAGAGGCCGTCGGGAATCTCTTCGCCGATATCGGTGTTGTGGTAGACCGCCCGGGTCAGGGGCGGCGTGCGGAGGACTTCCACCTTGTGCTCGCGGGCAATCTCCATGATCTTGAACGCGACTTCGTCAGCGCCCTTGGCCACCACGACCGGCGCCCCCATGGCTGACTGGTCGTACTTCAGCGCCACGGCGTAATGGGTCGGGTTGGTGATGACCACGTCCGCGGTGGGTACATCCTGCATCATGCGACGCTGGGCCATTTCGCGCTGCAGCTGGCGAATCCTGCCTTTGACTTCCGGCTTACCCTCGGTGTCCTTGAACTCGTCCTTGACCTCCTGCTTGGTCATTCGAAGCTTTTTCTGATGGTCGTAAATCTGGAACGGCACATCGATCAGGGCAATGATGATGGTCGCGCAGGACAGCAGGAAAAAGCTCCAGCCGAGCGTCCAGAGCACGTGCTCCATCGCCGGAACCGCGGGCTCTTCGGCAATACTCAGGAGATCCTCGGTTCTGAGGTCCAGGATCAGGACCGCAAGGGCCATGACCAGACTGACCTTGGCAATGGCCTTGACCAGCTCCACCAGTGAGCGCGCGGAGAACATTCGGCCAAGACCCTTGATCGGGTCCATCCGGTTCAGTTTCGGCGTGATTGCCTTGCCACTGAACAGTAGACCACCAATGCCGATAGACCCGAAGATGGCGGCGATCAACAGCACAACCAGGATGGGAGACAGGGCCCAGGCAGCCTCCTTGGCGGAGGCAATGAGCTGGACACTCATGTGCCGGGTATCGAAGATCGCCGAGCGCTCAAGCACGAAACTGTCGCGCATGATGCCTTCAAGCGTCGCACCAAGGCTGGTGCCGAACATCAGCAAGCCGCCAGCCCCCGCCATCAGAACCGCCATGGTAGCGAGCTCACGGGAACGGGCCGTCTGCCCCTCCTCCTTGGCTTTCTCAAGCCTTCGGGGCGTGGCCTCTTCCGTTTTTTCCTGGCTGTTGTCGTTCTCTTCGGCCATGGCTCAGCGTCTTTGGGGTTGGTGCCTAGGGCTGGCCCTGCAACTGCCGCATGAAATCAAAGGTCTCCCGCGTATACTGGTCAAAGTGCGGCAGAAAGTTGGCGTGCAGGACCCATATCGCAAACAATCCAAAAATCAGGCCAATCGGGAAACCCAGGGCGAAAATGTTCATCTGGGGCGCCGCCCGGGTGGTTACACCAAAGGAGATGGTGACGATCAGCACCGCCGTCACCGCCGGTAGGGCCAGCAGCATGGCGGAGGCAAACATCCAGCTGATGCGGTGCGCCAGTTCCCAGATACCGCCCTGTCCCAGGCCCTCAAGACCGATCGGCAGGGTGCGGAAACTTTCGATGAACACTTCGAAGGCCGCAAGATGCCCGTTCATGGCCAGGAACAGCAGGGTAATCGTGATGGTGTAGATCTGGGACAGCACCGGAACGTTGACGCCGTTGGCCGGATCCACCATGGAGGCGAAGCCGAGGCCCATCTGCATTGCAATCATCTGGCCGGCCACGACAAAAAGCTGCCACAGGGCGGTGAGCGCAAAACCAAGACCGACGCCGATCAGGATCTGCTGCAGGGTGATCACCACGGCATCGGCACTGAGGGCTTCCACCTGAGGTACCGGCGGAATCAATGGAACGATGAGAATGGTCATCAGCAAGGCGAGCCCCAGGCGAACACGGGCCGGGACCAGCTGGGTGCCGAAGATGGGGATCACCATCAGGAAGCTGGCAATGCGGAACAGGGGCCAGAGGTGCTGGCCTACCCACTGCCCAAGGAGATCCGCACTGAACTCGGCTGGTATCATCCGTCAGCCGATCAGGTAGGGAATGCTGGAAATCAGCCGGTTGGCGTGATCCAGGAGCTGGGTCAGCATCCACGGCCCCATGACGATGATGACGATCAGGGTCACCAGCAGGCGCGGCAGGAAGCTGAGGGTCTGTTCGTTGATCTGGGTCGCCGCCTGGAAGGTACTGACCACCAGACCAATAACCAGCCCCGGCCCGATGATCACCGACGACAGCAACACGATCATCCAGAGCGCCTCGCGAAGAATATCGATAACGGTTTCCGGAGTCATAACGCCCCCTATATTCCGTAACTGGCTGCCAGCGTTCCCATGATCAGGGCCCAGCCGTCCACCAGGACAAACAGCATGATCTTGAACGGCAGGGAAATGATGATCGGCGACAGCATCATCATACCCATGGCCATGAGGACGCTGGCCACCACCATATCGATGATCAGGAACGGGATGAACAGGATAAACCCAATCTGGAAAGCGGTTTTCAACTCACTGGTGACAAATGCAGGCATCAGTACCCAAAACGACACGTCGTCCGGAGTCTGGTACTGCTCATCCGCCATCCGCATGAACAGCGCCAGATCGCTTTCCCGGGTCTGCTCAAGCATGAACTTCTTGAACGGCTGGCTGGCCAGTTCCACCGCTTCGAGGGATGTTACTTCCTCCTGGAGGTACGGTTGCAACCCCACCCGATTGGCTTCCTCCAGCACGGGCTTCATGATGAAGATACTCAGAAACAGCGCCAGCCCGAGCAGGATCTGGTTGGAAGGCGTGGCCTGTAAGCCCAGCGCCTGGCGAAGGATGGCGAACACCACAATGATGCGGGTGAACGAGGTCATCATCATCAGCATCGCCGGCAGGAAGGTCAGCGCCGTCATCAGCGCCAGGATCTGCAGTGTTACCGAGTATTCCTGAACGCCCTCGCCTTCCCCGGGTTCGACGGTGAAGGCGGGAATGCCGGGAATGCCGCTGGCGCCGCCAGCGTCCTGTGCCAGTGACACAGGCGCCCAGAACGTACCAAGCAACAGGATCAGAATCGGGAGAAACCGGTTGAACATCGGGGCAATCATGGGCTCAATCGTTCCTTGTGGGCGAAGTCCAGGATTTGCCAATCATGCCTTGAAGCCCTCTGGCGAAATCGCCAGTGGGCGGATTACTGGCATCAACCACCGGCTCATCGAACACATGGAGCGTGCGGATCGTCGACGGTGTAATGCCCAGCAGCATCTGTTGGCCACCCACCTCGATCAGCACCAGCCGCTCCCGCGCTCCCAGGGCCATCACCGAGACCACCTTGATGGCGTTGTTGTTCATGCCGGTCATGCCGTTCATGCGGCGAATGATCCAGGCACAACCGTAGATAATCGCGATCACGGCCAGCAGTCCGATACCGAGGCTCACCAGCGTGCCCATGGTATCCGGAGCGCGAACCGGTGCAGATTGCTCGGCCTTGACGGCCTCTTCCGCGAACACCGGGCTGGCCAGAAAAAGCACCGACAGCCCAACCAGCTTTGACCACATGTTATTTCTGCAACCGTTTGATGCGCTCACCGGGGCTGATCACGTCGGTCAGGCGGATACCAAACTTCTCGTTCACCATGACGACCTCACCGTGGGCGATCAGGGTGCCGTTGACCAGGACATCCAGTGGTTCCCCGGCGAGCCGGTCGAGCTCGATCACCGAACCCTGGTTCAGTTGCAGCAGGTTACGGATCGGAATCTGGGTGTTGCCCACTTCCATGGAGATGGTGACCGGAATGTCCAGGATCACGTCCATATCCGGGGCGGGCCCGGAGCCCTGTGAAGGCTGTCTTACGTGATCAAACTCCTCCATAGGAGCCGTCTGAACGTCGTCGTCCTTACCGGTCTCTCCGGCCTCTGCCATGGCAGCCGCCCACTCGTCCTCGGGGGAGCCCGTGTCGTCACTGTCGCCGGACTCTTCCATGGCCGCTTCCCACTCCGCTGCCAGCTTCTCGTCTTCGCTGAGCTGCTGCTCGTCTTTCTTGTCGTCAGCCATTGCGTCCCACCTTCAGTTGTTTCTTGACCTTGGGCAGCGATGCCCTTTCATGAATTCGCAGTGCCAGCTTTCCGTCTCGCGTCCCCATCGTGGCCTTGTAAATCGGAATGCCGTTTGCCGTCACTGTGAGATATTCCGGGATTTCAACGGGAATGATGTCGCCGGCTTTCATCTTGGCGATCTCCCGCAGCGAGATACGGCGCCGGCAGACTGTGGTGTTCACCGGTACGTTGACGTCCTTGATATCTTCCTGCAGGGCGTTGACCCAGCGCTCGTCGACGTCATCAATGTCACTCTGAACACCAGCATCCAGCACATCCCGGATGGGCTCGATCATCGAATACGGCAAGGCGAAATGCAGCTCTCCGCCACCGCCATCAAGCTCGATGTGAAACGTGCTGACCACCACGACTTCGCTCGGGCTGACAATGTTGGCCATGGCCGGGTTCACTTCCGAGCTGAGGTAGTCAAACTCCACTTTGAGGACCGCGTGCCAGGCCTCTTTCATGTCGTGGAAGACCTGGTCCAGCACCATCTGCACGATACGGGTCTCGGTCGGCGTGAATTCCCGCCCCTCGATCTTGGCGTGACGCCCTTCTCCACCGAAAAAATTGTCGACCAGCTTGAACACGAGCTTGGCGTCGAGAACGAACAGGGAGGTGCCACGCAACGGGCGCACCTTACAGAGGTTGAGACTGGTGGGTACGTACAGGGTGTGGATGTACTCCCCGAACTTCATGATCTGCACGCCACCGGTGGACACATCGGCGTTGCGGCGCATCAGGTTGAACAGACTGATCCGGGTATAACGGGCAAAGCGCTCGTTGATCATCTCCAGGGTCGGCATCCGACCACGGACAATGCGATCCTGGCTGGCGAGGTCATAGGACTTTACGCCGGTGTCGTCCGTCTCTTCATAGGTATCGATATCGCCATCGTCCACCCCATGAAGGAGGGCATCGATTTCGTCCTGTGACAACAAGTCCTGCATAGTAGTCCTGCCCCTGAAATGCCTTGCCCGAGATGGGTCCTATTGCACAACAAAATTTCTGAACAGCACCCGCTTGATCGCGGGCTCACCTTCCTGCTCAAGTACGGCGTTGACGGTCGTCAACATCTCGTCGGCCAGCCCCCGCCGTCCTTCCGGCGTCTGCAACCGATCGAATTTGCTGCCACCCAGCACCATGACCAGTTGGCTCCGGATCAGCGGCAGGTGCAACTGAGCCGCCGTTAGCGCCTGCGGGTCTGTCGCTTCCATTGCCAGGTGAACCTGGGCATACCGCTGGCGCCCCTCCGCCTGAACCGTCGTGACCAAGGCTTTTTCCAGCTCGACATAAGTACTGGGTACAAAGCTTTCTTCCACGGTCTCGTCGGTGCCTGCTCCCGCGTCTTCCTCCATGCCTGGCAAAGACCCACCCAGGAACCAGAGCGTCCCCACAACGGAAAGCAGGACCGCCAGAGTGACGACCACCACCAACATGATGATGAGCTTCAGCTTGCCTTTCTTGGCGGGGGCCGCATCGGGCGCAGTATTTTCAGCCATAGTATCCGCTTTGCCAGAATTTCGTCAGACGGAGTGATATTCCGCGACTTTTATGAGTTGAATGCAAAGGATGGGCCAGAAGCCCCATCCATCCCGTTCAGAACCGCAGTTTAGCGTTGCTCGGGAGGATGGGCAAAACAGTTTGGAGGGAAGTTTTTGAATGGATAGCGGTTTTCTGATGAGGCGTCACACCCGTGACGCGCTCAGGCAAAAATATCGACCTCCCCCTTCCAACTCAGATCCAGACTGCCGGCCTGAACATCGGGATCATCCACCTCGGCCACCGCCGGGTTGCCGGCGCGATGCCCCGCATCACCGTCCTGACCCTCTCCAGTCCCCTGTTCGCCTCCGCGCTGCTGGGGCGAATCGGACACATCGAACCGGGCCAGATTCAACCCCTGGTCGCCCAGCATGTCCCGAAGCCGATGCGAATGCTGTTCAAGCTGTTCGCGCACAACAGGGTTGGTGGCGTGAACGGTGATGCTGGCCTGTTCGTTCTGAACCCGCACCTTGACCTCCATCGGCCCCATGTCCGGCGGCGTCAGGTGAATCTCTGCCACCGACATATTCCTGGCGGTCAGCCAACTGAGCTTGCCCACCAGTTTGTCGCCCCACTCGGCATGCCCGACGGGGGTATCAATGGACGTGGCGTAACTTTTCAACGGCACCGAGGCGTCTGCTGACAACTTGGCGGCGGCAGCATTCGCCGGCTGCTGACTGGCGACTTCCAGCGCAGATTGGAATCGACCGGAGGCAACGAGGTTGGTCGGATCAGCGGGCCGACCGCTCTCGGAGCCGATTGTCGCTGCCAACGCCTCGGTCAGTTGCAGGCCCGCCGTTACGCCGGGTGCAGCCTGGCCGGCGGCCCCGGCCTGGCCGGATTTACCCGCGATAACGCCATTGAGCGGGCCACCGGATGGCATCAGGGGATTCAGCGCCTGGGACACTGTATTGGTACTGGAGGCTGCTGCTGGGGACACGGCTCCGGTCTGACCACCGGCAGGAAGCAACAGCGCCTGCAACTCGGCAAACGTGAGCGGTGTGGAGCTCACGTCCATCTCTGAGGCCGTGTCGGTTGATGCCTGGCCGGCTGTCTCGGGCGTGTTGGTTTTTCCGGCGTCGGCCTTGGCCGTTGCTTTCGCATTCCCGGGTTTCGATTGGGCCGGGTCGGACGATGCCGCGGCATGCCGATCCGCTCCGGCGCCCCCGGTTTTGTCGGCCGCAGTCTTGTCCCGGGCCTGGGCGTCGTCCCGGCGCTCACTCTTCTGCCGGTTCAGCCGCTCCTGTTCCGTCCGTGACACCGATTCGTACCGGCTCTCGCCGTCCGGCTCTCTTCCGGAACCGGGTCTGGCGATGCTGGCGTCTTTTTGCATCCCGGGAGCGGGAGTCTGGGGAAGAACCATCTGGGGCATGGCAACCTCTTGCCGCTTTTGTCTCGTGGTCACCCGATTCTTGCCGGCCTGAAGCCGTTTGACGGGTGGTTTCCCATAGGTGTGCAAAAGCGATGCCAGACGGCTTATGGGCGTTAACGAACCAGCAAATCCTCAAGCAGGTTTGTGACGTTCCGGAATTCTGACTCAATGGCGTCGACCGTGGCGGGGGCGTCTTCCAGTCGCTGTTCCTTGCCCGCCGTTTCGGCAACCCGGCAAAGCTCGCCCAACTGTGGTGCTCCAATGTTGATGCAGCTACCTTTGAAGCTGTGCGCCATATGGGCAAGCGCATCGGCGTCCTGACCGTTAACCGCCTGTTTGAGTCCCGCGATCCGTTCCCGGGAGTCGTTAAGAAACGTGTGTATCAGCACTTCAAACTCTTCATCCATGACATCCTGAAGCTCAGCCAGTGCTTCTTCGTCAAGGTGTGGTGTCCTGGTCATACCAACCCCCTGTCTGGTGCCGGCTAGTGCCGGTCTGTTGACGCCCGTTCCGACGAGGCTCCGGAAAAATCCCAGTCGTAGACGATTTCGACATGATTGCCCCGTTGGTGGAAGGTGACGGATTCTGACAATCGTTTCAACAATAACAGGCCGCGCCCGGCGTACCTGGCAGCCATTCCCGAATTCTCACCCTCCTTCAACATAGGGTGATCCCTGAAGTCAAAGCCCGGCCCGCTGTCCTCACAAATGACACGCAATTGGCCACCCGAGGGTTTCATGGAATGGTGCAGGCTGAAGCGGATGTAATGTCCCTCAATCCGCGCCAGTCTGCGCCGACGCTCTTCGTAGTAACGCCCAAAGCCCTCGGGCGAATGCTTCCATTCCGAGGGCAGCGCCAGCACTCCATGCTCAAGGGCATTGTTGTACAGTTCTGCCAGCAATGTGTAGATCTCGCCACTCTTGCGCCGAAGGCCCGGGACTTCCATGCAGATATGCAGCAACAGCGGCAACGGGCTGAAATCCCCCAGCGTTTGTTCGCGAATTTCGTACACGCAGTGCCATTCGGTAGGGCCGGGCCGGGCTGAGGGCGGCGTCCGGTCCGGAATGGCAGAAATACCTGCCTCGTCCACCATTTCGAGGCAGCACAGAGTGAGATCATCGCCGTCGCCCTCACGTCCGCGGAACTGGTGCACGGCGCCCATCAGTGCATCGAAGGGGTGCTGGCCCTCGCCCTGCGATTCCAGTGCCTTGCAGATCCCGGATTCCCCGAAGACATCGCCCGCGGCATTACGGGATTCCAGAAACCCATCGGTCATCATCAGAAGTCTGTCACCAGGCTCGGCGGCCAGGATTTCCATATCGGCATCAAACTGATCCGGCGCCAATATTCCCAGCGGCAAATGCCGAGAGGGCAGAATCTGATGCTCCCCCGTTGCCCGAATCAGCCAACCATCCGGCAAACCGCCATTCCAGAATCGCAGTTGGTTGAGCTTGAAATCCGCCTCAATCATACCGCCGCAACAGAACATGCCCGTGGGGAGAATCTGTTTGAGCTTCTGATTGATTTCCCGGAGTACATCCCCGCTCTTGAACCCCTTACTGGCCATGCCATAAAAAATCTCGGCCATCGGCATGGCGCCAATGGCGGCTGGCAGGCCGTGGCCTGTGAAATCACCGATGAAAATCAGCATCCCACCGGCCGGACGCGGTGCGGCGAACAGAACGTCACCGTTGAAAATGGTGAGCGGCGACGCGTGGTAGCGAATGTTGAACGCATCCAGGCAACCGGTGTGGGCGACGTTGTCAAAAACCCGTTTGGCGACCTTCTGCTCTTCCAACAGTTGCTGATTGCGTTCTCGGATCATGTCGCGCTGATTCGAGAGCGTTTGATGCATCAACCGCATGCGATTGAAGGCGTTGATCTTGGCCTCGATGATGGTCCGGTTGTACGGCTTACTCAGGAAATCATCGCCGCCGGCCTCCAGGCACCGCGCCAGTTCCCCGGCTTCGGAGAGCGAAGTCAGGAAGATCAGGGGGACCATCCGTTCACCGGCCAGCTGCTTGATCTGGCGAGCCGCCTCCATGCCATCCATGACCGGCATGAGGGCGTCTAGCAATACGATGTCCGGATCGGATTCCCGGAAACGTCTGACGGCTTCCTCTCCGTTGCTGGCATCGAACACCCGGTGGCCCAGCCGTTTGACCAGGGTTTTGAGGATCAGGCGATCGGTGTCGCTGTCATCGGCGATAAGAATCTTGAGCGCCCTGGTTTCAGCAACAGAGTCGTCCACAATGAGGCCCCGGACAGTAGGAGTGGATCACCTGATGGCGAACAGCTGCTCGAAATTGGAGATGGACAGGATTCGACGAACGTCGTTGTTGCAGTTTTCTATGGCAATTCGGGCACCGTCGCCGCCGGCATAATCCCGCAACAACAACAGCATTCCCAGTGCGGAACTGTCCAGGTAGGTGGTTTCAGACAGATCTACGACGTAGTTGCGGATTGTTTCATCGCCATGCTCATAGGCATCACGGAAGGCTTGGTGGGTACTGAAATCAAAACGGCCCTCGATACTGATAATCAGGGTCTGGCCATCCTCTCCGCGACGTGTCTGAATCGGCATTCCGAAACCTCCGAAGGTGTTCTGAGCAGCGTTGACCGCCGGGTTTTACATGGATCATCTCCGGGTAAGGATAGCCCAACGAGACTAAATTGCATCCGCAGTGAGTTGATGCAAGGCAAATTTATCGCTGGCGGCGGGCGAAGGCGCGGCCTGCCGCCTCATCCGCCAGTTTCTGCTCGCGCAGGTCCTGTTCCCGCTGCTCCTGGCGGCGACAGGTTTCAATGTATTTCTCCATCCCCCGCCGACGTTCCCAGGCCTGCTGCCACTCAAGCCGACGGGTTTCAAACACCTGCCCGGCCTGATCCAGCTGTTTCTGTTGCTGGATGATGACCTGATCGAGCTGGGCAATGAACGCCTGCCAGGCCTGCAGGCGACTCACGGGCACGACACCCTGCTGGCTGTGTCGGATCTGGTCACGGTATTCCTGCTGGTACCGATTCAGGTTGTCGACCTGTTCCCTCTGTTGCTCGACCAGCTTGCGGGCTTCCCCCATTCGTTCGAGGGCCTCCTGCTCCTTACGCTCTTCAAGGGACAGAACCACTTCCAGACGCCGGGAACGAAGCATCAGCCATTACCCCGGCCAGTACTTACCTGGGTACTGGGTGCGGCCGATTTCAGGCGTTCGGGGGAGCGGCGCTCCGGCACAACCGCCAGCAGCTGCTCGATGCTTTCCTGCAATGGCGCGCTCTCGTTCAATCCCTGCTGGAGGAACTGGCCCATGTTGCCGATGTGGGCAATGGCGAAATCCGTTTCCGGATCGGACCCTTTGACATAGGCGCCAACGCTGATCAGGTCCCGCGCCTGCTGATAGCGTGAATAGACCTGCTTGAAACGTTGCGCCCTGGCGAAATGTTCGGTCTGTGTTACCTGGGGCATGACCCGGCTGATCGAGGCTTCAACATCGATGGCGGGATAATGGCCTTCCTCCGCCAAACGGCGGGACAACACAATGTGGCCATCGAGAATGGCCCTGGCCGCATCTGCGATCGGATCCTGCTGGTCATCGCCCTCCGTCAGGACCGTGTAGAAGGCGGTGATCGAACCACCGCCAGGTCGGCCGTTGCCCGTGCGTTCCACCAGTTGCGGTAACTTGGCAAAGACCGAGGGCGGGTAGCCCTTGGTGGCAGGCGGTTCACCCACCGCCAATGCGATTTCCCGCTGGGCCTGGGCGTACCGGGTCAACGAATCCATCAGCAAAAGCACCCGCTTGCCCTGGTCCCGGTAATACTCGGCAATACGCGTGGTCAGCATTGCCGCCCGCAGGCGCATCAGCGGCGAGTCATCGGCCGGAGAGGCAACCACCACAGAGCGCGAGAGGCCCTCCTCGCCGAGAATATCCTCGATGAATTCCTTGACCTCACGCCCCCGCTCGCCGATGAGGCCCACCACGGTGATATCGGCATCGGTGAACCGGGTCATCATGCCCAGCAACATACTCTTGCCTACGCCACTGCCGGCAAACAGCCCCAGACGTTGGCCCTGGCCGACCGTCAGCAGCGCATTGATGGCGCGAATACCCACGTCCATGGATTGCCGGACCGGCGCCCGATGCAGCGGATTGATAATGTCACCGGACAACGACACCCGAGTCTCGGCCTGCAGCGGCCCTTTACCATCGAGTGGCTCACCGCTTCCGTCGACAACCCGACCCAGCATCTGCGGTCCGACCGGGACGCGACTGGCCGCCGAAACCGGCACCACCCGGGCACCGGGTTTGAGGCCCTCAATGGCGGTGAGCGGCATCAGGTAGACCTTGTCGTCCTCAAACCCGACAACCTCGGCTTCAACACTGCCGGCACCCTGCCCCTGGATCACGCAGCGATCCCCGACCACCATGGGGCAACCGACGCACTCCAGTGTCAGTCCGACCATCCGGGTCAAACGCCCGGACAGTTCGGGCTCGGGATCCTCTGCGACAAAGTCCTGAAACCGGTTCAGGCGATCAGCCAGGCGTGAGGTCATCGCCGTCACCCGTATCATCATTACGTTCGTCCGGGCGCGAGCTTTGCTCTTTCTCCCCGGCGTCGGTCGAGTTCAGTACATCACGCTGGAAATCGGTCCGATCCCGCATCAAGGCATCCATATCCTCGGCCTCCGTGCTCGCAGCGGCTTCCGAGTTCTGCTCCAACATGCCCTGAACCGCCCGCTGGAATCGTTTCTCCACGGTAAAGTCCACCAGGCTGTGTCGGGTTTCCACCCGGCAGCCGCCCGGCAGAACGTCGCCGTCTTCAATGACCGAGGCCTGGGTGTCCAGGCGCGTCAGTACATCCCGAACGAGGTTGCCGTCGTCGGGGTGGACATGAATGCGCAGGTTGTCTGCGGTCGATGGCAGAGCCTCCAGGGCCCTGCGGACGACACTTTGAATCTGGGAGGAATCGATGGTCAGTTCCCGAAACACGACCGCCCGGGCCAGCACCGTGGTGAGATTCACCAGCGCACTTTCGATCTCGTCCTCGTGGCGACGAATCGGCAAAACCAGTTCGCCCATCAGGTGTTCCAGGCGATCCAGTTTGGTGTCCATTTCTTTGCGGGTGTCTTCGTACCCCTGCTTTTCGCCCTGTTCACGGCCTTCCGCCGTGCCCACCTGAAACCCTTCTTCGCGACCCTGCTCGCGGCCCTCGACCAGTCCGGCCTGGTAACCTTCCTCACGGCCTTCGTTATAGCCGTCTTCCCTGGCGGCCCGGCGAATCTCACTGATATCAGCGGCCGTCAGGGGTTTGACGTTCCGCTCCTCTTCCCGCACTTCATTGCCCTGACCGTCCAGTAACGGCAACTCCCAGCGCTCGTAGGCTGTGAGCTGTTCCTTGGGAATCCGGTT
This sequence comes from Marinobacter arenosus, assembly GCF_019264345.1. NCBI lineage: Bacteria > Pseudomonadati > Pseudomonadota > Gammaproteobacteria > Pseudomonadales > Marinobacteraceae > Marinobacter > Marinobacter arenosus. The sequence goes on from NZ_JAHVAO010000001.1 coordinate 1,007,334, forward strand.
GAGGTCCTTGGACGAGTCTTTCATCACATCATTTCTTCGCCAGCACCACCGAGTGAGATTTCACCCGCTTCGGCCATGCGTCGTGCCACCGTGATAATGTCCTTCTGGGCCGCTTCGACTTCGCTGACCTTGACCGGCCCCTTAGCCTCGAGGTCGTCCTGCAACAATTCGGCCGCGCGTTTGGACATGTTCTTGAATATTTTCTCCTGGACCGCGTCGTCGGCACCTTTGAGGGCAACAACCAGAACTTCCGAGGACACTTCGCGAAGCAACGCCTGAATGCCGCGATCGTCAATGTCCTTGAGGTTATCAAAGACGAACATCAGGTCTTCAATCGTCGACGCCAGATCCGGGTCCATGTCCTTGATGGAATCCATCAGGTTGCCTTCGATGCTGCGGTCCATAAAGTTCATGATGTCCGCCGCCCGCTTGATACCACCGATCCGGCTGGTCTGGGCCGCCGAACCGCCGGAGAACTGTTTCTCCAGGATATCGTTCAGCTCCTGCAGCGCCTGGGGCTGTATGCTCTCCAATGAGGCCACACGCATCATCACGTCCAGCCGGACCTTGTCGTCCAGTGTCGCCAGAATTTCGGCGGCCTGGTCGGGATCCAGGTAGGAAATCACAATGGCCTGAATCTGCGGGTGCTCATAACGGATAATGTCACCGACGGCACGGGGCTCCATCCACTTGAGCGTGTCGAGACCGGTGGTGTTGCCGCCGATCAGAATGCGGTCGATCAGGCTCGCGGCCTTGTCGTCGCCCAAGGCCTGGGTGAGCATGGCGCGAATGTAATCGTCGTTGCCAACGCCGAGGCCCGTCTGGCCACCCACGGCATCCACAAACTGGTTCAGAACGAAGGTGACGTCGTCTTTGCTGACGTCCTTCATCTGGGCCATGGCCACGCCCACGCGCTGGACTTCCTTGGGGCCCATGTGCTTCAGAACCTCGGCCGCATCCGCCTCACCCAGGGACATCAACAGAATCGCAGCCTGCTCTACCCTCGGGATCTTGCGCTGAGGTTTCTGGGGCGCTGCCACGCCCTGCTGGTTGTCTTGGTCAGTCATCGACATTCACCCACTGGCGCATGACCTGGGCCACCCGGGCCGGGTCCTCCGCAATCAAGCCTTTCAATGCATTGAGTTGTCTATCATAACTGTCTGTCGCACCGGGCAAAAGCAGATCGTCCTGGGCCGACATTGCCTCGCGCAGCTCTGCGCCTCCGTCGATGCCGTCCAACTCGCCGTATCCACGATCACCGGCAGCACCACCCCGCTCACGCTGACCTCCGCCGGAGAGACTTTTCAGGGTCGGGCGCAAGAGGCCGAGTACCAGAACCAGAATGACCAGTCCCGCCAACACCTGTTTCATCAGATCCCAGAACCAGGGCTGCTCCCAGAAGCTCGGCGCTTGAAACTCAATCGACTCTTCCGGGGCAAAGGCCGTGTTCATCACCGTAACACTGTCACCGCGCGCGGCGGAATAACCGACGGCGTCGCGCACCAGCATGCTCAGGCGCTGCAACTCTTGCTCCGGCCAAGGCTGGTAGCTCACCTCACCGGTCTGCGGGTCCACCACTTTCATGTCGTCCACGGCCAGTGCAACGGTCACCCGCTTGATTCGACCCAGTTCCTGGCGCACATAACTGACGGTCCGATCCATCTCATAATTCCGGGTGGACTCGCGGCGCACGTCAACCGGCTGGGCGGTCGGCTCATTGTCGTCCGCATCGGCGTTCGCCTGTTCGGGAACCGTGGCATCCGCCGGAGGCTGATTGGACAGGGCCCCCGGGATGCCCAGCGGTCCGCCACCGGGCACTCGCTGCTCGCTCATTTCCCGCTCGCTGCGAACCGCCTGCTGTTCCGGGTTGAACAGTTCCTCTGCCTGCTCCACCGATGAAAAGTCCAGATCCGCCGACACCTCGGCCCGGTAACGACCTTCGCCGACGATGGGGGCAATCAGTGACGCCACCCGGCGGGTCAACCGCTCCTCGACCTTCGAGGTGTATTCGTACTGATCCTGCATCCGGTCGGTCTCACCCTGGCCGTCCATGCCGGTCAGCAAGCTGCCGTTCTGGTCGACCACGGTGACGTTGTCTTTTTTCATCATCGGAATGCTGCCGGCCACCAGGTTCACGATCGCGTTGATCTGTTCCTGCTCGGGACGACGGCCGGCAAAGACTTCGAGGAATACCGAAGCCGAGGGCTCACGCGCATCGCGTACAAACACCGATCGCTCGGGGATGGCCAGGTGAACACGGGCGCTGCGAACTCCGCGCATGGCGCCGATGGTGCGCGCGAGCTCACCTTCCAGGCCACGGCGGTAACTGACGGTTTCCATGAATTGCGAGGTGCCGAGACCACGGTCCTGATCAAGCAACTCGTAACCCAGGACTTTCTCATCGGTCACCCCTTCGGCGGCCAGCTTCAGGCGGGCATTGTAGACCTGGTCAGAGGGCACCAGCAGGGCGCCGCTCCGGGGATCCATCTTGTAGTCAATTCCATTGCTTTCGAGAATCGCGGTGACGTCCTGAGGATTGTACGACGACAGATTCCCGACGACTGGCTGGTAGTTAGGCTCCTGCGCCCACAACACCACAGCAACGCCCAGGGCGACACTGGCCGCCAGACCAATCATCAGGCCAATCTGCCGCAGCAGATTCAGGCGATTGAACCCCAAAAACATATCGCTGCCGCCATCCGGCGCATCCGATGGCTGAGCTGCGGGCATATTTGTCGAGGAGGATTCTGCAGGAACGCTGGCCATGTCTCTGCTCCGTTATCAGATCGGCATGTTCATGATGTCTTCGTACGCACGGACCACCCGGTTACGTACCTGGGTCAGCGCCTCGAAGGAGACAGAGGATTTCTGGGCGGCGATCATTACCCGGGTGATGTCCACATTGGGATCCCCCATTTCGTAGGCCGTCCGCAGTTCACTGGTGTTCTGCTGAAGTTCGTTCACGTTATTCACCGCCTTGCCCAGCATATCGCTGAAGCTTGGCACTTCCTGCGTTTCCTGGGTTCCCGGAACCTGGCGCGGACCGTCAATTCGACCTCGCACCGACTGATCCTGTTGAATCTGCTGGTTCTGCATCATCTGTGAACGCAGTGAGCGGATGTCGGACAGAACACTGTTGATGTCGGCACGCTGAACCATAACTCTCTCCCGATTCCGCCGCCGGGCGTGGGGTGGCGGACTTTTTCATGGAATTCTCGTTACAGATCGTTTAGCAATCACCAGGCCAAGTAAGGTTTATCTATATATTTCATTACCTTAATGAGATTTTTTCGGACAGGAAATCGGCCCGTGACGGTCTTTTGACATCGGCGATCAACAAATCGATGGGACAAAAAAAGGGCACCCCAAGGAGTGCCCAACGAAGGAGTCTGTTCAGAGATCAGGCCATGGCCAATTCGGAATCGAGATCGATGCCGGCATCACGCATCTGAGCCAGTTTGTAACGGAGGGTCCGTGGAGAAATGCCAAGCTGCTCAGCCGCGCGGTTTCGACGCCCACGCTCCTGCTTGAGCGTCTGGATAATAATACGGAACTCCTGCTGCCTCAGATCATCGCCCAGGGATCCCGCGGCAAACGAATCATCCCCGGCTGGCTGCTGATAGGACGCCGCCGACGATTCGACGGCGTTGGACTCGGCCCCGTTTGACGGACGCTCGGCAAAAGATGATGGCGATGGCATTGGCGTCGTCGCACTGTCCGACCTGCCGGTAATGCCAAGCTCCAGGCACAGGTCACCGGCGTGAATGACGTTGCCCTGGTGCAGCACCAGTGCCCTCTGGATGGCGTTGTCCAATTCCCGCACGTTGCCCGGCCAGCCGTGATTCACCAGCGCGTTCCTGGCGTCAGCGGCGAAGGTAATGCCGGTCAATTTCATTTTCTGACAGTGTTTTTTCAACAGCGACGAGGCCAGCGGCATGATGTCCAGCGGTCTCTCCCGCAAAGGCTGCCAGTGCATGGGGAAGACGGTCAGACGGTAGTACAGGTCTTCCCGGAACTTACCCTCGCGGACATAGTCGCCCAGATCCCGGTTGGTCGTCGCCACCACGCGAACGTCCAGGGAAATCGTCTTGCGGCCACCAACGCGCTCCACTTCCCGCTCCTGCAAGACCCGCAGCAACTTGGACTGAAGCCCCAGATCCATTTCGGAGATCTCGTCGAGCAAGATGGTCCCGCCGTTGGCCTGTTCAAATTTACCCGGCGACGATGCCACCGCACCGGTGAAGGCGCCTTTCTCATGGCCGAACAGGATCGCCTCCAGCATGTTCTCAGGGATGGCCGCGCAATTGATGGCCACGAACGGTTGATCCGCCCGGGGAGATTGCTGATGAATAAAGCGGGCGAGGACCTCCTTGCCGGTTCCGCTCTCCCCGGAAATCATCACCGTGGAATCGCTACCGGCCACCTTGGTGGCCAGCTGGAACATCCGCTTGCTGATCGGGTCCTCCGCCACTGGCGCATCGGAGGTTTTCTGACGGGCACCGCCCACCACTTTGCTCACGGCCTCAACCAGAACCTGGGGCTCAAACGGCTTGACCAGGTAATCAATGGCCCCCGCCTGCATGGCCGACACCGCATGATCGATCTGCCCATAGGCGGTGATCAGCATCATTGGCAGCCCCGGGTACAGACGCTGGACCTCGGCGAGCAGCTCATGACCAGACAGCCCTGGCATATTGACATCGCTAACCACCATATCCACCGGCGCTTCCGCCAGGCGAGCCAGCGCTTCCTGGGCATTCGACGCCTCCCGCACCCGGAAACGGGCCAGTTCCAGCGTCGTCACCAGTGCCTCGCGCAGGTCATGGTCGTCCTCAACAATCAGAATCTGGGCCTTGGCCATGGTTGCCTCCGATCAGTGGTTATTATTCAGTTGCGGTAAACGCAGGGTGGCAACTGCGCCGCCCTGCTCCGGCGATTCAATGCGGAAGTGCCCCTGGTGAGCTTTGACCACGGCCTGGACCACGGCCAGACCGAGCCCGGTGCCGTGGGACTTCGTGGTGTAGAACGCTTCCATCAGCCGGCTGGTTTCCGAGCGCTCGAATCCCGGCCCGTTATCGACCACGCGGATCACCAGCTCACCGCGCTCGGCGATGACCTGGACCGCGACCGAGGTGGCACCGGCCTCAAGGCTGTTATTGACAAGATTGGTGCAGGCACCAACCAACGCGTCCCGATTGCACATCAGGCGGCTCTCGGCGGGAACCTCGTCGATGACCGATACGTCGGTTCCGGGCGCAAGTTTGAGACCCTCAAGAGCGGAACCAAGGGCTGAAACGAGGGTCCCGGCGGAAAGCTCTTCCGCGAGACGGGTCTCGCCCCGGGCGAAAATCAGCATGTCGCGGACCTGCTGCTCCAAATGGGTCAGACGGGACATCAGGCGGGAGGCGCAGCGCTGGCGCATTTCCTCATCGAGGTCGTCCTGGCTCAGGTGCCCGCCGTATAGAATGGCGGCCGAGAGTGGCGTGCGGATCTGGTGTGCCAGGGATGCCACCATCTTGCCCATGGCAGAAAGGCGCTGGGCGTGGGCCAGCTGCGACTGCAACTGCCGGGTTTCGGTCAGGTCGGTCAGCAGGATGAGCTGTCCGGGCTGGTTCTCCATGGTCCGGATTTCAATGCTGACCCGGCGGCCATCCTTGAGAGAGACTTCGTGACCGTCGTCCCGGCGGGGCGCAAAGCAGCGCTGGATGACATCGATCCAGCGTTCACCATCCAGCGGCTCGCCCAACAGGGCAATGGCGGCGGGGTTGGTCTGGGTGACAACCCCCTGGCTGTCGAGCACCACAACGCCGGCCGGAAGCGCCTTGAGCAGTGTCGACAACTGGTCTGCCAACTCTTCCTTCGCCTCCAGCTCCTGCTGACGCTGCATGGTTTCCTGGGTGAGCTCGCCAGACAGCTGGTTAACACGGGATTCGAGCGTCCGGTAGGAGTCAGTAATCTGCCGGGACATCCGGTTGAACAATTCCAGGGCAGAATCGACAGCCTCATCGTCCTGCTGTGGAAACAGTGCCGTTACCTTGTCATTAACGTCCGCCGCGGCGTTGGTCTGGGCCTCTCGCGCGCCGGATTGAACCACAGAATGTGCCTGACTCATTGCTTCCCCCCTGACCGGCCCAACCATCAAGGCCGCACCATTCGGATTATTCGTTTACAGGCCCTTAAGCCAGCACCGTGCCAACTCAGGTTTTCCTATAAATATCAGTGAGAAAGAAAAAAAGGCAGCAAGCCAATGACGGTTTTACGTCGGCTAAAAACAAGAACGGCGTCGCAGGTTACAAACCTTTGACGCCGTTGACTCCGGGTAGTGAGGAAGTGAAATCAGGTCTCTTCGGATTCTTCCTCCCTCAGACCATACTTGCGGACCTTCTCGACCAGGGTGGTTCGCCGAATCCGAAGCTTTTCGGCAGCCCGGGCAACCACGCCGCCGGCCTCGTCCAGCGCTTGCTGAATCAACTGCTTCTCCAGATTGGAGAGGTAGTCCTTGAGATCGATGCCATTAACCGGCAACAACGCCGGCGCATCCAGCCCGATCAGACCAGGTACGCCTGACGGCATGCCCGCGTCCTCTACCGGCCGGTTCTCGTCGTAGTCGTCCACGTAGCGGAACTTTTTCGGTAGCTCCTGTACCCCGATCACGCCGTAGGGATGCATGATCGCCAGCCGCTCCACCAGGTTGGCCAGTTCCCGGACATTGCCGGGCCAATTGTGACGGCAGAGGCTCATGATGGCCGCCGAATTCATCCTCAGCGAGCCGCGCTTTTCCTTCTCCATCCGGGAGATCAGTTCGTTGATCAGCAGGGGGATGTCTTCCACCCGATCCCGCAAAGCTGGCATTTCGATGGGGAACACGTTCAGTCGGTAGTACAGGTCTTCCCGGAATTCGCCTGTTTCGATCATGTCCTCAAGGTGTTTGTGAGTGGCGGCAATAACTCGGACATCCGCGGACTGGGTACGGTTGCTGCCCACCCGCTCGAAGGTCCGCTCCTGCAGGACTCGGAGGATCTTCACCTGCATGCTCAGGGGCATGTCGCCGATCTCGTCCAGGAACAGGGTGCCACCCTCGGCCATCTCAAACCGGCCTACCCGTGCCGTGATCGCACCGGTGAAGGCCCCTTTCTCGTGACCGAACAGCTCGCTTTCCAGCAGCTCCGCAGGAATGGCACCGCAGTTGACCGGAACAAAGGGCTTGTCGCGCCGGGCGGAATGGTAATGCAGGTTACGGGCAACAACTTCCTTGCCGGTACCGGATTCACCCGTGATCAGAACACTGACGTCCTTATCGGCGACCTGCTCCATCAACTGGCGTACCTGATGCACTTTGCGGGAGGTGCCCACCAGGCTGCGGAACAATTGCAGACCGCGCTGCTGGCCCCGCTCACGGGAACGACCGTACTGGTCCCGAAAGACCTGCGCCCGGTAGAGTGAGTCGATAAACTTGGTGTAATTCAGGGGCCATTCCATACGGGCAATAACGCGGGCCACGTGCTCTTCCGAGACGCCCTTGAGTGACGGGTCTCCCACCATCAGCACCGGCACGCCTTGCACGGCTGAGCAAACCGTTGTGACTGCCTCCGCCGCGTCGTTGTCCTCCCCGTTGACAACGACGACTGAAACCTCCGCCAGGCGTTCAACGTCGCCGGATTTCAGCAGGCCAAGGGCATCTTCACCGGCAACCACTTCTTCTTCACCGATGAATTCAAGAATCGTGACCATGTCCCGGCGTCTTGACTCATTGTCACTCAGCACCAGCACCTTGTTATTTTTGGACATTCACAAACAATCTCTTGATGGATTTCTGCCGTATTTAAGACTGTAAGAGCGTCGGAGTCAATTTTATGACGCTATTTGGGGCGACTGGAAGAAATGTTTTGGTAAGCCTTGGCTGCCTGTTTATTCTGGTTAACACCCTTGAGCGCGTCCTGCGCCTCCTGCCGGGCTTGCGTTGCGCCCTGGTTGGCCGCGTCGATCAGTTGCTGAAGCTCCTGGAGCCGGGTGCGGACCGGCTCGGCCTCCAGGGCACCCGCTTCGAGCGAAGTCATCAGAGGCTCGATGAAAGACCTGACCTGACCATTGAGGCGGGCGAGCTCGTCCCAGTCTTGGGCGCTCAAGGCTCGCCCCATGTTCGCCATCAGTTGGTCCACATTGTCCAGATGGGACTGGGAATCAGACATGCGTGTGCTCCTGTCGAGTGTCGGTGAGGGCCCCCCGGGCTGGACAGGAGAGCTCACACTGCCCCCGACACTCGATTTCAATCAGCGGCGAGCGTCCCGTCGCGCTGCCGACGCCGTGAAATCGCTGCCACGGAATGCTGGATTGAAGTCGTATGCCGGGAAACCGTCGCTCAGGCCATCGATATAGTAACGGTTGGCCTTGAGGTCGTACGTCATCTCCATGGTAGTCCAGAACACCGGCTCACTGTAATAGCTGATGTTATGAGCTTCAGAAACCCGCCACAGATTGCCGGCCTCGTCGTATTCTTCCGAAGCCAGAATCTGCCAACTGTCCTCGTCAACATAAAAGACCCGACGGTCATAAATATGGCCAATTCCTGTGCGCCGTTTTGCCTCCACGACCCAGACCCGGTGTAATTCATAGCGGGCGAGGGTCTGATTGATGTGATTGGGCCGAATGACGTCGTCAGGTGTGACGTCCTCATCGTGCAGCAGATACGCATTGTAGGGCACGTACAGTTCGCGCTTGCCCTTCAGGGTCCAGTCGTATTGGTTGGGTGCCCCGTTGTACATGTCCTTCTGATCGACTGACCGAAGAGAGGACGAGTTGGGAAGATCGGTCTCGTAGGCAAGATTGGGGGATCGGCGAAGGCGACGGGAGCCAGCATCATAACGCCATGCCAGGCGCGGCGAACGAATCTGGTCGAGTGTCTCGTGCACAAGGGTGATCGTGCCTGCCAGCGCTGACGGCGAGATAGTGTCGGTCTTGAGATAGAAGATCTTGTTGTCAATCTCCTCCAACTCCGCGCCCTTCTTGCTGTAAGCAAAGAAATACTCGTAGTCGTTCACCACCGGATTGTAGGAACCGTTGGTCTGCGGGGTTGCAGAGGCGCTGCGGAACGCAACTTCGGTGCCCCGGTAACGCAGGATGTGGTTCCATATGACTTCCAGACCGTTATCCGGGATCGGGAACGGGCTCGTCATGATGGTATTCCGGACGCCGTTGCCATTGTCCAGAAGTTCGGCCTTCACCGCGTTCTCCCGCAACTTGCCATAGACATGCTCCGGGAACGCAGCGGTACGCCGGGTTTCATAGACCGGCATGAAAAACTCCGGACCGTATTGCTCGATCATTCTGATGTGGCCATCAGAGAGCTTGTCCCGGTACAGGTGGTAATTTTCACCGGTAATCACAAACAGGGCCTGGTCGCCCGGAAACGGGTTCGTCTCAACCTCGCCCTTTCGCCAGGATTCTGGAGGGGTTGTCAGGCCACCCGTCCATTCGGGAATGGTTCCAGAGGTGTTGGCCCCGCGCTCTGCACCAACCGGGGTCAGATCCTTGCCGAGCCGGTCGGCTTCAGCCTGGGGTACCTTGGACAGGGCGTGCCCGGACATCCCGAACAATACCGCTGCAATTCCTGCGACAACAAGATGGTTCCGCATCCCTAACACCTCCAAAAATGATGCAGTTTGGCTGGGGTGCTGTCATTTGAAAGGCACACCAGCAGACGGCCATGCGTACAGCAGGCAAAACCGGAGCGCCTTTTTGCCAAATTCAAACGCCCGTTTCAAGTGAATGTTTGTATTTTCTTGTGAAATGAAAAGCGCCCAGAGAGGGGAAGAAACCTAGGGCTAAAAATGTTATGCTTGGCAATTAACTTTCCGGGTTGAAACGACCGCTCCGTGATCGCAGGTACCTCATGGCCTCGCAATGGCATTCACTGGTTTCACAGAAACTGTTCCTTGCGCGAACACTTCTGAGTCAGCTTGACAATGATTCCGTGGCTACAGGAGATCGTCCCGCCAACGAAGCAGAGCTGGCATTGGGGCGCGAGGCGGCCATTCAAGGAACGATTGAGCTCCTGCTCCGATCCAGACAGTTGCTGCTGGTCATGATTGCCCGCTTATATCAGAAGCGGAACGAAGAGCCAGCAACCCTGGAGGAACTGGCTTCGCTGGTGGGAGAGCACCCTGGAGACATCGCCCGGCTGCGGGAACTGGAAAAGGCGTCGGGCAGCTGGTGGAACCATCTGGACCAGCTGGAAATGTCCCAGAGCCGGCCTCCGGCGACCCGAAAATCGGTCAGTGCAGAGAACATTATTGCGATTTCTGCCGATACCGGGCCCGACCGTTCAGCCCAGGCGCTCCGCCGCACGCTGAGCGCAATGAAAAATTTTGCCGACGATCTGGAAGAGCAACACAGTGAGTGGTAACCGATCACCACACCCTTCCAGATCTCACTAATTGAAAGGTTTACCGAATGTCACCATCGTTTTTTGAAATTGTACAATTGAGCAATGGCGATTATGCCCTGCGTCGTATCGACGACGACAGCGCGCCTCTTGTGAAAATCTCGTTCTCCGAAGAAGCCCGGGAAATGATGGAAGACCGCGATATGAATGTGGCCAAGGCCATGATTGCCGCTGGTATCGAGGCGGTGGGAAATGTCGCGCATGACATCGATTGGGAGGATGAGGATCTGGACGCAGTCGACCCCCAGCCTTCCTACACCCTCCACTGATCAACAAGCCCCGGGGGCGAGGGGCACCGAAGGCCTGAATCACGTCACGACAAAGCGTGACGCTCCCTGGACTCAACGCTGGCGAAGAACGACACCATGGCTGTTGCCATTGGCAGAGGCCCGCTGGAGGGCCTGAAAGGCCGAATGGCCGAGCTTGCGCGTCCACATCACAACCGCGTGGCAGGTTCCTGCACTCAGTGCCATCTCCGCCAGTTCCTGTGCGGAATGGTCGCCGGTCGATCGAAGAACCAGCAACTCACCGGCGACAATGCCGTGCATCTTCTGCCACTTACTGACGAGCGCCTGGGGTGGATCGATCCAGGCAAGCCAGCGCTTTTCCTGATTTAATTGCGTCAGCATCGGCAGCAGCAACTGGAAATTCTCGACCTGGCCTTCCGGCAGAATGATCTCCGTGACGTTGCCAGCCACTGCCGCATCGCTGGCATCAGACCTGCGACGGGCACGAATCACGGAACGCCTCTCTGGAGCCGCAGACGGCGGTACCGCGTAGGACATCGCACCTTGCTGATAAGCCAGATTCTGATTGAAGCTTAATTGTTCCATGGTTCACCTGCTCTCATACTGTCTGTGGCAACTCAGCCGATCAGTGAAGATCTGACCGACGGATCACACCCACTCCCAAGCCTTCGATAAACAGCTGCTGCTCGGTAAGGTCCACCTCGATCGGGTCGAACTCCTCGTTCTCTGCGATCAGGTACACCTTTGACCCTTCCTTGCGGAACCGCTTGACCGTTACTTCTTCCTCGCCAACCCGGGCCACAACCACCTGGCCGTTGTGGACGTCCTGGGTACGGTGCACGGCCAACAGATCACCATCCAGAATGCCGATATCTTTCATGCTCATGCCCCGCACCCGCAGAAGATAGTCCGCTGACGGCGAGAAGAAACTGGGCTGGAGGGTGACATGATCTTCGATGTGTTCCTGGGCAAGAATGGGGCTACCGGCCGCTACCTGGCCAATCACGGGCAACCCGAGATCTTCCTCCGCCTCAGGCAAGCGAATGCCGCGGCTGGCACCGGGGACCATTTCGATGGCACCTTTGCGGGCTAGCGCACGCAGATGCTCTTCCGCCGCATTGGCAGACCGAAACCCAAGCTCCGCGGCGATTTCCGCTCGTGTGGGCGGATAACCCGTCTCATCGAGATAGCGCCGGATTATGTCCAGTACCTGAGATTGCCTTGCTGTCAGCTTCATTGAGCCACTCCATCAGGGGGATCCCGGGGGCCGGCCGGAGAACCCGCCCGGCCAGCCCTGTTTTTATATACAGTAAAATGACTATATACAGTGTTTTATCCAGTGTAAAGCCCCAGAGCTTTTTTTCTGTCAATGGCTTAACCATGCCACCCTCAGGGAGTGTGGTATGGTGATAACACCTGAAATTTGCGTGTTAGGGAGAACTATGAGCCAATCGAGTGGCTGCAAGATGCCGGACATCCTTCGGACCAACGACGGCAAAGAACGCCGCGTTGGAATTGAAATCGAACTTTCCGGCCTGGGTTACGAAACCCTGGTGAACTTCATGGCTCGTTTTCTGGAGACCGAGCCCGACCTGCATTCCCGCTATGTCACCAAACTGGATACCGATCTGGGCGCTTTTACCGTTGAGCTCGACTCGGACCCGATCAAGGATCTCGATCTTGCCGATGACCGGCTGCCCGACTCGATACGGGAACTGGGAGGTCAGGCCATGGAAGTGATCGATGCGGCAGCGGAACGCATTGTCCCACTTGAGATCATCAGCCCGCCCATTCCGTTCTCCGAACTCCCCCGGATAGAAGCACTCACGGACATGTTGCGGGAGGAAGGCGCGCTCGGGAGCCGCGAAGCCATCTACTATGCCTTCGGACTCCAGTTGAATCCGGAACTCCCGGATTTGGCCCCTGATACCCTGGTTCGCTATCTCCAGGCCTTTGCCGCCCTGTACGAGTGGCTCAAATCCCGTCATCAGTTGGACATCAGCCGGAAATTCACCACGTACATCGAGCCGTGGAGCAGTCGGTACACCGATATACTCATGAAGGATGATTACGCCCCGGATCAGGAAACGCTGATGCGGGATTACCTGGAATACAATCCGACCCGTAACCGGGCCCTGGATCTGCTGCCCCTGTTTGCCCATCTCGATGCCGGCCTTCTGGGACAGTATGTCGATGATCCGAGGATCAAGAGCCGCCCCACCCTGCATTACCGGTTGCCCGACTGTGACATTGATAACCCCTCGTGGCATTTTTCCAGCGTCTGGAACGACTGGGTCATTCTCGAGCAGATTGCATCCAATGCCAGCGAGCTGGCCGAGCTCCGGGCGTTGTTCCGGGAAGGGAACAGAATCAGCCTGCACAACCTAACCCACAGCTGGCTCGATACATCCGCCGACTGGCTACAAAGTAGGGGTTATGTCTGAATTCAGGGAACCCGAACAGGAACTTCCGGGACTGACCATCGGCATCAGCGGCCCGGCAAGGAAGGGGACAGCACACCGCCTCATCAGCCTGGGCATCAGGATGCAGGGTGCCCGAACCCATTATATCCGGCCCGGGTCACGGACCGACGTTTCCCTGCTGGACGGCCTTGTGCTTTCCGGGGGAACCCATGTCCACCCGGAGCGCTATGGCCAGCAACCGCAGGTCACGGCAAATTACGATCGCAAACGGGATGCCACCGATCAGCGACTGCTTGAGGAAGCGGAGCGGATCGGAATTCCAGTGCTGGGAATCTGCCGAGGGGCCCAGTTTATCAACGTGTTCCACGGGGGCTCCCTGTGCCAGAATGTGACACCTTTTCGGGTGCACACCCGGCACCGCCCGCTACTCCTGCCCATGCAGACGGTCAGGGTGGTGAAGACCAGCAGGCTTGGCCGCATCATGCAGTCGTCCATGATCGGCGCCAATCGAATTCACAGTCAGGCCATCAAACGGCTGGGACGAAACCTGAAAGTGGTCGCCGTCGATAACGACCTGTTTGTCCAGGCCATCGAGAATACCCACGATCAATGGCTGATGGGCGTGCAGTGGCACCCGGAATATCTGCTATACCATGGAGGACATCGCCGTATTTTCGGACAATTCGTCCAGGCAGCGCTGGACTTCAAACTGGGCCGCCTGGAACCGGATTCCGGAACGCCCGATCCCAACAGGAATTCAGAGGAGGAATGACCCATGAACATACGGAAGCGCGTATCAGGCCTGGGCGTAGCGCTGGCACTGGTCCCTGCCCTGTCAATGGCTGGCGAAGTGACCCTGAGCGGCGAGGGCAGCGTGCGCTATCAGCCAGACAGCGCCCGCCTGCAATTCACCGCCAGTGCCGAGCATAAAATGCCGCAGCAGGCGACGGAGCAGGTGGCGGCGATGATGACCCAGTGGCGTGAAGCCATCAGTCCGTACCAGGATCGGCTGCAGGATTACACGGACGCCACCGTGAACCTGTACAACCGGACCCTGCCGGGCAGCGAACGGGGCAACGAACCCGAGACACGGGCAGTGGCCTCACAAACGGTCACGTTCCACATTGATGACCTGTCCCTGCTGAACCCGTTGCTTGAACAAGCTCAGTCCATCGGGCTGAACTACCACCTTGGGCCCAATCAGTTCTTCCACTCCGATGAGACCGGGCTCGAGCGGGAAGCGCTGTCCAAAGCCATTGCGGATGCCCAGTCCCGCTGCGAGTTCGTGGCACAGCAACTCCAGCAATCCTGCGGTGACGTCGTGAGCATCACCATCAACGGGGGCTTCCGGCCGATTCCAATGATGATGGCGGAAGCCAAGGGATCCGCTGATACGGTATCCGAGGTCGGGGTGCGAGAAGTCCACGCAACGGTCAACGCCACCTTTGAACTGGATTGAGATCAAAAATCCCGGGTATAGAAAATATCCAGCGAAGCGGCTAGCCCACTGGCCGCTTCCAGATAGAAATACCGCCCGAGGTCATACCGCAGAGCCACGGTGGTAATGGGCTCAAAGATACCGACGCCATAGCGCACGCTGAGTTCATCCGTCAGGTAACCGCTGGCCACCACAGAGGTCTGCTCACCGCTGCCCTCCGATTCCAGCATGAACTGCTGAATCCCGAATTCCTCACCCAGCTTGCCGGTGTACTTGTTCGCCTGGGTCAGCCCCAGTGATAACGCAGCCCCGCTCATTTGCCCCTCATCCCCTCGGCTCTGGGGCGGACGGCCCAGAATCAGATAGGACAAAGCGTCCGTCTGCGGCATCTCCGGGTTGGAAAACACTTCCGTGGACGGGGACTGTACGGGGCCACTCAAACGAATGCCGGCCACCACAGAATCGACCGTGCGGATTGCCTCAACATCCAGGTAGGGTTGCGTGAGATTACCCACGAACAGTATTCGGGCCTTTCGCAGCTCGAGTTCCTGGCCGAACTTTTCATAGCGTCCATTCACCAGTTGCAGGGTGCCACGGGTATCCAGCTCGTTGCCGATCCGAAGCGTGCCCTCAAGATCTCCGGTGACGCCGAAGGCGGCAAAGCTCACCCGGTCTTCTCCGACCACCACAGTGACATCCATATTGAGGGTACGGATGGCCGGCTCTTCCTGCTTCACGCCAACAATCACTTCATCTTCCGACACCGACACCGCCTGGGCCGGCAGGCCCTTGATCTCGATGCTGCCCCGCGGCACCGCCAACTTGCCGGACACGTTCAGCTCACCTTCCCTGAACGCAATGGTCAGGTCCGGCGCGAGTTCCACCTGTGCGTAGGGTTCAAGACTGAAGGGAATGCGCTCACCGTCGATGTTCAGCCGCCCTTCCGGCGCATTCTCCCAATTCACGTTGCCACTGAGCCTGGTCTGGCTGCGAGCATTGCTTTGGATTCTGCCGCTGATGGTCGCGGAGTATCCGTTCAGCCCGAGACTGACAACAATCTCTTCCAGTGGAACCGCTAAGCTCGGATCAACCACGCGACCGTCCGTGAGCGCAAGTTCCCCATCAACGGCCGGCTTCATCAATGGGCCGTACAGTTTGCCCTGACCATTGATCTGACCGGACACCTCCTCGAGGCCCGCAAACAGTCCGGCTAAGGCGATATCAAGGTTGTCCAGCTGGAACTGCCCTTCCAATTGACGATCGGGCGAACGAGGATCAACCGCGACATCGACCGAAAGATTCCCCAGGTCAGGACCAGAAAGCTGCAGATCCAGTTCGGCTATCTCCGGCTTCAGGTTCAGCTGGGTGACAAAACGGTCGTAGTCCAATGATTCCCATTCTTCTTCCACGAGGAGCTCGAAGCTCCCGCTGCCGGCGTCTACCCTGACCTGTCCTCGCGGCCCGTCGTCCGCCATGGTCACATCAATCTCGCCGTTAAGAACCCCGCGCCAGCGAAGCCCCTCCGGCATTAGTGGATCGAGAGCGGCCGTCGGGAAGCCGTCAATCCGGTAGGCAAGATTTGGGGTGGGCAACAGGGTCTGATCCTCTGCGCACACGGTACTCTGCTGCCAGCGCCAGCAGTGAGCACCAAACCTGAGTTCGCCATTGTCCGTGTAGGCCAGTGCCGCTGGCGATTCCAGGTCCCAACGCTGATTCTGTTCCGGAACGTCAATGCGCCCCCGGGCCAGTGAGCCCGCCCAGGCACTCCACGAGCCCTCGTTGAAGCCTCCGGCAAACAACAAACGCACGGTGGCTTCCGCATGGATGGCCGAGATGTCCAGCTCGTGATCCGCCTTCGTTCCGGAGGCGTTCAATGCCAACGCCTCCAGTCGTTGGCCCGCTGCTTCAATGCCCTGTGCCTCGGCTCGGCTTGTGAGGCTGAAACCCCGCTTCAGAGCCGCGTTCACATCCAGGCTGGCAATCGACAGAGTATCCTGCCAGCCCAAGTCCCGGGCATCGAGAGTCAGCTCTCCGGTAGGCGCATCCGGGGTGCCGCCTAACGTCACTTCGGCATCCACCTGCCCCGTCAGGTCAGCCAGTAATTGACCGGGCGCCGGCAAACTCAGGCGAAGCCTGCCGGCCAGTTTCTCGCCCCAGGTGCCAGCCCCTTCCAGACGGTTTTCTCCCACTGTCATCTCCAGGCCGGACACGTCCCAGTTACCCCTCGACGAGTCAAGGGATCCGCGGGCTTCCGCGGGCTGGGATTGCCACTGCCCGCCGAGATCCCATTGGGCCTGAATAGCGGGAATCTGGCCCTCACGCAGGGATCCGGAAGTTTCAATGCTGCCACTGAGACTGGCTTCGAGCGCCGGCACCCAGTAGCCCGGATTGAAACCATCGAGCTCCAGGGCGGCGTCCCAGGACAGGGGGCCGGAAAAGCTCACCGTACCCCCACCGGACAGGGATCCGGCACCGGTCACGACATTCAGGTCGGTCAGCCTGGTTTGGCTGGCGTCACCATCCACCACCGAGGAGAGCGTCGCGGCTCCCTGAGGGCCATCCACATCGGCCTCCAGATCGGCGTGATACCGGCCGTCGGACCAGGATACCGACGCGTCGAGCCGGTTCAGTCGAACCGGCGGCTCCTCCAGGTCCGGGATCAGCGAGTACCAGGGAAACTGGTTCAGCGAGAGCTGCGCGTCCGCTTCCAGGCCATCTTGCCAGGACACTTCCCCGGTAACCCGGGCATGTCCCGACGCATCCGATGACAGGACGAGTTCCAGTTCTCGGGCTGCAGCCGTACCCACCACGCCTTCCAGGGTCACACCGATGGGGCCCTGGGTCCCCGGCAGCGTTGCCTTGGCCCGCGTCCGGAAGCCTGACTCAAGACTGCCAGCGGCCTCAACCGCCCAGTCCTGCAGCATGAGGGTTGCCGGGAGCGTTTCGAGTGCGAGGAATTGCTTTGAGGTGATACGGACTTCTGCCGGCAAGGTCGAATCCAGTGGCGACACCTGGCCGTTCAGTCGCGCCTCCAGGTATCCCTGACTCTGCCCCGATAACCTGAGATCCCGGACACTCCCCCCCAGGTTCACATCAAGCAACCAGCGGTCGCCGGATGGGGGCGGCAAGGATGCCTGGACATTCAGATCCACCGGCCAGTCTCGCCGGGTCTCGAGGTGACCGGAGACCGTCACTGAATAGTCATCCAACTGGTAAAAGGCCCGCTCGATCCGCCAGTCCGATCCCGAGCCACCGGCCGACAGCTCCAATCGATCCCAAATCCGGGCCTCGTTGAAGCTGAACGCCCCGAGATCAACCTTGCCGATGCGGAGCCCCGCTGGCAGGTCCAGATCCGGCAAGTTGACGCCCTGCCCGCTTTCCTCTTCATCAGAGGCAGGCTCGACATTGACATCGATCTTCCCGGCACTGAGCGCATCCAGACAGATCTGCTTCCTGAGCAAACACGAAGGGGACCAGTCGATCAGCGCCGCTTCCACGGATACGTCAACGCCGTAACCCTGCCAGACAACTGTCGTCGCCTGCCATTGCCCCAGCAGGGATCCCGTGTCGTCGCTGACCTCCAGGCCAGGGATCTGATCAATGACCCACGCAGTGCCGGTCTCCGACCTCAGGATCAACAGAATCGCAACCATGACCAGGACAGGCAACAGGATCAGGAGGCCAAGCCCCAGCAACAGCCAGAACCAGGCTGATCGGCGCCGCCGGGGAGCCTGCGATTGCTGATCCTCGTGTTGGTCCTTGCGATCGGTCACAATTCAGGTCCCATTGAGAAGTGAATACGCCAGCCACCTCCAAACTCCCGGTCCAGACCCTTGGCCACGTCCAGCCGCAGGGGGCCCACCGGACTGATCCAGCGAAGCCCCACACCGGCACCCGTCGCGAGCGGGTCCAGAGGATCATTGATGGCGTTGCCGTGGTCCACGAACAAGGCCACCCGCCACTTTTTGGCAAACTGGTACTGATACTCACCACTGCCCACCAACAGGAAACGTCCGCCGACCGGCACCCCGTTGTCGTTTTCCGGGGACAGGGTTTCATAGCCATAACCACGGACCGACTGATCACCACCGGCAAAGAAACGCAGCGACGGCGGCACATCCTCGAAATTGCTGGTGGCTAAGGCACCTACCTGAACGCGGCCAAGAAAACGGTGGTTATCGAACAGGGTGTATAACCCCTTGGCCAACGCGTTGACGTGCAGAATATCTACCGTCGACAACACGGCACGATGGGCTCCTGTGACGTCGAACTGAAACCGATACCCTTTCGAGGGGTCGAGCGCCGAATCAGCGTAGAGTTTGGAATAGCCCGCCCCCGGCAGGAACAGACTACTGGTGCCAGTCTCATCATCACCGATATTAAAGCGTTCACCCTCCCACCGCATCGACAGCACCTGAAGCCAACCGCTGTCCAGTTCGTGCTGCCACTGCTGGCCAAAGGTCAGCAATTCCGACTCAACATTCTCGATGTCTTCCCGTTGATAGCCGGCCGTCAGGCGAATCAGGTCCGTCATCGGAGGGTCCAGTGGCAACTCGTACCAGGCACTGACATTCTGGCGCGGAGCAGACAGCTCGGTTTCAGCGCCCCGTCGGTGCCCCATGGGATTGATCCAGTGCTCGCGCCAGTTGCCCTTAAAACGGGGGCCAACGTCGGTAGAGAAGCCGACGCCGGCCGCAACCGAACGCGGGTCTCGACGGGTCAGGGCAACACTGACAGGAATAACCCGGTCAACGGCCCGGGAAGGCACTGCATCAATGTTGATCCCGGAGAAATATCCGCTGTTGGACAAGTCGCGGTTCAGCTTGGCGATTTCATCGGTGTGGTACGGGATACCCGGCTCAAAAGTGACAAAGTCCTCCAGCAAGCTGGTTTCGAACCAATGACCCTCTGCAAATGAGACTTCACCGAGGCGATAACGTTCCCCGCTCTCGTAGATCAGGGTGATCTCGGCAATTCGGGTCTCGGGATTGACCTTTAAGGTCTTCTCAACAAAGGCGCCATCAAAATAGCCGCGTTGACGGGCCCGGGCCTGGATAGTGTCCCGAAGGTTGGCATACTCGCCGTGATTCAGGACATCTCCCTCGGCAGGGCGCTTTGGCAGATCATCCATAAACTCGGTATCGGAGGCGGCAGCACCCCGGATGTCCACCGTCCGGGAAACCACTTTTACGGGCTCGCCTGGCACAATCTCCAGCACCAGCCGGGCAGGTTCCTCGGCATCGCCCTGGTCGACGCGCCAACTTATCTGCGGACTGTAATACCCCAGGGCCCGCAGTGCCCGACCGGCCTGATTGACGGCCGTCGAGGCGTAGCGATGCAGGTTACTCTCACTGCGCCCTTCCACCTCCCCGATAAAGGCCTCCGCGTTTTCCTCGAGTTCCGGAAAGTCACCTTCAACCTTTACCTCGACCTGCTGGGCAAACGCCGTCACCGGCACCCAGAGGAGTAGAAGCGCGAGGAGCCGGATCCGGCTTGATGTAACAACGTGGTTTCTAGATAGCATCCGGCTATTTCAGGGTTGAGAGTCGTAAACGAACCGTCCATTCAAGCGTGGGAGTTTAACTGCAGGTGGTCAAGTTAATCCACGGTGAGTCGTCGACAGGAGTAAAATAAGCTAATCTGTCAAAAACTTATAACGTCCTGACAGGCAACCGGAAGTCCTGAATGCTCCACATCAATCGCGAGAATCTGAAGTCCAGCCATCAGCTCATCTGGTTCATCATTGACTTCCTGATGCTGGGTCTGCTGATCATCAACCTGGCCTTTATCATCTGGGACTCCATCTACAACTTCGTCGCCGTCCAGGATCTTCTCAAGGAATACACGCCGGGCCTGCAGACCCTGTACCACCCGATCCACGACCGTTTCATCTTTTACGACATGATTTTCGTCTCGATCTTTCTGGGCGAGTTTTTCTTGCGCTGGGGATACGCGATCAAAGCGAACATCTATGACCGGTGGTACTTCTACCCGTTTATCCACTGGTACGACCTGGTCGGCTGTATCCCCGTGGGCAGTCTGCGCTTCCTGCGGATTCTCCGGGTCATCTCCATCATCTATCGACTTCACCAGTACAAGATCATCGATGTCACCAGCACCAAGCTCTACCGCTTCGTGAACTTCTACTACGAGGCGTTCATGGAGGAGCTGTCCGACCGAATCGTGCTGAAAGTTCTGAGCGGCGTTCAGCAGGAGGTCCGCCGAGGCTCGCCGCTGTTCGACAAAATACAGCAAGACATCCTCTACCCCCGGCGGGCCATGCTCTCTGACTGGATATCCACCCGCGTTGCGCAAGCCGCCCAGGAAGGCTACGTCCCCAACCGGGGCGCGCTGCGCGCTTACCTGGAGGACCGGGTGGACAACGCCCTCAAGCAGAACCTTGAACTTTCCCGGTTGAAGTACCTGCCCGTGGTCGGTCCCACCATTCAGGAGACCCTCGAAGAGGCGGTCGGCGACATTGTTGCCAACGTGATCCATCAGATCCTCGAGGACCTCGCCTCGGCGTCCAACCACGCCTTCATTGAGGACATCGTCAACGTGTTCCTGCCCAACCCGGAACAGGTGCCGGAGGGTGAAGCCGAGAACGAGGCCCTGATCAACCTCATCGTCGAGATCATTGATGCCGTCAAAGCGCAGGTTCGCGTGAAGTACTGGCGCGAGAACCTGCCCTGATTTCCGCCCCTTCCTGAACCAAAAACAAGGCTAAAACGTCATGGATTCAATGCATTACCAGCCCGCCCATGCGCTTCTGGCGGACCTCAAATCCGGCAAGCTCACCAGCGAAACCCTGACCCGACGCTTTCTGGAACGCATCCGGCAGCACAATGGAGCGGTCAATGCGGTGGTCACGCTGGACGAGAGCCGGGCGCTGGAGCAGGCCAGGGCTGCCGACCGGAAACTGGCGGCTGGCGAAGCACCGGCGGCCCTACAGGGGCTGCCCCTGACGCTAAAGGACACCTGGGAAGTGTCGGGGATGACTACCACCGCCGGCGCGCCGGCGCTGAAGCAACACGTGCCCCAGCAACACGCAGACGTTGCCCAGCGGCTTGAAGAGGCAGGCGCCGTCATCCTCGGCAAAACCAACGTCCCGGTGTACGCCACGGATTTACAGAGCTACAACAAGCTGTTCGGCGTGACCAGCAACCCCTACCAGCTGGCGCATACTCCGGGCGGGTCCTCGGGGGGCGCGGCTGCGGCGCTGGCAAGTGGCATGACCCCATTGGAGGTCGGCAGTGACCTGGCGGGATCGATTCGTACACCTGCGCATTTCTGCGGCGTGTTCGGCCACAAACCCACCCGCTCACTGGTCTCCTTCCGGGGTCATATCCCGGGGCCTCCGGGCACCCGTTCCAGGCCGGATCTGGCTGAAGGCGGCCCCATGGCCAGGTGCAGCAAGGATCTGGAGCTCCTGCTTGGCATTATCGCCGGCCCCCGGCCCGTCGAACGTCGAAGCTGGTCACTCAACATGGAGCCCGCCGCTCTGGATCACCTGGAGCAGGCACGGGTCGGGCTCTGGTTCGATGATCCGCTCTGCCCCATCGACGATGAGCTCCGCCGCGGCTACAAAGGCCTGGCGAAGGCACTGGAAGAGCGGGGCGCGCTTGTGGCCGAGCCCAACCACGAACTGCTAAATCTTGAACATATTCTGCCCGCCTACTTCAACCTCCTGGGAAGTCTGCTGGCAACGTCCCTGAAGCCCGCCCAGCGCCGCCAGATGAAGCTGATTGCCCGATTCGAAAATTGGCTGAAACTCTTCGGGCCGGTGACGCCCTTTATTGGCGAGTACGGACGCGGCGTCAATCAGGCGGCGCACCAATGGGCCGTCTGGAACGAAGTTCGGGAGAAAATGCGCGGCGAGATTGAAACCCTGTTCGAGGAATTCGACGTTCTGCTCACGCCGATCACTCCCACGACAGCCATTCGACACGACCACAGCCAGCCCGTGTTCAAGCGTCGGATCATGGTGGCGGGGCAACCCCGCGCCTACATGGATCAGTTCTGCTGGATCGCCCTGGCCACGCTCCTTGGCCTGCCTGCAACCTCAGTGCCGGTGGGGCAAACCAGGGAGGGCCTGCCCTTTAACGTTCAGGTAATCGGAGCACCCGGGAAGGACCTGACGACGATACGGTTCGGGCAGTTGCTGGAGGACGCGGGGTTGGCGGGCTTTCAGCCGCCCGCCGGATTCTAGGCAATAAAAAAGCCGACTGAAAAGTCGGCTTTTTTATGATGGTAGCGGGGGCAGGATTCGAACCTACGACCTTCGGGTTATGAGCCCGACGAGCTACCAGACTGCTCCACCCCGCATCAAACTGGTTGTTTGACCGGGTATCCCCGATCAACGTGGCGCGCATGATAAGGGCTGGAACCGGGCCTGTCAAAGCCAAATTGGTATTTTCTGAAACTCAGCGCTCCAGAATCGCGGTAACCCCCTGCCCGCCGGCGGCACAAATGGAAATCAGGCCGCGTCCACTGCCTTTTTCTTCCAGCAGTTTCGCCAGGGTGGCCACGATTCGGCCACCGGTGGCGGCGAACGGATGGCCAGCGGCAAGGCTGCTGCCCTTGACGTTGAGCCGGGTGCGATCGATGCTCCCCAGCGGCTTCTCCAGCCCCAGGCGGTCCTTGCAGAATTTGGGGTCTTCCCAGGCCTTGAGGGTGGAAAGCACCTGGGACGCAAAGGCCTCGTGGATCTCGTAAAAGTCAAAATCCTGCAGGCTCAACCCGGCTTTCGCCAACATTCTCGGCACCGCATACGCCGGTGCCATCAGCAGCCCTTCTTTCTTATCCACGAAGTCCACGGCGGCCACCTCCGAAAAGGTCAGCCAGGCCTTTACCTCGTAGCCGTGGGCTTTGGCCCACTCCTCACTGGCCAGCAGGACACAGGACGCCCCGTCGGTCAGGGCCGTGCTGTTGGCGGCTGTCATGGTGCCGTTCTCACGGTCGAAACAGGGTTTCAGGGTGGCCAACTTCTCCAGGGAGGTGTCAGGCCGGAGGATGTTATCTCTCTCCAGCCCGGCCAGGGGCGTCATCAAATCGGTAAAGAATCCTTCTTCATAGGCCTTGGCCAGCTTCTGGTGGCTTTCCATCGCCAACTGGTCCTGATCTTCGCGGGGAATTCCCCATTCCCGGGCCGTCACTTGGGCGTGATCGCCCATCGACATGCCCGTACGAGGCTCTCCATTCTCCGGAATCTCGGGAACCAGATGTCCGGGCCGGAAGCGGGCAATAATCTTCAGCCGCTCTTTCGCCGTCTTGGCGCGGTTGAGGTCCAGAAGGATTTCGCGAAGGCCCTCACCCACGCCGATGGGAGCGTCAGAGGTCGTGTCCGTGCCGCCGGCGATGCCACATTCGATCTGCCCAAGCGCAATCTTGTTGGCCACCAGAATAGCCGCTTCAAGCCCGGTGCCACAGGCCTGCTGAATGTCATAGGCCGGTGTCTCCGGGGCGAGCCCGCAACTGAGAACCGATTCCCGGGTCAGGTTGAAGTCCCGGGAGTGCTTGATCACGGCGCCGGCCACCACTTCGCCCAGACGCTGACCCTGGAGGCTGTATCGATCCACCAGACCTCGCAAGGCAGAGGTCAGCAGCTCTTGGTTGCTGATCTTGCTGTAGGCGGTGTTGGACTTGGCAAACGGAATGCGATTACCGCCAAGAACGGCAACGCGGCGGACGCCATTGCCGGGCGCTGCCTTTTTCCTCGCCGGCGCGGGCTTGGCCGATGCGGACTTTGAGGATCCGGGCGCTTTCTTTTGAGTGGTTTTCGGTGCCTGTGCCATGATGTTGTCCTTACTGGAAGTGTTAAACCTGAACGCAGTCTAACCGGAAAGACTAGTCGCTCATTGGCATGCCTGACAACGCGCGCCATGCGTTGAGTCAATACAAAAACTGGCCGATTCTTTACCCTGTAGGTCGATTCGCATCCAAGATGCCCCATAGCAACCACAAGGAAGAACCCATGTCTGACCTCTATCTTAAATTCGTCAATACGCCGGTGGGCAAGACCGCCGCTCAATCTTTGGGCCTGCCCTCTCCGGTTCCGCTCAAGCGCCTGAACCGCCTGGACCAACCTTTTATCGAGGGTGACGTACTCCTTGGTGCAGGCACCGGCGGAAAAATCATTTCGACACTGGGCGGCATTCTGGGCGCCAGTGCAGCCACGCTGCACCACGCGGCCGGCATCGACTCGCTCAACGACTCGGCAAAGGCTGGCAACAAAGCCAAGGCACTGGATCTGACCCAGAGCGTCGAGCAGACCTTTTCCGCCCTGATCTTTGACGCCAGCGGCCTCAAGAACCCCGATGAGCTGAGAGCGGTATACGACTTTTTTCACCCGACCATCAAGAAGCTCGGGGGCAATGCGCGAGTCCTGGTGATTGGCCAGAACCCCGCTACGTGCCGAAAAGCACCTCAGGCCGCCGCTCAGCAGGCCCTGGAAGGGTTTGTGCGCAGCGTCGGCAAAGAGATCGGTAAAAAGGGCTCAACCGCCAACCTGGTGTGGATGGCGCCCGGGGCCGAGAAACAACTGGAATCGACCGTTCGCTTTTTCCTGTCCGCCCGCTCGGCTTACGTCTCAGGCCAGGTTGTTCGCGTTGGCAAGAGCACCGCCGCACCGGCTACCAACCCGGTCGCTCCACTTACCGGCAAGGTCGCCCTGGTGACCGGCGCCTCGCGCGGAATTGGCGCCGCCATCGCCCAGACACTGGCCCGCGACGGGGCCACGGTGATTGGTCTCGACATTCCGCCGGCAATGGCGGAATTGCAGAAAGTGACCGATGCCATCAACGGCAAGGCGCTGGCCTGCGACATTACGGACAAGGCCGCCCCCAAGCTCATCGCCGATTTCATCCAGGAGCACTTCGGGGGTGTCGATCTGGTGATCCACAACGCCGGTATTACCCGCGACAAGACGCTGGGTAATATGCCCGAGCATTTCTGGGACATGACCATTGCCGTCAACCTGAGTGCCGAAGAATCGATTGATGAAGAGCTCGCTCACCGTGAGCTGCTGCGCGAAAACGGCCGCATCGTGTGCATTTCTTCCATCAGCGGTATTGCCGGAAATTTCGGACAAACCAACTATTCCACGGCCAAGAGCGGTGTCATCGGGTATGTTGAGGCCATGGCGAAGCAGTTAAAGAATGGCATCACGATCAACGCCATTGCCCCCGGGTTTATCGAAACCCAGATGACCGCATCGATGCCCGTGACCATCCGCGAAGCCGGACGGCGAATGAACAGCCTGTCCCAGGGAGGTCAGCCGGTGGATGTGGCGGAGGCTATTGCCTGGTACTGCAATCCGGCATCCAACGGGGTCAATGGCAACGTGGTGAGAGTGTGCGGTCAGTCGCTGATCGGCAAATAGGCAACAAAAAAGGCAGGCCCGAGGGCCTGCCTTTTTCAGGAATTCTGGTGGGTGGTGCAGGGATCGAACCTGCGACCCTCGCCTTGTAAGGGCGATGCTCTCCCAGCTGAGCTAACCACCCGGGAATAAAATGGCGGAGCGGACGGGACTCGAACCCGCGACCCCCGGCGTGACAGGCCGGTATTCTAACCAACTGAACTACCGCTCCGCATCAATCCTGACCCTATGGGTCCGAATCTAAAACCGGATGGGGTGATCCGGTGATGCACTTTGAAAGTGGTGGGTGGTACTGGGATCGAACCAGTGACCCTCGCCTTGTAAGGGCGATGCTCTCCCAGCTGAGCTAACCACCCACTTTCGGGCTTTCCGTTGAAAGCCATTCAAAGGCTCTCACTCGCAACGCGTCGCGTTGATTGCTAAGGCAGCGATGCTGTCTCAACCAAGTGAGACGCGCATTTTAAGCATTTCACTGACGGTGTCAAATATTTTCCGGGAAAAACCCGAAAAAACTTCCAACCCATTAAAAATTGGGCATTTTTTGATCGGCCAGCATTACTTGACGGACGTCTTCCGAGCGCGCTTTACAACCTTCAGGTTGGACCGCCCCTGGCCCGCCCGCTCGGCTTTCTGACGAAGCGAAAGCTCGCTGACTTTGGAGCGCCTTCCCTCCGGCACCGCCCGATTGGCCAGTGAACAATTCAGATCATCCAGCCGCTTCTGAACGTCTTTCCAGGTGTCCAGCAACTGAGGCACGACCTCATGGGCAAGCTTCTCAAGCCTGCCCTGTATTGAATCCTTAAAGGACATGGTTTTGACTTCCTGAATGTTTCAACCGATGTCAGTGTAGTAATGGTAACCCGACTCGACAATTGTGAAATCGCTCACACTCCGTGTCGCTTGGGCCAATCCGTCAGAAGATCCACCAGCCTCCGCCCGATTCCGCTTCTTCCCGACGCTCCCGCTCGCGTTCGAGCTCTGCGTATTCGCGCTCAAGCTGGTCGATTTCTTTCTCGGATTCGAGGGGAACTGTGGGGCCACCACTAAAGGGCCAGAACCAGGACGCTGACTGGTACTTGCCCTCCTCTTTAAGGCGTTCAATCTCCAGCTCCCGCTCCTCTTCAAGCATCACCATCTTGCGCTCGTAATCCATGTCCTCGTTGGTCTCGACAATCGAGGTGGCTGCATGGTTCGGAGCCAGGAGATCACTGTTCAGGAAGCGAGTGCTGACGATCTCACCCGCCTGCATGGCATAGCTTCTGGTCACCAGTTGCAGATCGCCCTGGGTCAGGGGATGCTCAGGATCCAGGTCCGGGTGAGTCTGCTCGGGCTCGGTCAGTTCGTTGTACCGCAGGTAGTAGATGCGCCCCGGCTCAACCTTCAGGGTGGCGTCGGCAATCAGGCTCAGACTGAAGGAATTCAGACCTTCAAGGCCAAGCAGCGGCCGCCGCATGGCAATGTGCCGCTCACCAGGGCTGACCTCGAGCCAGGTGTAGCTGTCGTTGCGGATGTTGAAGTAGTGTTTGTCGTCGATGTACACACTGGGCGACTCAATCTCGTCGGCCGCCCATTGGGAGTGGGTGCGATAGAAGTAAAGCAGCGCGTTGTCCCGGTCCCATTGATCGTTCGGGATGTGCACGAAATCAGGGCCCGACACCGGGTGCAGGAACGCACCGACGCTCTTGCCGATGGATTGGTAGATCGTGCAACCGGAACTGAGCGTCAACACCGATGCAATCAGAACCCGGGCGACCAGGGCGGGCAGCCGGATACCAGTCGGAACGACGGGGGGCGTTTGGGTTTTCATTGTTGTTCACTCTTCTTCTTTCCGCGAGTTGCCTGATGATACCAACAGCTCGATGTCAGAAATGAGAGCTACCGCAAAGGGATGAATACAAACCGTTACAAACGCCTGTCCCCCTCGAACCCGCACCGCCCCTTAATTGAGCGAAACTAGTTGCGCGAGACCTGGGAGCGCAGCATGTTCACTTCTTCAGACAGCCTTACCAGACGAGAGGTCAGCTGCGCCCGGGACGAGTCGATTGCCTGAACCGTGCGCTTGAGGCTTTCGACCTCGTTCTGAAGCGACCGGACACTGCTTTCTCCGGCGAGAGAGTCGGCCTCTTGTTCAAGTGCCGAAATTCGACCTTCCATGCCGCTGATACCCAGCTTCTGCTCCTGCTCGAAGCGACGGATCCGGCTCTCAACCACCTG
The DNA here is from genome assembly GCF_019264345.1 of Marinobacter arenosus. Classification (NCBI taxonomy): domain Bacteria; kingdom Pseudomonadati; phylum Pseudomonadota; class Gammaproteobacteria; order Pseudomonadales; family Marinobacteraceae; genus Marinobacter; species Marinobacter arenosus. The sequence goes on from NZ_JAHVAO010000001.1 coordinate 1,035,475, forward strand.
ATCCACGTCAGCCATCTGCTGACTGAGCCTGGTCAACTGATCCGTGGCCTCGCGCGTCGCTTCCTGCAGCGCCACAACGGAGGTTTGGGTCTGCTCCTTCAGGGCTGCAATATCGGCTGCCAAGGAGCTGTTTACCTGATCGACCGTGGTCTCCAATGCCGCCAACGCCTCGCCGTTTTCCGCGAGGCCTTTCTCCATGGTGGACAGCCGTTCCTGGTGCTCATTCAAGCGCGCCTTGTTCCGCTCGTTCGCGACCACCCACAACTTCCGGATTTCGCTGTTGGCCGATTCCAGCGCCTTATCGTTGGCGGCAATCTGCTCCGAAAGTGACGCGCCACGCTCCTGCAGGCTCTCGCCTGTCTCCGACAGCTCACCCTGGAATCGAGCCAACGCGAGCTTGCTTTGCCGGGCCCAGTAATCCGCCTCCTCCAGCTGCCCTTCCAGAGCCTGGATACGCTGATTCTGGGAATACCAGCCAGCGCCCGCAGCCCCGGCGACCGCAATCAGAACGAGCCACAACAGAGGCTTACCGCCGCCGGCCTTACCACCACCGTGTCCGGAGCCGTTGCCTCGCGACTGCTTTCCTCCGCCAGCCCGGGAGGCGCCTTCTGCCCGGGAAGGGCCTTCCGATTTGGCCGGCTTCGGATCGTCGCGCTCTGCGCGGATAATCGGGGCTTCGGATCTGAGTTCATCATCATCTGGACGGATGGGTTCCATTACAACTCCTGAATATGGACGGGCCTTACCTCAAGACCCGATAATACATGCACTTATAAACTTGGTGAAATGGAGCCTTGTTTCGCGGGCCCCGGACTGTTCGGGCTTTGTTGCATGGTAAGTAGCCAAAACATACAATGGCCGGCTTTCCAATTATCACAGGACCGTTGCTTATGCAGCCGCTTGTTGGACTCATCATGGGCTCCAAATCGGACTGGCCCACTATGGAACACGCTGCGCAAATGCTCGAGAAGCTTGGCGTCGCCTACGAAACCAAAGTGGTCTCGGCTCACCGCACCCCCGATCTGCTGTTCGACTACGCCAAGACCGCCTCGGACCGGGGCCTGAAAGTGATCATCGCCGGTGCCGGCGGCGCTGCGCACCTCCCGGGCATGGTCGCTTCGCAGACCTCGCTTCCGGTTTTGGGGGTTCCCGTGGAATCCAAGGCACTGAACGGTCTCGACTCGTTGCTATCCATTGTCCAGATGCCGGGCGGTATTGCGGTGGGCACCCTGGCCATTGGCAAAGCGGGGGCCACCAACGCCGGCCTGCTCGCCGCCCAGATTGTCGGTACCGCGGATGACGACGTGCGCAAAAAGGTTGACGCGTTCCGGGCCACCCAGACACAAACGATCCTGGACAACCCGGACCCGAGAGCGCAGTAGACCGCTCCATCGTCCCCCGAAACCGCCGTAACTGATTGCTAAATTTGCCGCACGCTGGCAGGAGAATGAAGATGAGAATTGGTGTCTTAGGTGCAGGCCAACTTGGACGCATGCTTGCGCTGGCCGGCTATCCACTGGCCAAGACCTTTGTTTTCTACGACATGTCAGGAAGCCCGAGCGCAGGTCTCGGTGAGGTCATCATTGACCGCGAGGGGCAGTATCAGGATGACTTCCTGTCACGGGTAGATCGCGTGACCTACGAATTCGAGCACCTGCCCGTGAGCGTTGCCGAGAAGCTGGCCGAGGTGAAACCGGTTCACCCCTGTCCGCGCGCCTTGCAGATCTGCCAGAACCGGGAACTGGAAAAAACCCTGTTTGGCCAGCTGGGCATTCCCACCCCGGCGTGGCGAATCGCCGACAGCGCCAGCGCCCTGCAGGCCGCCGCCGAGGAGCTTGGCTGCCCGGTAGTGGCCAAGTCCAACACCGAAGGCTATGACGGCAAAGGCCAGGCTGTCCTGCGCAGCCCCGAAGACGCCGCCGAAGCCTGGGCCTCGATCGGGCATCCTCGCCTGATCGTCGAGAAGTTTGTCGACTTCAAGCGCGAAGTATCCGTGATCGCGGTGCGCGCCGAGGACGGGGACCTGGCGTTCTATCCGATGGCAGAAAACACCCATCACGAAGGCATCCTTAGGTACTCCATTGCGCCCGCACCCGACCTCGACAAATCCATCCAGGAAGACGCCGAGCGGTATATCCGGGCACTATTGAACGAATTGAACTACGTTGGCGTACTGACTCTTGAGCTCTTCGAGACCGCCGACGGGCTGGTGGCGAATGAAATGGCGCCACGGGTTCACAATTCGGGGCACTGGACCATCGAAGGCGCAATGACCAGCCAATTCGAGAATCACATTCGCGCGGTCAGCGGCCATCCGCTTGGAAACACCGAGCCAAGGGGCTTAAGCTGCATGATCAACATCATCGGTGAGCACGGTGACATAGAGCGCATACTGGAACTGCCGTACGCGCATTTGCACCTCTATAATAAGGGTGAGCGCCCGGGCCGTAAGCTTGGCCATGTGAACATTCTGGCGGACAGCTACGAGGAGCTGGTCTGGCGCGTGCGGAATTGCGCGCAGTTCCTCCCCGGCAGTCCGGAGTTTAAAAGTTCTTTAACACCAAGGGGTTGATATAGCTCAAATCGCCCTTATATTGGGCCACTGTACATCCACGTAAAAACAGAGAGACAGGGAGAACGACCTCATGGCATTTGAACTTCCCGCACTACCGTACGAAAAGAACGCTCTGGAACCGCACATCTCCCAGGAAACCCTGGAGTACCACTACGGCAAGCATCACAACACCTATGTGACCAAGCTGAACGGCCTGGTTGAAGGTACTGACAACGCCAACAAGTCCCTTGAAGACATCATCAAGAGCGCCAGCGGCCCCCTGTTCAACAACGCCGCCCAGGTATGGAACCATACCTTCTATTGGCACTGCCTGAGCCCGAACGGCGGTGGCGCACCCACCGGCGCAGCCAAGGACGCCATCGAGAAGGCGTTTGGCTCGTTTGAAGACTTCAAGAAAGAGTTCAACGACAAGGCCGCCAACAACTTCGGTTCCGGCTGGACCTGGCTCGTTAAGAAAGCCGACGGCAGCGTAGCCATCGTCAACACCAGCAACGCGGAAACTCCGCTGACCGGTGCTGACAAGCCCGTACTGACCGTCGATGTCTGGGAGCACGCGTACTACATTGACTATCGCAACTCCCGCCCGAACTATCTGGAAGCCTTCTGGAATCTGGTCAACTGGGATTTCGTGAACGAAAACCTGGCCTGATCAGACATGCAGAATGACTGACAGACCGCAGCTGAAGACCGCTGCAACACAAACGCCCGCTCCGTAGCGGGCGTTTGTGTATCCAGAGGAACGAAAACCTAACAAATTGATACACGCCCGCCCTGCATTCTCTGAAAAAATCGCCGATACTCAACGAGGTTACGCCGACCCTGGACGCTACTGACAACCAATCGGGCGAGTAGCTCCCGAAGTCACGGGAATTATGCGACCATGACCTCCCGAAGAAACGGATGACAAACAGGCCTGAATGAAAAACTCCTTCGAGGTTGAACATCGCCTGGGCTATCGGATTTTTTGGTGGATTCTTGCCATAGCCCTGTTGAGCGGCGTCATAGTCAGCACCGTGCAGGTTATCCTGGACGCGAGACGCGTTTCCGTGGACCTCGATAGCCAGGCCGACCAGACCATTGCCATGGTCCGGGACGCTGCAACCCAGGCAGTCTTCAGCATCGATTCGGAATTGGCCCAGCAAGTGGTTGACGGCCTCTTTGCCCTCGAGGCGGTGCGACTGGCGCGGATCACCCACCCGGACGGCGAGGCCCTGGGCAACCGAAACCGACCACTGGAACAGACAACCTTCCGCCCTGTCACCGATCCCATTTTCGACGCCGAACGACTGTACCGCACCCCGCTTATTCGGGACGGTGACCCCAACATCGTGTACGGCTTCCTCGAAGTTCACTACGACACCGCACCTGCGGCGAGAACCTGGCTCGACCGGGCCACCGTGACCTTTGCCTCCGGCGTGGCTACCGCGCTGATTCTCGGGATGGTGCTCTATTTCGTTTTCCACCTGCTTCTGACCCGCCCTCTCCTGCGCATCGTGCGCTCGGTCAAGCAGGTTGATCCGGAACATCCGGATGATCGCCTCGTTGACATTCCTGCCGGTCACCAACGTGACGAGCTCGGGCTCTGGGTAAACGCCACCAACAATTTGTTGGTGGCCATTGGCGACAGCCAGACCCGGCATCGTGAAGCAGAAGACCGGGTCAGCCGGCTTTCCCGCTACGACCAGCTCACCGGCCTTCCAAGCCGTGACACCTTCATGGAGCTGCTCGAACAGGACATCAAGGAGGCGAGGAAGCGCAACAATGTGCTCTCGCTTACCGTCTGTGGCATTGATGACTTCAAGTCCGTCAACGAACAGTGTGGCTTCCGCACCGGCGACCTGATCCTGCAGACCGTCGCCGACCGGCTTGTGGCCAGGCTGGGAAGCACCCGATTCACCATCGCCCGGCTGGGTAGCGACCAGTTCGTGATTGTGGAAAAAGGGCTGCGAGACGGATTCCAGGCAGCTGATACAGCCGAGACAATTCTCGCCTGCATTGGAGAACCGATGCTGGTGGAAGACCAGAACGTTGCGACCACCGCAACCCTCGGCGTGGCCCTTTTCCCATCGGATACCGATATGGCGGACCGGTTGCTGCAGAGTGCCGAACAGACCATGACACTGGCCAAGCAGAACGGGAAAGATCACTTCCAGTTCTATGTTGCCAGCATTGACCAGGAAATCCGCAACCGGAAGCAGCTGGAGAAAGACCTCTCCCAAGCGTTGGCCAACCACCAGTTCCACCTGGTGTACCAGCCTCAGGTCAACCTTGAGAGCAAACGGGTCATCGGTGCCGAGGCATTGCTTCGCTGGGAACACCCAACAAGGGGCTTGGTGCCACCTGACGATTTCATTCCGGTGGCCGAGTCCAACGGATCAATTGTCGAGATCGGCCAATGGGTGCTTGAGCAGGCATGTTGGCAGGCCGCCCGTTGGGCAACGGAGGGCTCCCCCCTGCGTATTGCCGTTAACCTGTCAGCGGTCCAGCTGCGCCAGCCCAGCATCGTGACGGACATTCTGGAAACCCTCCAGCGCCACAACATTCCGGCCGGACGGCTGGAGCTGGAAGTCACCGAAACCAGCTTTATGACCAACCTCTCGGATGCCGTGGAGAAACTGCACCGCCTGAACCGGGCGGGAATCAGCATCGCCGTGGACGATTTTGGCACCGGCTATTCTTCGCTTACCTACCTGAAGCAGATGCCGGTCCAACACCTCAAGATCGACAAACAGTTCATCCGCGATCTGCTGGTCAACGAAGAAGATACCCGGATTGCCAACACCATCATTGACCTCGGCAAGAGCCTGAACCTATCCGTTGTCGCCGAGGGCGTGGAAACGGCAGAACAGGAGTATTACCTCAGCCAGCGAGGTTGCCAGCTGGCACAGGGGTATTACTTCAGCAAACCACTTCAATCACGCGAATTTGAGACCTTCATTAAGGGATTTCACAGCCAGTTCGCGGAAAATAACGCCTAAACTTTAAAGCCCCTTGGGAGTAACTATGGGAACTACCGTCATCGGTCTGATTGTAATCGCCGTCGCAGTGATATATCTGGTTTTCATCTACAACCGTCTGGTGTCGCTGAGAAACCAGTTCAAGAATGGCTTTGCCCAGATCGACGTGCAGCTGCAGCGTCGACACGACCTGATCCCCAACCTGGTGGAGGCTGCCAAGGCCTATCTGGACCATGAAAAATCCACTCTCACCCAGGTAATGGAAGCACGTAACAATGCCGTCAGCGCCCAGAAGGACGCCGCCCGGGACCCGGGAGATGGCACCAAGATCCAGCGTCTGGGCAGTGCGGAAAATCTCCTCACCAAGGCCCTGGCCAATTTCTACGCGGTGGCGGAAAACTATCCGGACCTCAAGGCGAACGAGACCATCCAACAGCTGATGGAAGAGCTCTCCAGCACCGAAAACCGGGTGGCCTTTGCCCGTCAGGCATATAACGACGGCGTAATGAGCTACAACATCTTCCGCGAGCAGTTCCCCAATAACTTTATCGCCGGGATGTTCGCGTTCAAGGAAACTTCACAGCTCGAACTCGAGTCTCCGGAGGCCCGGCAGGCCCCTAAAGTCGCCTTCTGATGCTCTGAACCATGGCCCATCCCGGTTTTTTCCAGCGCCAGGCCAGTGCCCGGCGCAACACCAGCCTGCTTGTCTTTCTCTTCCTTACAGCGGTGGTTCTGATCACGCTGGCCGTCAGTCTGGTCGGGTATTTTGTGACCCGAAGTGAAACCTCGGGGCTGGCCTTCCAGGACTGGCTGCTCTCCAGCCACGGTCTGATAACCTCAGCCACCGTTGTGACCCTCATTGGCGTCAGCTCCCTGGTTCGCTGGATCGACCTGGCGGGCGGAGGCGCGCGGGTCGCCAAAATGGTGGGCGCTCGACTGATTGACCCGGACACTGGCGATGGCGACGAGCGCAAACTCCGCAACGTTGTCGAGGAGATGGCCATCGCCAGCGGCATTCCGGTGCCGGAACTCTACGTGATGGACCAGGAAACCGGCATCAATGCCTTTGTCGCAGGTTACACGCCCGGTGAAGCGGTGATGGTGGTCACCCATGGGGCCCTCACCCAACTCAACCGTGACGAGCTTCAGGGCGTGGTTGGCCACGAATTCAGTCACATCCTGAATGGCGATATGCGGCTGAACGTTCGACTGATCGCGATTCTTGCCGGCATCCTGATGATTGGCCAGATTGGCAGCTTCCTGCTGCGCATCTCGTTTTACAGCAGCCACCGCGCTTCCAGATCGTCCAACGACAGTCGCGGTCAGGCCGCCATGGGCCTGATCGGTATTGCGTTACTGGTGATTGGCTACGTCGGCGTGTTCTTCGGTCGGCTGATCCAGGCCGCCGTCTCCCGGCAACGGGAAATGCTGGCCGATGCCTCGTCGGTACAGTTCACCCGCAATCCCGAGGGGATTGCCGGCGCCCTGTTTAAAATCGGACTCAAGGGCGGGTATCTGGACACCACCAGCCATGCCACCGACATGAATCACATGTGCTTTGGCGAAAGCGCGCGGATGAAGTTTTCCTCGCTTCTGGCCTCCCACCCGCCCATAGAGGAGCGCATCAACAGCATTCAACCCGGCATGCTGGCGCGACTCCGCAGCCGTTTCCGCGATACGGAAACCGGCGCCGACCTTCGTTCCGCCACCAGGAGCAGAGTGCCCGCCCAGGCATCCGGGTTCGCCAATGCCTCAGTCGAGACGTCGCAACCGCCCAATCGAGCCAGCACCTCGCCACTGGCATCGGCGGCACCCGAGTCCTCCCACCATGGCAAGCGACTATCCCAACGAGTCGGCACCGTGACCCGTCAGGGCGAGGACTTTGCGACCCGGTTTCTGAACCGGCTACCCGCCACATTTCGCAACCTGCTGTACACACGCCCCGGCGCAGTCCAGCTCTGCTATGCCCTGGTCCTTGACGGACTCTCCCGGGAACACCAGGGAGACCGACTGGCGTTGATTCCTGCTCACCCGCTGTTGGGTGTGGAACGGGACCTACTGGACAAGCTTCTGCCGACGCTGAAAACGCAGGGCGATGAGGTCCGCTTTCCTGCCCTCGAACTGGCAATGCCGGCCCTGCGCAAGCTGGATCCGGAGGAGCGGGAAGGGTTGATCGCCAACGTGCAGAAACTGGTGGTTGCCGATAACCGGGTCACCCTGTTCGAGCTGGCGCTGACCAGTTTTCTCTCAAGGCACCTCGGGAACGGGGCCAGCCGGGAAATGCCGGTTCGATACCGCAAATTCCAGCCGGTTATGCCGGCCATCCAGAGGTTACTGAGCCTGCTTGCACGGGCCGGAACCGAGGACAACACGGAAGCCGAACGGCTCTATCGGGAGGCCCTGGCAGGCTTCACGAACGTCAGCAAAGGGAATCAGCCGGTTCTTGAGAAGGTCACCATGCGGCAGTTGCGGGAGGCGCTGACCGCACTGAATGGGCTGTCACCGCTGCTGAAACCGGCCATCATCGACGCCTGTGAGTACTGCATCACCCACGACGGCAAGGTTGACGTCAGGGAATACGAGTTGATGAGGCTGGTGGCGGATCAGCTGGACTGCCCGATGCCGCCGCTCACTTGCTAGTGTCGCGCAGCCTCTCCCGAGTGCGGCCATCGAACAGCACGTCGATGTCGGGGTTGGCGTCAACCTCCGGAAGATCCAGCTTTTCCCGGATATTCAGGTTTACGTCCCACAGCTCCTGGAACTTATCGTCCGTTGCTGCAACCGCTTCGGTCTTGCCCAGCATGATGGTGGGGCGAAGGAACACGAGCAGGTTCCGCTTCACGCGACGTTCAGACTCCGATGAGAACAGCCGGCCAAGGAAGGGAATGTCACCCAGAAGGGGCACTTTGCTCTTGTTGATCTGGTAGTCGTCCCGGATCAAACCGCCCAACACAATGGTTTCGCCATCATCCGCCAGCACCGTGGTCTTGATTTCGCGCTTGTTGGTCACGATGTCAGAGGCGTTCTCGATGCTGTCGGCGACGTTCTCAGTGGTCTGCTCAACCACCAGCCTGACCAGGCCGTCAGCACTGATGGTTGGCGTCACTTTCAGGGTCAGACCAATGTCCCGGCGCTCAATGGTGGTAAAGGGGTTGGTGGTTCCATCCCCGGTAACCGTGGATTGCCCGGTCCGGAAAGGTACGTTCTGGCCCACGATGATCTCGGATTCCTGGTTGTCCAGGGTGATGATGCTTGGGGTGGACAACAGATTGGCCGCGGCGGACGTGGACAGGGCCTGGAGAAGAATACCCCAGGTGACGCCGTCAGAATCGTCCTGCCCCGCACCAATGGTAATACCACCAGCAGCGGGCCCAATGGGCGTGTCCGTCACGATCGCGTTGATCACCTCGCTCAGGCTGCGACCGACGTTGCTGAAGTTGGTGCCGGCGATGGGTGTGGAGTTACCGGACTGGTCACCCACGGCAAACTGCACTCCCAGGTCTTCGCCTACCTCATCACTGATTTCAACAATGGCCGCCTCGATCAGAACCTGGGCACGCCGGACATCCAGGTGCGCAACGATCTGCTCGGCTTCCTGCATCAGTGATGGCTCGCCACGGACTACGAGGGCATTCAGGCCTTCGTCGGCGAAGACCGCAAAATTGGCGCTGGGCTTGCCGCTAGACGACCCGTTCGAGCCGCCAGACTCCTCTTTGACCAGCTCGCCCATCACGCCTTTGAGTATCTCGGACAGGTTCTTGGCATCGGCGTGTTTCAGGCGAAGGACTTTGGTGGTTCCACCGGTGGCTGACGGCTGATCCAGCTGCCGGATCAGGCTACGCATCTTGTCCCGAAACGTCTGGTCGCCCCGGAGAATCAGCCGATTGCTGCGCTCGTCCGCGGTGACGCTGTACTTGCGCGCGGCATTCTCACCACCGGCCTTGCCCAGTTCGTCAGGAGCGAGCTCCTGCAACAGGGTCACCATGTCACCCACCCACGCCTCATCGAGCTGAATCACTTCCACCTCATACTTGGAGGGGCTGTCGAGCTCGCGAACAATCTGTTCAATTCGCTGGATATTGGAGGAATGGTCGCTGACGATCAGCGCATTGGCAGCGGCCACGCCGGCCAGGTGGCCATACTTAGCGACCAGGGGACGCAGAATGGGGACCAGTTCCAGGGCGTTGGCGTTATCGATCTGAATGACCCGAGTGATCAACTGCTCGGAGGGAATCTCTTCAAACCGGGAGAGGGATTCCGCCGACTGCTTCGCATCGACCTGTTGAACCACCTTGATGACTTCGTCACCGGGGATAGCGGTAAACCCATGGACGTTCAACACCGCCAGAAACAGGTCGTAGATCTCGTCCTTGTTCATGGGGGCACTGGAGAGCACCGTGACCTTCCCCTTGACCCTGGGATCAACCACAAAACTGTAGCCGGTGATATCCGCAACCTGAGTCACAAACGCCCGGATGTCGGCATCCTTCAGGTTTAACCGCCAGGTTTCCTCCTGCCCGTAGGCCAGGGACATGATTGGCAGAAGGATAAGCAAGGCAACAGCCCGCAACAAATTGGTCTTGTGGTTATACATGCGGCGATTTCGTCCTGTATCGATGAACCCGATCAGCGCCACTGCTCGGGTATGGCATAACTTATGGTGAGGATGGATCCGTCACGTTCGATTTCTATGTCCACCTGAGACTGTCCTCGCCAGCTCTCAAGCAGGGATTTGTCCTGTTCTATGTCTCCCAGTCGCTGCCCGTTGATGGCGGTGATTACATCGCCGGCCTGGAGATTGACGGCATTGAGCATCGCATTGGAACCGTCATACACGTACCCGGACGTGCCACTCTGATCGGCCGGGCTCAACCCATAGGCATTGAGCGCAGCGACCCCCTGACTGTCCAGCTCGGCCCGGGCATTTTCCAGAAACGCATCCGGAGAGGAGTCTGCAGGCTCATCAGGCGCCTCTGCAACCAGGGATTCCGAATCCGGCTCTTCAAAGGTCAGGGATTCGTAACGACCGCCCCGACGAATCAGGATGCGACTTGGCTCGACTTCGGCCAGCTCCGCGTTGCCGGGTAGCATGTCCCCCACCCGGTAGTACGCGGTTTCCCCGTTGCTTCCTGCAACTATAGCACCGGAGTCTTCCGGACGCTGTCCTACGAGAACCCCTTCAAGACGCAGCCGCAGGCCAGTTTCCGGGGCCGATCGTTTGACGACCTCGGCAACGCCACGCTGCTCGGCCGGCCGCCCAAAAAAATCAAAACTTGCCATGGGGTACGATAGACCCTGGCCGGAGCCACCCATGCTTCCGCTTTCTGAAACCGGAGCCACGGGCACTGGCTTGTCATCCCAGGCAAAAAGCCAGGTAACCTTGGCCAGGGCAATCCCGATGTAAACGGCGAGCGCCAGCAACAGCAGGTTCGCAAGAACCCGGGATATACGGCTCTGAACCTGAACATCCATCAATGCCATATCAACGCGCTCCCGGCAGCAATGGTTGCTTGACCCGGAAAACCACATCATCCGGACTGGCCGATTCCGACCAGGGTTGACCGGCCAGATCCACCATGCGTTTGTAGACCCGGACTTCCATCATGCCATTCCAGAGGATGCTGGTCTCCGCCGCCGGGCCGGTACCATCCTGCTCTGCCACGGTCAACGCGATTCCACCTTGAGTGGTGTCGAGGTTGGCCTGCATGGGCGGGAACCGTGCCTGGCCTGTCTGGTTACCCATGGGCCACTTGACCAGCCCCCCAGCCCATCGAGCAAAACCGTCAACACGCTCAATTCGGCCATCCGCCCACACCAGATTCAACCGATCAATGGTGACGTTGCCCTCGATCATGGCACCACCACTCCGGCGAATCAGCTCCTCAAACTCGCTGACCACGACCTGGCCACGGGCATTGAGCTCGGCCCGCTCCGGCCAGCTAATCGTAACATCGCCCTCAACCGAAGATTGTGACGAAGCAACAGAAATGTCGACCGGTAAGGACAGGTCGGTCAGGGACGGCCAGCCAAGATGCCAGTCAACACGCACCGGATAGCCTGCCACCATCATTCCCGCGGCACCCTTCCAGACCTGGCCGGAAACCTGTCGGACCTGCACCTGTTCCGGAAGGGGAACATGGGCCGAAGCCTGGTGCCAGACCCATCCTGCGGGTATCCAAACCACCAGTGCCACCGCATAGACGACCAGCCCCAACAGGACAAGGAGAATCACCTTGCCAGGGCGGAGAAAGGATTTGGGTTCGGCGTCACTCATCGGGCCACACAAAGACAATTGGTCGGTAGCCGAGTCTAACAAAGGCCCGAGGCAAGTTCATGAGAAAAAACAAAAACCCCGCGTCAGTGCGAACCGACGCGGGGTTTTTGAGGTCGATCGGGCGGCGCCTTGGCGTTCCAAGACGCGACCGGGATCAGGTCGGCATTACATCATGCCGCCCATGCCTCCCATTCCGCCCATGCCGCCCATGTCCGGCATACCACCACCGGCGCCTTCGTCTTGCGGCTCATCCGCAACCATCGCCTCGGTGGTGATGATCAGGGACGCAACGGAAGCAGCGGCCTGCAGGGCTGAACGGGTTACCTTGGCGGGATCCAGGATACCCATTTCCAGCATGTCGCCGTACTGCTCGGTGGCTGCATTGAAGCCGAAGGAACCTTCGCCTTCACGCACCTTGGCGACCACAACGGAAGACTCGCCACCGGCGTTGTAGACGATCTGACGCAGCGGAGCTTCCATGGCGCGGCGCAGGATGTTAACACCGGCTTTCTGCTCTTCGTTGATGGCATCCACCTTGTCCAGGGCCGCGATGGCACGGATCAGGGTAACACCGCCGCCAGGCACGATGCCCTCTTCCACCGCAGCACGGGTGGAGTGCAACGCGTCTTCAACACGGGCCTTCTTCTCTTTCATTTCCACTTCGGAACCGGCGCCAACCTTGATGACGGCGACACCGCCGGCCAGCTTGGCCACGCGTTCCTGCAGCTTCTCCTTGTCGTAATCGGAAGAGCTGTCTTCGATCTGCTTGCGGATCTGCTCAACGCGAGCTTCGATGTCTGCCTGTGCACCGGCACCACCGATGATCGTGGTGTTTTCCTTGGTGACGTTAACGCGCTTGGCTGTGCCAAGGTCATCCAGGGTGGTGTTCTCAAGAGTCAGGCCGACTTCTTCAGAAATCACGGTACCACCGGAGAGGATCGCGATGTCCTGCAGCATTTCCTTGCGACGGTCACCAAAGCCAGGCGCCTTCACAGCGTTGACCTTAACGATGCCGCGCATGTTGTTCACAACCAGAGTTGCAAGCGCTTCGCCTTCGATGTCCTCAGCGATGATCTGCAGTGGCTTGCCAGCCTTGGCTACAGCTTCCAGCACCGGCAGCAGCTCGCGGATGTTGGAGATCTTTTTGTCGACCAGCAGGATGTACGGGTCTTCCAGCTCGGCAGACATGTTGTCCTGGTTGTTGATGAAGTACGGTGACAGGAAGCCACGGTCGAACTGCATACCTTCAACCACGTCCAGCTCGTCTTCCAGGCCACGGCCTTCCTCAACGGTAATGACGCCTTCTTTGCCCACTTTTTCCATCGCATCGGCGATGATCCTACCGATGGTCTCATCACCGTTGGCAGAGATAGTGCCGACCTGAGCAATCATCTTGCTGTCGTCGCACGGCTTCGCCATATCACGGATTGCCTTCACAGCTTCCGTGGTGGCCTTATCGATGCCGCGCTTCAGGTCCATCGGGTTCATGCCGGCAGTAACCGCCTTCACGCCCTCGTTAACGATGGACTGGGCCAGAACGGTTGCAGTCGTGGTGCCGTCACCAGCCGTGTCGTTGGCCTGGGAAGCCACTTCTTTCACCATCTGGGCGCCCATGTTCTCGAACTTGTCTGACAGTTCGATTTCCTTCGCTACGGAAACACCATCTTTGGTGATGGTTGGCGCGCCGAAGGACTTTTCCAGAACCACGTTACGGCCCTTGGGACCCAAGGTCACTTTAACCGCGTCTGCCAGAACGTTGACGCCTGCGACCATGCGCTTGCGCGCGTTATCACCAAATTTAACGTCTTTAGCTGCCATGTCTTCTATTCCTGTTCGTTAAACCGAAGTTGTTGAATCAATCGGATTAATGAGGGTTTGTGCCGGTCGCCGGAGCGATCACTCAAGCACGCCGTAAATGTCGTTCTCGCTCATGATGAGCAGTTCTTCACCGTCGACTTTTACGGTGTTTCCGGCGTACTGGCCAAAGACCACGGTGTCACCCACCTTGACCGCCAGCGCGCGGGTTTCGCCATTGTCCAGGATGCGACCGTTGCCGACAGCAACCACTTCACCCTGGGAAGGCTTCTCCTTGGCATTACCCGGCAGCACGATGCCACCCGCAGTTTTCTCTTCTTCTTCCTTACGGCGCACGACAACACGATCGTGTAGCGGACGAATTTTCATTGCTCGGTTTCTCCAGTAGTCAGATTAATGTGGCAATGACATTTGCTGTTTAAAAAGGTCGGACTTGCAAAGCGTCATCCGGCCAAATTGCCCGGCTGCCTAACCTGCTGTTTTCCAGCCGTTATCAGCCTGCAGCGAACTTGTGCAACTTATGTGGGGTTGGCGTAGGGGTTTTCAACACCCCGAATACAACTTTTTTTCACTTTTTTTCGATGCGATCCCGGTCAGATTCGGTTTCGTCCTCATACTCGCCCTCGATGATGTTGCCATCACTATCACGGTCAAACGGGCGCTGCTGGCCGAAAGGATTCTCACGATTGCCGAACGGGTCCTGACCAAAGGGACTCTGGCCACCTCCGGCGCGAAAATAGAAGCCCCGGCTCTGGCCGGAAACCACCATCCGCTTCAAGGCCTGCGCAGCGAGCCAGTGACGGGTGCCCGGTATGAGGCAGAGAAAGCCGATCGTGTCTGTAATGAAGCCCGGCGTCAGCAACAGCGCACCGCCCACGGCCAGAATCAGGCCCTCAGCCACCTCTTTTGCGGGTAACTCTCCGCTATTCAGGCGTTGATTGGCTCTCAGCAGCGTGGCGAGCCCCTGCTGGCGCAGCAGCCAGGCGCCAATGACCGCGGTCAACAGCACCAATCCAACGGTATTCAACACGCCGATTATGCCCCCGACCTTGATGAGCACCGCCATCTCGGCGATCGGCATGACAATGAAGAGAAACAGAAACACAGACATCAGGCCCTCACGGTCTGAAAGGAATTTAAGAAGGTCTGGTATACTCCCAGCCCCTCTGTTTTGGACAAGAAGCCACACCAGTGGCTCAATGCAATCACGCCGAGCGGCGGATTTGGGACACACGGCAAACGTAAACCACCTGATAACAGTAGTTAGGGCAAAACATGAAACTTCAAGATTCCGTAATCGCAATCACTGGTGGCGGTCAGGGCCTGGGTCGCGCCATGGCCGAGTTCCTGGCAGCCCGGGGCGCAAAGCTCGCGCTCATCGATCTTATGCCAGAGAAACTCGACGAAGCCGTAGCCGCCTGCAAAGCCGCGGGGGTGGAGGCAAAGAGCTACGTCTGCAACGTGGCGAAGGAGGAAGATGTCGAGCAAACCTTCGCGGCCATTGTGAGCGACTTCGGCCAGCTCAACGGTCTGATTAATAACGCCGGCATCCTGCGGGACGGCCTGATGGTCAAGGTCAAGGATGGCCAGGTTGAGAAGCGCATGGAACTGTCCCAATGGCAGTCGGTTATTGACGTCAACCTCACCGGTGTTTTCCTGTGCGGCCGGGAAGCGGCTACCCAAATGATCAAGAACGGCGACCAGGGCGTGATCATCAACATTGCCTCAATTTCCCGCGCGGGGAATATGGGACAGAGCAACTACTCTGCCGCCAAGGCGGGTGTGTCTGCCCTGGTTCCAGTGTGGGCCAAGGAGCTGGCGCGTTATGGCATTCGCTGCATGGGCATTGCGCCGGGCTTTATCGAAACCGAGATGACCGCCTCCATGAAACCGGAAGCGCTGGAGAAGATGACCGCGGGGATTCCTCTCAAGCGCATGGGCAAGCCGGAGGAGATTGCTTCGGCGGCGGCGTTTATTTTCGAGAACGATTATGTGTCGGGGCGGATGATTGAGGTTGATGGGGCGCTTCGGCTCTAATCCTTTTTCTTGCCTGCCTTTTCGCTAGCCTTCGAATGACGGGGGCTAGCCGTGGGATGGGAAGCCTTTTCTTCTGGAACACGAACTCGCTGCGCTCAGACATCTTTGTTCCGGCAGAAAAGGCTTCCCACCCCACGACCGATGAACTGCATCCTTTTCGCTGAAAAGACTTTGATAACTAGGGCTGCCAACGGAATTGGCGCATTAATACCCTTCCATCGACGACTTCTACGCCTTCCTGTTCCAGCAATTCCTTTTGCTTTAGATACGTCGGAGAACCTTCGGGAAAGGCGATCTGGCCGTTGGTGCGCAGCACTCTATACCAGGGCACAGAATGGCCTGCCGGGAGCTTTCCCAGGGCACGGCCGATGTAACGGGCCTGGCGCCCCAAGCCGGCCATGTCGGCGACCTGCCCGTAGCTTGCCACCTTGCCCTTCGGGATGGAGAGAACCACCTGCCAGATCTTTTGATCCTTGGTTGGCTCCATGACTCAGGACTCCTTTAATGCAGCTTTCTCGTCCGGCTCGACCTGCTCGGCCTTTCGTGGTGCCAGCGCATCCAGGCGCTCCCCCTGGCGGATCATGAAGATCGCCAACAGTATGGCCGGCACACCCATGACGCCGGCCACGAAGAAAAACTGGGCGTACCCGAAGTCGGCCACCACCATGCCTGAAAAACCGCCAAGGAACTTGCCGGGAAGGGTCATCAGGGAACTGAACAGAGCGTACTGAGTTGCCGTGAAGGAGGCACTGGTCATGCTGGACAGCCAGGCGATGAGCGCGACGTTGGCGATGCCCCCGCTCAGGTTGTCGGCGCTGACCACGGCCGCCAGCGTAATCACGTTCGGCGGGTACTGGGCAAGCAGGACGAACAGCAGGTTGGTTGCTGCAGTCATCACTGCCCCCAGCAACAGAATCCTGCGAACGCCGTACCGCACCACCATAACCCCACCGGCCAGCGAACCGGCGATGGTCATGAAGAAACCGAAGATCTTGGTGACATCCGCCACCTGGGTCTTGCTGAAGCCCATGAAGTCCAGATAGAAGGGGTTAGCCATTACCCCCATGGCAATGTCGGAAATCCGGTAAACCGCGACCATCACCAGGATAAGAACCGCCAGCTCTTTGTAGCGCTTAAAGAAATCGAGGAACGGGCCGGCGACGGCGGCATAGAACCAGCCGACAAGTCGTGCGAGGCGCGGATTGAGGTGGCCACGCTTTTCCGCTTCCTGTTCGATTTTGTGGGCGATGTCCTGGGCGGCGGCGAAGTGGTTAACCGCCGGCTCGCGAACAATCAGCACCGTCAGGGCTCCGACACCGACCAGGCAGGCCATTACCTGGTAGGACACCTGCCAGGAAAAGAATTCCGCCAGATACAGCGCGCCGGCACCGGCCACCAGTAGTGCAAGCCGGTAGCCGAAGATGTAGGTGGCCGCCAGCGCCGCCTGCAGCCGTTCTTCGGCGATTTCTATGCGATAGGCATCAATGGCAACATC
This sequence comes from Marinobacter arenosus, assembly GCF_019264345.1. Lineage (NCBI taxonomy): Bacteria > Pseudomonadati > Pseudomonadota > Gammaproteobacteria > Pseudomonadales > Marinobacteraceae > Marinobacter > Marinobacter arenosus. The sequence continues at coordinate 1,052,628 of NZ_JAHVAO010000001.1, forward strand.
CTGGGTGGCCGAGGAAAACGCGACCATAAGACCACACAGGGCCATCATTTCCGGTGCCGTCGTGGCGTCAACATTGGCCATCAGGTAGAGGCCGCCGGCAATACCTGCTTGAGCCAGGATGATCCAGCTTCGGCGCTTACCCAGCAACCGGTCCAATACGGGCAGCTTCAGCCGATCCACCACCGGCGCCCAGAAAACCTTGATGGAATAGGTTATCCCCAGCCAGCTGAAAAAGCCGATGGTGGCGGTTTCCACGCCCACATCGGCCAAACGCGCGTTCAGGGTCGAGAACACCAGCAGGAAAGGAAGCCCTGCCGAAAACCCAAGAAACAGGAGGGCGATGACCTGCCAGCGAGTGTAGGTGTAGAAGGTGTCCCTGAGCAGGGCGCGGCGGTCGCTGGAAAGAATGGTCAAGTCTCCGGATCAGTCTCGAAAATTGTTGAACTGCAACGGAATATCCAGATCTGCCTCGCGCAACATGGCAATGGCAGTCTGCAGGTCGTCCCGCTTCTTGCCGTTCACCCGGACCTTGTCGCCCTGGATACTGGCCTGCACCTTGAGTTTGGCGTCCTTGATCATCTTCACGATCTTCTTCGCCATGTCCGTCTCGATGCCCTGTTTCAGGACCAGGTGCTGCTTTACCAGCTTGCCGGATTTGCTTTCACCGTCCTCGCTGATCGCGCGGCTGTCCACGTTGCGTTTGGCAAAGGCCATCCGCAGGATTTCCATGAGTTGTTCAAGCTGGAAGTCCTGCTCGGCACTGATGGTGATGCCCTTGTCATCCTGCTCGATGTCCGCCTGCACGTTCTTGAAATCCCAGCGATTGCCCAGCTCGCGTTTGGCCTGGTCCACCGCATTGGTGACTTCGTGCATATCAATTTCAGAAACTATGTCAAAAGAAGGCATGGTCGTTATTCTCCGGCAGCCACTGGGGGTATACTGTGGCCTTTATTTATTCCCGAATGGTCAAGGTGCCAAAGCATAGCAAGACCCACGCCGGACCGCATCTGGCAAAGGGCGCCGCATTCGACAATGGACTGGTGAGAAGTAGATAACAATGCCAAACCTGGACCTACCCATACTCGTAGTAGATGACGCCAAATTCAGCAGTATGGTGGTTGGCCGTACCTTGCGAAATGCCGGTTATCGCGACGTACGCATCGTCAACAACGCCACTGCTGCACTTGAGTTGATCGAACAGCGCCCGGTCAGCGTCCTGATTGCCGACTGGCTGATGCCGGAAATGGATGGCCTGGAGCTCACAGATCACGTCCGGCAACAGGACGAGCAGAACAACCACTACACCTATGTGATTCTGCTCACGGCGCGGGAGAGCGTCGAGGCGCTCTCCGAAGCGTTCGACCGGGGCGTGGACGACTTCATCTACAAGTCCGACATGACCAAGCAGCTGATCCCGCGGATCTTCGCCGCAGATCGAATGGCCGATCGCCAGAACACACTGCTGAAAGCGAATTCCCTGCTGATTGAAAACAACCGGGAACTCGAGGCGACCAACATCATCGATCTCGAAACCAGCCTCTGTAACAACAAGTATGGCCGCGAACGCCTCGCCAAAATGCTGCGCCATGCCGAATCCCGGGGTGGCTCATGCGCCTATGTACTGTGCGGCATTCGCAACTGGCAAGATCTCAAACGGAAGCATCCACCAACGGTGATGAGCGAACTGGCCGTTGGCATCGCCCGGCGCCTAAGCACCCTGATTCGACCGATTGACGTGCTGTGCCGGGTGGGCGACAACCAGTTCGCCATCATTGCGTACTTCCCCAACAGCGACCATTGCACAACCACTGCGTTCCGACGGGTATTCGACGGCATCAATCACAAGGCACTTAAAACCACCGCAGGCTATATCTCCGTGGAAGCGGGCATGGTGCTTTGCCGGGCCGATGCCCAGAAAGGCACGCCGTCAGTACAGGAGATGGAGCGCACCGCCGTTCAGGGTCTGGTGGATGCCTATGAAACCCGGCGATTTACAGAAACGGCGCCGGAGATCACCGAGGACGCGTGATACCCAGCTGACCACTTTTCGAACAATCTGTAACAGTGCGACACACATCACAAACAGACACGGCCGAGCGAAAGCCCTATTCTGCAATTGTGGATTTAAGCAGTATCCCCCATGGCGGAGGAGCCGTGCAGTACCTCCGCCGCCAAATGGGGAAAACGATCCACCGGATTAACGAATTTTTCAGGCACTTTCGTTCTTTCCTTATTTTGGGCCAGCTGATCTAGCTGGCCTTTTTATTGTGTGTTTCCAAATTCCGGTATACTCGGCCCATAACGATTCAAATAAGCCGTGCTGTAGCCATGACATCCCTTGGAACCGCCTCTGTCGCAGCCTTGCGGCAATACGTTCGCGCCGCCGAATCCGCCGGCGAGGACACCGATGCCCTGTTCAAACGGACGGGACTGAACCCGGACATCCTGGCGACGGACGACGGCCGCATCCCGGGCGAGCAACTCCAGAAGTTCATCCATCTCCTGTACGAACAGACCGGCAACCCGATTCTCGGGCTGGAAACTGGCGATTTCGTACAACCCGGCTCCTACAGCGTTCTCGGTTACATCACCATGAGCTGCGCCACGCTGGGGGAAGCCGTGGCCCGGATTGCCCCGTTCGAAAAACTCGTTGGTGACATGGGCACCACCAGCCTTGCCATCAATGGCGATGAGATCACGCTCACCTGGACCTGTCACTTCACCGATCCCGTCGTACGCCCTCACCTGGTCGACAATGTATTTTCGTCCTGGGTGAATTATGCCCGATGGCTGGCCGACAACCGCACCGCCTCACCCTCCCGTGTTTGCCTGCGGCGGCCATCCCCGGGCCAGGCGCTGGAGCAGGCCTATCAGGAACGCTGGCGTTGCCCTGTCCTGTTCGGTGCCGACGAGGACAGCGTTAGCCTGAAAAAGGATCTGCTGGAAACGCGCCTGCGACAACCGGACCCGCTGCTGCGGAAAACCCTCGAGGCCCACGCGCTTACCCAGCTTGCCGCCCTGGATACCGACAGCGATCTGATTTCCCGGGTAAAGCACAGCATCCAGCAGCAACTCATGCACGGGATCACGCGGCAGGACATGGTGGCGGAGGATCTGCGGATGACCAGTCGCACCCTGCAGCGCAAACTGAGCCAGGATGGGGTGTCCTATCAGAAACTTCTGGATGAGGTTCGGCTGAAAATGGCGGAGGATTATCTGCTCAACAGCGAGCTGGCAATTCCGGACATTGCATTACGGCTGGGATACAGTGAAACCACGTCGTTCCACCGCAAGTTCAAGGCCGTAAAAGGCAAGACGCCCGGAGAGTTCCGGGCGTCCAGAGACTGACGTCAGAGCGCGCGGCCTTTGCCAGCGGCGATACGCAGACGCAGGGCGTTCAGCTTGATAAAGCCTTCCGCATCTTTCTGGTCGTAGGCACCCTGATCTTCCTCGAAGGTGGCGATCTTCTCGTCAAACAGGGAGTCGTCAGACTTCCGGCCGACAACATCGACATTACCCTTGTAGAGCTTCAGTCGAACGGTACCGTTCACATAGGTCTGAGTCTGATCGATCAAGGCCTGCAGCGCTTCACGCTCCGGCGACCACCAGTAACCGTTGTAGATCACCTCGGCGTAGCGCGGCATGATGCTGTCTTTCAGGTGCGCCACTTCACGGTCCAGGGTGATGGACTCAATGGCACGGTGAGCCCGCAGCATGATGGTGCCGCCCGGGGTCTCGTAACATCCGCGGGACTTCATACCAACATAACGGTTCTCGACGATATCCAGACGGCCAATGCCGTTCTCGCCCGCCAGCTTGTTCAGGGTCTCCAGCACCACGTGCGGCTTCATCTCCTGGCCATCGACGGCGACGATGTCACCCTTACTGTAGGTCAGCTCAACGTAGGTCGGCTTGTCCGGGGCCGCTTCCGGGGAAACGCTCCAGCGCCACATGTCTTCCTCGGCTTCCGCCCAGGGATCTTCCAGGTTGATGCCTTCGTAGGAGATGTGCAGCAGGTTCGCATCCATGGAGTACGGGCTCTTGCCCTTCTTCTTCTCCACCGGAATGTTGCGCTCATCGCAGTACGCCAGCAGCTTCTCGCGCGAGTTCAGGTCCCACTCGCGCCAGGGCGCAATCACCTTTACACCTGGCTTGAGGGCATAGGCACCCAGCTCGAAACGCACCTGGTCGTTGCCCTTGCCGGTCGCGCCATGGGAGATGGCATCGGCGCCGGTCTCATTGGCGATCTCGATCAGTCGGCGTGAGATCAGCGGGCGGGCAATGGAGGTACCCAGCAGGTACTCACCCTCGTAGATGGTGTTCGCGCGGAACATCGGGAACACGTAATCGCGCACAAACTCCTCGCGCAGGTCCTCGATGTAGATTTCCTTTACCCCCAGCGCCTCGGCTTTCGCCCGCGCCGGTTCCACTTCCTCGCCCTGGCCGATATCAGCGGTGAAGGTCACCACCTCACAGTTGTAGGTATCCTGCAACCACCGCACGATCACGGAAGTATCCAGGCCACCGGAATAGGCCAGCACCACCTTTTTAATGTCAGACATGCCCTTGCTCCAGACTGAACAGAATGGATGTATCGAAAATAAGGCGCATATTGTACGGGAGAGCGGGGGGAATGGCTATTGGGCCAAGGCATGACAACATGAAACCCCGGCCGGCCCCAGGAGGATCCGGCCGGTTCAGGACACGTACCGTAAGCGGTTCGGCTCAGCCAGCCTGCTGCTGGGCAACAACCTCGTCCCGGATACCGTCCCAGCCTTCCTTGATGGAGCGCAGCAACTGGGCCACCTCATCCAGACGGTTAAGGTCGTTTCGGGCATTCGCCTCCCAAAGCGTGCGCTCCATGTACTCATAGAGTGCGTCAAGACGCTCGGACAGTTCGCCACCCTGCTCCTTGTCCAGAAACCCCCGAAGCGCCGCCACGATGTCCATCGCTTTCAGGATCAACTTGCCTTTGGCGTCATAATCCCGTGCCTGCAGCTTCGCCTTGGCCATGTTGATGCGCTCAAGGGCCCCCTGGTAAAGGAGCTGGATGAGTTTGTGCGGATCGGCATCGGTAATGCTGGTCTGGGTGTTGATTCGCTGGTATTGCTGAAGGCCGTTCATAGGTAACCTCTTAGAGTTCAGCGCTGTTTACTATTGCTTGCCGCTGGATTGCTGAGGTGCAATTGCTGCCAGCTGCTGGCTGACGTAATTGCCCGTACTGTTCAATTGAGCGATCAGCGAGTCGGCTGCCGAGAACTGGGCAACCAACCGCTCGCGATAGGTCTCCATCCGGAGATCAAGGCGATCCCTCTGTTCCTGAATTTGATCCAGCGCGTTATTCAGGCCCTTGGTACGTCCTGAGATAGCACCATCGCTGGCCAGATAGTTCTCAATGGTCGCCTCAATTTTTCCGGCGATACCATCGACGCCGTTCTGCTCCGAAAACAGTGCCGTCACTGCCTCGGGATCCGCCTCGAGCTTCTCCTTGAACACCTCGGCATCAAATTCGAGCTTTCCGGTACTGGGCTCGGTTTTGATACCGAGATCCGCCAGGGTGCGAACGGTGCTGTTCTCCATGCCAGCGGGCACGGTCGTCAGCGCTGAACGCAAATCACGCTCAATGTTCCGAATCGTAGAATCACCCGAGAGAATGCCACCCACGCCGGTATCGGCGTTGTAGCCGGAGGCCTTGTCGATAATGTCCTGAAGGGCATTGTACTTGTCGACAAACTCCTGCACCCGGCCGGCGACCTCATCCGGGTCCCTCTCAACTTTCACCGTGGACGTGCCTACGGACTTCACGTCGAAGGTTACGCCTTGCACAACATCTTCAATCGTGTTGGAGGACCGGCTGACCGAAATACCATTAACCTCCAGCAACGCGTCTTTGGCGGCAACGGTTTCAGTCAGATTGGAGGTGGTCCCATCAAAGGCAAACTGCGACAGCCCTGAGGCATCGGTGTTGTTGCCATCGCTGTCCGCCACCGACACCTGGATCGCATTGTCCAGACCACTCTCGTCAGAAGACAGAACAAGGCGGAAGCCACTGCCGGTGTCGACAATGCCCGCTGACAAGCCGGCATTGGAGTCATTGATCGAGTCGGCAAGACCCTGCAGCGTGTTGTTGCTGCCGTCTACGGTGATGTCAGTGCTGACGCCGTTTACGGTGAACGTGAGCGTGCCGGTGCCAACCGTGGTGGTATCCGTGTCGGCAAAGGTGCCCGAAGCGAGCGACTGAGCCTGAGCCAGCTGCGTTACGTTGACGCTGTATGACCCCCGGCTGGCAACCGACGGGTCAACGTTCACCGTTGCGACCGAATCATTGGACGAGTTGGCAGTCAGCGCCTTCAGACCATCCGACGTTGACAGTGTTTCGAGCGGCTTCTGAAGCGCCTCAAGGGCCCCCTTCAGCGCTCCAAACGCGGATATCTTGGTCTGGGCTTCGCTTTCCCGGCGATTCAAACGGAGCTCAACGGGCTGTCGCTCTGCGCTGACCAACTGGTCAACCAGATCGGCACTGAAGATTCCGGAGCCAGCACCCAGCGATGAAATTCCTGCCATATCGAGCCTCCTGCAAGGCTTGCCTGTTCTTTCTATAGTTAACGGCACGAAGCGGCAAAACTTTGCCTGATTCCCAGTGCCTTTCAGTAACCGTTTGTAACGCGATTGCGGACCCAGCATAGACGAAAACGCCGCCAACCCCTTAAGGGCGGCGGCGCTAACGCAGATCCACAGCGTTGGTTGAACAACTCGCGAGTCAGACTTTCAAATCAAACAGCGTTAGCGGTTCATCCTGCTGCAAGTTCTCTGCCAACCTCAATGCAACCTCATCCGGAATTTGCCGAATGACTTTTTGAGTCTCCTGGTCCACGACCCTTACGATCGTTTTCCCAAGTTCCTGGTCCACTTCGAACTGAAGATCTCTCTGCACGTTCTGGACAAAGTCATTTAACTGCGAAACCGCACGCCCCACATCGTCGCGATCAATCACCCGACGGCTCTCTTGTGCTTGAGCCTGAGCAACCTGAGATGAGGGGGTTGGCGCAACAGCCGCGGATGTCGCTCCCGAGGACGAAGCTTCTTGAGCGGAGACATTTCTGCCATCTGCTCGAGGTGACACGGACGCCCGAGCCGGAGCTTGTTCACTGGTGCGAACCAGCTTCAAATCCGGGCTGTTCAGGTTTACGTCATTCATGATCCACCTCGCTATCCCTACATGGAGTTAACCGGCCCTTCCCAAGGAAGGACCGGCTGACTCCGGCTGCCCCTTATTACTGGAGGAGGGACAGTACCTGGTTGGGACGAGCGTTCGCCTGCGCGAGTACCGAGATACCGGCCTGCTGCAGTACGTTTGCCTTGGCCAGCTTCGCAGTTTCAGCAGCGAAGTCTGCGTCCACGATGCGGCTGTTGGAAGCACTCAGGTTCTCGATGTTGGTACCGAGGTTGTTGATGGTGCTTTCAAAGCGGTTCTGCACCGCACCCAGATCGGCGCGGAAGGCGTTTACTTCCGACAGAGCGCCATCGATCGTTGCCAGTGCCGCACTCGCGCCACCCGCGCTGGAGATGGAGATACCGCTCAGGCCGAGACCCGTCGCATTCATGGTTGAGTTGAAGTCGATGGTGATCGTCTGACCGGCGTTAGCACCTACCTGGAAGGCCACACCAGAACCCAGGCTGCCGTCCAGAACATTCAGGCCGTTGAACTGGGTGTCGTCGGCGATCCGGGTGATCTCGGATACACGCTGGGAAACCTCAGCCTGCAACAGGGTACGGTCGGCATCGGTGTTGGAACCGTTAGCGGCCTGTACAGCCAGCTCACGGATACGCTGCAGGTTCTGAACCGTCTCGTCGAGACCGCCCTCTGCAGTCTGAACCATGGAGATACCGTCGTTGGCGTTACGCTGGGCAACCGTCAGACCACGAATCTGGGTGTCAAAGCGGGTTGAGATAGCCAGACCGGCTGCGTCATCCTTCGCGGAGTTGATCCGCAGGCCAGAAGACAGACGTTCAAGAGCTTGATCGCTCAGACCCTGAGACTTGCTCAGCTGGTTCTGGGCACTGAGAGATGCGACGTTGGTGTTGATTCCGAGAGCCATGATGCTTCCCCTTCAAAATTGTGTTTTCGACACTTTAGAAAGGCCAGCCCCCAGTTCTTCTTTTTTGGGAACGCTGCCCTGTTATTGCACTTAACGGCAGCGTTTCCCATCGCTTTAGGGTTCCCTCACATTTTCATGTAACAAATTGTTAAACCGCAATAATCAGGTTCTATCCGGTTCGGCGTTCATCAGGCGAGTCGTCACCCAGGGGTCATCCCCTGGCCGGCGTTCGGACAGAATGACCGATGCAAAATGGTCGGGCAATGCCTCCAGAAAAACTTTAAAGGTATTGCCCCAGTGCTCCAGGAAGGGCTGCAAATCCTCATCCTTGTGGGCCAGCCCATGGCAGAGCCCCATCTGCAAAAAGCGCTGAATGGTTCCCTTCAGAATCTGCCATCCCATTAACTGGATGACCACAGGCGATCGCCTGCCACTGCCGGGGCCAACTCGGTTCAGGTAATCCCTTATCTGGTTGCATACAACAATCAGATCCTTGCGTCCGGAGAGGCGACTGTTCTTCAGGACCGACAGGAATTCCCGGGCGGTATCAGAAACTTCCTTGGACACAGCGCCGAAAATCTGGTCCGTGTCGTAATCCGGCATCTCCAGTGCGCAGGCTTCCACTGCTTCTATCAACGTGTTCCGCTTCTCAACCGAAGCAGCCTCCAGCGACTCGCCGAATGCCTCGTGTGACAACCATTCGGCACCGTCGATTAACGCACCGTCTGAGCAGTTTCTGACAGAAAAATTGAGCCCCTGATTCCTGCGGTCGGCCAAGTAGGTCTCCACCGCTCGCTTGGCGGTGAAATAGTCTCCCTGGGTAATCACCGTGGTTCCGTTGACGCCTTCTGTCTCAAACTTCGGCCGTGCTTCGGTGTCGCTGGCAGTTTCCCGCTGGAACCGCGACGCAAAGTCAGTCCTGGATTCCTGGCCATAGACGGAGAATCGGGAGTGGTGCTGAGACTTATCCTGGTAACCATAGTCGGTACCGAACAGAAAAAGATTCCGGAATCCGTAAGCGAACGCCAGGGCCAGCGCCGCATTGGTGCAGGTTGGCGAGCAACCGGGTATGGCATCCGTGTTCAAGCCGAGGAACGCCGGGATGTAGTATTCGTTGGAGAAATAAAAGCGGTAATTCTCGAATAAGGGTGGCACCAGCGGGTTTACGCTGACCGTGCACAGCAAGGTGATGCCCTCAAGGCCGAACTGCTCGTCAATATCACTGAGCATTTCATAGATCATGTAATCGGCATCGAGCTCGACGTGAAAGTCCGGTCTGATGCCGTGACTCAGCAGTGCACGCAGCCCCGTCCCGGCGCTCATTACGATCAGCTTGTCCCGATTGGCCTTGAGGCCCTCGATGCGGGCATCCAGAGATGGCCCGCTGCCGACAACGGCCACCGGCGTGTGCGATTCCTCAAGCTGATAGGGCTTAACGTGCGCCCCTCTCAGCTTCAGGTTATGGAACACGTTTCGGAAGCCCCGGAGTTCAAAATCGTAATTGCCCCAGTTGGCACCGACAACCGGCAGGTCCTTTTCCAGGTCCTTGGCGATGCGATAAAGCTCCACATTGGCAAGATGGTTGTAATACCAGCTCAGGTACGGATACAGAGGGACAATCTCCGCCACCTTCGATCCGAGGACCCTGCGGACATTCTCCTCAGACGGGTTGGTTGCTATACAAAAGGAGATTGATCGTCCCTTTCCTCTGAAACGAGAGCAGATTTCCTCCCAGTCGACCGTAAATAACGTCAGTGCAAATCGATCGGGATCCGGCTCGAACACGACCGCGTCGATCACCTCCGCCCGGGCGGTCAGGCTTTCGATGTGGTAACCAAGTCCACACCCCAGAAAAACCACCGACGGCAACACGTTACCCCGGTAATAACCTTTAAAGCTCGACGGCGTCACCTTGCTCATCGCAAGGCTCTCCCGCACAAACTGTGACGCAATCCGGGCCCCTTCCCGAGCCTGGAGGTATGGCGGTTCCATGCTGACAATCGGCTTTTCCGGCGGGTTGTTCCTGATGAACTCCTGGACCTCCGAGTCGGAGTACTCGCGAGCCAGGTGACGATACACGGACCGGCCGGAATCGAGCAGATCCACATCGTCCCGGCCAGGCGTGACAATCAGTTCGCAATGATTCGGTTCATAATTGGCGAAATACTCGAAAATCTCCGGACGGTACTTCTGGAAGTACGCCAGGTTTTTCTGCTTGCGCCGGATGAACGGCACTGCAACATCTTCATCATTTCCAGACATCAAACCTTCCTCAATCGGGATTCAGCCGCTCGGAGCAGACCAGGGGCGAACGGGCCCGGGACGACATCAAGCTCGCCAGAAAGGGCAAGTAATACCAGATTCACCAAACAGACAGCAAAATCTTCCCGTTAAGGGGCGTGGAAAACAGGCGGCAAAATTCTGCCCATAAACGCTGCCCTCATGGGGCCGACCCGTGTAGAGAAATCATTGCCATCATAATTTCTCTATTATTTTCATGACACTACAGATATTTACCGTGTTTTGGCACGTTATTGGCTTTCGTCTGCTCAGGTAAACAACTTTTGGCCGGCACATCACCGATTCGGCACAGGAAGTTGTCCGGCAAATCAAACCGAGGAGAAAAGAGATGCCTCAGATAATCAACACCAATATTGCATCACTCAATGCCCAGCGGAATCTGAACGCAACTCAGAGCGACGCCAACGTCGCCTTGCAGCGTCTCTCCTCGGGGCTTCGAATCAACTCTGCGAAAGACGACGCGGCGGGCCTGGCCATCTCAGAACGCTTTCAGTCCCAGATTACGGGTCTGAACATGGCCCAGAGAAATGCCAACGACGGCATCTCCCTGGCCCAGACTACCGAAGGCGCTCTCGATGAAATCACCGCAAACCTTCAGCGGATTCGCGAACTCGCCGTTCAGTCGGCCAACGCCTCCAACAGCCCCTCAGACCGCCAGGCGCTGAACGCCGAAGTGCAGGAGCGGATTCAGGAAATCAACCGGATCGCAGCCCAGACCTCGTTCAACGGCCTGAAGATCCTTGATGGCAGCCTGCTGACCCAGACCTTCCAGGTGGGCGCCAACGCGGGTGAGACCATCAGCGTGTCAGGGTTTGATGCCCGCGGCTCACAGCTCGGCTCGACCATCAATCAGAGTACCGGCTTGCTCGCACTCACAGACGGTGCTGGGGACACTCTCCAAACCATCTTCGATGAGGGACGCACCGTCGATATCGCCTTTGACATCACAGGCATTGACGGCACTTTGACCACCGTCAACGTTACGGGCGCTGGGTCTCTCCAGGATGTTCTTGGCCAGATCAACGCTCAGTCACCGACAACCGGTGTCGAAGTGAACATGAACCGAAGCAACGATGAACTCATCTTTTCGTCTCAATTTGGCGAGGGTTTCACTGTTGCCATTAATCCGGGCGGGACTACCCAAACGGTGACCGCAACAGCGGCTGCCAATACCGTATCCGCCAACGATACCGACATCTCAACCCAGGACGGCGCGGATCTGGCCATGATCTCCGTTGACTACGCGATCGACACCATTAACGGGATTCGCGCAGAGCTGGGTGCGGTTCAGAACCGCTTCGAGTCCACCATTGCCAACCTGAGCACCACGTCTGAAAACCTCTCGGCATCAAACAGCCGGATCCGGGATGCGGACTTCGCCGCCGAATCGGCCGAACTTGCCCGTACCCAGGTACTGCAGCAAGCCGGTCTGTCGGTGCTTGCCCAGGCAAACGCCCGTCCCCAGCAGGTACTCCAGCTGCTCCAGGGTTAAGGTTCTGACTTGAAGGATTGAGGTGTTCCCATGCAAGCACAGCATCACATAACAGACCCCCACGCTCGGGGTGCACACGCTGCCCGCCTGCTCCTGCAGGCCAACGTAGCCTATACCGACTCCAACAGCGGCGAGTCGAGCCACATTCAACGGCTGAACGCGCGGCAGGAATGTCGAAGCTATGTGGAACAGGCACTGGCACTTGAACCCGAGAATGCCGGTGCGCTGGGCTTGCTTGGACGCGTTGAACTGGACGATGGCCAACTGGAAAAGGCACAACTGCTGTTCAATGCCAGCCTCAATGCGGATTCAGAGCAACCGCAGCAATACGCCAACCTGGGCTATTGGGCGCTGAAGAGTGAGCGCCCTGCCCTGGCCGAGCAGTATTTCCTCCAGGCGCTGGAGCTGGACCGCCAATCGGCCGCCGCATTCTGTGGGGTTGCCCATGCCAAGCGCCTTCAGGGCCAGTTCGATGTGGCTTACCTGCACTACCGGAAGCTCCTCGAGACGGGTGCCGAATGGGCGTCTGTCTACAGCGGCATGCTGAACTGCGCGCTTCACCTCAACGTGGAACGGGCAGACGGCGATCTTGCCCAGGACGCCATCGCCCTGCTTCGCCAGGAAGGCCTTCCCCACCAGGAGCTTGGTCGGTTTGTGGGTGCGATCATTCACCAGCAGTACGATCTCGATAACGCCAGTGCGGAAATCATCCTCGATGCCGCCTGCGAAGACGAACTGCTGATTCTGGCCCTGCAGAAAACGCTCATGCCCGGTGCGGCCATCGAAAACCTGGTCACGCTGTTGCGACGGGCCATCATTGCGGAAGTCGCTCAAACGGTTGAGCTGCGCGACCCGTTGCAACGACTGGCACTGGCCATCGGGCAGTATGTTGATCGCACCGGCTACGCCCTGGCCGCACAGGAAGACGAAGAGCGCCTGGTAACGGCGATTAACGATAGCATCCAGGCCCAGCTTGCCATGGCGGATTCCCAGGATGGCATGATCGGTTCGCTGATCATCAGCGCCATGTACGGCGCGTTGTTCCATCAGGGCTTTGCCGTTCAGCTTGGCCAGTGGAACCTCACTGATTGGCCGCTGGCGCTGCAGCCGGTTCTCGCCGCCAGCTATTATCAACGGGCCAGCGAAGAGGCCATCAAGCAGAACTTCGCGGAGAAAGCCGACGAGCTTGCCCTGGATAAAGTTGACACGCCTCAGGCCTGGCCGGCCTGGTCTCAACTGGCGTTCCGTGCCGAGAACAGCCTGAAGAGCCTCATGGCCACGGAACTCAGGCTGCCAACCGATCATCTTCCGGATACCGTCCGAATCATGGTCTGCGGTGCCCAGTCTGGCCAGCGCGCCATGGAACTGGCCCGATACCTGAGCGATGTAGAAGTCATTGCCGTGGACGAATCCCTGGCGAATGTTGCCAAAGGCACCCGCATGGCCGGCGAGCTGGGGATTGAGAATGTCGTTTTCTGGCCCTGGTCCATCGCTCAGCAATTCGTTGCCGATGGCCATCAGGTTCACTGGATCGAAGTTGGCCGGTTGCCCTCAGCCAACCTGACCAGCCTGTCGCTGGCGGCGCTGGTAAACGATGCCACCTCATCCGGTGCAGTGGTGCACCTGCATACCACCGTGACCGAGCAGACGCGCGGCGACCAGCACATCCGCTCGCTGATAGCGGATCACGCCCTGAAGCCTGATCACGCAACCGTTCGCCAACTGCGTCAGTTGGTGCTCGCCAGCCACCAGGATGGTCATTGGCAAGATCTGGCAAACGATGATGACTTCTTCAATCTCGGTGCCTGCCGCGACCGATGGTTCTGCCCCCAGGATACGTCCCAACTGAAGCAGCTGATGGCAATGGTCAGCAACGAAGTGGACTGGAAACTGGTCAAGGCACGGGACGCAGATGGCCACAGCCTGGCCACCCAGCCCGTACAAAAACAGATCCAGGCGGAAGCCCTGGGCAGTGAAGTCCAGAGCCTGGTTGGGCAGGGCCTGAGCGTCTACTTCTGTAAGCGCCGCTAGGCCTCACACATAGGGAATCAAGGATTCCCCGTACAGGTGCAGATCTTCAAGAATGTGCCGCTTCTCCGGCGTCAGTGCCGGATCGGCGGCCAGCCTCTGCAACTCACCAGCGAACGCTTCGAGCGATCGCCAGCCTTTCTTCGGATGCATTAATCGCTGGGAGCGAAATTCCTCCCAGCGCTCCATCTCTTCCCCCAAAAGGGAGCCCGGATAGTTACGGGCACGGTAACGGAACAGCATTTCCCGTAATCGATCATCCTCAAACTCGATTTCCTGCTCACCCAGACTTTCTACCGGTTGCTGCAACAGCCAGTTGAGTTTCTCCCGGTCCGTCTTGCCGATGAAGCCGCCTGCGTAGAGCTGCTCATCCGGATCCGTCAGGTCGCTCTCGTGAGGCTGGTCAAATGCCTGCGCAATCTTTCCCGCCAGATCTGGCGCCTTGCGCAAGAGCGCGAGATTGGCCCGCAACACCTCGCCATCCAGCTCCAGCTCTTCCAACCGCTCCGGAGACAGGGTCGACAACATGTTCGCCGGCGCCAGCACCGGGCACTTGTTGAGCTGGACTCCCTTGAGCGGAAAGCGGCTAACGCCCTCCCCCAGTTCAGCCTGGGAGGTAAATACCCGCTCACGAATCTGCTCAGGTGTAGAGGCGATGAGCTCGGAGGGGTCTTCCCGGAGATCGTAAACGATCACGAGGTTCTTGTTGGTCGGGTGCTCGGCCATCGGCGCCACCATCGCACAGCAGCCACGAGCCGCAGGGTACTTGGCAGAAACGTGGAATACCGGCTTCATGGAAACAGTATCCAGCATGGCACGGGCAGAATGCTTGTCCTTGTTCTGCACGACGAAATCAAACAGCTTGGGCTGTTTCTCCTTGATTAACCTGGCCACCGCAATCGTTGCCTGCACATCGGACATCGCATCGTGTGCACTTTCATGGGCAATACCATTGGCGACCGTCAGTTCCTCCAGGCGAAAACTCGGGCTGCCGTCTTCTTTCCGTGGCCAGTTAATACCTTCCGGGCGAAGCGCGTAGGTAAGCCGGACCATGTCGATGATGTCCCAGCGGGAGTTGCCGTTCTGCCATTCCCGGGCGTAGGGATCCCTCAGATTCCGATAGAGCGTATGGCGGGTTACTTCATCATCAAATCGCAGGCTGTTGTAGCCAACCACGCAGGTGCCGGGCTGACTGAACGCTTCATTGATCTGGGCGATGAACTCTGCCTCGGGGAATCCGTCTTCGAGGGCTTTCTGGGGCGTGATGCCGGTGATCAGGCAGGCTTCCGGCGACGGCAGGTAATCGTCCGCCGGCTTGCAGTAGATCACCAGCGGATCTTCGATGATGTTGAGATTTTCGTCTGTTCTTACACCGGCAAACTGGGATGGACGGTCATGGACCGGGTCTACGCCGAAGGTTTCGTAATCGTGCCAGTAGAACGAGCGAATCAAGGGAAAACTCCTGCCTGTGGTGGTTCAACTGAGCAGGAGTTTAACACTTAAAACAACTGCGACCCCATATCGGTCTGATGTGTTCGCAGGCGTGGCAGACCAGTAGATCCAGAGAGTTGGCTCATCTCTACCGTCATGCTGGTCGGCAAGTTGATGAATACCCCCTTGCCGGCATTGATGACGTTAGCACCGTCGGGACTCTGCCATTCAACGTTCTCACGCTGAAAGCCGATAAAGAAATCGTCGGTGAATCCGGTGGTACCGTCGGTGTTTTCGGTACCCACGAACAATGACTGGACTTTGCTGATGGAGGCACACTCGCCGCACATCGTCGGGTCTGCTGAGTCAGCGATGCCAATCTGCGTCGCCCGATAGTTGGTGGCCAGACCGGCGTCATCAAACAGGGCTGCGTCGTGAACGGTGCCTCCGCTGTCGGTTATTTTCAGGCCGATATTGCCACTGAAGCTGGAGGTCAGGGAGGAAACGGACCCCCTGGCTTGCTGGAAGCCCATGCGGAAGCCGGCAAGACCGTCAGCGTCTTCGGCCAATTCGATGTAGGGCTGAACGGCTTCGAAGGGAACGGTTTCGCCCGCGCTGTATACCTTGCCGTTGTATTGTTCACCATCCTGGCGGGCAATGTGACCGAGGGCGACGTGCGAGGCGGCAAAATCCACACCGCCATCAATCTCACCCACTGTCGCGTCATCAATGTTAACCCGGGTCTCGACATCAATACCCAGCGTCATCCGGGTGAACTGATGCTCCGAGTCGGTCGGAACCGAGATGTTTTCGACCTGCATAAAAGCCTGCCCGGTTACCTCGCCCATGGTTTCATCAGACATGGGCTTGAGCTCGGCCTGGGCAACGGGCGTCATACCCAGACAGAGCACGGCAAGGGCAGCGCATCCATACGCTTGGTGTGTCATAGCTTGTGTCTCTGATTAGTGTTTTAGAGTCAGTTTCGACGCCCGACCCTGCTGTCGCCCTGTTTTTTTGATCGTTAGGCTGACAGGCGGCTTTACCTGGCACTCCGGTTCTTCTTTTATTTGCCGCAGAAGCACTATAGCCGAGGCGAATCGGCCAATAGAGTGAGCCCTGTCACAATCAACACGGACGGAACCCGGCACAACTCACCAAGCATGACCGGATTCACAAAATTTCACAGAGATGTAGCAAATATGTACATAAAACAACGTCCTGTTATACTTCCCCGATTCATCCTTCTGCCGTCGGCCAAAACACATGACCACCCGGATACTCATCTGCGACGATTCCGCGCTTGCCAGAAAGCAAATGGCCAAAGCCCTGCCCCATGGCCTGCAGGCAGACATCACGTACGCGAAGGACGGAGAGGAAGCCCTGGCGACGTTGCGGGCCGGGGAGGCCGAACTCATGTTCCTGGACCTCAACATGCCGGCAATGGACGGCTACCAGGTGCTGGAAACTGTCCGCGAGGAAGACCTGCCCGTGCTGACCATCGTGGTCTCGGGGGATATCCAGCCCGAAGCCCGGGAGCGTGTCCGAAAACTCGGCGCCATCGACTTCATCAAAAAGCCGACGGAAGCGGACATCGTGCTGACACTGCTGAAAGACTACGGGTTCTATAGGCCCGGCGAGGTTGAGGACACAGCGCTGAACGACACCGCGCTCAAAACCGGCACGACCACTTCCGCCCCCGAACCCGAACTCTCGATCTCCCTGAACGATTACCTGCAGGAAGTGGCCAATGTGGCCATGGGCCGCTCTTCCGATTTGCTCGCACGGCTGCTAAAGGTCTTCGTCAAGCAACCGATTCCCAGGGTCGCCTTCATCGCCAATTCGGAATTGCACATGGCCATTTCCGCCGCCCAGAACTACGACACCTATTCCGCGGTCTGTCAGGGCTTCACGGGAGCCGGCATCGCCGGAGAAGCCCTGCTGCTGTTTGCCGATGCCAGCTTTAAAGAAATGGCGGAGATGCTGCACTACGAAGAGCTTGAGGGAGAAGCCGTCAACGTTGAAGTACTGATGGATATGTCGAGCATCCTCTTCGGTGCGTTCCTCAAGGGCATTGGTGACCAACTGGACCTGAATCTCGGGCTCGGACATCCTACCGTGCTCGGGCAACACCGGCAGATTGCGGATCTCCTCGAGCATCACAGCTCCCGCGAGGAACGTCTATTGTGCATTGAGGTCAGTTACGTACTGGAAGATCGTGACATCCAGTGCGATTTGCTGGTCCTGCTTACCGAGGATTCCGTGCCCTTCCTCGAACAACGTCTCAAATACCTGGTGGACTGATCAATGGCATTCCAAGGCGTAGACGCCGATTCCTTCCACTGGCTGGTGGACATGCTTGAATCCGTCGAAGTTGGTCTGGTTGTTCTCGATCTCGATTTCAGGGTCCAGGCCTGGAACGGATTCATGGAGAACCACAGTGGCATTACCGCCAGCCGGATCCGAGAGAAGGTCCTCTTTGATGTCTTCCCGGATATCCCAAAGGCCTGGCTCACCCGCAAGGTCGATGCCGTTGCGTTACTGAACACAAGGGCGTTCACCTCCTGGGAACAGCGCCCCTACCTGTTCAAATTCCGCAATACCCGGCCTATCACGGGCACCGAGGAATTCATGTTCCAGAACCTCACCATCAGCCCGCTGTCCGGGCCCTCCGGGCAGGTCGAGAAAGTCTGCCTGATGGTGTACGACGTCACCGACATCGCCAGTAGCAAGCGAGCGCTTGAGCGGGCTAACGAGCAATTGGCAAAACTCAGCATGACCGACCGATTGACGGGGCTACTCAACCGGGGCACGTGGGAAAACCTGGTCGACGCAGAGTACGAACGCTATCGGCGGTACGGGCACCCAACGTCACTGGTCATGTTCGACATCGACCATTTCAAAAAAGTAAACGACAGTTTCGGCCACCTTGCCGGTGACGACGTCATCAAGCACGCCGCTAATGTGACAAAGGGCGGCTTGCGGCAATCAGACACCTCCGGACGTTACGGTGGCGAGGAATTCGGCATCATTCTGCCGGAAACCGACGCGCAAGGTGCGAAAGTTATCTGCGAAAGAATTCGGGAACAGATCGAGCAAAGCGTGGTTGATACCAGCGTCGCACCAATTCGGTACACCATTAGCATGGGCGTCGCCCAGTTAACCGACAGCCCGGAGAATCACATGCAATGGATGCAGCAGGCGGATGAAGCGCTATACACCGCGAAAGCGAGTGGCAGGAATTGTGTGCGGGTATACGGCGAATCAGATAAAAGAAAAGCCCGGCATTAACCGGGCTTTTCTTTAGTCAAATAAACAAACTGGACTTAGTTCTCTTGCCAGCTCTGCACGGCTTCCTTACCGTACTTATCACGCCACGCGTTCAGAGTCTTGTGATTGCCGCCACGGGTTTTCACAATTTCACCGGTGTGCGGATTCTTGTATGTCTTCAGGGGGCGCTTCGGGCGGCTGCCAGCAGCAGACTCCGCTTTAGCGCCGGCCACAGAGGGATCAATCGCAGACAAAATCTGAAGGACATCCTTCGGTGATTTGTCATATTCCTTCATCAACGCACGGACCTTGTTTTCAAACTCCAGTTCACCTTTCAGAGCCTGATCTTCTTCAAGCTTTTCCAGCTCTGCAGCAAGCTTTTCCATAAGCTGTTTTTTCTGATAATAATCGTTAATCTTTGCCATGGAATTAAAACCCTTTGAAAACGGCTTTCTAGAATAGAAGTCTTACAAAGCGGGATATTAGTTAAAACGAATGAAAATCGCAAAATAAATTTCTATTTCTTAATCTCAGGAATTGCACCCAGACCAATCTTAAAAGCTTTTTGCCTTCGAAATGACAGCAAGCCACTAAAAATCCTCAGCAATTAAGAAACTCTAATGCTGGCTTTGACAGTACGTCTCTTCCGGGTACCAATCCAACAACAATTCCTCGTACTGGGCCAAGACATTCGTCCAAGTAAAACATTCATAAAACCTTGCCTTACATGCACGCCTCATATAGCTCAGGCGACTACTATCATTTGAGAGTTGGCGAAGTAACAAATCGAGTGAGTCTTCATCTTCGAAATAAACAGCTCCCTCGCCCGCTACCCAGCGGTTAAACTGATTATCTTGCGCAATGATTGCACAGCCGGCACCCATAGCCTCTACTAAAGATGGATTCGTTCCTCCAACCCGATGGCCATGTAGATAGAATCGGCAGTAGAACCTCAGCGCTTGAACAACAGGCGCTTGGTATATGGCGCCAACGAAAACGACTTCTTCTGAAGCCGCATCCAATACAGAACGATGATAAGAACTTGAGTCTTGCTCAAGGTTACCTAGCACAACTAGCTTATGATTCCTTTTTTTTCGGCTGAAAGCCCGCACCATCTCTAATAAAGAGTTTTCTGGTTCTGGCCGCGCAATAATCACTGAGAACCCTCCCGCCGTCAGCTCGTAAGCCTTCAACAAATCGGAGTCGGCAGAACCAATTTCATCCCCACCATAAGGAATCATTGTGATCTTATCGCTACGGACGCGACTAGAGAGATGCTCCTTGATTCCGGGATGATCAGCCACAAGGTGATTTCCAAGCCAGCAACCGGCTCGCTCATTCAGCCAAAACCAAAGCTTCGCGATACTACCCCACTTTTCCCGCCGCCATTCGATTCCATCCATATTTATAATATTTACCTGCTTGCCGAATCGCTGAAGTATGTTGAATGAAGCGGTGTTATACCCAAGCGTCAAAAAAATACCAGTACGATTTAGTGCATGCTTTGACGCCTTCCAATCGAAGATGACACTCCCAAAGACGCCCCCTTCCTTAACCGGGACATGAACACAATTTACACCGCTCCAGATAGTTTCATATATTTGACCATCACCGTCCTCTTGACAGTACACAAAAACCTGCCAACCACGATTGACCAAATAGAGGGACAACTTTTCGGCAAACGTCTCGAAGCCGCCGTGCCTCGCAGGTATACCACGAGTGCCAAGGATATACAGTTTTTTCATCTTGTTTTAAAAGCTTCCTGTTTAAGCATATCCATTAAAAAAATTTGAAGATCACCGAGCTTAACACTTTAAATATTATTCAAGAATTCTGCATCTAAAACCCTAACAGGATTAATAGCCACATTATGAATCGTCAAAAAGCTCGGAACCATGTAATGGAGATATACCATAGTGTTCAAGGAAATCATATATTCTAATCGCTTTTCCATCGACTTCGATCATCTTCTCGTCTGCTACAATGTAGTAACAGCGCACATTCTTAAAAATGGTGGAAATATTTAAAAGTGCCGAACTGTAAAAACTTACAACAACTGAAAAATCATCAACGGCCACCAACTGCTCAGCTGGCATTTTAGCTTTACTGGATGGCAGTTTCTTCATGAAATCAAAATCGCTTACGGAATCATGATGGGGTTTATAGTGAACCTCCACCCCAGGTTTCAATTGGCCAAAGGCCAACTTTACCCTCTCCTCCTTCTGATCATCAGGAATCTGAACAGGCTGATCAAGAAATAGTATTTTTCCCTTTTTCCCGACACTCTTTCCTACCTTTAACTTCAATCCAAAGTGACAAACCCGTCGAAATCTCGAGGACTTAACAATGGACTTTGGCCTACTTACAAAAAGCCGATCAACAAACATTTCGTCACAACCGGTAATATGACCTGCATAGCTTCTAAAAGGCATCAACAACAGAGCAGAAAGAACAGTTTTATATAATGGCAGCGTCCACTCAGACCGACTTGCATCATAATAATTGGCAACACCATCTTCATAAACGGTGACAGAGGAGCACCTTCCGCTAAAAAAAAGATAATTCACTGCAATATTACACGGGTGAGGACAATATAAATTTATCTTAAACTTTCTAAGCAACCAAAATCGAACATAAATACTATAAATAAAAATTGACAACAAGGAAGATTTTCTACTTCCAATCATTTTAACTTGAGGAAAAGAACTGATATCTGGATGCCTTTTTGAAAAAAAGCAATAGGTCTTTCCATTTAATTCACCCAAAAATGACTCTGCATACAGTGAATGATAAGGAGTAAAGCCAACCACTAAATTAATGACGCTCATCTTATTGTGTAACCATTTTGAGGTATTGTCATAGTTTTTCTATCCGAACGGTGGGCAATTACGCCGGACCGAGCTCATCGCCATAGGGGAGGTGTTAGCCGGAAAAACTGCAGGGTCTTCCAAAACAATATGAAGCCGGAGGCAGCAATTAACCCCAAAGGCACTGCCAGCTCGCCGCTAAATAGTGTTGATAGCGCGGTTGTAAGAACGAAAACAATCAGTCCTGCTATATGGCTTACGACCAATGGCTTATCATTGCCCTGCGC
The DNA here is from genome assembly GCF_019264345.1 of Marinobacter arenosus. Lineage (NCBI taxonomy): Bacteria > Pseudomonadati > Pseudomonadota > Gammaproteobacteria > Pseudomonadales > Marinobacteraceae > Marinobacter > Marinobacter arenosus. The sequence continues at coordinate 1,074,340 of NZ_JAHVAO010000001.1, forward strand.
ATAAAGGCCATAGTGTGGAATCATTCCCAGCACAGTAAGCATATTCGCCACCAACAACCACAAAAAAAGGTATTGATATTCTGAGAATACCGGACGATCAAGCCATTCAAGTAGAAAGGGAACCACTATCCACGCCACCATCGAGAAAAACAGTGTCAACGTGATGGTTTGTGCGGTTAGTTGCCGGAATTTGATTCTGAAACCTCGCGCATCCTGATTCGTATGGGCAACGATCATGGCTGGGTAAAGGAAGGTGAACACGGCAGCGTCCATGAATGCTAGCAATGCATTACAGATACCCATGAACAAAACATAAACGCCAAGCACTTCAAGGTTTGTTAACGCCTCGATCCAATAACGGTCAAAAGTGTAAATACCACGGAGTGCGAGAGTTGCGATCAGCATGGGCACCGTAATCCGGACCCCCTTTTTTACCCAGTTCCAGTCTACGGGAAGTTGCCACCCTCCTAAGCCCTGACGAAAAACTACCAAGAGCCCGACTGCCACTGCCATTACGCTGCCAATAATCCAACTGACCAGAACCGTCTGTAGACTTCGATATTCAGGATCAAGATACATGATGGCCAGTACCACAAGGCACCAGGCTCCCGCCCTAAAGAAAAGAACCCAGCTAGCAATAACTTGCCTAGATAGCGCCACCAAGATGCGGTTAAGCTCTTGAGCCACATGCTCGAAAATTAAAAGAATTAGAAACCAAGGTAACAACCACCATGGTAGGAGCCCGACAGTAAACAGCGAAACACACAACGGCACGAACACACAGTAAAGAATTAGGCTAAAACCAATCTGGCCTTTTAACAGTCGCCCACGGTCATTCGCAGAGCTCTTGAGAATCTCACGGGTGGTAAAAATATAGAAATCGAAACCTACGAGGAAAATTGAGTAGCTTATGGTTACGGTCAAAAGACCGAAGAGTCCCAGATCAGCCGGTTCAAGGAAACGAGCCAGCAGAACAATCAGCAAAAATTTACTGACAAGTGTTACTCCCCTAAGGACAAGATTAAGAAACCGGCCAATCAATGCACGTTTCATCCGGTCCGGAAAGCAGCGTTCTGCTCTGAATTTGGAATCTTATCGCTCCCGATTTCTCCCGTTAAAATGAAAACCAAAGCGAACACAATAAATGACAAAACTTTTCCTCCAAGATCTGCGATCAGTAGTCCAGGCTCGCAATATAAAAATGGGCAAATCTAGGCCGATTCAATATATATCATCCGAGAATAACGAAAGAGGAGTTTTCAGCAATATTTTCATATCTAACCAAAGACTCCATTGGTTGATGTAGGCCAAATCCAGCTCTACTCGCTTCTGCATTTTCTCAAGAGTTTCCGTCTCTCCGCGGTAACCGCTAATTTGGGCCATACCAGTGATACCGGGTTTGATTCGATGTCGTGCCATATAAGCGATAATTTTGTCAGAATAATAATCATTGTGAACCACCGCATGAGGACGCGGGCCAACCAAGGCCATGTCTCCTTTGATCACGTTTATTAACTGCGGGAGTTCGTCGAGCGATGTCCGTCTGAGAATGCGCCCGACCGGTGTAACTCTTGGATCACCTTTTTGAGCTTGCTTTAACTGGTTATCTGTATGAACTCTCATAGATCGAAATTTCAGCACTTCGATGATGGCACCGTTCCAACCGTGACGCTCTTGCCGGAAAAGAACCGGTCCCGGCGATGACAGCTTCACAGCCAAAGCACAGGCTATAAGTAACGGTGCCAGCATAACCAGGCCAAACAGAGCAAGACCACGCTCGAGGAAGGATTTCATCAACGCGGCACCCGGATCGGATGTCAGAGGGCTCTCATTGAGGTGAATTGCAGGCATTCCGCCCAGGTCATGAACACTGTGATTCAAAAGCTTAAGGTTGGCAAAATCAGGAATCCAAACCACATCGACCTGAGCATCCAGCAGGTCGACATACAGGTCTTCTATCTGATCTGCTTCTTTTGCAGGTAATGCAATGTAGACCCGACTGACATCATTATCCTTCAGTATCCTGCGCAACTCACTCACAGCTCCCAGCGTCGGGAATTGTGAATTTTCTTCGCCATTAAACGGTGCTGCAGTGCCGAGACTGACCAAACCAAGCATTACCTCCCCTCGCTCATGACTAAGTTTGGTCGCAAGATCCAGCGCCAGCCGCCCTGTACCGATGATCAAAGACGGCCTTGAATTTCTATGGTTTCGGTCTAGCCGAAGGAATACACTCTGAAGACCTACAAGCGCTGTCCCCTGTAAGACTGCTCCTCCAACGATCCATTGAAGAATAACTTCCCGTGAGAACAGCTCGCTGGTTTTGGTAACAAACGCCAGGAACGTAAGAGTTGCCATCAGTGTTGCCCAGGCAGCTGCGAATCTGGCCAAGCCAATCAAGTATCCGTTCTGGCTACTGAAGGCACGGAAAAGAACACATAACGGTACAGAGATGAGGGACGAGACAATGATCAGAAGCCGGTAATGGGATGCCACATCGGAGGTTTTATTTAAAGTGAGGAAAATTAACAGGGAGGTCTGAATAGCCGTCGCTAAAGCCCAATGCGACCAGAATATTAACTTGTCTGTCGCCCTTACTCCCGGTGCCAGCGGAGATTGATATCGATGTGTCATACGGCTCATATGAAAAGTTCTGCTCAACGATGGCTTAGACGGAGAATAACCGTGCAGTTATAGATTATTGGGGGGAAGTAGCGAAAAATGACGCAGAACACTTCCCCAGATCTCAGTTCCCAGTCGTCAGCGAAAAAGCAGGCATCTCAAGCAGTATATATTTCCTCAAGGTCAAAGCCTCAGGTCAGAGCAACCCAAGGGAAAGACACCTTTGAGATCAAAAAAAATGCCATCTTCCTTCAGATAATCCCGCAATTCTTGGACTGACTTATTGGCGTATTCCCGATGAGGTACAGCCAAGAGGAGGGCGTCATACTCCCCCAACCGAGGCTCTCCAACAAGCGACACTCCGTATTCATGCTCCGCTTCATCAGAGCTGGCCCAACAATCTGTGATATCGACCAGACAACCAAAATCCTGCAATTCTCTCACCACATCAATAACATGGGTATTGCGAAGGTCCGGGCAGTTCTCCTTGAAGGTGAACCCCATTATCAAAACCCGGGAAGTCGAAACCGTATGTCCGGATTTGATCATTGCTTTAACCAATTCAGCCGCCGAATAAGCGCCCATCTTGTCGTTTACCCGCCGACCGGCAAGGATAATCTCTGGATGATACCCGATCGCCTGGGCCTTATGCGTCAGATAGTAGGGATCCACACCAATACAATGCCCACCGACGAGTCCCGGCTTAAAAGGCAGGAAATTCCATTTGGTAGCGGCAGCGGCTAACACTTCGTGTGTGTCTATCTTCAACCGGGAGAAAATCATCGACAGTTCATTCATCAGCGCAATATTCAGATCACGCTGGGTGTTTTCGATCACCTTCGCTGCTTCGGCAACTTTGATAGAGCTGGCCTTATGAGTCCCGGCTGTAATGATACTCGCATAAAGCGCATCGATTTCATCCGCAATCTCTGGCGTGGAGCCCGACGTTACTTTCCTGATGGTTGTAACGCGATGCTCCCTATCCCCAGGATTAATTCTCTCTGGGCTGTACCCTGCGAAGAAATCGCTGTTAAAGGTTAATCCGGATTCACGCTCCAAAATCGGGACACAAACCTCCTCAGTCGCGCCAGGAAAAACCGTGGATTCGTAAATGACAATATCGCCTTTTTTGAGAACTCTACCGACACTCTCGCTTGCCCGCATCAACGGATTCAAATCCGGAGACTTGTACTCGTCAATCGGGGTAGGAACAGTAACGATATATATTTCGCAGTCACGAATCTCTTCAAGAGAATCGGTAAACGAAAGCTTTGAGGCACTCTTTAACTCTTCCCGTGAGACTTCACGAGTATAATCCACCCCATCCCTCAGTTCGGCAATTCTCTTACTATTGATATCAAACCCTTTCACCGAACGCTGCTCACCAAATGCTGCGGCAAGCGGCAGGCCGACGTATCCAAGACCAATAACAGCAATATTCTTCATTTTAAGTCCCTTTGCCATGATGACATCTGAACAGTGCTTAACGCCTGCACCCATCAAACCCGGGGCGGCCCTGATCCCTACTGAAAATCCGTTCTCTTGACCGGAGAATGCCGTTCAATATCTCGAGTCGCAGTCCGGCCTACCACGTCTTTAAGATGCTTTGGCGCTAAACCAAAGCCCGGGCGGACGCTTCGAATGTCGCTTGAGGAGATCATCTGCCCGGCCTTGATATCCTCGACAAAATAGAGGGAACGTCGGAATTGGGCGTTACCCTGCTCGCTGGACTTCCTGCCGTAATCTACCTGTCCCAGGGCGCTCCACGCCGTCTTGCTGTCCCGACATAACGCAGCCAGATCTTCCGGTTCCAGTGAAAAACTATCGTCCGGTCCGCCCCCCTGGCGATCAAGGGTGAAGTGCTTTTCAATAATCGACGCACCGAGAACAACACTGGCTATGGCCGTGGTGTTATCAAGAGTGTGGTCGGAAAGCCCGGTAACCAGTCCGAAACGTTCCTGCATATCAACGATGGTACGCAGATTGTAATCCTCAGCCGGTGCCGGGTACCCACTCACACAGTGCAGGATAGCCAGCTGGGTGCAACCGGCGCCTCTGGCGGTGTCCACCGCTTCGCGAATCTCTTCTGCATCGGCCATTCCCGTCGAAATGATCATCGGCTTGCCGGTGCGGGCGACATACTCAATGAGTGGCAAATCCACTGCCTCGAACGACGCAATCTTGTAGGCCGGGGCACCGAGATCCTCGAGCAAATCGACCGCAGTGGTATCGAACGGTGAGCTGAAAATGGTAATACCCAGCTTGCGGGCATGATCAAAAAGCGGCTTGTGCCATTCCCACGGCATATGCGCTTCTTCATAGAGTTCATAAAGCGTTCGACCATCCCACAGACCGCCCTTGATGCAGAACTCCTCGCCATGAGAATCAAGGGTAATTGTGTCAGGGCGATAGGTTTGCAGCTTGACGGCGTCCGCTCCCGCTCTGACCGCCTCGTCAATGATTTTCATCGCGGTTTCAAGTTTGCCGTTATGATTGGCCGACAGTTCCGCAATAATATACGGCGGCTGATGTCGGGAAATGTCCCGTCCGTCGATGGTTATTGTCGCCTCAGTCATAAATACGCCTATTGGTTACGAATCCGGATTCCGCCATTCTGCGGCAAGAATCCCAAAACAGATAATGTCATGATACTGCTCACCGTCGAAGAACTGATCCCGAAGCGTGCCCTCACGCGTGAACCCCAACGCTGTATGGAAACGGATCGATCGCTCGTTGAAGCCCAGTGCCTGCCCACACAGCTTATGTAAGTTCATGGATTCAAACGCATGCTGAAGCGCAGCCTGCCCCAGTCCGCGACCGGTCCCACTCTCGGCGTCTGGCGCCAGGTAAAATCCCCAGTCGGCTATTCCCTGCCAGCGTGTTGAAGAAATACTGACGAAGCCGAGGGGGGTGCCGTTCACTTCATAGATCAGTGGTGAAACGCCACGCTCTTTGCTTACCCGTTCAAACCAACGCTGATGCTCCTCTGGCGCAATTTCATGGCTGGTGTACATGTACCGACGGACAGTCGGATGGTTTCGCCAGGCGAGCACACGATCAAGATCCCCGGCAACCATTGGCCTTAGCTCACCAACTCTCACTCTGTCTCTCCAACCATTTGCCTGATCACCCGGCTGGGCCCCTGCCCATCACACAATGAAGCCGCCCGATCACTCATGGCGCGGATCTTCGCAGGGTCGAGCATCAGCCTGACAGCGCCAGCCAAATGTTCCGACACATGTCTTCTATCCCCGACTGAAAGCGCTGCCCCGGTTTTGTCCAGCGCATCCGTGCCTTGCTTCTGGTTGTCGGCCATCACAACCAACAAGGACGGCAATCCAAGACAGCACCGCTCCCAGGCAGAGCCTCCTGCGGCGCCGATGGCCAGATCGACATCAGACAGCAGTGAAGCCATATCTCCAACGTTCACCAATAGTCGCGCATCGAGGCGCATTTGCTGAACCAGACCGGAGATCTGCTCGGCGTGGGGGGAACCCGCTCCCAACACGACGATAACGTGACAGGGCGACAGTTCTTCAATGCCATCCAGGGCGCCCAGAACATCGGCCGTTACATTCTCAATGTCAACGCCACCCATACTCACTAGAATAGTTTCAACCGCACCGGATTGCCGCCGAGCAAGGCTGTATGCTCGACTCTGTTCGAATTCGGGTCTCAACAGAGCGTACTGGGGACCTATCAACCTGACCGTAGACTGAGGCAGTAAACCGTCATAATCGCTCTGCCTTCGCCCCAGATTCTGGTCCAGTAACATCTCACAGGCATGGGCTCGGTCGGCAAGATCATCAATCACCAACAACGACTGCGCGTTGCCGGCGAGGGCACGTTCCCACCTGCCATCAATGGCGTAGTGATCCACCACCAACCAGTCGGGCTGCACTCCGTCCATGGCGGCGATGGTATCCGCGGCGTCTGTTTGCCAGTCCGTCTGAAGCCAGCCAGCGTGACCGGGAAGCGCTTCGGTAGCCAATATACTGCGCTCCGGAAGCATCCTGACCTCGTGGTCTCTGCCCCTTACCACGTTTTCAAGGTTGCCCGGCAGGTTTCGCAGAATGAAGATACAGCGAGAGCCGTTTGCACGGAGGGCATCGGCAAGTGTCAAGCACCTCATCACGTGGCCGGTACCAATGTCCAGAGACGCATCGACTCGGAAAACGACAAGCGCTCTATCCGCCATGGCTGTTTCTGACTCTCAACACTTCAAACATATACTCCGCAGACGTCCAATCCTCCGGGGTATCCACATCCTGAACCCGATATCGAGGAACCGGCACGGCTACGGAATCCGGACTGAAGATAACGCGCTCCTCAATCCACGCATCCGCCGTTCCCCAGTAGAATTGACCGGCATCGTGCCACGCCTCTTCCAGATCCTGGGAGCGCGTTGCAAACTGCTCCGGGTAAAACATTTCCACCCGGCCTCCTGGCTGCAACCGCAACGCCCGCTGGATGGGGAAGGCATAACTTGTCACTGAAAAGGCAAAGCTGCACCGGGCTTCAAGCAATCTCCGTTCACCCTGCTGAAGGTCTTCCGATGCCAGGAACGGCGCGGTGGCATAAATGCAGCACGCATAATCCACCGGAAAACCGCTGTCCAGCAACCAGGAAACTGCGTGTCGAATCACGGGAATCGTGCCTGCATGATCGTCAGACAGCGAATCCGGTCGCCTGAACGGGACGTCCGCGCCATGTTCTTTAGCGACCTTTGCGATTTCATCATCGTCTGTTGAAACGATGATCCGATCGAAACACCCACTTCGCCTTGCGGCGTCAATGGTCCAGGCAATCATGGGCTTTCCGCAAAACTGCCGGATGTTCTTTCGAGGTATGCGCTTACTACCTCCGCGCGCTGGAATTATCGCGACCTTCATGCAGTGATCGCCTTCGTTAATGCAGCCACCACGGTGTCCTGCTGCTCAAACGTCAGGCCGTGGAACATGGGAAGACTGATTGCCTCCCCGTAGTAATTCATGGCTTCCGGAAAGTCCTCCGGCGAAAATCCCATGGCGGCATAGTAGGGCTGCGTATGCACTGGAATGTAGTGCAAATTGACACCGACCCCCTGCTCTCTCATGGATTCAAAGACTTGCCGATGGGAGAGCCCGGCGGCGGTGAGATGCAAGCGCACGACATAAAGATGGAGCCCCGAATAGCTGTCAGGATGCTGAAACGGTCTTGTCAGTGGAAGATCGGCAAGAAGGGTGTCATAGCGTTTCGCCAACTCGTGACGTTGGGCAACGAAACTGTCGAGCCGATCCATCTGGCTCAGACCAAGTGCTGCCTGAAGCTCGGTCATTCGGTAATTGAACCCAAGACCCACCTGCTGGTAATACCAGGGGCCGTCCGGTTCGTGCGTCATTCGGTCTGGATCCCGGGTAATCCCGTGGCTTCGCAAAAGCTCCATACTCGCGGCAAGTTCCGGGTCGTTGGTCACGGCCATACCGCCTTCCGCCGTGGTCACTATCTTGACCGGATGGAAGCTGAATACTGTGATATCGCTGTAGCGACCGTTCCCGATGAATTCGCCCCGGTATTTCCCACCAATGGCGTGGGAGGCATCCTCAATCACCCGAAAACCATAGCGATCGGCCAGGGATTTGATCGCGGCCATGTCACAGGGCTGCCCACACAAATGAACCGCTACCACGACCTTGGGCAACCTGCCTTCAACCTTCGCGCGCTCCAGTTTGCGTTCCAGTGCCCGGGGACAGAGGTTGTAGGTTGCGGGATCGATATCAACAAAATCCACCCTGGCCCCGCAGTAAAGACCGCAATTGGCGGATGCCACAAACGTCACAGGCGATGTCCAAAGCCAATCCCCTTCCGACAGCCCCAGAGCCGCGCTCGCAATATGCAGCGCGGAGGTCGCACTGTTCACTGACACGCCAAAGCGGGCGCCGACGTGTTCGGCCACTTTCTGTTCAAAGGCCGGGACTTTCGGCCCCTGGGTCAGGAAATCTGACTGGAGAACCTCAACAACAGCATCAATATCCTGCTGGGTGATTTCCTGCCGACCGTAGGGAATCATGGATCACAGGCTCCCGATCTTTTCCCGGTTCGAATCGATCCAGGCCTGCAACTCCTCATCGGACATCCACTCGGAATTATTGTCACTGGAGTAGATAAACCCTTCCGGGACCCGCTTGCCGTCCTTGATCCGATTCGCGTCCGAGCTCCAATCGTGAATCGCCGGCAGGATCTTGAAGTGTTCCGGATACTCGTACGTGTAGTAAGCGTCTTCTGCACCAATCATCTGTTCGTGCAGCTTCTCGCCGGGGCGGATACCGACGATCTCCTGCTTCGCTTCAGGAGCGACCACCCGGGCTAGATCCGTCACCTTCATGGAAGGAATCTTCTTCACGTAGATCTCACCACCTTCCATATCCTCAAACGCGTGCCAGACCAGTTCAACGCCATCCTCCAGCGAAATCATGAAACGCGTCATTCGCTCATCGGTAATCGGCAGAACACCCTTTTCCCTGAGCGACATGAAAAACGGAATGACCGACCCTCGAGAGCCCATTACGTTGCCGTACCGCACGACTGCAAAGCGGGTATCGTGGCTGCCCGCGTAGGAATTACCGGAAACAAACAGCTTGTCCGAGGCGAGTTTGGTCGCGCCGTACAGATTGATGGGGCTGCTTGCCTTGTCGGTGGAAAGTGCCACAACGCGCTTAACGCCCTTATCGATACAGGCATCAATGAGGTTCATTGCACCATTGATATTGGTCTTGATGCACTCGAACGGGTTGTATTCGGCCGTCGGGACAATCTTGGTCGCGGCGGCGTGTACCACGTAGTCGACGCCATCCAGGGCACGATACAGGCGATCCTTGTCACGAACGTCACCGATGAAAAAACGAACCCGGTGATCGCCGGCAAATTTCTTGGCCATCTCCCACTGCTTCATCTCATCCCTGGAAAAAACAATGACGCGCCTCGGATTGAATTTCTCGAGGAGCATAGGCACGAAGGTGTGACCAAACGAGCCTGTGCCGCCGGTGACCAGGATAGAACTGTTGTTGAACATTTGTATCGAATCGCCTCGGTTCAGATGTTTTGGATCAGGCACTCGCGTATGAGCATTACCTCAGTCCGATGATAAAAGAAAAAAGGGGCAAGATCTTGTTGATCTGCCCCCCATACTGACCCTGGCGCCAATGCTACTTGTCTCACTTCAGGACGGAAAGCGCCTGATATTGGTAATCTCTGAGGACACAACCGCTGGCACTTTCTCTTTATTGCACCAAACCAAGTCGGCCACCTCACCTGTAGGCGCAAAGCCAGTCGGTGCGGAACAAAGTATTTCGACAACACGGCTACAGTCAAATTCCTGACTCGCGCCCAGCAGCCCATTCAGCGTAACCTTAAGATCCTCCGGGGACATCGATACCTCCCGGGCCATCATGATTCTTGGGTGCTGAGTCCCCTGGGGGTTATCACCAATCAACAATTCCTCGTAGAGCTTCTCCCCGGGACGCAAACCCGTGAATACAATCTCGATATCCCCATCGGGAACTTCCTCCGATTTCTCGGTCAGGCCCATCAGATGGATCATCTTCCTGGCCAAATCAGCAATCTTAACGGGTTCCCCCATATCCAGGACAAAAACCTCGCCGCCGCGCCCCATGCTACCTGCCTGCAAAACTAGCTGGCTGGCTTCCGGAATAGTCATAAAATAACGGATGATGTCCGGATGGGTAACTGTGACAGGACCGCCATCCCGGATCTGGTCTCTAAACAAGGGAACCACAGAACCGGAGGAGCCCAGCACGTTTCCGAAGCGAACCATTGAGAATACGGTGCTGCTCTGTCGGGCAGCCAAGCCCTGGAGTACCAGTTCGGCCATTCGTTTGCTGGCGCCCATTACGTTCGTTGGGCGAACCGCCTTGTCTGTCGAGATTAAAACAAAGCGTTCGACGCCGGCTGAAATTGCCGCCTCAGCAGCATGAGCCGTGCCAAACACGTTGTTTTGCACCCCTTCGATCACATTGTGCTCAACAAGGGGAACATGCTTGTAAGCAGCTGCATGGTAAACCGTGCTAACACCGAACGAACGCATCACAGTTTCACACCGTCGGCGATGTACAACGCTTCCCAGGACTGCATGCAGTTCCACACCCAAGCCGTTGATCTGGTTAATCGAGGCCAACTCACGCTCAATCCGGTACAGCGAAAACTCGGTTTGCTCAAAAAGAACCAGGCACTTGGGCTTGTGCCGGATGATCTGGCGACATAGCTCTGAGCCAATCGATCCGCCCGCGCCCGTCACCATTACGGATTTTTGATAGAGGCTGGCGGCCACCATTGCGTTATCCGGCTCAACAGGGTCGCGCCCGAGCAAGTCAGCAAGCTCAAGGTCTCGGATGTCGTTGATTCTGGCCTGACCTGAGATCAGCTCCTGAACGCCGGGTGTACGCTGAACTGGAACCCCCAGAGTCTCAAGCCGACCAATCAGCTGCTTGCGATTGACCTTCGTGGCGGGCTCGAGTGCCAATAACAATTTACGAACCCGGTGCTTTCTGATTGCAAACTCCATGTGGTCCAAACCAACTACTGGCACGCCATGGATGAGCGCCTTATGCTTTGAGCTATCCAACGTTATGAAAACAACAGGCTGATATTCAATGCCTGTCGACAACGCATTGGCCAGCTGAACACCTGTTGGTCCCGCCCCAACGATCGCAACGCGCTCCTTATTCCGGTAACTGGGACGATTCAGCATCACCCGCACCCACATCCGGCTGCCTGCAACAAAGCTGAAAGACAGAAGCGCATAAATCAAAGGTACCGAGCGAGGAAGAAAAATTTCAAACCAGTGGCCCAGGACAATCAACGAAGCCGCAGAAATGCCAATACCGTAAAGGATAGTGAGGAACGCCTTATCGCTCATGTAACGAACAATGGCGCGATACAACCCAAGACGGATGAATCCAAAAATAGTGAGCGCAATGGTTGCCGCAAAAACCGCAACCTGTCTCTGATCCGGAGACCAGAGTAAGTTATCCAGGCGAAGTACGAATGCCACCCACAGGGAGACAGACAAGCCACATACATCGACGCCTACAGAGATAACGCGCTTGCGCGGGCGGGACAAATTCAGAAAGTATTCGAACATGGCCTTCGGTCATCCTGACAGTTTTGTGGTCTCATAGCTCCTAGCAACCTCACAACACCCGATCTCCGCGCCCCTTTCCTACTACGGTCTGAATGAGGTACTTGAAATAAGTTGCCACAGTCAATTTTCCCAGCATTATGGCATCAATTTCAGCCAAACGCTCCGGCACAGACATATCAACTCCCTGAACCTGCGCTAAACCAGTAATCCCGGGGCGCACCGAAAGCACTCCTCGAATCTTCCGTTCATGGATCAATTGTTTCTGAGTCAGCAAACACGGACGAGGCCCCACTAAGCTCATATCTCCTTTCAACACATTCCAGAGCTGGGGTAACTCATCCAGTTTGGTTCTCCGCAAAAAATGACCGAAAGATGTAATATCCTCAGAACTGGCCAGATGACTGGCCACTGAGAGTGTACCGACTCGCATCGTCCGGAATTTAACCAGCACAAATGGATTGCCATCCCTGCCCACGCGCTGCTGCCGGAATATCGGCGAGCCCGTATCGAAATACCCAACAATCAAAAGCACTCCAATCAGGGGGAACGCGGTTACTAAGCCCAGAGATGCAAAAATAATATCAAGAAAGCGAAACATAATTTGCTACACCCAGCCCGCCGTCGATTTTTGCCCCTTATAGGCTCGGACCGTTGCGGCTAACCCTTCCGACAACGGATATGGCGGAGACCACTTCAGTAAACGCTGAGACTTATTCGAATCCACTTGAAGTGAGTCAAACAATCTTGAAAAAACAGCCTCTTTCCCAGCAATTCGAGCCAGCACCCGAATCCATGAATATGGAAAGCTCCACAGCATATAAGGTCGCCCGAGCACCTCTCGAATAGCCCGAATCAAGTGAGGAGTCGAAATATCCTCGCCATCACTGATTAAAAATACCTGGTTTGACGCTATGGGTGTTTTCAAAACGTGGCTTAAAAAGTCAACCAAATTCCCAATAAACACCATGCTGCGCAGATTACGGATATTTCCAAAAGGCAAAGGCATCGCCGAATCAGAGAGCCGCATCAGAGCCCTGAAATTGCCGCCAACACCTGGACCATAAACTAGCGGGCAGCGGACGACTACTACATCCATCCCGGTCTCGGACGAAAGCTCAAAAAGTGCTTTCTCCGCTTCTAACTTTGACCGACCGTAGGCTTCCTTCGGTGCCGGTTCATCTTCTTCACGAAATGGGGCGCCCGCTGCTGTTGATTCGCCCAGTACCTTAATGGAACTCAAGAATAAGAACCGCTTAACGCCCGCTTTCGCTGCTAGCCTGGCTACTCGCAGGGTACCTTCGACATTCACCCGACTGTATTCCTCCATAGGATCTAGTGAATGATTATTCATGACATGAACTTGTGCGGCACAATGAACAACGAAATCTACGCCGATCAGAACCTGGCCCCAATTATCATCATTGCATAGATCACATCCCGTCACCTGATCTACACCTTCAGGCATACCAAGTTTGGGCGTACGCGTTGGACAGCGTATCTTAAAACCCTCGCAAAGGAGTGCGCGAACCAACGCCCCGCCTACAAACCCAGTGGCTCCTGTTACTAAAACGGTGGAACTAATAGCGCTCGCCCTCGTCACAAAGAAATTTTCAAGAATTTCACCGCCCAAACGGACGAGGCGGTCACCGAAACTTGCCATCCTCGTCGAACGGTTCAGCCGGTCTTATTGGGAAGCCCTTAATCAATTGCTATCGGAACCAAAGACTAACCACACCTCGACCCCTCCGACTTGATCAATCAGTGAGGAGCCGATGTGGAGACCAACTGTACTCAGAGATTCCTGATAGCTCATCAGCCTGTTTTTGGGGCCAATGAACAGAACGGTTCCTTTCTCAAGGGCACCTTCCAGAGCCCTCGATGATGGAAATCCATCAAGTTTTCTACCTCCGGCTACGCCAGGTTGCATCCACGATCCATTGAGGAAGACGCAATTGGATGCGCTTTCTGCATATTCCCACACTTTGGACCGCTGGATGACAATCAAACGTTCGGGAAATGCCATCGAGTCGCTTATTAGCGAGCACTCCCCTTCACCCACCGTCCGTTCGATAACAGCAGTCATTGCAGCAATGTCAGCTCGCTCTATTATTTGAGCTTTGTTTACTGCTTTGAAAACTGCGAAATCAGCTCTAGCCTGAACAAATCCGAAAACAAGAACGAAACATAAAACCAAGCTAGTGGCCGCCTTCAGCCAACCATGGGATTTCGTAAGGGTCAGGTGGAGCGCGATCAGAAAAACTAAAAATACCATTGCCTGTTGAGCCCATAAAAACCACCGGGCAAAGTCCAACGACAATCCCGTGGGGACAATGCTAAATGCCATAAGCAACGCGAACAAGATCGAAAAAATTGAGAAGAGCGCCGCCCTGATCAAGCCTTTTTGATTAAACCTTACGCCAGCAAGAACAGACAAAAAACTGATAAAAATCAACAAAACACCGCGAAATGGTGAACCTGACAAACCAAAATCAGCATCCATAAAAATGACAATGCCGGGACTACTCGATACAAGCATGCTCAACAGAGAACTTAATCCCGAGATAGGAGTCCAACTGAACCCTGCAGAGCGCGGATCAAATAAGGCTTCACTTAAAAATAAAAGTAACAGTCCAAATACCGAAACCCCAATTCCAAGAAGCCGAAGTACTTGATTCGTCCGGATCTTTCCAGCAACGGCTTCTGCGCAGACATAGCCACCTATCAAGGCGGCAAGAAGATGTAACATTGAATAATGTATTAACACCAAGCCGAAAAAAGGTAAAATCAATAGCGCCCAGATACGCCTTTCAAAAGAGCAGGATATCATTCCTACACAAACCACTGGAGCCAACAATAGCCCTAGCAAAACTGCATTCTTTCCAGCAAATGGTAGTGCAAAACCAAGTGTTCTCTCGAGGCCAAAAAATGCCAAATAACTCAGCAGGGTAAGGATAAGCAATGAAAAGTTACGAAAGAATAAACGACCAATCATCCAAGCCCAAGCAAAAGGAATAAAAGAAACAACCAGAAGGTTGATGACCTTAAAAGCGAAATATAAGTCTTTAGCAGGCAGTATCAACCACAGCGGGGCCAACAAGAGTGGATAGCCTGGAGGATACGAGTAGGCAGAACTACCTTGAGGAAAAACCTCAAGGGACAAGGCCCCATCGAAAATATGCTTAGAAAGTAATGGAATCGCTATGGGATCGTGCGCAGGTAGAACATACCCATATTTGAAATTGACAGAAACGAAAACGAAAGCACAAAATAACACCAAAATTAAACCAAAATTTATTTTTGGTTTTTCGAGTCTCGCGCCAGCCGATGGAGGAAACGACAGAGCTATGTTTTGAAAATATAAAATTGGTAGCAAGAAAAAAAGAGCGACCCAAACATCTAAGCCAATCCGATAAATAACAAAGGCCACCGAGACTATACTCAGCAAGGAAAAAAACAACTTCATTAGATGGGGCACCTGAAACTGAATCATATTTAGGCCTTTACGGTAAAGTAAATACCAACCATAATTAAAACAACGCCTAAATAATACTGAGCTGTAAATCTCTCGTGAAATACGAAATAACTGGCGATCGGCACAATTAAAAAAGCCAACGCCATAAATGGGTAAACTTTGCCAAGCGAAAGCTTTTGAAGAACCCACACCCAAGC
Source organism: Marinobacter arenosus (assembly GCF_019264345.1). Lineage (NCBI taxonomy): Bacteria > Pseudomonadati > Pseudomonadota > Gammaproteobacteria > Pseudomonadales > Marinobacteraceae > Marinobacter > Marinobacter arenosus. The sequence continues at coordinate 1,089,770 of NZ_JAHVAO010000001.1, forward strand.
AAGAGTTGTGAACCCGTATACAAATAAGGCCAACGCAAGGATTAGCAGGCCTTTTTTGTCAAAGTAATTATTCGCCACCTCAAAAGACATGGCACTAGCTTTAAACAACAACTGGCCGCTAGCTATACCAACCACACAAACAACTGCAACAAAATATATCATTTGAAAAACCTACTCATAAAACATTCAACGCCTATGGACAATTCGTCTGGGTGTAGACGACATATCAAAACTTAAAAAGGCCAAAATCAACTGGAGCCCTATAATAATCGGTAACGCCGCGAGCATAACAGTACCTGCAGACGTTTCCACACCAACCCCTGAATTAACTGTCCAGTTTGCAACCCCATAAAAGATTCCAAACATTATCATCAGAATCCCTACAGGCAACTCAATCGATGCTATGGACATATCTCGTAAATAATAATTATAAAAAATCCGTTTGAAAAAATTTCTCAAATGCTTTCGAAGAAATTCACCAACAATATCTGAAATTTTTAAATTGCTAACTTCGTCTTCATAACGTGCGTCCATAGGGATATCAACAACAACCGCTCGCAAGGTATTTAGACGGAAGAGCATATCTGTTTCAAAGAAGTACCTTTTACTAATTTTAGAAAAAGGCAAATGCGTAATCAGGTCTTTATGAATCGCGGTATATCCATTTGTCGGGTCAAAAATGTTCCAATAACCTGAAGAAAATTTTGTCATAAAAGAGAGAACAGCATTCCCAAACAGACGCAACTTAGGCATCGCACTGACCTTCTCAAGATCATAAAAGCGGTTTCCCTTGGTGTAGTCAGCTTCGCCTCGAGCTATGGGAGCAACGAATTCGTTAATAAGTGATGGATCCATTTGGCCATCACCGTCAATTTTCACTACGATATCAGCGCCTTCGGATAAGGCCTTCGCATACCCTGTCAGTACAGCGCCGCCAACGCCAGCGTTCTCTTCATGCCAGACAACTGTGACGCGATCATCAAGTACATTGTCTCGTACAAAGTCCCCAGACCCTTCGGGGCAAGCATCATCTATAACATAAATACTCTGGACCTCATCGCCAATTGAGCTGATAACACCACAGATATGCTTTTGAACTCTATAACAAGGAATTACTACAGCGACTTTTGTCATCTATCTATCACCACCTTAGATATCTCGAACGGTTCGCTCATCTGTTCTTGGCGGCCAGGCCAGAGTAAAGTCGCTGGCTCTAAGCGTCAGATTGGGGCTATAGCAGGGGTCATGCGCAATATATCCTGGCCAAGACTTCTTCATATACTCAGCCTCTCGATTAAACCGCGCTACCTTTTCGGGGTTATCCTCGTATCCACGCGTGGCCGATTCGTGATGGTAGAGTAAGGCATAGGGAGTCCAAACATTTCTTAGTCCGATCGCCTTAAGTTTTAAGCAAAAATCGACATCATTGAATGCGACGGACAGATCAGCCTCATTGAGTCCGCCCACTTCTTCATAATCTGCTTTTTTCACTAGCAGACAAGCCGCAGTCACAGCGGAATATTCGTTAATCACATTTAAGCGACTGTAATAACCGGGGTCGTTGCTATTAAATCTAGAGTGCACATGGCCAGCGACACCGCCCAGACCTATGACCACACCAGAATGCTGAACGGTATCATCCGGATACAATAACTTAGCACCAACCGCACCTACCTTGGGCTGAAGAACAATACTCACCATCTCGGACAGCCAATCCGGCTCAATGACTTCAATGTCATTATTCATCAGACAAATAATCTCGCCATTTGCCATCTCAACCGCCGAATTATTGAGCGCCGAATAATTGAAAGGTCGATCATCACGCTTCACTCGAATAAACGAGTAGTTTTCTTGGATTTTGGCAAAGTACCCAAGACACTCTGGATCATCCGAGTCATTATCTATCAGGATTATTTCATAGTTCGAATAGCGGGTTTTATTAACGATGCTTTCAATGCAGGTTCGGACCAAGTCCAGCCCGTTCCGGGTAGGGATAATTATTGAAACCAATGGCAATGTTTCTGGAAGCAGATATTTCACTCGGTAACCATAGGAGTCTGAGGTTACGTCTGCCTGTACACTTATGCGCTCAAGGTGCGCTTGAATAGCTTTTTCTCCCGCAACCAACGCATAGGGCTTAGCATCTGCTCCCCCTGCTGTACTAGCCGAGTGGACACGCCAATGATACAGAATTCGGGGGATATGACAGATCTCGCTCTCGTCAATGTTCTCTATAAAACGCAAAGCTAGATCGTGATCCTGAGAACCTTCGAACCCCTCTTGGAAGCCGCCTATCTGATCGACAATAGACCGCTCGTACACCCCGAGGTGACAAATCATATTCTGAGAATAAAAAAGGCTACGGTTCCAATCACATTTAAAATACGGGTTATGTCGTTCTCCCGCTTCGTTTATTTTATCTTCATCGGAGTAGAAAAGTTTGACCTTGGGCTGTTCATTGATGGTTTTCACAACCCAATAAAGTGCTTGTTCACTGAGCATGTCATCTTGGTCCATCAGTGCGCACCAAGCACCAGTTGCAATGCCTAAAGCACTATTAGATGCTTGCGAAATGTGCCCGTTCCTTTCCCGGAATACGACTTTGATTCGGCTGTCGCCACTCTCAAGCTTCTCCAGGAATTCTCTCACGCCCACCTTATTGGAGTGGTCGTCAGCAATACACAGTTCCCAGTTACCATAGATCTGACTCTTCACCGAATCAATTGCGAGCTGGAGCCATGTTAGGTTCGGGTTATACACAGGCATAATTAGGGAAATAAGGGGTTTAGTCTTCCATTCCTCAATCTCTTCGGCCATCCGAACCCGACCGCGATCGTCGAGTGAATCGTAGCGTCGAATCCACTCCTGGTAGTCGTTTCGTTGAAGGTGCTGGGGATCCGCGGCACGCGTTGCAACGTAACGATATCCTCTTAGAACACCCCGATAGCCTTCATTTCGGAAAAGGTTAAAAGCTTTTCGAATTGCCGGCCGCAATCCACCAGCCAGCCTGGATGTCATTAGTAAAAGCGTAGCTATATGTCGGATTCGGCGAAGCCCCTTCCCTATGAATCGCACGGGCTTTGAAACCTTCCAACTGGTGGAGCTTAGAACATCCTTGAGGGCAATTTTGGTAGCCTCAAGCTCCTTATGCGCCGATTCCAACCCTTTCTGCTTAATGTCTAATTCGGCGTTAATGGAAAGGAGTTCCTTATGATATTCCTCAGTTAGCCGCTTCTGTTCTTCAACTTGGTTTGATCTAGCGTGAAGCTCGCCGCTGACCGACAGCAGTTCAAATCGTTGCTGCTCCAAACCTCCTATAGCGGAGAAATACCTAGCGAACTTTTCCTTGTCAGAATCGACAGCTGAGAGCCAAGAGTGCACGGAGTCTTCACCATTACCGGGCAACTGCAAGACTCCTAAACCATGAGAGTGCAGAAAAGCGAGATTATTGGGATACCTCTCACAGAGTTCTTCCCAAAACTTCCATACACCAAAGCCACGTTCGCGGACGTTAATGTCGTGAAACAGCACGATGGCGCCTGGCGAAAGCTTAGGAAACCAAGTGTCAAAATCGTGTTTTACCGCTTCGTAGGTATGCAATCCATCAATATGCAAGAGGTCTACGGATGCATCAGAAAAGTAGTTTAGAGCATCATCGAACGTCATTCTCAACAAACGAGAAAACGCCCTGTAATTTTCTTCATTATGTGAATTTACAAAATTATAAACTTCATCACCATAATGACCTGCGTGCGGATCACCTTGCCACGTATCTACCGCGTAACTTTTGCAGGATACTGAGTTCTCTTTTATTGACTTACAAAACGCAAAATAAGAATGCCCCCAATGGGAACCCAATTCGACCAAAACCTTGGGCCTATGCGTTCTAATTATAAAATCAGCAAATTGAAGATGCCCCAGCCACGCACTGTTTTCGTTGAAAGGGAATGGTTTAAAAGCTGCACTCTCGATAAGGTGCTCGTATACGTCAGTCATTGTGTGCCTTGAGATCGATCTCTTTCATTGGAATGCCAACGGTTCCACTTACTACACTTGTAGCTTCCGAACGAAATGTTATAGCGTCATGGATCCAGTGGTGCTGGATATGTTCGACTTGGTTCCCATCCGCGATGGCAACAGTAATCGAATAATGACCGGAGGCGAGCCGTGGCATCTGGAATTTAAACTCTGCGACTAATCGTGCGTCAGCTCCGCACTGGACGGGGTCATCATAAAAGCTCAGGTAGGTATTATCTCCAAAAACCTCTTGACCAAGTTTATCCTTAACAAAGAAGCCGATAATAGGGCTTTGCATTTGAACCTGCGATTTCGCCTCTACCTGCAGGACCACGTCCTCGCCCCCGACAACCCACGATAAAATGGAGCCTTCGCTATCAGTAAATTGCACATTAGTAACTTGAGCCTTCCCAGTGCCAAAACCCAAAGCATCTTGGTCAAACTGGAAAATTTCTATATCGTTTCTCAGGTTACTTTGATTAATAAATTCGTCACGCTGATCTTTAAACGGGCGACTTGGGTTGTTTTGCTTATCACTAGCCTTTTTCAGTTTTAAACCTTTACCCTGCTGCGATTCATAAAAGGCCTCGAGATATTTTTCAGATATATCTTTCGGGGCGCCCTCCATTAGAAGCCTTCCGTTATCTAGCCAAAGTGCGCGGTTGCATAGGTTACGAACAGCTGTTGTATCGTGGCTAACAAAAAGAACAGTCCCATGCTTCATAAATTTTCGTAAGAAACGCATACACTTTTGGGTGAAAAATGCATCTCCAACAGCGAGCGCTTCATCTATTATCAAAATGTCCGCATCAACGTGGGCAATGACCGAGAATGCCAGACGAACCATCATTCCACTGGAATAGGTTTTAACGGGTTGGTCAATAAATTCGCCGATTTCAGAAAACGCTACGATATCTTCGAAACGCCGATCAACTTCAGTGTTGGATAAGCCCAGAACCGACGCGTTCATATAAACGTTTTCTCGGCCCGTAAATTCCGGATTAAAGCCTGATCCGAGCTCCAACAAAGCCGCTACGCGACCAGTGATTTCTACCTCGCCGCTTGTAGGGGTGAGCGTCCCGCATAGCATCTGAAGGAGGGTGGATTTTCCACTACCGTTTCTGCCAATGATCCCTACTGTTTCTCCCCGCGTCACATCGAAAGACAATTCCTCCAATGCCCAAAACTCACGAAAATACTGCTTTGGGCTCTGCCCTATCAGAGGTTGGAAACGGGGCAACAACATTTGTTTTAAGCGGTCTCTGGGCTGCTCATAGATCTGGAAGCACTTGCTAAGTTTTCGAACCTTGATAACAACATCAGAGCACATCAGCGAATCCCTTTCTGGACTTCTGAAACCACGCAAACCCTACCAAAAGCACGACAGACGCAACCGCTGTGTATAACAGCAACCCCGCAAAATCCGGCACGTGGCGCCAAATTAAAACTTCTCGGGACTGCTGAATAATGAATGTCAAAGGATTCGCCAGGAACAACGAATGGTACTGCTCAGGCAAACGTTCGATTGGGAAGAACACCGGGGAAAGAAACAATAGCACCGTAGCCAAAATACCCATGGTCTGACTGATATCTCTTAAAAAAACACCAAGGGAAGCCAAAATATAGGCAACACCGATAGACAATAAGACCAGAGGGAACAGTACCAAAGGTAGGAAGACAATCTGCCAACCAGGTACGCCTATCAACAACACGTGGGCAGCGAGCCAGACGAGCAAACTAATCGCCGTATGAAATAAAGCGCTGAGGACGGCAGTGACCGGAAGTATTTCCAGGGGAAAGATCACTTTCTTCACGTAATTTACGTTCCCCAATATCAGCGACGGTGAGCGGGTCAGAATCTCTGCGAAAAGGGCATGAACTATCAATCCTACAAAAAGAACGACAGCAAAAACGCCCTTCCCCTCTTCCTCTCCGCCCATGGAAACACCCCATTTCGCCTTAAATACGACAGAGAACACAAAGGTGAATACCGCCAGCATCAACAACGGGTTCAGAAAGGACCATCCGATGCCAATAATCGAACCGCGATATCGCCCCACCACTTCACGCTTGGTGATTTGGGTGATCAGGGTTCGATTACTGACGACGGACCGCAACAACGCCAACAAGGACGTTGGCTGTGGTGCATTTGGATTCATTCAAAGACCTCTGCATCTTTGAATAACGGCGCCACACTGTCTTTGCCGGAGAGCGACGGTTCAAATGCCCCAGGCCAGACCACCCCTATGTCGGGATCATTCCATATGATCGCCCGCTCGCTGTCCGGAGCGTAGTAATTAGTGGTCTTGTATAGGAATTCCGCGGTTTCAGATAACGTGATAAAGCCGTGCGCAAAACCCGGCGGAACCCACAGTTGCTGCTTGTTGTCGGCAGAAAGCGTTGCACCTACCCATTTTCCGAAGGTTGGAGAGCTTTTGCGAATATCCACGGCCACATCAAACACTTCGCCTTGCACTACCCGCACCAGCTTGCCCTGAGCATGAGGGGGCATCTGATAATGCAAGCCACGCAGCACTCCTTTCGCAGATTTGGAGTGGTTATCCTGAACAAAGTCCACAGAATAACCGACCGCCTCATCAAACTGCCTTTGGTTAAAGCTCTCGAAGAAGAAACCTCTCTCGTCTCCGAAAACGCGAGGCTCAAATAGAATAACTTCCGGGATATCAAGTCGTGTTGCTTTCATCACAATACCTTGTCGTGCAGGGTTCGCAGCAAATACTGGCCGTAGCCGTTCTTTTTTAGGGGCTGCGCCAACTCTTCGAGTTTGGCCGCATCGATCCAGCCGTTGCGAAACGCGATTTCTTCCGGGCACGCCACCTTAAGGCCTTGGCGATGCTCCAGTGTGGCGATGAACTGGCCGGCGTCGAGCAACGAATCATGAGTGCCCGTATCCAGCCAGGCGTACCCGCGGCTCATAATCTCTACATTCAGTTGCTGCTGCTCCAAGTAAATTCTGTTGAGATCTGTAATCTCCAACTCACCGCGCGCTGAGGGTTTCAGCGACTTCGCCATACCCACAACCTGGTTGTCGTAGAAGTAAAGACCGGTCACAGCGTAACTGGATTTTGGCTGGGCCGGCTTTTCTTCCAGCGACAAGACCTTGTTATCGTCATCAAACTCCGCCACGCCATATCGCTCGGGATCCTGGACGTGATAGGCAAATACCGTGGCCCCATTCTCCCGCTGCATTGCACTGTCCAGCAGAGAATTGAAGTGATGACCGTAAAAGATGTTGTCTCCCAACACCAAGGCAGAGAGGTCATTGCCAATGAACTGTTCACCAATAACGAAAGCCTGAGCGAGGCCGTCCGGTGACGGCTGAACAGCGTAGGTAATATTCAGTCCCCACTGACTGCCGTCGCCGAGCAGTTGCTCGAACCGCGGGGTGTCCTGTGGAGTTGAAATAATCAGGATGTCCTGAATCCCAGCCAACATCAGTGTGCTGAGCGGGTAGTAGATCATCGGCTTGTCGTAAACCGGCAACAGCTGTTTGCTGATAGAGAGTGTGGCCGGGTGAAGGCGCGTGCCGGAGCCACCGGCCAGAATGATACCTTTACGTTTCATGGCTATCCCTTTCCTTTCTCAAGTTGCATCAACTGTTCGACCGCTCGCGCAGCGTGGAGCCGCCAATCCGGCATCTGAACATTCAAAGCTCGCTCAAGCGTCTCACAGCTTAAACGGGAATTTGCGGGTCTCCGCGCGGGTGTCGGAAATTCGGATGTCGGAATGGGTTCAATGCCGTCAGGGTCCAACGAGAGCGACAGACCAAGCTCTTTGGCATGCTTGAGCACGAACGAGGCAAAGCCATGCCACGACGTTTCCCCTCCCGCGGTCAGGTGATAAATCCCGGTTATAAGCTGACCCGCGCGATAGCTTCCGATGGCCAATGACGTTACATCTGAGATCAGTTCCGCCGATGTCGGAGCGCCAACCTGGTCAGCCACCACTCGAAGCTGGCTCTTTTCCTGCCCCAGTCGGAGCATAGTTTTAACGAAATTGTGCCCGTGGCTCGCAAAAACCCAACTGGTTCGGAAAATCAGGTAGTCACAACCGCTCTTTAAAATCGCCTGTTCACCTTCAAGCTTGGTTCGGCCATATACGCCTTGCGGTGCTGCTGGCGCATCCGGCGCGTATGCCTGGTCCCCCTCGCCATCAAAAACGTAGTCAGTGGAGAAGTGAATAAGCAGTGCGCCGGTCGATTTCGCAGCCTTTGCCATCTCAGCGACGGCATGCCTGTTAATCGCCAATGCAAGTTCCGGCTCGGATTCGGCTTTATCAACGGCCGTATACGCCGCCGCGTTGACGATGATGGTCGGTGCATGCGCGTCGATGGCGTGCCTGATGGCAACGGGATCCGTGAGGTCCACATCGTTACGCGTGAGAGGCACGACGCCCCCATGAGGCAACAAGGTTCTCATGAGCTCAGTTCCGACCTGTCCGGTAGCCCCGAAAAGCAGAATACTCATGAATACTGGGCCTCCACCCATTCCCGGTAATGGCCGCTGGTGACATTCGCTACCCAATCCTGATTCGCCAGGTACCATTCCACAGTTTTGCGAATACCACTCTCGAAGGTTTCACTCGGAGTCCAGCCCAGTTCTCGCTCCAGCTTTCGGGCGTCAATGGCATAGCGCCGGTCATGGCCTGGCCGGTCCTTCACATAGGTAATCTGTTCAGAATAAGACGCCCCGTCCGCCTTCGGCTTCAACTCATCCAGAATCGCGCACAAGGTATGGACAACCTCGAGGTTTGCCTTCTCGTTCCAGCCACCCACGTTGTAGGTCTCTCCGCACTCACCGCTCTCCAGTACTCGACGAATCGCGGAACAGTGGTCCGTCACATAGAGCCAGTCCCTCACCTGCTGGCCATCCCCATATATGGGTAACGGCTTGCCCGCCAGAGCGTTGTGAATCACCAGAGGAATCAGCTTCTCAGGAAAATGATAGGGGCCGTAGTTGTTAGAGCAGTTAGTGGTAAGAACAGGCAGCCCATAGGTATGCAGATAAGATCGCACCAAGTGATCGCTGGCAGCCTTGCTGGCCGAATAAGGGCTGTTCGGCGCATAGCGGTGATCTTCCGTGAACGCGGGATCATTCGGCTCAAGCGTACCGTACACCTCATCGGTTGAAACATGGAGAAACCTGAAAGCATCCTTCTCGTTAGCGCCCAGGTTGCTCCAGTATGCCCGCACTGACTCCAGCAGGTTAAAGGTTCCCACGATGTTGGTCTGAATAAATTCACCCGGGCCAAGGATCGAACGATCGACATGGCTTTCCGCCGCAAAGTTCAATACCGCCCGAGGCTTGTGCTCCTCCAGCAGCTTCGCAACCAGGGTTTGGTCTCCAATGTCCCCGCGAACAAAAACATGACGGTTATCCCCTTCGAGGGATTCAAGATTCTGGAGGTTACCTGCGTAGGTCAACAGATCCAGATTGATCACGGTCTCGTCAGACCGGGCCAGCCAATCCAGCACAAAATTACTGCCAATAAAGCCGGCTCCGCCGGTTACCAAGATACTCATAGCGTTAAATTTTCCCGGTTAACGTTGCAATCAATAATCCGAAGTTTCCCATGAGCGTTTGCCGATAAACACCCGATTTTCTCAGATGTCGAAGCCTCCGCAACACTCCCCCTGAACGGGTAGAAACAAAATCCTCAAGCACTTGACGGTTTCGAGCTGTCAGCAAATGCTTGACCTTTTGCAGCGAGGCGACGTTGATCTCGTTCCAGCTCTTGAACCGATCGTGAAAGAGCAAAAGCCGCACACGGTTCAAGTGAGCCATGAGCGATGTATGCCCCCCCACCAGATTTCCATCATGTTGGCGATAGCGAATCGTCGGCTTGGCGTCATAGATGACAATGCCTTCTACACCACTGACCAACAAATATACCCACCAATCGTGGCTCACTATTTCGCATTCCCCTGCCCTGCGAAGAAGCTCTCGGGCAGAGTTGTTCAGCACCATGGTGTTGCCACCTGCGATGCTTTGGACCAGCGCATTGGCAAACGAGGGCTGCCGACCAAATAAAGGAGAGCTCCCCAGTTCCTGGTTGCCGTCCGTAACCAGCAGACTGCGACCACAATACACAGCAGGCAGCTCAGCGGGCACCCGGGAAAGTTGATCGACCGCGACCTGGAGCTTGTCTGGCATCCAGATATCGTCTTGGTCGCTGAAAGCGAAATAGTCACCTTCTACCTCGGGATGGCACAAAATTGATAGAAAATTTGCAGCGAATCCCTTTCGAGGCCCTGCCACAATTTTCGCCCCCGTTAACCCGGCTCCTTCCAACTCCTCCGAAATTCGGGCCGTGACGTCTGTCGAAATGCTGTCGTCAGATACCCACACCGAAGACGGAGACAGTGACTGCTCCGCGATGGAAATCAACTGCTCAGAAAAATAAATCCCTGGGTGATAAGTACACATCAACACCGCCACCGACGGTGTCTCTAGGCAGGCACTACTCAACTTGACTCCCGAATTTTCGTTTAACGAACGTATATAGTGGCTGAACTTTTGGACCATATCTGGTCATATCGACTGGCCCCTGGAACAGTCAAACTAATGCCTCCCTGCTGATAAAGTCAGTTGTTAGCCCAGTTGTGGCACGCTTCACTTGTGAAGAAGGGCGTAATTGTACCGGTCAACGCTATATACGCAAATGAGTGAACTGTGAAATGTTGTTTGGTCTTACGGAAGGTCACAGGGACTGCATGATACCAAGGAACTTGCCTTGGCATTTAAGCAGACGACCTGCTGATTTTGCAGATACGTTTAAGGCCAGTCTCGCACTGCTTTTCGCTCAAACGACCGCTGCGCCAAAAGTCATCCACCCTCTGCGACGAAATGGGGATTCAACAGATTCTCTTTGCCATAGTGAAGAGGCTTACCTTCCAAGGTGCGAACTTTGCCGCCTGCAGCGATCAGAACCGCATGAGCCGCTGCGGTATCCCACTCGCTAGTCGGGCCCAGCCGGGGATAAAGGTCAGCACGACCTTCCGCGATAAGACAAAACTTCAGGGAACTGCCAGCCTGCACCAGCTCATGGTCACCCAAGCGGTCAATGAATGAGCGAGTTTCTGAATTCAGGTGGCTCTTGCTGGCAACGACGCGCCTGGCCGACTTGGGTTCTACCACATGAATCTCATGGATGCGCCCCGTCCGATCACGACGGTGGGCGCCCTGCCCTTTTATGCCCCAATAGGCTTGCTTGAGTGCAGGGACAGTCACAACCCCAAGCACTGGCTCCCCATCCTCAACCAACGCAATGTTCACCGTGAACTCGCCCGTGCGCTGAGTGAATTCCTTGGTTCCATCAACCGGATCAACCAACCAGAACCGACGCCAATGCCTGCGCTCTTCCCAGGGGATGTCGGCACCCTCTTCCGAGAGAATGGGAATGTCCCGGCTGATTCCACGCAGGCCTTTTACAATCTCATCGTGGCTGGCGATGTCGGCCGCGGTGATGGGCGACTCATCTTCCTTATAACTCACCTTGAAATCAGACTGGTAAATGTGAAGAACACGCTCACTGGCCTTATCGGCCACTTGTATAACATCCTCAAGGATCGAGCTGTAATGCATGCTTTTCGCTTCCTGCTTCAGATCAAAACGAAGTGAGCTACTCTTCTTCATAATAACATTCCCTCAGTTCAGAGTCAGAAGGATGCCACTATGAAACTTCGCTTCCTCGGTGCCACCGGAACCGTGACCGGATCCCGCTACCTGCTCTCCGATGAGAAACACCGATTACTGGTGGACTGCGGCATGTATCAGGGCGTCAAGACGCTCCGGCGCCGGAACTGGGCGGAGTTTCCGGTAAAACCTGCAACGGTCAATGCAGTGGTGCTCACCCACGCTCACATCGATCACTCGGGATACCTGCCCGCCTTGGTAAAGAACGGCTTCAAGGGCAAAATCTACTGCACGAAGGCCACCCATGACCTGTGCAAAGTGCTACTGCCTGACGCGGGCTTTCTCCAGGAGGAGGACGCCAAGTATGCCTATCGGAAAAAGTTTTCGAAACACGAGAAACCAGAGCCTCTCTTCACAGAAAAGGATGCATGGGAGGCGCTCAAACATTTCGAATCCCTGCATTACCACGAACCATTTGAGCCAGTGAAGGGTATGGAGGTGACCTTTACCCCGGCCGGGCACATTCTCGGCTCGTCCTGTGTGCATGTGCATCACAAGGAGAGTGATCGCACGGTGGTATTCAGCGGCGACGTAGGCCGTCAGAACGACGTCATCATGCGGGCTCCGGAACCGCTAAAAGAGGCTGACGTACTGATCTGCGAATCCACTTACGGCGACCGTCGGCATGCAGCGACTGATCCCGAGAAAGAACTGGCCGACATTATTACCCGAACCGCGGGCCGGGGCGGCATTGTGCTGATACCGGCGTTCGCGGTTGGCCGGGCGCAGATGTTGCTCTACGTGATCCACAAGATTATGGGTGAAGGACGGATTCCGAAGCTTCCGGTTTTCCTGAATAGCCCAATGGCAATCAAGGCCACCGAGATCTTCTGCAAACACAACAAAGAGCACAAGCTCAGCACGGCGCAGTGTGAGCTGATTGATAACAGCACCAAGTTTGTTCGGACGGTGGAGGAATCCATTGCACTGGATGCCGTGCGCTACCCCTGCGTGATTATTTCCGCCAGCGGTATGGCCAGTGGCGGCAGGGTACTGCACCACCTGAAGACGCTGTTGCCCAACGAACGCAACAGTATTGTGTTCGCCGGGTTCCAGGCTCCAGGTACGCGTGGTGACGCCTTGGTAAATGGTGCAGAGTCTGTGAAAATTCATGGAGAGTATTGGCCCGTCAGGGCGGATATTTTCAATTTGGATTCGCTTTCAGCCCATGGGGATTACAAAGAAATTCTTGAATGGCTCAGCCAAGGGACACTAAAGCCAGATAAGGTATTTGTAACGCACGGAGAGATGGTGGCGAGTGATGTGATGCGAAAGCGGATATGTGAGGAGTTTGGGTGGGATGTTGAGGTACCGGAGTTGTTCGAGGAGATAGACATCTAGAAAGCGCACTGCCCTGTGTCACAGTGCGCCTTGTGCATTGTTTTATTTCACTACTCCGGGCGACTGGATCCATTTTTCGAACCCGCCATCCATGAGCATATCGGTAACCCGAGAGTGATTATAGGGCCCGGCAAGGTCATAGGCTTGCTGTGCCGTTTTCTTCGCCAGCGTGGGTTTCCCAATCTGATCAAGCATTTCAGCTTCGACGAGGTAAAATTTATATCCCTCACGATGGTACCGCTTCAACCATCCCAGCAAACGCAGCCCTTGCTGAGTATCCGCCTTCAACCAAGGTTTAAGCCATTGATCGACATTCATGGTAATCACTGGAAACGTCAGAACCAGCTCTGATTGCCAGGAGCGCACTTCGGGCTCCGGCTTTGAAAACACGGTAGTCGCATTTACCCCAAGAATGAGAGTAGCTAGCAGGCAAACAGCAAAGGATACACCGGCCGCAGCTTTCATCGGACTGCGTTCGCTTACGGGAGCCTCCACAGCCTGAGATTCCGTGCACTTAAGTTCTCGACTCAGCATCCACGCCGCTGCAGGCAATACAAGTAGCAGACTCCAACTGTAATAGAAATTACCATCAAATAAACCAAGAAAGAGGTAACCCGACACTGAAGCGATAGCAACTCCAAGCTTGAATCCACCTGCCGCTTCTCCCCTCTTAATCAGGCTTTTCAATACCAACCAAACCAGGAAAACGAGAAACCCGAGAAAAACACTACCTCCCAATACCCCCCAATCACTGATAGATTGGAAGATTACAGAATGTGCCTGCTCCGTACCGGAAAAAGAGCTTGGAGCGTACCTGAAGTTACTGGGCCCAACGCCAAACGGAATCGAATACTCGATAACGTTTTCAATACTTCGTCTCCAGATTTCCAATCGCCCAGATGTAAACTGATTAACCGAAAGCTCGCTAACCTCTTTTCCATGAGCCATCGACAACCCCATTCTCTCATCATCAACGGCAAACAGATTCGAAAGAAGGAGACCGGCAAACATTGCAACTGCCAGCATTCCAATTCGCGCCCAAGGTATACCGGCCCGCAATGAATAGACCGCAAATACACCCCAGCCAACCAGAACGGCACCAATGGATGCGCGACCTCCTGCCCAAACGAGAGCTGCAAACAACACAACTACAACTCCCAATGAGATGGCCCCGCCAACTTGTTTTAGGCCGGATTCATAATAGTGCACTCCAGCTACCAAACAGGCGAGAGCAGCTATGTACCCAAAATGTCTTATATGAGGGAATGGAATCGGAGAACCAAACCAGTCGAATGACTCAGGGCTTTCGAGAGAAAACCACAGAGATAGGTAGAATCCCACCACAGCCAACGAGGTTGCGATGACAGCCCACTGCATGGGCAAAAAAGCCTCTTCCGTCTTCCGAAAGAGATCGACGAGTGCAAGCACGAACAGCAGATGTAACAACCATTGGAGCTGAGCGAAAATAGCTGCCGTCACGTTGTACTGAGCCAAAACTGCAGATAAAAAGCCAACGACGACCCAAATTCCCGCACCTATCCGGAAAGCCCGGGATTTCATCAACGTAAATGTTGGCCCGTTAGTCAACCAAAAAGCGACCGCAATCAGCTCAATACTCGCTGCTACCACTCCCAAGGCATAAGAGCTAAACACGGCCAGAAAGAACTGCGAGAAAAGTCCCGAAACAAGAAGAAGAAATGGAAAGACACCGAACAAAAGGGCCGATCTGAATCCAGGACTATTCATTAACGGCGATCTCGCTATCAAAAGGTTTGCATAGACCTTGCTGATCAAAGCCTTGATCGTCACTGTAAAAGGAACAAAGCCTTCGTATCAGGGTGGCCGCTTCACTGGGTTTGTCACCACCATACTGAGAAGAGGGCCACCACGTACCTTTACCACGCTCCACGACCAAAAAGCCCTCTGTCAGGCCTGGAAAATGGGCAACGATGAAGTCATCGGAGACAACGGCACGCTGCTTGGACCGCAGGAGCTCGCCGAATTCCGGCCTCGTGATTGCTAAGCCCTCGGGAGTAACCGTATAAAAACCAATACCCTCTGCCATCACTTGCATTGCATCTAACTGACTTTGATACATGGCATTGGTTGCAACGCTGCTCTCAATGAAAATTTCTGATGCCGACTCACAGCCCTCGCATTCAACCACCGCTGCAAGGGGGCTCCCCGAGTACGTAGAAATGTCTGCATCTTCATCCAGCCATTTCAAAACGGTCGGGGCGATGTCCAGCAAAGACACCAGACTATCGTCACTGTGCGCCCGATAGCCATCTCTGCGATCCTGGACTGCCATAACAACATTAAACTGCTCTTCACTCAGTACGTTTGTCCCGTGCCCATGGCCACTGGTAGGAAATGTTATGGATTCGAGACCCGCCTCGAGTGCGTCATCCTCTAACATGAAGCCCTCACCGTGGTCCGACACCACAAACACCAGCGCATTATCCAGGACCCCGATGCGCTCAAGTCCATCCATTAAATCTTGAAATTGATCATCCACCTCCTGAAGCATAAGCTGATACAAATAATGCTGGGGTTGTTCTGGATCATAAGGAATCCGCGCGTCGGGGGTCAGATCCCTATACAGGTAAGGCCAGTGAGGCAAGGTCAGGTGAGTTGCCAAAAATAGCGGCTTATCCCTGTGCTGCGCAACCTCATCCAGAAGGTTCTGTGTAAACACCTCGGGCATGTAGGTCGAATGGACGCCTCTGTTCATATAAATGAACGGGAAGAGCTTCTTACCAAGATCGGTGTTAGCAACGAAGGCAATTGAGGGTATTTCGGCAGCATGGAAGAGTAAAAAATCGGCGGCGCCAATTTTAGGGCCAACCACAGAATCAAATCCGTAGCGCTCATCAATGTTGTTAAATCTTCTTTCGTCCATTGCATAAACAGTATGGTAGCCCTGATCTTTAAGCCGGGCCTGAAGATCGGTATCGGCTAATTGGGCGTCATTGAACTGCTGCAAATTGAATCGAACCCCCGTACTCGTCGGATAGCGGCCAGACAGCAATGCAAACCACGCGCTGTAAGTTCGGGCCACAGGAGTAAAGGCATTGGAATAATTAACGCTGTCGCTCACGAAACCGTCGATATTGGGCGTCAGTGAGAACCCTTCATAACGCGCCCCCAGGTGGTCTGGGCGAAGCGCATCGATACCAATAATGACGACGTTCGGATGAGACCGCTCTGCCTCGGGAAGAACCCTTTCTTGCCCTGGAATCAACAGCCACAAGGCCCCAGCCAGCACGATTCCGGGAACTGAACAAAGCAAGGGAGCCTGACGGACTGAAAGGGCAAACCCCAGCGCCATCAGCAAAATAACCAAAAATGATAAACCTACGGCAATTTGCGGCGTAGCAAAGGGCGTATTTGCCATAAAACCCGCAAGGGAATTTGGGTATAGGATTGCATCCCAAACCAATACCAACAACAAAACGAGAAGAAACCCGAGCGAGCTGGCTGTCCACGCACCAACCCGAGTCAAGACGAGGAAAAAGCCCGATACAAAAGCGGCGGCCGCAGCAAGAATAAGGTGCAGAAATAAGAGAGCCACCAAAAAAAGCGAGAGATCTGTAACGGCTCCAACACTTCCAAGAAAGTCACTGAGAATCTGCCCGGCGAGCTCCGTTTCTTTTAGGGCGAGGTCCGACGCAACCAATACCTGCCTGATCGAAAACAAAACCAAAATCGTTAGCGAGAAAAACAAGTTAATTGCGCCAACTTTTCTCAATTGCGTCTTCCGCACAAGCTTCACCTCGCAAACACACCTAAGCACATGAAAAATGGGGGCCGAAGCCCCCACCTTTGAACTCAACTATAACTGAAGAATCTTAGTTACAGCCAGAGGGCATCAGAGATGAAGGAGCACTATTCGGCGCACACGTGAACTTCTGCGTGCCAGAGTCATAGGTCAGGTTTACAGTTGTAGATTGAAGCTTGGCATTAACACCGGTTGCTGCGAAGGTCGCGGTGTAAACGGCAGTGGATGAGGTAGTGCTGGTCTGGGAAATGCTAGCAACGTACTTACCACTGGTAACAACGGTACCAAGATCGCTAACAGCCGGGAAAGAACCAACCGTCTGGTAGTATTCAACCACGGGAGTTTTCAAGCCACCCAGCAGGCTCACAGCTTCAGAGGCCTGTGCACGTGCGGTGTAATCTTGGTAAGCCGGGATAGCGACCGCGGCCAGGATTCCGATGATTGCTACAACAATCATCAGTTCGATAAGCGTGAAACCTTGCTGGACTTGCTTCATGATTGAACTCCTTCTATTTAATTTTATAGCGAGAGTGTCACTCTCGGCTGAGCTAACTCTATGCGCTTATCGTGCCAACAATCTGTCGAAGTGAAAAAAATCGTTAAATCCCTTCAGGATACAGGCACCACGGAAGACAGAAACCTGACAGCCTCGACCATAGCTCTGGACTTAGCGGAGATTTTTGAGCACTAAGTGACACAGTGCGTCACCTTTCGTCAGCAAAACACTTGGCATTGCCAGCACCCCTAACAAACCGGCAAAAGACCGCCTTTTACTTTCCTTGGAGAGCTGTTATCAATAAACTCGGTGTTATTTAGTCGTTCAGGTAACGACCTCCACACCCCAAAGATCTACAGCCACAAAACTGAGCTCCCATGGCAACAAACAACAGCAAAATCACCCTGACCGGGCTTGCGAGAAGATTTGTAGAGGACGGCCTGATTGATGAAGCCGCTGCAAAGGACGCTTTCGTTCAGGCATCACAAAACCGCATTCCGTTGATCACCTACCTCTCTCAGAACGGGCTGGCAGACAGCTCAAAGCTGGCCTTCTCCGCCGCTCTGGAGTTTGGGATTTCGGTACTCGAACTGGAATCATTTGCACCGGAAATGATGCCTGAAAAGATTGTGGACGAGAAACTCATCCGCAAACATAGCGCCCTACCGATATATAAGAGAGGCAACCGGCTATTCATTGCGGTATCAGACCCCACCAATATCCAGGCTCTTGATGAGATCAAATTCAATACCGGCCTGAGTACGGATGCCGTTCTCGTTGACGACGAAAAATTGCGCGCATCCATCGATAAATATCTCGAGTCCCAGGACACCTCCATGGGTGATCTTGACGACGCAGATCTCGAGGGCGTGGAGACTGAAGGTGGGGAGCAGGAAGAGGATGAGGGTGCGGTAAGCGCAGGCGATGTTGACGATGCTCCGATCGTCAAGTATGTCAACAAGATGTTACTAGACGCGATTCGGGGAGGTGCGTCCGACATCCATTTTGAACCATACGAAAAAGCATACCGAGTGCGATACAGAACTGACGGCATTTTGAAAGAGGTCTCTCGTCCATCAATAAAGCTCGCCCCAAAAATCTCGGCTCGAGTGAAGATAATGTCGCAACTGGATATATCGGAACGCAGAGTACCGCAAGACGGCCGGATAAAGATGAAGCTTTCGAAGACGAAAGCCATCGATTTTCGAGTTAACACTCTGCCAACCCTGTGGGGCGAGAAAATTGTTCTTCGAATCCTGGACCCAAGCCAAGCCAAACTTGGCATTGACGTACTTGGATACGAGGAAGATCAAAAGCAACTCTATCTCGAAGCCTTAGAACAACCCCAAGGCATGATCCTTGTGACAGGACCGACAGGGTCCGGCAAGACAGTCTCCCTATACACCGGCCTGAACATCCTAAACACCACCGAGCGAAACATTTCCACCGCCGAAGATCCTGCAGAAATTAATCTCGAGGGGATCAACCAAGTTAACGTAAACGTAAAAGTTGGCCTGGGTTTCGCTGAAGCACTAAGAGCGTTCTTGCGACAAGATCCGGATGTCATCATGGTGGGTGAGATTCGCGATCTTGAAACAGCCAATATCGCAATTAAGGCAGCCCAGACAGGCCACCTCGTATTGTCCACGCTGCATACCAATAGTGCAGCCGAAACCCTCACGCGCATGATGAACATGGGCGTTCCTGCATTCAACATAGCGACTTCGGTTAGCCTGATCATCGCGCAACGGCTCGGACGCCGCCTATGCAATGCCTGCAAACAGGCTGCGGACATTCCATCCGATGTGCTTTTAACAGAAGGGTTCACACAAGAACAAATTGATACAGGCTTCACGTTGTACCGGCCCAAGGGCTGTGATAAATGCAATGGTGGATACAAAGGGCGCGTCGGCATCTACGAGGTGGTAAAGATTTCAGACGAACTGGCAAACATGATTATGGAAGAAGCCAGCTCCATCCAAATCGCAAAACAGGCTCAGGCAGAAGGCTTCCGAAATCTCCGCCATTCAGCACTTTTAAAAGTGATACAGGGCGTGACCAGTCTCGAAGAAGCTAACCGCGTGACGAAGGACTAAGCATGGCAGAGAAAGCACAAAAACTGGAATCATACGTTTGGGAAGGGAAAGACCGAAAAGGCAATAAGTCCAAGGGTGAGCTTACTGGAGCGAACCTTGCACTTGTCAAAGCTCAACTCCGCAAACAGGGGATTATTCCAGAAAAGGTTAAAAAGAAATCGAAGCCGTTATTTAGTGGCAGCAAAAAGATCACCCCGTTTGATATTGCTATGCTTACTCGCCAGCTAGCTACGATGATGAAAGCGGGGGTGCCACTGGTTCAGAGCTTCGACATTGTTGCTGATGGTCTCGAGAACAAAGGCCTGCAAGAGCTGGTAATGACTGTCCGAAACGACATCTCATCGGGAACCAGCTTTGCGGGCGCACTACGTAAGCATCCGAAATACTTTGACGATCTTTACTGTAACTTGGTTGATTCCGGCGAAAAAGCAGGGGCACTCGAGCAAATGCTTGAGAGAATTGCGACTTATCTTGAAAAAACAGAGTTGCTCAAGAAAAAAGTCAAAAAAGCAATGACTTACCCTGCTGCAGTTGTCGTAGTTGCAATAGTGGTCACTGCAATTCTGCTTGTAAAGGTCGTGCCGCAGTTTGAGGCCCTCTTCCAAGGCTTCGGTGCAGACCTACCAGTTTTCACTCAAATGGTAATCAATTTGTCTGAATGGCTACAAAAGTGGTGGTTTCCGGTGCTCCTAGGCATTGTAGGCGCCATTTTTCTCTTCAAAGAGGCCATTCGCCGCTCACAACGCTTTTCTGACCTCGTGGATAAATATGTGCTAAAAATCCCTATCATGGGTGAAATCCTCGATAAATCTGCAGTTGCCAAATTTGGTCGAGTTTTATCAACGACCTTTGCAGCGGGCGTCCCTCTCGTAGACGCCTTGGATTCGGTCGCCGGCGCAACCGGAAACGCTGTATACAGGGATGCAATCGACCGAATAAAGAATGATGTTTCCAGTGGTACACAGCTTCAGGCCTCAATGCGCCAACAGGACATCTTTCCTGTGATGGCCGTCCAGCTTACTGCAATCGGCGAAGAGTCCGGCAACCTTGACGAGATGCTCTCAAAAGTCGCTGAACATTATGAGGGAGTGGTCGACGACATGGTCGACAACCTGACGGCTCTTATGGAACCGATGATCATGGCTGTACTGGGCGTTCTCGTTGGCGGCCTTATCGTCGCCATGTACCTCCCCATCTTCCAGATGGGTCAGGTTGTAGGCTAAACATAAAAAGAACGCAGCCGGGCTGGCACTCTAGCCCGGTTTTTTTTCGTTTTTACTGGACTACTCATGCCATCAGTAGATACATTTCTAGCCACTCCCTGGCTATTCTACCTCTCCGTCATTCTCGTTTCCCTCTGCATCGGCAGCTTCCTGAACGTCGTCATCCTGCGCCTCCCGAAGATGATGCACCAGGACTGGCGCTGCCAGTGCGAGGAGTTCCTGGAAGTACCCGAGCAGCAGCGCACGCACGAAGCCGCCATTACCCTCTCGAAGCCCGCATCCACCTGCCCTTCCTGCGGACACAGCATTCGGGCCTGGGAGAATATCCCGGTTATCAGCTATCTGTTTCTGGGCGGCAAATGCTCTTCCTGCAAAACGGGGATTTCGCCACGCTATCCGACCATTGAAGCGGTAACCGCCCTTCTTTCGGTGGGAACCATCGCGTTTGTTGGCCCTTCGGAAGCCGCGCTCTGGGCGCTGCTGCTTACTTGGTCGCTCGTTGCACTGACGGTCATCGATTTCGACACACAGCTCCTGCCGGACAACATCACCCTTCCGCTGATGTGGCTGGGGCTTGTTCTCAACTACTTTGGCGTGCTGACGGACTTTACCAGCGCCTTCTGGGGAGCCGTGGCTGGCTATTTGTCGCTTTGGTCGGTTTACTGGCTGTTCAAGCTGGTGACCGGCAAGGAGGGCATGGGCCATGGAGACTTCAAGCTGTTGGCCGCACTCGGGGCGTGGCTTGGCTGGCAATTGCTGCCGGCGGTCATTCTTCTCTCGTCCGTCGTTGGTGCCGTTGTTGGCATCAGCCTGATGGTCTTCAGGAAGCACGGCCGGGAAGTCCCCATTCCGTTTGGACCTTATCTGGCCGCAGCAGGCCTGCTTTGCCTGTGGTTTGGCGCTGACATCCAGCGCTTCTGGTTTGGTTTTCTGGGTGTTTGATTGATGGCGATTGTGGGACTTACCGGCGGAATCGGTTCCGGGAAATCAACCGTCGTCAGAATGTTTGGCGATCTGGGGATTCACTGGGTGGATGCAGACGACGTTGCCCGCGACGTCGTTGAGCCGGGCACACCCGCGCTCAAGGCCATTGCCGAGCATTTCGGGGCAGAAATCCTGACCGGCGACGGGGCTCTGGACCGCGCCCGCCTCCGGACCATCGTCTTCGACGCCCCAGAGGAACGGGCGTGGCTTGAGGCATTGCTGCATCCGATTATCCGAGAGGAACTGATTCGGCAGTTAAAACCGGACAATGACACCCAGGCTTACGTCCTCCTGGTATCTCCCTTGCTATTTGAGACCGATCAACACCAGTTGGTGGATCGTGCCGTCGTCGTCGATGTGCCCGTCGACGTGCAGATCGAACGCACCATGGCCCGTGATACCAACTCCCGGGAGCAGGTGGAGCGAATCATTGCCGCGCAGATGCCAAGAGAACAGCGTCTGGCAAAGGCCGACGCTATAATTGACAATAACCGCCCGATCGATGACGTGGAGCGTCAGGTCCGTGACTTGCACAAAAGGATTTTGGTGGATCTTGTCTGACCAATCTTTTCTCGCGCGGCTGACTGGCCTTGCAGCCGCAACCCTGTGTCTCACCCTGACCCATGCCCAGGCAGCCGAACCGGTGTTCGAGGTGCAGGAACGGTCGGTGCCCGATATCTTGTCACCCGAAACCCTGCCACTATCCTTTTATGACTTTTCTCCGGAGGATTACTGGGCCGAACCGCGCGACTCCTACTGGCTAGATTTCAGCAACTGGGTACTCCTTCAGGGAAGAACCCAGAATCCCAAGGTCTCGAGATTCGGGCAATGGGCGGATCGCACGCTCTCAGGTTCGGAGTACGGGTTACCAAACAACGCCAGTTACCTTCGAATCGGCTTCGCGACCGAATCCGAATACGGCGCTCCGTTCCAGTTTGAACCCGAAGCCCGGTTTCGACTGGATATTCCCACGACTCGCCGCAAACTCCGCCTCGTGATCGAGAGTGAAAGCGAAGAGCTCATCCCCCTGGAAGAACGACAGCGCGACCGGCAGCTAACCCAGGACGAACGGTCGGACACGGAAGCGACCGGGGCACTTCGCTATCTGACCGAGATCGGTGATGCCATCAATTTCTCGAACGACGTCGGGGTCCGGCTTCGGCTCCCTCCCGACGCTTTCTGGCGGGCCACGGCGCAAAAGAACTGGCGCCTTGATGAAGACTGGATCCTGAGAGCGCAGCAACGGTTTTATTACTACCACAACGATGGCTGGGGTGAGCGCACCTGGCTGACCGCCGGTCGGCAGGTTGGCAAAGGCTGGTACTTCATCTCCTCATCGGAACTGGAATGGATTCACGATGAAAAGAAATTTGTCGCGGCCCAGATTTTCAGTGTCGACAAACGACTGAACAACCGATCCACGCTCACACCGCGACTGGGCATTCTGGGCGAAAGCAAGCCAACGTGGCGGACCACCTCGTATTTCGCGGACGTGACCTGGCGTTATCGCCTTCACAGTGACTGGGTCTACGCAGAAGTGATACCCGCACTCGACTTCCCCCGGGAAGACAGCTTCAAGGATCGGGCTTCGGTGGTTTTCCGGGTAGAATTGTTCTTTTCCGGCAGCCTTCAGCGACCCTATTTAGATTAACCATGCCCCGACATCCGTCCCGACCAGCCTCCGAAGCGCTGACGCTAACACCGATTGCCTACACTCGCTCCTGCTTTCAGGACAAATTCGGTGTGCCCCGCCAACCGGGCCTGACCCGGTACGCGCACGCCGAACTCGTGATAGAGGCGCCGTTCGACCGGGAGGATGCGTTCCGGGGTCTGGAGTCCGCCAGCCACCTGTGGCTGACCTTTCAGTTTCATGAAGCGGTTCGAGCAGAATGGCGACCGGTGGTACGTCCACCCCGGCTGGGTGGCAACAAAAAAATGGGCGTTTTCGCCAGCCGTTCACCGTTCCGGCCCAACAGCCTTGGGCTATCGGTGGTCCGGAACCGGGGACTGGTTCGCAAGGACGGTCGACTGATCCTGCGCATCAGCGATCACGATCTGATCGAAGGCACGCCCATTCTCGACATCAAGCCCTATCTACCCTTCGCGGACTCCGTGCCGGACGCTTCCCTGGGTTGGGCCGACGCACCACCCACCGACCGATTGCCGGTGACGTTCCTGCCCGAGGCCGAGCTACAGCTCGAAACGCTTAACCCGGAGGCCTACCCGGACCTTCGCCTTCTGATTGAGGACGTGGTCAGTTACGACCCGAGGCCGTCGTTTCGGCGAGGCCGGGAAGAAGACCGGATCTACGGCGCTCATCTTTACGATCTAAATGTACGCTTCCGCTTTGCAAGGCAAAATTCAGAGGAACGTGTCGAAGTACTGACTGTCTGTTAAACTCCGATTGGTGATTAAGTAGTCGACACAGGGAACTCGTGCATTGCCTTCAAACCGGTTTTTAAAACGCATGGGAATTCGGCCGCTGGCAGCCCGACTGCTGGTGTACGTGCTACTGTTCAGCCTCGTGTTCTCGCTTGTCGCTACTGGCGTACAGATGATCGGCGAATTCGAGCGCCGCAAGGAAGATCTTGAGGCCACCCAGGCCAAGGCTGCCGAGCTCATTTCAGGCAGTATGAGCAACAATATCTGGCTGATGAACTACAGCGAAGTAGCCAACAGCCTCGACGACATGAAAGCCGTCACGGCTATTGCTCATGCGCACGTCCTCACGTCAACCGGCGATGAGTTTACCACCGGCACGTTGCCGGAAGGCCGCGTCATTTCCCAGTCCTTTCCCCTGGTCTTCGACCGGTCGAGCTTCCGAAGCCCGGAGGAAGTTGGCACCCTTACCCTGACCTCCTCCGTTGAAAGCATTTATCATGACCTGAGAGATCGGGCGCTTCTCAATCTGTTGTTCCAGTCCATCGTGGTCATGCTCGGCACGCTGGGCTTGCTCGTTATCGTGCGGATGACCCTGTCCCGGCATTTGGAAACCATGGCCGATTACGCCGCAAGGCTCAATCTGGATGCGCTCGTCGATCCACTGAAGCTCAAGCGCAAAGCCCCCAAAACTCCGGATGAGCTGACGGAACTCGAGCAGGCGCTGAACAAGATGCGTCTGCAGATCCTTGAGGATACACGCTCCCTGCGCCAGACCACGATCCAGTCCCAGGGCGAACGGGACGAAGCAATCAGGGCGAACCACGCCAAAAACCAGTTTCTCGCCAACGTCAGCCACGAACTGCGAATTCCTCTTCAGTCCGTTCTGGGTTACGCAAACCTGCTCACCGATACGCCACTGGACCAGGACCAGAGAGAGTACGTTCACACCCTGCTGAGTGCCTCCGAAGGCCTGTCAGCCATCATCAATGACCTGCTTGATATCTCCAGCATGG
The DNA here is from genome assembly GCF_019264345.1 of Marinobacter arenosus. Taxonomy (NCBI): domain Bacteria; kingdom Pseudomonadati; phylum Pseudomonadota; class Gammaproteobacteria; order Pseudomonadales; family Marinobacteraceae; genus Marinobacter; species Marinobacter arenosus. The sequence continues at coordinate 1,114,818 of NZ_JAHVAO010000001.1, forward strand.
AAGCGGGCAAACTGGTGCTGGATGATATCCCGTTCGACCTTCGGGAAACCCTGAACGATCTCGTCCACATGCTCGGCTCCCGTGCGCGGGAAAAGGGCCTGGCCCTGGAACTGCGCATCGACGAAGACCTGCCATGGGCGCTGAAAGGCGATCCTGTGCGAATTCGCCAGATTCTGCTCAACCTGACCTCCAACGCCATCAAGTTCACCGATTCAGGCCATGTGCTGATCAGCATCGAGGTCCTTGGCCGACGGGATGATCAGGCCCGCCTGCGGTTGGCGGTCGAAGACACCGGCGTGGGCATCAATCCAGAAGATATTCCACTGGTGTACGAACCCTATGTGCAGCTTGGCCAACGGTTTCAACGCCAACTTCCGGGTGCCGGCCTGGGACTGACCATTTGCCGACAACTGGTCAACCTGATGGACGGCTCGCTGGATCTCGAAAGCCGACCGGGCGAAGGCTCGACCTTCTGGATCGAAATCACACTGCCTGTGGCCCCGGAAAGCTCCGCCCGGGTGCGCCCCGATACCCGCATGGTCAAGAACCGGCGCATCCTTGTGGTGGACTCCTACGAGCTGTCCCGGAAAATCACCCTCGAGATGCTGTCCCGTCATGAAGTCCACATCGAAGCGGTCAAATCCGCCGGTGAGGCCCTGACGTCGCTTCGTCAGGCCTTTGACAGCCAGCAACCGTTCGATGCGATTGTGCTCGATGGTTTTGTCCCGGACATGGACAGCGACCTGCTCTGTCGCCAGATACGTGGCAACCCTCTTTGGAGCGACATGCGTTTGCTAATCCTGTCCTCCAATCCCCAACGGGGCGACGCTGAGCATTTCCGCCAGGCAGGCGCTGATGCCTTTCTCAGCAAATCCCTGCGAGAGTCGTGCCTGACACCGATTCTCAACCAGCTGTTTGCGGATGCGGCCAAACAGAAAAGACGTTTCCTGACCCGCTTCTCTCTTCAGGCGGTCAGCGACTCCTCTCGCCGACGGGAACTGCCCTGCGGTCGCATGAAGGTTCTGCTGGTCGAGGACAACCCCGTTAACCGCACGCTCACCCGCCGTCTGCTTGAGAAGCTCGGTTGTGACGTGATGACGGCCAATGACGGAGAAGCGGCCGCAAGTCTCTGGCAATGGCACCCATTTGACCTGATTTTCATGGATTGCATCATGCCCCGGGTCGATGGTTTTGAAGCCACCCGGCGTCTGCGGGAGTGGGAAAGTTCAAACAGTCGCCCTCGGGTGCCAGTGGTCGCCCTGACGGCCAGTGCCATGGAAGAAGATGAAGAAAAATGCCGGCGCGCCGGCATGGATTCATTCGTTGCCAAGCCTGTCAATATTGAAATGCTACGGGCAGTACTGGAACAATACTGTAAAGCGTCCGCAGCTTCCTGAAGAACTCGCGGGCAAGAGGATCCGTTTTACCCGTACGAAAGGCAACCATGAACGTCGAATGCCCCACCTGCAAAAAATCCGTGGAATGGACGGATGCCAATCCCTATCGCCCATTCTGCTCCGAGCGATGCAAACTCATTGATCTTGGCGCCTGGGCCAATGAAGAGTACCGGGTGCCTGCCGAAAACGTGTCGCCTGACGATCTGGATCAGGGTGGCGACGATACCCGTCATTGAACCTCCCACAGGGGCAGATTAATGGGGGCTTACCGCCTTTTAAGTTGAGCCCCTGAGGCATGCCCGTTAACATACGCCAACTATTTTAATCACTTACGAAAGGTGCATGCATGAAAGTGTCCCGTATTTCCGTGATGGTTCTGTCACTGGCTGCCGCTCCGGTCTTCGCCGGCGATGTGGACCTCAGCCTCACCGATGATTCTGTAAAGGGCCAGGTGAACTTCCTGGGCAACAACGACGACCTCCAGATGGGCGCGGGTTACACCTATCGTGAGGGTGGCCTCGACATCCTTAACCTCGATTTCCACGCGCAGGGTCGCACGGCGATCGGCAACCTGCCCACCACGGCGGGTCTGGGCATGCGTGGTTATGCCTGGGACGCAGACCCGGTTGACGGCGGCGCCATTGCACTCGGCGGCTACGCCACAGTTAACGTCCCGCGGGTTCCGGGGCTGTCCTTTACAGGAAGCCTGCACTACGCGCCCAGCATCCTGTCGTTCGGCGACTCAGACGATCTGACCAACCTGGAACTGCGCGGCAGCTACCGCGTGATCCGGAACGCCGAAGTCTTTGCCGGCTATCGCTACCTGAATACCGATCTGGATCGCCCATTCCGGGGCGATGTGGATCTTGATGACGGTGTTATGGCAGGCATGAAGATCTACTTCTGATTTTCCTGCGATAACCAGAACCGTTACTCAAAGGTGCCTCCGGGCACCTTTTTTTCGTGCCTTTCCTCACGCTTTCCTATTCTGCCCGCTGCTAGACTGTCGTTCTGAATTCTTTGCACGGACAGCATGGCATGCGATTAACCTCCGGTTTGATTCTTCCAACCGTTCTTTTGCTCCTCGGCGGATGTGGCGGGGGAGATGACGCCATTACCGGTGCGCAGAACGACCCCAACGATTTCGCCAATGGCAACAACCCCGTGGACAGCTTCAGCCCGGGCAGTACCGGCGATTCCACCAATACGGCGGGGCTTGAAGCGAACGAAGTGCGGATCACCATGGAGGTGCCCGGCGGCGTAGCTCCGGACGCAGAACTGACCCGTCGGAACCTGAGAATCGTGCAGCCCGACCGGGTCAGCGTCTACACAACCAACACGGCGCTACAGAACCTGGGCTCGGTTCCGGTATCGACGCGCACCGATGACAATGGGTTCACCATCATCGCTTTTGACAACGGCCTGCCCCTGGGCCCGGATGTACTCATTGATGCCAGTTACGGCAATGTCAGGCTGCGCGCGCTGGCCGCTGATGCCGACCGCGATGTCAAAATAAATCCCTTCTCCGAATACCTGGTACGCAATACCCTACCGGGTTACACCCCGGGCCAGTTTCAGGGCATTCTGGATTGCGTCGCCGATGCCAGCGGCGAGCTTTGCCTGAACAAATATGTCTGGTCCACCCTGGCCGACCAGGTCCACGACTTCGAGATTGATATTCCATCCACGGCCAGCCTGGCTTCAGCACTGGACCTGCTTTCTGACCGGGGCGATTTCGCCCGATATGTCGCGGCCATGGCGGATTATGCCCTTCTGGACGAAAGCTCTTCGGGGAAGATCAGCGCCAGTTCCGCGGACTATAACTCCGTGTTTTTCGGGGTCGAGCTGGGACAAACCTACCTTGAACCTTCGCTGACCAACTCCGGACAATGGGGTGCCCGGACTGCTCAGGAAGAGCGACTGGAAGACCAGTTCGGCGAGGGGTACGTCTACCCGGCACTAACGCTGACCAGCTTCGACGCCTTCAACATCCGCGTGACCTCATTGGCCAGTGACATCCCCTATGCCCGGGAAGCGCTGATTCATCAGGCTGGCAACAACTTCTTTGTCCGGGGCTCGGATCTGTGGAAGCTGAATACCCATGCCTCTTCCCCCGGCGCGGCCACGCTGGTCGCGGATACCCGCCTGCTGGCCGGTCGAGCGCTGTATCAAAGCATCACCGGTCGGGGCAGTTCGCGCATCATCGGCTGGACTCGAAACCCGTATTATCTTGACGCCTACACCAGTAAACCCGTGTCTGACACAACCGGCCCCGACCGGGTGGTCAGCGGCTACTTCAGCGCGGGCAAGGCGATTGAACTGGAGGTATCCGGCGAGGAACTCAAACGCAAGGAAACTCTGGAAAATCACTACCTGTCTGTCCTGGAGCTCGATCTCCTGCGTGAGCGCGGATTCAGTCTCGATAGTCTCGACGGCCGGGACTACAACGTGCTTTACCTTGCCACTCAGTTCGGTGACACCAACACGCCGGTTACTTTCGAAACAGGTTTCGGCACCTGGCAGATCAGTGGCAGCACCATCACTCAGAGCCAGCGCGTTACCACGGTTAGCCGAGACAATACCGGAACCGTTACCACGGACAACACCGGCACCCGGCTTGAATCCTGGACCATTAGCAACCGGACATCACGGCTCAGCGACGGCGATGCCAACATCGGGCGCCTGAACCTGGATGTTTCGACCGCCTCCGGTGACTTCCAACAACCCGACCTCGGAATCGGAGCCAGCACCCCTGATGGAAGCCTGCTCGCCTTTAACCTGGACGACAGCGGCTTTGGGGATGGCCTCCTCATCGCCGCCGCCCAGACTTCAACGGCGGCACCGACCAGTGGCAGCTACCGCCTTCAGGGCGTTCGCCTCGGCATGACTTCGGATACCAATCACCTCTCGCACCTTGAGAATGCGTTACTCACTCTAACCGGCCCTAGCACCGCCACTTTGACCCCTCGTACTCTGGACGTCGTTCACACGGTGAGCGTTGAAACTGTAACCCCACCGGAGCTTCGCGAGGGCAGTCCCATTGCACTCACGTACGACACATCAGCCGGTAATGGGCAAGCCAAGTTTGTTGGTCCGAGCGCGATCCTGACGCTGGAAGGCTTTTTCACCGAGGACCAGGATCAGTTCTACCTGCGCCTCAGAGACACCGTCGGCGGCGAGGAGCAAATCGGCCTGGTGATGGCAACCCGGATCCCCTGAACAAGGGCCTCATGGGCCCTGAGCCAACACGCAGACTCGCCCGTATAACCTGTTATAATCGCTACCATATCGATTCTGACGAGAGGTTTTATGTCTTCAGGCAAACGGGCCCTGCTACTGGTTCTTCCACTTATCGCCTTTGCCATTGGCGGCGGCTTTTATGTGCCGCAATCAGGCATGGACACCAGCCGCTACGGTTCCGAACTGCCGCTTGCATCCCTGCCGTCGTTGCCCAACTGGGCCCACGATGAGCTGCCGGATTTTGCCGGGATTCAGGATACCACGGAGAAGAAGGCCGCTTTTTTCTCATTCCTGTACCCACGTATCGTGCTGGCGAACTCCCGGATTCTGATTGAACTTGACTACCTGGACAGCCTTGCCAGTAAATCCAACCTGTCCGAAGACGAACAGCAATGGTTAACCGCCCAAGCCGAGCGCTTGCGGGTTGAGGCCGATCCGGGAAGCGATGAACAGTTTGCCCTTCTCCGAAAGCGGCTTGACGTTATCCCACCCTCACTGATCCTTGCCCAGGCCGCAAATGAATCGGCCTGGGGAACCTCGCGGTTTGCGACCAAGGGCAACAACCTGTTCGGGCAATGGTGTTTCTCGAAAGGCTGCGGTCTCGTTCCTCGTGGCCGGGTCGAGGGCGCCAACCATGAGGTCGCCAAATTTTCCTCACCTTATCGGTCCGTTCGAGCCTACATCCAGAACCTGAATCGTCATGCTACCTATCAGTCGCTTCGGGATATTCGGCTTAAAGACCGCCGCGCAAACGATCCGCTTTCGGGCGTTGAGATGGCGCAGGGCCTTCTCGGGTACTCCGAACGAGGGGCGGACTATGTCGAGGAGATCCGGGCCATGATTCACTACAACAACCTGTCCTTCTACGACAACGATTTCCGGGACGTGATCCGGGATCTGACCCCGGGACGCCTCCAGCAGCTTGCATCCGCGAACCCCGAAACCGAACTGCTACCCGGCCAGAGGGCGCAGGATAAAGGCGCCAACGAAGGCTGATCTCAAGACCTATTGTTCAACTTCCAGAGACATTCCGGCATGCTCGATTTTTTGCCCGCTCCGCTAAAGGGAACCCTGGCGGCCATCCTTATCCTTTGCAACACGCTTGTCCTTTTTCCTGTCCTCCTGGTGTTTGCCATCAGTAAGCTGATTTTCCCCATTGCGGCGGTCCGAAAGGCCTGCACCGTTATCCTCAACCGAATTGCATGGCTCTGGATTGGCTTTAACAACGTACTGATGGACCTGCTGCATAAGGTGGACTGGGATGTCAGGGGCATCGACAACCTCGAACAGAGCCAGTGGTACTTCGTCACGTGCAATCATCAGACCTGGGCGGACATCCCTGCCATTCAGTACGTCCTGAACAGCCGCATTCCTCTGCTCAAGTTCTTCCTCAAAAAAGAACTGATCTGGGTGCCTTTCCTCGGCGTTGCCTGGTGGGCATTGGATTTTCCGTTCATGCATCGGCACACCAAAGAACAGATTGCCCGGCGCCCGGAACTCAAGGGCAAAGACGTGGCTGCAACCCAGGCGGCCTGCGAGAAGTTTCGCTTCACTCCAGTCACCATTTTCAACTTCATGGAAGGCACCCGATTTACACCCGCCAAGCATCAAAGTCAGAATTCACCCTACCAACACCTCCTGAAACCGAGGGCTGGTGGGACCGCCTTTGTCCTGCAGGCGATGGGTGAAATGATTCATACGATGCTCGATGTCACCATTGTCTATCCTGACGGCAAGGCTGGCTTCTGGGATTACCTGTGTGGCCGGATCCGGCGAATCGTGATTGACGTGCGCCTGCGGGAAATTCCTGACCACTTTCTGGGCATGGATTACGAGAACGACCGGGAAACACGTGTGGCTTTCCAGCGCTGGGTCAGCGACGTCTGGTCGGAGAAGGATCGGCGGATCCAGGCACTGCAGAGCGCCTAGAAAAGAGACTGATCAGAGCAGGCCGAGCTCTCTGGCCCGGACAATGGCCTGGGTGCGGGACTTCACTTCCAGCTTGGCATTGATTCGCCGCGCGTGGGTTTTCACAGTGTGAAGGGAGATGTGCAGCTTATCGGCGATTTCCTGGTTTGAAAGCCCCTTGGCAATCAGTTCCAGAACTCCCTGCTCACGATCGCTGATGGGCTCCGCCAGCGCATCTGGGGCTTCCACCTCATCCTTCACCTGGTAAAGACGACCCAACGCCTCTTTGAAGGGCCCATCAGGGAATTGACCGAACCCCTTCTGAACAAGTTCCTGGAGTTCATTCCGCAGCTCGGCAAATGGGCTGATGAAATGTTCACGGGAGGCTTCCGCGACCACAGTCGCCAGAATCTTCTGGGCCACCGTGGCGCCTTTCTCTTCTTGCGCCAGGACGGCCTCCAGCAGACGGATGTGCAGTTCAACGCCCCACGGGATCGCGTCTTCATAGCGATTGCGAATGCCCTGGAGGGTTTTCCGGGCCCGTACAAAATCGCCCCGAGCCAGATCCAACCGAACCTGCATGCAATCCAACAGCCCCGGCATCATGGGGAACAGCTCGGGCACACACCCGGCGTTGCGATAGGGCTCCAGCTTGGCGACCGCCTGCGCCGCACTGTCCACCTGATTCAATGCCAGCCAACAACTTGCCTTGAGCGCCTCCAGAACAGGAACGAACAGCGACTCATCAACCTGCCAGGCATGCATGGTGCGCTCTGCCCTGCCAATCCAGACAAACGCGTCATCAAGACGGCCGTCGGCGCGGCACATCAGGACACGGATGGCCATGGCCAGCAGCAGCCCCAGGTCACGCGTCTGCTCCGCATGCCGACCACAGGTCACCAGCAGCCGATCGGCTTCCTTGTATCGTCCCTGGTGCCAGAGCACCAACACGAGATTTAACTGCAGCCGGGTTTCACCAATGCGGGCCGGCCTGGCCAGTTCGTGCATCGCCGTATCCAGACCGGTCCGCAACAATTGTTCGGCGTACCTCAGGGAGCCCTTTCCAAGCTCTATTCGGGCATGCGCATAGACCGCCAGCGCCTCTGAACCCGAGTCACCAGCTTCGCGGGCCAGCCTCGCTGCAGCGCGATTGGCATCCCTCGCTTCCTGGAACTGGCCGGAGGCGCATAACGCGCTGGATCGGACCATCTGGGTGACCAGTTGGCCCTGAGTGGAGAGATCTCCGGCCGACAGCGCCTGGTTGGCCATGTCGAGAGCCGCACCAACACTGCCCTCTCCTCTCAGGATAAAGGCCCTGAGCGCACAGATCCGGGAAGCGTGTTCTTTCAGCCCAGGATTTCCCAACCCGTCAATCAGGGCCCTGGCCTGCCGAAATTGCCCCCCGATGGCGTGGACCCAGCTATATACAATGCGCAGCCGGGCACTCCGGTCCAAAAGCTGACTTGGCAGGCTCTTGCGCAGCCGGAGCAGAGAGGCGGTGTCCTGCCCCAGTAACAACGCCTCCGACCCCTCAGACGCGATGCGAACCACCTCATCAGATTCGCCGCTCAGCAGCGCGTACTTCAACGCTTCCGGAAACTGCCCGCGCTCGCCAAACCATCGGCTGGCGTAGCCCATGCGATCGGAATAACCCGCAAGGACCGGGGCTTTGAGCCACTCCTGCAACAGCGGATTGAAACGGCACCAGCGACCGCGACCAGACATGACTTTCAGCGGCAAGCCATGCTCCATGGCCTGAGACGGCACAAAGCCGACTTCCGGCATGGCAGGCGCGAGGGCGAGGAAGAGCTCATCGGAACACAGCTCCAACTCGGCCATTATTCTGAGTGACCGACGCTGGGCGGAGGTCAGATTGCCAAGCACCGATTCTTTCAGGAACCGTTCGATGCTGCTGGTCTCCTGAACCGGCTTCAAGTCAGCATTACGAGCGATCTCCCGACGATAAAGCGCGAGCGGTGTGGGCCACCCTTCGGTCATGTCGTAGAGATTATCAATGGCAATGCTGGAGAGCTGATTGGAATCCAACAACGGAGCAAAAAACTCAAACGTCTCCGAGCGACTGAATTCGAGGGCATCGGCGCCCAGCCGAATCAGGCGATTTTCCAGCTCGAGGCCATGGGTCTCGAACGGCAACGCCCGGCGAGAGATCAGTATGATCGACAGGTTCTGGGGCAAATCGGTTACCAGCTGCTGGAGCAACGCAACCACAGCGGGGTTCCCCAGATTCTGCACATTATCCAGAACGAGCGCCTTGAAGCGAGACGCTGGCTGACGTTCGAAGGCGACCAACATCATGGCGAGGGCATCGGAATAGGTCCCGCCACCCTGAAGGCTGCTCTCGGACGTCTCTGGTAGATCGAGAGCGATTGAGACGAGGGTCAAAAACCGAGAAGGGGAATTGTCCTGACTGTTCAGGGCAACCCAGCGAAAATTATCCGGTTCAAGGCCTGCAGATACCAGTCCGGCGCTCACGGCGTGAGACTTACCGAACCCACACGGGGCCTCAACGAACAGCGCCCCCCGTGGAACCAACGCGTCGACAATGATCCGATTCAACGCCGGCCGTTGCAGTGCTCCCTCTGGCACGACGGGTACCTGTAACCGCTGCCTGAGCAAGTCCCTGACCAGCTCGCCTCGCTGAAGACCACTGTTCGCTGACTGGAACTCATCATTGGCTGCACAGCCATCATTGAATGGTTTCACGCACTGCCCCGTTTGAACATCGGCCAGAGGATTAAACCTCCTGAAACCGACAAATGGTTTACTGCACTAACTTTTGAGTAGCGTCCGGCATCGGGTACGCCTTTAGTATGAGAGGAAGGTTAAACCAATTGAGGGGCGGCCTGCAAAATTTTGACGTAAAACGATTTTACCGGTGGCGGTTTTCTAGCATTTACCCGGTTATCGCAGGGTCATTCCGGGCACAAACAAAAACGGCGGGCTCTGGGCCCGCCGTTTCAACACATTTTTGACGCTTAACGCGTACCCGCGCGACGGAGAGCCGCCGGCGTGTAATCCCGAGACTGGCGCTCAGCACCAAACTCGTACGGATTCTCTTCTTCGTTGGTCAAGCCAAGCGCCAGGTAACGACCGGACAGAAGGTCGTACAGCACTTCGATGGCATACCAGGGCACGTCCTGATCGTAGAACTGCATGGCGTGCGCTTCGGCCACACGCCACAGCTCACCGCGTCCGTCGTAATGATCAATGACGGATGCCTGCCAGGTATCTTCATCGATAAAGAAGTCCCGCTGGGCATAGATATGACGCTCGCCTTCTTTCAGCGTCGCACGAACGTGCCATACGCGGTGCAGCTCATAGCGCGTCAGATCCTGGTTGATGTGACCGGCCTTGATGATCTGGTCATAGCTCAGGCTCGGGTCAACCAGCTGGTAGGAGTTGTAGGGAATGTACATCTCCTTCTTGCCAACCAGTTCCCAGTTGTATCGATCCGGCGCACCGTTGTACATGTCGAAGTTATCGGAAGTACGCATGCCGTCAGCTGCGGTACCCGGTCCATCGTAGGCTACCTGAGGTGCCCGACGAACTCGACGCTGGCCAGCGTTGTAGACCCACGCGCGACGAGGCTCCGCAACCTGGTCGATGGTTTCGTGAACCAGAAGGACGTTACCCGCAAGACGGGCCGGACCGGTAATCGCCTGTTTGAAATAGAACAGAACGTTCGGGTCTTCGCCCGGCTCGAAATCCTGAAGCGCCGTACGCCAGGTGAACTCGTCCTGGAACTTGACCACCGAGAAGTCACCACCCTCAGTGGGGGTCACCTGACCGACGTTCCGGGCGACAGAACCACCACGATAGCGAGTGATGTGGTTCCAGATTGCCTCAAGCCCGTTCTGGGGGATCGGGAACGGTGTGGCTTCGGTGTAGTTACCCAGACCGTTACCATTTTTGATCAGCTCGACCTCAGTCGCATTCTCAATGGTCTGGTCGTTGATCTCTTTCGGATAGGTGGCCGTCCGATGGGTCTCATAGACCGGCATGAAGTAATCGTCGTAACGCTTGATCATCGCAATCTGGCCCGCAGACAGGTTGTCCGCGTACTGATCCACGTTGCTCTGATCGATCACGAACTTGGGCTCCTCGTCCGCAAACGGGTCCACGTAACGACCGTCGCCCTTGTAGGCGGCAGGCGGCGTGCTCAGACCACCGTCCCATGCCGGGATCGCGCCACCGTTGCCGGCCTTCTCCGCACCGATCGGAGTCAGAGAATTGCCCAGCTTGGCTGCTTCTTCGGCAGAAACCGCACCATAGGCCTGGCCTGCAAACACACTTGCAGCCAGTACGCCCGTGGCCAGTAGTTTCTTGTTTAGTTTCATTTATAGTACCTCGTCAAACGAATTCGTTCCGGTATCAGAATGAGTAGGAAACACTCACGGTTGCGAAATCACGGTCAGTTAACTCGTTATACGGCTTTCCGCCGAAAAAGTTTGTGTAACCGATATTACCGGTGATCTTGTTCTGATAAATCGCTTCCAGGGAGAGGCCAACCGCTTTGCTGCCCTCGTTGAACGCGCCGCCCGGTTGAGGGCTGTAACCCTGTACATCATGAGACCAGGCCAGCTGTGGACGCAGGTTTACACCTGCAAATACGTTGGGGTAATCCCAAACGAAGCGCGCACGGTAACCCCAGGAGAAGTCCGTAGTGAAGCCTTCGTTGTTACAGTAGTTGATGTTGATATTGGCACCGGCCTGACAGAAATCGCCAGTGAAGTTCTCACCAACAACCGGCAGGGTTCCGATGCCGTAGGTGCCCGAACGGCCGTAACGCGCTTCGTCGTATTCCGGCAGGTCATGGATGTAAGTCGCACCGAATTCCGTGATGAAGGACAGTCGGCTGGCCCCCATAACCTGGTCGAAGAACTTGATCAGGGTGAACTGTGCCTGAGACACATTAAAGCGGTCATAACCCGCAACCGCCTTGCCCGCGAGGTTGGCGCCACCGCTCTCTTCAAGACGCTGGGCTTCCAGCTTACTCAGAACTTCGCCGTTGGGGCCGCGCTGCTGGAGACCACCGTAGATCAGCTCGAAGGCGTTCCACTGCAGCGGCACGTTGTCACGGAAGCTGTATTCTGCGCCCAATGACCAGCCACTCACGGTGGTGTTGATACTGACGCCGTACAGGTTGATGTTCTCCGGGTACTCAATGAAGTAGCTCGGGAAGGTTGCGGACGGCAATGAGGGATCATTCGCCTGAGTCGCACTCGGACTGGACGGGTTGTTGACCAGACCGCTGACGTACGGCAGACGGCTGTTGTACTTGATGTAGTAAAAACCAAGTTCTGAGTCGTTCAGGGCTGGCACGTACCAGCGCATGGCCACACCGAACTGGTCTTTGGAATCGGCTTCCTCGTCACCAAGACGCGGTGCGATGAAGCCCTGGGCGAACGCCTGGGAATCAGGCAACTGACCGGCCAGAAGCACCGGACCACAGCCGTCAGCGGCAAAGTCGTTGGTGGAGAAGAAGGTGCCGCAGTCATCCGGTTTTACCGGTTCCCAGTCGGCCTGAACAAAGGTTTCCAGGGTGATGTTCTCGGTCACACCTGCGGAGGCGTAGAACATTTCCACTGGCAGCAGGGCATCTTTCAGCTCGGCACCGGGAGCACGGAACGCTGGCACGTCCACGGGGTTGATCACGTTGATGCCGCCCTGGATGAACGTGCTTTCACCCCAGCTCAACACCTGACGACCGTAACGCAGGCTGACCGGGACGTTTCCGAAGTACCAGTCTGAGAAGACGTAGGCGTCGAGCAACTCGCCGCCAGAGGCGTTATCCTTGGCCTGTTGGTTCAGTTCACGCTGCTGGCCAACGAAATCAACGGCACGACTCTCGTCTTTGAGTTCGAAATCGTACCAGTACCGGCCACGAAGCAGACCACCAACGCGCGTAAGCACATCGCTGTCGACGTTGTAGTTCAGGAACAGTTCACTGTTGCCCTTGACGATCTTCGAGTAGGTATCGCCCTTCTCAAAGTTCAGGTTACCGTCGTCGTAGTTGTTGGTAGAGGCACCGATGTTCTGCAGCTCACCACCTGGAGCGTATTCTGGCCCGAGGTTACCCTGGGCAATCAGTCGCTTGTCGCGATCTTCCAGTCGCCAACCAGCACCCGCTGACAGCGTGGTGTTGAACTGGGCTTCGACATCCCCCATGTAGAATGAGTAAGCGGCGGCCTGGCCGGACATTCCGGCGGCTACTGCCACGGCCAGCGGTAATTTGGTCCAACGCTGCCATTGCTGAGTTTTTCTTGTCATTGGAAGGCTACTCCATTGTTGTTCTGAGTCGCTGCTCTGATTATTGGTGTTCACGATGTATTGGAGGCTTCATGCACAGTGCTCGTGATGTTGGCACTATAGCTAACGCTGTCGAGCGCTTTGATCAGTCAAAAGTATGATTTTGCCCTAACACCCCATTAACCAGCGGGTTTCCTCGCACCGCTTCACTATAGACAACTATTTTGGATGCAACCACTTTGGTTTGATGGGATTTTCCTGAACACAGCCGGATCCACGCGCGGGTCTGTGCGAGGGATTCTACGAAAGGGAATAAAGCAAGGGGAACCGTTGAAAAAGGATGTGAGTGGCCCGGGCTAACCTCGCCCGAGCCACTCAGACTGCAAGTTACAGCAATTCAATCGCCATGGCGGTTGCCTCACCACCACCGATACACAGGGCGGCAATGCCCTTCTTCTTGCCGTAGCGCTGCAATGCGTACATCAGCGTAACCAGCAAACGGGAGCCGGTAGAGCCAACCGGGTGCCCCTGGGCACAGGCACCGCCGTGCACATTCACTTTCTCCGGATCGAGACCCAGCTCGCGGATCGGCATCATGGCAACCATCGCAAAGGCCTCGTTGATCTCGAACAGGTCAACCTCTTCCTTCGACCACCCGGTCTTGCCAAGGAGGGTTTCGATGGCGCCAACCGGAGCGCAGGTGAACTCAGAGGGATGCTGGGACTGGGTACTGTGGCCCACAATTCGTGCCAACGGCTTGAGGCCACGCTTCTCGGCCTCGGATTCCCGCATGAGTACCAGCGCAGAAGCCCCGTCGGAGATGGAAGAGGCATTGGCAGCGGTGACCGTGCCATCCTTGCTGAAGGCCGGGCGCAACGTCGGGATTTTCTCAATGTTGGCGTTGAAGGGCTGCTCATCATCCTCGACCACCGTATCACCCTTGCGCGATTTAACCGTCACGGGAATGATCTCGTCCTTCAGCAGGCCTTCCTTGATCGCGCGCTGGGCCCGTTTCAGGGAGTTGATGGCGTACTCGTCCATGTCTTCCCGGGTGTACCCTTTCTTGTCCGCCATTTCCTGGGCGAAAGCGCCCATCAGACGGCCGGTTTCGGCGTCTTCCAGACCATCCAGGAACATGTGATCCTGAGCTGTGTCGCCAGGTCCCATGCGATACCCCTTGCGGGCGGTGGGCAGGATGTAAGGCGCATTGGACATACTCTCCATGCCACCGGCCACCATGATGTCGTTGCTGCCTGCCTTGATCAGATCATGGGCAAACATGGCAGCCTTCATGCCGGAGCCACACAGCTTGTTGATCGTGGTGGCGCCGGTATGATCCGGAAGACCGGCCTTGCGCATAGCCTGACGTGCCGGACCCTGCTTCAGGCCGGCAGGCAGCACGTTACCCATGATCACTTCCTGCACGTCTGCAGGCTGGAGGCCGGCGCGCTTGACCGCTTCCGCGATGGTAATGGCGCCAAGTTCGGGCGCGCTGACCGCTGAAAGGCTGCCCTGGAACCCGCCCATCGGGGTTCGGACACCACTGACAATCACTACGTTATCGTTGCTCATACAAAGATCTCTCTGTCATTTACATTGGAACGGGTATTGGCTTTGTCGTTGTTATCAGGGCTTGTGAGGCGCCTCAAGGTACTCACGGGATTGCATTTCCAGCAGTCGGGATTCGGTGCGCTCGAACTCGAAGCCCAGGCGACCACCGGAATAAAGTTCGGTAATCGGGGCAGCCGCCGACATGATCACCTTGACGTTGCGGTCGTAGAATTCGTCAACCATATTGATGAACCGCCGCGCCTGATCATCCTTTTCGCCGCCCAGAATCGGCACATTGCTGATGATGATGGCGTGGAACTGACGGGCCAGCTCGATGTAGTCATTCTGACTTCGGGGGCCATCGCAGACATCCTTGAAATCAAACCAGACCACGTCGTCCGCGTGCGCTTGGGCAGGAATCTTCCGGCCGTTAATTTCCATGCTCTTGCTGTGCTTACCGGCCTCGACCGCCAAGGCATCAAAGCTGGTCCTGAGGCTGACATCCGCCGCCGCATCAAGCGGGGAATGAAACAGCTCGGCCTGCTCCAGCGTTCTCAGGCGATAGTCGACACCGCCATCGACGTTGACAACATCCGTGTGTTTTTTGACCAGCGCGATTGCCGGCAGAAACCGAGCCCGCTGCAGGCCATCTTTGTACAGGCCATCCGGAACAATGTTGGAGGTGCATACGAGCGTCACACCACGGCCGAAAAGACCGTCCATCAGGGTTGCCAGAATCATGGCATCGCCAATGTCAGACACGAAAAACTCGTCGAAACAGATAACCCGGGCTTCGTCCGCAAATTTCTTTGACACCAGATCAAGCGGATTCTTCTCACCTTTCAGCGACTTGAGCTCATTGTGGACACGCTGCATGAATCGATGAAAATGCACTCGCATCTTGCGATCGAACGGTAACGACTCGTAGAACGTATCCATGAGGTAGGTTTTGCCACGACCAACGCCACCCCAGAAGTACAAGCCTTTAATTGGCTCTTCCTTGCCTTTCTTCAGTTTTCGGCGCAGCTTGGCCATTGCGCCTTTGCGTTCACTTTCCGCCTCAACCAGTTTGTCGTACAGTGACTGAAGACGCCTGACGGCATCCTCCTGCGCCGGATCCTTCTGAAATTCCGGGCGTTCAAGATCCTTCTGGTAACGTTCCCAAGGGGTCAAGTTCACACTGACGTCTGCGGACATAACTTCTGTCATTGAGGAGTTCCCGGAAGTTGGTCGTAAAAATTTGGGCGCCGTATTGTCGCGCATTTCGCGATTTTTCGCCACGCCGGGCATTTCTGAAGCAATACGACGATTGGCGCAGGACACAATCATGGGCTGATCGCTCTTCGGGCGTTATACTCGGAAGAGGTGCGAGGCTAAATTCCAGGTAAAAGGACGACACAGCATATGACAAACCTGATTCTGGCAGCGATTGCCGCATTGATTGTGGGCATCGTCATCGGGGTACTTGTTGGCCGCTCTGGGCAGGGAACCACGCTTAGACAGCGTCGGGCGGAACAGCAGATCGAAGAACTGAGAAGCGAATACACCCGCTACCAGGCCCAGGTGAACGAGCATTTCATGGAGTCGGCCCACCTGCTGCGTCGCTTCAATGACGCCTACCGTGACGTCAACCAGCACATGGCGCGCGGTGCGAACCGGCTCTGCAATGATGAGGAATGGATGGAGGAGCTGGCTCAGGAAACCTCCCGGAAACGCCTCGAGGAAGTCAGCGACGACGGCGTCGAACCGCCGCGCGACTACGCCCCTAAAACCGATCCGGATGCCTCAGGCACGCTGGCGGAAGGTTTCGGCCTCCCCAAGAAAGAGAAGGCCTGATCAATCAGACCGGGTTGTCGCAGTCAATGAATTGATGCGTCAACCCGAATTCTTGGGCTAACGCCTTGCCAAGCGCCTGCACGCCGTAACGTTCGGTCGCATGATGCCCCGCCGCGTAGTAATGGATGCCACACTCACGGGCTGTGTGCGTCGTAGGCTCTGAAATCTCACCACTGATGTAAGCGTCCAGCCCGGCATCAAGTGCGATTCCAATGAACCCCTGGGCTGCGCCCGTGCACCAGCCTACCCGCTTGATCGCAGGCTTGCCGTTTCCGACCCGAAGCGGCGAACGGCCCAGCTTCGCCGCAATGACCCCATCAAAACTCTCCGGGTCCATCGCTTCCGGGAGTTCGCCCTCCCAGACCAGGCCGCCCAGCGGCCGTGGGTTTTCAATGCCCAGCACATCCGCCAACTGGCGATTGTTGCCGTAAACCGGATGGTCATCCAGCGGAAGGTGGTGCGCGACCAGATTGATGTCATGATCCAGCAGTTGCTTCAGACGATCACGTTTCATGCCCCGGATACGCTGATCCTCACCCTTCCAGAAATAGCCGTGGTGGACAAGAATCATGTCTGCGTTCGCTTCAATCGCCGCGTCAATGAGCGCTCGCGACGCGGTAACGCCGCTGATTATTGTCCGGACGTCGTCTTTGCCCTCGACCTGCAGGCCGTTTGGGCAATAGTCCTGGAAGTTGTCCGGCTCAAGCCACTCGTCGATTACGCGAAGAATATCATTACGGTTGGCCATAATTTCTCCTTTACTGACTTTCCCTGAGAGGTCAGCCGGCAGGGCCGGGATGACCGTGCGGGAATGTTGGAGGCCAAGGATGGCCGGAAACAAGCGCACATGGACGTGCTCGTAGCGGTTCCCGGACGGTCATCCCGGCTCTGCCGATCCACCCAGAAGAAAGGCTAGAGTGATTGAAGCCCCCTGATCAGAGCATCGTTCTGCTCAGGAGTTCCAATCGTGATCCGCAGGAACTCGCTGATTCTAGGCTTACTGAAGTGGCGAACAATGATGCCCTGCTCTCTCAGGCCCTGAGCAAGGACCTCACCGGACTGAGACGCATGACGGGCAAAGACAAAGTTTGCTTTTGAAGGAAGCACCTCAAAGCCAAGCTCCTCAAGCGCGCCGGTCAGACGCTCACGCTCGGCAACCACGCCATTGCAGCATTTCTGGAACCAGGCCTCATCTTCATAGGCGGCTTTCGCGCCAGCGAGCGCCAGCCGATCCAGCGGGTAACTGTTGAAGCTGTTCTTGACCCGGTTCAGGGCTTCAATCAGGTCCGGGTGACCAATCGCAAAGCCGACACGCAACCCGGCCAGCGAACGGGCCTTGGACAACGTCTGTGACACCAACAGGTTGGGATAGGCGTCAACCAGTGCGATGGCGCTTTCCCCACCGAAATCGATGTAGGCCTCATCCACCACCACGACCCGCTCAGGGTTGGCCCTCAGAATCTCCTCCACTTTGGCCAGTTCCAGGTATCGTCCGGTTGGCGCGTTCGGGTTCGGGAAAATAACCCCACCGTTGGGTTGCTTGTAATCATCGGGGTCGATTTCAAAAGTATCCGTAAGCGGAACTTTCTTGCCCTCGATGTCATACAGACCGCAGTAGACCGGATAAAAGCTGTAGGTCACATCTGGAAACAGAACCGGTTCACCATGCTGGAACAGGCCGTAAAAAATGTGGGCAAGAACCTCATCCGAGCCGTTTCCGAGGAAAACCTGCTCGGGCTTGACCTGGTGATAACCGGCAATGGTTTGGCGAAGGCTTTCGCCCTCCGGATCCGGGTATAGGCGGAGATTGTCGTTCAACTCTGCCTGAATGGCCTCAAGCACGCGCGGTGACGGGCCGAACGGGTTCTCATTGGTGTTCAGCTTGACCAGATTGGCCATTTTAGGCTGCTCACCTGGCACATACGGAACCAGGTCGTTGACCTTGGGACTCCAAAACTTACTCATGGAATGCAGACTCCGGGGCGATAAATGGCGTGCGCTCAGTCGTTGATACGATACTCGGCCGACCGGGCATGAGCAGTCAGCCCTTCACCTCTGGCCAGGACAGAAGCTACCCGGCCCATGCGGTCGGCACCGGCGGCACTGAAGCCGATGATCGACGAGCGCTTCTGAAAGTCGTAAACGCCCAGGGGCGAAGAAAATCGTGCCGTCCCGCTGGTCGGCAGAACGTGGTTCGGCCCCGCACAATAGTCACCCAGTGCCTCCGCCGTGAATCGACCCATGAAGATGGCTCCGGCGTGGCGGATTTCTTCCACCAGCGCTTCCGGGTTCTCAACCGAAAGCTCCAGGTGCTCCGGCGCAATGCGATTCGAGACCGCCGCCGCCTCACTCAAATCAGCGACTTCAATCAGGGCCGCCCGACTGCCCATGGACTCCGCGATAATTTCGGAACGCTCCATGGTCGGCAGCAACTTGTTGACGCTGGCCTGGACTGCATCGAGAAATGCCGCATCCGGACTGATCAGGATCGACTGGGCCTGCTCGTCGTGCTCCGCCTGGGAGAACAGATCCATGGCGATCCAGTCCGGGTCAGTCTGGCCATCGCAGATCACCAGGATTTCAGACGGGCCGGCAATCATATCGATACCGACGGTACCGAAGACCTCACGTTTCGCCGTGGCAACAAAAATGTTGCCCGGCCCTACGATTTTGTCGACGGCAGGAATGGTTTCCGTGCCATAGGCCAACGCGCCCACCGCCTGGGCGCCACCGACGGTAAACACCCGGTCAACACCCGCAATCGCAGCGGCGGCCAGAACCATGTCGTTCACCACCCCATCCGGCGTCGGAACCACCATGACCACCTCGCTGACACCGGCAACCTTGGCGGGAATTGCATTCATCAGCACCGATGAAGGATAGGCCGCCTTGCCACCTGGCACATACAGTCCTGCCCGGTCCAGCGGTGTCACTTTCTGGCCAAGCACGGTGCCATCTTCATCCTCGTACTGCCACGACGGCTGGTTCTGGCGCTCGTGATAGTCGCGTATACGGTCGGCCGCCTTCTCCAGTGCGATGCGTTGGTCCTGGGGGATCGCGTCAAGCGCCTTTTGCAGGCGCCCCTGATCCATTTCCAGCTCGGCAACACCATCAACCTTGAGACGATCGAACTTCTCGGTAAATTCCAGCACCGCAGCGTCTCCGCGGGTTTTCACTTCACGCAGGATGTGACGAACCGATTCATTCACCTGATGATCAACGCTGTCATCCCAGGCCAACAGCTTGGCCAGCGCACTGTCGAAGTCACGCTGGGAGGCATTCAATCGTTTGATGTTGATATCGGTCATCTATCAAATCCTTCAAGGAATTTATGACGTACTCGGGTTGATTTCCGGAATGGGCCCGAAGACGTGGTCGGACAAGGCGCTTCTTACTCCGAAGTGCGCCGCCGATCCACAGCCGCGGACATCTTTTCAATTATGGGGTTTATCTTTTCGTGTTTCATCTTCATAGACGCACGGTTCACCACCAGCCGGCTGCTGATGTGCTCAATCAGCTCTCGTGCCTCAAGGCCGTTGGCCTTGAGGGTGTTGCCGGTGTCCACGATATCGACGATCTCATCCGCCAGGCCAAGAATCGGCGCCAGCTCCATCGCACCGTACAGCTTGATGATATCGGCCTGGCGCCCCTGCGCCGAGTAATAGCGACGAGCCAGATTCACGAACTTGGTCGCCACCTTGATGCGCCCGGCCGGCGGCGCCTGGTCCTTGGGCCCGGCGGTCATCAGGCGGCAGCGGGAGATGTTCAGATCGAGCGGCTCGTACAGTCCCTCGCCGCCATGCTCCATCAACACATCCTTGCCGGTGACGCCCAGGTCAGCGCCGCCGTACTGAACGTAAGTCGGCACATCGGTGGCCCGGATGATCAGCACCCGAACATTGGGATCCGTCGTTGGAAACACCAGCTTGCGGGATTTCTTGACGTCGTCGACCAGCTCAATGCCGGCCTCCGCCAGCAGCGGCAGGGTCTCTTCGAGGATTCGCCCCTTCGACAATGCGATGGTGATGGAATCTGTCATGCGTACTTCCGGTTTCCCTTTGGTCTCTGTCACGCCGGCAGGCGTCGAATGCTGGCACCCAGCAGCTGCAGTTTTTCTTCGATGCACTCGTAACCGCGATCAATGTGATAGATCCGGTCTACAATGGTGTCGCCATCAGCAACCAGACCGGCGATCACCAGACTCGCCGAAGCCCGCAGATCGG
The DNA here is from genome assembly GCF_019264345.1 of Marinobacter arenosus. Classification (NCBI taxonomy): domain Bacteria; kingdom Pseudomonadati; phylum Pseudomonadota; class Gammaproteobacteria; order Pseudomonadales; family Marinobacteraceae; genus Marinobacter; species Marinobacter arenosus. The sequence goes on from NZ_JAHVAO010000001.1 coordinate 1,135,243, forward strand.
TCGCCATCACCGGCGCTCCCGCCAGATGGTCAACACCCTTGATGATCGCGGCATTGCCCTCGAGAGTAATATCCGCACCCATGCGGATCAGTTCCTGCAAGTGCATGAAGCGATTTTCAAACACCGTTTCGACGATGGTACCGGTGCCCTCGGCAACGGCGTTCATAGCCGCAAACTGCGCCTGCATGTCCGTCGGGAACGCAGGATAAGGTGCCGTGCGAAGGCTGACCGCCTTCGGCCGCTTGCCCTTCATATCCAGCTCAATCCAGTCCGGTCCGGTGGTGATGTGGGCACCCGCCTCCGTCAGCTTGAGCAGAACCGCCTCAAGCAGGTCCTCGCGGGTATCCTTGAGCTTGACCCGGCCACCCGTTGCGGCAGCGGCAACCAGGTAGGTTCCGGTCTCCACGCGGTCCGGCAGGACATTGTAATGACACCCATGCAGTCGCTCGACACCGTTGATCTCAATGGTCGCCGTGCCATGCCCTTTGATATCCGCGCCCATGGCGATCAGACACTCCGCCAGGTCGACAACTTCCGGCTCACGCGCAGCGTTTTCCAGAATGGTTTTACCCTCGGCGAGGGCAGCTGCCATCATCAGGTTTTCGGTGCCGGTCACGGTGACCGTATCCAGGAAAATATGAGCACCCTTGAGGCGCCCATTGGTCTTGGCCTTGATGTAGCCATTTTCCACCTTGATATCCGCGCCCATCATTTCCAGGCCATGAATATGAAGGTTTACCGGGCGGCTGCCGATGGCACAGCCACCGGGCAGGGAGACCTCAGCCTCACCAAAATGCGCCACCAAGGGCCCCAGCACCAGAATGGATGCACGCATGGTTTTCACCAGCTCATAGGGGGCGTGAAAATGCTTGATGGTGTTGGCGTGAATTTCCACGCTCATCTTCTCGTCGATCATCAATTCCACACCCATGCGGCCAAGCAGCTCAATCATGGTGGTGACGTCGTGAAGATGCGGCAGGTTACCGACGGTGACCGGCTCATCGGCCAGCAGCGTGGCTGCCAGAATCGGCAGGGCTGCGTTTTTGGCACCGGAAATTCGGATCTCGCCATCCAGGGGCTTTCGCCCCCCGATCAAAAGTTTGTCCACTGTAATTGTCCTGTCTTGTGTGGGCGAATCAGCCCTGGCGCTCGGCCCATTCAGCCGGCGTGAAAGCTTTCGGATGCAGTGCGTGAATCGTTCCATCCATGACTTGCTGGAACAGCGCCTTGTTGATCAGCTGCTGCCGCTTGATCGTCGACAGTCCCTCGAAAACGTCACCCACCACGACAACCAGATAATGGGTACCATCTACCTGTACCTGAACTTCGCAGCCGGGCAATGCTTCTTCGACCAGCGCCGTGACTTCGGTGGCGTCCATAAAAAATCCTCGGGTGTTAGAAATCAGGGGCGAGATTGTAACCAATTCCGGACTCCGGGTCAGCTTTACCATCCGGTAACCGGAGACTCGAAACGCTTTATTGAAGGGTAAATCAGGCAGAACCGGACCGGAAGCCGGCCAGTTGCTCATCGAGATTGCTCAGGGCGGCGAGTGACGCCAGGCGCTCACTCACGCCCCGGTAGGAAAGGGAAATGCCGCGCTGGTTAGCCAGACGTTGCCAGCAAAGCAACAGGGACAGCACCACGCTGTGGGCTGTCTGGAGGCTCCCGAGGTCAACAACCAGGTCCACACTCACCGTCTGGAGGAGCTTTTCTCCCTGCTGGCGCAAGGCCACAACGGAGTCGGCATCGACCTCGCCGCTGACGGTGAGCACGCTGTCGATCATCTCAACCCGGGGCGCCGGTGTTGTCATGAATTATCAACTTCCTGCTCAAGCTTCAGGGATTCGACCGCATCACCCCAACCGTCAATGACCGCCTGGACCTGACCGCGATTCGCTTCCATCTCCTGCGCAAATCGATCCCGGAAGGCCAAACCAATGTTTACGCCTTCGACGATGACGTTCTCCATCATCCAGTTGCCGCCGTCCGCCTTGTACATGGAATAGGTAACGGGGTACCGGTTACCGGAGGCACTGGTCACCTCCATCTGCACCGAAGCACGGCCATCGTCCTGCGGATTGATCACCGCTTCTTTCACCTGAATACTGAAGTCTTCCGCATCCACCAGGGCCTGGGCGTAACTGTCAAACAGGCTCCGCTTGAACTTGACGACAAATTCGTCACGCTGCTCGGGCGTGGTCTGACGCGCATATCGCCCCATCACTCGCGCAGCAATCCGGCGGAAGTCGACAAACCCCTCCAGAGATTCATCCATGCTGGCGTAGAAAGCCTCAGGATCGCTCTCGTAAAGACCTCGCTCCTGATTGAGCTTATCAACCAGGCGCTGGGTGTTCTCATCCACATACTGCCGCAGGTCCTCAGAAGCCCCTGCCTTGGCAGGCCCGACGAGGAAAGTCGCGAGCGCCAGGATCAGGAAAAGGCGGTGTTTAACTGCAAGCATCAGAATCTCCTTTGAAATCGGTCCCTTCCAGCCAGTTAACGGCCGGATGCAAAGTTCCCTATCAGCCGTTCCAGGTTCATGGCTGACTGAGTGGAATAAAAGGTATCTCCGTCGGCGAGCGACTCCATGTCACCACCAACGGATATATCAATGTACTGTTCGCCGAGCAGTCCGGATGTACGTATTACTGCCGAACTGTCCGCCGGAATGTTGTCGATGTCGGAGCTGATGGACATGGTAACGCGCGCCTGGAAGGTATTCTTGTCCAGACTGATGGACTCGATGGTGCCCACCGTTACCCCGGCCATGGACACGCGACCACGGGGCGTAAGGCCGCCGGTATCATTGAAGTTCGCGTACACCCGGTAGGTGTCTTCCGCCGACTTGGGCGACAGGCCGCTGACCTGCAAGGCGAGGAACAGCAGCGCCGCCAGACCTGCGATCATGAAAAACCCGACGATAATCTCTGTGGTTCGCTGTGTCATTACCGGCTCCCGGTACTTATCCGTTAATCGTTATGTCAGAAATCGCCAAACATGACGGCGGTCAGCACAAAATCCAGACCGAGCACGGCCAGGGAAGAATAAACAACGGTTTTGGTGGTGGCGGCACTGATCCCGGCCGATGTCGGCACGCAGTCATACCCCTGGTAGACCGCGATCCACGTGCACACAAAGCCGAACACCACGCTTTTGATCACGCCGTTCATCACGTCTTCGGCGAAATCCACGGACGACTGCATGTTACCCCAGAAGGAGCCTTCAAAAACGCCGAGCCAGTCCACGCCAACGAGCATGCCACCCCAGATGCCGACCGCGGAAAAGATGACGGCCAGCAGCGGCATCGCAATGAAACCGGCCCATAGGCGCGGTGCGATGACCCGCCGCAAGGGATCAACCCCCATCATTTCCATGCTGGAAAGCTGTTCGGTTGCCTTCATCAGGCCAATCTCAGCGGTCAGCGCGGAGCCGGCCCGGCCCGCGAAAAGCAGGGCCGTAACCACAGGCCCCAGCTCGCGCACCAGCGTAAGCGCGATCATCTGGCCAATGGCCGCCTCGGAACCATAGTCACTCAGAATGGTGTAGCCCTGAAGCCCAAGCACCATTCCAATGAACAACCCCGACACGATGACAATGGCCAGCGACAACACACCGACGCCGTATAGCTGCTTAATGAGCAGCGGAAACCCCGTCGCCGGGCGCGGCACGCCGAACAGCACTCCGGCCAGGAACCGTCCGGAGCGACCGAAAGACGAAACGATCGTCAGCCCCAGGTGACCCAGTGCGACTACCCGGTCAATCAAGACACACCTCCCGTCAGGCCATAGTCCGTCGCGGCCTCGGTTGCCGGGTAATGAAAGGGCACCGGGCCATCTGGCTGCCCCTTCAGGAATTGCTGAACCTGCTCTGACGGATGCGCCATAAGCTCTTCGGGCGTGCCCTGGCCGATGATTTTGCCGTCCGCGATAATGCAGGCGAAATGGCAGATGCTCAGCGACTCCGGCACATCGTGGGAGACCAGCACACTGGTCAGCCCCATGGAGCTGTTCAGGTCCCGGATCAGCTTGACCAGCACCCCCATGGCGATGGGATCCTGTCCGGCAAACGGCTCGTCGTACATAATCAGGTCGGGATCCAGCGCAATGCTGCGCGCCAGTGCCACCCGCCGCGTCATACCACCGGACAGTTCGGACGGCATCAGGTGTCGGGCACCCCGAAGACCAACCGCTTCCAGCTTCATCAGGACGATGTCGTGAATCATATCCTCCGGCAGCGAACTGTGGACCCGCAGCGGAAACGCAACGTTCTCGAACACGCTGAGGTCGGTGAACAGAGCACCGCTCTGGAACAGCATGCCGATCCTCTCACGCAGCGCATAGAGGTCTGAACGCTTCAGCCGTGGCACCTCATGACCATCCAGCACAACACTGCCGGAATCCGGTCGAAGCTGGCCACCGATCAGTCGCAGGAGCGTGGTCTTGCCGGTTCCACTGGGCCCCATGATCGCAGTAATCTTGCCGCGGGGAATATCCAGAGTGACGCCATCGAAAATGCGGCGACCGGAACGGGAGAAAACAACGTCCTTGAGTGAAATGTATGCGGGTGAACCCATAATCCTTACCTTTCGAGGAGCGGCTACATTATTCCAAGGAGCCTCCAAGCTCAATCCATCAAACGCAAAATCTATTGAAAGGCTTGATCAATTTGCCTGAACTTTCTGTAACTCCACAGCGTCTGCAATCGAAAATGATATACTCCGCTGTAACTTGAACGGCTGTCCCGCCAATGGGGATTCAGCCCGACCATGATAGTTTACGAGACCACCCAAGCAGACCAGGCCCCTATCCCGATGACTGAACAGAGCGCAAAGGATTTCCGCACTTCCGCGATCCAGGCCATTCGTATCGAGCGCGAAGCCATTGATGCCCTGGAAGCGCGCATTGATCACCATTTTATCAAAGCCTGCGAGGTCATCATGGCCTGCAAGGGACGGGTGGTCGTCACCGGCATGGGCAAATCCGGCCACATCGGCAACAAGATTGCCGCGACACTGGCCAGCACCGGCACCCCATCGTTTTTCGTCCACCCTGGCGAGGCCAGTCACGGGGATCTCGGCATGATCACCAGTCAGGACGTGGTCATTGCCATTTCCAACAGCGGCAACACCAGTGAAGTGGTTACCATTCTGCCCCTGATCAAGCGCATGGGCGCCCCCCTGATCAGCATGACCGGCAATGCAGACTCCACCCTTGCCCGGGAAGCCGTGGCCAACCTTGATGTCAGCGTTCAAACCGAAGCCTGCCCGCTGGGACTGGCGCCCACTTCCAGCACCACCGCGACGCTGGTGATGGGCGATGCGCTAGCGGTTGCGCTGCTTGAGGCCCGGGGATTCAGTTCCGAAGATTTCGCACTCTCCCACCCCGGCGGCAGCCTCGGGCGGCGCCTGCTACTTCGCGTCTCCGACATCATGCACACCGGCAACCGGATTCCGAGAGTCCCCGAAGGCACACCGTTGAGCGGAGCTCTGCTGGAAATTTCGCAGAAGGGGCTGGGCATGACCACCGTGGTGGACGCAGCCGGCAAACTGACCGGCGTGTTCACCGACGGAGACCTGCGCCGCACCCTCGATAAGAACGTCGATGTTCACGTCACGCCGATTGAACAGGTCATGACCCACAACGGCAAAACCATCCAGGCCGACCACCTGGCGGCCGAAGCACTGAACATCATGGAAGAAATGAAGATTAACGCCCTGCCCGTCACCGACGACCAGGGAGAATTGGTCGGCGCCATCAACATGCACGACCTGCTTCGGGCGGGAGTGATCTGATGGCCATCCACAGCAGCCCATTGCGGACCAACTGGTCCGGCGCACTCCTGGAAAAAGCCGCCCGCATTCGCCTGATCGCCCTCGACGTGGACGGCATCATGAGCGACGGCAAACTCTATTTCAGCGCCAGCGGCGACGAATTGAAGGCCTTCAATATCCTGGATGGCCTGGGCCTGAAGCAACTGATGGCGGCCGGCATTACCGTGGCGGTGATTACCGGGCGCCAATCACCGCTGACCGAGAAGCGCATGCGGGACCTCGGCATCCCACACCTGATGCAGGGACGGGAAGACAAGCGAGTCGCCCTTCAGGAACTGGTCAGCACCCTGAACATTGCGCCCGAAGCCATCGCCTACATGGGGGATGACCTGCCTGACCTGCCCGCGATCCGCTACGCCGGCCTTGGCATTACGGTTCCCAACGGTTATTGGCTGGTGCGGGAACACGCCCACTACTGCACGCAGGCCACGGGCGGCAATGGGGCTGTCCGTGAGGCATGCGACATGTTGCTGACCGCACAGGGCAGGCTTGATAATGCCCTGGCGAAATACCTGGAGCCCGAAGCATGAGCGACGCCTCTCCCGGCGAGAATGAGACCGTTGAGGTCGAAGAGAAAAGCGGCCTGTTTTCCACGCTCACGCTGGAACATCGTCCCTGGTTGCGATCTCTGGCCCTGGGCGGCACCATCGCGGCGACCGTATTCCTGATGTGGCGCAGCGACGAACCGCCCATGGTGTCGGATGAAGCGTCGGTTCTTCGGGGTGAAACCGAGCCGGACGGTTTCGTGATCAACGGCAGCTACACCTCCTATGATGAGGACGGCAACCTGAAAATCCAGTTCACCAGCCCGCGGATCGAACAGTTCGAAGAGGGCAATGTCGCCACGATGAAAGCGCCACGGGCGACACTGTTTGGCCAGCCGGACACTCCTCCATGGATTGTCGAGGCGGAGAACGGCAGCTTGCTGCAGAATGAAGGCATTCTCTATTTGACCGATCATGTGCGGGTCGTCCGAACCGTCGGTGAGCGGGAAGCCACCCTGACGACCACGACCCTGACGCTGGACAATGACCTTGGCACGGTCTACACCGACGCTCCGGTCACCATTACCGACAAAATTGGCGTTACCCGGGCCAAAGGCATGAGAGCCTGGATCGACGAACGCATTCTCGAACTCAATTCCCAGGTGGAAGGACGCTATGAGACTGGCAAATAACCGACTTCGAACGCTGCTGGCGATAACACTTGCCCTGACCCTCTCCGGGCCCGCCGGCGCGTTCAGCCTGGATTCGGAGTTGCCGATCACGGTGAGCGCGGACAACGCCCGACTGGACGACGCCAAGGGCATCGCCACCTACACCGGTGATGTCGAACTGGTTCAAGGCAGGACTCGGCTCACGGCGGAACGGGTTGTACTCTATCGCAACGTGGATGGCCTGAGCAGGGTCGAAGCCTCTGGCCAGCCCGCCCGATACCAGCAACCCACCCGCAACGGCGAAGGCGAAACCGATGCCAGGGCTCTGAACATCACCTGGAGTGCCGACGAGAACCGACTGACTTTTGAACGGGAAGCAATCATTGAGCAGAATGGAAACCTGTTCCGAGGTGATGTCATTCATTATGATACCGTCCGTCGGGTGGTAACCGCCGAAGGCGGCACCAAGACCGAAACCGGCGGTGGCCGTGTCGAGATGATCATTCAGCCACGCAGTACCAGCAGCACACAGGGATCCGATGGCAGTTCTGAGAGCCAGTAACCTGGCGAAAAGCTACAAGCACAAAAAAGTGGTTCTGGATGTCTCCCTGGAGATCCGCAGCGGCGAGATCGTCGGGCTTCTGGGCCCCAACGGTGCCGGCAAGACCACCTGTTTCTACATGATCGTTGGGCTGGTGCCGGCTGATCGCGGCCGCATCACCATCGATAGCCAGGACGTCACGCCACTGCCCATGCACGGGCGCGCCCGAAAGGGGATCGGCTACCTGCCACAGGAAGCCTCGGTGTTCCGCAAACTGACGGTTCGCGACAACCTGATGGCAATCCTCGAAACCCGCAAAGGCCTGAGTCGGGCCGACCGGGACAGGAGACTGGAGGAGCTGCTCGAGGAATTCCACATTAGCCACATCCGCGACAGCATGGGAATGGCGCTCTCTGGCGGGGAACGCCGGCGTGTCGAAATTGCCCGGGCCCTGGCCATGGAGCCGGCCTTTATTTTGCTGGACGAACCCTTTGCCGGCGTTGATCCCATCTCGGTGAGCGATATCAAGCACATCATCCGTCACCTTCGGGATAAGGGCATCGGCGTACTGATCACTGATCACAATGTGCGGGAGACCCTGGACATCTGTGAAACGGCGTACATTGTGTCGGGGGGCCACATCATTGCATCCGGCAACTCGGAAGCGATTCTCGCGAACCAGCAAGTCAAAGAGGTTTACCTCGGTAATGAATTCCGACTGTGAACAACGCTGTCTGATTGTGTTGAAGAACCCGAGCAAGTAAACTCGGCAAAGAACTTGCTAGGCTGTTTTCAGACAGAGGCAAGTAACCGGCACGCAACAATTTTTTTGAACTAACGGTAAAGCAGAGCCTGATGAGTGACGGATCCTGAACCATGGTTATGAAAGCCTCTTTACAGTTAAAGCTGGGTCAAAGCCTGACCATGACGCCCCAGCTGCAACAGGCGATCCGGCTACTACAGCTATCCACCCTTGATCTGCAGCAGGAAATCCAGCAAGCCCTGGAATCCAATCCGATGCTGGAAACCTCTGAGGACGACGACCAGGCCGAAGCCGCGTCCAGCGAAGACACCAGCCACGAAGAACAAGCCGCGGACACGGCGGCGGATTCAGGCTCGGAGACCAGTACAGACTGGGATGAGTCGGAGAATGGTCCGGACTGGGCCTCTGAAAACGAGATTCCCGACAACATTCCCGACGATCTTCCCGTCGATACCGCTTGGGACGACATCTATCAGTCCGCCCCTGCCCCCGCCGCCCGCAACGACGACGAAAACGATCACGACTTCGAAACCCGTAACTCGCCGAGTGAAACGCTGCAGGACCACCTTGAGTGGCAGCTGAACCTGACCCCGCTGAGCGAGCGCGACCAGGCCATTGCCCACGCCCTGATGGATGCAGTCGACGAACGGGGCTACCTGACCAGTCCGCTGGACGAAATCCACGCCGGCCTGTTGGATGAAACCGAGGAAGACCCGCTTGAACTGGACGAAGTGGAGGCCGTTCTGCACCGGCTTCAGCATTTCGACCCACCCGGAGTGTTTGCCCGGGACCTGCAGGAATGCCTGCTTATCCAGCTGAACCAGCTGCCGCCGGCGACACCCTGGCTGGCCCAGGCCCGGCTCGTTATCACCCACTACATCAATCTGCTCGGCAACCGTGACTACGCCCAGTTACTGCGTCGCAGCCGACTCAAGGAAGACCAGCTCCGGGAAGTCCTGGCCCTGATTACCGGGCTGAATCCGCGGCCGGGGGATGTGATTGATCGCGCCGAACCCGATTACGTGATCCCCGATGTCATCGTCCGCAAACACAGCGGCAGATGGCGGGTCGAGCTAAATCCTGAAATTGCACCACGCATCCGCGTCAATGCGAGCTATGCTTCTCTTATAAGGCGAGCCGACAGCAGCGCCGATAACACCTACCTCCGGGATCAACTCCAGGAAGCCAAATGGTTTATCAAGAGCCTGCAAAGCCGCAACGAAACCCTGTTGAAAGTGGCGACGCGCATCGTCGAGCACCAGCAAGGCTTTCTGGATCAGGGCGAAGAAGCCATGAAACCGCTGATCCTTTCAGACATAGCGCAGGCGGTAGAAATGCACGAATCGACGATTTCCCGGGTTACCACGCAGAAGTACATGCACACGCCACGGGGAATATTCGAGCTCAAGTACTTTTTCTCCAGCCACGTAAGTACCGATGAAGGCGGGGAATGTTCATCAACAGCCATCCGTGCAATGATCAAGAAGCTGATCGCGGCCGAGACGCCGAAAAAGCCGTTGAGTGACAGTAAAATTGCAGCCATGCTAGGGGAACAGGGCATCAAGGTGGCCCGTCGAACCGTCGCCAAGTACCGGGAAGCGATGCATATTCCACCCTCTAACGAGCGAAAAAGACTGGTTTAGGAGAGCACTGGCAAGAACAGCGCTCCCCCTGAGCCAAACTTTGCCGGCGCAGTGTGCGCCAGCCCTCAGCCCGGCCTTTTGGGGACCGGCATGATGACAACAGGAGACGCCTATGCAACTCAACATTTCAGGCCATCACGTAGAACTGACTCCCGCACTGAAGGATTACGTCTCAGAAAAATTCGAGAAACTTGAGCGCCACTTTGACCACATAAGTAACTGCCAGGTTACCCTGCAGGTGGAAAAGGTGCGTCAGATGGCGGAAGCAACGTTGCACGTGGTTGGTGGTGATATTCACGCAAAGGCTGAAAACGAGGATATGTACGCAGCGATCGACGGGCTGATCGACAAACTGGACCGACAGATCCTCAAGCACAAGGAAAAGAACGTAGACCGGATGCACGGAAACGGCTCTCGTTAACCGCCCGTTTTCAAGCATGTCATCTCATCGCGCTGCGGCATGGAGAACCTGCCGCAGCCTTTTTTTAACGGAATTGCAGTCGATTCATGAGCGACACATCCCTGACCATAGACAACATCCTTGCACCGGAGCTGACCCTGTGCCGGGTACCGGCATCAAGCAAGAAGCGGGTGCTGGAATTCATTGCCGATCAGATCCACCGGCACGACGATTCGCTCAGTGAGACCCAGATCTTCAACAACCTGGTGTCCCGGGAGCGGCTTGGCAGCACCGGTATCGGCCAGGGTATTGCCATACCCCACTGCCGGCTGGAGGGACTCGATCATGTGGTGGGCGTTCTGCTAACCCTTGAGGAAAGCATCGATTTCGACGCCATTGATAACCAGCCCGTGGATCTGGTGTTTGCCCTTGTGGTGCCCAAAGAGGCCACCAGCGAGCACCTGGAACTGCTCAGTCAGCTGGCGGAGAAGTTCAACGAGCGGGCGTTCTGCGATGGACTTCGGCAGTGCGATGACGCCGCCGCTCTGTACAAGCGAATGACGACGGCGTCCGAGTGACATCCCAGAGAGTGGAGACAGCGTTCCCATGAAACTGATCATCGTGAGTGGCCGATCCGGTTCCGGCAAGAGTACGGCGCTTCATGTGCTCGAAGATCTCGGTTACTACTGCATCGATAATCTACCCATCGGACTGCTGTTTCCTCTGACCCGAGAAGCGGCCGCACAGGAATCGCCCGGGCGGCTCCACAAAATGGCCGTCAGTATTGATGCCCGCAACCTGTCCGGGGAGCTCGCCAACTTCGAGGTGATTTACCATCAACTGCAGGAAACCGGCGTTACCGTCGAAATCATCTTCCTGGATGCTGACGAACAGTCTCTGCTGCAACGCTTTCATGCCACCCGGAGAAAACACCCGCTGAGCGACGACCGGACTTCACTGCGCGAAGCGATCAGCAACGAAAAGAAGCTTCTGGAGCCACTGTCCAAGCTGTCCGACCTCTACGTGAACACGACGGGCATGTCCATGTACGAACTCAGAGACATGGTCAAGCAACGTGTTGTCGGCCGCAAGGATCAGGAACTCGCCCTTCTGTTCCAGTCGTTCGGATTCAAACACGGCGTCCCTCTCGATTCAGATTATGTGTTCGACGTGCGCTGTCTGCCCAACCCCTATTGGGATAACAGCCTGCGGAAATTCGTTGGTACCGATCAACCGGTGATTGATTTTCTCGAGAAGGAACCGGCCACGGGTAAAATGATCAGCGACCTGACCAGCTTCCTGGAAACCTGGCTGCCATCCTTCGCCGACAGCAATCGCAGCTACATGACCATTTCGATTGGCTGTACCGGCGGTCAGCATCGCTCAGTGTACGTGAGCGAACAACTGTGCAAACATTTCCGGGAAACCTACAGCAACGTTCAGGTTCGTCACACCGAGCTACCTCATCTGCAGGCCCGGGGAGAGATCTGAACGCGCCATGATTCGTCGTCCCATTACCATCATCAACAAGCTTGGGCTTCATGCCCGGGCAACCGCAAAACTGGTGGCGACCGCCTCTGAGTTCGACAGCAGCGTGAGAATCAGCGGCAAAGGCCGGGACGTGGACGCAAAAAACATCATGCAGGTGATGATGCTTGCCGCCAGCCAGGGTACCGATGTCGAACTGATCGCCGACGGTCCGGATGAGGAAGCCGCCATTGACGCCCTGACGGCGTTAATCAACGACTATTTCGGCGAGGGCGAGTAAGGATTTGGTGCCCGGAGGGGTGCCGTCGCGTTCTGTGGAATTCACCTACAACTCTCTCTCACGTCTGACTCCTAACTCCGCTATAATACAGGCGTTTTCTGACTGTGGGTGATCCATGACCGATATTCTGGAGAAAAGCCAGGCCCGCCAACGTCTTCGCTCCCTGAGCGAGGCCCTGGACAGTGGTGCCCTGAAGCAGGTTGCCCGCATCCTGAATGGCGGCCTGAGCCCCAGTGATATCGCCCACCTGCTTGAATCGTCTCCGCCCCGCCAGCGCGCCCTGCTCTGGAACCTGGTGGACAAACAACTGGAAGGGGAAGTCCTCCAGTACCTGAGTGACGATATCCGTGGCTACTTCCTGAGCCAGCTGAATGCCCAGGAACTGGCGGATATCATCGAAGATTTCGAGTCGGACGATCTCGCCGACCTGCTCCAGCAATTACCGGACACGGTGATCCAGGAAGTCCTGGACACCATGGATGAGCAGGATCGCCAGCGTGTCGAAGAGGTACTCTCCTACCCCGAGGACACCGCCGGCGGCCTGATGAACACGGACACCATTACGGTGCGCCCGGACATCAGTATCGACGTTGTGTTGCGCTACCTGCGCAGACACCGCAACCTGCCCCCGATGACCGACAGCCTGATCGTAGTCAGCCGTCGCGACGAGTTCATCGGCATGCTGCCGATCACCAAGATGTTGGTATCCAATCCCGCGTCCACCGTGCGGGAAGTCATGGACACAGACATCGAACCCATCCCGGTATCCCTTTCGGATACCAAGGTCGCGACGCTGTTCGAACGCTACGACCTGATCTCGGCCCCGGTGGTGAACGAGGATGGCAGACTGCTGGGCCGCATCACCATCGATGACGTGGTCGATGTTATCCGTGAAGATGCCGACCACTCGCTGATGAGCATGGCCGGTCTCGATGAGGATGAGGATACCTTCGCCCCGGTCTGGAAAACCACCCGGCGGCGGGCGGTATGGCTCGGCATCAATCTGATCACGGCGTTCATCGCCTCGGCGGTCATTGGCCTGTTTGAGGAAACCATCACCAAAGTGGTGGCTCTGGCCGTCCTCATGCCCATTGTTGCCAGCATGGGCGGCATTGCCGGCAGCCAGACACTCACACTGGTGATTCGAGGCATGGCGGTAGGCCAGATCAGCGGCGCCAACGTCGGCTGGCTGCTGAACCGGGAGTTTCTGTCGGGCGCCCTGAACGGGCTGTTCTGGGCCCTGGTTGTTGCCACCGCCGCGGCGGCGTGGTTCCAGGATCTGCTCATCGGAGCGGTGATTGCCGCGGCTCTCGTCATCAACCTGGTGGCCGCAGCCCTTGTGGGCACCGTTCTGCCCCTGTTCCTGAAATCCAGAAATATCGATCCCGCGCTGGCAGGGAGCGTGATACTTACCACGGTTACCGATGTGGTCGGCTTCATGGCCTTTCTCGGCCTTGCCACCGTGTTTTACGCGTAATCGATGACCAATGACCGACTAGCAACGGATTCACCATGAGTCAGCATGATCAGTACGACGACGAGGAAGAATTTGGCAAGAGCAAATCCCAGCTCAAGCGGGAGATGCATGCGCTGCAGGACATCGGCAAACGCATGCTCGACCTGAGCAATGACCAGCTCGACACCTTACCGATCAGCGACACCCTGCGGGCCGCTATCGAGGAATCTCGCCGCATTCGACAAAACGAGGCCAAGCGCCGGCACCTGCAATACGTTGGCAAAATCATTCGTCAGGAAGACGATCCGGACGCCCTGAAGCGGGCTATTGATGCCTTCGATGCCGGCAGCGAGGAGCACACCCGGCGCCATCACCTTGCCGAACGTTGGCGCGACCGGATGATCGCCGAGGGGGACTCCGTGGTGGGAGAATTCTTCAGCTATTGCCCGACCGCCGATATGCAACACCTGCGCAATCTGGCACGAAACGCGCGGAAAGATGTCGAGAAGCAGAAAAACACGGGCCAGTCCCGCAAGCTCTTCCGCTACCTGCGTGAATGCATTGACGACGCCGAATCGACCCACTGATCCTCAGCTGCCGCCGGCCCTATAGCCGGCGGTGTTCCCAGACGGGCATGCGCTTGCGCAACTGTTTGAGCTGCTCTAAATCCAGTTCAGCGGCCACCACCCCCGGCCCTTCAGCCAGCTCGGTCACCACCTTCCCCCACGGATCGCAGATCAGGGAATGGCCATAGGTGCGCCGCCGTTCACTGTTCTGGCCACCCTGGCCTGGTGCAACCACCCACACCTGGTTCTCTATGGCCCTGGCACGGATAAGGGCATGCCAGTGGGCATCCCCGGTTTGCCAGGTGAATGCACTCGGCAGACATACCCACTCAGCGCCCTGCTCCCTCAGAGCACGGAAAAGCTCCGGAAACCGAAGGTCATAGCAGATGGCCAGGCCGAGCTTGCCAGCTGGGGTGTCAACGGTCACTACCCGCTCGCCGGGCTCAAAGGTGTCGGATTCCCGATATTGCCCGTGAGCGTCATCCACCACGGCATCGAACAGGTGGATTTTGTCGTACCGGGCCACTTCCCGCCCCTGCGCGTCGAAAACCAGGCACGTAGCCCTAACATGGCTTTCTATGCTGGAACCATCGGGCCGCGCGGCAAGGGGAAGAGAACCGCCCACAATCCACAGCCCCAGGTTTTTTGCCTGCTCCGCCAGAAAGGCTCGGATGACCGATTGGTCACTGGCCTCGACGCGCCCGCAATCCACCATCTGATGGGTCGCCAGAACCGCAAAGTTTTCTGGCAACACCGCCACCGAAGCGCCTTTGCTGGCCGCCTCGGCAAGCAATCGGCGCGCTTCATTGAGGTTGGCCTCTATATCCTGGGTACTCACCATCTGGATGGCGGCAACCCGGGCAGAAACAGTGTTGGTCATATAAGGCTCCTGCTATTCGCCGGTATCGAATACCCGCTGGAGATCTACCTGTGGGTCGTCCCAGGTGCCGGTTACACCGTAGGACGCGCTGGTCAGCTTGCTCAAAGGATCGCCCAGAATCTTGTCGAGGACAAATAAAGCGCCGCCGATCGGCGCGCCCGCTCCCATCAGTAGCGCGGCCAAAGGCAAATTCTGGGTCAGCGGCAGAACCACCACAAGGCGCATGTCGAGTGTCTCCTTGGCGATGTCGGTCGAGCCACTCAGCTTGAACGCACCAGAGGGCCCGACCACCTGAAGTTCCGGATCCATGGTGATGAGTCCGTCTATGAGCTGCGCCTTGCCTGAGATCGCATCAAAGGCGACCCCCCGCTCATAAAGATCGGAAAAGTCCAGCTTGAGACGGCGCCACAGGGTATCGGCGTTTAAGAGATTAAACACCCGGAACAGCTGGGCGGTGTTGTTCTGCTCCAGAATCATGCCTTCATCCAGCCGGAGGCTGACCGACCCGCTCATGTCGGCAAACGAGATTTCATCCGGCCGACCTGGCCAGTCCAGATCCAGCTCGATGTTGGTGGCCTTGTTGGTGAGCGGAATGTCGGCCCCCAGGAGCTCGTTCAGATCTGCCAGCGCGCCGCCGGTCACCGTACCGGCGAATCGGCTTACCTCGCGGTCATCAATGATGCTCCAGGTCATGTCCCCAAGCAGCGTGAGCGAGTTAAGCCGCCCCTCAATTCCCTCGACATTCAACCGGTAAGGCTCCGGGCGAAGCTGGAATGCCCAGCGCCCCATGGATTCCCGGTTCAACTGAAGATCGGAAATGGTGATGTTCACATCGGGCCAGTCGCCCATATCCAGTGAGCGAAACGCCTCGATCTGCTCTTCGATGGACAGCAGCTCAGGCGCCTCTTCCCGGGCCTCGTCGTCGCGAACCAACCTCACGACCTCGAAATCGGCCGTAACGGCCGTACCATCGTCAGGAACGACCATACGACCCACCGCGCGCTCCGACCGCGTACTAACCACCCAGCGATCGCCAAGGTCCAGCGTCTCGATGTGAATGTCCCTAAGGGTGTGGGCGCCGAGATAAAGGTGGCCAATGTCCATATCCAGGCCTATGTCCGTCCACAACAGCTCGAAAGACGCGCGGTTCTCCCAATCGCCGGCTATTCGGATGCCCTCTGCCGCTCGCGGGTCGATGGTTGCCAGCAATGGCGCGGCTTCCTCAGCCCCCTTGGCCAGCGGGTCAGGCCAATCTACGGCGACGCCCTGAAGGTCCGAACGGACATTAATCACGGACGTGGCGTCGGCTCCAACATCGAGGGCGGCGGAATAACTCAGGACACCGCTGAGCCCAAGCGTGGTATCGGGAGCAAGGCCCGTCGCCGAAAGTACGTCCGCCATGGAAAGCTGGCCAGACTGGCGAACTGACAGGGCCTCGCCGGACACACTCCGGGCCAAGCGGATGGCCACAGGATTACCGAAGAAGCTCGCCGTCAGAGGTCCCCCTGAAAAACCATCAACAGAGTGGTAAGTCAGCTCCCCACTAAGCCCCTCCCACGAAAGGCCCGCAGGCGAGTACGCCACAGACGCGTCGCTGGCCAGGATGCTCGCCTCAACCAGCACATCCCGACTACCTGCGAGGGGTACGTCCAGGCCGAGGTTCAGTTGGTAGGAACCACCGAATTCAAGCGATGCAGCCTCGGAGCCCGCCATGTCTCCCAGCGGACTGTTGCTCAACCAGAAGCCCACAGCGTCGCCAGGCACCTCCGCTGAGGCGTCGACCCGAACCACGGTGTCACCCGCTTCCGGCATAACGCTGACCGTGCTGGGTGAGAGCGTCAGACCTCCGGTCCGCCCCTGCTCAAGGGTTACTGTGGTTTCCAGGTTATTGACCACTACCCGACCACGTGCCCCCGAGATCTCCGGCCAACGCTCATCGTAAAGCACCGACGCCTTCTCGAAATCGAATCGCATGGACGAGGCGAACGAGCCTCGTGGCGCATCCGAACCGATCTGCCCGTGACCGTAATAGACGCCTGACACAATGTCGGCGGTCCGTATCGATGTCGTCAACCATTGATAAAGCTCCGGGTTCACCACCTTTGACGGCACGAACTCCGCCAACATGGACTCCGTCGCGTTCCCAACGCCGACCCGCAGCCCCAGGTTATCCTCGCCCTCCCGGTCCAGCTTCAGATCAAACGCGCCGGAGAATTGGGTGTTCTCGCCATAGGCCATGCGCAGGTTGTCGGCGAAGACCCGGGTAATCGCGCCATCCAACTGCCACGCCACCAGGCCCTCGAACTCGGAAAACGTCCAGCTTCCCTCGTACAGTTCCGGAAATTCCAGGGTCACCGGACCCTCGGCGTCGTGAATGTCGACGTACCCGGCGCCCGGGTCCAGGTACAGCGAACCGGACAACCCCTGGATGCCGGGAGCGCCTCCGTAGGCCTGGATACTGATATCGCGGAGGTTTCCGGATAACTCGAATCGGTTTGCCTCCGCTCTCGGCAACCAGAGGGACACCCGGTCCAGATAACCATCGGGGCGGTAGTTCTGCAGTGCGTCCGCGCCCTTGGGAGGCACGAGTGGCAATAACGACAGGAGCCTACGAGTGGGCCCGAGCGGCAGGGCATCGGCAATAACCCGGAGACCGCCCGCTTCCGGCGCCAGCCGCAAACTGAACGGAGACACGTCATCGCCATTCCAGGTCCATTCAAGCTGTTGCAGGTGCCACTCGCCCGGCCCGTCGGTCTCATGCGGGCCGTCCTCCGGGGTCGAGGACGTCTCCGACAGCGCCCCCTGGGATCGGCGCCAGCCAAAACGCGCTCGGATGTTCTCAATGGGGGCAAGGGAAGCCTGCCCAACCCCCAATTGCAGGTAGGGCGTTTCCAGGGTTCCACTCACCTGCAGGATCTGACCGTCGCGGAAGGTGAGCCAGGCTTCACCACCGAGATCAAAGCCTTCAACACGGATGTCCCGCCAGTGGTATTGGTCTATCAGACCGTCAAAAAGCCGGCCAGAGTTCACGTCCAGGTAAAGCTGGCCGGTAAAATCACCCCGGAAGAAATGCCGCCCGACCAGACTGAAGCTGGCCAGTTGCTCCGTCGTTCCGGATTTGATGGCGCGCCCTGACGCCCGGAAAAGTCCCTGTCGATAGACGAGATCCAGCTGGGGTATGTACACATGGCGCTGGTGCCCCTCGTTATCCTGGATCCCTAGGTTGAATCGAGTGATTTTGACGTAGGGCTCAGACAGCCACTCACCCGCCAGTTCGAGCCAGTACTTGAGCCGGTTGTTAACGGGCTCTGGCAGATCAGCGCCTTTTACGCCCACCTGTCCTGCCGGGGACTGATTCAGCGTCAGCTCGACACCGTCGACTTCGAAATCCTCAAAAACAATCCGCAATCGGCTCAGGGAGGACAGGAAGTCGAACCGGACACGTAAATGGTCAACACGGGCAACGGTCAGCCCCGAATCCGGATTGGTGAGGGAAATCTGTTCCGCGGTAAACGAGGGATCCAGCCAGAACCAACGAGAGGACAGACTGCCGATGGCGACATCCTGACCAAGGCGGGTCGACAATTCGGCGGCGAGGTCATCGGCGAAGGCGTCAACATTGCGGGTGAGCTGGCGCCCCACCCCTGCGTACAGCGCAAAGACCACCAGCACGAACAGAAGAAACCACCAGACAAGGCTGGACACCCGCGCGGCGAACCTGACCGGCGGACTTTCAACCTGATGATCCGGTACTGGGGACTCGCGATCAGCGGGTGACATCAGATGGGCCTACTCCCCGCGCCGACAGACAGCCCTCGGATCAGAGCAAGACAACATCGTACTGCTCCTGACTGTAGAACGGTTCCACCTGAAAGCGAATGGTCTTGCTGATAAAGGTCTCGAGATCCGCGACATTGTCTGACTCTTCATCCAGCAGGCGGTCAACCACGCTCTGCGATGCCATCACCAGATAATTCTCGGCCTCGTAGGCCCGGTTAACCCGGAGAATCTCCCGGAAGATCTCGTAGCACACGGTCTCGCTGGTCTTCAGGAAACCGCGACCATCGCAGATCGGACAAGGCTCGCACAGGACCTGCCCCAGACTCTCCGTGGTTCGTTTCCGGGTCATCTCTACGAGGCCCAGTTCCGAGACCCCGGTGATCTTGGTCTTGGCATGATCCCGCTCAAGCATCTTTTCCAGCATACGGTGGACCTGACGCTGATGCTCAGGATCCTCCATATCGATGAAATCAATGATGATAATGCCGCCGAGGTTGCGCAGGCGCAATTGCCGGCTGATCGACCGGGCCGCTTCGAGGTTGGTCTTGAATATCGTCTCTTCCAGGTTCCGATGCCCGACAAACCCACCGGTATTGATGTCGATGGTCGTCATCGCCTCGGTCTGATCAATGATCACGTAGCCGCCGGACTTCAGCTGGACCTTACGGCTGAGCGCTTTCTGGATTTCATCTTCAACCGAGTAGAGATCAAAAATCGGGCGCTCACCCGGATAATATTCCACCTTGTCGGAAAACTCGGTAACAAACTCCTCGACAAATTCCATCACCCGCTGATGGCTCTCCCGGCTATCAATCCGCACTTTTTCCGTTTGCGGGCGTATGAGATCGCGGATGGTCCGGATAAAAAGCGGGAGATCCTGATAAATCACTGCCGGCGCCTGAACGCGGGCAATGCGTTCATGGATAGACTGACTGAGGCGGTGAAGGTAGGTCATGTCACCGATCAGTTCGTCGGGCGATGCGGCTTCTGCGGCCGTCCGGATGATGTAACCGCCCTGCACTTCGGTTTCTTCGGCCGCCGCCTCTTCCACCAGGGTCTTCAACCGGGTGCGTTCGGCTTCGTCTTCAATCCGCTGGGAGATGCCGACGTGATTGACGCCGGGCATGAACACCAGATAACGGGACGGAATGGAGAGTTGCGTGGTCAGCCGGGCACCTTTGGTACCGATTGGGTCCTTGGTAACCTGGACCACCAGGGATTGCCCCTCCCGCAGCAGTGTCCGGATATCCGGCACGGTCTTCGGCCCGTCACTGGGCTCGTCGCCGCCGGACTGGGACACAACGTCGGAGGCATGAATAAACGCGGCGCGCTCCAGGCCAATATCCACAAACGCCGCTTCCATGCCGGGAAGCACCCTGACCACCTTGCCCTTGTAGATGTTGCCAACGATGCCCTTGCGACTGGTGCGCTCAATGTAGGCTTCCTGCAACATCCCGTTTTCAACCAACGCCACGCGGGTTTCCACGGGAGTCACGTTGATCAGGATCTCTTCACTCATGTTCCGCTCTCCAGACTGTTTGGCCAGCTTTCCCAGACCGGATGACCGGCATCTGCCAGCAGGGCCGCAGTTTCCAGCAGCGGCAAACCCACCACAGCACTGTAACTGCCCCGTAGTTTACTGACAAAAATACCACCAAGACCCTGAATTCCATAGCTTCCAGCCTTGTCCATCGGTTCGCCGCTGGCGGCGTAGGCTTCAATTTCAGCCCGCGAGAGCGATCGGAATGTGACTTCAGTGATCACCACCCGAGACTGGCATCGATCGTCTTCAGCCAGAGCCACGGCGGTCATCACCTGATGGGTGGCTCCAGAGAGCGTCAGCAAGGTCTCGACCGCCTCGTCGCGGTTGGCTGGTTTCCCGAGGATAACCCCATTGAGAACAACCGAGGTGTCGGAGCCCAGCACCAGGACGCCGGGCGAGGAGCCCGAGACAGCCAGGGCCTTATCCCTGGCCAGGCGTTCCACATAGTGTTCTGGGGGTTCCCCGGGCCGGGGCGTTTCATCCACGTCAGCGGGCTGGACCGAAAAGGTCACACCAATCTGCTGCAGCAGTTCTGACCGCCGTGGCGAGGCCGATGCAAGGATGATCGACGCCATGCCTAACCCAACTTGCGGTTGATGTTGTCCAGCAGGACACAAAAGACAGGCCAGGCCAAAGCACTGGTCAGCGCTGGCCACAGATAACTGAAGCCCGCATCGTCGCCGCCCAGCATCTGCTTGATGAAGTGAACGAGCATCTGGTTAATGCCCAGCAACAGGAACACCATCAGGCACTGCTGAGGCATGGGGTACATTCGAAGCCGCTGGTGCACCGTCAGAACGAGGAACGCAATCAACCCCATGGCCAGGGCATTGACGCCCATCGGGGTAGCTTCAAGCACGTCCAGCAACAGCCCCAGACACCAGGCCAGCAAGATGCCGAATTGCGCGGGCGCCCGGAAGGTCCAGTAGAACACAACCAGACCGACCCATTCCGGCCGGAACTCAAACCAGCCCACCGGGAACAACGAGATGCTCAGCACCAGGGCCACGATGACAGACAGGGCAAATACCGGATAACTGATTACAGACAACATCAGCCCGCTCCCTCCTGTCCGGTATCCTGATCGGCGTCGCCCGCCGTTTCTCCGCCGTCATCCGCCGGGGTTTCCTCGGCCACGGTTGGCGGGAAGACGACCAGCACCAACCGGCTCTGATTCAGTTGCGCCCGGGGAATGGCTTCGATGGATACAAACGGTTCTCCAGGCTCCTTATTGATCAGCCCGACCTCTGCGACTGGATAGCCACGGGGGAACCGACCTCCCAGGCCCGAACTGACCAGCAGATCGCCCTCACGGATATCGGCCGTGTCCGGAACGTGAACGAGATCCAGCGCGTTGGTGTCACCCGTGCCCAGCAGAATGGCCCTGAGCCCGTTTCGCACCACTTCGACCGGCACGGCGTGACTGCTGTCTGACACCAGCAGGACACGGGACGTGATCTGGCTGGTCTGGACCACCTGCCCCATCAGCCCATGGGCATCCAGAACGGCCTGGCCCGGCCTGAGGCCGTCACTTTCACCCTTGTTGATGATGATTTCGTGGGAAAACGGATCCGGCGAGACGCCGACAACCTCGCCCACGATGACGCGGTCATCCAGCACTTCGGAGGAATTCATCAACCGGCGCAATTCGTTGTTCTCGGACGCAAGGGCGGCGTATTTGAGCGCCCGCCGCTCAAGAATCATCAGGCGAGCCTTGAGATCCTCGTTTTCCTGCTGGAGGTCTTCCTTATTGACGAAGAGACCAGCCACCCAGTCGCTGAATTCGTAGGGGGCGTTGCCAAGCCAATAAACAGGAGCGAGGCCTGTCGCGATGGTACTGCGAACAAAGGAGAGCTTGTCGAAACGCGCATCGGCAACCACCAGGGTTGCCGATACGATGACAATGAGAAAGAGTCTGAAACCCGGTACCGGGCCCTGGACAAAGATGGTCTTAATGGCGATCCCTCCCTACAGGATTATCCCTCCTGGGAGAACATTCCGATGCCACCCCGATCAATCACTTCCAGCGCCTTGCCACCGCCTCGGGCGACACAGGTCAGCGGGTCTTCCGCGATGATAACCGGCAACCCGGTTTCCTCACTAAGCAGCTTGTCCAGGCCTCTGAGCAGAGCACCACCACCGGTCAACACGATACCACGCTCGGCGATGTCGGAAGCCAGTTCCGGCGGCGACTGCTCCAGTGCGCTCTTCACGGTCTGAACGATTTGCGCCAGGGACTCCTGCAGCGCGTCGAGAATCTCCTCGCTGTTCAGGGTAAAGGCCCTGGGAACGCCTTCGGCAAGGTTGCGGCCGCGAACGTCGATCTCGCGAATTTCGAGCCCCTCGTACGCACAGCCAATTTCGTGCTTGATACGCTCGGCGGTGGAGTCACCGATCAGGCTGCCGTAGTTGCGACGGACGTAGGTCACGATCGCCTCGTCGAACTTGTCACCGCCCACCCGGACGGATTCGGCGTAAACAATGCCGTTCAGGGAGATGATCGCGATCTCGGTGGTACCACCGCCAATGTCGACGATCATGGAACCGCTGGCCTCCTCGACCGGCAGACCGGCACCGATGGCGGCGGCCATCGGCTCCTCAATAAGGAACACCTCACGCGCGCCTGCGCCCAGGGCGGACTCACGAATGGCCTTGCGCTCAACCTGGGTCGATTTGCTGGGCACACACACCAGAACCCGGGGGCTGGGCGTGATGAAGCTGTTCTCGTGCACTTTGTGTATAAAGTGCTGCAGCATTTTCTCGGTCACTACGAAGTCTGCGATCACCCCATCCTTCATCGGCCGGATGGCGGTAATGTTCCCCGGTGTACGCCCCAGCATGCGCTTGGCTTCTGCCCCAACGGCTGCCACCATTTTCTGGGAGTTATTGGTGCGGATGGCCACAACAGACGGCTCGTTCAGCACAATACCTCGCTCACGCACGTAAATAAGGGTGTTTGCGGTGCCCAGGTCGATGGACAGGTCGCTGGAGAATAAGCCTCGGAGTCTTTTGATCAACATTCGTGTAGTTTCAACCTGAGAGTTGCAGTCGCAGAAAAGATGCGGCAACTTTAGCAGCGAGCACCCCTGCAGGCAAGGCGCGAAAAGGCCGTGCGCCTTACGGTTCACACATTCCCCCCATACCTTGGGCCCTCCCGCCCGTGTTCGAATCTGTTACCATACGCTCTTTCTTTTCTATCCAAGGTGAAAGGCCGCTCGAAGAACGCGCTCCGAAACCCCTGCAAGCACCTCCACGAGGCGCTTGGGCGCGGCCATATGTGGCTCGGCAGAGTTTTGGAAAGCAGGCGCCGGCCGCCCCGATGTCAGGTGGCGCCAGTGGGCTCAAAGGACTTTCATTAAAGACACTTCATTTATCAGGGAGACAATGCGTGACCATTTCCCGTGAGGACATCGAAAAAGTCGCTGTGCTCGCCCGCATCCGTGTGGACGATGAGCAGATTTCGGCCCTGGAGAACGACCTCGGAAACATTCTTGACCTGGTCGACCAACTCAGCGCCGCCGATACAGAGAACGTCGAGCCCATGGCCCATCCTCTGGACGCTGTCCAGCGCCTGCGTCCGGACGAGGTAACCGAGACCAATCAAAGGGAAGCCTTCCAGGCCATTGCTCCGGCCACCGAGAACGGCCTTTATCTCGTGCCCCGCGTTATTGAGTGATCTGACGACCAGCGATTTCAGGAATCATCATGCACAACAAATCCGTAGCAGAGCTTTCCCGGGAGTTGGAAAGCGGCAAGATTTCAAGCGTGGAGCTGACGCAACAGTTCCTTGACCGCGTCAAGCAGGAAGACACCCGGTATAACAGCTTCATTACCGTGACCGAAGAGCAGGCCCTGGCTGACGCCAAAGCCGCCGACGAACAGCGGGCGGCCGGCAACGCGACGCCCTGGACTGGCGTCCCCCTTGCCCACAAGGACATTTTCTGCACGAACGGCGTGCGAACCACGTGCGGCTCAAAAATGCTGGAGAATTTCGTACCACCCTATGACGCCACGGTCACGGCTAACTTTCGCAGGGCCGGCGCGGTGTGCCTGGGCAAGACCAACATGGACGAGTTCGCCATGGGCTCCTCCAACGAAGCCAGTCATTTTGGCCCGGTAACCAACCCCTGGGGACTGAGCAAAGGCGAGAAACGGGTGCCGGGCGGGTCGTCCGGCGGCTCCGCTGCCGCCGTTGCCGCACGACTGGTGCCGGCCGCCACTGCCACCGATACCGGCGGCTCCATCCGCCAGCCCGCGGCGCTGTGCGGTGTGACGGGCCTGAAGCCCACCTATGGTCGCGTCTCCCGGTACGGCATGATCGCCTTCGCCTCCAGCCTTGATCAGGGTGGCACCATCGCCCGCACCGCGGAAGATAACGCCTTGATGCTCAACGTCATGGCCGGCTTCGATCCGAAGGACTCCACGTCAGTCGATCGCGCGGTTCCGGATTACACCGCCACTCTGAATGAGCCGTTGAAAGGCCTACGGATTGGCTTGCCCAAAGAATATTTCTCGGACCAACTCAGTCCCGCCATGGAAGAGCAGGTTCGGGCCGCGGTCCGGGAGTACGAGAAGCTTGGCGCCACGGTGAAAGACGTGTCGCTGCCGAACGCCAAACTGGCCATTGCGGCCTACTACGTGATCGCGCCGGCCGAGGCATCCGCCAACCTGTCACGCTTCGATGGGGTGCGGTATGGCTACCGCTGTGAAGATCCGAAAGACCTGATGGATCTTTACACTCGCACCCGCGCCGAGGGCTTTGGCACGGAAGTGAAGCGCCGCATTCTGGTGGGCACCTACGCCCTGTCCGCCGGCTATTTCGACGCCTATTACCTCAAGGCCCAAAAGGTGCGCCGGCTGATCCAGCAGGACTTCATCAACGCCTTCAAGGACGTTGACGTCCTCATGAGCCCGACGACTCCGTCCCCTGCTTTTGCGCTCGGCGAAAAGACCAATGACCCGGTGACCATGTACCTTGAGGACATCTTCACCATCGCCATCAACCTGGCCGGCGTTCCTGCCATGTCGGTGCCTGCCGGCTTCGTGGACGGACTGCCCGTTGGTCTGCAGATTATTGGAGACTATTTCTCCGAGGCCCGACTGCTGAACGCCGCCCATCAATTCCAGCAGGTGACCGACTGGCACCAGCGTGAACCGCAATAAGCCCGAAAAGGAGAGTGACACCATGCAATGGGATATTGTGATCGGGCTGGAAATTCACGTTCAGCTCGCCACCAAAACCAAGATATTTTCCGGCTCCAGCACGGCCTACGGCGCAGAGCCCAACACCCAGGCCAACGCCGTTGACCTGGCCATGCCTGGCACCCTACCGGTTCCAAACGAGCAGGCGTTCCGCTACGCGGTCATGTTTGGCCTGGCGGTGAACGCCGAGATCGAGCGACGCTCCGTATTCGAGCGCAAGAACTACTTTTACCCGGACCTGCCCAAGGGCTACCAGACCACACAACTTGAGCGCCCGATCGTCGGCCCCGGTTATGTCGATCTGGATCTCGCCAACGGCGAAACCAAGCGGGTGCGCATCCACCACGCCCACCTGGAAGAAGACGCCGGGAAATCCCTGCACGAGGATTTCCATGGCATGACCGGGGTGGACTTGAACCGGGCCGGCACACCTCTGATTGAAGTGGTCACCGAGCCGGATATGACCAGTGCCGAAGAAGCGGTGGCGTTTGCCAAGAAGCTGCACAGCCTGGTGACGTCGTTGGGCATCTGCGACGGCGACATGTCCCAGGGCTCCATGCGTTTTGACGTCAACATTTCGCTTAAACCGAAAGGATCGGAGACGCTGGGCACGCGCACCGAAACCAAAAACCTGAACTCCTTCAGGTTCATGGAACAGGCAATTGCCCACGAAGTTGAGCGGCAGATGGACATCCTGGAAGACGGCGGCGTCATTGAACAGGAAACCCGCCTTTACAACGGCGACCGGGATCAATCCCGTTCGATGCGCACCAAGGAAGAAGCCAACGACTACCGCTACTTCCCTTGTCCGGACCTGCTGCCGGTAGAAATCGACGATGCCTTTATCGAGGATGCCCGCAGCCGCCTCCCTGAATTGCCCGATGCTCGAAAGGCGCGGTTCAAGGAACAATACGGTCTGAACGACTACGACGCCGGACTGCTTAGCGGCGATGCCAGACTGGCCGCCTTCTTCGAAGACGCGGTTAGCCATGGAAAGGACGCAAAGCTGACTGCCAACTGGATCCAGGGCGAATTCTCGGCTCGACTGAACGCCGAGGAAAAATCCGTGGCGGAGTCCCCGATCTCGGGCACCCAGTTGGGCGACCTGATCGTGCGAATTGCCGACAACACCATCTCCTCAGCCGGAGCCAAGAAAGTCTTTGACGCTCTGTGGACCGGGGAAAACGACAGTGTCGATGCCATTATCGATGCCAAGGGCCTTAAACAGGTTTCCGACACCGGGGCACTGGAGAAAATGGTCGATGAGGTTCTGGCAGGCATGCCCGACCAGGTGGCTCAGTACCGGAGCGAGGAAGACCCCAAGAAGCGCAAGAAAATGCTGGGCGGCTTTATGGGCCCACTGATGAAGGCATCCAAAGGACAGGGTAACCCGAAGCTCTTCAATGAGATTCTGGTCAAGAAGCTTTCTGACTGACAGCCTGCCTTGAGACCGGGGCGACATCGCTTTGCGCCCCGGTCTTTCTCCACTCCTTTTCTACCCCCGCCTCTCAGCACTCGCTGACTTCCGGCAAAGCCGCCTCATGTGACGTGCGTCAAAATCTGTGACGCCTTGTTCAGAAATAAGTAACAAATCTGCCACAATGAACGACACGCTTCTTGCCGATCATTAAGTAAACAACTAAGATTTATCGGGCTTAAGTATTTTTTCTGGAAGGGATTTATGGGAAAGGCAGCCGCATTTGAAACCAGCCACGCCAGACGAGTGAACATGAAACCAGTCGCCATAAAAACCAATCTTCGCAATCAGCAACGGGTGGATGTTTCCACTGAAATCACCGTGGAAAAGCCCGATGGTTCCTGCCTGACCTGCTCGGTTGCCAACCTGTCCAGGACCGGCGTGATGATTTCCTGCAGCCGGGAAGCCGTTAAAGCACTTCTGCCTGATCAACAAACCCCTGCACCGGGCAACTGGATTTCCGTCAAAACCCGCTTTTCAGTGCCCGTGGTCGCCACCCAGCCAGTCTCTATTATTGCCGATGGCAACATCGTACATATGCGCCGGGTTGCCCGGGATGAGTTCCATCTGGGTATTCAATTCTCCGAATTCGAAGGCAATGGCTTCGACTACGTCGACCGGTACGTTGCCAAGTTGCTCGCGGACTCCCGCAATCCGGCCTGATCTCCGGCCTGCAAAACCCCGCCGTGACAGCGACCTCTCCCGCTTTGTCGCTATATTATTATAACGTCAAACTCTAGTTGCAGCGCTTCTTATACCCTTGCTGGCTCTGGTATAGTTACAGGTCAAATTTGCACAGCCATAAAGGCCCGCACCGCGGCAACGGAACACCATGACCACATACAACCTCACGCACCTGAAGCAGCTGGAAGCGGAAAGCATCCACATCATCCGGGAAGTGGCAGCCGAGTTCGACAACCCGGTCATGCTCTACTCCATCGGCAAGGATTCCGCGGTCATGCTGCACCTTGCACGTAAAGCCTTCTACCCCGGCAAGCCACCGTTCCCCCTGATGCACGTGGACACCACGTGGAAGTTCAAGGACATGATCGACTTCCGGGACCGCAAGGTGAAGGAGTATGGGCTCGATCTGATCGTCCACAAGAATGAGGACGGCATCAAGCAGGGCATTGGCCCGTTCACGCATGGCAGCGCCAAGCACACCGACGTGATGAAAACCCAGGCGCTGAAACAGGCGCTGGACAAGTACAAGTTTGATGCGGCATTCGGCGGCGCCCGTCGAGACGAAGAGAAATCCCGCGCCAAGGAACGGGTTTATTCGTTCCGGGATGAGTACCATCGCTGGGATCCGAAAAACCAGCGTCCCGAGCTGTGGAACATCTACAACGGCAAGATCAACAAAGGCGAAAGCATTCGGGTGTTCCCGCTGTCCAACTGGACAGAACTGGACATCTGGCAGTACATCTACCTCGAAAACATCGAGATCGTTCCCCTCTACTACGCCGCCAAGCGTCCTGTTGTCGAGCGCGACGGTACATTGATCATGGTGGACGACGACCGCATGCCGCTGAAGGAAGGCGAGAAGCCGATGATGAAATCGGTCCGCTTCCGCACCCTCGGCTGCTACCCGCTGACCGGCGCCATCGAATCCGAGGCAGACACCCTGCCTGAGATTATTCAGGAGATGTTGCTGGCAACCAGCTCCGAACGTCAGGGGCGGGTCATTGACCACGATTCAGCCGGGTCCATGGAACAGAAGAAGCGGGAAGGGTATTTCTAAGATGTCACACCAGTCTGATCTGATTGCGGAAGATATTCAGGCCTACCTGAAGCAACACGAGAACAAAGAGCTGCTGCGCCTGCTGACCTGTGGCAGCGTCGATGACGGCAAGAGCACCCTGATCGGCCGCCTGCTGCACGACACCAAAATGATCTACGAAGATCACATGGCGAGCCTGAAAACAGACAGCGCCAAGATGGGCACCACCGGCGAGAAGCTCGATCTGGCGCTGCTGGTCGATGGCCTTCAGGCCGAGCGTGAACAAGGTATTACGATCGACGTTGCCTATCGCTTCTTCTCGACCGACAAACGCAAGTTCATCATTGCCGATACCCCGGGGCACGAACAGTACACCCGAAACATGGCGACTGGCGCGTCAACCGCCCAGTTGGCAATCCTGATGATCGATGCCCGCCACGGCGTGCTGACCCAAACACGACGCCACTCCTTTATTGCCTCGCTCCAGGGCATTCGCCACATCGTGGTGGCCGTGAACAAAATGGATCTGGTGGATTTCAGCGAAGAACGCTTCAACGAAATCAAGGATGAGTACTTGGCATTCGCGGCCAAACTCGGCCTGAAGGACATCCGGTTCGTGCCGATTTCCGCCCTGGAAGGCGACAACGTCGTCAACAAGAGCGAAAACACGCCCTGGTTTACCGGACAGCCGTTGATGGACATCCTGGAAACCGTCGAGATCTCCAGAGACAAGAACCTCGAGCACTTCCGTTTCCCGGTGCAGTATGTGAATCGCCCCAACCTGAACTTTCGCGGCTTTTGCGGCACTATCGCCTCCGGCGTGGTGCGCCCGGGCGACGAGGTGATGGCACTACCGTCCCGTCGCACCAGCAAGGTGAAAGACATTGTTACCTTTGATGGAAACCTTGAAGAGGCTTACATCGACCAGGCAGTCACCCTCACCCTGACGGATGAGATCGATATCAGCCGCGGTGACATGCTGGTCAAGGTGGAGGACGAGCCGGAAGTCGACAACCGCTTCAACGCCAACATCGTCTGGATGACAGACGCACCGCTGGAAACTGGTCGACTCTACGACATCAAACTCGGGCCAACCTTTACCTCCGGCACGGTAAAGAAGATCCATCACCAGACCGACGTAAACACACTTGAGCAGAATACCAACCCCAGCAAGCTTCAGTTGAACGAAATCGGTCTGTGCGAACTCACCCTGAACCAGCCCATCGCCTTTGACGCCTACCAGCGCAACCACGCCACGGGCAGCTTCATCGTGATCGACCGCCTCACTAACGTCACCGTTGGCGCAGGCATGATCGCCGGTCTCGCAGACGGTCTCGAATCGCTCGATCCGGTTAGCCCGGAGGAACGCGAACGTCGATTGGCTCAGAAGCCGGCGATCATTGGCTGTAGTGGCAAACAGGCGCCAGCGCTGGCACTGGCCGTTGAGCGTGCACTCTTCGATCAGGGCAAGACCGCGGTCGTAGTCACCGAAGACAACGCCGGCGGTGCCGACGATCGCCGCCGGACAGCCCAACTGTTGTCCTCTCACGGCCTCATCGCCGTTGCGGTCAACCTCGGTTCCGATGTAGCCTCTGCGTCCGTTTCCGCCGATAGCGATCAGGAGATTCCTGCCGCTGTCGGCCAACTGGTACAACAGTTGATCCGGAGCAAGCGCATCTGACCCCAGGGTTGCACACAAGCCCCGCAGGCCAGTGACGCCTCCGGGGCTTTTTTATTGCACGAGTCGCAAGAGAATCCGAGCATGGCCATCAAACACCTACGCACCGCCTTTGCCAGCCAATATCAGCCAGGGCAGCCTGCCCGTCTCCAATCCGGGGAAGCCCTTTCGGAACCCGGTGGCGACTACGAATCCCTGCACAAACAAATGAAGCGGCTGTTCAACAGCAAGCCGGGCAAGAAATACGGACGTTTTTCGGAGGACATTGGCGAGTGCCCGTTCAGCAGCTGGCTGAAAGACTACCTGGATGACAAGCAAAGCTTCAACTCCCTGACCGACCGGCTCTTCGGCCAGTGGCAGGAGTTGCTGACGGGAAGCCAGGAAGAGTTCCAGGGACACCTGATGATTGTCCATGAGACGCTGTCGGACGCCGAAGTGGTCTACCTGTTGATCCTGGAAAGTGATAGCGCCCTGCGATTCGATGGCAACCAGTCGCTGGACGCCACCGATGTACTTAGCCTCTCCCGCCTGAACCTGGCCGTGCGTATCGAACTCGATGATTGGCGCGGAGCGAACGGTTCAGAAAACTACCTGACCCTCGTTCACGGTCGCGGCACCGGTGAGCCCGGTGAGCTGTTCATCCGACTGGCCGGGTTCACCAATCAGGTGGATGTGGAAAAGGAAACCGTCACCTTCCTCGACGCCGTCGAGGCCTTCGCCAAATCCTCGGAACCGGAGAAAGCCGGCGAAGTTCGAAGCCGGGCCTACGAATTCTGCAAGGAACAGCATGCCCTTGGGGAGCCGGTCGAGATCGAGGCGCTGTCTGGCTACCTCGATGAAAACGAACCACAACGGTTCAAGGAATTCGCGTCACAAACCGCCGAACTGCCGGAAAGCGGCGTACTCCACCCCGACCACCGCAAAGTCAAAAAACTCGTCCGCATTGCCGGCTCAGGCGGCGGCATGAGCGTCTCCTTCTCCTCCGACCTGGTCAACCAGGCGGTCTACTACGACCGGGACAAGGATGCGCTTACGATCACCCGACTGCCGAAAGCCCTCAGGGAGCAGTTGCAGCGGTACCTGGAGGCCCGGGAGGAGTAATCGTCTGATCGAGCTGGCGATCACCAACCCTCGAGGGGAATGCCGTGTTTTTTCAGGTATTCCCCGTGTCGTTCAAGGTAATCACGACTTCGCGACTGGTAGTTTGACGCGTCCCCGTCGATTTTGTTTGCCTGGAGACGAGCGATCTCAATTTCGTTTCCAAGTTGATTTTTGATCCATATGACGATTTCTCCTCCCGGAGCCAAACCCAGAACAAGGGTATTTCGGGGCTTGTATACCTCTCCATGCGCGTTCTTTTGCGGCGCAAGTTCAAGCATGTGCTCTTTCCATTCCTCTGGCAGGCTAACCAATCGCTGATAAAAAACCTGCTCTGCATAGGAAAACCATTCAATTCCGATGTAGTCTGGAAATGGCTCCATTCGCCCACCTTTTCCTCGGGGGCCTCCCTCTCCCTGCCAACAACAGCTGACAATGCCAGGAGCCTGCCTCCAATGGCGCACACCAGATGCCTCAAGTTCAAGATGCTCTACCCATACCTCATAGCGTTGAGGTGCGGCCACCTGAAAATACCAAACGACGGTTTCGGAGTTTGAAACAGTGGAACATCCACCAATCAAGATGGCAATTCCAATAATTAAAACTTTACGCAGTCGCATATTCACTCCGCTTTCCGGTTGGGATAAATAGATCTTTCTCTTGTTCGACTTGGTCGGGAGGGCAGAAGAAACTCGAATGGTATCTCGAGACGAAAGATCTCATCCCTAAATAGAACCTCTAAAAGGTTGTAGTGATCGGAATAGTGGACGTATCGCTGCTTTAATAGGCTTGTCTGTTGCGAATCCAATTTTATTTGCGTTCTTCCGTTCGAAACCTGTTCGCATACATGCCCGAACACTGCTTTAAGGTGGTCAGACAATGCAAGTTGGCCATCTTGTTCGTCAATAAGATCCAGAGGTACACCGGCATCTCGGGATAAATTGTGCATCAGTCTCAATGCCACTAGCGAATAGTCTCCTCGAATATGGCGTTTCATGCGTAAAGACAATTCAACGCGGCCATCAGGTGCGGGATGCTCACTCCTGTCTTCACTTATCCAAAGATCGGGAGGTCCTCCATCCGGAATTCTGAGACTGTGATCTCCAATCCACCCTTCCGCGAGAATTTCTTCGCGAATTTGAACCAAGTTGTCCCATTCCATGGTATTTCTGTGCCAGTTCGCCTGACTTCCTCTAATTGATAATGGAGGGTGGAGAAGCACTTCCTCCACTTGCAGCTCACTATATCCACCACCAATATCCGAATGCGCACCTGGCATGGAAACCTCTGTGAAATTCGGTGGTAACTTTTTGTCTTTATCAGCAACGCTTACCAGCGAAAAATTTTCTCTTCTTTCGTCTGTGGCAGTTAGATGCACCACCTCTTCAACTTGGCCCGGGTCCAAATAAAGCTGAATCGGCTCATATCGGTCGTCGCCTGCATGCAGATCAAACTGCTTCAAGTTAACTACACCAGGAACGGTATCGAACAGGCCCATAAACCTTATTCGAACTTCTCCTTTCCATGTTATTCCACGCTCTGAAAGCTTTCTAAAAAACACCCCCTCACTTCCTCGAAGCAAATCATTCGCCATATGTCGGGCAGCAGCTGCACCTCGACTAAAGCCAAATATATCGAAAGTGAATTTTTTAACTTCACCAGAGCCGGCTAAGCCTTCTATTTGAGACGCAATTTCTTCGGATGCCTTCTCTGTCTGATCCAGAATTCCGGTTTCCCCCATACCTGTAGCCATACTGATTAAAGAGTCGGGTTGCCCAGTTTCTGTCCCCACGCCAGGTTGATAAACGGAAAAACCAACTTCTCGACGGCCACGACCCACTTTGTCCCGCTCACGGTACAAGCGCCACAGCTTGAAGATATTCGTCGGCGCATTCGCATAGCTCTCTCCCATCAATAGCCGCAAGCGCTTCTGGCAGTCTTCCAAGCGCGTCGGATCGTCGCGCAAAGGCGCAAGACACTCTCGCTCCACTCTCTGCTTGAACAGTTCGACATTGCTTGCGTTATTAAGCGTCCCATCCAAAAAAATCCCAATAGTGAGGTGCACGGGTAAGTCGGTGTCATCCGCCTGAGTCTCAGGGGCCCGCGGCGCTGGCTCAGCAAGTGGGGCAATGCCGGCCGCCGCTCCGAGGGGCAGCGACAGTTTTCGGTCCGTCGGGCCGGACGCTTCCTCGGCATCCGTCGCCCCTGCCCTCTGCCCCGTTTGCTTGGGCATTAGGCCCACGGCTCCGGATGAAGCAAGGGATTCAGGCGTTTCACCAAGGCGGTTCAACCGGTCGAGTTCCTGTGACAACAATGGAAAGGGCATTGATGCGTAGTCCGACACCCAACGCCCCCCGGCGGAAATCGACGATTCGGGGCGCCAGCGTACTGGAGGATTGATAGCACCGTGTGATGTGCCGGGATCAAGAACCAGCATCACCTGACCGGCTTCCAGCGCAGACAACAGACCTGCACGCGTTGTATCCGGGCTACTGTAAATAGGCACTCCGGGAATCTCGCTTGGATCAAAGCGCAATTCCGGACTGGCGCCAGAATCCAGCGCCTGCTTCACTCGGCGGGCCGCCAGATGAGGCGATTCAACGAAGGGGAGGTCTCTCGCAGTCAGGCGAGAGCGGGGTTTGATGAGCATGACAGTCCTTGTCTATTGGGTAATCAATCTTCGGGCAATCCTTGCCCAGTAACCTCAACTTGCTGGCAAATCGTGGGTCGTCGCAACACTAATCAATCCAGACACATCCAGCAAGACGACTGCGTCTCGTTTTAGTCGGCATGCTCCAGGTGGGGATGGCGAAGCTTGCGAATTTCTTTCATCCAGCCGACACCGTCAACCAACTCTCCCGTGTCCGGATCGATCGCTGGATACGGTAGGTTTCGGTCATCGCAATAACGTTTGACGGTGGGCTGACACCAGCAAAAGAACAGGCGCTGGTACTCGTCATCGGGCAGCCGGCGGTACTCGTACAGACCCGCAGCCTTGCGTTGGCGCTGGGCCTCCGCCAGGATGATGGCACAGGCCGCCGACACATTAAGGGATTCCACCATGCCCATCATCGGAATCACGATGTGCTCGTCAGCCTGCTCCGCCGCATCCGCACTCACGCCGTCCACCTCATTGCCAAGCACAACCGTGCAGGGCACGGTGAAATCCACCTCTCGGTAATCCACCGCCCGATCGGATAGCTGGGCTGCGTAGAGCTTGTGCCCCTGCCCTTTCAACTCGCCAATCGCCGCATCCATGGTCCGGTGAGTGTGCGTGGTCACCCAGTTATAGCTGCCTCCGGCGGTTTTCCGGAAGGCCCGGAAGCCCTCGCGGGGCCAGACAACGTGCATGTTGGCCAGACCAAACGCATCGCAGGATCGGATGATCGCGGACAGGTTGCGCGGTTTGTGGACCTGGTCGGTCAGTACACGAAGGTCGGGCTGACGGGTGTCGAGGGTTTGTTTGATACGGGCAAGGCGTTCAGGCGTCATTTCAATTGAGGTCTGCAAATACGAAATACAGGAATAATACCACATTGATCTAGCGACAAGCCGAGACAATGGTGGTTGAAGAATGAGCACGCCGTTATAATACGCAGTTCCTTTTTGATCGCGTCAGCAGTCCAGAATCGCAAATCCGGGCGCACCATCCACCAGAATACGTTGAGACCCATGGCCAAGAAGCTGTTTATCAAAACCCACGGCTGCCAGATGAACGAGTACGATTCATCCCGAATGGCGGACCTCCTGCGTACCGGCGAAACCGTTGAGATGACCGACACGCCAGAAGACGCAGACATCCTGCTGCTGAATACCTGCTCTATCCGGGAAAAAGCCCAGGAGAAGGTATTTCATCAGCTTGGCCGCTGGAAATCCCTGAAGAACCGTAAGCCGGATCTGATCATCGGCGTGGGCGGCTGCGTTGCCAGCCAGGAAGGCCAGGCCATTATCGACCGCGCACCCTACGTAGACATGGTGTTCGGCCCGCAAACCCTGCATCGCCTGCCGGACATGATCACCGAGGTTCGCGCCAAGGGTAACGGCGTCGGCGTGGTCGACGTCAGCTTTCCGGAGATCGAGAAGTTCGACAACCTGCCGGAGCCGGGTGCCGATGGCCCGTCCGCCTTTGTTTCCATCATGGAAGGCTGCAGCAAGTACTGCACCTTCTGCGTGGTGCCCTACACCCGTGGCGAGGAAGTCAGCCGGCCGGCCGACGACGTCATCGCCGAAGTGGCGCATCTGGCCAGCCAGGGTGTGCGCGAAGTGAATCTGCTGGGGCAGAACGTGAATGCCTACCGGGGCGAAACCCACGACGGCGACACCATGGACCTCGCGGAGCTGATCACCCTGATTGCCGCCATCGACGGCATCGACCGCATCCGCTATACCACGTCTCACCCGGTGGAATTTACCGATTCGATGATCGAGGTTTACGAGCAGGTTCCGGAGCTGGTCAGTCATTTGCACCTGCCGGTGCAAAGCGGTTCCGATCGCATTCTGGCCGCGATGAAGCGTGGCCACACGGCGCTGGAGTACAAATCAAAGCTACGCCGCCTGCGGAAGATCCGGCCCGACATCAGTTTTTCGTCGGACTTCATCATTGGCTTCCCCGGCGAGACGGAGAAAGACTTTGAAGACACCATGAAGCTGATCAACGACATCGGTTTCGACATGTCCTTCAGCTTTGTTTACAGCGCCCGCCCGGGTACGCCGGCATCGGATCTTCCCGACGACACCCCGATCGAGGTCAAGAAGCAGCGGCTGGCGATTCTCCAGGACCGGCTCAACCAGAATGTCATGGATATCAGCCGCAAGATGGTTGGCTCCACTCAACGCATTCTGGTAACCGGGCTCTCCAAGAAAGACCCCGGAGAATATGCCGGCCGTACCGAGAACAACCGCATTGTAAACTTCCGCCACGAGAATCCGGACGTAGTGGGCCACTTCATCGACGTTGAAATCGTGGAAGCCTACGCGAACTCGCTTCGTGGCAGGCCCGTGAACTCCGAGCTTTATTGAGGCCGCAGCCCAAAGCCATACCGGCACCCAAACTCCCATTCTGGTGAATGCCAGGGGAGCCAACGAAAACGGAGCATTTTTGAACACCAGCGATTCCAGACAATTTGACCTGCACCCCGTCGACCAGCGTCGACTGGCAACCCTCTGTGGTCAGTTCGATGAAAACCTGAAACACATCGAACGCCGACTGCAGGTTAAAGTCGGCAGGCGCGGCCACCATTTTCGCGTCGAGGGCGAAACCGAGCATGTTGCAGCCGCTGTGGAGGTCATTCGCCATCTGTACCGCGAGACCGAAGCCACCGACGACATTCCGCCCGATACGGTGCACCTGTTCATCCGGGAAACCGGCTACGAACGCCTGCCCGAAGATGTGCCCTTTGACGGCGCCGTCACGGTGATCAAGACCCCCAAGCTTCAGGCCAAGCCCCGGGGCGCGAACCAGCAGAAATACGTTCATAACATCCGCACCCACGACATCAATTTCGGCATTGGGCCCGCCGGTACCGGCAAGACCTGGCTGGCCGTGGCATGCGCCGTGGAAGCCCTGAAAGACGAGCAGGTCAAACGCATCCTGCTGGTACGTCCGGCGGTGGAAGCCGGTGAGAAGCTGGGATTTCTGCCGGGTGATCTGGCCCAGAAAGTGGATCCGTACCTGCGTCCGCTCTACGACGCCCTTTATGAGATGCTGGGCTTCGACCAGGTCACGCGCTTGATCGAGAAGAGCGTGATTGAGATCGCCCCGCTGGCGTTCATGCGTGGCCGGACCCTGAACAACTCTTTCATCATCCTCGATGAGAGCCAGAACACCACCCGTGAGCAGATGAAGATGTTCCTGACCCGGATTGGTTTCGGCTCGACTGCCGTGATTACCGGAGATACCACTCAGGTGGACCTGCCCCGGGGCCAGAATTCCGGACTGATTCACGCCGCTGGCGTGCTGGGCAAAGTGACCGGTATCGGCTTTACCCGCTTTGAAGCCAAGGACGTGGTCCGTCATCCGCTGGTCCAGCGTATCGTTGAAGCGTATGACGCTTTTGATGACGGGAGTGGAACCAGCCAGTGAGCGAGCTGACCGTCGATTTCCAGAACGTATTCGAAGGCTCGGGCGTGCCCGAGGAGGCGCTGATCCAGACCTGGGCACAGGCCGCCTGGCAGGGTGATCACCCGACCGAAGTGACCGTACGTGTCGTCGGAGCGCTGGAAAGCCAGACTCTGAATCATGAGTACCGCGGGAAGGATAAACCGACCAATGTGTTGTCCTTCCCATTTGAAGCGCCAGCCGGTATAACGGTTCCATTGGCGGGAGATCTTGTCATTTGCGCGCCCGTTGTTGAGCACGAAGCCGCGGAGCAACACAAGACGCTCGTGGCGCACTGGGCGCATATGGTAGTTCACGGTATGCTGCATCTTCAGGGCTACGATCACATCGAAGACGAAGATGCCGAGGTCATGGAAGCCCTTGAAATCCGGCTGTTGGCGCAGCTTGGATTCGGCAACCCTTACGAAGCAGAGGAAACGGAAAAAGACTCATGAGCGACGATCAGTCGAGTCGCAGCCAGGGCAACAAGTCCTGGCTGGAACGTATATCACAGGCCTTTGCCAGCGGGCCTGAGTCCGTAGAGGACGTGCTGGAAATTCTCCGGGACGCAGAGTCCCAAAGCATCATCGATACCGATGCCATGAGCATCATCGAGGGTGCGATGCAGGTGATCGATATGCGGGTGGATGAAATCATGATCCCTCGGTCCCAGATGGTCACCGTCAAGGCGTCGCAAGACCCAAAAGAGTTTCTCGGCGAAATCATTTCCTCCGCCCACAGTCGCTTTCCGGTCATCGGTGACAGCCAGGATGACGTCATCGGCGTGTTGCTGGCCAAGGATCTCCTCCCCCTGGCCCTGAACAACGAACTCAACTGGTCAAAGATCCGTGAAATCCTACGCCCGCCCACGTTTGTGCCCGAGAGCAAGCGGTTGAATCAGCTACTCAAGGAGTTCAAGGAAAACCGCAACCACATGGCCATTGTGGTCGACGAATACGGTGGCACAGCGGGGCTGATTACCATCGAGGACGTGCTGGAGCAAATCGTCGGCGAAATCGAGGATGAGCACGACTTTGACGAGGAAACCCACATCAAGGCCAGGGGCGACGGCACCTTCGCAGTGAAGGCGGTTACGCCGGTCGACGATTTCAACGAATTCTTCGAAACCGAACTGGACGAGGAAGAGTTCGATACCATTGGCGGCCTTGTACTCAAGGAATTCGGTCACCTGCCCAGGCGGGGTGAAACGGTTGCATTCGGTGGCTTGCGCTTTACTATTGCCAACGCCGATAACCGAGTCATCCGTCTGTTGCAGGTAACCCGAAGTGAGCAGTGAAGCTACAGAAATCAGGGGACTGAGCTCCCCACTTTCCGCCAGTCGCTGGCTGCGCGCAGCCACGCTCGTGGCCGCTGGCGCCCTGCAGACGCTGACGTTCTCGCCGTTTGAGCTTTGGTGGCTCGGGCCGGTCTCGATCTTGCTGATACTGCTGGTCGCCGTGCCGCTCCGAGCTGACCGGCTGTTCGCGGCCGGCTGGTTTACCGGACTCGGACTCTTCGGAAGCGGGGCCAGCTGGGTCTACATCAGCATCAGCCAGTACGGCAACACCTCCATCCCCGTTTCTGTGCTGCTAACGGTGATTTTCGTCGCCGGCCTCGCGCTCTTCCATGCGCTTGCCTTCTGGTTCTGGGGCAAGCTCGCGAAGGACAGTTCTGTCCGCCGGCTGATTCTGTTTCCTGCCATCTGGATTCTTGGCGATTGGCTCCGGGGCTGGCTACTCACCGGCTTCCCCTGGCTTTACCTTGGTACGGCCCACACCGACGGCCCACTTGCCGGGCTGGCACCGCTGGTCGGTGTCCACGGCATCACCTTCTGGATCACGCTAACGGCAGTTGCACTCTACGCTGCCTGGTGGCTCATCAAACATCTCCGTCATATGGCAGCAGGGATCGTGCTTGTCGT
This sequence comes from Marinobacter arenosus, assembly GCF_019264345.1. Taxonomy (NCBI): domain Bacteria; kingdom Pseudomonadati; phylum Pseudomonadota; class Gammaproteobacteria; order Pseudomonadales; family Marinobacteraceae; genus Marinobacter; species Marinobacter arenosus. Next base: position 1,174,763 of record NZ_JAHVAO010000001.1, read on the forward strand.
CGCGGTCACGCCCTGGCTGTTTGGCCCATTCCTGAATCGTGTTGAGTGGACCCAGGTCAGCACCGAGCCGACCAGCTTTGTCGCGATGCAGGGCAACATTCCCCAGCAGATCAAATGGAATCCGGACTTCCTGAAGGACCAGATCGTAACCTACCTGGGCATGACCGAAGCGCACTGGGACGCCGACCTGGTCCTGTGGCCGGAAACCGCCATTCCGATCCCTCAGGACCAGGCCGGCAAAATCATTGATCACATAGATCAGCAATTGGGTGAGAACAGCACGCTGATCACCGGCATTCCCTGGTATGGTTTCAGCGACCGCATCGAGGATTTCACGTTCCACAACAGCATCATGGCCATTGGCAACGGCGAGGGCATCTATCACAAGCAGAAGCTGGTGCCGTTTGGCGAATACGTCCCGCTCCAGGGACTGCTGCGTGGCCTGATCGGCTTCTTCGACCTGCCCATGAGCAGCTTCAGCCGGGGCCCGGAGTACCAGGGGCCCTTGCAGGCCAACGGCATCAACGTCATGCCGTTTATCTGCTATGAGGTGGCCTACCCCGACTTTGTCGCCTTCAACAGCCGTGGCGCCGAACTGCTGCTCACCATCAGCAATGACGGCTGGTTCGGCAATTCCATTGGTCCACTGCAGCACCTTCAGATAGCCCGCATGCGTGCCCTGGAGACCGGGCGCTACATGCTGCGCGGCACCAATAACGGGGTGACAGCCATCATCGACAATCGTGGCCGGATCACCGAAACCATCCCGCAATTTGAGCGCGCGACCCTGACCGGCGAGGTATTCACCGCCCAGGGCAGCACCCCCTATATGCAAACGGGCTCCTGGCCGGTTCTGACCCTGGCTCTGATTCTGGTGGTGTTCGTGCGGGAACGGGTTATTCCTCCTTCCTCGGCCACCGGCTCGTAACCCGCTCGTAGTAGTGGGAGCCGCAGGCGTCGCAGGGCTCCAGATGACTGGTTGCCGTCAGGCATCGCATGTGGCTGCAGTTGAGGCAACGGAACATGCCTGCGGTGGCCACTTCGCCGGAGATGTAATGACCGGCGTCCTCATTTTCGAGTTTCTGCCGGAGCTCCAGGGTATCCACCAGGGTTTTGTCGGCCACGGACAGGAGTTGGTCGGCCAGTTGATGCTCAAGGAGCGAAATATCGAGCTGTAGCCAGTCGGTCAGGCCTTCCCCGGTTTCCTCCACGAAATGCAGCAAATGCTCCAGGTCGCGTTGCAGATAGGCCCCCAGAAGGTCCGCCTCCTCCCGGGTCATCTCTTCCAGTTCGTACTCGAATTCGATCGCTTTGCGAATTTCCTCCTCCAGCGTCTCGAGGGAGGCATCCTGGGTCTGTTTCAGCCCGGCTTGCACCCGCTCCAGCATCCGGTTGTAGACATCAAGCGCTTTACCGGACAGATGGTTTCGTTCTGGTTCAGTCATAACGGCTCTCCAACACGCACACCAACAACAGAGAAAGGCGGCTGCCTGCCACCCCGGCCCAGGACCTTTCGGCAATGCTCCGATATTGTTCAGTCTGGCACAGGATCGGGATTTTGGCAGACTACCTGTCAGGCCTTCTGTGCGTTAGAATGTCCGGCCGCTCCGAACATCATTTTGATACAGGGTAACTTTGGTAATGGCAGGAATGGACGAGCAATACAATCCACGCAACGTAGAAGAGAATGCCCGCAACTTCTGGGAGGAGAACAAGACCTTCGAAGTAAAGGAAGAGCCGGGCAAACCCAAGTACTACTGCCTCTCCATGTTCCCCTACCCCAGCGGCAAGCTGCATATGGGGCACGTTCGCAACTACACCATCGGCGACGTGATCTCCCGCTACCAGCGCATGCAGGGCAAGAACGTCATGCAGCCCATGGGTTGGGACGCCTTCGGCCTGCCCGCCGAGAATGCCGCCATTGCCAACAAGACAGCGCCGGCCAAATGGACCCACGCCAATATCGAGTACATGAAAAACCAGCTCAAACAGCTGGGCTTTGGCTACGACTGGAACCGGGAACTGGCTACCTGCAAGCCGGAGTATTACCGCTGGGAACAGTGGTTCTTCGCGCGTCTGTATGAAAAAGGGCTTGTCTACAAGAAAATGTCCACGGTCAACTGGGATCCGGTCGACCAGACGGTGCTGGCAAACGAGCAGGTCGTGGACGGCCGGGGCTGGCGCTCCGGTGCGCTGGTCGAGCAGAAAAAGATTCCCCAGTGGTTCATCCGGATTACCGACTACGCCGAGGAACTGCTGAATGATCTGGACCAGCTGGAAGACTGGCCGGAACAGGTCAAAACCATGCAGCGCAACTGGATCGGCAAGTCGGTCGGCACTGAACTGACCTTCCCGCTGAAAGACAGCGACGAGGGCATGACGGTCTACACCACCCGCCCCGACACCCTGATGGGCGTGAGCTACATGGCCGTCGCAGCCGAACACCCGCTCGCCAAGGCTGCGGCCGAACGCCACCGTGACGTTGCCGAATTCGTCGATGAGTGCCGAAACAGCAAGGTGGCCGAAGCCGAACTCGCCACCATGGAAAAGAAGGGTATCGACACCGGGTTCAAGGCCATTCACCCGCTGACCCAGGAAGAAATTCCGATCTGGATCGCCAACTTCGTGCTCACGGACTACGGCACGGGCGCCCTGATGGCGGTACCGGGCCACGACGAGCGTGACCACGAGTTTGCCCTGAAATACCGCCTGCCGATCAAACAGGTCATCGCAGCCCGCGACGGTCGTGAGATTGACGTTCAGGAAGCCGCGTTCACCGAAAAAGGCACCCTGGTCTCCTCCGGGAAGTACAGCGGCCTGACCAGCGAGGAAGCCTTCCACGAAATTGCGGATTACCTGGAAGCAGAAGGCATCGGCAAACGCACAGTCAACTACCGCCTCCGGGATTGGGGCGTCTCAAGACAGCGTTACTGGGGCGCACCAATTCCGATGATGACCCTCGAAGATGGCACCGAACGCCCGGTACCGGACGACCAGCTTCCGGTCACTCTGCCCGAGGACGTCGAAATGGACGGCGTCCAGTCGCCCATCAAGGCCGACCCAAATTGGGCCAAGACCACCTTCGAAGGCCAGCCGGCGACGCTGGAAACCGATACGTTCGACACCTTCATGGAGTCGTCCTGGTATTACGCCCGGTTCTGCAGCCCCAACTACGACAAGGGCATGCTGGATCCTTCTGCGGCGAACTACTGGCTGCCGGTCGACCAGTACATTGGTGGCATCGAGCACGCCATCCTGCACCTGCTGTATGCCCGTTTCTTCCACAAACTGTTGCGGGACGTGGGCCTGGTGACCAGCTCCGAGCCGTTCAATCGCCTGCTGTGCCAGGGTATGGTTCTCGCAGAGACCTACTACCGGACCGACGATTCAGGCAAAACCACCTGGATTGCCCCGGCTGACGTGACCGTTGAGCGCGACAGCAAGGGCCAGGTGATTCGGGCACTTCACAAGGACGACGGCCAACCGGTGGAAATCGGCGGCGTCACCAAGATGTCCAAGTCCAAGAACAACGGCATCGACCCTCAGGCCATCATCGATGAGCACGGGGCCGACACGGTTCGCCTGTTCATGATGTTTGCGGCACCGCCCGAGCAGTCGCTGGAGTGGTCAGACAGCGGCGTTGAAGGCGCCCACCGCTTCCTCAAGCGCTTGTGGCGACTGGTGAGCGAGCACACTGCCGGCGGCCCGGCCCCGACCCTGAATGCGGCCGAACTCAACGACGCCCAGAAGGATCTGCGCCGCAAAACTCACGAGACCATCGCCAAGGTCAGCGACGACGTCAGCCGTCGCCTCACGTTCAATACCGCGATTGCGGCGGTGATGGAGCTGCTTAACGACGTCGCCAGATTGAACGACGATCAGGATCAAAGTCGCGCCGTGCGCCAGGAAGCGCTGAATACCGCGGTTCTGGTGCTGTCGCCGATTGTCCCGCACGTTTGCCACTCCCTGTGGCAGGCGCTGGGCCATGAAGAGCCGGTGGTGGATGCCCGGTGGCCGGAAGCCGATTCGCAGGCCATGGTCCGCAGCCAGATCCAGGTCGTGCTGCAGGTGAACGGCAAGGTCCGTGCCAAACAGGACGTACCGGCCGACATCAGCAAGGCGGATCTCGAAAAGCTGGCCCTGGAGAATGAGAACGTCATGCGGTTTACCGAGGGCGCAACCGTTCGCAAGGTGATCGTGGTGCCAGGCAAACTCGTTAACGTCGTGGCCAACTGATATGCACGGTCGCCCCTCACTGAAATCGACGGCGCCCCTGATTCTGGTCGCAACGCTTGCGGCCTTACTGGCGGGGTGCGGATTTCAGTTGCGTGGCGCACCGCCGGTTTCCTCGGCGCTCCAGCCGCTCGCCGTTGAATGCAGCAACGACGTACCGGAGATTCTCTGCCAGTCCGTGCTTGACCAACTGGAACTGGGTGACGTAAAGCTCAGCCCGGCCAACGAAGCCGCGTTTGTTATGCAACTCAGCGACTTCCGGGAAAACCGGAGGGCCTCGGCCATCACGGTCCAGGCTGCCGCGGCTGAATACACCATCCGCCAGTCCGTGAGCATTGAACTGATCAGTGCAGACCGTGTGCCTATGATCGGTGATACCCGCCTCACCTCTACCGAAAGCTACCGGTACGACGAGACCAATGTGCTGGCAAGGCAGCGTGAAGAAGAAGAGCTGAGGATGCAGCTGAGCGACCGCCTAGCCCAACAGGTGATTTTCCGCCTCGCCCCACTGACGGAGGCACGCATCGAAACCATTCGTGAAGAGCACCGGTCCGCGGCCGGCGAGTCCGACGAGGGTGCCCCGTCCCAATGAAAACCCAGCCGGCCCAGCTTCCCCAGCTACTGAAGAAAGGCCTGTCGCCGGTCTACCTGATCTCCGGAGACGAACCCCTGCTGGTTCAGGAATGTTGTGACCAGATCCGCAAGGCGGCACGGGATGCGGGCTTTCAGGATCGCCTGACGTTCCACGCCGATCACCAACTGGACTGGAACAGCGTTGCCGATGAGTTCAGCGCGATGTCGTTGTTTGCCGAACGGCGACGCATCGAAATCCACCTTCCCACCGGTAAGTTGGGTGACGGACGTGCCGTACTGGAGCGGGTGCTGCAGGATCCCCCGGACGACATCATTCTGTTGCTGATCAGCGCACGCCTGGATGCCGCGGAAACCCGGCGGAAATGGTACAAAGAGCTTCAGACTAAAGGCCTGCATGTTCCGGTCTGGCCGGTGGATGCCGATAAGTTTCAGGGCTGGTTGCAGCAGCGCGCCTCGAGCCGTGGCCTGAGCCTGACCCGAGGCGCCCTCGCCATGCTCGCCGAGCGCCTCGAAGGCAATTTGCTCGCCGCCAGCCAGGAACTGGACCGCTTGTCGCTGCTGGGCAGTGGCCAGACCATCGACGAAGAAACCGTGGAACAGGCCGTGCAGGACAGCTCTCGTTTCAACGGGTTTGAACTGGTCACCGAACTGCTCGCCGGGCGGGCGCCCCATGCTGGCAAGATGATTGGTATTCTGCAGCAGGAGGGCGAAAACCCTCTAGGCCTGCTCGCCGTGCTCACCCGGGACCTGAACCTGATTCTGGAGCTCAAGGCGACCGCGGCGCAAGGCGACAACCCGTCGGCCTTCCTGAAGAAACGAGGGGTTTTCCAGCCCCAACGCGCCCGCGTCATTGAGCAGGCCGCCCGACGCCTGAACCGGAAACAGCTCCACGAGGCCATTGAACTTTGCAGCCAGATTGATCGGGCCGCCAAAGGCTTCGATACCCTCTCGCCCTGGCACCATTTGCGAGACCTGTCCGCCCACCTGGCGGCCCAGTCCTGACCTACATCAATACTGCGGCAGGTAGTTCCCGACACGTGTGCCCGCCCTCTTGACAGTTTTTCTCCTCACGGCGCATGTTAAAACATCGTCAATCAAAGGAGGTGCCTGATATGAATCTTCAAGAGGAACTCAAGAAGCTGTCCGAAAAGATCAAACAGTATCGCGATGAAGCGCGCGTTCAGATGCATCTTGCTCGAGAGGACGTCAAGGACGAGTGGGATGATCTCGAAGAAGATTGGGACCGCTTTCGAACCAAGATCGATCAGATCATGCACGATGCCGAAAATGCGTCCCAGGAAGCCCGCCAGACTGCACAAAAGCTTGGCGAGGATCTGAAAAGTGGCTACCAGAACATCCGGAACAAACTGAAGTAAAGTGTTAACCGGTTAACACAACGCCACAAATTTCAACCAAAGAGGCTCTTTGCCCGAGAGCCTCTGTGTCATACTTCACAGTGTGAGTGAACGAAGCGTCATGTTTTTGACCTTAAGGTCATATCAGGCCAACGCTCCATCACGGCCTGGTTTGCATAGCCGCTTACAGACACTGCGAGGTATAAGAGGCGTATGAAAAACTTCTTGCTGACAATAACAACTGTCTCACTTCTGCTCACCGCTGGTCTGGTTATCGGCCAGAACATCCGCTTCAGTGACCCCGACACCGTGATCAAGAACGAGTTCTGGGGCAACCTGTACGCCAATGGCGGCAACTCCTTTTTCTGCGACAAGACCTTTGCCACCAAAGGCTTCCTGATGACAGATGGCTACATCTATCCCCTGGCGGATATTCGTAGCGCGCTCGACTGCGGAACGTCCCGGCAATGCGAGCAAGACAACCGCTACCGGCAGATCGCGTCAGACCTTCACAACATGGTTCCAGCCCGCAACCGTACTGAGATGAAGCGACGTAACGTTCGCTACGAAAACCTCGGGGAAGGCGTCAAAGTGGATGAGTGCGGCATTCGGGAAAGTGCCGGATTCTTCGAGCCGCCCGAGCGGGTCAAGGGCGATGTTGCCCGCACCGTTGCGTACATGGTGGATACGTATGGGCTACCCTGGCTCGGAGCAACACCCGTATTCCAGGGCTGGAACCGTATCGATCCGCCCGATGACACGGAGCTTACCCGGCATCGTCGTATTGCGGAAATCCAGGGCAACGAGAACCCGTTCGTCACCCAGCCGGACCGAATGGAACAGCTTTGACGGAATCCGTGTAAACCGCATAAAAAAAGCAGGCCCGAGGGCCTGCTTTTTTTGTCCACTCATCGCAATGCGACGATCAGAACTCTTCCGCAGTCAACGCCATCATAGACTCGCTGCCACTGCGAATACCCTCGGCCAGGGAAACCGTCTTCGGCAACAGGCGGTCATAATAGAAACGCGCGGTTTTCAGCTTGCCCGTGTAGAAGCCGGAGCTGTCGCCGTCGGCTTTCGGAGCCGCCGCCTTCACAATCTTGGCCCACATGTAGCCAAGCGCCGTCAGGCCAAACAGGTCGAGGTAATCCACAGATGCGGCACCGACCGCATCCGGATTGTCACCAGCCTGATTGATCACATGTTCGGTGACATCGGAAAGGCGCTCAAGTGCCGCAGAAAGCGGCTCCAGGAACGGACGCAGCGTTTCGTCAGCACTGTTCTCTTCGATGAATGCCGCAACATCCTGGGCAAACAGCTCGTACAGCTTGCCCTGGCTGCCGACGACCTTGCGCCCCATCAGGTCCAGCGCCTGGATACCGTTGGTGCCCTCGTAGATCTGGGTAATGCGGCAATCGCGAACCAGTTGCTCCTGGCCCCACTCCCGGATGAAGCCATGCCCACCGAAGACCTGCTGGCCCATAATGCAGGCATCCAGGCCGCGGTCGGTCAAGAACGCCTTGGCCACCGGGGTCAGCAACGCCACCATACCTTCGGCATGCTTGCGACGGTCTTCCTCACTGGGATCGGCGTACTTGGCGATATCGAGCCACTGGGCAACGTACGTGGAAAAGGCACGACCACCTTCGACATAGCCCTTCATGGTGAGCAGCATACGACGCACGTCGGGATGAACCAGAATCGGATCAGCGGCTTTTTCTGGCTGCTGGGCACCGGTTGGTGCACGGCTCTGGATACGGTCCATCGCGTACTCACGAGCGCTCTGCAGAGATGCCTCGGCGGCACCAATGCCCTGAATACCAACACCCAGACGCTCATAGTTCATCATGGTGAACATTGCGGCGAGACCCTTGTTCTCCTCGCCGACCAGCCAGCCCTTGGCGCCGTCAAAATTCATCACGCAGGTAGCCGAGCCCTTGATGCCCATCTTTTTCTCGATGGAGCCACAGCTGAAGCTGTTGCGCTCACCCAGCGAGCCGTCATCGTTGACCAGGAACTTGGGCACCAGGAAGAGGGAAATGCCCTTCGGGCCCTTTGGGGCGTCCGGCAGCTTGGCGAGAACAAGGTGAATAATGTTCTCGGCCATGTCGTGCTCGCCCCAAGTGATAAAGATCTTGGTGCCGGTCACATCGAAAGAGCCGTCATCATTCGGTTCGGCCTTGGTGCGGATAATACCCAGATCGGTTCCAGCATGAGGCTCGGTCAGATCCATCGCGCCTGACCAGACGCCGGAGTACATGTTGGGCAGGTATTTCTCCTTGAGCTCCTGGCTGCCATGGGCGTCCAGCGCCAGGCAGGCACCTGCCGTCAGCATTGGTGCAAGGCCGAACGCCATGTTGGCGCCCTGCATCATCTCCTCGAACTGGGCAACCAGGGTTTTGGGCATACCCATGCCACCAAATTCAGGGTTGCCGCCAAGACCATTCCAGCCGCCTTCAACGATGGTCTGGTAGGCTTCCTTGAAGCCCTCCGGTGCGGTGACTTCGCCTTCGTTCCACTTGCTTCCCAGCTCATCACCCTCACGATTCAGCGGCGCCAGCACGCCACCGCTGATTTTGCCGGCTTCTTCCAGAATGGCATCGGCGGTTTCCGGATCGACGTTCTCGGCAACCTTGGGCAGCGAGGCCCAAAGGGCGGGAGCATCAAATACTTCGTTCAACACGAAACGCATGTCACGCAAAGGTGCCTGATAATCAGCCATCTATAACTCTCCAAAATTCCAGTCAGTCTTTTCAGGCGGCAAAACGACCATCATTGGCCAGACTCGCCTGTTCGGGCTATGTGTCCGCTCTCGATTATTTTTTTGGGCCGCCATTCTACCTCAAAAGCGGAACTCAACTCATGAAAAAAGCCCGCCTCCTTGGAGTGCGGGCTTTCCGTACACTGCTGAACTGCCTCAGGTGCCCGCGCCTTAGATGGCGAAGGCTTCCTCCGGCATGTCCATCAGGCTGTCCGCACCAGCCAGCATGCTTTCAGCATGGGCCTTGGCGCGGGGCAGCATACGCTTGAAGTAGAAGCGAGCCGTCTGCACCTTGGCGTTGTAGAACATCTCTTCAGAGGTACCGTCCGCCATCTTGTCCAGGGCAACCTTGGCCATGCGGGCCCACAGGTACGCGAACACGGCATAGCCGGAGTACATCAGGTAGTCCACCGATGCAGCCCCAACCTCTTCGCGGTTCTTCATGGCGGTCATGCCAACCTTCATGGTCAGGTCACCCCATTCCTTGTTCAACGCAGCCAGCGGCTCAAGGAATTCCTTCAGTTGTTCATTGTCCGCGTTTTCCTTGCAGAACACGTGCACCTGCTTGGTGAAGCCCTTGAGGGACTCGCCCTGGGTCATCAGAACCTTGCGACCCAGCAGATCCAGTGCCTGGATACCGGTGGTGCCCTCGTAGATCATGCCGATACGGGCATCGCGTACGTTCTGCTCCATGCCCCACTCGGAGATGAAACCGTGACCACCGAATACCTGCATGCCCAGGTTGGCGGCTTCGTAACCGATCTCGGTCAGGAATGCCTTGGCGATCGGCGTCAGGAAGCCAAGCGCTTCATCGGCGGCCTTGCGCTCTTCTTCGGTCTTACCGCTGTGAACGATGTCCGCCTGCTGTGCAGTCAGGTAGATCAGTGCACGGGCACCTTCGGCCACCGCTTTCTGGGTCAGCAGCATGCGACGAACGTCCGGGTGCACAATGATCGGGTCCGCAATGCTTTCCGGATTCTTGGGACCACTGAGGGAACGCATGGCCAGACGCTCCTTGGAGTAAGCCAGTGAGCCCTGGAAGCCCAGCTCGGCGGCACCCAGGCCCTGAATGGCGGTACCGATACGAGCGGTATTCATGAAGGTGAACATGCAGTTCAGACCCTTGTTCTCCGGTCCGATCAGCCAGCCCTTGGCACCGTCAAAGTTCATCACGCAGGTCGCGTTGCCATGAATCCCCATCTTGTGCTCGATGGAACCACAGGAAACGGCATTGCGCTCGCCGGAAGAGCCGTCTTCGTTCGGAAGATTCTTCGGTACGATGAACAGGGAAATACCTTTGGTGCCTTCCGGTGCGCCCGGCAGGCGAGCCAGAACGATGTGGACGATGTTCTCGGCCATGTCGTGTTCACCGGCGGAGATGAAGATCTTGGTGCCGGTGATGGCATAGGTGCCGTCGGCATTCGGTTCCGCCTTGGTGCGCAACGTACCCAGATCCGAACCACAGTGCGGCTCGGTCAGGCACATAGTGCCGGTCCACTCACCACTGATCAGCTTGGTCAGATAGGTCTGTTTCTGCTCTTCGGTGCCGTGCGCCTCGATGGTGTTGGTCGCACCATGGCTCAGGCCCGGATACATGCCCCAGGACCAGTTGGCAGTACCCACCATTTCGCTCATGACCAGACCCAGCGAGTGCGGCAGGCCCTGGCCGCCGTAGTTGGGGTCCGCAGTCATGGACGGCCAGCCGCCTTCCACGTATTGCTGGTAGGCTTCCTTGAAGCCGGTCGGCGTCTTCACACCGTCTTCGCTCCAGGTACAACCCTCTTTATCACCCACCTGGTTCAGCGGAGACAGAACCTGCTCACAGAACTTGGCACCTTCACCGATAATGGCATCCACCATGTCCGGAGTCGCGTCTTCGGCACCTTCAAGGTTTGCGTAGTGCTGCTCACTGTTCAGCAGCTCGTTCATTACAAATTTGATGTCACGCAGGGGCGCTTTGTATTCAGGCATGGAATCCACCTCGGTTTTCGGTCTCAGCTGAATCTGGTCTGACAGCTTCTGGCCTTGGGTTTGCTCAGACACCGCAACGCGCTGCGCCGCGGCCTTAATTAAACACTTGTTTGAAACATACGTTTACAGGCACAGAATTGTCAATAGTCGGAACAAAAATTTGTGTTGCGGTATGTGACGTAAAGGGGGCGCACAAGCAAATACAAACAGTTGCGAGTACCTGGAACTCGGGAGGAAAAACGCTGGTTGTTCAGGCGGCAACCGGGCCGAAACCGGTCGTCGGTTTTGGCGGTTCGTCGGCCAGGGCTGATACAGACCGGTAGGCGCTGCTGGCTTGTGCACCCATCTGGGACAAGGCATCTCCGGAGTCGCCGTTGCGCTCGGATGCCAGCTCGGTGCGGGCCTGGAGCATCACCTGCATCGCTTCTGCTGCCACGGCCCGATCCTGGCTGGAAGGCTCCGCCGGTGCCATCGCGGCAGCCCGGACAATCCGCATCTTTTCAATAGTGGCCTGGGGATCGCCCTGCACCGGCGACACGTCGATGGACACTTCCCCACCCACGGCATACTCGGCGCCATCGGGACCGCGCTCAAAGGTAAACGAGACAGCGCCGGCGTGCTGGCCACCTGCGGCCTGGTGTGCCGCCTCGTGAGCCCGCACCTCGCGGTCCCGGGCCTTCAGTTCCGAAAGCCGGCTCAATTCTTCTTTACTTAACCCCTGTTCGTTTTGGACAGAAGCGGAACGGCTGTCACGGTTCGCTGTATCCGGCGAAGGGTCCGAAGCCGACGCAGGCCGGGCCGCGCCAGAAACGGAAAAAGCGGGAATGTTCGGAGAGACAGCAATCACGACCGAGGCTCAGGCCATGATATCGAGCAGGGTGCCCAGGGTCTCGTCGGCGGTTTTCACCACCTGTGCGGATGCTTCCACACTGCGTTCGTAGAGTTTCAGGTCGATGATCGGCTCCACGAGGCTTCCAGCGCCATCAGACGTTCCCTGGGGACCATCGACGCCATCTCGGGCAATCTTCCGGGCGGCATTTTCCATGCCGATCATGCCGTCCTGGATACCCTGAATACCGACCGCAAGCGTGTTGTTGATCATGACAGTGACTTCCAGTGACCAATTATTGTCACCAGTAAGCCATAGTTTTGGTCAATTTTCAAACAGCGGATCGATTTTCAGGTAACCAGACAGGACCACAGGATCCGCGCTCTCAAGCCATGGCAATACACCCAGGCAAGGCGCGCCCAGATGGGTGAGCAGGTAGTTCAGCGTCTCCTGCTCACACGTCATCGGTTCCGATTCCACGCGATTGGCAACCCAGCCCGCCACCTCCAGGCCGTCGGCCCGGATGGCTTCGGCGGTCAGCAGCGCATGATTGATGCACCCGAGTTTCAGGGCAACCACCAGGATCACCGGCATTCCCAGCTCCCGGGGCAATGCCGCGTAGGTTTCCCGGTCGTTCAGGGGTACCCGCCAGCCACCGGCGCCCTCAACCAGCAACAGGTCTGCCGGTCGGATCTGAAGCCCTCGGCAGAAACCGATCAGGCGCTGGGCTGTGACAGTCCTGCCCGCTTGCGCGGCGGCCACATGAGGCGCGATTGCAGGCTCCAGCGCTACCGGGTTGATCAGATCGTAGGCCAGGGGTTCCGTGATGGCCTTCTGCAGGGCCAACGCATCTTCATTGCGAAGACCATCGGCGGTTACCTCGCAGCCGGAGGCTATTGGCTTCATGGCCAGGGTACGCTTGCCCTCTGCCTTCGCCGACTCGAGAATGGCGGCCGAGACCATGGTCTTGCCCACGCCGGTATCGGTGCCCGTAACGAAAAAGGATTTCTTGGCCATGCCTTCGATTGTTCCTGACTGGTTAGGATTGAGAGAGCGATTCAGCGGCCCGCCAGTGCACCCATGCAGCCTCGTAACTTGCGATCACAGTGCCGTCCGACTCTTTCGGATAGTGGCCGCACATGGCGCGTACGCGACCAGGCGCGGTCAGCGTTTTTCGCCGGGTTTCGCCCTTGAAACCAGCGCCCAACTGTCTCAATTCCGCAGCCAGCGCCATCGGGGAGGTATAGGACAGTTGCAGTGTCCGGGTATCGATTGAGGCGCCGGGCAGCTCGTCTGTTACTCGTTCACGCAGAAACGACTCGGACTCGAACCGGTTTACGTGAGGTTGCCCGGGGTCCGCGGCGGCCCAGGCGCCCACCAGTTCGTGAAGCGTCCCGTCCAGCAGGGTGGAAACCATCAGCCTACCGCCTGGCTTGAGCAGGCGTCGACACTGGGCCAGTACCTGACCGGGATCGGCGCACCACTGAATCATCAGATTACTGAAAACAATATCAAAGCTGTGATCGCGCAGAGGCAACGCGTCGGCATCGGCGACCAGCCAGTCAAGCTCCGGGCCGCTCTGTTCGCTGGCCTTGCGGATCATTTCTGGCGAGAGATCCACTCCCGTCACCCGCGCCGACGGCCACAGGTTTGCCAGCCTACGGGTGAACCAGCCGGTACCGCAGCCAAGGTCGAGGATCCGAAGCGGGCGCGAGCCCTCGTAGCCCGATTCGAGGGTACGACACATAGCTTCCCCCATCCGGCGCTGAAGCCGGGAGGCCTGCTCGTACGTACCGCATGCTTTACCAAACTGCCTTGCAATCAGAAGCTTGTCCGCAATTTCTGTGTCTGCCACGGCGGCGTCCAGGTCCGTCGGCTCAGCGAGAGTGCGAGCTGCCGCGCTCATACCGCAACGTCCTGTTCTGCCAGCAAATGGCGACACTCCGACAGCGCGTCCAGCAGGCGATCAAGGTCGGCCTGGCTGTGCGCTGCACTGACTGTCACACGCAACCGCGCTTCGCCTTCCGGAACGGTTGGCGGGCGGATGGCAGTGACCAGGAGCCCGCGCTCTTCCAGCGCACGACTGAGTGCAAGAGCGCTCCAATTGTCACCCACCAGGATGGGCTGAATGGGCGTGTGGGACTGCATCAACTCATAGCCAAGGGCCGACGCCTCCCGACGAAATCGGTCAATCAGCGCCTGCAAGTGATTCCGGCGATCGTCATCACGCTCTATAAGGTCAATACTGGTACGGGTGGCGACGGCAATCGCCGGCGGCATCGCGGTGGTGTAGATGTAGGTCCGCGCCTTCTGCACAAGGTAGTCCATCAGCGTGGAGGATCCGGCCACAAAGGCACCGCTGGTGCCGACCGCTTTGCCCAGCGTTCCGATCAACACCGGCACATCGGCCTCGGACAATCCCTGTGCGGCAACGCTGCCGCGCCCCTGGGGGCCAAGCACACCGATACCATGGGCGTCGTCCACCACCAACAGGGCATCGTGCTCCCGGCACACCCGAGCCAACGCTTTCAGGGGGGCGACATCGCCATCCATGCTGAACACGCCATCGGTCACCACCAATTTGTGGCCCGAGGTCTGCGCCAGCATCGCTTCCAGCTGCGCCACATCGCCATGGGCGTAGCGCCTGACCCGGGCCCGACTGAGAATGCAGCCATCTATGATCGACGCGTGGTTGAGGCGGTCGGAGAAAATGGTATCGCCGCGACCGGCCAAGGCCGAAATCACGCCCATGTTGGCCATGTAACCCGTGGAGAAGAACAACGCGGCGCTGCGCCCGGTAAAGCGGGCGAGACGTTGCTCCAACTCATGGTGGGCGTCGTGATGACCACAGATCAGGTGCGAAGCCGCGCCACCGAGGCCGGTGTCAGGCAGGGCGTTGCGCAGGGCGTCGATGTTCGCGGGATGATTGGCCAGTCCAAGGTAATCGTTACTGCAGAAGGACAGCAACGGCCTACCATCAGAGGTCAGTACCGGCTGCTGAGGGCCGGTAATCTGGCGACGGGTCCGGTAGAGACCCGCCTCTTTTCTTTGAGCAAGCTCGCCTTCAAAGTCACGCACAGTATCACCCCGGAATGCTATCAGGACGCGGCGGATTCCCGTGTCGCGTCGTAGAACATGTGGCGGGTCGCCTCATACTCCACCGCTTCGGCAATCGCCTCTTCTTCCTGCTCCTCGGAGGCACACTGTTCGCGTTGCTCTGGACGGATGCCCAGACGGCGGAACAGCTCCATGTCGGCGTCGGCCTCTGGATTGGCCGTGGTCAGCAGTTTCTCGCCATAGAAAATGGAATTGGCTCCGGCCATGAAGCACAGTGCCTGCATCTGCTCGTTCATGTTCTCCCGGCCCGCAGAAAGCCGGACGTGGGACGCTGGCATCATGATCCGGGCCACCGCGATGATGCGAACGAAATCGAAAGGATCCAGATCCTCCACGTCTTCCATGGGGGTTCCCTTGACCTTGACCAGCATGTTCACAGGCACGCTTTCCGGATGGTGCGGCAGGTTTGCCAGCTGCATCAGCAGGCCAACCCGGTCATCATCGTCCTCGCCCATACCCATGATCCCGCCACAGCATACTTTCATGCCCGCTTTACGCACGTTATCCAGGGTATCCAGACGATCCTGGTAGGTACGGGTGGTGATGATGTGGCTGTAGTATTTCTCGGAGGTATCCAGGTTGTGGTTGTAATAGTCCAGCCCCGCATCGGCCAGTTCCTTCGCCTGATGTTCCTCCAGCATGCCCAGTGTCATGCAGGTCTCCAGCCCCAGGGATTTGACCTGTTTCACCATATCCAGGACATAGGGCATATCCTTTTTGGACGGGCTGCGCCAGGCAGCTCCCATGCAGAAGCGGGAAGCCCCCTTGCCCTTGGCGGCCTTGGCTTCAGCCACCACCTTCTCAATCTCCAGCAACTTTTCCTTCTCGAGACCGGTATTGTAATGGCCACTTTGCGGGCAATATTTGCAGTCCTCCGGGCAGGCGCCCGTCTTGATGGACAGCAGGGTACTCACCTGGACTTCGTTCGGATCGAAATGCTGGCGATGAACACTCTGGGCACGAAACAGGAGGTCGTTGAATGGCAACGCGAACAATTCGCGCGCTTCCTGCAGCGTCCAGTCGTGGCGAATTTCCGAGGAGGTGGCTGTAGCGGTCATGTGAGAGTCCTGTTAACCTTTTCCGGTCTCTGGGTTTACGGATGAAACAGATGATAAAGGGCCTGAACTGGCTGTCAACCTTAATGGAACTAAAGGTTAACAGCGATTCGGCAGCCGGCTTGTGCGTCGCCTGCCTTTCGAGCAATGCATTCAACGGCTTATGCGCGCCCTGCCATCACGACCTGCCCGCCAACCGGTGCCACTGCCAGATCTGTGCCCTTCCCCTTCCGTACACCGCGAACGGCCTTACCTGCGGAGACTGCCTCGCCGAGCTCCCGCCGTATGGTTGTTCAGTGATTCCCTGGCGTTACCAGTTTCCGGTCGACAGCATGATTGGGCGCTACAAATACAACCGCCAACGTCAGTTCGCCCGCCCGCTGATTGCAGGACTCGGGCAACACCTTGCGGATCTTCTCAACCAGAACACCGCACTGAAACCTGACATCCTTGTCCCGGCCCCCATGCACCGGCAGCGGCGGCGTCAGCGCGGCTTCAACCACGCCCAGGAAATCGCCGAGCAAATCGGCAGAACGCTGGACATTCCGGTTGCTGCAGGCCTCGTGAGCCGTAGCAGGAATGTTCGCTCGCAGCGGGAACTCGGCCGTCATGAAAGGCTGGACAATCTTCGAGGGGTTTTCGAGATACACGGGACCCTGCCGCGGCGCATTGCCATCGTCGACGACGTTGTTACCACGGGCGCGACCGCGCGGGCTCTGGCAGCCCTGCTGCGCGACCATGGCGCCCGGGACATACAGGTCTGGGCCCTGGCCCGAACGCCCGCCTAGCGCAGCTTTGCCGTCACCAGATCGGCTATGGCCAGACAGGACGTGAGACCGGGAGACTCGATTCCGAACAGGTTCACAACGCCATCGACCCCGTGCTCCTCAGGCCCCTCAATGCGGAAATCGGAGACACCGCCATCGGGCCCCGTCAATTTTGGCCGAATCCCCGCGTACGCCGGCTGAAGGCGGCTCTCGTCCAGGCCCGGCCACCAGCGCCGAATGCTGTCTGTAAATCGAGCAACCCGACCGGGATCGACCGAATAATCCTCGTTATCGATCCACTCCACGTCGGGCCCGAAACGCGCCTGTCCGGCAAGGTCCAGTGTGAGGTGCACGCCCAGGCCTCCGGGTTCGGGGACGGGATAAATCAGGTTCCGGAAGGGGTGGCGCCCCCCATAGCTAAAGTAGACGCCCCGGGCCAGCCATTGGCGAGGTTTCTGCGACTCTGGCAAGCCAACCCACTCCTGAGCAAGCCTGGCGGCCCCCAAACCCGCCGCGTTGATTACGTTACTGGCGTCCAGAACGCACGGCATATCGCCACCAACCCGCAACCGGTGACGGTGCCCAAAGGTTTCCACACCGGTCACCGGCGCTCCCGGCACCATTCGCCCACCCGCATCTTCAAACCCGCCAAGCAGGGACAGCATCAGCGCGTGGCTGTCGACAATGCCGGTTTCCGGCGACCAGAGCCCGGCCGTTGCGGAGATGTCAGGCAGTGCGTTTGACACACCGACTCCCGAAACAAATTCCAGCTCTACCCCATTGCGTCCAGCTCCATTGCGGATCGCCTCGAGGTTTTCCACCTGGCGATCGGAGGTGGCCACAATCCACTTGCCACACTTCCGATACCCGACCTTGTGCTGATCGCAGTACTGGTACAACTGCTGGCGCCCCTCCACACACAAACGAGCCTTCAGGCTGCCCTCCGGGTAATAGATGCCCGCATGGATCACCTCGCTGTTGCGGGATGATATGCCCTCGCCAAAACGGCCATTGGCTTCAAGAACAATGACCTCATGGCCGGCTTGCGCCAGCGACCGGCCGATAGCCAGGCCAACCACACCGGCACCGATGACGACGGTTTGAATTGCAAGGGACTCTTCGGACACCCGACTGCTCCAGTTTTATGCCATGGACGTACCGAAGCATAACCGATCACGCGTTTGTTCTGGAAAATCGCCCTTCTTCACGCCGCCACCGTGCTTACGCGGACAACCATACAGGTTATACTGACGCTCTGGACGCAGTGGATGGAGCCCTGAAAATGATGTCTGACAGGAAGCAGTTTGCGCTGGTCATGGTTGTAGCCGCGTTGTTCGTCGGATGGCTGGGATGGCGGGGATTTGAAATCATCAGCCTGAATGAACGCCTCAAGGCCGATGAAAAAGTCGCCAGTTATCCCTATCAGCACAGAGTGCTCCGGGTGGAAGGCAGCACGGCCGTCATGAGCTCGCTGCGCTCCCATACCACCTCGACCCAGGAGGCGCTCGGCACCGTGTTCCCGAACATGCGCAACCTCAGCGACAGCCATCGTTCCTGGCAAAAAGCGGAACGCGAACTTGCCCATATCCAGGCGCGAGCCGGCGATATCGTCCTGGGAGCGACGGGCATCAATCGGATTCGCTGGGAACTTGACGAAAACTGGTACCATCTCCAGACCATGAAATCCAATTACGACACAGGGCTCTGACCACCTTTCAATATGACCTATGACTCGCCACCGGCCGCATCGCCCCATCCGTACGACTCGCTGACTCCCGACATCATTCTGGACGCCTTGGAAGCGGCTGGCTTCGCGGTCAGCGGACGGCTCTTCGCCCTCAATAGCTACGAGAACCGGGTGTATCAGGTCGGTCTCGACGAAGGTCCGCCCGTTATCGTCAAATTCTACCGTCCCGGCCGCTGGACCGAAGCCGACATCCGTGAGGAGCATGAGTTCACGCTGGAACTTCTTGACGCCGACATCCCTGTGGTTGGGCCGTTGGCGATGCCCTCCGGCGACACACTGGGCCTCCACGGCGATTTCCTTTTCGCCGTGTTTCCCCAACGCGGTGGCCAGGCACCGGACGTCAGCGTCACGGATACCCTGTACCGGCTCGGACAGTGGCTGGGACGGATGCATAACATCGGCGCAAACAGGCCGTTCCAGCACCGGCCGGGTATGTCACTGCTGGACGGTATCGAGAGCAGTAACCGGCTGCTGACAGAGGGAAACTGGATTCCAGGCGACCTTCGCCCGGCCTGGGACAGCCTGATTCCGGACCTTATCCAGGCCTGCGGCGCCCGGATCGACGAAGCCGGCCCCGTGGACACCCTAAGACTGCACGGCGACTGTCACGCCGGCAATATACTGTGCCGGGATGAACAGATGCTGTTCGTGGACCTCGACGACTGTCGCACCGGTCCGGCGGTTCAGGACATGTGGCTGCTACTCAATGGCGAGGACTCCGAGCGCGGAGCCCAACTCGGTGAACTGCTCGAAGGCTATGAAATGTTCCGGGACTTCAATCGCCGGGAGCGCCATCTGATCGAACCCCTGCGCTGCTACCGGCAGATTGCCCACTGCGCATGGTTGGCCAAGCGCTGGGACGATCCGGCCTTTCCCCGCTTCTTCCCCTGGTTTGCCCAGCCACGATTCTGGTCGGACCAGGTGCTTTCCCTGAGGGAACAACTGGCTGCCCTGCAATCGCCATCGATTTCCCTTCCCGGCCAATACTGAATAACCCCTTGACCACATCCAGATGAGGTAAGCATGAGCCAGAACGAGGCCCGCTACACCATTCGCAGTTTGATTGTGACCGCCATGGTTACGGCCATTGCCACGGTGGTGATGCTGGAAGCCAGCGGCAAGATCGATCATTCAGAAAGCAAGGACCATATGCCGGTGGGCGACTTTCAGGCCATTCACGTGACCCCGAACGAACCGTTCCGTATGTCACCGAAGGCCTCCGAGTTGCACGCTGCCTGCGAGAACGGATTTCTGGCCATTGCCGCGGACGTCGATCCGTCGTTCCGGGGCATTTTGGTCGACTACAAAAACCGCGGTGTCCGCTGCAGCCGGCCGGCGCCGACAGCCCCGCCAGTGCCCGAAACGGAGGAGAATGACCGCGATGGGTAAGTCAGGCCAACCTCCGGAGCAGATGACCGACCGGCTGTTCGCCACCGAACGCCGCCCCGAGGACTTCCGTTTCGACGCATCCGTCGCCCGGGTCTTTCCGGACATGATCCGGCGCTCGGTTCCGGGATACACCACCATCATTCCGATGATCGAGGTCATTACCGAGCAATACGCCCAGCCCGGCTCCCACTGCTATGATCTGGGCTGCTCCCTGGGCGCCTCCACCCTGGCGATGCGTCACGGTATCTCCCACCCGGACTGCTTACTCGTGGGGGTCGACAATTCCAGCGCCATGATCGAGCGCTGTGAACACTACATAGCGTTGGACGACAGCTCACTGCCGGTAACCCTGCGCTGCGAAGACATTCTGGAGACAGAGCTCAGCGATGCCTCGGTCACTACCCTGAACTTTACCCTCCAGTTCGTTCCGCCCGAGCGTCGAACTGACCTGCTCACCCGTATCGCCGAGGCCACACGCCCGGGCGGGGTGCTGATCCTGTCCGAAAAAATCCGCTTCGAGTCCGATGAGGAACAGGACATCCAGACCCGGCTGCACCACGAATTCAAACGCGCCAACGGCTACTCTGACCTGGAAATCAGCCAGAAGCGCACAGCCATCGAGCAGGTCCTGATTCCCGAAACTCTGGCAGATCACAAGGAACGGTTGCTGGGAGCCGGGTTTGACCGGGTACTGGTCTGGTACCAGTGCTTCAACTTCGTCTCCATGCTGGCCATTAAAAGTCGCTGAATACAGTTCGAGAATCATGGCAAATTTCGATTGGAAAACGCAGTTCGAACCACTACTGGCGGAGCTTGAACAGACAGGCCACGCCCACTGGGCCGACCGGCTTCGCGGTCAGCTCACCCATCGCTTTGAGGACGCCCCGCACGGTGACGTCGACCGCTGGCAGGCGGCACTGAACAGTCTGCCGGAACTACCCGGCACAGAAACGGACCTGCAAAGCTCCGCCATTACACTCAGTACTCCGGACAAACTGACCGGACCCCAGCAGGGGCAGCTGGAAAGCGCCCTGCGCGGGTTGATGCCCTGGCGCAAGGGCCCATTCGACTTCTTCGGTACCTATATCGACACCGAATGGCGCTCCGACTGGAAGTGGGACCGGGTACTGCCGTACCTGTCCGACCTGACAGGTCGCCGAATCCTGGACGTGGGCTGCGGCTCCGGGTACCACTGTTGGCGCATGCTCGGCGAAGGCGCCAGTCGGGTGATCGGCATCGATCCCGGCCTGCTCTTCCTGTTCCAGTTCCTCAGCGTGAAACGCTATCAGGGCGATGCACCCGTGGACCTGTTGCCGGTGCGGATGGAGGACCTGCCAGACAACCTGCAGGCGTTCGATACCACCTTTTCGATGGGCGTGCTCTACCATCGCCGTTCGCCCCTGGATCATTTGCTTGAACTCAAGGGTACACTTCGGCGCGGAGGTGAGCTGGTACTGGAAACTCTGGTGGCGGATGGCCCGGAAGGCTACTCGCTGATGCCGGAGGACCGATATGGGCAAATGCGCAACGTCTGGTTCCTGCCCAGCTGCGATACCCTGCTGCGCTGGCTCGATCGCACGGGCTTCCGCAATGCCCGGGTGGTCGACGTTACCGTCACCACCACCGAGGAACAACGCAGTACCGACTGGATGCGCTTCAATTCACTGAAGGACTTCCTCGACCCGGCCGACCCGTCCCGCACGATCGAGGGTTACCCCGGCCCGAAACGGGCAACCGTCATCGCCGAGAAACCCTAGGCAAAAAAAAGCCGCCCGGCAGATTCCCACAGGGCGGCAGTTTTTTTTGCTATCGATCACTCACCAAACGGATGGCGCAGGGTGATCGTCTCGATCCGGTCCGGACCGGTGGAGATAATATCGATCGGCGCCTCGATCTGCTCCTCCAGGAAACGGATGTACGCCTTCGCGTTTTCCGGCAACTGCTCGACACTGGTCAGCCCCACGGTGCTTTCAGTCCAACCCGGCAGCTCGGCGTAGACCGGCTCGATATCTTTATAGGTGTCGCAGCCGATTGGCGGACGGGTAATCTCGCCTTTCGGCGTCTTGTAACCCACGCACACTTTCACGGTATCCATACCGTCCAGAACGTCCAGCTTGGTCAGGCAGATGCCGGACACACTGTTGATCTGGATTGCGTGACGGAGGGCCACCGCATCGAACCAGCCGCAACGGCGCGAGCGACCGGTTGTGGTGCCGATTTCATTGCCCTTGACCGCAAGGTGTTGACCCATGTCGTCAAAGAGCTCGGTTGGGAATGGACCGGAACCAACCCGCGTGGTGTACGCCTTGGTAATGCCCAACACGTAGTCCAGGAACAGGGGACCAAAGCCGGACCCCGTGGCGGTGCCACCAGCGGTCGTGTTCGAGGAGGTCACGTACGGGTAGGTACCAAGGTCAATATCCAGCAGGGAACCCTGAGCGCCCTCAAACAGGATGTGTTCGCCACGCTTGCGGAAGTCGTGAAGCATGTCAGTCACGTCCGCCGCCATCGGTAGGATTTCCTCGGCCATCTGCTTGAGCTCTTCCAGGGCGGCATCGATATCTTCCGCCTCTTCCTTGAAATACTCGGTCAAGACAAAGTTGTGGTAGGACATGATTTCCCGCAACTTGGCCTCGAAATCGCCAGGATTGCAGAGGTCACCCAGACGCACCCCGCGGCGAGACACCTTGTCCTCGTAGGCCGGGCCAATGCCCCGCCCGGTGGTTCCGATCTTGTCGTTTCCACGGGCGCGCTCACGGGCCTGATCAATACGGACGTGAGTGCGCAGGATAATGGGGCAGGCAAGGCTGATGCGCAGGCGGTCACGAACGGCGACGCCATTGGCTTCGAGTTCGCGGACTTCCTTCAGCAGCGCTTCCGGCGAAAGCACAACGCCATTGCCGATCAGGCAGTAAACATGCTGGCGGAGAATGCCGGACGGAATAAGGTGCAGTGCGGTTTTCTTGCCATCAATTACCAGTGTGTGGCCGGCATTGTGACCGCCCTGAAAACGGACGACGGCTGCAACCTTATCGGTCAGCAGGTCCACAATTTTACCCTTGCCTTCATCACCCCACTGGGTGCCCAGCACAACAACGTTTTTACCCATGATTCTCTCTCAATGCGGCTGCCCCGAAGGACAGGCGTTTCGCAAGTTTACCTGTAAATAAGTTCACCGACGCCCAATGGGCCTCAGTCCAGTTTCTCAACGACCCACTGGCCGCCCTGTTTCACCAGCTTCCGGTCGCAGCCTCTGGCTGCCGGATCGGCGTCGACATCCTCAGGGAGTGCCCGGATGACGGTCTCGGTCATTCTGAGCCCGGAAATAACACCCTCAAGCGCCGGATCTTCATCGGCCGGCGCCCAGACCGCCCCTGCCCGAACCTGGACGCGTTCGCCCAGCGACACCAGGGCACGGATATCCAGACTGAAACCCGTTGCCGGACGGGCGCGGCCAAAATCACTGCCGATGGCATCGTAGCGGCCGCCTTTTGCCACCGAATCACCGTGGCCGGGCACATAAGCCGCAAACACAAGACCGGTGTGGTAGTTGTAGCCGCGCAGTTCACAGAAATCGAAACCGACGCTCACTTCAGGGTAGTCCCGAGACAACATGTCACAGACGCGCCCCAGCTTTTCCAGGGCCGCATCCAGCTCTGCGGAGGCGCCAGCGAGAATCCGCCGTGCTTCGACTAGCGCTTCCGGACCGCCACTCACGCGAGCCAGCTCCCGCAGTCGTGCCCCGGCTGACCCTGCCGGGCACTGACCCAGCAATTCGTCCAGCTCCGGCACCGATTTGCGGGCCATGGCATCGAAGATGGCGGCTTCGGTGTCGCGGTTGAAATCGGCGTCACCGATCAGGCTCTGATAAATCGAGACGTGCGCCAGATCGAGATGGATACGGGGCAAACCGGACACCCGTAACGTCTCCAGCATCAGGCTGATCACTTCCATATCGGCGGATTCGGACTCACTGCCAAACAGCTCACACCCCGCCTGGATCGGCGTTCTGCCCGTCAGCATGTGCCGGGGACGGGTGTGCAGGACATGGCCGGCGTAACACAGGCGGGTAATGCCCTCCTGCCCCAACGTGTGGGCATCGATACGGGCCGCCTGCGGCGTCATGTCGGCCCGAACGCCCATCATGCGTCCGGTAAGCTGGTCGGTAAGCTTGAACGTCTGCAGCTCCAGATCGTGCCCGGTACCGGTGAAAAGTGACTCGAGATATTCGATCAACGGTGGGATTACAAGCTGGTAGCCCCAGCGTTGGCAGGTATCCATTACATCCCGGCGCAGGGATTCGATCCGTCCGGCCAGGGGCGGCAGAATGTCCTCTACCCCGTCCGGCAGTAACCAGCGATCAGATACTGTCATGAGATTACGTTGTCCGTCAGGCCCGCTTCGGCGAGAGCGCCGTGGGGTTTACACAGGATTTATGGCGAATTCCGCGGCAAAAACCGGAAACAAAACCGTCGGAATTTTACACGGTTGGTCGGCACAAAAAAACCGGAATACCGAGGTATTCCGGTTTTTCGATCCGGGAGGCGGAGCTTCAGCGACCGCCCTGAGGATCCTTCAGGAATTTCATGAAGTCACTGTCGGAGTCAATGACCATGATATCGTCCTTGCTGGAGAAGGTATTCCGATACGCCTGCAGGCTTCGATAGAAGCTGTAGAACTCGGCATTTGAGCCATAGGCATCGGCGTAGATCGCAGCCGCCTGACCATCGCCTTCACCGCGGGTTTCCTCGGACTCTGCGAACGCTTCAGCCAGGATGACGGTGCGCTGACGATCGGCATCCGCACGGATGCCTTCTGCCAATTCGCGGCCCCGAGAGCGGAATTCCTGGGCCAGCTTCTCCCGCTCGGTTGCCATACGGCGGTAGACGTTCTCACTGACCTGACCGGGAAACTCGATGGCTTTCACCCGCACATCCAGCACCTCAATGCCGAATTCGTTGAGGGAGGTCTCGTTGACCCGGTCACGCAGTGTGTGCATCAGCTCATCGCGCTGCCCGGATACCACTTCGTGCATGGTGCGAATACCGAACTCGTCACGCAGGCCATTGTCGACGCGGGACAGCAGCAGAGACTGAGCCCGGTATTCGTCGCCGCCAGTGGCACGATAGAACTGGTCAACATCACGGATTTTCCAAGCAATGTAGGAATCCACATCCAACGGCTTCTTCTCAACCGTCAGGTACTGACGGGACGGAAGATCCATGGTCAGCACCCGGATATCGAACTCCCGGACCTGATCAATGACCGGCACTTTGAAATGGATCCCGGCCTGAATGTCGGTTTCCACCAACTCTCCAAAGCGCAGCATAACGCCCCGGTGCGTTTCCGGGATGATGTACACGCTGGACAGCACGAGCAGGACAACAATGAGGGCGCCTGCAAGACCCACTACACCTTTA